>NZ_FVZD01000006.1:0-2041295 GCF_900166605.1 Marinococcus halophilus
ACCGGCGGCCGCGTCGAAGAATGACCGCGTATCGAGTGGTTAAGAAGAAAAGGGCGCACGGTGGATGCCTTGGCACTAGGAGCCGATGAAGGACGCGACGAACGGCGAAACGCTCCGGGGAGCTGTACGTAAGCTTTGATCCGGAGATGTCCGAATGGGGGAACCCGCCTTCCGTCATGGGAAGGCGTCCGGCCGCTGAACACATAGGCGGCGGACGGTAGACCCGGAGAACTGAAACATCTTAGTACCCGGAGGAAGAGAAAGCAAACGCGATTTCCCGAGTAGCGGCGAGCGAAACGGAATCAGCCCAAACCGGGATGCTTGCATCCCGGGGTTGTAGGACCCCCGCACGGCAGGCGGGGAGGATAGGCGAAGCGGCCTGGAACGGCCCGCCAGAGACGGTAACAGCCCGGTAGCCGGCATCCTCCCCCCGCCGGGGGTATCCTGAGTACGACGGGACACGAGAAATCCCGTCGGAAGCTGGGAGGACCATCTCCCAAGGCTAAATACTCCCTAGTGACCGATAGTGAACCAGTACCGTGAGGGAAAGGTGAAAAGCACCCCGGAAGGGGAGTGAAACAGATCCTGAAACCGTGTGCCTACAAGAAGTCGGAGCCCGTTAAGGGGTGACGGCGTGCCTTTTGTAGAATGAACCGGCGAGTTACGCTCGTCTGCAAGGTTAAGCCGCAAAGGCGGAGCCGCAGCGAAAGCGAGTCTGAAGAGGGCGATCAAGTAGGCGGGCGTAGACCCGAAACCAGGTGATCTACCCATGACCAGGGTGAAGGCCAGGTAACACTGGCTGGAGGCCCGAACCCACGCAAGTTGAAAATTGCGGGGATGAGTCGTGGGTAGCGGTGAAATGCCAATCGAACCTGGAGATAGCTGGTTCTCCCCGAAATAGCTTTAGGGCTAGCCTCGGGTACGAGAGTCCTGGAGGTAGAGCACTGATTGGACGAGGGGTCCTTCCCGGATTACCGAATTCAGTCAAACTCCGAATGCCAGCGACTTGCTGCCCGGGAGTCAGACGGCGAGTGCTAAGATCCGTCGTCGAGAGGGAAACAGCCCAGACCACCGGCTAAGGTCCCTAAGTCTGCGTTAAGTGGAAAAGGATGTGGAGTTGCTTAGACAACTAGGATGTTGGCTTAGAAGCAGCCATCATTGAAAGAGTGCGTAATAGCTCACTAGTCGAGTGACTCTGCGCCGACAATGTACCGGGGCTAAACGCAGCACCGAAGCCGTGGACTCTCCCGCATGGGAGAGATGGTAGGGGAGCGTTCCAGGGGCCCCGAAGCCGGACCGTGAGGACCGGTGGAGCGCCTGGAAGTGAGAATGCCGGTATGAGTAGCGAAAAGAAGGGTGAGAATCCCTTCCGTCGAAAACCCAAGGTTTCCTGAGGAAGGCTCGTCCGCTCAGGGTTAGTCGGGTCCTAAGCCGAGGCCGATAGGCGTAGGCGATGGAAAACAGGTTGATATTCCTGTACCACCTCCGTTCCATTTGAGTGATGGGGGGACGCAGGCAGGCACGGCCGCGCGCTAATGGACATGCGCGTTGAAGCTGGCAAGGCCGGGGGAGCGGCAAATCCCTCCCCCAGACGGCCAAGCGGTGACCAGGAGGGCCCTACGGGGCCCGAAGGGCCGGCACCTACCCTGCCAAGAAAAGCCTCTAGCGAGGAACGTGGTGCCCGTACCGTAAACCGACACAGGTAGGTGGGATGAGTATTCTAAGACGCGCGGGAAAACTCTCGTTAAGGAACTCGGCAAAAGGACCCCGTAACTTCGGGAGAAGGGGTGCTCCCCGGGGTGCATAGCCCCAGGGAGCCGCAGTGAAAGGGCCCAAGCGACTGTTTATCAAAAACACAGGTCTCTGCGAAGCCGTAAGGCGAAGTATAGGGGCTGACACCTGCCCGGTGCTGGAAGGTTAAGAGGAGGCGTTATCCCCCTCCGGGGGGAGAAGCGCCGAATTGAAGCCCCAGTAAACGGCGGCCGTAACTATAACGGTCCTAAGGTAGCGAAATTCCTTGTCGGGTAAGTTCCGACCCGCACGAAAGGTGCAACGACTTGGGCACTGTCTCAACGAGAGACCCGGTGAAATTATAATACCTGTGAAGATGCAGGTTCCCCGCGACAGGACGGAAAGACCCCATGGAGCTTTACTGTAGCTTGACATTGGATGTGGGTACCACTTGTACAGGATAGGTAGGAGCCATCGAATCCGGACCGCCAGGTTCGGAGGAGGCGCTGGTGGGATACTACCCTGGTGGTATCGACATTCTAACCGCAGGCCGTGATCCGGCCTCGGGACCGTGTCAGGTGGGCAGTTTGACTGGGGCGGTCGCCTCCCAAACAGTAACGGAGGCGCCCAATGGTTCCCTCAGAATGGTCGGACATCATTCGCAGAGTGCAAAGGCACAAGGGAGCTTGACTGCGAGACCCACAAGTCGAGCAGGGACGAAAGTCGGGCTTAGTGATCCGGCGGCACCGCATGGAAGGGCCGTCGCTCAACGGATAAAAGCTACCCTGGGGATAACAGGCTAATCTCTCCCAAGAGTTCACATCGACGGGGAGGTTTGGCACCTCGATGTCGGCTCATCGCATCCTGGGGCTGAAGTAGGTCCCAAGGGTTGGGCTGTTCGCCCATTAAAGCGGTACGCGAGCTGGGTTCAGAACGTCGTGAGACAGTTCGGTCCCTATCCGTCGCGGGCGCAGGAAAGGTGAAAGGAGCTGTCCTTAGTACGAGAGGACCGGGATGGACACACCGCTGGTGTACCAGTTGTTCCGCCAGGAGCACTGCTGGGTAGCTACGTGTGGACGGGATAAGTGCTGAAAGCATCTAAGCATGAAGCCCCCCTTAAGATGACCTTTCCCCTCTACGGAGATAAGACCCCTTGGAGATGACGAGGTAGATAGGTCCGGCGTGGACGCATGGCGACATGTGCAGCGGACGGATACTAATCGGTCGAAGTCTTATCCACGCTCAGCACGATACGCGGCGGTGGCCGCGGTCTCGGTATTTGGTTGTCAGGGCCCGACGGGCCGGTCCGGTGGCAACAGCGAAGAGGTCCCACCCGTTCCCATGCCGAACACGGAAGTTAAGCTCTTCAGCGTTGATGATAGCCGGGGGCTCTCCCCCCGTGAAAGTAGATCGCTGCCGGGCGAGCTAAACCGTTTCCCTTTTCGGAGGGGAGCGGTTTTTTTATATGAGAAAGCTTTAAACAAAGCAAAAAAGATAGGATATAATGAAGGAAAGGATGTGACTTAGATGGAGCAGTGGTTGGAATATGAATCAGTCATTATACTAATTCGTTTAATTCTTGCTGCTTTTTTGGCGGGAGTGATAGGAATTGAGCGGGAATCGAAAGGCCATCCAGCTGGTTTTCGAACCCATCTGCTGGTTGGGACCGGTTCCTGTTTGGTGATGCTGCTTGCTTTATTTGGCTTTCAGGACTATTTAAACCAAAACGGGGATCTGGTTGCTTATGATCCTTCGCGTTTGGCTTCTTATGTAATAAGTGGGATTGGCTTCCTCGGTGCTGGTACCATTATAGTTCAGGGAGCTTCTATACGGGGGCTGACTACTGCTGCTTCCATCTGGACAGTCGCTGCTATCGGCCTAACCATAGGGGCAGGAATGTTTTTTGCTGGTATTGCTGCGACGGTCATTGTATTGACAAGTCTTATCTTTCTAAATCACGTAGACAAATGGTTTAAAAACGTTTCTGATACGGACGTATTGTTTATAGCTATGGACAAAAAAGCAAACGAGCTCGGCGAGGCGATTCAGCGTCTCGAAAGCATGGAGGTTCAAGTTCAAAAAATAAAAGGGAAAGAATTCGACGAAGACGAAGCTCTTCTTCATTATTATATTAAACTTCATCTACCAGAGGGTATAGCTGAAACAGAACTGTATCAATCTTTATATAAAGTAGAGAGCATAAAAGAAATAGAATTGAATCCGTCCTATGATTAGCATATCTCAGGGCGGATTTTTCTTTTTGCCCTTCTCTAGCTTGAAAACAATTGAATAATATTATATATTATAGTCAAAGATAGTCAAAATCAATTTTTTGATAATAGCAAGACGAACCGGGGCGGAGAGGAGGTCGCGGGAATGAAAAGCATGTCTGATGTTATTGAAAATTATTTAAAACAAATTTTAACACAGAGTGAACAGGATCTAATTGAAATTAAAAGAAGTGAACTTGCAAAGCGCTTTGAGTGTGTCCCCTCTCAGATTAATTATGTCATAAGCACTCGTTTTACTATTGAAAAAGGCTATGTAGTAGAGAGTAAACGTGGCGGTGGCGGGTATATACGAATTACAAGGGCTAAAATTTCAGATCACGCAGAGCTGCTTCGCCAAGTTTCAGATCTTGTGGGCCACGGTATTGATCAAAGAACGGCAGAGAGTGTTATTATGCGTTTATTTGAGGAAAAAGTGGTGAATAAGCGTGAAGCAAATTTAATGCTTGCGGCAGTTGATAGGTCTATACTGGCTTTGAAGTATCCAGAAGAAAGGGATATTGTTCGTGCGCGGATCATGCAAGCTATGATAGAAAGTCTGCGCTATGAATAAGGGGAGGGAAGAGATATGATCTGTCAGAATTGCGGTCAGCGTCCGGCCTCTTTGCATTACACGAAAATCGTTAATGGAGCTAAAACAGAGCTTCATTTATGCGAAGAGTGTGCAAAAGAACAAGGGGAATCTTCTGAAACGGAGCATTCTTTCATGTCAGCTGCCGGTGGCTATACAATCCAGGACTTGTTATCGGACTTATTAAACATGGATCAGCCTAGTACTACTGGAAACGCCGGGAAGAAACAGCCGAAAAAAGCAAACACAACCCGGCCGCTGACATGTGACAACTGCGGACTGACGTATAAACAGTTCACTCAATCCGGTCGATTGGGTTGTGCTCATTGTTATCACGCGTTTGAATCGAAACTGACACCTGTTTTTCGTCGGGTACACAGCGGCAATACCCATCATACCGGCAAGGTTCCAAAACACAGGCATGAGAAGCTGTATGCCCAAAGGGAGCTGGAGGAGAAAAGACGACAGATTAACATTTTTGTCCAAAATGAAGAGTTTGAAAAAGCTGCGGAATTAAGAGACGAAATCCGTGCCCTTGAAAAGCAGTTTCAAGGAAGGGAGGAAGACAGCTGATGGCATCCGAACAATTTTTTTCAGAAGCGATCAGTCCGTGGATGCAGGAAGGTCCAGGGCCGGAAGGCGATATTGCTCTCAGCACCCGGGTCCGGCTTGCCCGTAACATAGAGCAATATCCCTTCCCTGTTTTTGCTTCAGAAGAAGCAAGTGCAACACTTCTGCGCTATGCTTCTTCCACTCTATTGAATCAATCAAAAGAAGTAGGCTTCCTTGAAGCGTTGAATATGAATGAGCTTCGCCCGAATGAACGGCAGGTACTGGTGGAAAAGCATCTTGTCAGCCCCTATTTAATAAAAAACATGGCACATAGTGCTGTTCTTTTGAATAACGATGAATCAATCAGTATCATGGTTAATGAGGAAGATCATTTACGTCTTCAATGTCTGAGTAACGGCATGCAGCTTGAAGAATGTTACAATGAAGCTGACCGTCTCGATGATTGGGCGGAAGCCAACCTTACCTATGCGTTTGACGAAAGGCTCGGTTACTTAACAAGCTGCCCGACAAATGTAGGAACAGGTATGAGAGCTTCAGTAATGGTACACCTGCCTGCTTTAGTCTGGACCAACCAGCTTAGCCGTATTCTTCCGGCTATTCACCAGATTGGTCTTGTCGTAAGAGGCATTTACGGAGAAGGCAGTGAAGCACTTGGCAACCTTTTTCAAATTTCCAACCAGATGACATTAGGAAAATCTGAAAAAGATATCATTGAAGATCTGCGCGGTGTAGTAATGCAGGTGATTCAAAGAGAACGCCACGCACGCGAGTCTCTGCTCAGCTCTTCAAGAATAAAGCTCGAAGACCGGGTGTTCAGGTCTTACGGCATCCTTGCCTACAGCCGTACGATGACAACCAAAGAAGCTGCCAACCGTTTATCAGACGTTAGGCTTGGTATCGACCTGGATTTAATTAAAGGGATTTCGGGTAATATTTTAAATGAACTTATGTTACTGACTCAGCCTGGTTTTCTTGAGCAGTATGCAGGAGAATCACTGACTCAAGAAGAAGCAGATATAAGACGGGCAAGTGTGATCCGTGAAAGAATAAAACTTGAACTATAGATTTACCAATGCGTAGGAGGTGCATGCAACATGATGTTTGGCCGTTTTACAGAACGAGCGCAAAAAGTATTGGCGCTAGCTCAGGAAGAAGCTATCCGCCTTGGCCATAATAATATAGGAACAGAACACATTCTTCTTGGTTTAGTGCGTGAAGGTGAGGGCATTGCGGCGAAAGCCCTTCAAGCATTGAATTTGGATACAGACCAGATTCAGCAGGAAGTAGAAACCCTTATTGGTACTGGGCAACAGGGATCGAAAACGATTCATTACACTCCACGGGCGAAAAAAGTTATTGAGCTTTCCATGGATGAAGCGAGAAAACTTGGGCATTCCTATGTAGGAACAGAGCACATTCTGCTTGGCTTAATCCGTGAAGGAGAAGGGGTTGCAGCCCGGGTGCTGAATAATCTTGGCGTCAGCCTGAATAAAGCCCGGCAGCAGGTGCTTCAGCTTCTCGGAAGCAATGAAGGTGCTTCGAGTTCTGGAAGCCAGCAGGCTCCTGGAGCAGGGGGAAGCGCCAATACGCCTACCCTGGACAGCTTAGCAAGAGACCTGACGGCAGTAGCTAAAGAAGAAGGCCTCGATCCGGTCATAGGAAGAAGCCAGGAAATTGAACGTGTTATTCAGGTATTAAGCCGCCGGACAAAAAACAACCCGGTTCTTATCGGGGAGCCTGGTGTAGGTAAAACAGCTATCGCTGAAGGCCTGGCATTGTCGATCGTCTCTAATGAAGTTCCAGAAACGCTTCGGAATAAACGGGTCATGACTCTCGATATGGGCACAGTCGTTGCCGGCACGAAATATCGCGGGGAATTTGAAGACCGCTTGAAAAAAGTAATGGAAGAAATCCGCCAGTCTGGAAATGTGCTGCTGTTCATTGACGAACTGCATACCTTAATTGGCGCCGGCGGTGCAGAGGGTGCGATTGACGCATCGAACATTCTGAAGCCGTCCCTTGCGCGTGGAGAGCTGCAGTGCATTGGTGCAACTACACTGGATGAATACCGCAAATATATTGAAAAAGATGCTGCTCTTGAGCGTCGTTTTCAGCCAATTCAAGTAGATGAACCGACCCTCGAGGAATCTATTCAAATTCTCGCGGGGCTGAGAGACCGTTATGAAGCCCACCACCGGGTAACTATCGGGGACGAAGCCATCGAACAGGCAGTTAAATTATCTGACCGGTACATTTCAGACCGTTTCCTGCCGGATAAAGCAATCGATCTAATCGATGAAGCGGGTTCACGGGTGCGTCTGCGTTCCTATACAGCACCACCCAACCTAAAAGAACTTGAACAAAACCTCGAGGAAACACGCAAGGAAAAAGATGCGGCTGTTCAAAGCCAGGAATTTGAAAAAGCGGCTTCCCTTCGTGATTCCGAGCAGCGGCTGCGCGCAGAAGTCGAAGAAATGAAAAATGAATGGAAAGAAAAGCAGGGACAGGAGAACTCTGCGATTACGACAGAGGATATTGCTCAGGTTGTTTCGAGCTGGACAGGCGTACCGGTATCCAAGCTTGCGGAAGAAGAGACGGACCGCCTGCTTCATATGGAAGACATTCTGCATAACCGGGTTGTCGGTCAGGATGAAGCAGTCAATGCTATTTCCAAAGCCGTGCGCCGTGCCCGTGCAGGCTTGAAAGACCCGAAACGGCCGATTGGCTCCTTTATCTTTCTCGGACCTACGGGTGTAGGTAAAACAGAGCTGGCACGTGCTGTAGCGGAAACACTATTTGGAGACGAAGAATCAATTATCCGCATTGATATGTCCGAATATATGGAACGCCACGCAACGAGCCGCCTGGTCGGTTCCCCTCCAGGCTATGTCGGCTATGAAGAAGGCGGCCAGCTGACAGAAAAAGTGCGTCGTAATCCGTACTCCGTTATTTTGCTCGACGAGATTGAAAAGGCGCACCCGGAAGTATTTAACATCCTGCTTCAAGTACTTGAAGATGGGTTTCTCACCGACTCCAAAGGACGCCGGGTCGATTTTAGAAATACAGCATTGATCCTGACATCGAACGTCGGGGCAAGCACTCTCCGCCAAAATAAAAGCGTCGGCTTTGCCGCTCAGTCAACCGAGCAGAAATTCGACGATATGCGTGACAAAATCATGGGCGAGCTGAAAAACACATTCCGTCCTGAATTTATTAACCGCCTGGACGAAATCATTGTCTTCCACAGTTTGGAAAAAGAGCATATCAAAAAGATTGTGCGCTTAATGACCGAACAGCTTAAAAAACGTGTGGAAGAACACGGCATCAGCGTTGAAATTACCGAAGCAGCGCTCGATAAAATTGCTGATGAAGGTTTTGATCCTGAATACGGGGCCCGGCCGCTCAGACGTGCTCTGCAGCGTCACGTGGAAGATCGTTTATCCGATGAGCTCCTCAAAGGCACGCTTCAAGAAGGCAGTACCGCTGTCATTGATGTGAAAGACGATGAGTTCATTGTTGAAACGAAATCAGGCACGGCAAAAGCGCAATAAGGTTATAATCGAAACAGCTGCCTTGTGGCATATTGATGTCAGGGGGCAGCTGTTTTTCTTTTTATGAATACAAATTAGAGTGAAATCGAAACGAAAACGGGTGCTTCCCGTAGTAAAAGAGGAGGATCGTATGGCAAAAACGAAAACAAAATTTGTCTGCCAGGAATGTGGGTATGAAACGCAAAAGTGGATGGGGCGCTGTCCGGCCTGCAACAACTGGAATACGATGGTAGAGGAAAAAGAAGCTCCGGCATCAAAATCAAGCCGCCGCCCGGCGGCAAATGTGTTCAGTGAAGCCGACAAGCCGACACCAATTACCCGGGTAACCGGGGAAAAAGAAAACCGCATTTCAACGTCTGTAGAAGAATTAAACAGAGTATTAGGGGGAGGCATCGTGCCGGGATCGCTAGTACTGGTTGGGGGCGACCCTGGGATCGGAAAGTCGACGCTGCTTCTTCAGGTATCTGCCCTGCTTGCTTCCCAGAAGTATCGTGTGCTTTATGTTTCCGGAGAGGAATCGGTAAAGCAGACAAAAATGAGAGCGGAACGGCTCGGAGTGGAAGCAGATACGCTGTTTGTCTTTACAGAAACAAACATGGAACGGATCGAAGCGGCGATGGAAGAAGTGAAGCCTGACCTTGTAATTATTGATTCGATTCAGACAGTGCACTCGGATGAAATCCAGTCGGCCCCTGGGAGCGTAGCCCAAGTACGTGAATCGACGTCGACATTTATGCATATCGCAAAAAATCAGGGCATTGCTGTATTCGTTGTCGGCCATATGACCAAGCAGGGGTCCATTGCCGGACCGAAAATGCTCGAGCATATGGTAGATTCCGTGCTTTACTTTGAAGGCGAACAGCATAATACGTATCGGATCTTGCGGGCTGTAAAAAACAGGTTCGGCTCGACGAATGAGATCGGTATATTCGAAATGAAGGAAACAGGACTGAAGGAAGTAACAAACCCCTCTGAAATCTTTCTCGAAGAACGAACCGAGGGTACGTCAGGCTCAGCAGTAGTAGCCTCTTTGGAAGGTACCCGGCCGGTGCTTGTGGAACTGCAGGCGCTAATTGCTCCTACGAGCTACGCATACCCGCGCCGGACAGCTACGGGCATCGACCAGAACCGGATTGCACTTCTGATGGCGGTGCTCGAAAAACGCCTCGGTATGCTTCTTCAAAACCAAGATGCTTATATTAATGTTGCCGGGGGAGTGAAGCTCGACGAGCCGGCGGTTGACCTTGGTATTGCGATATGCGTTGCCTCAAGCTTTCGGAATCAATCAACGAATCCGGGAGATATTGTAATGGGGGAAGTCGGGCTGACCGGGGAGATCCGGCGCATTTCCCGGGTGGAGGAACGCGTGAAAGAAGCAGCAAAGCTCGGATTTTCGCGAGCGATTATTCCATCAAAAAATATTGGCGGGTGGACATTTCCGGAAGGCATTCAGGTAATAGGCGTAAAGACGCTTGAAGAAGCACTGGACGCTGCGCTTGATCCGGCCCCGCTCGGATAGATAGGAAGATGAAGGTCCTGTTCGTTTTCCAGGATCTTCTCTATCCTTTTTCCTAATAATTAAGAAAATTCAACAATCTTATGAATATATTGTATCAAATTGTCCAAAGTTGTGATAAATATGGCGTTAGTGGTTTGTACGGAGAGAAAAATGTTTATAATATCCTTAAGGAGGTGCATGGAAAGTGTTGGAAAAGATTGTACAGTTATTTTTTGTTCTTGCCGGTATTACGTTAGGTTTCCTTTATATTCCTGAACTTATCTCATTATTTCCTTTTTATACTTTTCCTGACTGGGTGTATAATGCCTATATCGGTGCAATTGCAGGGGCTATTGTTGTTGGATTTGTGTTTTGGGCTATTAGTTTGTGGGTGGCAAGACCAATTGTCAACGGCATGCGCTTTTTAGAAGAAAAAGTCGTGAAGGCACCTGTTACAGACGTGTTATTCGGGACGCTAGGCCTGATTTTCGGCCTGGTGGTTGCCTTTCTCATTTCTCTTCCGCTTAATTCAATCCGTATTCCAGTAATTGATTCCGTTCTGCCCTTGTTTTTATCCTTTTTCTGTGGCTACTTCGGCTTTCAGATTGGTTTTAAAAAGCGTGATGAACTGCTGGGCCTTTTTTCGACCTCAAAAAACGCTGCTGCGAAGGAAGAAGCAGCGCTGGACGCTGCAGCAACCTCGGAAGAAAATCAGGCGTGGGAGAAACTGCTTGATACGAGCGTAATTATTGACGGGCGCATTGCGGATATTTGTCAGTCAGGGTTTATTGAAGGAAAACTGGTAATTCCGGAATTTGTGCTTGAAGAGCTTCAGCATATTGCGGATTCTTCGGATGTGTTAAAGCGCAACCGGGGCCGGCGGGGTCTTGATATTTTAAATCGCATTCAAAAGGAGCTTCCTATTGAAGTAGAGATTACGGACACCGATTTTGAAGATATTCATGAAGTGGACAGCAAGCTGGTAAAACTCGCGAAAGTGCGGAATGGCATTGTCGTTACCAATGATTTTAATTTAAACAAAGTATGCGACCTCCAAGGCGTTAGTGTGTTAAATATTAATGACCTGGCGAACGCCGTCAAACCAGTCGTTCTTCCCGGCGAAGAAATGCTGGTCCAGGTAATCAAAGACGGAAAAGAACAGAGCCAGGGCATCGGATACTTAGACGATGGCACGATGATTGTAGTCGAAAGCGGCAAAGGCTATATCGGCCAGGAAATAGAAGTGGTAGTTACAAGTGTCCTGCAGACGAGTGCTGGACGGATGATATTTGCCAAACCAAAGGTATCAAAGCGCGAAAAAGCTTTATAAGGAAATGCCCTGTGCCTGCACAGGGTTTTTTTGTGCGGATTTTTCCAGGTTATACAGAACTGTCAGCTTTTCCTTCAGAGAAAGTTTTGGTAAAATTAATGTTTGATAAGCGGTACGGTAGAATAATAAGGGCGTTTTATGGGTACTAGCATATTATTAACAAGCGGACTTTGCTTTAAGAGCGGAGCAAATGCGATACATACACTGGTAACACAATGTCGTGAAATTGGAGAGGTACTATGAACTATGCGGTAGTCATTCCTGCAGCCGGCCAGGGGAAGCGAATGCAGGCGGGCCATAATAAACAGTTTCTCGTTTTAGAAGAACGGCCATTAATAATTCATACTGCATCTGTTTTCGAGCAGGATCCGTGGTGTAAAGAAATTATTGTTGTTGCCAATGCTTCAGAAATTTATGATATGGAAGAGCTTTTTAAGGAGTGGGGCATAAGGAAAGTGAAGCAGGTGGTCGTTGGTGGAAACGAGCGCCAGAACAGTGTACATGAAGGATTGAAATGCCTTATCCCTGAGCATCAGGTCGTTTTGGTCCATGACGGGGCCCGCCCGTTTGTGGAGCAGGCCGATATTCACCGTCTCGTGGAACAGGCAGAGCAGACCGGAGCCGCAGTACTTGGTACAAAAATGAAAGACACCGTTAAACGTACAGATGGAGAGAAAGTGCTTGAGACGATTGACCGCTCGAGTTTATGGGCTGTACAGACTCCGCAGGCGTTTCAGGCTGCAGTGGTGACGGAAGCCTACGATTACGCTGCCGCTCATCAGATTATTGGGACAGACGACACCAGTCTGGTGGAATATATGGGCCGGCCGGTAAAAATTGTCGAGGGGAGCTATGATAATATCAAGCTGACCACCCCTGAAGACATGGTGGTGGCCCGTGCGATTTTGCAGAAGCGAAGAGAGGGAAAAAGGTAATGAGAATAGGACATGGATATGATGTACATCAGCTGCAGGAAGGCCGTCCTTTAATCCTTGGGGGCATAGACATTCCTCATGATAAAGGGCTCCTGGGGCATTCGGATGCAGACGTTTTACTTCATGCAGTGACAGATGCGATACTGGGGGCAGTCGGTCTGGGCGATATCGGCAAGCATTTTCCAGACACAGATCCCGAGTTTAAAGATGCTGATTCCGCGGAGCTGCTTGCGCATGTCTGCAGTCTTGTAAAAGCTAAGGGATGGAAACTGGGAAATGTCGACGCGACCATACTCGCCGAGAAACCAAAAATGGCTCCACATATACCAGAGATGAAAAAGAAGATCAGTAAACTGCTTGAAGCAGAGGCAGACGACCAGGTGAACGTAAAGGCGACTACTACAGAAAAGCTTGGATTTGTCGGCCGAAAAGAAGGCATTGCTGCTCATGCGGTGGTCCTTCTGCAGCCAGCTGATTAAATATATGAAAAAACGTGTGAGATAAAAAGGAATTCTACGGAGGGTGAAGGAAATGAGTGAAAAAGTACGTGTAAGGTTTGCTCCGAGTCCGACTGGCCATCTTCATATTGGCGGGGCGCGCTCGGCACTGTTTAATTATTTATTCGCCAGAAGCCAGGGCGGCGATTTTATTCTACGCATTGAAGACACAGACCAGGAGCGTAATGTGGAAGACGCTACTTCTCGTTTAATGGAAAGCCTGCGCTGGCTGGGAATCGAATGGGATGAAAGCGTAGATGTTGGCGGCCCGCATGCGCCCTATCAGTCGATGGAACGCATTGACCTGTACAAAGAATACGTGCAGCGTCTTCTTGATGAGGGCAAAGCCTATTATGATTATATGACAGAAGAAGAGCTCGCCCAGGAAAGGGAAGAGCAGATGGCCCGCGGCGAAGCCCCGAAATACAGCGGGCGTGACCGCGACCTTACCCCGGAACAGCGAAAAGCATACGAAGACCAGGGGATTAAACCTGTCGTTCGTTTCCGCGTGCCGGAAGGGAAAAGCGTGATTATCGATGATGTTGTCAGAGGAAACGTCATTTTCGACTCTAACGACATCGGAGACTTTGTTATTGCCCGTAAAGACGGCATACCGACCTATAACTTTGCGGTAGTAATTGATGATCATCTGATGGAAATTTCACACGTCATTCGTGCAGAAGAGCATCTTTCCAACACCCCGCGCCAGGCACTGGTCTACGATGCTTTTGATTGGGAAAAGCCACGCTTTGCCCATGCCTCACTGATTTTGAATCCCAACCGCCAAAAAATGAGCAAGCGGGACGGCTCGGTAATCCAATTTGTAGAACAGTACCGTGATCTTGGATACCTGCCGGAAGCCATCGTAAACTTCCTGGCGCTGCTCGGCTGGTCTCCAAAAGGCGAAGAAGAACTGTTTTCTATTGAAGAGTTAAAAGAGCAGTTTTCGCTGGAGCGGGTGTCCAAAGCCCCGGCGGTCTTTGATACGGACAAGCTCGCCTGGATGAACAACCAGTATGTGAAAGAGGCAGATACAGAGCGCCTGACGCTCCTTGCGCTTCCGCACCTGCAGGAAGCAGGAAAGCTGCCGTCAAAGCTGTCGGAAGAACAGTATGAGTGGTTGAAGCAGCTTGTGGGAATCTATCAGGAGCAAATGCACTATGCGGCAGAGATTGTTGAATTGACAGACATGTTCTTTAAAACAGAGATTGACTACACTCAGGAGGCCCAGGAAGTCCTTGAGCAAGAGCACGTAAGCACTGTACTGGAGCAATTCTCGAAAGAGCTTGACGAAGCTTCGGATTTTGAACCGGAGACAGTGAAAAAAGCGGTAAAAGCTACCCAGAAAGCGACAGGCTATAAAGGCAAGCAGCTGTTTATGCCGGTCCGTGTGGCGACGACAGGCCAGACGCATGGACCGGAGCTGCCGGTAGCCATTTCACTTCTTGGAAAGAATGTTGTGCAGGCAAGGCTGCAGCAGGTACTATCTTCATAAAATAAATATCGTTAAAACTATGACAGGAAGAAGTAAAAAACAAAAAGCTTTATACAGAGATGCTCTCCAGTGGCTGAGAGAGAGCATAGAGCTGGTTTTTGAAATGCCTCCTGGAGCCCGCTGCTGAACATAGTAGGCAGCGGCGGTGTGCCCCGTTACGGCAGAAAAGAGAAGTGCCGGCTCCGGCGCTTAAGCAGAGTGGAAACGCGCTTTAAAAGCGTCTCTGTGCGAATTCGCACAGAGATGCTTTTTTTATTGATATACTAAGCATATAAATATGAGAGCTTGAGAGCAGGCATAGAAAGTGGGGAAGCACCATGTGGAAAACGCTGAAAAATGATTTGGACGTCGTGTTTGACCAGGATCCGGCGGCACGGAACCGTCTCGAAGTGGTCTTCACGTATGCAGGCGTACACGCTGTATGGTCTCATCGTTTCGCCCATTGGCTGTGGAAGAAAAAAATGTTTTTCTTTTCACGTGTAATTTCACAGCTCAGCCGTTTTATCACCGGGATCGAAATTCATCCTGGCGCTGTGGTTGGTGAACGGCTGTTTATCGACCATGGCATGGGGGTCGTGATCGGAGAAACGTGTGAAATTGGTGATAACGTCACGATTTTCCAGGGCGTCACTTTAGGCGGTACGGGCAAGGAAAAAGGCAAACGGCACCCGACGATTGAAGACCATGTATTGATCGCAAGCGGCGCCAAGGTGCTCGGTTCCATGACGATTGGAAAACACTCCCGCATCGGCGCAGGCTCGGTCGTATTAAACGAAGTGCCGCCAAATTCAACGGTTGTTGGCATTCCAGGGAAGGTGGTTGTTCAGGACGGGGTCAAAATCAACAGAAACTCCCTGGACCATCAGAATCTTCCGGACCCGGTGGCAGACAAGATTCGTTCACTCGAAGCGGAAATCGAAATGCTGAAAGAACGACTCCCGGAACACGAAAATGCAGACAATGAACAATCGGTGAAAGGAAGAGAGCAGTAATGGCCATTCATATATACAATTCATTAACCAATAAAAAAGAGCCGTTTCAGCCGATAGACCCGGACCGGATTACGATGTACGTTTGCGGGCCGACCGTGTACAACTACATTCATATCGGTAATGCACGTCCTGCTATTGTTTTTGATGCCGTCCGCCGCTATTTGATCTACCGTGGTTACAACGTGTACTATGTGTCGAACTTTACTGACGTGGACGACAAGATTATTAAAGCTGCCCAGGAAATGAATGAAGAAGTACCGACGCTTGCTAACCGTTTTATCGATACGTACCTTGAAGACATCGAATCACTCGGAGTGGAAAAAGCGGATCTTCATCCACGGGCAACTGAAACCGTAGAAGAAATGGTTGAATTCATCGAACAGCTGATCGCAAAAGGATTTGCTTATGAATCAAACGGTGATGTGTATTATCGTACGAAGAAATTCAAGGAATACGGGAAGCTTTCCTCGCAGTCTGTCGGAGATCTGCAGATGGGTGCGCGGATTGAAATAGGCGAGCAGAAAGAGGACCCGATGGACTTCACGCTTTGGAAAAAAGCGAAAGAAAACGAAATTGCCTGGGACAGCCCGTGGGGTGAAGGGCGCCCGGGTTGGCATATTGAATGCTCTGCAATGGTGAAAAAGTATATGGGAGACACTATCGATATCCATGCCGGCGGCCAGGACTTAAAATTCCCCCATCATGAAAATGAAATTGCCCAGACTGAAGCATTAACCGGAAAACCGATGGCTCACTACTGGATGCATAACGGCTATATCAATATTAATAACGAAAAGATGTCGAAGTCGCTCGGTAATTTCGTGCTTGTGCATGACATGATTCAACAGCATGACCCGGAAGTAATCCGCTTTTTCATGATGCAGGCTCACTACCGCAATCCTATTAACTTTGATAACGATCTGCTTGAATCAGCAAGAGCCGGGTTGGAACGGCTGCGTTCAACGCTTGAAAATGTTAAACACCGCCGGAGCGAAAGCGTAAACGGGGGCAGCAGTGCAGGACAGGAAGCAGCCGAACGGGCCAAGGCTCGTTTTCTGGAGGAAATGGACGATGATTTCAACACAGCGAACGCTATCAGCGTGCTGTTTGATCTGGCCCGTGAAGCAAACAAATATATGCAGCAGCCACAGACGAGTATTGCTTCGCTGGACGCGATTGTTGAAACGATGACAGACATGGGGAGCGTGCTGGGCGTTTCGTTGGAAAGAGAAGAAGTAATGCTCGATGAAGATATCGAGAAGCTTCTCGAAGAGCGGGTGGCAGCAAGGAAAAATAAAAACTTTGCCCGTGCCGATGAAATCCGGGACCAGCTCGAGAATGATGGAATTTTATTAGAAGATACACCGCAGGGGACACGGTGGAAGAGGAAATAACATGATAAACTATAGTAAAGTAGACGAAAAACAGTTGAACGCTTTGGCGCTTGCATATATGGGAGATGCAGTGCTCGAAACCCATATCCGCCATTATTTAATTTCGGAAGGGAAAGTGCGACCGCAGGAGCTGCATAAGCAGGCCACCTCCTACGTATCAGCTCAGGCCCAGGCGGAAGTGCTTCGGGCCATTTGGGACGAAGGGTATTTAACTGAAGAGGAAACAGCAGTTGCCAGGCGGGGACGAAATGCAAAATCCGGAAGCCTGCCCAAGAATGCGGATCTCGCCACCTATCGTATGAGTACTGCGTTTGAAGCGGTGCTTGGGTATCTATATTTTGCCGGCAGGCAGGAACGGGTAAGTGAAATCATTGCATTTGCGATAGACAAAATACAAGAAAGAGGCCGGTCATTATGAGCCAGGAATGGATTGCCGGGAAAAATCCTGTTATAGAAGCATTAAAAGCCGAACGGAAAATCGAAAAAATTATGATTGCAGACACCTCCAAAAAAGGGGCAGCACAGGAAATTCGTGCTCTGGCAGGAAAAAAGGGGATAACGGTTCAGGAAGTTTCAAAGAAAAAACTCGATGAGCTTGATGCAGGCGTCCATCAGGGAGTAGCGGCTGCGGTCCCTGCTTACCAGTATGCAGGACTGGATGATTTGTTCCGTACAGCAGAAAAGCAGAACGAGGATCCATTTTTTCTCGTGTTGGACGGTGTGGAAGATCCTCACAATCTGGGCTCCATGATACGGACAGCAAACGCCTCCGGTGTACATGGCGTCATCATTCCGAAAAGACGTGCGGCCGGCGTGACCCAGACCGTGGTAAAAACATCGGCGGGAGCAGTAGAGTATGTGCCGGTAGTCCGGGTGACAAACATCAATAAAACACTCGATGAATTAAAGGATAAAGGTCTCTGGGTAGCCGGGACGGGGACAGAAAATGCTTCTGATTACAGGGAGATGCAGGCGGAGATGCCGCTTGCGCTGGTCATTGGAAATGAAGGAAAGGGGCTGAGCCGGCTCGTAAAGGAATCCTGCGACTTCCTGATCCAGATCCCGATGCACGGTCCGGTTACTTCCTTGAACGCTTCCGTTGCCGGAGGTATTCTAATGTATGAAGTGCTGCGCAAGCGCCAGGAGAAGGGAAGGCATACACCATGAAGGACATTCTTCTCGTAGATGGGTACAATGTGATTGGCGACTGGCCGGAGCTGAAGCCGCTCCGTGCCGGACACCTGGAAGAAGCACGGGACCGCCTCATTGATGTGATGGCGGAGTACCAGGCGTATAAAGGATGGAGAGTTATCATTGTTTTTGATGCCCATATGGTCCCCGGAATCGGAAAAAACTATCAGCTGAAGCGCGTAGAAGTCGTATACACGAAGGAACACGAGACGGCCGACGAACGTATTGAAAAATTAGTCGGAGAGTTAAAAAACGTGGAAACAAGAGTGCACGTAGCCACCTCGGATTATGCGGAGCAATCAATGACGTTTGGGAGCGGAGCCTTAAGAAAATCAGCAAGGGAGCTCCGGCATGAAGCGAAGCTTGTCGAAAAGGGCATTGAAGAACAGCTTGCAAATCAAAAAAAAGCAATTCATAAGACTACTCTTCCTATCACGGAAGAAATGGCAGAAATTTTCGACAAATGGCGCAAAAGGGATCTGTAGGCAGTTGACGCTCTTATGAACACTCCGATATAATGGTTCCTATATTTATACTACTACGCGCATGGGCGGAGGGATTGTATTGAGTACAGACCTCAAGAAACCGGAACCACGTCAAACTACCCGAACCGAAGATGAAATACTGATTGAATTTGCACGTGCAGGCGATAACCAGGCATTAGAACGACTGATTGAGAAGTACCGGCATCTAGTGCGGGCGAAATCGCGATCGTATTTTCTCATCGGGGGAGATTATGAAGATATCATACAAGAAGGAATGATCGGGCTGTACAAAGCTGTACGAGATTTCCGGGGAGACAAATTATCCTCATTCCGTGCCTTTGCTGAACTATGCATTACAAGGCAGATCATTACAGCTATAAAGACGGCGACGAGACAGAAGCATTCGCCGCTGAACTCATATATCTCCCTGGATAAACCAGTGTATGAAGAAGACTCGGAACGCCCTCTGCTCGATATCTTAGTAGAGACCCACGCCAAAAGTCCGGAAGATTTGCTGATCATCCGGGAAAAGCATGAGGATATGGAAACGAAAATTGGCAGCGTGCTGAGCGAACTGGAGCAGCAGGTGCTGCAGCTTTACATCGATGGCCGTTCCTATCAGGAAATGTCCGGACTGCTTGGAAGAAGGAACAAATCGATCGATAATGCCCTTCAGCGAATCAAGCGAAAACTCGAAAATTGTGAAGAATGGAATGCGTTAATCTCTTGAAAGACGGGTTTTAAACGCTTTTTAATTTCAGAAAAGTCAAAAATAATTATGTGACAAGTTATTGACAGCGTTTTCTCACGGTGGTAAGATTTATTTAAGTTAATACGTTAGGTTGAGTATATGAAAGCCGCACACCATTCATTCCATTGGGATACGTGTGCGGCTTTTTGTAGGCTTTCCTGGTTACTTCCGAGGATTCATGCTACTTTTTATCCGTTGTTATGAAAGCGTTTTTCTGGAAAGTGACCAGGATTAAAGGTCTGGGTCTTGTGGCGCCGTAACAAATAATAAGACGAACCGCCTAACGTTATGACGATAAGTAAGCTTTAATAAAAAAGGAGGAAGAAGAATGTCTGTTTATTTAGCGGAGCTTATCGGTACGATGATTCTTATTATCTTTGGCGGCGGCGTAGTCGCAAACGTAAGTCTGAATAAATCCAAAGCTCAGGGTGCTGGTTGGATTGTTGTAGCACTTGGCTGGGGGTTTGCAGTGGCAATGGCCATCTATGCAGTAGGACAGTTCTCCGGGGCGCACATTAATCCAGCGGTAACGCTTGGCCTCGCTTCTGTTGGAGAGTTTGCGTGGGCACAGGTCCCGGGCTACATTATTGCTCAATTAATTGGTGCTGCATTAGGTGGCGTGGTAGTTTATCTTCACTTTCTCGGTCACTGGAAGGAAACAGAGGATTCGAATACAAAGCTTGGAGTGTTTTCGACCGACCCTGCTGTTCCGAACCGGTTTAACAATTTCCTGAGCGAGTTTATCGGTACAGCTGTTCTTGTCGGAGGTATTTTAGGTATTGGGGCCAACCAGTTCACAGAAGGATTAAATCCACTGATTGTCGGCTTTCTGATTCTCGCTATCGGCCTCTCTCTTGGTGGTACCACAGGATATGCCATCAACCCGGCCCGTGACCTTGGTCCTCGTATCGCACATGCGCTGCTGCCAATTCCGGGTAAAAGAGATTCCAACTGGTCCTATGCCTGGATCCCGGTAGTAGCCCCGGCTGCCGGTGGCGTGTTCGGTGCGATGGTTTACCGTTCATTCTTCTTGGGAGAAGGCGCAATGGCATTAATGATTTACTCGGTTGTCGTAGCCGTTTTCCTTGGAAGTTTGTACTACATGGGCAAACGCTCTGCGAAATCGATCATGTCCAACCCTGAAGTGAAAAACTAATACAACTTATATATGAAAAAGGAGATGAAGCGGATGGAGAAGAAATACATTCTAGCAATTGATCAGGGAACAACGAGCTCGCGTGCCATTATTTTTAACAAAGAAGGAGAAATAGTAGGCACGGCGCAGAGAGAGTTTAAGCAGTACTTTCCGAAGTCTGGCTGGGTAGAGCACAACGCCCAGGAAATTTGGACATCTGTACTAGCGGTGCTTGCAGAAGTGCTTGGGGAAAATGATATCCAGGCTGAAGAAATTAACGCAATTGGGATCACAAATCAGCGTGAGACAGCGGTAGTATGGGACAAACACACCGGGCGTCCTGTCTATAATGCAATTGTATGGCAGTCCCGCCAGACAATGGATATATGCAACGAGCTAAACGAGCAGGGATACGGGGAAATGTTCCGAAATAAAACCGGTCTTCTGATTGACGCGTACTTCTCGGGAACGAAAGTAAAGTGGATACTTGATAATGTAGAAGGCGCACGGGAAAAAGCAGACAATGGAGATCTTCTATTTGGCACCATCGATACGTGGCTGATCTGGAAGCTCTCTGGGGGAAAAGCGCATGTAACGGACTATACGAACGCCGGGCGGACGCTTATGTACAACATTTATGATCTGCAGTGGGATGATGAGCTGCTTGACGTCCTTACCGTACCGAAGAGCATGCTTCCGGAAGTGCGTTCTTCTTCCGAGGTATATGCCAATACAGTAGATTACCACTTCTTCGGCCAGGAAGTTCCGATTGCAGGGGTAGCGGGAGACCAGCACGCTGCCCTGTTCGGCCAGGCCTGCTTTGAAAAAGGGATGGCAAAGAACACGTATGGCACCGGCTGCTTTATGCTGATGCATACTGGAGATAAGCCAGTGCCATCAAATAACGGACTCCTGACTACAATTGCCTGGGGAATTGACGGCAAAGTTGAATACGCTCTTGAAGGAAGCATTTTCGTAGCCGGCTCGGCTATTCAGTGGCTCCGGGATGGCCTGCGTATGTTTACAAACTCGCCGGACAGCCAGAAATACGCTGAGCGTGTAGATGATACGAACGGCGTGTATTTTGTACCGGCCTTCGTAGGACTTGGAGCCCCTTACTGGGATAGTGAAGCGCGCGGAGCCATCTTTGGCCTGAGCCGTGGAACGGAAAAAGAGCATTTTGTACGGGCAACGCTGGAGTCGCTTGCGTACCAGACAAAAGACGTGCTCGGAGCAATGGAAACGGATTCGGGTATTGAAGTGAAGTCTCTTCGTGTCGACGGCGGAGCGGTTTCAAATGATTTTCTGATGCAGTTCCAAAGTGATATTGTCGGCGTTCCTGTAGAGCGTCCGGCTGTGATCGAAACAACTGCGATGGGCGCAGCTTATTTAGCGGGGATCGCCACTGGCTTCTGGAGCAGTAAAGAAGAAGTGAAAAAGCAGTGGAAAAAAGAAAAGCAATTTGAGCCGCAGATTAATGAAGATACAAGAACAGAATTGTACGACGGCTGGAAAGAAGCGGTGGATGCCACAAGGGCATTCAAGCCGGGAAAAAAGAAAACCACAGCCCAGTCAGCTAATTAAAAATCATGAAAGGACCGGTGCTCCTCAGGGGCGCCGGTTTTTATATGCCTGTTAATTTCTCCTTGATTATAGCGCAGAAGTTGTTTATGATTGATATTGGTAGAAATATATGTGCGCCTAAAGCAAACAGACCGCAGAGCCCTTAGGAGCGGCTGTTTTTTTAATGGTTGAAAACAAGCAGGACGGAAGAAGCCTGATGGTACATGTGATACAGAAACAGATGCAGATACATTTTTCTTCATATGAGACTTCATACTAATAATTTTATGACCGTTAACACCGGTTGATGGAGGTGGCTGCATGGCTGGGGGTACGAAAAAAAGCCCTATCCGCTTTCTCAAAGAAGTAGGACAGGAAATGAAGCGTGTTACATGGCCGACACGCAAAGAGCTAACGAAATATACAATTGTCACGGTGCTGACTGTCATCTTTTTTGTTATCTATTTTGCTGTTATCGATTTAGGGCTTTCTGAGCTTGTTCGTATATTTTTGGAGTAGCAACGGTTGAACGTTTGGAATAAAGGAGGGAAGGGGCTTAGTTCCCACTCTAGATATGGAAAAAAGCTGGTATGTAGTCCATACTTATTCGGGCTATGAAAACAAAGTAAAAACGAACCTGGAAAAACGGGTGGAATCCATGGGGATGACGGATAAAATTTTCCGTGTACTGGTGCCGGTGGAAGAAGAAACGGAAACCAAAAACGGAAAAAGCAAGACGGTCTCCAAAAAGGTTTTCCCCGGGTATGTCATCGTTGAAATGGTAATGACAGATGACTCCTGGTACGTAGTCCGCAACACCCCGGGAGTAACTGGGTTTATCGGCTCTACGGGAGCTGGCTCGAAGCCAACGCCGCTTTTGCCGGACGAAGTAGATACCATTCTCGGCCAAATGGGCGAGAAAGAACCGAAGGCTGAAGTTGATTTTGAACTTAAAGAAGCGGTGAAGGTAACTGAAGGGCCGTTTGCCGACTTCACGGGAACGGTGGAAGAAATCAATGCCGAGAAACAGAAGGTCAAAGTTTATGTAAATATGTTCGGCCGCGAAACTCCGGTTGAGCTGGAATTTACCCAAGTAGAAAAAATATAAGTCCGGCTTGTATTTTCTCTTTCTCATGAATTGACCATTGCTTATTTTGGCTTCAGGTGATAAAATCATCCTGTTTGGTATTGAAAGATATCATAGCCTAAAGCACATGGTGTTTTAGAATGAGTGGGAGGATGCATTGTATCCGGCTACCACATCACGGACGAAGGAGGTGTGTCGCGTGGCTAAAAGAGTCGAGAAGGTTGTTAAACTTCAAATTCCGGCTGGTAAAGCGAACCCGGCACCACCGGTAGGCCCAGCGCTTGGTCAAGCCGGTGTGAATATCATGGGATTCTGTAAAGAATTCAACGCTCGTACACAAGAGCAGACAGGAACAATCATTCCTGTAGAAATCAGTGTCTATGAAGACCGTTCGTTCACTTTTATTACGAAAACTCCGCCAGCCCCTGTACTTCTTAAAGAAGCAGCAGGCATTAAAGGCGGTTCCGGTGAGCCTAACCGTAACAAAGTTGGTTCAGTAACCCGGGATCAGGTTCGTGAAATTGCTGAGACGAAAATGCAGGATTTAAACGCATCTGACGTTGAATCAGCAATGCGTATGGTTGAAGGAACAGCCCGCAGCATGGGCTTAAACGTTGAAGACTAATTGAAAGATTTGCCTTGCTGAAGGTTGTGTGGACGCCTCTGACGCTTTTGCCGAAGGGACGGCTCGCAACCTTTACTAGTGGGAGGTCTTACCGTTAAACCACAACAAGGAGGAAAAACAATGCCTAAAAGAGGTAAAAAATACCGCGAGGCGGCGCAGCTCATCGACCAGGAGCAGCAGTACAATGCTGAAGAGGCGATTGAACTTGCGAAGAAAACATCGATCGTAAATTTTGATGCAACGGTAGAAGTAGCGTTTCGTCTTGGAATTGACCCGCGTAAAAACGATCAGCAGATCCGTGGCGCGATCGTCCTTCCAAACGGAACAGGAAAAAGCCAGCGCGTGCTCGTTTTTGCTAAAGGCGAAAAAGCTCAGGAAGCAGAAGCGGCCGGCGCTGATTATGTAGGAGAAGAAGATCTGGTGAACCGTGTGCAGCAAGGATGGTTTGACTTTGATGCAGTAGTAGCCACTCCGGACATGATGGCCCAGGTAGGTAAATTGGGCCGTACCCTTGGACCGAAAGGCCTTATGCCTAATCCAAAAACCGGTACGGTGACAATGGACGTTACAAAAGCTGTTGAAGAAATTAAAGCAGGTAAAGTGGAATACCGTGTCGATAAGTCCGGTAATATCCATGCGCCAATTGGCAAAGTATCTTTTGATACTGCAAGCCTGGTGGAAAACTTCAACACAGTTGCCGACGCGCTTCAAAAAGCAAAGCCGGCAGCAGCTAAAGGAACGTACATGAGAGGCGTTGCTGTAACGACTTCCATGGGTCCTGGCGTGAAAGTAAGCACTTCTTCGTTAAAATTCGCATAAATTAAACAGCAATATTTTTGTTTGCCGGCAGCGCCCGGGTGATCTTGAAAAAGCTCTTGACCCGGACGCTGCTTCCATTTATACTAAATGACGGATCAGCCAACAATTTTATATTGTTGCCGCAGACAGCAGGAGTGCACTGCACTTAAATTATCCTGCCGAGGTACCATTCCTATACATTGGACGCCTTAGAGCGTTTTACGGGAGTAGTGTCTTCGTGTCTGCTAATTTAGACAGGAAGATTTTTTAATGTCTGCGGTCGCGGACGGCAAACAATAAAGAATGGCAGGAGGTGGAACGGATGAGCAAAGTTATCGAACAAAAACAGGCGGTTGTTGATGAAATCGCAGCAAAGCTGAAAGACAGCGTGTCGACCGTATTGGTAGACTATCGCGGCCTGGACGTGTCGGAAATTACGGAATTACGTGCGCAGCTTCGTGAAGCAGACGTTGATTTCAAAGTGTATAAAAACACAATGGCGCGTCGTGCGGCAGAAGACGTGAATCTGAAAGACGAGTTGAACGAATACCTGGTAGGCCCTACAGCTATTGCAACAAGCACAGAGGACGCAGTAGCACCGGCAAAAGTATTGTACAATTTCGCTAAAGATCACGAAGCGCTGGAGATTAAAACGGGTGTCATTGAAGGCAGCGTTGTTTCCCAGGAGCAGATCAAGGAATTGGCAAGCCTTCCATCCCACGATGGACTTGTGGCTATGCTGCTTAGCGTTATGCAGGCGCCAATCCGTAACTTCGCACTGGTTACAAAAGCAGTGGCAGAGCAAAAAGAAGAAGAGAGCGCCTAACAATTTAGGGCTTTTGACAGGTTAAACATTAATACTAAGAGGAGGATTATCCATGAGTAATCAAGAAATGATTGATGCAATTAAGGAAATGTCCGTTCTGGAATTGAACGAATTAGTAAAAGCAATTGAAGAAGAATTCGGCGTAACAGCAGCTGCACCAGTAGCAGCTGGCGGTGGCGGCGGTGAAGTCGTTGAGGAAGAGCAAACAGAATTCGACGTAGTACTCGAAAGCGCTGGTTCTTCTAAAATCAACGTCATCAAAGTTGTCCGTGAAATTACCGGTCTTGGCTTGAAAGAAGCTAAAGCACTAGTAGACGGAGCACCTGAAACATTAAAAGAAGGCGTATCTAAAGAAGACGCTGAAGAAATGAAAGGTCAACTCGAAGAAGCAGGCGCTTCTATCGAATTGAAGTAAGGGTTCGATCAACTCATCCGCACAGCTGCGGATGAGTTTTTTGTTGCAACAAATGTCTGGATCCTGCTATGATAATATTCCAATAACTAGAACGGAGCGATGCTATGAGCGGTGAACAATATTTTCATGCAAGTCCAAGTGCGGCAAGTGATGAAAAAGTTATCCAAGCAAAGCTTAGGGGCAGAGACTGGTCATTCGTGACAGACAGCGGAGTCTTCTCGAAACAAACAGTGGATTTTGGTACAGAAACGCTGCTCGAAGCCTTTGAATGGCCGGATGTAGATGGAGACATTGTAGACATTGGCTGCGGTTACGGTGTAGTGGGAGTAACTCTTGCTAAGGAAACGGCTCGAAATGTGCTGCTTTTTGACATCAATCAACGCGCGGTAGAATTGGCAAAAAGAAACATTCAGCGGCATCAGGCTGAAAATGCCGAAGCCGCAGAAAGCGATCTATTCAATGCCTATGAAGGCAGGGCAGCAGCGATTTTGACAAACCCACCTATCAGAGCTGGAAAGAAAGTGGTGCACCAGCTGTTCGAGGAAGCTTTTGAAGCATTGAGGCCGGGTGGTGAATGTTGGATTGTCATCCAGAAAAAGCAGGGGGCTCCTTCAGCGAAAGAAAAACTTAACGAACTGTTTCCGGTTGTGAAAAATGTAAAAAAAAATAAAGGATATTATATTTTCCGTGCGCGTAAATAAACAGCACCATCAGAAGTTGACGGTGCTGTTTTGATATGGTATTATAATTTAATGCGTATAAGTATCCATTAGTACCAAAC
Organism: Marinococcus halophilus; assembly: GCF_900166605.1. Lineage (NCBI taxonomy): Bacteria > Bacillati > Bacillota > Bacilli > Caryophanales > Bacillaceae > Marinococcus > Marinococcus halophilus. Next base: position 26,513 of record NZ_FVZD01000006.1, read on the forward strand.
TACATGCAATATTCTACTTATTAAATCAGGTGATACCGTAAGAAGTATCATCCATTTCTTTTCTATATGCCACTTCACGGCTGAGCTGGATTACGGTTGCAGCAAGCTTATCCATTAAAATGAGAACGTTTGTGCTTTTGATTCCTTCTTATTCTAACACATTCGAATAAGAAATGGGAGAATCGATCGTAATAAGTATTAGGAAAAACAATTTCATTTAAGATGAACAACATGAGTCAGGGAGAAGCGGTCATCGTTCTCAAGCTGGCTATTCGGTTTGTGAAAAAATTACATCGACGGCGTTTGTGTACGCGGACTGTTCTCTGTGTTCTGATACGCTGAAGAATTCATCAGAGCAGAAAGAGCCGTCCGTCTACACGACGACGCGTCTCTGCATTTATCACTATTTAGCTATATTACCGATAATTGCCTTGGAAAAACGCTTGTTTTAAAACGAGCGGATATCATGCGAGATTTGAGGGGTGAATCTGTTGTCAAGTCAACTTATTCAATTTGGACGTCACCGCCAGCGGAGAAGCTATGCCCGAATCAATGAAGTATTGGACCTTCCCAACCTCATTGAGATTCAGACGGCTTCTTATCAATGGTTTCTAGATGAAGGGATTCGCGAAATGTTTCAGGACATCTCGCCGATTGAAGATTTTACCGGAAACTTGGTGCTAGAATTCATCGATTACAATTTGGGAGAACCAAAATATCCAATCGATGAATCAAAAGAACGTGATGCCACATACTCTGCACCACTTCGCGTCAAGGTCCGCCTGATGAACAAGGAGACTGGCGAAGTAAAAGAGCAGGAAGTATTTATGGGCGATTTCCCGCTTATGACCGACACAGGTACATTTGTAATAAACGGGGCTGAGCGTGTTATCGTATCCCAGCTCGTACGTTCACCAAGCGTATATTTTAACAATAAAGTAGACAAAAACGGCAAGCGTGGCTACACTGCGACTGTTATTCCGAATCGCGGTGCATGGCTCGAGCTTGAAACAGATGCGAAAGACGTCGTTCACGTTCGTATTGACCGTACCCGGAAAATCCCGGTTACCGTGCTTCTTCGCGCACTTGGCTTTGGTTCCGACCAAGAGATTATCGATCTTTTGGGCGAAGATCAATACCTGCGGAATACGCTCGAAAAAGACAATACTGAAGGCAGCGAAAAAGCCCTTCTCGAAATTTATGAACGTCTCCGCCCTGGGGAACCGCCAACGGTGGATAGCGCGAAAAGCTTATTAAACACGCGCTTTTTTGATCCGAAACGGTATGATCTCGCAAATGTCGGACGTTATAAAATGAATAAAAAGCTCCATATCCAAAATCGTTTATTCAATCAGCGTTTAGCAGAAACGCTTGCTGATCCAGAAACGGGAGAAGTCATTGCTGAGGCTGGCACGATGCTCGACCGCCGGGCACTGGACCGTCTCATGCCGTATCTGGAAAATAACCTTGGATTTAAACGGTACACCGTTTCCGGTGGAGTGGTGGAAGATGCAGATTTGGACGTACAATCTATTAAGATTTATGCAGATGACGGTCAAGGCGAAGACCGTGAAATTAACGTAATCAGTAATGGGAACATTGATCTTGAAACGAAGAATATTACGCCTGAAGACATGATTGCTTCGGTAAACTATTTCTTCAACCTTCTTCACGGCGTCGGCCGGACTGATGACATTGACCATTTGGGTAATCGTCGTCTCCGTTCTGTCGGGGAGCTGCTTCAAAACCAGTTCCGTATCGGACTTTCCCGTATGGAGCGTGTGGTACGTGAGCGCATGTCTATCCAGGACCCAAGCTCCATCACGCCGCAGGCGCTTATCAATATTCGTCCGGTAATCGCTTCTATTAAAGAGTTCTTTGGCAGCTCGCAGCTGTCCCAGTTTATGGACCAGACAAATCCTTTGGCTGAACTGACGCACAAACGCCGTCTGTCAGCGCTCGGACCGGGCGGACTGACCCGTGAACGTGCCGGTTTTGAAGTCCGTGACGTGCACTACTCCCACTACGGGCGTATGTGCCCGATTGAAACGCCGGAAGGACCGAACATCGGCCTGATTAACTCTTTATCAAGCTACGCCAAGGTAAATAAGTTCGGCTTTATCGAAACAGCTTACCGCCGTGTAGACCCGGATACGGGAGTGGTCACCGAGCAGTGTGATTATCTTACTGCTGATGAAGAAGATAACTACGTAGTCGCTCAGGCGAACGCTTCACTTGCTGAAGACGGCACATTTGCCGACGATGAAGTTATCGCCCGTTTCCGAGGAGACAACACCATCGTGCCGAAAGAAAAAATCGACTATATGGACGTTTCACCGAAGCAGGCAGTTTCTGCTGCAACGGCGTGTATTCCATTCCTCGAAAATGACGACTCCAACCGGGCATTGATGGGAGCGAACATGCAGCGTCAGGCAGTGCCGCTTCTTGAGCCGGAAGCACCTCTTGTAGGTACCGGCATGGAATACGTTTCAGCAAAGGATTCAGGGGCTGCCATCATCGCCCGTCACAAAGGCGTAGTTGAGCGGGCATCCGCACGTGAAATCTGGATCCGCCGCATTGAAGATGTGGACGGAGAAGAAGTAGAAACAGATATCGATAAATATCGTATGATGAAATACGTTCGTTCCAACCAGGGAACAAGCTATAACCAGCGTCCGATCGTTAAAGACGGGGACCGTATAGAAAAAGGCGAAGTCCTTGCAGACGGTCCATCGATGGATAACGGGGAAATGGCATTGGGGCGTAACGTCTTAACTGCCTTTATGACCTGGGACGGCTATAACTATGAAGACGCCGTTATCCTGAGTGAACGGGTAGTAAAAGACGATGTCTACACTTCCATTCACGTAGATGAATACGAGTCAGAAGCCCGCGATACCAAGCTCGGACCGGAGGAAATCACCCGCGATATTCCAAACGTTGGTGAAGAAGCGCTGAAGGACCTCGATGACCGCGGTATTATCCGCGTCGGTGCGGAAGTGAAGGATGGCGACATTCTTGTCGGAAAAGTAACGCCGAAAGGCATGACAGAGCTTTCCGCAGAAGAGCGCCTGCTTCATGCGATCTTCGGGGAAAAAGCCCGTGAAGTACGGGACACTTCGCTTCGTGTTCCACACGGGGCAGACGGCATTGTACTCGACGTAAAAATCTTTAACCGTGAAGACGGAGATGAACTTCCACCGGGAGTGAATCAGCTTGTCCGGGTATATCTCGTGCAGAAGCGTAAGATTCATGAAGGGGATAAAATGGCCGGTCGTCACGGAAACAAAGGTGTTATTTCCCGTATTCTTCCAGAGGAAGATATGCCTTACCTGCCGGACGGAACACCGATTGATCTTATGCTGAACCCTCTCGGGGTGCCTTCGCGTATGAATATCGGACAGGTGCTTGAAATGCACCTGGGCATGGCGGCCCGTTCCCTGAACCTTCACATGGCAACACCGGTATTTGACGGTGCCCGTGAAGAAGATGTTTGGGAAACGATTCAGGAAGCCGGTCTCGCCCGGGACGGAAAGACCGTATTGTATGACGGGCGTACAGGGGAAACCTTTGACAACCGTATTTCAGTCGGGGTCATGTATATGATCAAACTGGCCCACATGGTGGACGACAAGCTTCACGCCCGTTCGACCGGACCTTACTCTCTTGTTACCCAGCAGCCGCTTGGTGGTAAAGCGCAGTTCGGCGGCCAGCGTTTCGGGGAAATGGAAGTATGGGCTCTTGAAGCGTACGGAGCAGCTTATACGCTGCAGGAAATTCTTACGGTGAAATCCGACGACGTTGTCGGCCGTGTGAAAACGTACGAAGCGATTGTTAAAGGGGAAAATGTGCCGGAGCCTGGCGTTCCCGAGTCATTTAAAGTTCTGATTAAAGAGCTTCAAAGCCTTGGCATGGACGTGAAAATGCTTTCGAGCAATGAAGAGGAAATCGAAATGAAAGAGCTCGATGATGAAGATGAACAACCCGGAGATAACTTGAATCTTAGAATCGAGTCCACGGAAAACGCATAAGGTCTCATCGGTAAAACGGAGAAGACGGGGTGTCTAATTAAAAGCTATATGGCTTTTGTAGGCACCTCTTGTCCCTCTTTCAGCCATGCCACCTTTAAAGATTGAAAGGGAGGTCGACCTCTTGATAGACGTCAATAACTTTGAATATATGAAAATTGGACTTGCCTCTCCGGAAAAAATTCGTTCCTGGACACACGGTGAAGTGAAAAAGCCAGAAACGATTAACTACCGGACGTTAAAACCGGAAAAAGACGGACTGTTCTGTGAGCGTATTTTTGGTCCGACAAAAGACTGGGAATGCCACTGCGGTAAATACAAGCGTATTCGCTATAAAGGCGTAGTCTGCGACAGGTGCGGGGTAGAAGTCACTCGTTCAAAAGTGCGCCGGGAACGCATGGGCCATATTGAACTTGCAGCCCCTGTATCTCACATTTGGTACTTTAAAGGTATCCCAAGCCGTATGGGACTGGTCCTTGATATGTCCCCGCGTTCCCTCGAAGAAGTTATTTACTTTGCTTCCTATACAGTAACGGAGCCGGGGGAAACGCCGCTTGAATACAAACAGCTGCTTTCCGAAAGAGAATACCGGGCATATTACGATAAGTACGGCAAAACCTTCTCCGCTCAGATGGGTGCAGAAGCCATCCGCAAGCTTCTTCAGGATATTGATCTTGAAAAAGAAGTGCACGGCTTAAAAGGCGAACTTGAAACAGCGCAGGGCCAACGCCGTACTCGGGCGATCAAGCGCCTGGAAGTGCTTGAAGCGTTCCGTCACTCCGGCAACCATCCAGCATGGATGATCCTTGACGTTCTCCCGGTTGTTCCTCCGGAAATTCGTCCAATGGTTCAGTTGGACGGCGGCCGGTTTGCCACCTCTGACCTGAACGATTTGTATCGCCGTGTTATTAACCGGAACAACCGTTTAAAACGTCTTCTTGATCTGGGAGCACCGAGCATCATTGTGCAAAACGAAAAGCGTATGCTTCAGGAAGCTGTCGATGCTTTAATTGACAACGGCCGCCGCGGCCGTCCGGTCACAGGTCCAGGCAACCGTCCGCTAAAATCTCTTTCTCATATGCTGAAAGGGAAACAGGGCCGGTTCCGTCAGAACCTTCTCGGCAAACGTGTCGACTATTCCGGACGTTCGGTTATTGTGGTTGGGCCGAGCCTGAAAATGTATCAGTGCGGACTTCCAAAAGAAATGGCGCTTGAGCTGTTCAAGCCATTTGTAATGAAAGAGCTCGTAAACCGAAGCCTCGCGCACAACATTAAAAGTGCGAAACGGAAAGTAGAGCGTGTGCATCCGGAAGTCTGGGATGTGCTTGAGGACGTTATCCGTGAACATCCAGTTCTTTTGAACCGTGCACCGACGCTTCACCGTCTCGGTATTCAGGCATTCGAACCGACGCTGGTTGAGGGTCGTGCCATTAAGCTCCACCCGCTCGTTTGTACAGCGTACAACGCCGACTTTGACGGGGACCAGATGGCTGTGCACGTTCCGCTTTCAGCAGAAGCGCAGGCAGAAGCCCGCGTGCTTATGCTTGCAGCGCAGAATATCTTGAACCCTAAGGATGGTAAACCAGTTGTTACACCATCCCAGGACATGGTACTTGGAAACTACTACCTGACGCTTGAACGTGAAAACGCCATGGGTGAAGGCTCTATCTTTAACGATATAAAAGAAGTGCTCACTGCTTATCAAAATGGCTATGTGCACCTGCATACCCGTATTGCTTTGCCGGTTCGTGCGTTAAATAAAACTAACTTCAGTGAAGAAGAGATGAGTAAGCTCGTCTTAACGACACCAGGAAAGCTTATATTTAATGAAATTCTTCCAACGTCCTTCCCTTACGTGAACGAGCCGACAGCATTGAACCTGGAAGAAGAGCTTCCGGAAAAATATGTAGTGCCAAGCACGACAGATGTTAAAGAAGAATTTAAAAACCGAGAACTCATTCCGCCGTTTAAAAAAGGCTTTTTGGGTGACATCATTGCAGCGGTGTTTAAAAACTTCCAGATTATCGAAACATCGAAAATGCTTGACCGCATGAAGGATCTCGGTTTCCATTACTCTACAAAAGCAGGGATTACGGTTGGGATTTCCGACATTGTTGTACTTCCGGACAAGCAGGACGTACTAGAGGATTCTGAAGAACAGGTCTCGAAGGTAATGAAGCAATTCCGGCGCGGTTTGATTACCGAAGAGGAACGCTATGACAAAATTATCAGCATCTGGGGCGGCGCTAAGGATGTTATCCAGGACAAGCTTATGGGTACGCTTGATATACGGAACCCTATATTTATGATGAGTGACTCTGGTGCGCGTGGTAACGCCTCGAACTTCACGCAGCTTGCTGGGATGCGCGGACTGATGGCCAATCCATCCGGGCGCATCATCGAACTCCCGATCAAATCAAGTTTCCGTGAGGGGCTTACGGTGCTTGAATACTTTATTTCCACGCACGGTGCCCGTAAAGGTCTGGCCGACACAGCGCTTAAAACTGCCGATTCGGGTTATCTGACCCGTCGTCTTGTGGACGTGGCCCAGGACGTTATCATCCGTGAAGACGACTGCGGCACTGACCGCGGGCTTTCGGTAGCGACGCTCCGTGAAGGTAATGAAATCATTGAAAAACTTCAGGACCGCCTGATCGGCCGGGTAGCCTTTGAAACAGTGCGCCATCCTGAAACAGACGAAGTATTGGCTCAAAAGGGCGAGCTTCTAAATGAAGATTCGGCCCGTATTATCGAAGAGGCCGGTGTCGAAAAAGTTGTTATCCGCTCTGTCTTTACGTGCGATACGCACCACGGCGTCTGCAAAAAATGCTACGGCCGTAATCTTGCTACAGGAGCCGACGTTGAAGTGGGCGAAGCAGTAGGGATCATTGCTGCCCAGTCTATCGGTGAGCCGGGCACACAGCTTACCATGCGTACGTTCCATACAGGCGGCGTAGCCGGGGACGACATCACCCAGGGTCTTCCTCGTATTCAGGAGCTTGTTGAAGCCCGTAATCCTAAAGGGCAGGCTGTCATTTCTGAACTCTCCGGCGAAATTGTCGATGTGAAAGATCTGACGGATAAGAAAGAAGTGACGGTGCAGGGGCCGCTTGAAAGCCGTTCCTACACTACTCCATATGGCGCCCGTCTTCGGGTGGGAGTAGGCGACCAAGTGGAAGTAGGGCAGGCTCTTACAGAAGGTTCTATCGATCCGAAAGAGCTGTTGAAAGTAACCGGGCTCGACCAGGTGCAGCAGTATCTTCTGAAAGAAGTGCAGAAGGTATACAGCATGCAGGGCGTGGAAATTGGCGACAAGCACATCGAAGTGATGGTTCGTCAAATGTTCCGTAAAATCCGGATTACCGACTCTGGTAATACAGATGCTCTGCCTGGCAGTCTGGTAGAGGTGCATGCGTTTGAAAAAGCTAATCGCGAAGCACTTCAAAAACACCATCAGCCAGCCGTTGGCCAGCCGGTCATTCTTGGTATTACGAAAGCATCGCTTGAAACGGATTCCTTCCTTTCAGCTGCTTCGTTCCAGGAAACCACAAGAATTCTTACGGACGCGGCAATTCGTGGCAAGCGCGACGAGCTGTTAGGCTTAAAAGAGAACGTTATTATCGGGAAATTAGTTCCAGCGGGTACCGGTATGCAGCGTTACCGCAGCCTCGAACAGGTTGTCCCGGAAGAAGCTGTGCAGGAAATGCAGGAATCAGGCGAAGAAGTATATTCGTCGGAATGAAATAGTGTTGACATCGCAAAAACGCGGTGATATGCTATCTAAGGTGCGTTAAGCTCCTGTGCTTTGGAGGATGAATGATGTCTTATGAAAAAGTAACACAGGCTGACGAAGTTTTAATTGGAACTAAACAAACGCTTAAAGCGATTGAACATGGCACAGCTTCCGAAATCATTGTGGCAGCAGATGCAGCTGTAGAAATTCAGCAGCGCATTCTTAAAGCGGCAAATGAAAGCAGTGTTTCCATCCAGTTTGTCGATTCGATGAAAAAACTTGGAAAAGCTTGCGGAATTGATGTAGGAGCGGCTACGATCGCTTTAAAAAAGCAATAACGAGTTTTTGCTGGTGGGGTTTTCGGGCCTCATTGGCAAAAACTTTCATTTTGCTTATCAATGAACCACCTGGAACGGTGGTCTTGAAATAACTTAGTCGGAAAGGAGGAAAACAACTATGCCAACTATTAATCAGCTGGTTCGTAAAGGCCGTCAGATGAAGACTAAAAAGACTGATTCTCCGGCGTTGAACCGAGGTTACAATAGCTTGCGTAAAGTCCCAACAGATCAAAATGCTCCGCAAAAACGTGGTGTATGTACTCGTGTAGGCACACTTACCCCGAAGAAGCCAAACTCGGCTCTTCGTAAGTATGCACGTGTTCGCCTGACTAACCAAATCGAGGTTACAGCATACATTCCTGGTATTGGCCACAATCTCCAGGAGCACAGTGTAGTATTGATCCGTGGAGGCCGTGTTAAGGACCTTCCTGGTGTGCGTTATCACGTTGTTCGTGGCGCCCTTGATACTGCCGGCGTACAAAACCGCATGCAAAGCCGTTCCAAATACGGAACTAAGCGCGGGAAGAAAAAGAAATAATAACAGCTAATTCATAATATAAAGAAAGGAGGAGGATTTATGTCTCGTAAAGGACCAGCACCACGCCGTGATGTTCTGCCTGATCCTATTTATAACTCCAAGCTTGTTACTCGTATGATCAACCGTGTAATGAATGATGGTAAAAAAGGAAAAGCGCAAAATATCCTATACAGAGCATTTAACCTCGTACAGGAGCGTTCCGGTCAGGATCCGATGGAAGTTTTCGATCAGGCCATGAAAAACGTTATGCCTGTATTGGAAGTAAAAGCCCGCCGCGTAGGGGGAGCTAACTATCAAGTACCAATCGAAGTTAAACCAGACCGTCGTACCACTCTGGCACTTCGTTGGATCGTAAGCTACGCCCGTCTTCGTGGAGAGAAAACCATGGAAGAGCGTCTTGCAAATGAAATTCTTGATGCTTCCAACAACACAGGATCTGCTGTTAAGCGTCGTGAAGATACTCATCGTATGGCTGAAGCAAACAAAGCGTTTGCTCACTACCGCTGGTAAGCAATACTGCGGAAAATACTACTTTGATGAATGGAAGGAGAAAGAAAGTCCATGGCACGTGAATTCTCCTTGGAAAAGACCCGTAATATCGGGATCATGGCTCACATTGATGCTGGGAAAACAACAGCAACAGAGCGTATCCTTTATTACACGGGTCGTATCCATAAAATTGGTGAAACCCATGAAGGTGCTTCTCAAATGGACTGGATGTCGCAGGAACAAGAGCGTGGTATTACTATTACCTCCGCTGCGACGACAGCCCAATGGAAAAATCACCGCATCAATATTATCGACACTCCAGGTCACGTAGACTTCACCGTAGAGGTGGAACGTTCCCTGCGTGTGCTTGACGGAGCTGTTGCGGTATTGGATGCTCAGTCTGGCGTGGAGCCGCAGACAGAAACTGTATGGCGCCAGGCGACTACTTACCATGTTCCACGTATTGTTTTTGTTAACAAGATGGACAAGGTAGGGGCGGATTTCGTTTATTCCTTGAGCACACTGACAGAACGTCTCGGAGCGAATGCTCAGGCAATTCAGCTTCCGATCGGTGCTGAAGATGATTTTGAAGGAATTATTGATTTAATCGAGATGCAGGCTTACTACTACCTCGATGACCTTGGAACCCGTGCGGAAGCCCGTGAAATACCGGAAGAATATCAGGCTCAAGCGCAGGAATACCGCCAGAAGCTGGTAGAAGCTGTATCCGAGCTTGATGAAGAGCTTATGATGAAATACCTTGAAGAGGAAGAAATTACAAATGAAGAACTCAAGCTGGCTATCCGTAAAGGAACGCTGAACGTTGAGTTTTATCCAGTACTTTGTGGTTCTGCCTTTAAAAACAAAGGTGTGCAGCTCATGATCGACGCTGTGCTCGATTATCTTCCATCTCCATTGGATGTTCCTGCAATTAAAGGGAAATATCCGGATTCGGAAGAAGAGGAAGAGCGCCCGGCAGACGACAACGGAAAATTCTCTGCGCTGGCATTTAAAGTGGCCACAGACCCTTATGTCGGCAAGTTGACTTTCTTCCGTGTATACTCGGGTACACTCACTTCCGGCTCGTACGTCAGAAACTCCACCAAGGACAAACGTGAACGCGTGGGCCGTATTCTTCAAATGCACGCAAACTCCCGTGAAGAAATTTCAACGGTATATGCCGGTGATATTGCAGCGGGTGTCGGCTTGAAGGATACGAGCACCGGGGACACTTTGGTGGCAGAGAAAGACAACATCGTGCTTGAATCGATGGACTTCCCGGAACCGGTTATTTCCTTGTCTGTTGAGCCGAAGTCGAAGGCGGACCATGATAAAATGAGTATCGCCCTCGGAAAGCTTGCAGAAGAGGATCCTACTTTCCAGACGGAAACAGACGAAGAAACCGGACAAACGATCATCAAAGGTATGGGTGAGCTTCACCTTGATATCATCGTTGACCGTTTAAAACGGGAATTCAAAGTAGAAGCGACCGTAGGTGCCCCTCAGGTATCCTATCGTGAAACAATCCGCCAGGAAGCTAACTGCGAAGGTAAATTCGTACGTCAGTCCGGTGGTCGCGGGCAGTACGGACACGTTTGGGTCAAATTTGAGCCAAACGAAGAAGGCGCCGGCTTTGAATTTGTAAACAAAATTGTCGGTGGTGTGGTACCTCGTGAATACGTACCTTCCGTGCAGGCCGGTATTGAAGATTCTCTTCAAAGCGGAATGCTCGCCGGTTATCCGGTAATCGACGTAAAAGCTACTTTATTTGATGGTTCCTACCACGATGTCGACTCTAACGAGATGGCATTTAAGGTAGCAGCTTCCATGGCTCTGCGTGAAGCAAAGCAAAAATGTAAGCCGGTACTGCTGGAACCATTGATGAAAGTAGATATCGTGGTTCCAGAAGAATACATGGGCGACGTGATGGGCGATGTAACATCCCGCCGTGGCCGTGTGGACGGTATGGAAGCACGAGGCAATTCTCAGGTTATCCGGTCGTTCGTACCGCTTGCTGAGATGTTTGGCTACGCCACGACTCTTCGTTCCAACACGCAGGGCCGCGGAACGTATTCCATGTTCTTCGATCATTACGAAGAAGTGCCAAAAAGTGTTTCTGAAGATGTTATCAAGCAGGCAACAGGACAGTAAAAATCCGGCAGCTTGATGATTGTATGCACGACCGATTTATTGTAAGCTAAGGTAGGGCGTTTACTGATAGCAGCGCCCGCCTGGCTGCTATACAACATTAATTACCTGAAATAAAGGGAGGACAATTATAATGGCAAAAGAAAAATTTGACCGTTCGAAAACGCATGCGAACATTGGTACTATCGGTCACGTTGACCATGGTAAAACAACTTTGACTGCTGCGATCACAACAGTACTTCACAAAAAATATTCCCGCGGAACGGCTATGGCTTATGACGCAATCGACGGTGCACCTGAAGAGCGTGAGCGTGGGATTACGATCTCTACTGCACACGTAGAGTACGAAACTGATTCCCGTCACTATGCACACGTAGACTGCCCAGGTCACGCGGACTATGTTAAAAACATGATCACCGGTGCAGCTCAAATGGACGGAGCGATTCTCGTTGTTTCCGCAGCTGACGGCCCAATGCCTCAGACTCGTGAGCACATCCTGCTTTCCCGTCAGGTTGGTGTACCATCCATCGTTGTTTTCTTAAACAAAGTTGACATGGTAGACGATGAAGAGCTTCTCGAACTCGTTGAAATGGAAGTTCGTGACCTCTTGTCTGAATATGACTTCCCTGGCGACGATGTACCAATCATCAGCGGTTCTGCTCTGAAAGCCCTTGAAGGCGATCAAGAGTACGAAAACAAAATTCTTGAACTGATGGAAGCTGTAGACAACTACATTCCAACTCCAGACCGCGACAAAGACAAGCCGTTCATGATGCCTGTAGAGGACGTATTCTCTATCACAGGCCGTGGTACAGTTGCAACTGGCCGTGTTGAACGTGGCGTTCTTAACGTTGGGGATGAAATTGAAATCATCGGTATCGATGAAGACTCCCGTAAATCCACGGTTACTGGTGTGGAAATGTTCCGTAAGCTTCTTGACTATGCAGAAGCTGGCGACAACATTGGCGCGCTTCTCCGCGGTGTGTCCCGTGATGACATCAAACGTGGCCAAGTTCTTGCAAAGCCAGGTTCGATTACTCCACACACTAACTTCAAAGCAGAAGTTTATGTACTTTCCAAAGACGAAGGTGGACGTCATACTCCATTCTTCTCTAACTATCGCCCGCAGTTCTACTTCCGTACGACGGACGTAACTGGCATCATCCAGCTGCCTGAAGGCGTTGAAATGGTAATGCCTGGCGATAACGTAGAAATGACAGTTGAGCTTATCAACCCAATCGCTATCGAAGAAGGAACCAAGTTCTCTATTCGTGAAGGCGGCCGTACAGTTGGCGCCGGCGTTGTTTCTACCATTCAAAAATAATCACCGGTTATTCTCCCCTAATGCTGAAAAGCATTAGGGGTTTTTTATTTCTTCTATATAAATACTCTGAAAGCTGAAAAAGAAAAAGGGGGAGGCCGGAAAAGATTTTTTGAAAAAACCCTTGCGTAAAAGGCGAACGATCACTATAATAGATGAAGTGTGACCATGGGAGACATAGAAATACTTCTATATTCATCCACGGTCAGGCGATGATGCGGAAGGTTGCTGACACACCCGGGTCCATTGCCATGATCAGGTGTGAGGAAATTTTCGCGGAGTATGTCTGTAAAATCGGACGAGAAGGAGGGCTTTTAATGGCAGCTAATGAAAAAATTCGTATTCGTTTAAAAGCGTATGATCACAGAGTGTTGGATCAATCCGCTGAAAAGATTGTAGACACGGCAAAACGTTCTGGTGCAGGTGTTTCTGGACCGATTCCATTGCCAACAGAGAAATCTGTTTATACAATCCTTCGTGCTACGCACAAATTTAAAGATGCTCGTGAGCAATTTGAAATGCGTACACATAAACGTTTAATCGACATTTTGACGCCAACGCCGCAAACGGTAGATTCGCTTATGCGTTTAGATTTACCGTCAGGTGTAGATATCGAAATCAAATTATAATAACAAATATATGAAAACTAAAATTTATTAGGAGGTGTGACTCATGGCCAAAGGAATCTTGGGTAAAAAACTCGGCATGACGCAATTGTTTAAAGAAAACGGCGAACTGCTTCCAGTTACGGTCATTGAAGCAGAACCAAACGTTGTGCTTCAAAAGAAAACTACTGAGTCCGATGGATACGAAGCTATTCAGCTAGGTTTCCACGACAAAAAAGAAGCACGCGCAATCAAACCGGAAAAAGGACATGCTGAGAAAGCAAATACGACCCCCAAGCGCTTCGTTAGAGAAATCCGCGGGACAAACCCAGAGGATTACGAGGTTGGTCAAGAGGTCAGTGTAGCAACATTTGCAGAAGGAGACATCGTAGACGTCACAGGAAAATCCAAAGGGAAAGGCTTCCAAGGTGCTATTAAGCGCCACAACCAATCCCGCGGACCAATGACGCACGGCTCCCGTTTCCACCGTGCCCCAGGTGCTATGGGTGTTATCGACCCTAACCACGTATTGAAAGGCAAAAAGCTCCCTGGACGTATGGGTAACAACACAGTTACTGTACAAAATCTGGAGATTGTTAAAGTAGATACCGAACGTAACGTACTTTTAGTTAAGGGCAACGTTCCTGGTGCGAAACGCAGTTATGTAACAGTACAAAACGCTGTAAAAGCAAACACTGAAAAAGCATAATAGAAAGGAGGGCGCAAGATGCCAACAGTAGATTTACTAAACCAAACCGGTTCCCGCGTAGGAGATATCGAACTGGCAGACACTGTATTCGGTATTGAACCAAATGAGCATGTTCTGTATGACGCAGTAATCATGCAGCAAGCATCGTTACGACAAGGAACGCACAAGGTAAAAAATCGTTCCGAACGTCGCGGCGGCGGACGCAAGCCGTGGCGCCAAAAAGGCACAGGCCGGGCCCGCCAAGGTTCCATCCGTTCCCCGCAATGGGTGAAAGGTGGTATCGTATTCGGGCCGACGCCAAGATCCTACGGCTATAAACTTCCAAAGAAAGTTCGCCGTCTGGCTATCAAATCAGCACTCGCAAGCAAAGCACAGGAAAATGACCTTGTCGTACTTGATGAGCTGAAATTTGAGGCTCCAAAAACGAAAGAGATGGTTAAAGTACTTTCTTCTCTTTCCATTGATACCAAGGTATTGATTGTTACCGGCGACGACGATGAAACCGTCGGATTGTCCGCGCGCAATCTTCCTAATGTAACATTCCTCACGGCAGGCAGTTTAAACGTCCTAGACGTTGTTAAACATGACAAATTGGTTATTACACAGGACGCCGTGAAGAAAGTAGAGGAGGTGTTCGCATAATGGAAGCACGTGACGTGATTAAAAAACCCGTTATTACAGAACGCTCCGCTGACTTGATGGATGAAAAGAAATACACGTTTGAAGTAGACGTGAAAGCTAATAAATTCCAAATCAAAAACGCGGTTGAAGAAATCTTTGATGTTCAGGTAGAACAGGTAAATACAATGAACAAAAAAGGTAAATTCCGTCGTTTTGGCCGTCATGAAGGGTATAAACCAAACCGTAAAAAAGCGATCGTGACGCTTACAGCTGATAGCGAAGATATTGAATTCTTCGAAGGTGCTTAATTAACAAATAGATACGAAGGAGGGAAATGAGCATGGCTATCCAAAAGTATAAACCGACCACAAACGGCCGCCGTCACATGTCGGTAAACAAGCACAGCGAAGTCACTTCAGAAACACCAGAGCGTTCGCTGCTTGAGCCGCTTCACAAAAAAGGCGGCCGTAATAACCAGGGTCGTATGACCAGTCGTCACCAGGGCGGCGGGCATAAACGTCAATACCGCGTTATTGACTTTAAACGTAATAAAAATGACGTACCAGGTAAAGTTGCTGAAATCGAGTATGATCCAAACCGTTCAGCAAATATTGCGCTTATCAACTACGTTGATGGCGAAAAACGGTACATCCTTGCTCCAAAAGGGCTGAAAATCGGCCAGGAAATCATGGCTGGTTCGAATGCAGATATTAAACTTGGTAACGCACTTGATCTTCGTGATATCCCAGTAGGTACTGTTATTCACAACATCGAATTGAAGCCGGGCCGCGGCGGACAGCTCGTTCGTTCTGCTGGTGCTGAAGCACAGGTTCTCGGTAAAGAAGGTAAGTACGTACTTGTGCGTCTTCGTTCCGGAGAAACTCGCTTAATCCTCGCCTCCTGCCGCGCAACTGTCGGCCAGGTTGGCAACGTAGAGCATGAACTGGTGAACATCGGTAAAGCCGGTCGTTCCCGTTGGTTAAACAAACGTCCACACGTTCGTGGTTCCGCAATGAACCCTAGCGATCACCCACACGGTGGTGGTGAAGGCCGTGCACCAATCGGACGCGTTGCACCTGTATCCCCTTGGGGTCAGCCAGCAGTTGGCTATAAAACAAGAAAACGCAATAAAGATTCTAATAAATATATCGTACGGGGCCGTCGCCGTAAGAAAAAATAATAAAAAGATGAAGCTGCGGTTCTCCGGAATCGCAGGTTAATCGCGAAAGGAGGTTCTCTCATGGGTCGTAGTTTAAAAAAAGGACCTTTCGTCGACTTGCACTTGATGAATAAAATCGAGAGACTGAACGAATCGGACAATAAAGAAGTTATTCGTACCTGGTCGCGCCGTTCCACAGTATTTCCGGAATTTGTCGGCCACACGATTGCAGTGTACGACGGACGCAAGCACGTACCTGTTTATGTATCTGAAGATATGGTAGGCCATAAACTTGGTGAATTCGCACCAACGAGAACATTTAAAGGCCATAAAAATGACGATAGAAAAACGAAAAGATAAGACCTGAGGGGAGGTAAAGAAACATGGAAGCAAAAGCAGTAGCAAAGCAGATCCGTATCGCCCCCCGCAAGGCTCGTCTTGTGATAGACCTAGTCCGGGGAAGATCCGTCGGAGAAGCTATTGCCATCCTTAAGAACACGCCAAAGTCGGCGTCTCCGATTGTTGAGAAAGTTATTAACTCTGCCATCGCCAACGCAGAGCACAACTATGAGATGGAACCAGAAAATCTTTACATCAGCCAAGCATTCGTAGACGAAGGAGTAACACTCAAACGTTTCCGCCCACGGGCAATGGGACGCGCAAGCCGCATTAACAAACGTACGAGCCACATTACTGTAATCGTCGAAGAAAAAAAGGAGGGATAACGCGTGGGACAAAAAGTTAATCCTATCGGACTTCGTGTTGGAGTCATCCGTGATTGGGAATCGAAATGGTATTCGGAAAAAGAATACGCGAATTTGCTTCATGAAGACTACAGAGTACGCCGCCACATCGAAACGAAGCTCGTGGACGCTTCAATTTCCACAGTAGAAATTGAACGTGCGGCAAACCGTGTAAACATTACGATCCACACTGCGAAACCAGGCATGGTTATCGGCCGTGGAGGTTCAGAAGTAGAGTCGCTTCGTAAAGAATTGAATAACTTGACTGGCAAGCGAGTACACATTAACATCGCAGAAGTAAAACAGGCAGATATGGATGCCCGTCTCGTAGCGGCAAACATTGCCCGCCAGCTTGAAAACCGCATTTCTTTCCGTCGTGCTATGAAACAATCCATTCAGCGTACGATGCGCGCAGGAGCAAAAGGGATCCGTACAGAAGTAAACGGACGCTTAGGCGGCGCTGACATCGCCCGCTCTGAAAGATACAGTGAAGGAACAGTACCTCTCCATACGTTGCGTGCTGACATTGATTACGGCACTGCAGAAGCAGACACAACGTACGGTAAACTAGGTGTGAAAATCTGGATTTATCGCGGAGAAGTCCTTCCAACGAAAGGAACGAATCAAGAGGAAGGAGGCAAATAATATGTTATTGCCAAAACGCGTAAAATATCGTCGCGAACACCGTGGCAAAATGAGAGGCCGTGCAAAAGGCGGCAAAGAGATCACTTTTGGTGAATACGGACTGCAGGCAGTCGAAGCTTCCTGGATTACGAACCGCCAGATTGAATCTGCACGTATTGCTATGACCCGTTATATGAAACGTGGCGGTAAAGTCTGGATTAAAATTTTCCCGGATAAGCCATACACAGCTAAACCCCTTGAAGTCCGCATGGGTTCCGGTAAAGGTTCTCCTGAAGGCTGGGTAGCAGTTGTAAAACCAGGGAAAATCATGTTTGAAATTGCCGGGGTTAACGAAGAGGTTGCCCGTGAGGCATTGAGACTTGCAGCTCACAAGTTACCGGTCAAAACGAAATTTGTGAAACGCGAAGAAGTGGGTGGTGAGGCAAATGAGAGCTAATGAATTGAGAGATCTAACCACAACTGAAATCGAAGATCAGACGAAAAGCCTGAAAGAAGAACTTTTTAACCTTCGTTTTCAATTAGCAACCGGTCAGTTGGAAAATCCCGCCCGCATCCGTACCGTAAGAAAAGATATTGCACGTGCCAAAACCGTTTTGCGTGAACGTGAACTCGGGATGAACAAAGGCTAAAAGGAAAAGGAGGTTAAACCAATATGGCTGAAGAACGTAACAACCGTAAGGTTTATAACGGTCGCGTGACATCCGATAAAATGGATAAAACGATTGCCGTTGTTGTTGAAACGTATAAAAAAGACCCGTTGTACGGCAAACGTGTCAGAGACTCCAAAAAGTTTAAAGCCCACGATGAAGAAAACATTGCAAAAGTTGGCGATATCGTCCAAATCATGGAAACCCGCCCATTGTCGAAAGACAAGCGTTTTCGTCTCGTGAAAGTAATAGAAGAATCAGTTATTCTTTAAATCGTTTTTAAAGAAAGGAGGTACCGTGACCTATGATCCAACAAGAATCACGCTTAAGAGTAGCGGATAACTCTGGTGCCCGCGAAGTCCAGTGTATAAAAGTTCTAGGCGGTTCCGGCCGTAAAACTGCTAACATCGGTGACATGATTACGTGCTCTGTCAAACAAGCAACACCAGGGGGCGTTGTCAAAAAAGGCGAGATTGTCCAGGCAGTTATTGTACGTTCCCGCAGCGGCGTCCGCCGTCCAGACGGTTCTTACATTCGCTTTGACGAAAACGCAGCCGTAATCGTACGTACGGACAAAGGACCACGTGGAACACGTATCTTTGGTCCAGTAGCAAGAGAGCTTCGTGACGAGCAGTATATGAAAATTATCTCCCTTGCACCGGAAGTGCTGTAATACAAATATCATGCGAAGTCGTGATGTCCCGTTAAGGAGGTGCGAAAATGGCCCAAAATAAGCTTCATGTTAAACAGGGTGAAAAAGTAAAAGTAATCAGCGGCAAGGATAAAGGCAAAGAAGGCGTAATCCTTAAAGCAATGCCTGCGCAGGAGCGTGTAATCGTTGAAGGTGTGAACATCGTGAAAAAACATGCGAAGCCTTCCCAGGAAAACCCACAAGGCGGTATCTTAAACCAAGAAGCTGCCATTCACGTATCAAACGTTATGCCGCTTGATCCGAAATCCGGCGAACCAACACGGGTTGGTCACAAGGTAGAGAACGGCAAAAAAGTACGTGTCGCCAAAAAATCAGGTGAAGCCCTGAACTAAGTAAGACAAAGGACGAGAGGAGGTCACACGAATGAACGCTTTAAAAGAAAAGTATCAAACATCAATCGTACCGAGTCTGCACGAGAAATTCGACTATTCTTCCGTAATGGGAGTACCGAAGGTTGATAAAATTGTTATTAACATGGGTGTCGGGGAAGCAGTACAAAACCCTCGCTCATTGGATAAAGCAGTAGAAGAGCTGGAAGCAATCAGCGGGCAGAAGCCTTTGATTACAAAAGCAAAACGTTCTATTGCAGGATTTAAACTTCGTGAAGGTATGCCAATCGGTGCAAAGGTAACTTTGCGCGGAGCACGTATGTATGACTTCCTGGAAAAATTAATCCACGTCACGCTTCCACGTGTCCGTGACTTCCGCGGGGTGTCAAACAAAGCATTTGACGGCCGTGGTAACTACACACTCGGTGTACGTGAACAATTGATCTTCCCGGAAATTTCCTACGATCAGGTAGAAAAAGTACGCGGAATGGATATCGTTATCGTTACTACTGCTTCGACTGATGAAGAATCTTACGAACTGCTCAATCAAATGGGCATGCCGTTTCAAAAATAAATTATTCACGTAAACGCCGGCAGCAGCCGGCGCACGACCCCGTAACTGGGAGGGAGGTATTCAAATGGTCATGACAGATCCGATTGCTGATATGCTGACTCGTATCCGCAACGCAAACATGGTGAACCACGAGAAAGTAGAATTTCCTGCATCGAACCTGAAAAAAGAAATCGCTGAAATCCTCAAGCTGGAAGGTTTCATTCGCGACGTTGAATATGTCGATGATAAAAAACAGGGAATGATCCGCTTATTCTTAAAAACTGGTACAGAAAACAAAAAAGTTATTTCTGGTATCAAACGTATCAGTAAACCAGGTCTCCGTGTTTATGCAGGATCCAACGAGGTTCCTAAAGTGCTGGGCGGACTTGGTATCGCAGTAATTTCTACATCTAAAGGCGTTATGTCTGATAAAGAAGCAAGAAAGCAAAACGTGGGCGGCGAAGTTCTCGCATACGTTTGGTAATAAAATCGTTATAAAGAACGGAGGTGTGCAGTATGTCTCGTATTGGCCTGAAACCAATCGAAATTCCAGAAGGCGTGACAATCGCTAAAGATGGAAATACAGTTACAGTCAAAGGACCAAAAGGTGAATTGAGCCGTGAACTTCACCCGGTTATCACTGTGAATCTTGGAGAGTCGGAAGTAACTTTCGAACGCCATTCTGATAATAAAGAGCACCGCTCGCTCCACGGTACGACCCGAAGCCTTGTAAACAACATGGTAGAAGGCGTAACAAAAGGTTATGAAAAGAATCTTGAGCTCGTCGGTGTAGGTTATCGTGCGCAGAAATCCGGTGAAAAGCTGGTACTAAACGTTGGTTACTCCCACCCGGTAGAATTCGTTTCCGAGGAAGGAATCGATATTGAAGTGCCTTCTAACACAAAAGTGACCGTTCGCGGTATTGATAAAGAACGCGTTGGTGCTGTAGCGTCCAACATTCGCTCTGTACGTCTTCCTGAACCATATAAAGGCAAAGGAATCCGCTACGAAGGAGAAGAAGTTCGCCGTAAAGAAGGTAAGACGGGTAAATAATTGTTAATTAACATCGTAACAAGCACGAAAGGAGGAACTGTACGATGGCTCAAGCAACAAGCTATGAAAAACGCAAAAAACGCCATATGAGTATCCGCCGTAAAATCAGCGGTACACCAGAACGCCCTCGCCTGAACGTTTTCCGTTCTGCAAAGCATATCTATGCGCAGCTGATCGACGACGAAGCAGGGGTGACACTGGTAGCAGCTTCGACAATGGAAAGAAATTCCGGAATCGAAAATGGCGGCAATAAAGAGGCAGCCCGTAAAATCGGGGAAACTCTCGCCAAGCGTGCTACGGAAAAAGGCTATGATACAGTCGTTTTTGACCGGGGTGGATTTGTTTATCACGGCCGTGTTCAAGAACTCGCTGAAGCAGCCCGGGAAAACGGACTAAAATTCTAAAAAGCAAGGGAGGGACAAGAATGCAAGGTATTGATCCGAACAAACTGGAACTTGAAGAACGCGTTGTAACTATCAATCGTGTGGCAAAAGTGGTAAAAGGTGGACGTAACTTCCGCTTTGCAGCACTCGTAGTAGTTGGAGACCGTAACGGCCATGTCGGCTTTGGCCAGGGGAAAGCTCTCGAAGTACCGGAAGCAATCCGTAAAGCGGTAGAAAATGCTAAAAAGGACCTTGTGCAAATTCCTATCGTAGGAACAACTATTCCACACGAAATCACTGGTCACTTTGGCGCAGGCAACGTTCTGTTGAAGCCTGCATCTGAAGGTACCGGAGTGATCGCTGGCGGACCAGTACGTGCCATCTTAGAGCTTGGCGGCGTACAGGACATTCTGTCGAAATCTCTTGGTTCCAACAATCCTATTAACATGGTTCGCGCTACTATCGACGGATTAACTTCTTTGAAAACAGCAGAAGAAGTAGCTAAATTGCGTGGTAAGAGCGTCGAAGAATTGTTAGGATAAGGGGGGAAAGCAAATGGCCAAACAATTGGAAATTACCCTTAGCCGCAGCATGATCGGACGTCCGGAAGATCAGCGCGTAACAGTCCGTACACTTGGTTTGCATAAAATAAACCGTACGGTAGTAAAAGAAGACAATCCTGCAATCCGCGGTATGGTGAATAAAGTGTCTCACTTGCTGACGGTAAAAGAACTGGACCAATAAATCTCATTCCTAAATGACAGGGAGGTGGCATCATGAAACTCCACGAACTTCAGCCTGCAAAAGGCAAAAACAAACAGCGTAACCGTGTTGGCCGGGGACCGGCTTCCGGCAACGGCAAAACTTCCGGCCGCGGACATAAAGGACAGAACGCTCGTTCCGGCGGTGGTGTACGTCCAGGTTTTGAAGGTGGGCAAAACCCTATCTTCAAGCGTCTGCCAAAACGCGGCTTTACGAACATTAATCGTAAAGACTATGCTATTGTAAATGTGGAAACGCTCAACAGCTTCGACAATGGTACAACAATTACTCCAGAGACGTTGCTTGAAAAAGGCGTAATCAGCAAATACAAAGATGGCGTGAAAATTCTAGGCAACGGCAAGTTGGAGAAAGAGCTTCAAGTGCACGCGAACAAGTTCTCTGCTTCAGCAGTGCAAGCAATTGAAGCAGCGGGCGGAAAAACCGAGGTGGTCTAATGTTCCGCACGATTATCAACATGTTTCGTGTGAGTGACATTCGAAACAAGGTGTTGTTCACCTTAGTCATGTTGATTATATTTCGGATCGGAAGTTTTATTCCGGTGCCTGGGACAAACCGTCAGGTGCTGAATTTCTCTGATGAAGCAAGTGCATTTGGCTTTTTGAACACGTTTGGAGGCGGGGCGCTGTCGCAGTATTCCATATTTGCGATGGGCGTCATGCCATACATTACCGCTTCAATTGTGGTACAATTGCTTCGTATGGACGTTGTGCCTAAATTTTCGGAATGGGCAAAACAGGGGGAAACAGGAAGACGGAAACTGAATCAGTTCACCCGTTATTTCACTATTGTTCTTGCATTTGTTCAGGGACTTGGAATGTCTGTTGGGTTTAACAACTATTTTCCAGGCCTTATTCCGAACCCAAATGTTGCTAAATATATATTTATTGCGTTGATAATGACAGCCGGCACGGCTTTTTTAATGTGGCTTGGTGAGCAAATCACTGCAAAAGGTGTGGGGAACGGTATCTCTATCCTGATCTTTGCCGGTATTGCGGCGGGTATTCCTAATGGGATCAACCAAATTTATGCAACGCAGATCCAGGATGCTGGCGGAGAGTTATATATAGGCATTATCACTATAGCGCTTCTGGCAGTAGCAGTTCTTGCTATTATTGTAGGCGTCATTTTTGTACAGCAGGCGCTGCGCAAAATTCCTATTCAATATGCAAAACGAACTGTTGGACGGAGCCCGGTTGGCGGACAGTCCACACACCTTCCTTTAAAAGTGAACGCTGCAGGGGTTATCCCGGTTATTTTTGCGTTGGCATTATTTATTTTTCCGCCGACAGCAGCAAGCTTTATTGGTGAGGAAAATGCGATTGCCAACTGGATTGTAAATAACTTTGATTATACGCAGCCTATAGGAATGGTCGTATATGCAGCTTTAATCATTGCGTTTACGTACTTTTATGCCTTTGTCCAGGTGAATCCCGAACAAATGACGGAGAACCTGAAAAAGCAGGGTGGCTACATTCCTGGCATACGCCCAGGGTTTGCCACTGAAAAGTACATCCGGCGGACGCTTTACAGGCTTACATTTGTCGGAGCCCTGTTTTTAACCGTGGTTGCCATCATTCCAGTCTTTTTCATCACACAGATGGGTCTCCCACAGTCGATTCAAATTGGCGGCACAGGCCTTCTAATCGTTGTAGGGGTAGCTTTGGAAACGATGAAGCAAGTAGAAAGCCAGTTAGTTAAACGGAACTATCGCGGTTTCATTAAATAGAATTGGCCTCGAAGATGAAGCTCGCCTATGCCGCTTCCCTTCGGGTAAAATAGTCGTTGGAGGAGATAGCGTGAATCTGATATTGATGGGGCTGCCGGGTGCTGGAAAAGGCACGCAGGCTGCAACAATTAGTGAAGAATACAAT
The DNA here is from genome assembly GCF_900166605.1 of Marinococcus halophilus. Lineage (NCBI taxonomy): Bacteria > Bacillati > Bacillota > Bacilli > Caryophanales > Bacillaceae > Marinococcus > Marinococcus halophilus. The sequence continues at coordinate 49,921 of NZ_FVZD01000006.1, forward strand.
ATTCCCCACATTTCTACTGGGGACATGTTCCGCACAGCCATTAAAGAAGAGACCGAGCTTGGCAGACAGGCAAAGTCTTACATGGATGCTGGTGATTTAGTTCCAGATGAAGTCACAAACGGTATTGTTGAAGAACGTTTGCAAAAAGAAGACTGCCGGAACGGATTCTTGCTCGATGGTTTTCCTAGAACTCCGGCACAAGCCGGGGCATTGGAAAAAATGCTTTCGGATATGGGCAGGCAGCTTGACTACGTACTGAACATTGATGTTCCAAAAGAAAAACTTGAAGAACGTCTTACCGGCCGTCGCGTTTCCCCTTCCTCCGGCAGAACGTATCATGTTATTTACAACCCGCCGAAGCAGGAAGGCGTTGATGATGTAGATGGAAGTGAACTTGTTCAGCGCGATGATGATAAACCAGAAACGGTTAAGCGCCGTTTGGAAGTAAACATTGAACAACAGCAGCCGTTGATTGATTTCTATAAAGAAAAAGGATATCTCCGTAACATCGATGGAGATCAGGATATAGATAACGTATTTCATGACATTGAAGCACTCTTGAAAGACCTTCGTGCATGATTGTTTGTAAAAAGGGTCGGAAACTCGTTATAATACGGGAAGTGCGATGTGGCAGCAACGTTTCATGATTAACTATGAAACTGCTTATCGGATGCGATCCGGGAACATGATGCAATACCATCATTTTAGGGGTACACTGAATTTGCCTAGAGCAAACACGTATACACCCTCTCCGATGGTTGGACAGCCCAGGCCGTGTAAAACAGCAGCCAGGTTGCTAAATCCTAACGAAGCCTAAGGAAAAGAGGATGCATGCATGAAAGATTCGGAGTCAAGGCGACCCGATCTGGGACAAATCGTTCGAGTGACCCGGGGGCGTGAAGCTGGTCAGTACGCGGTAGTAATTGACGTGCTGGACGATAAGTTTCTCATGTTGGCTGACGGGGAAAGACGAAAGTTCGATCGGGGAAAGAAGAAAAACACGTCCCACGTAGAATTACTTTCGTATATTTCGCCGGAAGTACAGTCAAGTTTAACTGAGACCGGCCGAGTGACTAACGCGAAAATCCGGCACGCTCTTTACACCTTTTTTGAACAAGAAGCCTTATTTGAAAAGGAGAATTAATTCATGGCCAAAGATGATGTTATTGAAATGGAAGGCACGGTCATTGAACCTCTTCCAAACGCTATGTTTCGTGTTGAGCTTGAAAATGGACACAAAATTTTAGCGCATGTTTCCGGCAAAATCCGTATGCATTTCATCCGGATTCTCCCGGGTGATAAAGTAACTGTAGAAATTTCACCGTACGATCTTTCCCGCGGGCGTATTACGTACCGCTATAAATAGACCCGCAGAGTTATTCTTGAGCACTCTTACCAATGCATGGCATGTATGCAGTGAAGGAGGTAAATGGAAATGAAAGTAAGACCTTCCGTTAAAAAGATTTGTGACAATTGTAAAGTTATTCGCCGTAAAGGTTCGGTAATGGTAATTTGCTCGAACCCGAAGCATAAACAAAGACAAGGATAATAAAAAGGAGGTGCCCGCATGGCACGTGTTGCAGGAGTAGATATTCCGCGCGATAAGCGTATTGCTATTTCACTCACTTACGTATACGGCATTGGCAAGTCGCTTGCAGTGACAGTTCTGAACGAAGCTGATGTTGACCAGAACACCCGCGTACGTGATTTAACAGAAGACGAGCTGGCCCGTATCCGTACGGCTATTGATAACAATCATACGGTAGAAGGGGATCTTCGCCGTGAAACTTCCCTCGATATCAAACGCTTGATGGAAATCGGAAGCTATCGTGGAATTCGTCACCGCCGTGGGCTGCCGCTTCGCGGACAAAACACGAAAAACAATTCCCGTACCCGTAAAGGCCCGCGTCGTACAGTAGCAAACAAACGCAAATAATTTATTTATAAAGGAGGTTACCTATTATGGCAAAAACAAAGTCGAACGCACCACGTAAACGCCGCCAGCGCAAGAATATAGAGTCGGGTGTGGCTCATATCCGCTCGACGTTTAACAACACGATTGTAAACATTACGGACGTGCAGGGAAACACACTTGCATGGGCAAGCGCTGGAGTGCTTGGTTTCAAAGGCTCCCGTAAGTCCACTCCGTTCGCAGCTCAAATGACTGCAGAGACAGCAACAAAAGCTGCGATGGAACACGGATTGAAAAGCGTAGAAGTTACAGTGAAGGGTCCAGGAGCTGGACGTGAAGCTGCAATTCGTTCTCTTCAGGCAACCGGGGTAGAAGTTACGGTCATTCGTGATGTAACGCCAGTCCCTCATAACGGGTGCCGCCCGCCAAAACGTCCACGTGCATAACTGAAAGCGAACATGACTATTGCAAAGGATGCAGGTTAGAAGGAGTGCTTTTGCAGTCCGCTTTCCTGTTTTCCTTATTTCCGGCACCGGCTGCCGGATGTACGACGTTTGAAGGAGGGTACGCAAACAAATGATCGAAATTGAAAAGCCTAACATTGAAGCGGTCGAAGTGAGCGAGGATGCCAAGTTTGGCAAATTTGTTGTTGAACCATTGGAACGTGGTTATGGTACTACCCTGGGGAATTCCCTGCGTCGTATTCTCTTATCTTCGTTACCGGGAGCAGCAGTTTCTACGGTTCAGATCGATGGAGTTCTTCATGAGTTTTCTACGATTGAAGGCGTACTTGAAGACGTAACAACCATTATTTTGAATTTGAAAAAGCTTGCTTTAAAAGTGTACTCTGATGATGAAAAAGTGCTCGAGGTGGACGTGCAGGGAGAAGGTACAGTAACTGCTCGTGACATTACGCATGACAGCGACGTGGAAATCCTGAATCCGGATCTTCACATTGCCACATTATCAAAAAACGCCAATTTGCATATGCGCCTTACCGCTCATCGCGGGCGCGGCTATGTCCCGGCTGAAGGAAACAACAGCGACGACCTTCCAATTGGTGTTATTCCTATTGATTCTATTTATACGCCAGTAGAGCGTGTGAATTACCAGGTGGAGAATACTCGTGTCGGACAAATTACCAACTATGATAAGTTAACGTTGGACGTTTGGACAGACGGAAGCATCCGTCCCGAAGAGGCAGTATCGCTTGGGGCAAAAATTATGAATGAGCATTTGAATATCTTTATCGGGTTGACCGACCAGGCACAGAATGCGGAAATTATGGTGGAAAAAGAGGAAGACCAAAAAGAAAAAGTACTTGAAATGACGATTGAAGAACTTGATCTTTCGGTGCGTTCCTACAACTGCCTGAAACGCGCTGGTATCAATACTGTGCAGGAACTGACGCAAAAGTCAGAGGAAGATATGATGAAAGTCCGCAACCTCGGGCGCAAATCGCTGGAAGAAGTTCAGGAAAAATTAGGTGAACTCGGCCTCGGTTTACGCGAAGAGGACTAAGCATAAATACTTGTTTGATTAAAGGAGGGAATTGTAATGCCATACTCAAAGCTTGGACGCGACACGTCGGCAAGAAAAGCACTTTTTCGTGATTTGACGACCGACCTTATTATTAACGGCCGGATTGAAACTACTCACGCTAAAGCAAAAGAGGTACAGCCGATCGCAGAAAAAATTATTACTCTCGGAAAACGTGGAGATTTGCACGCCCGCCGTCAGGCCGCTGCATTTGTCCGCAAGGAGACAGCTAATGAAGAAGGACAGGATGCTGTTCAAAAATTGTTCTCTGAAATTGGCCCTCGTTATGAAGACCGTCAAGGCGGCTACACGCGCGTACTGAAACTTGGACCGCGCCGTGGGGATGCTGCTGAAATGGCTATCATCGAACTTGTATAAACGGGAAGTCCTCGTTTATACATTTCTTTCATTTGCAAATGAAGGTTATAGGTAAAAGAGGCAGGACGATGTCTGTAAAGACTGCGTCTTGCTTTTTTTCTATGTAAAAATTGAACATTAAAGGGAGGGGAGAGGGCGTGGCAATTATTGAACTCCGGGAGCTCGAGTATCAATACGAAGAGAGTGATGAAAAGGTATTAAAAGGATTAACCAAAGATGTCCATCGCGGGGAATGGCTTTCAATTATAGGAGCTAACGGTTCTGGAAAATCAACACTCTCCCGTCTTTTTAATGGCCTGTCTCAGCCAACAGAGGGCTCAGTGCATGTGTTAGGAAAAAACACCGCGGATGATAAGGCTTTGCAAATGATTCGGCAGGAGGTTGGGATGGTTTTTCAAAACCCGGAGCACCAGTTTGTGGCGCCGACAGTGCGTGACGATATTGCTTTTGGCATGGAAAACGCTGGTGTTCCGCGTGAAGTGATGCTTGAACGAATTAAGGAAGTCAGCCAATGGGTAAACATTGAACACATTTTACATATGGAGCCGCACCGTCTGTCCGGAGGCCAGAAGCAACGGGCAGCGATAGCTGGGATCCTTGCTTTGCGACCGCAGGTAATGGTGTTTGATGAATCAACCTCGATGCTTGATCCAAACGGCAGAAAAGAAATTTTGGAAACAATGAGCCGGCTGTGCCGTGAATCAGGTATTACTATTATCTCCATTACGCATTATCTCGAAGAAGCTTTTAAGTCTGATCGTATTTGGTTCATGAAAGCAGGGCGTATCGAAAAAGATATTACGACAAAAAACATTCCAGATCAGCTGGAATGGATGGAAGCGGAAGGGATGCCACTTCCCTATAAATACCAGCTCTATCAGGAAGCAAAGAAGCGGAGAATCGATATGCGAACGCTCCGTACCATGGTTGAAGGAGAGTAGCAGCATGGATGTGAATTTTCAGGACGTAAGCCATGTGTACATGCAAAAAACGCCTTTTGAAACATTGGCACTCAAAAACGTAAATGCGTATTTTCGTGCTTCTTCAGTAACAGCTGTAATAGGGCGTACAGGATCGGGGAAATCGACGCTCGTGCAGCATATCAATGGGCTGTTGAAGCCTTCCGCAGGAGTGGTGAGCGTAGGAGAACATCATCTCGAAGCCAAAACAAAACGGAAAACAGTCAAAGCGGTGCGGAGTCATGTCGGCATGGTATTTCAGTATCCTGAACATCAGCTGTTCGAGGAAACGGTGGAAAAGGATTTGTTGTTTGGGCCGAAAAATAAAGGGATGGATGTAGCGGAAATCCAAAAGAAGCTTCCAGAGCTACTGCAGCAGGTGGGGCTCAGTGAGTCACTGCTCAAGCGCTCCCCGTTCGAGCTGAGCGGGGGCCAGATGCGGCGGGTCGCAATTGCTGGAGTGCTTGCCACCAATCCGGATATTCTTATTTTGGATGAACCAACTGCGGGGCTCGATCCCCAGGGACAAAAAGAAATCCTGAAACTGTTTATGAATTGGCAGCGTACGTATCAGCCGACCACAATCATGATTACACATCAAATGGAAGAAGCGGCCGCCTTTGCTGAGTATATGTACGTGATGGAGGATGCAGAGATCAAAATGCAGGGAGAGCCCGAAACTATTTATGCCCAGCGGAAAAAGCTGCAGGAGATGGATCTGGATATTCCGGAACAGGTACAGGTGCTCCAACAAATTGAACAGGACAGCGGCATCCGTTTTCCGCATTATCAGCTTTCTCCGGCCGAAGCTGCTGACTATTGGCGGCGGGCGGTTCAGAATGGAGGGGTGCCGCGTGTTTGAAAATGTTATTATTGGCCAGTACCTGCCCGGGCGCTCCTATCTCCATCACATGGACCCCCGGGCGAAAATTGCCGCCGTTGTTTTTTTAATTATTGTTATTTTTCTTGTGAACAGCTGGCACGGGTACGCGCTTTTTGGAGGTGCAGCGATAGCCGTTTATTTTCTCTCGGGGGTGCCGTTTCGGTATATTCGCAAGGGGATGTTTCCTGTATTCATTTTAGTAATATTAACTTTCTTTCTGCATGCTTTTTTCACAAGAGACGGCGAGGTGCTTTTTTCTATTGGTATGTTTTCTTTTTATGAGGAAGGCATCCGTCAGGGATTGTTTATTTCTCTACGTCTGCTGCTGCTCGTATACTTTACATCGCTCTTAACGCTGACGACAAGCCCGATTGACCTTACAGATGCACTGGAGCAAATGTTCTCCCCACTCGAGCGCTTTAAGTTTCCCGCCTACGATGTAGCGATGATGATGTCGATTGCGATCCGGTTTATTCCTACGCTGCTGCAGGAAACAGAAAAAATTATTAAAGCCCAGACGGCCCGCGGTGCTGACTTCAACAAAGGCTCCATGCGGGACCGGATGCAGGCGTTTGTTTCACTTTTGGTGCCGTTATTTGTACGTGCTTTCCGCCGGGCGGAAGATTTAGCCTATGCTATGGAGGCCCGCGGCTATAACGGAGGCGAAGGACGCACCAAACTTCGTCTGCTCGTGTGGGGATGGCGGGATACTTTGTGTTGTTGCCTGATCGCGGTGTTTGGAGTTATTTTATTGTTTTTACGCCAGTAATTGAAAGGAGGAGAGCCCGGTGCCGAGAGTGAAAGCAACAGTGGCGTATGATGGTACGTTTTTTGAAGGCTGGCAGGTGCAGCCGGGACGCCGGACCGTCCAGCGAGAAATCGAAGAGGCGCTGCAGAAAATGCATAAAGAAGTTCACGTGCCAATTCATGCTTCGGGAAGGACGGACTCAGGCGTGCACGCAAAAGGCCAGGTCTTCCACTTCGATTCTCCGCTGCAGCTGCCGGAGCATAAATGGGGGAAGGCCCTCGAAACTTTTCTGCCAAAAGATATCCACGTCTGGCACTCTGTGTATGCCGATGACGATTTTCACGCACGTTTTGACGCGGTGGAAAAAGAGTACCGGTACTGTGTGCTGCTACGTAAAGAAAGGGACGTCTTCCGCCGGAACCATGCTTTTTATTACCCTTATCCTACAGATGTGGAAGCCGTGCAGAGGGCTGCCTACTACATTAAAGGAGAGCACGACTTTTCTTCCTTTTGTGCTTCCAATACTGATGTAACAGAGAAAACCCGGACAGTGTATGAAGCCGAGGCCAGGCTTGAGGGAGACGAGCTGTGGTTTACGTTCCGCGGGTCAGGCTTTTTGTACAATATGATTCGTATTGCTGTAGGGACGCTTCTTGAGGTGGGGAAAGGGAATCGCCACCCAGAGGAAATAAAAACTATTATTGAATCAAAAGAGCGTGCGGCTGCGGGTAACACGGCCCCCGGCCATGGGCTGTATCTATGGAGGGTGAACTACTGACTTACAGTTTTGGTTGAAAATAAGGGAGCTGAAGTAATGACATTTGTTAGTTTTCTGTTTGTTCTTGTTTTTGCTGCTATCCACGTGGCTGTGAAGTTTGTTGGTTATATATCTAATGCAAGCCGCCGTAAGCTGATTTCAATCTCTGGCGGGGTAGCTATCGCGTACGTTTTTTCTATTACTTTGCCAAACTTAAGCACGACTCAAAAGCAGATCGACAGCGAAACGAGTACTGCTTTTTTAGAAACGGTAAATAATGATGCTTACCTGGTGGCTATGGCCGGGATGCTTTTAACCTATGGACTGGGAAAGGTGGCTCACTCATTTCATAGGGAAGGCAGCGTCAGAAACCGTCTTCGAAGCGGAAACTTATATTTTTTGATTCCACTTACGTTCTATACATTGTTTAATCTGGTTGTGGGTTATTTGCTGCTTCATGGGCAAATGGGGACAGCGAAGGAAACTGTTTTTTATTTCGCAGCGCTTTCGGTCTATCTGCTAACCTCAGATATCAGCATGCGCTCCATTAACCATCGTCTCTTTGATAAATTTGGCCGGTGGTTTTTAGTAACGGGGGTTTTGGTGGGCTGGCTTTTCGGCTTGCTCGTTGACTTAAAGGACGAGTGGGTGTCAATTATCTATGCGTTTATTTCCGGGGGGATTATTTATCAAGTGATGCAAGAAGAGATACCGCAGCACAGAAAGAGCACTTTTCGTTATTTTGCCGCTGGCTGTGCTCTGTACACAGTACTTTGGTTACTCGTGCGTTAACAGTCTTTTTAGGTCAGTTGAAAGCTTATTTGGCTCTGGAGGAAATTGACTACAAAAAAACAACGTTTCCTGGTGTTTTAACATTGACATTTGGTCCCTGTTATTATACGATGTTATTTGGCATTTCACGTCCCACTGCCCCGGGATACGGAATGATGAGCGTAAATAAGACAAGTGATCGATGATATAATCGGCAGAGAATTGATTTAGGAGGGAAACAACTATGCGTACGACATACATGGCTAAGCCAGGCGAGGTAGAACGCAAATGGTACGTAGTAGACGCACAAGGCCAGACACTCGGACGTCTTGCCAGTGAAGTCGCTGCAATCCTTCGCGGTAAAACTAAGCCACAATACACCCCGCACATTGACGTTGGCGATAATGTAATTATCATTAATGCAGAGAAAATTCACCTTACCGGGAAAAAGCTTTCTCAAAAGTATTATCACCGCCACAGCGGTTATCCGGGTGGACTGAGATCTACACGCGCAGACGACATGCGCCGTGAGAAACCAGAAAAAATGCTCGAAATTGCTATTAAAGGCATGCTTCCGAAAAACACTCTTGGCCGTGAACAAGGCAAGAAGTTATTCGTATACGAAGGTCCAGAGCACAAACATCACGCACAACAACCAGAAGAACTGCAACTGCGCGGTTAAAATAAAAGGAGGGACTACATTTGGCACAAGTACAATACTACGGTACTGGACGCCGGAAAAACTCATCGGCTAGAGTTTTTCTTGAGCCAGGCGATGGAAAAATCACTGTAAACGACCGTGAACTCGACGAGTATTTCAACCTTGAAACATTGAAACTCGTTGTAAAGCAGCCACTCGCTGCTACTGGCACGGAAGGTTCTTATGACATTAAAGTCACTGTAAGAGGCGGCGGCTTCACCGGCCAGGCTGGTGCGATCCGTCACGGAGTAGCACGCGCCCTCTTGAAAGTAGACCCGGATTTCCGTCCTACACTGAAATCTGAAGGCTACCTGACTCGTGATGCACGTATGAAAGAACGTAAAAAATACGGTCTCAAAGCAGCACGTCGTGCGCCACAGTTCTCGAAGCGTTAATTTCATCTCTTCACTCAAAAACTCCTTCTGCATTCAGCAGAGGGAGTTTTTTTACCTGATTTGTTTATATGTAGAGAAAAGCGGCAGGTTATAGTTGTAAACGTTTGAAATCTGCTTCTTAAAAACGGTATGCTAGATACGGAATGTTTCCAATAGTTACAGTTATAGTCTAGAGAAGGAAGGTGTGCAATGTGATTACAGAAGAACAGGTGCGCGAAGCACTTCAGTCCATAGAAGATCCTGATTTGGGCAAGCCGATCGCTGAAACCGGTGGTATTCGCAGTATCAGTGTAAAAGAAGACAGCAAAGTGCGTTTAAAGATAGCATTGGCGAAAACAGGTACGCCTGAACAGATGCAGATGCAGCAGCAGGTGGTGGATACGATCAAAGAGGCTGGTGCTGACTCAGTAGGGCTCCGTTTTGAAACCCTTGAGCCCGAAGAAGTAGAAAAAGCCGGGGGTCTCAAAGGTGAAGAAGGGCCGAAGATTTTATCTGAGGATAATAAAACCCAGTTTATTACGATTGCCAGCGGAAAAGGCGGCGTTGGTAAATCTACGGTTACAGTAAACACTGCTGTAGCACTGGCTCGTGCCGGAAAAAAAGTGGGTATTATCGACGCAGACATTTACGGGTTCAGCGTACCGGACATGATGGGCATTGAAGAACGCCCGAAAGTTCAAGACGAGCGGATCTATCCGGTAGAACGTTTTGGAGTTAAAGTTATATCGATGGGATTCTTTGTGGAGGACAACGCTCCGGTGGTCTGGAGAGGCCCTATGCTTGGAAAAATGCTCAATAATTTCTTTAATGAAGTAGAGTGGGGCGATCTCGATTATCTATTGCTGGATCTTCCACCAGGCACAGGAGATGTGGCACTCGATGTTCACACTACCCTGCCTGAAAGCCAGGAAATCATTGTTACTACTCCGCATCCGACTGCAGCATTTGTAGCGGCCCGTGCCGGAGCGATGGCGATTAAAACCAACCACCGTGTATTAGGGATCATTGAGAATATGGCCTATTATGAAAGCCGCAGCGGTGAGAAAGAGTACGTCTTTGGCGAAGGCGGGGCAGACCGTTTGGCTGAAGAGTTAAAAGTCGGTATCCTAAGCCGGGTTCCCCTCGGGCAGCCGCTTGAAGACGATAGCGTGTTCGCTCCGTCAGTATATCAGCTGGAACACCCAATTGGTGAGCTGTATGATGAACTGGCATCGACTATTATGAAGAAAGTGCCGACTGAATAAAAGTTAATTGAAAAGAAGCCGCCTGCAGAAATTTGCAGGCGGCTTCTTTTTCTTTCTATTTATTATATTGAATAAGCTCTTCCATCGGCTGCTGGAGAGAAGGGACCGTATAAACATACTTAGAAGAAAACTCAGTTAACGGACTGATATGAATGCTTTCAATTCCAAGGAGAACCCCGGGCATCACATCATTCATCAGGTTATCTCCGATGACCATTGTTTCCTGGGGATTCACCCGGTATTCTTCCATTAGCTGTTTGTAATGATCCTTCGTTTCTGCCGGCTTATTGGCGGAGGTAATTCTAGTGTAAGGAGGCAGCAGGTCTTGAAGATTTAATTGCTGCAAAATGGCTTCTGCATCTTCATCATCACTATTGGTAACTAACACCATCTGCTTACCGTTAGATTGGAGCCATTGCAGGCCGGATCGGAGTGAAGGCGTGTGGGACAACTGGAAAGCTTCAGATGACATATATGTTTTAGTTTCTACGTAAGCAGCATAGGCTTCTTCCTTCGAAACGCCAAAATGCCTGGCAGTAGCGTGGGGCGTCCACCATCCATCCCCAATAGCTATTTTTTTATCAAAATCGAATGGAAAGCCTGCATACTCTTTTTTCCATATAGAAGGGTCCATTTCTTTTCCGGACCAACTGACCACTTTGATTGGCTGGGCAGACACTGGATCGAGATAGAGCACCCGGTCTTTTTCTGCATCGTAAGCTGTACCTATCTGCAGAGCCCGTTCACCTTTTTGAACAGCGTCGTATTCGGTAAAAAACGTGATCCTCTTTTTTTCTGGAATAAAAGCACCCAGTCGTTCAGCATAGTAGTCAAAGTGTTCAGTATCTTCATATAGCGTGCCATCCAGATCAAAGATTAATAATTCTTTATCGTTCCAGTGGATATCAGCCAATGGTCAATTCTCTCCTTTCTCCCTTACATACCACTAGAATAGCATAAAATCCGGCGCAATTAGTAATCAGAATAAAAAGGAAAGACCTATAAAAAAGGAGAGAAGGTAATAGATAATTGTACTTTAATTTATTTTTAAATTTTTTTAAAGAAATTATTAAAAATTGTTGACCGCTTAGAGCCACGGTGATATATTTATACATGCGCTTCCGAGAGAAGTGGAAAGCAACAACCGGAAATAATAAAATTTATAAATTGTTGTTGACTTTCATTTGCCTACTTGGTATGATATTAATTGTCGCTTTGAGCGGCAGATCGTTCTTTGAAAAGGAAAGACAAGCCAGAGCCCCAATCAAAAGCAACACTTTTTTAGGGCATCACTGATGCCACAGCATCAAACTTTTTACGGAGAGTTTGATCCTGGCTCAGGACGAACGCTGGCGGCGTGCCTAATACATGCAAGTCGAGCGCGGGAAGCCGGCGGACTCCTTCGGGAGGAAACCGGTGGAACGAGCGGCGGACGGGTGAGTAACACGTGGGCAACCTGCCGGACTGATGGGAATAACCCCGGGAAACCGGGGCTAATGCCCAATACGCCCTGACCTCGCCTGAGGTCAGCGGCAAAGCAGGGATCTTCGGATCCTTGCGCAGTCCGATGGGCCCGCGGCGCATTAGCTAGTTGGAGAGGTAAGGGCTCCCCAAGGCGACGATGCGTAGCCGACCTGAGAGGGTGATCGGCCACACTGGGACTGAGACACGGCCCAGACTCCTACGGGAGGCAGCAGTAGGGAATCATCCGCAATGGGCGAAAGCCTGACGGTGCAACGCCGCGTGAGTGATGAAGGTTTTCGGATCGTAAAGCTCTGTTGACAGGGAAGAACCCACGCCAGTCGAACAGGCTGGCGTGCTGACGGTACCTGTCCAGAAAGCCCCGGCTAACTACGTGCCAGCAGCCGCGGTAATACGTAGGGGGCAAGCGTTGTCCGGAATTATTGGGCGTAAAGGGCACGCAGGCGGTTTCGTCAGTCCGATGTGACAGGCCACGGCTCAACCGTGGAAGGCCATTGGAAACTGCGAAACTTGAGGACAGAAGAGGAGAGTGGAATTCCACGTGTAGCGGTGAAATGCGTAGATATGTGGAGGAACACCAGTGGCGAAGGCGACTCTCTGGTCTGTACCTGACGCTGAGGTGCGAAAGCATGGGGAGCAAACAGGATTAGATACCCTGGTAGTCCATGCCGTAAACGCTGAGTGCTAGGTGTTAGGGGTTTCGATACCCGTAGTGCCGAAGCTAACGCATTAAGCACTCCGCCTGGGGAGTACGACCGCAAGGTTGAAACTCAAAGGAATTGACGGGGGCCCGCACAAGCGGTGGAGCATGTGGTTTAATTCGACGCAACGCGAAGAACCTTACCAGATCTTGACATCTTCCGCTACGCCTCGAGAGAGGCGGTTCCCCTTCGGGGGACGGAATGACAGGTGGTGCATGGTTGTCGTCAGCTCGTGTCGTGAGATGTTGGGTTAAGTCCCGCAACGAGCGCAACCCCTAATCTTAGTTGCCAGCATTCAGTTGGGCACTCTAAGGTGACTGCCGGTGACAAACCGGAGGAAGGTGGGGATGACGTCAAATCATCATGCCCCTTATGATCTGGGCTACACACGTGCTACAATGGATGGTACAACGGGAAGCGAACCCGCGAGGGGGAGCCAATCCAGAAAAGCCATTCTCAGTTCGGATTGCAGGCTGCAACTCGCCTGCATGAAGCCGGAATCGCTAGTAATCGCGGATCAGCATGCCGCGGTGAATACGTTCCCGGGCCTTGTACACACCGCCCGTCACACCACGAGAGTTTGCAACACCCGAAGTCGGTGAGGGAACCCTGCTGGGACCCAGCCGCCGAAGGTGGGGCAGATGATTGGGGTGAAGTCGTAACAAGGTATCCCTACCGGAAGGTGGGGATGGATCACCTCCTTTCTATGGAGCATGACCCCGGTCCCGCAGGGACCGGGCAGGGGCCTGGCTTGGCTTTCCTTTTGAGAGACACGATCTCTCTATTTGTTTTTGGCACGTGGGACCTTGACAACCGAATACCGAGACCAACACACAAGCAACACAAGGCGGCCGGTTTACGAACCGGCGGCCGCGTCGAAGAATGACCGCGTATCGAGTGGTTAAGAAGAAAAGGGCGCACGGTGGATGCCTTGGCACTAGGAGCCGATGAAGGACGCGACGAACGGCGAAACGCTCCGGGGAGCTGTACGTAAGCTTTGATCCGGAGATGTCCGAATGGGGGAACCCGCCTTCCGTCATGGGAAGGCGTCCGGCCGCTGAACACATAGGCGGCGGACGGTAGACCCGGAGAACTGAAACATCTTAGTACCCGGAGGAAGAGAAAGCAAACGCGATTTCCCGAGTAGCGGCGAGCGAAACGGAATCAGCCCAAACCGGGATGCTTGCATCCCGGGGTTGTAGGACCCCCGCACGGCAGGCGGGGAGGATAGGCGAAGCGGCCTGGAACGGCCCGCCAGAGACGGTAACAGCCCGGTAGCCGGCATCCTCCCCCCGCCGGGGGTATCCTGAGTACGACGGGACACGAGAAATCCCGTCGGAAGCTGGGAGGACCATCTCCCAAGGCTAAATACTCCCTAGTGACCGATAGTGAACCAGTACCGTGAGGGAAAGGTGAAAAGCACCCCGGAAGGGGAGTGAAACAGATCCTGAAACCGTGTGCCTACAAGAAGTCGGAGCCCGTTAAGGGGTGACGGCGTGCCTTTTGTAGAATGAACCGGCGAGTTACGCTCGTCTGCAAGGTTAAGCCGCAAAGGCGGAGCCGCAGCGAAAGCGAGTCTGAAGAGGGCGATCAAGTAGGCGGGCGTAGACCCGAAACCAGGTGATCTACCCATGACCAGGGTGAAGGCCAGGTAACACTGGCTGGAGGCCCGAACCCACGCAAGTTGAAAATTGCGGGGATGAGTCGTGGGTAGCGGTGAAATGCCAATCGAACCTGGAGATAGCTGGTTCTCCCCGAAATAGCTTTAGGGCTAGCCTCGGGTACGAGAGTCCTGGAGGTAGAGCACTGATTGGACGAGGGGTCCTTCCCGGATTACCGAATTCAGTCAAACTCCGAATGCCAGTGACTTGCTGCCCGGGAGTCAGACGGCGAGTGCTAAGATCCGTCGTCGAGAGGGAAACAGCCCAGACCACCGGCTAAGGTCCCTAAGTCTGCGTTAAGTGGAAAAGGATGTGGAGTTGCTTAGACAACTAGGATGTTGGCTTAGAAGCAGCCATCATTGAAAGAGTGCGTAATAGCTCACTAGTCGAGTGACTCTGCGCCGACAATGTACCGGGGCTAAACGCAGCACCGAAGCCGTGGACTCTCCCGCATGGGAGAGATGGTAGGGGAGCGTTCCAGGGGCCCCGAAGCCGGACCGTGAGGACCGGTGGAGCGCCTGGAAGTGAGAATGCCGGTATGAGTAGCGAAAAGAAGGGTGAGAATCCCTTCCGTCGAAAACCCAAGGTTTCCTGAGGAAGGCTCGTCCGCTCAGGGTTAGTCGGGTCCTAAGCCGAGGCCGATAGGCGTAGGCGATGGAAAACAGGTTGATATTCCTGTACCACCTCCGTTCCATTTGAGTGATGGGGGGACGCAGGCAGGCACGGCCGCGCGCTAATGGACATGCGCGTTGAAGCTGGCAAGGCCGGGGGAGCGGCAAATCCCTCCCCCAGACGGCCAAGCGGTGACCAGGAGGGCCCTACGGGGCCCGAAGGGCCGGCACCTACCCTGCCAAGAAAAGCCTCTAGCGAGGAACGTGGTGCCCGTACCGTAAACCGACACAGGTAGGTGGGATGAGTATTCTAAGACGCGCGGGAAAACTCTCGTTAAGGAACTCGGCAAAAGGACCCCGTAACTTCGGGAGAAGGGGTGCTCCCCGGGGTGCATAGCCCCAGGGAGCCGCAGTGAAAGGGCCCAAGCGACTGTTTATCAAAAACACAGGTCTCTGCGAAGCCGTAAGGCGAAGTATAGGGGCTGACACCTGCCCGGTGCTGGAAGGTTAAGAGGAGGCGTTATCCCCCTCCGGGGGGAGAAGCGCCGAATTGAAGCCCCAGTAAACGGCGGCCGTAACTATAACGGTCCTAAGGTAGCGAAATTCCTTGTCGGGTAAGTTCCGACCCGCACGAAAGGTGCAACGACTTGGGCACTGTCTCAACGAGAGACCCGGTGAAATTATAATACCTGTGAAGATGCAGGTTCCCCGCGACAGGACGGAAAGACCCCATGGAGCTTTACTGTAGCTTGACATTGGATGTGGGTACCACTTGTACAGGATAGGTAGGAGCCATCGAATCCGGACCGCCAGGTTCGGAGGAGGCGCTGGTGGGATACTACCCTGGTGGTATCGACATTCTAACCGCAGGCCGTGATCCGGCCTCGGGACCGTGTCAGGTGGGCAGTTTGACTGGGGCGGTCGCCTCCCAAACAGTAACGGAGGCGCCCAATGGTTCCCTCAGAATGGTCGGACATCATTCGCAGAGTGCAAAGGCACAAGGGAGCTTGACTGCGAGACCCACAAGTCGAGCAGGGACGAAAGTCGGGCTTAGTGATCCGGCGGCACCGCATGGAAGGGCCGTCGCTCAACGGATAAAAGCTACCCTGGGGATAACAGGCTAATCTCTCCCAAGAGTTCACATCGACGGGGAGGTTTGGCACCTCGATGTCGGCTCATCGCATCCTGGGGCTGAAGTAGGTCCCAAGGGTTGGGCTGTTCGCCCATTAAAGCGGTACGCGAGCTGGGTTCAGAACGTCGTGAGACAGTTCGGTCCCTATCCGTCGCGGGCGCAGGAAAGGTGAAAGGAGCTGTCCTTAGTACGAGAGGACCGGGATGGACACACCGCTGGTGTACCAGTTGTTCCGCCAGGAGCACTGCTGGGTAGCTACGTGTGGACGGGATAAGTGCTGAAAGCATCTAAGCATGAAGCCCCCCTTAAGATGACCTTTCCCCTCTACGGAGATAAGACCCCTTGGAGATGACGAGGTAGATAGGTCCGGCGTGGACGCATGGCGACATGTGCAGCGGACGGATACTAATCGGTCGAAGTCTTATCCACGCTCAGCACGATACGCGGCGGTGGCCGCGGTCTCGGTATTTGGTTGTCAGGGCCCGACGGGCCGGTCCGGTGGCAACAGCGAAGAGGCCCCACCCGTTCCCATGCCGAACACGGAAGTTAAGCTCTTCAGCGTTGATGATAGCCGGGGGCTCTCCCCCCGTGAAAGTAGATCGCTGCCGGGCACCAAAGCCTTTTTCTCTTACTGGAGAGAAAGGCTTTTATCATATGAAATGATTTAATAAATAAGGTTGACTATGGCCTCAAAGCTCTTTACAATAGTATTTGTGTCTGCTCCGGACATGCAGGAGTGTACATATAATTAGAATATTTTATTTGCTTCCTTAGCTCAGCAGGTAGAGCGCATCCATGGTAAGGATGAGGTCACCGGTTCGAATCCGGTAGGAAGCTCCATTAACTCAATAACAACGCCAGTCCGCCATGCGGGCTGGTTTTTTTATTTTGAATAGTTTCGACACATGTTATTTTAAAAAACGCGAGAATAGGGTAAACTATATTCGTTCCGGAAAAGGAACGGTTACTGTTAAAGAAGCGGTGGTGAAAGTTAAATGAGGAAAAAGAAGTACGCTGATTATACTGAGTTACAAGCCTCTGAATTAGAAGGCCGGGATTATGAAATACGTGTGCTGCCAGGAAAAAATAACTCTCTAGCGGCCCTGGCTCCACATGGAGGAGCGATTGAAGCAGGGACCAGCGAACTGGTCGAAGAGCTTCATTGCAGCTATTACTTTTCGGGATATGATTTTCGTGCTAAAAAGCGTACTGATAACAGAACTCTGCACCTCCGTTCGACACATTTCGATGAACCAAGAGCTCTCTGCTTTGCTGCTGAGGCGTTATTTACAGTTACTCTTCATGGGTACCGGGACCAGGAAGAAAAAACTTATATAGGCGGGCTGGATACATTTACCGCGGGATTCATAGGTGCCGAACTGACCGTTGCAGGTTTTAATGTGGATTTTGAGCCGCCCTCGGCAATAAAAGGAAAGTACAGTGGGAATATTTGTAACAAAAACGGGAGAAATCAAGGCGTCCAGCTTGAGATCAGCTCTGCCCAGCGCCGTGCTTTTTTTGTTAATAATGATTTTCGCAGTGCAAATAGAGGTAACCGCCTTCCGGCTTTTTATGCGTATGCTGAAGCGATTGGAAAAGCTATGATGCAGGCACAAAACGCTATTCGTACGAGAGAAGTCCAGGTGTCTAAATAAATAACAACCAGGCTGGCTTAACAGCCCGGTTATTTACATAAAAAACTGATAAAAAGCAATACCTGCGTTTACAGCGAATAAAATACCGAAAAGACCTCCACCCAGTAATGCTGCTGTATTGACTCTTGTCCGTGGATCACGGATTGTGATAGCTGCAGCAAAAGATAAAGTAATAAACGCTGAAAGGTAAAAGCCAAAGCGAAGTATTTCATGAGCCCGGTCGCCGAGTTCCCATGTCAGGGCTTGATAGACCACCCCCATTCCAAATACAAGCATAACTATAAAGCAAATAACACCAATGCGTCGCAGGCCAGGCAGTGTGAGCACCTCCCTTATTTGTTAACTATAGATGATTTTAAGAGTTTAAAAATAAACTGGAGCACGGGCGGCAGTTACAAGCACAAAAATTTTTTGCCTTTGCGTTTTTGACAGCCGGAAATGGCGTCGGGGACGCTCGGGGGGCCCCCGCTTTTTCAAAAGTCCGGTAATTTTGATCCTGGAGCCAGTATAACGCACAGGCAGTAACTTTTATAATAAAAGGGGGAAAGAGAGGAGGTTTTTATGTTTACATATCAAATTTACGAAGAGCTTTATTTAAAATTACTCGAGCCATCGGACGCTCCGGCTATTTTTTCGCTGACAGACAACTCCCGGGAACATCTAAAAGAGTGGCTGCCGTGGGTGGATCACACTAACGAAGAGAAGGACACAAGAGCATTCATTCATGAGGCACGCTTGGGCTGGGCGGAGCAAAAAGCGGTTTCTGATGCTATTGTGTTTCGAGAAAGCATTATCGGAGTAGCTGGTTTTAACCGTCTCGACCAACAAAACAATCTCGGGGAAATCGGTTACTGGCTCGGGAAAGATTATCAGGGGAAAGGCATTATTACGGCGGTCACAGGCGCCTTGATTTCTTATGGATTTGACCAGCTTGGATTAAATAAAATCGTTATTAAAGTTGCTGCCGCCAATGCGAAAAGCCGTGCCTGAGAGATTGGGGTTCAAACAGGAAGGGGTACTGCGCCAGGAACACTGGCTGCGGGACCGGTACGTGGATATTGTAGTGTACAGCCTGCTGAACGAAGAATGGAAAAATTAAATGGTCGCCACCGCGCGATGAAGTATATTATAATAGTGCAATGTGTGCAAATCCATAATTAGATTGAGGGGTTATTTTTGGTGATTGTTGTAAGCGGAATGATTGGAATTGGCAAAACGAGTGTCGCCCAGATACTCGGAGATGGCTTGGATTCGAAAGTGTACTATGAGCATGTATCAGAAAATCCGATTCTTCCTCTGTTTTACAAGGCGGATCAACAAGAAATTAATGAAAAGCGGTACCCATTCCTGCTCCAGCTCTATTTTCTCCGGACGAGATTCCAATCGATCAAACAGGCGTATAAGGATGATGATGCGATTTTAGATCGCAGTATTTATGAAGACTGGTATTTTACGAAAATTAATCGTGATCTTGGAAACATTAATGACATGGAATTTTCTGTTTACGAAGGCCTGCTTGAAGAAATGATGAAGGAAATTGACGGCCTTCCTTACAAAAAAGCTCCAGATCTTAATGTGTATCTGCGTGGCTCTTTTGAAACAGTCATGGATCGGATTTTTAAGCGTGGACGGGATTTTGAACAGGACGAAGAGCTGGTGGAGTATTACCGGAAGCTCTGGGAAGGCTACGACGACTGGCTGGAAAATTACTACAGTGCTAGTGATACTTTAATTGTAGATATGGATAAGACGGACGTTGTGCATAATCCGCAGGATGCAGAAGCCCTAGTGGAACAGGTAAAAGATCTGTTGCAAGCTAAAAACAAAATATAAAAAATGAAAACTCCCGGGAATAAAGTCTCCGGGAGCTATTTCTTATATAATTAGAAAAATATGAAGGAAAAGTATGGAAAAGGATAAATATTGAATATTATTGCATGACAATCATTGCACTCATATTTCAAAAAATTGTAATAGTTTACAGTTTTCTAACAACAATATGTAAGACCTTGTAGGGTTGAAAGCCGCTGCGTATACTAAGCCGTAAGTAACACATAACAAACAAAAAACTAGGAGGTGACAGCGTTACTTATTAACAGGGAGAATTTATACATATAAGAACCATCAACGTGCCTAAAGGCAATACTGTTAATAATCCAACGCGCACTATATATGAAAAAGTTTGTAATGAGTTCAGCAGTAGCGGCTGCAATTTTATTTGCCCCCTCTGTAGCAGATGCTTCGATTGGGGATCAGAACCTTAAATCGGGAATGGAAGATTCAGATGTCTCAGAGCTACAACAATGGCTAAATGATAAAGGCTACGAAGCAGGCCCCGTAGATGGTATTTTTGGCCCGCTGACAAAGCAGGGCGTGGAATCCTTTCAGGCAGCACAAAGTATATCTGTAGATGGCGTTGCTGGTCCTGAAACGTTTGGGGAAATGGATTTAGGCGAATCGAGTACAGGGGAAAGCAGTTCTGAAGAGTCAGATAATAAGGCAGTAGCCGCAGAGTCTACATATAACAGTTCTGGATTTGCGCTTCCGGCTTCCGGCCCTGTAACATCTGAGTACGGGCAACGCGGCAGCGGGACCCATAACGGAATTGACATTGGGTATGGCGGCAGTCCCAGTATTTCTGCTTCTGCTGCCGGCACAGTAACATATGCCGGTACAATGAATGGCTACGGCAATACGATTATCTTAGAGCATACTTTGAACGGCCAAACGTATAACACGCTTTATGCACATTTAAATTCGATTCATGTCTCGAATGGGGAAGCGGTATCCCAGGGAGAAAGTATCGGTGTTATGGGGAACACTGGCCGAAGCACGGGCAGACATCTGCATTTTGAAGTACATGAAGGTGCATGGAACGGCGCAAAATCAAACGCTGTTAATCCGCGTTCCTACGTTTCTTTCTAAAAGGAGTTCAAGCACAGCGCATCCTCTGGACAAGAGGATGCGCTGTTTTGATTATATAAAAAAGCCCCGGCTTTGCGGCCGGGACTTAAAATCAGTTACTCTTCAGAATTACTATTTCCTTCTGATTCGGAAGCAACGTTGTTTTCGATTTCTGCATCTTCACGCAGCTGATCGGTGTATTCCTGCTGTTGCTCAGAGCGTTTTTGAGATTGAAGCTGCTGTTCGATCTGCGGACGCAGGTCTTCAAGAGAGCCAGCATCTTCGCCCTGGCCTTGAGTCATCTGGTTGTACATTTCTTCTACTTCTTCATCGGTAACTTCAACATCTTCAAGCTCTTCATCTAAAAGAGCCTGTATCTGAAGGGAGGTGCGTGCTTCCTCGCGTAATTCTTCTTCTGTGTACCCCTGCTCTTCAAGGGCTTGCTGATATTCTTCATCAGATTCAAACTGTTCTTTGATAGAGCTTATCTGCTCCTCTACATCTTCTTCACTAACCTCATAATCCCCTGCTTCAGCTTCCTGTACTAAAAGTTCCTGGTTAATAAGGGATTCAGCTGTTTGTTCTTTCAGGGTTGATTGGAGCTCTTCATTACTTTGGTTACCGGATGCAGCAGCTTGCGCAGCATACTGCTCGTAGTTAGTAGTAAAGATCGGCTCGAATTCCTCTTTGGTGATTTCTTCTCCATTCACGGTAGCGACTACATCAGGCACATCGCTTAAATCCGGTTCAGGTAAGTCTTCAGACTGCTGTTCATTGGAGTTCTGATTGTTACCAGAGTCTTGGTTATTGCCGGAAGCTTGTTGATCAGAGGATCCTTCGCCTGATTCTTCCTGCTGGTTGTTATCATTGTTGTTATTGGAGCTTTCCTCTGACTGTTGTTCTTCGTTTCCGTTATTATTATCAGAGGAATTTTCCCCGCCGTCGCCGTTGCTGCAGGCGCCAATAATTGCCACCGACAAGGCGAGGCCTGTGCTCAGAATCCATTTTTTGCTCACTCTGATTTCTCCTCTCCATTGTATGCTCTCCGGGCATTGTAACACACGCCGTTACTCCTGTATGCTTTAACAGTCTATAAAAATGTATAATTATTATGAAAACTTGTAAAAGAAGAAAAAAGTATTGAAAGTTACGAAAGAATGTCGGCAAATCTCAAAATTCCTGATAAATAGCTGGAATAGTACGGTTGAAAGAGGAGGACAAACACATGGCTGCGTATTTTATGCTTATTATGGTGGTATTTTTTTATTCTGGAAATATTTTGGTAGGAAAGGCCATAAATGATCTCCCACCTTTTACAATAGCTTTCTTTCGGCTGCTGATTGCTTTTTTGTGCATTGTTCCCCTGGGCTGGAAAAGCGCCTGGAGGGCACGAAATGTATTTTGGGAGCATAAGCTGCCGTTGTTGCTGTTAACTGTGACAGGTGTAACGTTTTTTAATACATTCATCTATGGTGCGCTTCAATTTACTTCTTCTACTAACGTTTCTGTATTGGAAACAATAATCCCGGCAGTAACTGTTTTATTAAGTACATATATTTTAAAAGAAAGGCTTCGCTATATTCAATGGATTGGCGTCGTGCTCTCGATTACAGGGGCACTATGGGTGGTGATGAACGGCAGATTATTTGCTATAACAGAAATGAACTGGAACGCCGGCGACGGTATTATGATAGGGGCCGTCGCCTGCTGGTCCATTTATTCCATCGCTGTGAAGCGCTATATGCACCTGTTTCCACCTTACGGCGTGCTGCTTGTAATGACAGGAGCATCGGTTGTAATTTTAGTTCCTTTTATTACTATGGAGTGGCTTCTTCTCGGCGTGCCTTCGTTCGCCTTAGGCGAGCAGCTGCCAAGCCTGATGTATCTGGGCCTCTTTCCGGGCTTCATTGCCCTGTTGTTTTATAATCGGGCCGTCGATCAGCTCGGGGCCTCAAAGGCTTCAGTTTTCCTGAATTTCCTACCGGTAGTAACGATGGCAGGGGCGGTGCTCTGGCTCGGGGAAACACTAACACCGGCCAAAGTGATTGGAGCACTGATTGTTATAGCCGGAGTTCTGCTCACCACGCAGGGAAGACCGAAACGGTTTCCGGAAGGAAAGAAGAAAAGAAGACTGTAAAAAGCTGCTTCCCCCGTATCGGGAGAGGCAGCGGTTAATGCTCTACGGGCGCTTCTGGTCCCGATAGAGCACGTTGGTAAAAAACAAGGTCAAGCCAGCGTTCAAACTTATATCCGGCTTTTTTGACCGTGCCGACGTATTCAAAAGCTTCAGTTTCATGCAGATAGATGCTGCCCGGGTTGGAAGAATCGATGCCGGCGATCATAGTAGCGAACCCTTCCTTTTCCGCATGGTCGATCAATGTGCGAAGCAGGGTGCGGCCGACCCCGGCCCCGCGGGACTCGGGGTGGACATATACCGAATGCTCAATAGAGTATTTGAAAGCTGCCCAGGGGCGGAACGGGCCGTAAGTAGCATATCCCTGTATTTTTCCATTTTGTTCATAAACAAAAACTGGGAGGTCCTGCTGTTTTTTTGTACGGAGCCACTCCAGCCGGTTTTCTGTCGAATAGGGATGGTAATCGTAGACAGCAGTTGTGTTCAGGATAGCATCATTGTATATTTCGGTAATCGTATGAATATCGGCTTCTTTAGCTGGACGAATGCTCATAGAAAATCTCCTTTCCCTGCTTAAAAGTAATACAATTTCAGTCTTTTCGCAATCATAATGTATAAAGAACGGAAGTGCCGGGAATATATCTGGAAGATCATAAAGAGAATAGCCGAAGAGGTTAAAACAGGAGGGAGAGTAAAGCATGACACTAAAAGTAGTTTTTGATTCCGGGATCGCCGGCAGCGACCGTATCCAGGTGAATGATGAAATCACGTTAAAGTACAGGTGTGAGCATTATGAACCAATAGACGGCTCTCCTTATTTTAAAGTAGATTTTGAAACAAAGGATCCTTTTGAACCACAAGAAGGAACAGTTTATTTTAATGGTACGAATTCCAGAGTGGATAAGTACGGTCACGTATTTTATTTATTATAAAAAGAAGCTGCCCCGGCGGCGGCTTCTTCGTACATAAGAATAAATGGGAGTGCGGATCATGTGGTTTATTTTAGCGCTGTTAAGTGCCGTTGTATTTGGTTTTTCTTCTTTTTTCATGAAGGTTAATTCTTTTTGGCAGCTGCCGTTAATGCCATTTTTGACAGGGCTCTATACGAGTGGGAGCCTCGGTTTTTTCGGTTATGCCCTAATGGAGGGGACACTGCATTTGAGTCTAGCAGTGCTTCTCGGCGGGGTGATGGTGGGAGCTGGATCCGCTTTTGGCAACCTTCTATACATGAAAGCTTTAAATGTTGGTCCCGCCAGCCTGTCTTCTCCGCTGGTGAATACAAATATTCTGCTGATTGTTCTTTTAGGCTTATTTGTCTATGGAGAGCAGATCGGGGCAGTTCAGTACGCAGGCATTGGTTTAATTATGGCAGCTATCGCGATACTGCCTTTGGATCCCAAAGAAGACTTTTCGATAAAGAGCAGAGCATGGTATGGCTTTATTTTAACTGCGACATTGTTCATGTTTTTTCGTAACGGAGGACTGAAAATCACAGAAGAAGCCGGCCTTGAGAATACCCCGGTGTTGCTTGCAGGCTATCTGCTTGGCATGGTTTACTCGTTATACGGATGGCACCGCAAAAAGCAGCAGCGAGCTCGTTCCGGTGCTCCTGTACATACGGGAAAGGCATTTAGCTGGGGACTGGTTACAGGCATTTTTTCATTTGGGGGGATGCAGCTGTACGCTGCAGCTCTCCGGGAAGGGCCGGCAAGTATTGTTTCACCTTTATTTGCAGCCCACGCGCTGTTAGTAGCGGTGCTTTCGATGTTATATCTACAGGAGCGTATTACGAGGTACCAGGCGGTAATACTTGCAGTTGTCCTTATTGGGATTGTTTTTCTTCGTCTATAATAAAAAATCCGCCGTTTTCCGGCGGATTTTTTACTGGCGTTCGCCAACAACTGCGAAGCGCTGGTTTTCGTGAACGGGGGATTCTATTTCATCGACAACTGCCACAGCGTAATCTGCATAGCTGAGATAGCTTTCTTTGTCGCTGTTAAGCGGCAGAACATCCTGGGAAGTAGAGTAGGAACCAGTACGCCTGCCTTCTACGTCAAAGTTTACAGCCGGGCTGATAAACGTCCAGCGTATGCCGGTTGCCTGCTGCAGCTCCTGTAAGTTGCGGCTCTGCCCGTTAGCTGTCGGTTTTACAGCCTCGGGAAATTCCGGTGTCTCTACCACCTGGGTCGTTTTTCCGTTATCTGTAAACAGGCTGCCGGCACCACCTACCACGATTAAACGGGTATCAGGAGCTTCCTGGATGATAGAAATGAGGTGATGACCTGCTTCTACGTGGGCTTCTTCTTCTCCGAGTCCGGCTCCGAACGCATTCACCAGCACATCAAAATCTTTTATGTCAGAAGCCGTTAAAGAAAAAAGGTCTTTTTCTATTAAACGCATGCTGTGGCCGGAAAGCTTCGAGGCGTCCCGCACAATAGCTGTGACCTCTATGCCCCGGGCTTCTGCTTCTTTTAAAATGCGGCTTCCGGCTTTTCCGGAAGCACCAATAATGCCTGCTTTCATCAATCAATCACTCCTTTTATTTATAGTTTTAGCCTTTGCATCCACGACAAGAAAACATCTCTTTATATATTATACAAAGAGATGTGCTGTCACATCTGCCAGGGTTTGCTTTTGCAGTTCTGCTTCCATGGCATTTTGGGCCCTCTTAAATGATTGATCGAGGGTGTTTTGAATATTTCGGCCAACAGGGCAGTCAGGATTGGGGCTGCTGTGTGTGGAAAACAGTAAGTCCTCCTGCTGTACCGCCCGGTAAATATCAAGAAGCGTAATGTCCTCCGGACTTCTGGAGATTAAAGCACCAGAGACGCCGGGCTTTGTCTGCAGCAGGCCTGCCTGCTTTAACATGCCTGAAATCCTGCGGATAACGACAGGGTTTGTATTAACGCTTGCTGCCATATAACTGGAGCTAAGTCTTTGATCCGGCTTAGTCGCAAGCAGCGAAAGAATATGGACAGCGACAGAGAATCGTGTATTTATCATTGCTGATCACCACCTGTAACTTTAATGGTTACAAAACGATCATAGAATAACTATTTATAAAAGTTCAGCACCATTTATTATTTGGTTTTATTGCTTCCATATGAGTCAGGGCTGGCTAAGGGCTTTTTATCTATACCCAATTTTAGCAGTAATAGAACCGGAAATTGGAGCGGGGAGCATTTCTGGGCGGAAAAGGAGTTAGTGCTCGGCATTCTCCGGCTCTACGTGCACATGTACGTCATGAACGCCGTGCTGTTCAATTAAGGCGTACTCCACTTTCGTAGCTGTATTGTGTGCTTCCTGGATATCGAGTGAAGGATCTACTAGAATCGTAATATCAACAACGGTGTTATTCCCGTAATTCCTTGCTTTTATATTCTGGACTTTTTGGACGTCGTACAGCTCAGAGATTGTTTCCCGGTAATCTTCAATTTTATTCTCATCGAAACCATCTGTGAGCTGCAGTGCTGCTCCCCGGAAAACGTCCCAGCCAGTTTTAATAATTAATAAACCTACGAGAGCAGCTGTCAGTGGGTCCAGCCAGTACAATTGAAATTGAGCACCGATGATGCCGATAACGGTACCAATGCTCACCATGGCATCGCTCCAGTTATCTTTAGCCGCAGCCATGATAGAGGGACTGTTAATTTTTTTGGACAACTTTTTGTTATAGGTGTAAACACCAAACATGCATACGGCAGCGAAGGCGCCGACAAAAGCGGAAATTAAGCCGGGAGGCCCGGATGGCCCATCAAGGATAGACTGAACAGCGCTCACAAATACCTGGAGCCCGACCGCAAGCATAATAAAGGAAGTGAACAAAGAAGCAACCATTTCGGCTTTCCAATGGCCGTAAGGGTGGTCAGCGTCCGGCGGTTTCTGGGAATAGCGGAGCCCAAACAGCACAGCGATCGACGCAATGGTATCAGTTAAGTTATTTAGCCCGTCAGCACGTAGTGCAGCTGAATTGGCCAGCTGGCCGACGGTGAGCTTTAGAGCAGATAGAAACAAATAAGCGAAGATGCTGATAATAGCTCCCCGCTCTCCTCGTTTTAAATTACGTATACGTTCATCATTCATAAGACCAGGGCCTCCTGCGCAAGTGATCGACCTATAGAGTAGCAGGAAAGTTCTCATTGAGTCTACAGCAATGTTTTTCCACGGCGGTATAAAAATGATTGACAGGAAAGAAATTTGCACTACGGCAAAGTTCGTAATAATGTATAAAGTACAAGCTTTTTGTTCCCAATCGTCTGTAATATTTGTTATACTAAACCCATCAACCAGTTATATAACAATGAACCATTCGTTGTGCTTTAATGGACCGGGGGGAGACCTGCCTGAGGCAACGGATGGCATCAGCTATCAAGGAGGCCAATAGAATGGTTGAAAGAAATGCAGACGTAGAAGAATTTTTAAATTCGCTCCCGGAACAGCAAAGCTCGGTATTCCGCTACATGCGAGATGAGTATGAAGCCTTGGCAGAGCGGGGGGAGCGGTTTGACGAAGCTAAGAATGACGAACACGTTGAAATTCTGGCCAGTAAAAAATTCGACGTCTCTCCTTTAGAAGCTGGAAACATTTACGCGACGGTAGAATCGCGTATCAACGCTTTTGAAGCCCTGCGTTCTTCGTAAAAACTCTCAGGAAGACTAACTATGTAGAAAAGCCCTGCTGAATCAGCAGGGCTTTTCTTATGGGAAGCGGAAAATTTAATACTGCATAAATAATTCCTTGGCTCAGGGTCCGCGTTGTAGAAATAACTGTTAAGGAGAACGATCTATCTGATACAATATATCCGTACCTTTCATTAGAGGCGGAGGGCCAAAGCATGAAAAAGATCTTTTACAGTCTGCTTTTTGTTATAGGGGCAGTTTTGTTAATTAATGCATCATTTTTTGCACTTCCGCAAAAAACTGTCGCATCCCTTTTAACGCACCAGGACGAACCTCAAAATGCCGATGTTATTATTGCTCTCAGCGGCGATTTTGAGCGCTTATATACAGTAGCTGATTTGATAGAAAAAGGCTACGCGGATAAAGTGATCTTAACCAACGGGGAAGATGGCAGCTTTAATGAGAATCTGGCAGTGCGGGCAGGCATACCTGAAGAAGCGATTATTATGGAGAATCAGGCCTCCAGCACCCATGAAAATGCTGTGTATTCAAAAACGATTATGCAGAAGCGAAATTTTGATTCAGCCCTGGTGGTAACAAGTGATTATCATATGAAGCGAACAAAAATTCAATTTGATGACGTGATGACAGACACTGGTATTGCTCTGGATTATGTTCCTCATGTGCATGCAGAAGAAGCCTGGGGGCCTAAGCATGTCCAGCTTTGGAAGGAGTTTTATAAACTCACGGGCACAATAGGGATCGAATCATGGGAGCGAATGTCATAAAAAAACGAGCAGAGTGCCTCTGCTCGTTTTTTATTTATTTACGACCGGACAGAACCATGCGGGTCAATAACGAATTTCTTCGCAGCCCCTTTGTCGAAATCCTGATAGCCCTTAGGTGCATCATCCAATGAAATCAGCGTTGCGTTTACGGCTTTTGCAATTTGTGCTTTATCACTTAGAATCAGTTTTAATAAATTGCGGTGATACTGCATCACTGGCGTCTGGCCGGTAACGAACGTATGGGCCTTCGCCCAGCCCAGGCCGATACGGATTTTCAGGGAGCCCTGCTTGGCGTCATCATCGGAGGCGCCAGGATCTTCGGTCACGTAAAGACCTGGGATACCCAGCCGTCCGCCAGCCTCAGTCACTGACATGATTGAGTTCAGTACAGTAGCCGGAGCTTCTTTCGCCTCGGGCCCGTGGCCGGAGGCTTCAAAACCAACAGCGTCAACCGCGCAGTCCACTTCAGGTACGCCGAGAATCTGCTCAATCTGTTCTCCAAGGCTGTCGTGCTTTGTTAAGTTCACGGTTTCGCAGCCAAAGCTTTCTGCCTGCTTAAGACGCTGTTCATTAAGGTCACCTACAATAACGACCGAAGCCCCGAGAAGCTGGGCGGAGTGAGCAGCAGCAAGTCCTACCGGGCCGGCACCGGCGACGTATACGGTAGAACCAGGGCGAACGCCCGCAGAAGCGGCCCCGTGAAAGCCGGTGGGGAAAATGTCCGAAAGCATCGTCAGATCCATGATTTTTTCCATGGCCTGCTCTTTATCCGGGAAGGCAAGCAGCTGGAAGTCTGCATAAGGAACCATCACATATTCAGACTGTCCGCCTACCCAGCCGCCCATATCTACGTAGCCGTAAGCTCCGCCCGGCCGTTCAGGGTTTACATTTAAGCATATATGAGTTTTTTGTTCTTTGCATAGCTTACATCTGCCGCATGCTACGTTAAACGGCACAGAAACGAGGTCGCCTTTTTTGATGAATTCTACGTCACGCCCTACTTCAACTACCTCGCCAGTAATTTCGTGGCCAAGTGCCAATCCTTTTGGAGCGGTGGTTCTTCCGCGGACCATATGCTGGTCACTTCCGCAAATGTTAGTCGTTACAATTTTGAGAATAACACCGTGCTCACATTTTCGTCCTGCGTTAGACGGCGGAACACCTGGACCTTCATGAAGTACTAAATCAGGATAGCCAATGTCTTGAACCTCGACTTTACCAGGACCTTGATAAACGACTGCTTTGTTGCTCATCCTTTAATTCCTCCTCATGGTAATGAAGTAGGAGCGCTTACGCCCTACGTACAGTGTATTTGATAAATGATTTTCAAGGAAGAACGCACTTTCTTGTTCATTGCTTACCGCTATGATACTATGTATAAAAAAGGGAGCGCTTTCATATGATGGATCCATTCCAGGCACATTGTAAGATGGAAGTGACGCTGGCTGTGATCAGTGGCAAATGGAAAGCAGATATTGTACAGATGCTTTCCGATGGGAGTCCCCGAAGATATGGATTTTTCCAGAAAAATCTTCCCGAGGTCACTCCGAAAATATTGACGAATCAGTTGCGCGAGCTCGAAAACGCAGGTATTTTGACCCGGGTCATTTATCCGGAGGTGCCGGTGCGGGTCGAATATCAGCTCACGGAAGCCGGGCTGGACCTTCTCCCAATTTTAGAAGCAATGGAAAGATGGGCGTTAAGCTATATCGAAAAAATTCAACAGCGTGGTTGTGAAATGTAATTCTGGATCCCCTTTTATATATAGAAGCCGCAATATAACGGCTGACTATATGAAAAAGGGGATGTTTTAATGTTTCAACAACTACCTCAGCTCGTCGATGTACGGGGAAGCGTGAAAAGAAATGGCTCTTATCAAAAAAGATCATTATCACAAATTACTGGGATCGCAAGGCACCACTCAGCAACGACAAGCGGAGATGCTTTTTCTTTTGCCAATTATCATGTGGATACGCTTGGCTGGCCAAGCGTTGGCTATCATTTTGTTATTACAAAAGACGGAACGATTCAATGGGCCAATGGGATTGACCGGATTTCATACCATGTAGGAAACAACAATACTCCGTTGATAGGTGTATGCCTTGTTGGAAACAGCTCGTTTACCGAAGCTCAGGAACGTTCATTTTTTGATCTCCAGGCGGCGCTTCGGGGCACAGCCGGAGTCGATGTTTCGATCGCTGATGTTAAAGGTCACCGGGAATATCCCGGACATTCGTCAAACACATGCCCTGGTATTGACATGGATACGGTGCGGGGAGCGGTGCGCGATGGCCGTCCGGTAGGAGAGGATTTAAATCCAACCCTTCGTCCCGGTGACAATGGCCCGAGTGTCGCGCGAATGCAGCAGATGCTTCTTGATGCAGGAGAGAAACTGCCGTTGTACGGCACAGACGGAGATTTTGGAAAGGAAACGGAAAACGCGGTCCGTTCCTTCCAGGAGTCACAAAATTTAACTGTAGACGGCATTGTTGGCCCGAACACCTGGGAAGCTCTTGAAGCCTCTGCAGTGAAAGGAAAGCTCGCAGTAGTACTGGCCGAATTACTGAATGTGCGCTCCCGCCCTTCTTTTGATGCCGATGCGGTAGTAGGCACAGTCAGCCGGGGAGAAGCATTTACCATTATGGAAAAAGTGAATGTTGAAGGAAGCAGCACCGAAATGTTTCAGTTAAAATCAGGTCTTTATATCACGGCTCATCCAAGTTATGTTCAAGTAAAATAAAATGTTCAGGAGACGGGCGCTAGCGCCCGTCTTTTTTCCTATTTTTTTCTCTTTTATAATATTTATCCAAATAAATGGTTTTTTTCTATATAATGAGCATATGTAGTGTTAAAACTCAGAATATTCCAACCAAATTTTAGTGCTGCATACATATTTATTGAAAGGAGGGGGACTATGCCTTTAAGGAAAAAAATTGGACTGATTCTAGGACCGGCGTTGTTTGCTTTATTATTTTTTCTCCCTTCGCTTACCGGTCTTGAGAGCGAACCGAGAGCAGTGCTTGCCGTTACGGCCTGGGTAGCTTCATGGTGGATCACAGAAGCACTGCCCATACCAGCTACGTCGTTGCTTCCTATCTTTTTGCTCCCTATTACTGGAGGGGCGGATGAAGAAACAGCAACAATGGCCTATGCCGACCCCATCGTTTTTATGTATATGGGCGGCTTCACCATTGCTCTTGCGATTGAAAAATGGAACCTACATAAACGAATTGCGATGACAATTATTTCATTTGTCGGCACGGGGAGCCAGCGCATTGTTCTAGGCGTTATATTGGCGACAGCCCTGCTGTCCATGTGGATTTCAAATGCAGCTACCGCGTTAATGATGCTGCCTATTGCACTAGCGTTAATAAAAGAGGTGAAGGATAAAGATTTCTTTGATGAAGTATCCTTGAACCGTTTTGCCAAGGGGCTGCTGCTGTCAGTAGCCTATTCAGCCTCTATCGGCGGGCTGGCTACATTAATAGGCTCAGTGCCCAACGCTGCTTTTGCAGCTGTGGCTTCGTCCAATCTGGACCGGACGGTTACTTTTGCAGAATGGTTTTTATTTGGCTTTCCTTTAACGCTTATTCTTCTTACGGGGCTTTATTTTTATTTAACGAAAATTCAGTTCCGTGTGGCAGCGCAAAAGGATATTTCCACTGATTTTGCAAGAAACCAGCTGAAAGAGCTGGGGCCTATGTCTTTTGAAGAAAAATCGGTGCTGACCATCTTTACCGTTGTCGGTTTTCTTTGGATTACAAGCGGATTTATCCCGGAAGCCTATCGTCTGTCGGATACTTCTATATCCATTATCGGGGCTACTTCGATGTTTTTGCTTCCTGCTAAACAGGAAAGGGGCGGGCTCATGGTATGGCAGGATATGAAAGAGCTGCCCTGGGGGCTGCTGTTACTTTTCGGGGGCGGGCTGTCTCTTGCGGCAGCATTTGAATCTTCGAATTTAACAGGATGGTTTGGCGAGCTTTTGGGGGGACTTGAGGTACTTCCTTTTGTCTTAATTTTAATTGTACTTGCTGCCATAGTATTGTTTATGACAGAAATTATGTCCAATACGGCAGTGTCGAACATGCTGATGCCGATCAGCATCGGTCTTGCGCTTGGAATAGGAGTAGACCCTTACGCGATTATGGGGATCGTAGCTTTAACAGCCAGTTGTGCCTTTATGCTGCCAATATCCACTCCGCCCAACGCTGCAGTTTTTAGTTCAGATTATTTAACCATTGATGACATGGTGAAAGCCGGATTCTGGATGAATATTGTCGCTATCTTCGTCATCGTTGCGTTTGTTTACTTCTGGCAGCCAGTTGTATTGAATTATTAAGTGTATAAAACCTGCCCGGCCTTTGAGAAGAGATAAAAAAAGATTGTTTTATGCGGAAAGGATTATTTTATGTACACCTATACGATGGGAGAAGGTGAGATATTATTTTCGTTTATTGCGATACTTGCAGTTTGGTTTGTATTCGATGGGCTTTTGCGTCTAAAAACCAGACACCCCTATAGGAGTGAACCAAAACGGAAAAGAAGCAAGCCCATAATTATGCTGGAACGATCTTTAGAATGGACGGGAGCTGCCATCGCGTTTCTTTTGACTGCCTATTCCGGAACGTTTCCGCTGTGGAGTCTGGTGTCGCCAGTAGCAGCGCTTGCTGTAGTTCAATTAATTCAAGGGATGGAGCGGCTGGGGAATGTGCCCGAAGCGAAAGCTCATTGGCATTCGTTTTTAGGAGCGGTATTAACTGCCTCTGTATTGTGTCTGGGACTGGCGGTGTTGATATAGAAGCTTTGAACCACGAGCAAGTTTATTAAAAAACGCCCCCTGCAAACAAGCAGAGAGGCGGTTATTAAAAGATGTAGGAATTAATCGATCGTCTTTGCACCAATATAATGTTCTTCCCAGTAATCGCTGTTCGTGTCAGCGACTTCGACACCGCTTGAGCCAGAATGGATCATTTGCCCGTCTCCAATGTATATACCGCTGTGCGAAGCGCCTTCTGTGTCATACGTACCCTCATAAAAAACAACGTCGCCCACGTTTGGTTCTTCCACGAATTCACCGTTGTTCTGCCAGATGCCTTCATGGGTTCTTGAAACGTCTGTACCATTTTCCTCAAACACGTAGTTGATAAAGCCGCTGCTGTCCAGACCGCTTGCGGTAGTTCCCCCCCATTCATAAGGAGTGCCTAGTACGCTTTCCGCAGAATCAACAAGTCCGGAATCAGACGTGTTGGATGATGTGCTTTCAGTGGAAGGCTCCGAAGATTCTCCAGAGGATGCAGAAGCGACTTCTTCGTTTTCTTCATTATTTTCGCTGCTTTCATTGCTGCTCTCTTCTGTTTCATCACGAGCCTCGGAGGAGTCTTCTGTTTCATCCAATGCCCCCATGGTTTCAGGGCCGGCGATACCGTCTATGCTTAAGTTATTTTCTGTTTGAAATGCTTCTACAGCTTCTACAGTTTCTTCATCATAAGTACCATCAATTTCGGAATTGTAGTAATCAAGATCGCTTAACGTCGATTGAAGAGCTTCTACGCTGGCGCCTGAGTCACCAAGATAAAGAAGAGTGTCGTCAGCAGATTCAGATTTGTTCGCTGTCTCGGCAGAGTCTTCTTGGCTGGAGCTGGTGCTTGCGCTTGAATCAGAATCAGCGAACGCAGCTGCATTTCCACTTAAAGCCGGAGTTAAAGCTAAAGCCGTAACGACGGCAGAGGATAATATATACTTTGGTGCTTTTCTGTTAGATTTAAACATTTATGTTCCTCCTCATGATGTAAATCAATTTATCAAACTGTGAGTAAGTGTAACAAATAGAATGATTCGGGAGGTTTCAGCCAGATTACGTTTTAATAACGCTGAGTATAAAATAGGAAATAATTAATGATCAATTTCTCATCAAATAAAGTGTAAAATGCGAAATGAAAGGAAAAGCGCCCAAATATTATCTGTAATATTTTTAATATAAAAAATATTTTGTTTATTTAATGATTAATTTTCTGAAGGGGGAGTATGAATGGTAAAGGCAGAAAAGAAACCGTTACGAGAAAGAGTGAAGGTGGTTGGCCCGGGGGTGATTGTAGCTGCTTCATTTATTGGGCCGGGGACAGTTACTACAGCTACCGGGGCAGGAGCTTCTTTTGGGTTCGCCCTGCTTTGGGCCGTCATTTTTTCAATTGTCACGACTATTATACTTCAGGAAATGTGTTCGCGGCTCGGAATAATTACTGGAAAAGGCCTGGGGGCAGCGATAAGAGATCAATTTACAAACCCACTGCTGAAATACGGGTCCATGTGGCTTATGATTATTGCTATTGTATTTGGGTGTGCTGCTTACATTGCCGGCGACTTGCTTGGTACTTCATTAGGATTAACGACACTGACGGGTGTTTCTGAAAATACCATAGGCCCTGTCGTAGGCATAATTATTTTATTGCTTGGGCTTAGCGGAAGCTATAAGTTAATTGAACGGGTAATGATAGTACTGATTTCGGTCATGAGTGTAACATTTGTGACCACAATGGTAACTGCCCAGCCGGATCCCGCGGAATTGTTTCAAGGAGCTTTTATTCCCTCGATTCCACCGGAAGCTATAATTACAGTGATAGCAATTGTTGGTACTACGGTTGTTCCGTACAATTTATTTCTCCATTCAGAGAATGTAAAAGAACGCTGGAGCGAGCCAGGGCATTTGAAAGAAGCACGTCTGGACGTATTTTTATCGATCGGCTTGGGGGGATTAATTACAGCAGCCATTTTAATTACGTCGGGGGCTACCATACGTGGACTTGAAGTAGAATCCGTCGCAGACCTTGCATTGCAGCTTGAGCCACTGCTGGGCAGTTGGGCCACCGCCTTTATCAGCATTGGTTTATTTGCTGCAGGTTTTTCTTCCGCGCTTGCATCGCCACTTGGAGCAGCGGTTACCGTCAGCAGCGTATTAAAATGGAAACGGGGCATGAAAAATATCCGATTTAAACTGGTATTCCTATCCGTGATGGTCATTGGGATTGTTTTCTCCGGACTTGGGTTTGAACCTCTAGATGTTTTGCTTTTTGCTCAAGCATTAAACGGTCTTATTCTGCCTTTTGTCTCAATTATGCTTCTAGTTATTATGAATAACAAAAACCGCCTCGGCCATTACGTGAATCATTGGAAGATGAATCTGGTGGGAGGAGTTATCGTACTGGTTTGCATGTTTCTCGGTGGCTACAGCATTGTGGATGCGATTATGGCCTTTACTTCATAAACCGTCTAGTTTCTTCTAGGGAAATATAAAAGAAAAAGCATAGGAATGATAAGAAAGGGAATAAATACTACTAATTGAATCAATGTTTTAACCCGAAGGTGTACGCGGAAACCAAAATGTAAAATCGAGCTGGCAGTGAAGGGAGGAGCGTTTCATGAATCATCATGATTATGAAAAAAGACTTGCTTTGCATGAGCTGTCTCCGGGAGAGCTTCGTTCAGAGTTTGATGCTGAAACCTTTTCGTTTGAAACGACCGAAGATATGGGTGCTTTTCCATATGAAATGATTGGGCAGGAACGTGCTGAACGGGCTATGGAGTTCGGTCTTTCGGTAAAACAGACGGGATACAACTTATTTGTCGTGGGGCCGACAGGGACGGGAAGAATGACTTATACTCAGCACAGTGTGGAGAATTTGGCCCGAACTCAGGAAAGGCCCGACGATTGGTGCTACGTGCACAATTTTGACGACCCAGACCGGCCGGAAGTGCTCTCCTTTAAAGCCGGGGAAGGCCAGCGTTTTCGACGGGAAATAGAACAGCTGCTGCTGGACATTGAGCGTGAATTAAGGACAGCATTTTCAAGCGATAGTCATGAAAGGCAAAAGCGGGAAATGTTTGAACGCCTTCGTGCAGAAATGGACGAGCTGTGGAAAGAAACTGACCAATTTGCCGTACAGCATCACTTTAAGCTCGAACGCATGCAGAACGGCATTAATAAAATCCCCCTTCAACGCGGCCAGCCAATGAACAGGGAAACCTACCAGCATTTACTTGAAGCAGAAAAAGAGCATTTGCGGGTAAATGAGAAGCTTGTAGAAGAAAAAGTTCAGGACGCTCTGCGCCGTATTGCGAGGATGGAAGAGAATTTTCGCAAAGAAGTACAGGTGTTTATGGCAGATACGGCTTCAGCTGCAGTACAAAAGTTATTTGAGCCGCTCCACAGGCAGTACGGCCATATGCCGAAGGTTACGGATTATTTAACTGCGTATGAACAGGATGTCGTGGAGCATTTTTACTTTTTCGCCGCGGCCCAGGGGCAGGAAAGTTCAGCAGGAGCAATTGAGACAATGAAAGAAAAACAGTATCAGCGGTATGTGGTGAATCTGCTTGTAAACAACAGGCATTTAGATGGAGCGCCAGTCGTATATGAATCTAATCCAACGTATCATAATTTGTTTGGTAAGGTAGAGTATCAGGGGCAGATCGGCAGCCTGGTGACGAACTTCACATTCATTAAACCAGGAGCTGTGCATCTGGCCAACGGAGGATACTTGATCCTTCAAGCCGCAGATCTGCTGCAGCACCCGGGCTCGTGGCCGGGATTAAAACGGATGCTTCAGACCGGCCATGTGCATATCGAAAACTCCTACGAAGAGCGGGGACTGCTGCCAGCGAGTGCTCTTAAGCCAGAGCCGATTCCTTTCCGGACCAAAGTCATCATTATCGGCTCCTATTATATTTATGATCTGCTTTCGAGACTCGATGAAGAGTTTGATAAGCTGTTTAAAGTGAAGGTGGAGTTCGATACCGTTATGGCAAAAAGCGATGAAAACAGCTGGAAAATGGCTGGATTTGTGAAAAATTATATTCAGGAAGAAGGACTGCTGCCATTTCACCGGGAAGCTGTGGCCCGGGTGATTGACTATAGTTCGCGGTTAGTAGATGAGCAGGGTAAAATGACTACGAGGTTTCAGGATATTACAAAGCTGCTCGTAGAATCCAGTCACTACGCGCTGCAGGAAAGGGAGGCCTGTGTCAAAGCGGCACACGTTTTCCGGGCGCTCGAGGAAAAATACAGGCGCTCAAGTCATATTCCCGAACAATACAGAGAAAGAATTTATGATGAAACGATTATGATTCAAACGGAAGGCTACCGGGTCGGCCAGATAAATGGACTGGCCGTTATGGGCACAAGAGATTCCATGTTCGGTATTCCGACAAAAATTACGGCTCAAACGTACGTCGGGAAAAGCGGGTTGATGAATATTGAGCGGGAGACCTCTCTTAGCGGCCAGATTCATCATAAGGGGATGATGATTTTAACCGGGTTTCTATCCGGGCAGTTTGCTAAAAACCGTCCCATTCCTTTATCGGCGAGCATCACGTTTGAACAGACCTATAATTTGATCGACGGCGACAGTGCTTCGAGTACAGAGCTGTATGTGCTGCTTTCCTCTCTGGCCGAGGTGCCTATTTACCAGGGGATAGCAGTAACCGGGTCAGTAAATCAATGGGGAGAAATTCAGCCGATTGGGGGCGTGAATGAAAAGATCGAGGGGTTCTTTCAGATCTGCCGGGAAAAAGGATTGAACGGCCGGCAGGGCGTAATTATTCCGAAGCAGAACGCCCGTAATTTAATGCTCGACCCGGAAGTAGTAGAAGCAGCGGAAGCAGGAAGTTTTCACGTGTGGGCGGTCGGCCATATTTCCGAGGGGATGGAAATTCTGACTGGTGAACGGGCAGGAGCCGTACGCCGGGAAGACGGCACGTACCCGGAAGGCTCAGTGTTTGCCCGCACAGAAGCCCGTTTTAACCGGATGTATGAAGTAGATCTGAGGCAGCAGAAAATAGAATAAAAAATGAACAATACAGTCTGTAGAGAGAGGCTGTATTGTTATGAATACGAATAAAATTTTGCTTGACTTTTTATGTATGCGATTTCATAATTGAAACAAGTTACCATGAATACGTATTCAGCAGGAGTTAAAAAATGATTTCTTCCAAAGAAGTTGCCAAAGAAGCAGGAGTTTCACAATCAACAGTTTCCAGAGTGCTGAATAATTCAGACAAGGTCAGCAAAGAAAACGTAGCTAAAGTTACAGAAGCAATGAGAAAGTTAAATTACCGGCCAAATGCCATAGCCAGATCTTTAGTCAGCAAGCGCTCCAAAACGATAGCGCTCATATCCGGACCGTTGCATAACCCCTTCTTTGTGGAGACCACTTCATCCATTGTGAATTACGCTAAAGAAAGGGGCTATAATACCAACGTTTTCTTTGAGAACAACGGAGACAACATGACTGTATATGAAACGGTGCTTTCTATGCAGGTGGATGGTATCATATTGTCTTCCGTGTTTATGGATGACCCCATCCTGAAGGAATTGCAGGCGTCCCAAATACCGTACGTGATGTTTAACCGTAAGCATAACGAAGGCGGAAACTTTGTGGAAATAAATAATTACGAGGCTGGAAAAATGGCGGCGAACCATTTGTACCAGCTCGGGCATGAGAATTTTGGATTCATCGGAGGGCCAATGTATACTTCCACTTTTTATGGAAGATATCTGGGCTTTACAGAAGGAATAGCAGAGCAAACTATGGAAACCGGGAAAGTATTTTTAAACGAAACTGATACGAGTGAGGAAGCGATAGCAGATGCCATTTTCAAAATGATGGGGCGGAAAAATCGTCCTACAGCAGTTTTTGCCGCTACGGATGCCATAGCTATCACTGCCATGGATACACTTCTGGAGCTTGGATACCGGATTCCTCAGGATATTAGTATTTGTGGAGTGGACAACGTACGAATGGCCCGGCATCATGCATTCGAATTAACCACAATTGGCGCTCAGTCCAACAAGAATTTAGGAAGACTCGGAATTGAACATCTCATCAATTCGATTGAAGCTGGAAAGGAAAACATGTCTCCGATCCAAGTTACGCTCGAACCTGCATTGTACCAAAGGAAAACGACAGGGCCTATTAAACCAGGCTCAGTATGAACTGAGCGGTTTAATTTTGGTTCTGAGAATACGTATTCACAGAAAATATTGGGAGGCAGAAGGATGAAAAAAGGATGGTTTTTACTAGGGAAAACCCAAGCTGCTGCAAATTACTATCAGGTTTTCAACCCCCACACAGAGAATTTAATTGGAGAAGCAGCTGAAAGCACTCCAGCCGAGATGCATGAAGCAATCAAAGAAGCAAATGAAGCTTACGAAAAAATGAAAACGTTAACATCTAATGAAAGGGCTGTAATTCTTTTTCGGGCGGCAGAAATCTTACAGAACAGAAAAGAAGACGGGGCGCGAATTATTTCCCAGGAAGCATGCAAGCCGGTAACTGCTGCCCGTACCGAGGTGCAACGAACTATTCAGACCCTGCAGTTTTCCGGTGAAGAAGCAAAAAGAATGAACGGGGAATATATACAACTAGACGCTGCAGAAGGCGGCGAAGGCCGGGATGCTTATACAATTCATGAACCTATTGGAGTAGTTGGAGCCATTACTCCTTTTAATTTCCCTTTAAACCTCGTGACCCATAAAGTCGGCCCGGCGATAGCGGCAGGAAACACTATTGTAGTTAAACCAGCAGAGCAGACTCCTTTTTCAAGCTTGTTACTGGCAGAAATATTAACTGAAGCAGGCCTTCCTTCCGGAGCAATCGCAATAGTTCCCGGAGACGGAAAATCATTAGGAGAAGTAATGCTTCATGACGAGCGGGTGAAAAAAATATCTTTCACTGGCAGCCCCGAAATAGGAAAGCTGTTAAAAGCAAAAGCAGGATTGAAAAAAATGACGCTTGAGTTAGGGAGCAACTCGCCGATGTACATCGACCAGTCGTGCTGTGAAGAAATTAATGAAGTAGCTGAAAAGGCAGTCAAAGGGGCGTTTGCATATAATGGACAGGTTTGTTTAAGTACACAGCGTATTTATGTCCATGCAGAAGTTTTTCAAGATTTTGTACGCAGATGCTCAGAAAAAACTGCTCTTCTTCAGTTCGGGGACCCCTTAGAAGAAAGCACGGAAGTTTCCAGTTTAATTAATAAAAAATCGCAGCAGCGTTTATATGAATGGGTGAAAGAAGCAGAAACCGAGGGGGCTGAAATCCTGGCGGGAGGAAAAAAGACTGGTAATGGTTTAGAGCCGACTATTTTGCTGAATGTTCCTTCCTCATCTTCTATTTCCTGCAAGGAAGCTTTTGGTCCGGTAGTTATTATCAATAAAGTACAAGACTCGGAAGAAGCTTTGGAACAAATGAACAACAGCCGGTTTGGCTTGAACGCGGGAGTGTTTACGAATGACCTGAAGCAGGCTTTGGATATGGCACACCGGATAGAAGCCGGCCAGGTTCTTGTTAATGACGTGCCTACTTTGCGTTTTGATCATATGCCCTATGGGGGAGTGAAGGATTCTGGATATGGAAGGGAGGGAGTAAAATACGCCATCGAAGAAATGACTGAATTGAAAATGATAAGCCTTAAATATCGTTAAGGGGAGAGCGGCATGCAAATACAAACAATGCCCGGGAGGGAGAAAGAGCATTTGTTTACTTGTTATTACCCCCAGTACGCAGCTGAGTGGGCAGTAACTTTTCAAACCTTGTTTGGTGAACGTAAAGAAAAAATTATTACTGTTGGAGACGGTATAACGAACCGGCAGAGTATTATAGATCATCTTCCAGTTTACACAACTACTGAAGTAAAGAGGGAAACAGTTATTCCTTATGAAATAGAAAGGAATGCCTTCCAGGAGCAGGGGAAGGAAATATTAAGAAAGTATTTTCTCTACCAGCGCAGGTCATGGAAGGTACCAGTGGTGCAATGGGAGCAAACTTATGTTATTTACGCACCCTACCAGATCGAAGACGTTAGAAAGGGTGCTGGCAATAAGATGAAAACCATGCTGTATGAAGTGAGTTCAGGATCCTACGATAAATTAGAAAAATTTCCTATTATTCAGCAGTTTTATCAAGAAAGGGGAGAATAAAATGAACTTTCTGATAATTATGGCCATTTGTATACTTGGCACCTGGGTGGGGATGGCATTGACACTTTGGAAAACAAACATTGTAAAGGAAAAAGAATAGGGGGGTTCTATGAATACACAAATCGTAACCTATTCCTGGATTTTCATGGGCTTATTTATACTAATGATGCTGTATTTCGGCTGGGTCGGAATGAAAAGAACTAAAACTTCGGAGGATTTTGCTACTGCACGATCAAGTTATAGTCCCTTAGTGATTGCCTTAGTAATCGCAGCGGGAATATCGAGTGGTTCAACGTTTATGGGAATGCCGGGGCTTGCATACAGTATCGGAACACCGAGTCTCTGGTATCCGCTGCTTTATCCTATAGCTACCGTTATTGGCATGCTTTTTGTAGCCAAGGTTATAAAGAAATATGGTGATGATTTTGGTACAAGAACGATTCCAGAATTTATTGGAGAAAGATACAAAAGTGATTTTTTGCGGATTGCGTTAACGATTATTTCTATTTTGCTCATTTTTTACGTAGTTTCTCAATTTGTTGCTGCTGCGACAATGTTTCAGACGATGATGGGTGTGAATTATGAGATTGGCTTAATCATCACGGCAGCGGTACTGGCTGTTTATGTATTTATGGGCGGTTCCCACTCAGACATCATTACAGATGCCGTGCAGGGATTTTTAATGCTGATCGTAGCAATTACAGTATTTGTTTGTTTTATGACGAGCGTTGGTGTCAATGGCGGTTTCACAAATATGCTTGAAACAGTAAGTAATGAAAATCCTCAGGGCGGCTTTAATCAGTTATTTCTTCCTGGAGATAACACGTACGGAGCATTTTGGCTGGTGGCCTTATTGTTTGTAGCCCACCTTCCTTTCTCAGTGCAGCCGCATCTTGGCAATAAATTTATGGCAGTTAAAGGCAGCAAAGACATCAGAAAGCTGATTATGTATTGCACGATCTTTGCTACAATTCTTCCTTTGATGGCTTTGGGTGGAATGCTTGGAATAGCGGTAGTCGGCTCGGATGCAGGTATCAGCCCGGATCAAATAATTCCGGTGCTGTTCAGTGAAATATTCCCGCCGGTGATTGCAGCCTTTCTGGCAATAGCTGTGCTTTCCGCCGTAATGTCTACGTCCGACGGTTTGATAGTATCACTTACTCAGCTGCTTGCTAATGACTTGTACCGCAAAACGATTGTACCTAAAATCAATATTTCGAAAGAAAAAGCGGAGCGGAACGAATTGATTATCAGCCGTTACAGCACATTTGTAGTAATAATCGCAGCCATCTTTTTTGCCTGGTCCCCGCCAGAGTTCTTAGCGGTCTTTATGTGGATTGGCATCGGAGGCATCATGGCAGCTACTGCAGGCCCTATTGTAGTTGGTGGTGTATGGGACCGTGCCAATAAAACAGCAGCCATATCTTCTTTAATAGCAGCGACAGTTGTGTATTGGTTCGTTTATCTGCCAATCGGCCTTAACTTCTCGAATCCATTCGGGGCTGCTGGTATTGGAGTTATTGTCGGGATGCTCACGATGTATATTGTGACGATAGCTACTACTGAATCTTCAAAAGAAAGTGGTTTAGATATAAAGCAGAAACCAAACGCAAGGAGTGGGAAAAATGTATAAACCGTTTGTATCGCCTATTAGAATTATTTCTGGTGAAGGAGCAATAAATGAAACACCGGCTTTGCTGCAGGCCCATCAGGCAAAACGGGTAATGGTATTTGCGGATCCGGGGGTAGTCGATGCCGGCCTCGCAGCCCCTTTAGAGGAGCAATTAAAAAAAGCCGGGGTGGTGTATGAAATATATTCAGACTTAAAACCGGAGCCGCCTGTAGAAATCGGGAAGAATGCTTTGCAGGCACTGAAGTCATTCGATGCAGATTTTGTTATCGGAATCGGGGGCGGCAGCTCTTTGGATATCGCAAAGGCCGTTTCGGTATTGCATGGCAACGAAGGCTCCATCGAAAATTATTTAAATCTTTCCGGCGACAAAACCCTTAAAAGCAAAGGCCTGCCAAAGCTTTTAATACCAACTACGGCTGGTACAGGGGCAGAGGTGACTGATATCAGTGTGTTCTCACTTGAGGGCACTAAAGACGTTATCACCCATGAGTTTTTATTGGCAGACGTTGCTGTAGTAGATCCCGAGCTCACGATGACGGTGCCGCCTAAGATCACTGCGGCTACAGGAGTGGATGCTCTTACTCATGCAGTAGAAGCATACATCTCTGTTAACAGCACTCCCCTGACCGATGCTCTCGCTTTGGATGCAATGGAAAGAATAGCGAAAAATATTCGTACGGCGGTATGGAATGGAAATAATAAAGAGGCGCGTGTGCAGATGAGCTGGGGGAGCATGACGGCAGGGCTCAGCTTTTACAACGCAGGGGTTGCCGGCGTCCACGCTTTAGCCTATCCGTTAGGAGGATTATTTAAAATTTCCCATGGTGAATCCAACGCTGTGCTTCTTCCTTACATTTTCGATTACATCTGGCCTTCCTGCATGGAAAAAATGGGGACGATAGCAGAACGAATAGGGGCTAATACAAAAGGGTTGTCGAAAAGGGAAGCTGCAATAGCAGGTGTCCGGGAGTTAAAGAATATTGTTGAAGATGTTGGCATTCCTTCGACATTGGAGCAGTTTGGAATTGAAAAAAGTGATCTTGTGAAGCTGGCAGAAAGCGGAGAAAAACAGACAAGGCTTTTAGCAAGAAGTCCTAAATCTTATTCTTACCAGGATATTTTAGAAAGATATGAAGCAGCTTTTGCAGGTACTTTGGAAATTAACAAATAGTTAAAAAAAGGCCCGTTCTTTTAATAGAATACGGGCCTTTATTATTTTATTCCCCGGTGATTTTTTCGACTGAATCATTTAGCTGGTACTCACGGCCAAGCAGCGTGAAGTCGCTCCATTTTGTATTATTTACATAGTAATACTGGTCGTTTTGAACGGCTTCGGTATCAGCAAGCAGATCATCCACCAGTTCCTGGGACTGCTCTGTCGGCTCTCCCTGGTCGGTTAGAATAAACAGATAGTCTGCGCCCTCCACATAGTCAGGCACAGTTTCAAGAGAAATTGCCTGAGTTTCTGTGTTTTCAGTTACGCCTTCTGTCGGTTCGAGCCCGGCGCCTTCATACAATCCGGCAAAAACAGATTGATCATGTACGTAAACTTCCTTACCGATAAACTGGACGACAGCCGCAGTTGCATCTTCCGGTATATTATTGTCTGCAAGTGTTTGTTTTGCTTCCTCGGCTTGTTGTTCGTATTCATTCAGCCATTCTTCGCTGGCGTCTTCTT
Organism: Marinococcus halophilus; assembly: GCF_900166605.1. Classification (NCBI taxonomy): domain Bacteria; kingdom Bacillati; phylum Bacillota; class Bacilli; order Caryophanales; family Bacillaceae; genus Marinococcus; species Marinococcus halophilus. Next base: position 94,181 of record NZ_FVZD01000006.1, read on the forward strand.
TGTTTAATGCATCAGCAGTGTTTTTCAGCTGCTCTTCCGGTGTATCTCCAAAAGAAGTCATGTAGACCGGTGCGATTTGCTCGAGCTGCTCGAGAGAGTCAGACTGATAATCCGATAAAAGAATCATATCTGGGTTAAGCTCATTGATCTGTTCGACGTTAGGCGTATCTCCGCCCACGCTTTCCACTCCTTCAAGCCTGTCACCGTATGTGTCAAGATAATAGTCAGAGGTGCCTGCCGGCTGCTCGCCCAGGATCAGCATGTCTGCTACGTTCTGCAGGGCTACCACATTCTGGGGATCTGCCGGAATTTCTACTTCCCGGCCGGTCGGATCGGTAACGGTTCTCATTTCAGCTTCTGCGTTTTCCCCGCCGTTTTCCCCTTCCCCGGAATCTCCTGAAGAATCATTGCCGCAGGCGGCAAGGACAAATAAAAGTGCAAAACCGACTGCAAATAAAGAAAACCACTTTTTAAACATATATGTAATCCTCCTAGTTGATAATAATAATCATTTGCATGACTATTATATGGTATTCATTTTATAATTACAATGTAAACCTTTGGAACTATGCAAAAAATGTCGTGTGCCGATAGTTTTTAATAAAATGTAAGGGCTGTGCTTTTGTTTTTTTAACGTTACACTAAAAAAAGCCTGCTTTTATGATTGTAAAACATATGAAGAAAAATCTGCCTACAGGAGGAAATGTTATGCGTTTTGAACCGTCTGAACAAATCGACCGACTGCCGGAACAGTTCTTTGCTTCGCTTTCAAGGAAAGTGCAGGAGCTTAAGGAAGAAGGCAGGGATTTAATTAACCTGGGCCAGGGTAATCCTGACCGGCCGACGCCGGGCCCAATTGTTGAAAAAATGCAGAAAGCTGCCGAAAACCCCGAATATCATAAATATTCCCCGTTCCGGGGGTATGCTTTTTTGAAAGAGGCGGCAGCTGATTTTTATCAGAGGGAATACGGGGTGACGCTGGATCCAAAAACGGAGGTGGCGGTTTTGTTTGGGGCAAAAACCGGTCTGGTGGAGATCAGCCAGTGCCTTCTTAATCCCGGGGATACGGCGCTGCTTCCTGATCCGGGGTACCCTGATTATCTTTCCGGAACGGCCCTGGCAGGTGCAGAAACAGTATTTATGCCGTTAAAAGAAGAAAATGAGTTCCGCCCTGATTTTCGCGAAATTGAAGCAGATGTGCTGACCCGGGCGAAAATGATGTTTTTAAATTATCCCAACAATCCAACGGCGGGAATCGCTACGGCGGATTTTTTTGAAGAAACGGTCCAGACTGCTGTACAGCATCACATTTGTGTCGTGCATGACTTTGCCTATGGATCACTCGGCTATGACGGCGAAAAACCGCCGAGCTTTCTTCAGACTCCCGGGGCCAGGGAAGTGGGCGTAGAAATGTATACACTGTCGAAAACGTTTAACATGGCCGGATGGCGAGCAGCTGTGGCGGTAGGAAATGCTTCGGTAATAGAGATGATTAATAAAATGCAGGATCATTTGTATGTAAGTTTGTTTGGGGCGGTGCAGGAAACCGCAGCGTATGCGTTTGACCACGGGGCAGGCATGGCTGAAGATATACTGAATGTTTACGAAAGCAGAAGAAACGTATTTATTCAGGCACTACGCGCTCAGGGCGCAGAGGTACAGGCGCCCCGGGGTTCTTTTTTTGTATGGATGAAAGTGCCAAACGGCTACACCTCCGCTTCGTTCACCGAAAAGCTACTTGAGAAAGCAGGTGTAGTAGTAGCCCCAGGCCATGGCTTTGGCAGTATGGGAGAAGGATACGTCCGCATCGGCCTGCTTGAAGAGGAAGAACGGTTGAAAGAAGCGGCTGTAAGAATCGCCGGTGTAGCAGCGGAGGGGAAGTGAAGCATAGCTTTAACATGTTTTCGTTCACCCATACTTATTTTGGTGCTCTTTTTTCCATGCCAGGTAAGTTTCGTCCTCCCGGGCCTGTATCCATTTTTCTTCAAAAATCCGGGCTGATTCGGCTTTTTCTTCATTGATCTGCCGCTCGTTCACATTTCCGTCTTTGTCATATTTTTTGCCTCCTTTATAATTGGCATACCGGCGCGAGCGGGTATAGCCCATCTGCAGAAATTTTCTTGCCATGTCCATACCGACAAAGTCCTTCTGTTTTTTATATTCCAAAAATAATTCATAAATCTGTCCGGAGGATTCTTTAGCAATGTCGGGTGTTTTGAATCTCCAGTGCGGCAAAATTTCACTCTTGTATGGCTCCACCATTAAAACGCCCTGTTCTCCTCGCCCTACGCGGTATTTCTCGGGTTGTTCACGAAAATTAATGCTGTCAAAATCCTCTTCATAATTAAAACTCATTTGCGTTCTCTCCTTTTTTGTCTTTATCTTCTTTGCCCGGAAATGAAGAGATGTATGTGTAAAAATTTGTAGCCATACAGGATTTATCTTTCCTAAAAAGGGGAATAAACGGGATGCATAGAATAAAGAAGGATTATCGAAGATATACATCGAATCCTTGTGGTAGATGGAGGTTTTAAGATGGAATATATTGAAAATGTACGCAGCCAGCTTCTGGAGGAAGTCGAACCAGTTCCGGAAGCAGATTGGAACATAAAAACGGACGCTACGGATTGGAGCGTTGCTCAGGTAGTAGAGCACCTCCGGCTATTTGAAGCCTTTGTAGGAAGAAGCATGAAAAGCGCCCTGGAAACAGAACCTACCACAAGGGCGGAAGAAAAGCCGATTCAAATGATGAAATACCGCCGCCGTCCGGCGGAAGCGCCGCAGGAACTCCAGCCTGAGGATATGGAATTTAACAAACAGACCCTGCTTGAAGAATTGCAGGAAACGAGAAACTATATCCGTCACCTTGAAGAAAGGCACACCAGTGAGGACTTAGCAGCACGTTCCATTTCGCATCCCAATTTTGGGCCTATGCCTCTTCATCAGTGGCTGGAGATGATCGGCCTCCATGAAGAACGGCATATCGCTCAAATCCAAGATATAAAAGCAAAACTATAGACTGAGGGAGGAAAAGAAATGAAGAAGCTCATTAATGGTGTGGATCAGATCGTTTCTGAAATGGTGGAAGGACTGGTGGCTGCTCATCCCGACAAGCTCCGGGCGATTGAAAATACGAATGTGATTGTGCGGGCCGACGCGCCAGTGCAAGGTAAAGTAGCTTTGATCAGCGGAGGGGGCAGCGGGCACGAACCTGCTCACGCCGGATATGTCGGGGAAGGGCTTCTCGATGCAGCAGTGAGCGGGGAAGTATTCACCTCGCCGACCCCTGACCAGGTGCTTGAAGCCATTAAAGCCGTGGACAGCGGAGCCGGAGTTCTTTTAATCGTAAAGAACTACAGCGGGGATGTAATGAACTTCGATATGGCTGCCGATCTCGCAGAAGCAGAAGATATTACGGTCAAGCAGGTCGTTATACGGGACGATGTAGCGATTTCGAATCCCGACGATCGGCGTGGCGTAGCGGGAACGACTCTTGTGCATATGATTGCCGGGGCAGCAGCAGCTGAGGGAAAAAGCCTGGACGAGGTGGAAGCAATTGCACAGGGCGTTGCTGACAATGTTCGCTCGATGGGCGTTTCCCTCGCACCTTGTACGGTTCCGGCGTCCGGAAAGCCCGGATTTACTCTTGAAGAGAACGAGATGGAGATTGGAACCGGCATTCACGGCGAACAGGGCGTGGAGCGCCGTGAGCTGATGCAGGCCGACGCCGTTACGGAAGAACTGGTTCAGCATGTGCTTGACGATATGCATCTAAATGACGGCAGCGAAGTGGCATTAATGATTAATGGGCAGGGAGCCACACCGTTGATGGAGTTGTATATTGTGGCAAGAAAAGCTATTCAGCTGTTAAAAGACCGTGGTATTCACGTAAAGAAAACCTTTGTGGGAGAGTATATGACGTCGCTTGAAATGACGGGATGCTCGGTAACGATTTTAAATTTGGATGAGGAACGTAAACGGTTGCTACTATCCGGCAGGGAGTGAAGTTTTCATGGAACTAAGCGCAGCAGTAATGAAGCAATGGGCACTACGAATCAACGAAAAAATGCAGGAGCATAAGGATAAGCTTTCCGAGCTCGACCAGGCCATCGGAGACGGCGATCACGGACACAATATGGCCCGGGGGTTTCAGGAGGCAGCAAATAAAGTAAACGATTCTTCCTATGACGACATCGGCACGATGTATAAAGATATAGCTTCAACACTTATTTCGAAAGTGGGCGGGGCTTCAGGGCCTTTATACGGAACAGCTTTTCTTAAAGCCGCCAATGCATGGAAGGGAAGAGATGTACTCGACAGCGAAGCCTTTACCGAAGGCATCGAGGCTGCCGTCGGTGGTATTGAAACGAGAGGCAAAGCTTCTTTTGGAGACAAGACAATGCTCGATGTATGGATTCCTGTCCGGGATGAAATGAAAGAGCGCGGAGTGGATACAGAACAGGCAAACAAAACAGCTGCGAAAGAAGCAGAAGCTACTATTGACCGGGTCGCAAAAAAAGGAAGGGCTTCCTATTTAGGCGAGCGCTCGAAAGGCCATATGGACCCGGGCGCCTTTTCATCGCAGCTCGTTTTCGAAGCTCTGGCAGAAGTTTATAAGGAGGGGGCCTCTTAATGGCGAAAGTCAGCATCATTGTTATTTCCCACAGCAAAGAACTCGCCGATGGAATCGTGGATCTCGTATCCCAGACGAAACAGGAGGACGTTGCGATCGCCGCAGCCGGTGGCACTGAAGAGGGAGAAATCGGCACGAGCGTTGACCGGATTACCGGGGCCGTAGAGTCGGTTACGACTGAGGAAGGTGTGCTGCTTCTGTTTGATATTGGCAGTGCGTTAATGAATGCAGAAATGGCTCTTGAAATGCTTCCCGAGCTTGAAGGCCGTATTACTATCGCTGATGCCCCGCTTGTAGAAGGAGCCTATATTGCTGCAGTTGAGGCAGGAATGGGAAAAACACTCGAGGAAGTGAAAAAGGCAGCAGAATCGGCAAAGGAATGGAAAAAAATCGAGGATTAATGAGAAAACCCTGAAACCTTGCGACGGTTTCAGGGTTTTTTGGCTGGAATAGAGTGCCTTACAAAAAGCTGTAAAATCATATGCTCCCAGCTTTTCAGGTTACGAGCTCGTTTTCGGTTTTGCGTTTTTATAATAAGCTTTCCGGGAGGCTTCCTCTTTTTGGACAGAAGATGTTTTTGACGCTCTCGCCAGCAACACATAGCTGAGCACGGCCGCAGCATCTGCTGCAAAAATCACAATGCCCATCGGTACCGCTGTATGCTCTCCGGCAATGCCGACCAGCGGAGCCGAAGCTGCCCCGAATAGAAATGGGAGCAGACCGATCAGCGCAGAGGCGCTGCCGGCCCGGTGCCCTTGTTCTTCCATCGCAAGGGAAAACGAGGCAGTGTTTACAAGTCCAAGGCTTGAAACAACGAAAAACATCGGGATCACAATAGAGGCAAGCGGTGCTTGAATTATGGTCATTATTAACAGGACGGAACTTGAAACGATGGTCAGCCCGAGGCCAAACGTGAGTATTTTTCGTTCGGGCACAATGCCGGCAAGCCGTCCGGTTGTCTGGGAGCCGATAATAATACCAATGCCGTTAAGCGCGAATAAAAAGCCGAAAACTTGCGGTGAAGCTCCGTAAATGCCCTGATACACAAATGGGGTGCCGGACACATAAGCAAAAATGCCGGCCATCTTTAATCCTTGGGCAAGAGCGTAGCCCATAAACGAACGGTCTTTTAGCAAGCTGCCGAAAGTCTTTACCGTTTCTTTTATGTCGCTGTCTGAACGGTTCGTCTCCCGAAGGGTCTCCGGGAGCAGGGATAAAACAATAATGAAAATAGTGACGCCTATCGCGCTCAGAACAGCAAATACGCCGTTCCACGTGGTGAAATTAAGGATGGCTCCGCCAAGCACTGGGGCAAGTATCGGAGCAAGTCCATTTACAAGCATCAACAGCGAAAAGAACTTCGTTAGTTCTTTTCCGGAATACATGTCCCGGACAATTGCCCGGGAAATAACAATACCGGCCGAAGCGGAAAATCCCTGCAGAAAACGGCAAGCAATCAAAATCCAAATGGTTGGAGCGAATATACATAAAATAGAGGCGGCTATATAAATAAACAGGAAAATAGATAACGGTTTTTTTCTTCCATTCACATCACTCATAGGCCCTACGATTAATTGGCCAAAGGCGAGACCGAGCAGGCAGGCTGTTAAACTGAGCTGTACCAGCGAAGCGCTCGTATCAAGGTCCTGGGCAATAGAAGGAAAACTGGGTAAATACATGTCGATAGTCAGTGCGCCGAACGCAGCCAGCGAACCTAGCAGAATAGCCAGGCCGATCCGTTTTTTAGACGATACCGCCTGTGTGGAACTCATGATAAAATCTACTCCCTTGTTGAAATATGAATCACGGGACACGTTGTTTTTTAAGCACAAGAAAGGATTCTAACATAAGCCATATAAAAAGAAAAGTCCGCTGTTTTAAGCCGGACTTTTCTTAGTTTTTGTTTCGAGAGCCGCAAACAACAGATGCCAGCACTCTGCACTAAGCGCGAAAAACAGGATAATAAGCGTGCCGGCCCATTCCTGAAAAAAGGCGACAGCGATAATTCCATACCATGCGCAGCGAAGCAGGTGCTCGAGCGAAGGCATCCATAAAAAGCACAAAGGCCGCAACAGAATAAAAAAGATGAAGCTGAAAAGGAAAAACACATATTCCTGCGTCAAAGCTACGGAAAATACAGCACTTAATCCTTCATTTACTAAGGAAAAAAAGAATAGGTTCATCACCTGCTGCTACTCCTCGGTATCTGCCGGGAAGTGGACGCCGGTCTGAGCACGTATTTCATCAAGGACTTGAAGCACCTGGATGGAGCGTTCGATCGAAATATGAGGCACATCTTCACCGGCACAAAGGCGAATGAAGGCTTGTATTTCATGGACCATGGAATCCTCCTGGCTGTTTTCCCAAAGGATAGTCGTTTCATCTTTTTTTGTGAGGGTCACCCGGTGCATATGATTGATGTGATCGATGGTGATCGTGCCGTCTTCTCCCTGCAGCTCGACTGGCTGAGTCGAAGAAGAGATTTTAGAATAGCTGATGACTGCCTGGGCTTCCGGATATCCAAGAAGAGCAGCTGCCTGGCCATCAGCACCGGTTTCAAGCAGGTAACCATGTGCCTGTACGGTATGCGGCATGCCGAGAAGCTCAAGAGCCGGGTGGAGGCAGTAGATGCCAATATCCATTGAGGCCCCATTGGAAAGCTCCGGTTTAAAAGCATTGAGTACAGTTCCCTCGCGGTAAGCGTCGTACCGGCTCGAATACTGGCAGTAGGAAATCGATGCCCGGCGGAGCTTGCCGATTTCGTCAAGGTGATCGGTCACAGCAGTCCAAGCCGGGAAATACATATTTTTAATCGCTTCCATAATCGTAACGCCGTATTCGGAAGCGGCAGCGAGCAGCCGCTTTGCTTCTTCAGCATTAGAGCACATTGGCTTTTCACAGATGATGTGCTTTCCGTGCTGTATGCCGGCCATGGCGATGGAAAAATGATATCTGGTAGGGCTTGCAATATACAGCGCCTCCACATTTGTATCCCGGCAAAGCTGTTCTAAATCATTATAAGCCGAAGGCGCGTCATATTGGTCCGCCAGAGCTTGAGCCCGTTCGAGATTCCGGGAATACACAGCCTGCAGCTGAAAATCCTCAAGCGTTCTGCCAGCCTGAATGAAAGCTTCGGTAATCCAGTTCGTTCCCACAGTGGCAAAATTCATTATGTAAAACCTCCTTAAGTATCAGCTGTGTCTATGAATTTCCTTTCCTTTTCCGGCTCGATCGTGTTTTTGTTTCTGCCTTAGAGATAGAAGCCCTCCGTTTTCGTTCCTCAAAAAATAGAAAAAACTGATCATATGCTTCTACAGCAGCAGCAAAGCCAAGAATGAAGTAAATGGAGCCGGCTTCCTGCAGCAGGACAAAACCGAGGGCCACGTACCACAGCATTTTTAGCAGCCGGGAAGCCGCCGGTTTCCATAAGAAGAAAATGGGGCGCAGTAAAAAATACAATAAAATAGCCAAAACAAATACAGCGATATTTTCACTGAAGGTACCGGGCACCCGGGAAATAATTTGATCGATGATTTGTCCGAATTCCGCTAAGCGTTCTTCCATTAGCTGCAGCTCCTTTGATTAGTTTAGATACAAGTACTCATAATTGTATCGTAGCGGTTTTAGCATCAAATGAACAGCCTTGAATCAAAAAAGGAAAGGTGATAAAAAACCCTCTTCCCGAAAAAGAAGAGAGTTTGGGACGAAAAGATATACAAATGAGTAATTACGGCCGGACTGGCCGCAGGTCTTCATTTTCCTTGAGTGAGCAGATGTATTCGACTAATAGTCCGATAACATTTTCAATATCATCCATGCTCGCTGTCTCCACTGGGGCATGCATGTACCGAAGAGGAAGGGACACGTTGACGCTTGGAATGCCGGCGCCAGCCAGACGCAGCCGGTCAGCATCAGTGCCGGTCACTCTTGGCGTGAGCTCGTACTGCACGGAGAGGCCGGCTTTTTTTGCGGCCTGCTCGAGTCCTTCATTAGCCGTCGGATGGATCGGAGCTCCCTTGGCAAGTACTGGACCCCCGCCGAGAGTTACTTCTGTCTCCTGATTTGGATTGGACCCGGGGTAATCATATGCAAATGTAACGTCCAGGGCAATTGCTAAATCAGGCCGCAGAGCGGCTCCGGCAAAATGAGCGCCTCCCATGTTTGTTTCTTCGTTGACCGTGCTGACGCCGTATACACCTACCGCCGGACGCCTGTCCTGTAGCCGCCGCAGGACTTCTGCAGTAATGAAAGCACCTGTGCGGTTGTCGAGTCCACGACCACTGAAGCGATTATTCAACAGCTTTTCGGGAGTGCGCTCGTAAACTCCTGCATCGCCGACAGAAAGATATTCTTCCATTTCCGCTTTGCTTTCAGCTCCGAAATCTATGTATAAATCAGAAAAAGCAAAGTCTTTTTTGCTGCCGCCTTTGTGTTCCGCATTAACGCCTGTGACACCTGTGATAGGCCCTTTTCTGCCCTGGAAAGTTACTTTCATTCCAAGAGCTGGGGCCTGGCTGATACCCCCGAGCTTTTCTACCCGTACGAAGCCGCTGCTGTCGATAGACTTTACGAGAAAACCGATTTCATCGCAGTGGCCGGCTAAAAGGACATGAAATGAGGCTTCGGGGTTAATGACACCCCAGGCATTGCCGATTGTATCTGTGTGAACTTCATCCGCATACGGAGAGACGTACTGAAGCCACTTACGCTGGATGGCCATTTCATTCCCGGATGGAGAGGGGGTTTGTAGCAGGCCATATAAAAATTGTTCAGATGATTCCTTCATGGGCGTTTCCTCCTTGGAAGTACAATTTATTACAGCATCCCGTTTTTTGTCTTTGCCGTCAACTCATGCACCTAAAACTGCCGGCGTTTACTTGTAGTGACCCCCGATTTTTTCCGCCCGGGTCAGGGCCTGGCCGCCCGGAAGAAGGGAGGAGGCCTGGAGCACGGCCGCCGGTCCGTACCGTTCCTTAAGAGTATCGATTGTTCTGTTTAAGTCCTCACGATACTCTTTTTCAGAAAACAAATCCAACTGCACAGATTGATCACTTTCGAGCTGCTGGAGGCTGAGGCTCAGGCCGCGGACCGGATAAAAGTTCCAATGCTTAAGAAAGAGGGAAGCAGCAGCTTTATAGAGGGCTTTACCGTCATTAATCGGTGCCGCCTGGGCGGCCTGCCGATGGAAATGAAAAGGTCTTTCGTTATCACGGCCTTCGGCTCCGACAGTGACTGTCCAACCGCTGAAGCCTTCAACCCGTGCCCGGCGCCCAACTTCTTCGCTCAGCTCGCGCAGCACCACCCGGATATCATCCCAGCTGGAGTAGTCACGTGGAAGCGTCATATGGTGGCCGACAGCCTTTCGGTGCGTATGAGTTCCGGGACTGACTGGGGAAGGGTCAATGCCGTGAGCTGTCTGCCAGAGCAGTTCACCGTTCAGTCCGAAACGGTGCCGCAGTTCTTCCACTGGATAGGCAGCGAGGTGGCCAGCCTTTCGAATGCCCATTTGGCGCAGGTGTTTTTCCATTCGCCGGCCAACACCAAACAGATGATTCACAGGGAGCGGCCAAAGCGTTGAAGCCAGCTGATCCTGGCTCAGGGTGAAAATTCCTTCTTCGGATTTTTTGGCAAAATGATCACAGGCCATTTTGGCCAGAACCTTGGTCGGTCCGATGCCAATGCGGGGGTAGACGCCGAACGCCCGAAGCAGGTGGCGGTTGATAAAAAGAGCCGCCTGCTCCGGGGTAGAGGCCGTATGCCTGTATGTATGCGTCATATCTGCAAAAAGCTCATCTACACTGTAAGGTTCTATCTTATCTGTGTACGCTTCAAGCGCCGCTGCAATTTGTACCGAAATTTTTAAATACAGCTCCATGCGTGGAGGGATAACAACGAGCGCAGGACATTTTTGCTGGGCCTGGCTGAGTGTTTCGGCCGTTTTTACACCTTCGCGTTTGGCGACAGGGCAGGCAGCCAAAATAACGCCGCTCCGGATCGACGGGTCGCCGGCTACAGCTGTTGGTTTATGCTGCAGATGGGAATAGTACAACTTTTCAACACTGGCGTAAAACGACTGCATATCGATTAGAAAAATAATCCGCTCCACAGCCCTTCCCTCCTTTGGTTGATAAAGCTATTTCTTCTTTTCCCTAAATTATACCTCAAAATATATATTTTAAACGAACAAATGTTCTGTTTAAGGTGAAAAAAACCGGAGCCCCGTTTAGCTCCGGCTTCTTGATTATGACGAGGGGAGGCCCCTTTTCTGTACGAGGGTGTTATTGAAACGCTCGAGCAGCTGGGCGAATTGATCGCGATCTTCCTTCTCCCAGTCGGCCAATAGGTTAGCATACATATGGATCCGTTCCTGCTTCAGTGTATTAATCGCCTCGATCCCTTCCCCTGTAATAAAAATCTGGTTGACCCGCTTATCGTGATGATCGGGACGGCGGGAAACGAGGCCCTTTTTCTCCAGGGAGTGGATCTGGCGGCTGAGTGTAGAGATATCAAGGAGAAAGTGATCAGCGAGTTCGCGAGCAGAACGGGGGCTCTGCTGGTGCAGTACTTGAAGAATCAAATAGGCAGAACGGTCCAGGCTGTTTGCCTGGCTGTCGAGTGTTCTTTTAAAATCTGCCCGGCGCATTAACGTTACCACGCCGGTCTCAATTAGTTCTAGCATTTCCTTGTCATGTTTATTCATCGGAGCCCCTCCAATTCCAATCGGTCTTTTTCTCTATTGTAATATAGATTAGGAGCGAAAAAAGAGATAAGCGCAAAACGAGTGTATATAAAACATAAATATTATGCGTTCTTTTCTAATCGGCCCGCTGCATAGCCCTTCTTTCAGCGTATTCAAGGCATTTTTCACAGACAAATACTTTTTCACCCTGCTTTGTGAAGTATGGACGCATATAGGAGGTCTTCGATCTGCAGTAGTAGCAGCGTTTTGAGAAAGAGAGGCTTCTTATCCATTGCTTTAGCAACAACATTTCCTCCTTTTGCAGTGATATATAGTTTCACGATAAGAGAAGGAGGGGATGAATGCGAACAATATGCTTATTAAAAACGAATGCCGTGATTTATATGTATTTATATAGTAATTCAATAAAATAATACTTTAATTCGTGAATGAAACCATCCATTTTCGGGAAAGAAACAATAAATGAAGACTAAGAAGAAGGTGATCAGCTTGGCAAAAAGACTAGACCGTGAACAATGGAGTGTATTTCAAAGCGAGCTTTATCAAACAAACACGACTGTCGTAGTGACAGATGATTTGATATTAATCACAGATCCTACGTGGCTTCCAGCTGAAATTGAAGAGATAAGGGAGTTTGTGGAGGAGCGGAGAAGTAATCAGCCTGTATATCTGCTGCTGACCCATTCAGATTTCGATCATGTTATTGGAGCCGGAGCGTTCCCCGAAGCGACTATTATTGCTTCCCGTGGATTTAACGCCAGATCGGATAAAGAAAACATTGTGCAGGAAATGAAAGAGTTTGACGAAACGTACTACATTCACCGCAATTACGATACCTCTTACCCGGACCCGGATATTATCGTTGACTCCGATGAGCAGGTGCTTGAGGAAGGAGAAACCAAAATTACTTTCTATCTGGCACCCGGCCACACTGTGGATGGGCTGGCGGCGGTCATAGAGCCTCTTGGTCTCTGTATTGCCGGAGACTATTTAAGCAATGTAGAGATCCCGATTATTGAATATCACAGCGAATCCTATCAATTTACGTTAAAGAAGCTGGATGAACTTTGGAATGACGGAAAGTACAGTACTGTAGTGCCGGGGCACGGGCTGGTGGCTTCGAAGCCCGAAGAAATAGAAAAACGACTCCGGGATTCAGAATGGTATATTGAAAAAACGAAAACATCGCTGGAAGACCCGTACGTAGAAAGCGCCATTTTTGCATTTATTGACCGCCACAAATTTGAAGCTCCGTTAAAGCAGGTGCATGAAAGTAATAAAGAACAATTAAAAACGGAAAGATAAAAAACTGGCTGCTCCGGGCAAGGGCAGCCAGTTTTCGTTTGAATTTTTTTATTCGGAGGACTCAGTTTGATTACGTGGAAGGATTAATACCTCTACACGCCTGTTTTGGGCCCGGCCTTCTGCAGTGTCATTCGAAGCAACCGGCTCAAACTCTCCAAACCCCTTGGCACTGAAATCTCTTGGATCTAGGTCGGGATTTTCGAGCACAATTTCCATGAAATGCACCGCTCTCATCACGCTGAGTTCCCAGTTTGTATTGAAGTCTGCATTTGCAATAGGAGTATCGTCCGTATGACCGCTGATAATAATATTGCGCGGGGGGTTTAGTACAAGCAATTCAGACATGTCCTCGGCCGTTTGAAGAGCTTCATCGCGTATTTCTGCTTCACCGACCTCGAATAAAATATTGTCCTTGATGGAAAGAAGCAGGCCGTCGTCGGAGAGCCGGGTCGTAAACTGGCCTTCAAGGCCGCGTTCATCAATAAATCCTTCGACCCTCTCCTGAAGCTCGGCAAGTTCGTTTTGATCTTCTGCTTCTTCGGTAACGGTGGGCGGGCTTTCATCAACGTTATCTTCGGCATTCAGCTCTTCGACAGAGCTTCCGGATTCATTAATGCCGCTTCCTCCAGTGAAAACAGAGTTAAACGATTCGGAGATTTGGTCAAATTTCCTGGCATCTACTTCGCTTGAGGCAAACAAAACAATAAAGAGGGCAAGCAGCAGGGTCAGCAGGTCTGCGTAGGGAAGAAGCCATGCTTCGCTGACATGCTCCTCCTCTTCTTTTTTCCGCTGCCGCCGCCTAGCCATTTTCGGTGCCTTCCTTCCACTCTGTTTCCTGGGCCGCTTCCATAATTTTTTCACGATCCTTTGCCGGAACATACATTAGAAGTTTTTGTTCAATCGTTTTTGGAGGCTGTCCTTCCTGAACCGATAATACGCCTTCGATCATGACACTGCGCACATGGATTTCATGCTTGGATTTACGCTTAAGTTTATTGGCAAAAGGGTGCCAGAGGACGTAGCCGGTGAAAATACCAAGAAGAGTGGCGACGAAGGCAGCACTGATCGCCTCTCCGAGTTTATCGATATCGGACATATCAGCTAGCGCCGCAATAAGGCCGACCACAGCGCCCAGAACGCCAAGTGTGGGAGCGTAGGTTCCTGCCTGGGTGAAAATGGACACCCCAGTTTGATGACGGGATTCGATTGCTTCAAGCTCTTCACTCATGATGTCACGGATGAAATCTGAGTTCTGGCCGTCCACAGCCATTGTCATACCATTACGAAGAAAGGGATCCTGGATGTCCTGAACATCGCCTTCGAGGGCCAAAAGACCTTCTTTTCTAGCTGTTTGGGCCCAGCTGGAGAACATAGGGACAAGCTGAGCGACATTCCATTCACTCTGATTTTTAAATAAAACGCCGAAAAGCTTCGGCACGTTTTTTAATTCGTCACCAGGGAAAGCAATCACTACGGTAGCAATCGTGCCTCCGAAAATAATTAATAAAGCGGCCGGGTTAAGCAAAGAAACGAGCTCCATCCCTTTAATGGCAATACCGCTCATAATAGCTGCAAAGGCTATAATAATACCAATGATTGATGCTTTATCCATACGTATCAATCCTTTATGTTTGATTCTACTGTTTATATCGGCACTCGGGATGCTAACATAAAGAAGGAAAGAAAAATCGTGAGGAAGTAAGGAATAATTAACTAGACGTGCAGTTTCATAAATACTAAAAGCATGAACGCTGTCCTAAACGGCAGGAGAGGGAGGCGCACAATGAAAAAATGGATGATCGCTGCTGGAACGCTGGGGCTGCTGGTCAGCGCAGGCTGTGCAAATAATGAGAGCGGGGAGAACGGGGCTGGTGGAAATGAGGAGTCCTCTTCAGGCTCCTCAGAGGAAAATACCGAAGAAAGTCAGGAAGATCCAGAAAACGGTTCAGAAGAAACGACAGATGCAAATAAAAATGACGGTCAGACAGAGCCAGGAGAGGCTCCGCCGGAGACGAGTGAAGAGGGGGATTTGAAGAATCCTTCGGCTATCGACGCATTAATCAACCGGGAGTATCACCTGCCGGCAGACTATGAACCAGAAAACTTAGTCATACCGGATGTAGCTTTCCCATTTGAGGGAGATCTTCAGAAAAAATACATGAGAGAGGAAGCGGCAGCGCAGCTTGAAAGCATGTTCGCAGAGGCTGAAGAGGAAGAAATTGAGCTTTCTGCTGTGTCGGGCTATCGTTCGTATGACCGGCAGGCAAGCATATTCGCAGCTAACGCGGAGGAAGACGGAGAAGAAGAAGCAAACAAATATAGTGCCAGAGCGGGGGAAAGTGAGCATCAGAGCGGCCTGGCGATGGATGTGAGTGCGTCCTCTGTCGGTTATTCGTTAACGACGGAACTTGGGGACACAGAAGAAGGAAAGTGGCTTGAGGAAAACGCCCATGAATACGGTTTTGTAGTTCGCTACCCAGAGGACAAAACGGAGATTACCGGCTACCAGTATGAACCGTGGCACGTGAGGTATGTGGGAGAAGACCTGGCTGAAAAGCTGCACGAAAATGATTTAGTAATGGAAGAGTATTACAGGGAAAACAAGTAAAGCCCGGGCGCCCCGGGCTTTATTTTTAATCTTCATCGATTGTCGGTAGTTCTGTTTTTGCGATCTTTTCATCAAGAGCTTCGTAATCGTAATAAGAAATGGTCCGGTACAGCTCTTCGCGTGTCTGCATATCTTCGAGCATAGCCTTCTGGGTACCTTTATCGTGAATTTCCTGAAATACCCGTTCAACGGCTTTGGCGGCGGCCCGCATTGAGGTAACCGGATAAATGATCATATTAAATCCCCATGATTCAAACTGATCCGCGTGGTAATACGGGGTGCGGCCAAACTCGGTCATGTTCGCAAGCAGCGGTGTACCAGAGAGGCTGTTCCC
Source organism: Marinococcus halophilus (assembly GCF_900166605.1). Lineage (NCBI taxonomy): Bacteria > Bacillati > Bacillota > Bacilli > Caryophanales > Bacillaceae > Marinococcus > Marinococcus halophilus. Next base: position 109,761 of record NZ_FVZD01000006.1, read on the forward strand.
GGCACGGCGGAAGTCCTCCTCTGTGGAAAGTGCTTCTGGGAAAATGCCGTCTGCGCCGGCTTCCCGGTAAAGTGCCGCCCGTTCCATAGCTGCTTCTATACCTTCTACGCCCTTGGCGTCGGTGCGGGCAATAACGGCGAGCGTAGGGGCGACTTCTTTAATAACTTTAATTTTCTGCACCATTTCTTCGGCGGGGACTAATTTTTTTCCGTTTAGATGGCCGCATTTCTTGGGGAGGTCCTGATCTTCAATCTGGACAGCGGCCACTCCGGCTTCGGTCATTTCCCTAGCGGTTCGCGCCACGTCAAGCACGCCGCCAAAGCCGGTATCGATATCAACAAGCAGAGGAAGCTTCGCTGCACGGACAATATCCCGGGCCCGTTCGGCAACCTCATGAGAATGAATAATACCAAGGTCCGGAAGCCCCCGGCTCGCTGTATAGGCAGCTCCGGATAAATATAAAATATCAAAGCCGGTGTTTCTGGCGAGGAGCGCAGACATGCTGTCGTGGACGCCTGGGATTTTCACCGCCGGTCTCTGCTGAATGCGGTCGTGAAATAATCGGGCGAGTTCTTTTTGGGAGACGGGTTCTTCGGTTAACCAGCTCAATGTATTTCCTCCTTTTAGTAAACCCAGGCTGACATAAAATGATGAACAGGAGTTTCTGCCAGCTGGGCATGATCAAGCATTTGTTCAAGAAGCAGGGATGCCTGCTTCGGTGGATAATGAGCATTCAAGTTCTGCCGGCATTTTTCGATAATCTGCGGCTTGGCCTCTTCCCGGCGGCGCTGATGGCCTAGCGGGTACTCGACTTCTACGGGATCCGTGCTTGTGCCGTCCATAAAGCGGACCTGCACCTGGTTGGGAATCGAGCGCTTGGATGGGTCCAGATAATCCTCGGTGTACTGTTTATTTTCTTTAACGATCATCTTGTTCCGGAGCTGATCAATGACAGGGTTTGCGGCAGCGGAATCTTCATAGTGATCAGCGTCAAGCCGGCCGAAGATCAAGCCGATGGCTGTCATATACTGAAGACAATGATCGCGATCCGCAGGGTTTTGCAGCGGGCCTGTTTTATCGATAATGCGAATGGCAGCTTCATGAGTAACAATATCGATGCGTTCAATATCCTGAAGCCGTGCTTTCACGTCTCCGTGCAGCTCGATGGCCGCTTCGACAGCGGTTTGGGCGTGAAATTCAGCCGGGAAAGAAACTTTAAATAAGACGTGTTCCATCACATAGGAATCCATTTTCGGCACAGAAAGCTCTTCCCCATTCATCATCACGTCCTGAAAGCCCCAGCCTTTCGCAGAAAGAGCTGTAGCATAGCCCATTTCTCCCCGGACAGCCATTAAAGCAAGGCGGACGCCGCGGCTGGTAGCGTCGCCAGCAGCCCAGGATTTACGGGAGCCGGCATTTGGGTAGTGACGGTAGGTACGGAGACTCGAGTTGTCCACCCAGGCGTTGGAAACCGCGTTGATCATTTCCTGCCTGCTTCCACCGAGCATATGGGTCACTACCGCTGTTGTAGCCACTTTTACAAGAAGCACGTGATCGAGCCCCACCCGGTTAAAACTGTGATTTAAAGCGATGGATCCTTGAATTTCATGGGCTTTGACCATAGCAGTTAACACGTCGTACATCGTTAAAGGTTTTCTTCCTTCCGCCACGCGCTGCCGGCTTAGATAGTCAGCGGTCGCAAGAATGCCCCCGAGATTATCAGAAGGGTGCCCCCATTCTTTGGCAAGCCAGGTATCATTATAATCGAGCCAGCGGATCGCGCATCCGATATTGAAAGCAGCGTGCACAGGGTCGAGCTCGAACTGGGTGCCAGGCATGCGTGCGCCGTTTGGAACGACTGTGCCCGGGACGATCGGCCCCAGGTGCTTGGTGCACTCCGGATACCGTAAAGCGAGAATGCCAGCCCCTAACGTATCCATTAATACATAGCGGGCGGTCTCATACGCCTCGTCGCTTGAAATGTCATGGCCATATACATAGTCTGCAATGTCGGTCAGTAAAGCATCTGTCTGCTGCATCGTTTGATTCATTCTTATTTCCTCCTCTAGGTTAACGTAATACCTCGTGGGCCGGTGTAGTCGACCCGGGGGCGGAATAACCGGTTATTGCTGTGTTGTTCGATTACATGAGCTCCGAGTCCGGCGGCCCGCGATGCAAAAAAGATAGGCGTATACAGATCGATCGGGATACCGAGCAGATAATACACCGGCGCTGCGTAGTAGTCGAGGTTCGGATGCAGTCCTTTCTCTTCTGCAATCAGCTCTTCCCCGCGCACGCACATGTCATACAGGTCCATGCGATCCTGCTTTTCCGCGAGTCGGTGCAGCGATTTTTTCATCAGCTGGGCACGCGGGTCCATCTTTTTCATATACACCCGGTGGCCAAAACCCATGATTCTTTCTTTGTTGGCCAGCTTTTCCCGGAAGAGCCGCTCAACTCCGTCCGGAGTGCCGGCTTCCAGCAGCAGATGCATAACAGCTTCATTGGCGCCCCCGTGCAGCGGTCCTTTCAGAGAAGCCACTGCGCCCGTAAAGGCACCATACATATCGGCCTGCGTGGAGGCAATCACCCGGGCTGCAAAGGTAGAGTTTGGCATTTCATGCTCAATATAAGCCACAAGCGACTGATCAAACACCTCTGTTTCCAGAACGCCAGGTTTTTTCCCGGTGAGCATATAGAGCATGTTAGCGCTAAAGGACATTGAAGGGTCCGGGGAAACCAGTGATTCGTTTTGCTGCGTACGGTAGCTGCCGGCCATAATAGCCGGTATCGCTCCTAGCAGATTGACTGCTTTCTTCTGGTTGGCTTCCGCCGAAAGGTCATGCATGTTTGTTTCCGAACCGGCAAGCAGAGAGATACCTGTACGGAGCATATCCATCGCACTCATCGAAGCAGGAAACAACGAAAAGGAAGTAGTCAGGACTTCCGGCAGCTCCAGTTGTTGGTAAAGACGATGATGAAACGATTCCTTCTCAGCAGCGTCCGGAAGGGAGCCGTAAAGAAGCAGATAAGCAACGTCTAAAAAGTGTCGATTTTCCGCTAATTCGATAAGATCGTATCCGCGTATAACAATTTGCTCCTGCTCGACATCAAGGTAGGAAATCGATGTTTCGGCAGCAATGATTCCTTCAAGGCCAGGACTGTACTCTTTTTTTGCAGACATGCTGATGCCTCCTTTATTTTTAAAGCGTTTTCAAAAACGGTTAAAAATATAAGTTCTTTCTTTGTATAATTGTATACATTTTTTTGGGAAAAGGCAAAACCCTTTTACTGTTACGCTAGAAAGAAGAGATATGAAGCTCGAGGGTTTCCTTTGTTGACGCCAGGCTCCGGCGGATGTGGGCACGCATGTAATGCTCGGCTGCTGGTCCGTCTTTACGTTCGATAGCGGATAGAATTTTTTCGTGCTCAGATAACGGGGTGGCGATCGTATAATCAGGGTGCCGGTAGCCACTAAGGCGGCGGTATCTTTCGAGCCGGGTGTTCAACTGGTTTAAAAATTGGACGGCTGTAGGGGAGGCATGCTCATACAATAAATGATGAAAGCGGCTGCCATACGTAATGGAAGTAAACCGTTCACCTGCTTCAGCCATGTGCAAAAGGGCCTCTTTCATCTCCGCTGTCGCTTCAGGTGAGGCCCGCACTGCTGCTTCTTTAGCGACAAGCCCCTCGAGCGCTTCCCGTACGGTAAAAATATCGACGGCTTCTTCGATACTGAGTTTCTGGACCTCCATGCGGCCGTTTGCTTTCTTTACAATCAGTCCTTCGAGCTCGAGACGGTAAAGCGCCTGGCGAAGCGGTGTGCGGCTTACTGCGATTTCTTCGGTCAGCTGTTCTTCACGAAGCGCCTGCCCCGGGAAATAATGAAATTCAATAATACTTTGTTTTAAAGCTTCATAGGCTAAATCGCTTACGGATACCCGGCGTCTCTGCATAAACCATCACTCCTTTTAGTTTAATTTTATTTATTATAGCAAAAAAGAGACCGGCACCGGGCCGGCCTCTTAATCCAGGATTCCTAATTTCTGCCCGCCCTGGGGGCTACCTGAAAGGAACGGAAAGTGTATGTGAACATTGCAAGGGCAAAAAGAGAAATCAACGTCAGGGCGAGGTAAACGTTAGAATAAATAGCACTACTGCCCCCGGAAGCAAAAGGGTTCAATGAACTGTTCACGCCCTGAATTTCGAGCACAGCTCCAAAGATTGCGCTGCTGAAAGCCCCCGCCATAAAGTTCATCAAATTGAACATGCCAATTCCAACACCTGTTTCATTTTCTTCAAGGACGGAGGACAGAATATTAGCGGTGGAGCTTTGGATAAGAGGGAAACCTATATAGGCAATGACCAGAACAACAGAGACAGCTACTGCGGAAACACCGGCAAAGCCGGAAAGCAGCACTGTGCCAAAAGCAATGAAAGCCAGAGCGGCGATAACGACTACTTTCGGGCCGTGACGGTCCGCAAGATCTCCGCCAGCGCGTCCGAGAAAGCCGGCAAGGATTGCTCCAGGAAAGATAACGAGCCCGATCTGAGTAGTAGAAAGTTCATATAATTCCCTTGTCATCAATGGAATGATAAACAAAAGCCCGAACATGCTGCAGACGCCGAGGAAGCTCGTTAAAATGGTGACGGTATAATATTTGTTTTTCAAAAGGGACGGACGGATAAACGGGTCGTCCGCCTTTGCAGTCCGAAAAGCAAAAACAGCTATAAAGACGATGAATGCAAGTAGAAAAATCCATTGAAGAGTAGTAACGAACAATAAGATCCCGGCGATTGCTGCTCCGAAGAGCGCAGCGCCTAAATAATCGATAAACCCGGAACGTTTTTCTTCATTCGGCAGCCATTTTCTAAGAAATGGCAGGGCTAAAAGCGATAGGATAGAAAATAAAAACAGATAACGCCAACTGAGCCAACCGCCGAGCAGCCCGCCGACAATAGGCCCGACGCCCGAAGCGAAGGCGACTGTTGAAGAAATTAATCCAAAGACGCGGCCTTTATCCTCCGGGAAAAACCGGGCCGGTATTACAAAACCGAGCGCTGGAATTGTGGCTCCGCCTGCCGCTTGGAGCACCCGGGCAACAAGAAGCATGGCAAAGCTTTGAGAAAAAAGGCCAAGTGTTGCGCCTGCGGCAAACAGGATAATCCCAAAAGTGAGCAGGGATTTAATAGAATAAAAATCTGCTAATTTTCCATACATCAACGCTCCAATAGCGTAAACCATAATGTACGAGGTAAGTACCCAACTGACCTGGGAGGCGGGGATGCCGAAATACGACTGGATATCCGGAATCGCCACGTTAAACATAGTGCCGTTCATTACTGCTATAGTTAAAATCAAAGCCACTAGAAAGATCAGTTTCTTTTTTTGAGACTGGCCGACGTGTACGGACTCATTTGTCATAAAAATTCACGCTTTCTATTATTAGTTTCAGGGAAATTAGTTTTGAATGGAACTATCATATATTAACTGAAACAAAACCCGGAAACAAATATAATGAATGAAGTGTTCAGGCGCTTTGAAGAATCATAAAGTCGTCATTCTCGTCTTTAAGATTATGTGATAATATAAAGTGGTGGATTTGTGTGTATGAAAAAACAATGGGAAGCATGTCTCAGCTTATATTTTTACTGTGTTATAGAGAGTTATTACATAGGGAAGAGCTATATATGGTACTTCTGCAGCGCGCAGAATATAGAAAAATTAGAATAGGAGAGTCACGCTGTGTATATAGATATAGATGGGGTTAACGTGAACTACCATGTGTCCGGCGAAGGAGAAGATGTGGTCCTGCTGCATGGATGGGGCGCAAACATTCAAGCATTTGCCCCGGTGCATCAATCACTGGAAAAAAATTTTCGGGTCTGGTCGATTGATTTTCCGGGTTTTGGCCAGAGCGGAGAGCCTCCCGAATCCTGGACAGTTGGTGATTATACCGAAATGTTAAAAAAATGGCTGCAAAAAACCGGCATAGACAACCCGATTCTTATCGGGCACTCATTCGGCGGCCGGGTGTCGATTAAGTACGCCGCAGACAACCCGGTGAAAAAGATCATTTTGGTAGACAGCGCGGGTGTGAAGCCAAAACGAAAGCTGAAATATTATGTGAAAGTATATACCTATAAAACCTTTAAGAAGCTGCTAAAGCTTCCGGGGTTAAAGAAACGTGAACAGGAAATTCTCGACAAAGTTAAAGGCCGGGTCGGTTCGGCAGATTATCAAAACGTCTCCGGAGTAATGCAGCAGACGATGGTGAAGGTAGTTAATGAAGATCTGCAGCACCATTTTGAGCACGTTACGCCTCCGGTGCTGCTCGTGTGGGGAGAAAATGACGAGGCAACGCCTGTATCAGACGCCAGGATCATGGAACAAAAGATGCCGAACGCGGGCCTGGTCGTGCTGCGCGGGGCCGGTCATTATTCATACATTGACAACCTAAACGAATTTTTAATCATTATTGATCACTTTTTAAGAAATGAAGAGCAGGAGGCCGCACAGCATGATTAACACCATATTAGCGATTTTGTATTTGGCGGCTTGGGCGTTTTACACTGTGCGCTTTACGAAACGAAGCACACATATGCTTCAGCAGAACTCCTACAAAAATGAACGTTTTTGGGGATGGATTAAAAGCCATATGTCGAGGGCCTTCCCGATACGGAACACTATCGGCCTTGCAGCCGTAGTGCCGTTTCTTTTCGGAGCAGAAGCGTTAGGACTGATTATTGGCTTTCTTTATTTTCTGTTTATGGCATTGACGATGCCGCAGCTGAAAGAGAAAAAAGCACTGGTCATCACGGCCCGGGTAAAGCGGCTGTTTATTACGATCGGTGTCCTCTTTGTGCTATTTACCATTATTGGGCTGCTGCTCGGTAACACCGCTCTGTTTTATACTTATGGATGGCTCGTATTTTTAACAGTTATTGCGACGATGCTTACGTATTTCATAACGATGGCCGCGAACTATATTAACTATCCGATGGAACGAAAAATCAGTCAGCATTACGTCAATGATGCAGAACGAATTATTAAATCGATGCCGGACCTTGAAGTGATAGGCATTACAGGAAGCTACGGAAAGACAAGCACTAAGCACATGCTTGAAACGGTTCTTTCCTCAGAATTTAATACGCTGATGACCCCGGAAAGCTACAACACGCCGATGGGAGTGACAAAAACGATCCGGACGATGCTCAGGCCTTATCACGAAATTTTTATTGCTGAGATGGGCGCGAAAAGGCCGGGAGACATTGAAGAAATCTGCGATATTGTGCACCAGAGGTATGGTGTTTTGACTGCGGTAGGAGAGCAGCATTTAGAAACATTCAAAACGCTCGATAATATTAAAAAAACCAAATTTGAAATTGTTGAAACACTTCCGCAGGAAGGTACTGCTTTTGTAAATAAAGACGATGAAAATATTATGAGCTATGAGCAGCAGAATCAGTGCCGGACAATTTACTACGGCATCGATGCCGAAGATCTGCATTACCGGGCAAAAAATATTGGTTACTCTTCTAAAGGAACATCATTTACCGTGGTTAAATATGACGGAACTACCGCAGAAATCCAGACCAGGCTGCTTGGCCGCCACAACATTTATAATATTTTAGCTGCCGTAGCCATAGGCTCAGAGAAGGGCATCTCGTTTGAAAAAATAGCGAGGGCGCTGCGGAAAGCACAGCCGGTGGAACACCGCCTGGAGCTGAAAAAAACGAATGGAAACATTACGATTGTGGACGACAGCTTTAACTCCAATCCGGTTGGCTCCAGGATGGCTATGGAAGTATTAAGCCATATGCCGGAATATAAAATTGCCATAACGCCTGGAATGATTGAGCTTGGCGAAAAAGAGTACGAATTGAATAAAGCGTTGGGTACGTATATGGCGGATGCATGTGATTTCATTATACTGGTAGGGAAAAAACAGACCGTGCCGCTTCAGGATGGGCTAAAAGAAAAAAATTATCCGGAATCGCAGCTGTATGTTGCTTCCGACCTGCAGGACGCCCTGGCTAAAATGAATGAAATTGCGACGCAGCCATCCGTGGTGCTACTTGAAAATGACCTTCCGGATTCATTCAACGAGTAAAGACATAGGGAGCGGATAGTATGAAGACAAGAATAGGAGTATTTTTCGGTGGTATTTCTGTCGAACATGAGGTTTCTGTCATTTCAGCTGTACAGGCCATGGAATCGATGGACGAAGACCGGTATGAAATTGTCCCGATTTATATAAGCAAAGAACGCAAATGGTACACCGGAGATGTCTTACGGGACATTGAAGCCTATAAAGATATGACAAAATTGTTGAACGAGGCTCAGCAGGTGTTGATTACGTACGGGGAAGAAGACAACGTGGTGCTCCAGAAAAAACCTGCGCCTAAGTTCGGGAAAAAAGAAGTAGCTGCAATTGATGTTGCTTTTCCAATTGTGCATGGAACATTCGGCGAAGATGGGGCGCTTCAGGGATTGTTCGAATTATACGGCCTGCCTTACGTCGGCTGTGATGTAGCTTCTTCGGCAGTAGGGATGGACAAAGTAATGATGAAACAAATATTAAGAGACTCCCGCCTGCCGGTATTAAACGACGTTTGGTTCTACAGCAACCACTGGGCAGAGGATACTGAAAGCGTCATTGCCATGATTGAAGAAAGTGTTCCGTATCCGGTAATCGTAAAGCCGGCAAACTTAGGTTCAAGCGTCGGTATCAGTACGGCAAAAAACCGTGAGGAACTGGAACAGGCGGTCGAGGAGGCCACCGAATTTGCAGGGAAGATTCTTGTGGAAAAAATGCTTGAAGGCATGACCGAGGTGAACTGCTCTGTTGTAGGGGATTACGAGGATGTTGAAGCTTCAGTAATTGAAAAGGTACTTAAAACAGACGAAATACTGAGTTACAAAGATAAATATCAGGGCGGCAAAAACGGAAGCTCGTCCAAAGGAATGGAAGCAACGGACCGGGAGATTCCGGCACCTATCACAGAGGAAAAAGCCGGAGAGGTAAGGGAGCTGGCTAAAGACACCTTCCAGATTCTGGGATGCAGCGGCGTTTCCCGGATTGATTTCTTGATTGAAGACAACACCGGCACGGTATTCGTTAATGAAATCAATACGATTCCAGGTTCACTTTCTTTCTATCTATGGGACCCGGCTGGAAAAAGCTACAGCGAACTGATTCACCAATTGATTCAATTAGCATTAAAACGAAAGCGGGAGAGAGAGCGACTGACTTTCTCAATCGATTCCAACCTGTTTTCCCTACAAAGCGGTCAGGGAAGCAAAGGCGGCACAAAAACAGGGGCATCATCAAATCGCCAATAAGTGTTCAGCCGGCCTGATATTATAGGGCCGGTTTTTTATATGAAATAGAGGTAGTAGAGGAAAATATCAAACTTTTTTGAATATAGTAATTTGGTTGCAAGAAAGGAAAAAATGCTTTAAAATACTTTACTGTAGCAATTAAAGATAAAACTCACTGCAGCTTACGGCCCGTTGGTCAAGTGGTTAAGACACCGCCCTTTCACGGCGGTAACACGGGTTCGAATCCCGTACGGGTCACCATACATAAAGCTGTTTTCACCTATAGGTATAAGAGTTTTCCACACGCCGGTCTAGCTCAATTGGTAGAGCAACTGACTTGTAATCAGTAGGTTGGGGGTTCAAGTCCTCTGGCCGGCACCACGTGGAGGGGTAGCGAAGTTGGCCAAACGCGGCGGACTGTAAATCCGCTCCTTCGGGTTCGGCGGTTCGAATCCGTCCCCCTCCACCATTTAATACGAGCCATTAGCTCAGTTGGTAGAGCATCTGACTTTTAATCAGAGGGTCGGAGGTTCGAATCCTCCATGGCTCACCATTGTCATTATCCTGGTTTGGAACTGCGGAAGTAGTTCAGTGGTAGAACACCACCTTGCCAAGGTGGGGGTCGCGGGTTCGAATCCCGTCTTCCGCTCCATTATTTGACGAGCCGGGCAAGCAATGATAGTATTGGAAACATTGATTTGTATATAGATTGTGCGGGTGTAGTTTAGTGGTAAAACCTCAGCCTTCCAAGCTGATGTCGTGGGTTCGATTCCCATCACCCGCTCCATTTTTAATATTTTAAACATACGCAGGGGGCCTTAGCTCAGCTGGGAGAGCGCCTGCTTTGCACGCAGGAGGTCAGCGGTTCGATCCCGCTAGGCTCCACCAAACAAGATGCACATGTTCAGCCTGCCGGGCTGATTTTTTTATGTCTATTTTAAAGCTTTTTATCCTCTGGGGATGAATGTCCAGAAGAATCATGGTAGAATACGCGGGCATAGAAAAACTCTTATGCATTTACGAAGAGTGCATAAGAGTTCCACGGGACATAAGCTCATATTTATTTAAAAGAACATCCAACTCTTTACTTAAAGCCAAAACATCATCAGAGATCAGGGAAGCCGTATGGCCGGAAGTCAGTTGATGGAGTCTGTCTCTCGTTTGTTCTATCTCCTGCCGTAAATATTGTTGAGACAAACATTCTTCACCTCCTATTTGGTTAATGTTTACATTATTACCCATTTTAACGCATTTTCAAAGGTATTTATGCCAAATTTTCCAAAATGTGACTATGGTTCTAGAGGGTGCATAAATAGTAATATGGGTAAAGATTGAAGGTGAAAACCGTGTTACAATTGATTGGATTGAAAATATTACCAGTTAAAGTGAGTCATGCCAAGTCAAGCTGTTAAATAAATGAAACGAAAAAGATTCATTGAACGTATGTATAGTCCCACGAGGTGGAGGTCGCCAAATGGATGCAACGGTAAAACGGCTAGTGAAAGAAGTAAAAAAAGATGGTGATCAGGACGCTTTCCGGGAATTGGTTGATTTATATAAGGATAAGGTATATCAAATCGCCTATCGGATGGTCGGTAATGCCTACGAAGCGCAGGATATGGCCCAGGAGGCTTTTTTAAGAGCATATGCCAATATTGAAAGCTATGATGAAAAACGAAAGTTTTCCACCTGGCTTTTCCGTATTACGACAAACCTTTGTATTGACCGTCTCCGTAAGAAAAAGCCAGACTATTCCCTGGACGCAGAAATACCCGGGGCGGAAGGACTTGATGGATATTCCCAGCTTTCTTCACCGGACAAACTGCCCGATGAGCAGGTAGTGACGATGGAAATGCAGGAATGGGTGCAGGAAGGAATATTGAAGCTGCCTCCTAAATACCGGACAGCTATTGTCCTGCGTTATATCGAAGATCTTTCGATACAGGAAATCAGCGACATACTGGAACTTCCGGAAAATACGGTGAAAACGCACGTGCACAGGGGGCGTGAAGCTTTAAGAAAGCATTTGGGAAACACGTGAACAGGGGGGTGGGACCATGGCGTTAAAGGAACAGGAGGAAAAGTACATCCAACGCTACATCGACGGTGATATGGATGAACATGAAAAAGAAGAGTTCCGTTCGTATATAAAAGAAAATCCTGAATGTGCGCACCGGCTCCAGGAACTTAAGCGTACAGTAACAATGGTCCAGGGAACGTCGCACGTCTGGGCCCCGGAAACGTTTACTGACAGCATTATGAAAGAACTGCCGAAAAAAAGAAAACGGACAGCCTGGAAATCATGGTCCAGGCAGCACCCAGTGCTGGTGGCAGTTTCTATGTTTATTGTGCTGATGGCTTCAAGCGTGCTGTTTGCCTGGAACGACCAGTCAGGAGCGGAAATGACGGTTACCGGGGACCAGGCGAACGTAAATATTGATTACGACAACAACGCTGTAATCATTCCGGAGAATGAAATAGTTCAGGGAGACTTAACCGTTCGAAATGGGGAAGTTGATGTACATGGGAAAGTAAATGGCGATCTTACGGTAATCAATGGGGATCCTTACATGGCTTCGGCCGGAAGCGTTTCCGGAGATATTGAGGAAGTGGACCAGGTGCTCGAATGGATTTGGTACCATACAAAGCGAATAAGCCAGGAAGCCTGGCATATGGATGATGAAAAAGAGGCGGCATAATACAGTCCTTTATAAACAGCAGCAGGCTTTAAGCAGAGCGTGCTGCTATTTGTCTATTATTTCAACAAAAATTGTATAAGAAAATTTGCCTGAAATCCGAATAAAGCACGCAGTGATATAGAAGTGATTGTGATATAATATAACCGTTACTTTGCTTACGGGATAGAACCAATTGGAGGAAGTGCCATGTTTGCTGGACAAGATTTCGATTTACTTAACATCATACGAATTGTCGTAGACATATCGCTGGTGGCGTATGTCATTTACAAAGCGATCACGATTATCCGGGGCACTCGGGCCGTCCAGCTGGTAAAAGGCATTGCTGTTATTCTGGCTGTTTGGTTTATAAGCAGTTTTTTTGGTCTGCGGACGCTTCAATGGATTATGGGGAATTCGGTTACATATGGACTGCTTGCAATTATTATCATTTTTCAGCCGGAACTACGGCGGGCCCTTGAGCAGCTTGGAAGGGGAAGGCTCTTTGGGCGTGCTTCTTACGTAGAAGAAGATGAAACGTTAAAAACTATTGACGCCATTATGAAATCAACAAAATATATGGCAAAGCGGCGCATCGGGGCGCTGATTTCCATCGAACGCGAAACAGGGATGAACGATTATATTGAGACCGGCATTTCTATGGACGCAAACATTACCTCGGAGCTGCTTATTAATACTTTTATTCCAAACACCCCGCTTCATGACGGCGCAGTGGTGATGAGGGAAAACAAAATAGCCGCCGCCGCCTGCTACCTCCCTTTGTCAGAAAATCCTTTTATTTCAAAGGAACTGGGTACAAGGCACCGCGCCGCTCTCGGGGTGAGCGAAGTGACAGACGCTCTTACGCTGGCGGTATCAGAAGAAACTGGGAGCATTTCTATTACAAAAAATGGAGACCTTCACCGTGATGTTGATGAAGAGACTCTCCGTAAAATGCTTGAAAAAGATTTGATGGCAGAAAATAATTCATCAAGTATCTGGCAGTGGGGAGGGAAAAAAGATGGATAAACTTTTTGCAAACAAGTGGTTTGTCCGCTTTATCTCTCTTGCCTTTGCCGTCATGCTTTACTTAATCGTTAATATGGACCCTACGGTAAATAATGCCGGCGTCGTGCCGGATGGGGAAGACCAGACATATACAATTGAAGATGTGGAGATTACACCGGAATATAATCAGGAAGAGTACGCTATTACAAGTATGACAGAAGATGCGGATGTTACGCTGGCTGGTTCCCAGACGGCTATCATGCTGTTTCGTCTTTCCCGGTCGGACAACTATGAGCTGTACCTGGATATGCAGGATTTAGGCGCAGGTACTCATAACATTCAGGTGAGCCACCGTGATTTCCCGACGGATCTGGAAGTAACTCCTTCTCCGGAGTACGCCACGGTGACACTTGAAGAAAAGGAAGAAACAACATTTCCGCTCGAAACCCAGATTTTGAATGAAGAACAAAACGAAGAATTTTCTTTTGGGAACCCCACCGTCAGCCCGGAGGAAGTAACGGTAAGCGGAGCTGGCACTATTATCGACCAAATTGACCGGGTGGTCGCCCAGGTGGATGTTTCGGAAGCAGATGGGGATATTAACGGAACTTTCCCAATAGCGGCATTGGATGCCGAAGGCAATGAGCTGGATGTGAATATCGAACCGCAGGAAGCATCAGTGGAATTGTCTGCTGATGCTCCTTCAAAAGCAGTGCCGGTGAACGTAGAGCAAACGGGGAGTTTAAATGCGGGCACAGCGATCAGTGAAGTTATCGCTTCCAGTGAAGAAGTGACCATATATGGCAGTGAAAGAGCGGTGCAGAATACAGAAAGCATCGATGCCGCTCTCAATTTAAATGAAGTCACTGAGAGCGGAACATATGAATTAAATCTCCAATTGCCTGACGGTATTCAGCGAACAAACCCCGAAAGCTTAAGTGCTTCTGTAACGATACAGGGCGAAGAGCAGACTACGCTTGAGAACGTGCCTATATCTATCGTGAACTTGCCTTCAGGCTCTTCCACCAGCTGGGTGAATCCTTCATCCGGAGAAATGGATGTACAAATATACGGTGGAGCCGGCGCTCTTGAGGGTGTCAGCGCGGAAGATATTACATTAGAAGCGCTCTGGAGCGACAGTGGCTCTTCAAATGAAGAATCCTACATTCTTCGTGTGGAAGCGAGCGGCCCAGAAGGGGTACAGATTTCTCCAACCAGAGAAAATGTGGAAGTGACGCTCCAGCAGGGAGAAAGCAGAGAAACAACAGAAGAAGGAACGGAAGAAGAAACAGAACCGGAAAGTGAAGTTCCGGAAGAGCAGCAAAATGAAAATACAGAAGAACCGGAAGACTCTGGCCAAAATGACGGAGAAGGAGATTCTTCTAATCAGAATGGTTCCACAGAAAGTGAAGAAGACGGGACTGGCTCAGGCGAAGAGGAGAATGACACAGAAACAGCCCCGCCAGCAGACACCGGAGATACTGAAGAAAATGGCTCCGGGGGCGCCGAAGATGCTCCTGCAGAAAACGAAGAAGTTCCAGCGGAAGAAAATAGCGAAACGAATAATGAACAGTAGTAAAAGCCATCAAGGAATTGTGTAAGAACAAAGGAGAGGTTTAACCATGGGGAAATATTTTGGTACAGATGGAGTCAGGGGTGTCGCTAATACGGAACTGACGCCGGAATTTGCTTTCCGGCTAGGGCGTGCAGGCGGCTATTTGTTAACAAAGGATCACGAACATCCAAAAGTATTAATAGGCAAGGATACACGCATCAGTGGGGAAATGCTTGAAGGGGCCATGGTCGCCGGACTTCTTTCCATTGGGGTTGAAGTAATGCGTCTTGGGACGATTACTACGCCGGGAGTGGCTTATTTAACCAAGGCAGTCAGTGCACAGGCAGGGATTATGATTTCCGCTTCGCATAACCCGGTAGCGGACAACGGCATCAAATTTTTTGGTGCGGATGGGTTTAAGCTAAATGACGAGCAGGAAGCTGAAATTGAGCGTCACCTCGAGGGAGATGACCAAATGCCGCGTCCGGTAGGCGGCCAGCTTGGAAGTGTTAATGATTATTTTGAAGGCCGCCAGAAGTACCTTCAGTTTTTAAAGAATACAGTCAGCGAAGATTTCTCAGGCCTTCATATTGCCCTTGATTGTGCAAACGGAGCAGCCTCCTCGTTAGCACCGCATTTGATGGCAGACCTTGAGGCAGATATTTCTACTATCGGAAACAATCCGGACGGCATAAATATTAACGAAGGTGTCGGGTCGACACATCCGGAAGCCCTGGCTGCCTTTGTCGTTGAAAAAGGAGCAGACCTCGGCCTCGCCTTTGACGGCGATGCGGATCGACTGATTGCTGTAGATGAAAACGGAAATATCGTTGATGGAGACCAGATTATGTACATCTGTGGAAAGCATCTAAAGCAGGAGCTGATGCTGAATAAAAACACAGTAGTAACGACCATTATGAGTAATATAGGCCTGCACAAAGCATTGAAGGAAATTGACGTTGAAACTGTACAGACGAAGGTAGGCGACCGCCACGTCATGGAAGAAATGCGGGCAAACGGCTACAGCCTGGGCGGAGAGCAATCCGGGCATCTGATTTTCCTTGATTTAACCACTACCGGGGACGGGATGTTAAGCGCCCTGCAGCTGGTGGATATGATAAAAAAATCAGGCAAAAAACTATCGGAACTTGCTGCTGAAATGCCGACGTTTCCACAAAAACTGGTCAATGTTCGTGTAACAGATAAACACCAGGTGGAAAATAATCCGAAGGTCAAAGAAGTAATAGACCGGATCGAAGCGGAAACAGGGGATAGAGGAAGAATCCTTGTACGTCCTTCCGGCACCGAGCCGCTCGTCCGCGTAATGGCAGAGGCGGAAACAGAAGAGATGTGCAACAATTACGTAACAGAAATTGCCGATGTAGTTCAGGCAGAATTGGGCCTGGATAAATAAGTAAAGAAAGCCGGGCGGCTAAGCCTGGCTTTCTTTATGTTTAAAATACAATAATTTCGGTAACGTGCAACTGGTGCGTAACTTTTCTAGGCAGATTGCGACTAACAATAGGTGTTTCTTAAAAATAGGAAGCATACATATTTGCATGAAAAAATTTCACAATTTCACAATTGATTACAATGCGTATATAGAGTATCATTGTGTATAAATCTGGTGAAGAAAGGAGCAGGAGAAAAGTTTCATTATTGAAAGCGCTAGGACTGTTTTGGAGCGAAAACAAAACAGTTGACGAGGTGGGGGTTTATCGAGCAATCGGCGGATGCCTCCCGGCTGCATGTCTCAGCTGAAAGTGCTGGCTTAAATCATGAAGGCGACTTTGTGGCTAAAGGCCAGGACACAGGCATAAAAGCAGTACTGTTAGACAAGTATAATTGTGAAAAGACATCCTTGAGAAAAGCAGCAGTAAAAATTAAACGAGACGAGTGGGGCATCAGTAATTGTCCCGCGACATATGCTTATGCCCCGCCGGTTATAGGAGGGTATCCACGTATGTGTGGAATTGTAGGATATATTGGGAATGAGCAGGCGTCGGACATTTTGTTAAAGGGGCTTCATAAACTCGAATACCGGGGGTATGATTCTGCAGGAATTGCGATAGTAGACAATGACGGTGTCAGTGTATACAAGGAAAAAGGACGTATTGCCGCTCTTGAAGAAACGGTAAACGGCCAGGCCTCCGGGACGATCGGTATCGGCCACACACGCTGGGCGACACACGGAGCACCGAGCCGGGACAACGCGCATCCGCATCAGAGCATTAGCGGCCGCTTTACGCTTGTACACAACGGTGTTATTGAGAATTATCAGCAGCTCCAGCAGCATTACCTTGACAGAGTGTCTCTGCGCAGCCAAACTGATACGGAAATTATCGTGCAGCTTGTAGAGAAGTTCAGCGAGGAAGGGCTTAACACAGAAGCAGCCTTCCGGCGTACTCTGGCTCTTCTAAAAGGATCCTACGCTTTAGCATTAATCGACAATAATGATGAAGAAACCATCTATGTCGGAAAAAATAAAAGTCCGCTCCTCGTTGGTTTGGGAGAAGGTAAGAACGTTATTGCTTCAGATGCAATGGCAATGCTTCACACGACGAAGCAGTTCATCGAAATTATGGATGAAGAAGTCGTTATTGTGACTCGTGATTCTGTTCAGGTTAAAGACCTGGAAGGAAATGTAAGATCCCGAGAGCCTTTTGTAACAGACATTGACGAATCGGATACTGAAAAAGGCACGTACGAACACTTTATGTTAAAGGAAATTGATGAGCAGCCGTTTGTAATTCGCAATATCATCCAGAAATATCAGGATGAAGACGGAGACATTAAGCTTGAAGAAGACATACGGGCGGCAGTCAACCAGTCCGACCGCATTTATATTTTGGCAGCTGGCACAAGCTATCACGCCGGCCTCGTAGGCAAAGAAATGATTGAAAAAATCGGACAGAAGCCGGTGGAAGTACACATTGCGAGCGAATTTTTGTATAACCAGCCGCTTCTTTCCGAAAAGCCGTTGTTTATCTTTATTTCCCAGAGCGGAGAAACTGCGGACAGCCGTGGTGTGCTCGTCAATGTAAAGAAACAGGGCCATCCTTCGATCACGATTACGAACGTACCCGGCTCTACGCTCTCCCGTGAGGCTGATTTTACGCTGCATACGTACGCAGGCCCTGAGATTGCGGTTGCTTCAACGAAAGCCTACACCGCTCAGATGGCTGTAATGTCGATTCTTGCGATGGATATCGCCCGGGCACGTGGTATTGAGTCCAGCTTTAACGCGATTCAGCAATTGGGGCTGGCAGCCAATGCCATGGAAACGCTTTGTGATCAAAAAGACATTATGGAAGGAATTGCGAAAGAATATTTGAGTGAAACGCGCAACTGCTTCTTTATTGGACGCGCGCTCGACTATCACGTCGTACTTGAAGGAGCATTAAAGCTGAAAGAGATTTCTTATATTCAGGCTGAAGGCTTTGCCGGAGGCGAGTTGAAGCACGGCACTATTGCCTTGATTGAAGAGGGAACGCCGGTCATTGCTGTAACCACGCAGAACCATGTTAACTTAAATACGCGGGGGAACCTGCAGGAAGTGGTAGCCCGCGGGGCCAATCCGTGCGTTATTGCCTCCGAAACAAACCACCAGGAAGGCGATAATATCATTCTTCCAGACCTGCACGAAGTAATGACGCCTATTGTTTCGGTCATTCCACTGCAGCTTATCTCTTACTATGCAGCAATGCACCGCGGCTGCGACGTGGATAAGCCGCGTAATCTGGCAAAAAGCGTTACTGTTGAATAGACTAAGTTTAGCGGAGCGGTAAGTACTATTAATAATAAAGCTTTTCAAAAACCCACATCCGGTTACTCTACTTGTAATCGGGCGTGGGTTTTTTGTTTAACCGCTCGTGCTAGCAGCGTTATCTGTTCAGCTTTTCAATTATGGTTTTTATTGTCGCTATAGAACGCGGCATAAAGCTAGAATTAATTTAAAATATATCAAAGAATAAATAGATATATTATCCATGAATAGTTTTGAATGAGCAAATATAAATCGTAGGAAATTCCAGCGGTGTTGAGTATAATAAAGATTGATCGCAGCACTTAAACTATTGCTGTGAATGCAATACAGGGAACGGTCCAGGCATTGTTTGACTGGAAAATATCATATTCAGGAGGAAGCACTGTGGAAATAACCTCAATACTGCCGGTCGTTGGTACGGCCATTGGCTTCATGTTAGTTGCACTCAGCATTGTTTTGCTGATCGCAGTAAAAGGTAAAATCGTTGGGGTTATAATGACAGCGGGACTTCTGATGGGCGGTTCAGGCATGTATTACTTAATTCAGCAGGACGCCTCAGCGTCCCTGGAAGAAAAACCGGAAGCAGAAACGGCAGAGCTTCGCCCAAAAAGAAGTGAAAAAGAGACCATTAAAACTGCTGCTGTAGAATCAGCGGCTTTGAATAAATCGGAAATGGCTAAAGCATATGAGAAGGAAATCATACAGGCAATGGAATATATTAGTGTGCAGCTATCGTCGACCATGGAAGCACTGGCGGGATTAAATCAAAATAATAACCCGGAATATTGGCGCCGGGCGAATGAAGAATTACTGTCCCTCGATGCAGCTTTAAACAAAGCACAGAAACTCCTGTACGAGCCGCAGGGCTATGAACAATTTCAGCCGTCGTATCAGTATACGCTGACAGAGCTGCTGGACTACTCGGATCAGCTGAGCTTTGCGGCGGAAGAGTACTATTACGGCCTGGACGCCGAGCTGCTCGAGTATTATGTGGTCAACAATGTATTTCCTGAGAATGTGACGGAGGCATTTGATATGATGGAAGCTGAAGGGGAAGAAGCTTTTCGGTATGAAAAATGGAATGAAGAAATGGAACGCCTTTTTCCAGGAAAATAAAAGCAGCCTGCGTCCGGATGACAGAGCAGAAAATTCCTGCCAGACGATACAGTAGGTTTTTATCAAGTCGTTAAAGTGAGGGTGAAGCGGTTGGCGTATTTGTTTTTACTCATTGGTTTTGCACTCTTGATTAAAGGAGCCGATTTTTTTGTGGATGGCGCCTCAAAAATTGCCGGCAATTTAAAGGTGTCCCCTCTTTTAATTGGGCTGACGATTGTTGCTTTCGGAACAAGCTCTCCAGAAGCGACGGTGAGTATTCTTGCTGCTTTGGATGGCAGCGCGGGCGTAGCCCTCGGAAATGTAATTGGAAGTAATATTTTCAACATCACGCTTGTAATCGGTGTAACGGCATTAATCGCCCCGCTCGCTGTTGAAAATGAAACAGTGAGAAAAGAGATTCCATTTACACTGCTTGCGGGAGTAGCACTTTTTATTTTAATGAGTGACACGGCTCTTCAGGCACTTAGTGAAAATGTAATTACGCGCAGTGATGGCTTTGTGTTTCTGCTGTTTTTTACTGTATTTCTATATTATATATTTGAAGTGGCACGCAGAAATCGGGCCGCGCAGCTAAACGATAAGACGAGCGCTCCGGCTGCGCCCTGGACAAAAAACATTCTGCTGACAGTAGGAGGACTTGCGGCTATTATCTTTGGCGGCGACCTGGTGGTTGACAGTGCAACTGAGATTGCGCTTTCGTTTGGCATGAGCGAGACTCTTGTCGGTCTTACGATCGTGGCCATTGGGACTTCACTGCCGGAGTTGATTACATCAATCACAGCCGCAGTAAAAAAAGAAACAGACATAGCGATCGGCAATATTGTCGGCAGTAATATTTTTAATATTTTCTTTGTTCTTGGTGCCGCTTCTGTCATCTCGCCGCTTGCTGTAGAAAGCAAAATATTTATGGATATCTCGCTTATGATTATCCTGACATTGCTGCTGCTCGTTTTTTCGAGAACCAATTTCAGAATCGGCCGCCGGGAAGGCGGCGTTCTTGCGGCGTCATATATTATTTACCTGATCTATATTATACTGCGAAACTAAATGTAGTTATTGAACTGCCCGGGTCTTCGGGCAGTTTTTTTGTACTATTATCAAGTGCATCCGGTTACATATGTTTATTGTTTCCCAATATCAGGTAACTAAAAGAAGTATTACTCTAATAAGAAAAGGGGCAATGAAATAAATGGATATTAATAAACAGCAGCAAAATGGCCAGCCAAAGCAGACCCAGCCCGAGCAGCCAGGTATTGAATCAAAAATGGAGCCTCTCCCGATCCAGCCGCTCGATTATAAAGGAAGCGAAAAGCTGAAAGACCGGGTGGCGCTGATCACCGGTGGTGACAGCGGAATCGGCCGTGCGGTGGCGATTGCCTACGCAAAAGAAGGCGCTCATGTAGTTATTAATTATCTTGACGAAGAGCAGAGCGACGCCGATGAAACGAAAAAACTGATTGAAAACGAAGGCGTGCAGGCCCTGCTTCTGCCCGGGGATGTTTCGGAGGAAGAAACGTGTAAATCGTTAATTGAAAAGACAGTGAATGAGTTCGGCAAACTCGACATCCTGGTAAATAATTCCGCGATTCAGTTTCCCACGAGCGATTTACAGGACATCTCTCTGGAACAGTGGGATAAGACGTTCAAAACCAATTTATACTCGGTCTTTCATATGACCAAATTTGCAATTCCGCATTTAAAAGAAGGAAGTTCCATCATTAACACTACTTCTATTAATCCGTACACAGGCAACCCGAATCTGATTGACTACACGTCTACCAAAGGAGCCATTAACGGCTTTACCCGAAGCATGGCAGCCAATCTCGTCGGTAAAGGCATACGGGTGAATATGGTGGCACCGGGGCCAATCTGGACACCGTTAATCCCTTCGACCTTTGATGAAGATTCAGTAGCGGAATTTGGAACTACGGCGCCGATGGGGCGCCCGGGCCAACCGTCGGAGCTGATGGGGCCTTACGTTCTGCTTGCATCAGACGAAGGTTCCTATATGACCGGCCAGTGTATTCACGTGAACGGCGGAATGTACACGTCATCTTAAGAAGAACAGGAGGAGTCATATGAAGCTGAATGATTTAACAGAAATTGAAGTTCAAAGAAAGGTAAACGAATACTTCCGCTTGGCAGATATTACGCTGAAAGACGAAGAAATCCGGGAGATCCAGGTTAATGATTTCGGTCTCGGACGCCTGGATGACCTGGGTCTGCAGTTGTTTATGTATATTAATACGGAGCGGTACTGTGCCAAAGAATGAGTGCTTTTTCCGCGCCAGACGTGCCCGGAACACCTTCATCCGCCAGTGGAATCAGGAGACCCGGGCAAGCAGGAAACATTCCGCTGCAAGTTTGGAACGGTCTATTTGTATGTGGAGGGAGAAGCGACTTCAAATCCTAAGGCGCATCCCCCGGAACGGGACAGGGACCAGTTTACAGCAGCACACGAAGTGATACTGACCGCAGGGGATCAATACACCATCCCTCCAAACACAAAGCATTGGTTTCAGGCAGGCGAAGAGGGGGCTGTTACCGCGGAATACTCTTCTACGAGCACTGATGAGCACGATATTTTCACGCATAAAGATATTTAAACGAACGCAATATCTATCCCTCCAGCCGTTTGGTTTGGAGGGATTTTATTTTTCTGTTAATCCATAAAAATCCATTTTTTCTATTAATCATGTGCTGATTATTACGATAGTAATAGTAAGACATCGATTAAAGGAGGAGAAGGGTGAAAAGGTTAATACAAAAGCTTACGCTTGGCACAAAGCTGAACATGCTTATGGCTGCAGTTCTGATTGGTTTTTCTATTGTAATTGGTTTTATTACGTTTGACCAGATAAAAAAGGGTGTGGAGGAAACGGCTGTGGAAAAAGCAGTTTCCGATTTAAATTTAGGATATGAATACATAAACAGTGAATACCCCGGTCAGTGGCGTATCGAAGATGGAAATCTGATGAAAGGAGGGACGACCATCAGTGGAAATACGGAAATTGTTGATTTTGTCGGGGAGATGACCGGGGGCACAGTAACAATTTTTATGAACGATACACGTGTGACAACCAACGTAATGCTCGACGGAGAACGTGCTGTCGGAACCCAGGCTTCAGATGAAGTGGTAGAGACGGTATTGCAGGAGGAAGCGATGTATACAGGAAAAGCAGACGTAGTGGGAACAAGCTATCAAACAGCCTATGAACCTATTTACAACGAAGCGGGAGAGCCTATTGGCATGTGGTACGTAGGAGCTTCGCAGGAAATACTTGATGAAATCACCGGGAATGCTCTGGTTACATTCTTGATTGCTCTAGTGGCCGCCGGTATTACGGCGATGGGAGGTGTGTTTTTCTTCTCACGCAGAATGTCGAGAAGGCTCGGGCGGATTACTGAGGCTCTGACAGCAGCTGGTCAGGGGGATTTTACCACGGAGCTCTCTGACCCTTCAGAAGATGAGATTGGCCGTCTAACAGCGGGATACAATCAAATGCGGGAAAGCCTGAACGCATTGATAAAGCAGATTCTGGATACGTCCGAGCAGGTCGCTGCCTCCTCCGAACAATTCAGTGCGAGTGCGGAGGAAACAAGCTCAGCGGCTGATGAAGTAGCCCGGGCAGTGCAGGAGGTGTCGAGCGGAGCAGAAAATCAGGCCCGGAGCATGGGAGAAACAAAATCACTAGTCGCTGACCTTTCAGGGGGAATGGAGCGTATATCAAAAAATATTCAGGCAATCAATGAATCTTCTTCGGCAAACGTCGAAATGGCAGGAAACGGTTCGCAGGTTATTCAGAAGACGCTTGGCCAGATGTCATTGATTCAGGATAAAACAAACCATACTGCCATGTTTATTCATCAGCTCGAGAACAAATCCGGGCAGATAAACGATATTATTTCGTTAATTACCAATATCGCCAACCAGACCAATTTGCTCGCGTTAAACGCAGCTATTGAAGCTGCGCGCGCCGGAGAAAGCGGTCAGGGCTTTGCGGTGGTGGCTGAGGAAGTTCGAAAGCTTGCGGAACAGTCCGGCAGTTCTGCAAGCCAGATTGGTTCACTGATTAAGGATATCCAGGGAGATATCGAGGAATCGGCCACGTCTATGGAGGATGGGAGAGAAGCCGTGGAGGGAGGCATCCGTCAGGTAAGAGAGGCGGAGTCAGCCTTTCAGTCGATTTCAATGTCGGCCAAAGATATCGCTGGCCAGCTTGAAGAATCGTCAGCAGCGGTAGACCAGATGACGCACCGGACAGAAGCGCTGATGCAAACTGTCCAGACTGTCGCTGACATTGCCGATCAGTCCACGGAGCATACACAAAGTGTCGCAGCTTCCTCTGAAGAGCAGAATGCTTCGATGGAAGAGATATCCTCTGCATCGAACACCCTTGCTCACATGGCAGAGGAGCTTGGGCGGTCCGTACGCTCATTCAAGATTTAACATCTGCAAAAAAAGCACCGGATTTTAAACTCCCGGTGCTTTTATGCATTTTCATAAGCCTTTTGCAAAGCGGAAATATCTATTTTTTTCATCTGAAGCATTACCTTCATTACATTTGCAGCTTTGGCAGGGTCAGCATCGGTCAAGTACCTGCTTAGTACTTCAGGGACGACCTGCCAGGAAACGCCGTATTTGTCCTTCAACCACCCACACACCTGCGCCTTTTCGTCTCCTCCGGCAGAAAGGTGTGCCCAGTAGTAATCCACTTCCTCCTGGTCGATGCAGCTGACGATAAATGAAATCGACTCATCAAAGGTAAATGGCTGGTTCCCACCGTTTAAAGCGACAAATTCCTGGCCGGCCAAATCGAATTCAATTGTCAGAACGGTGCCTTCGGGCATACCGTGAATGTCACGGCCTTCTTTTCCGTAATAGGCTGTTCGTTTCACTTTGGATTCAGGAAAAATACCGGTATAGAAGTATGCCGCTTCCTCAGCATTATAACTGAACCAAAGGCTGGGCGTGATTTTTTGGATTTGGGCCATTACTTTTCGCCTCCTTATACACTCATCATACTGCAAAGCAGGAGGCGGTATTTCTTCTCAATTGCGTTATTAAACAGCACCACTTTTATTCTTTTACAGCGGCGTACTCATGCAGGACACGAGTAGTGGTGTTGCGAATTAAGCGGGGAAGCACGTGAAAGGAATAAGGCTTGTAGACCCGCTCGGTCCATTTATGGCCATCCTTTCCGTACACACCCATGTTAATGGAGGAGATGTTCAGTTGTTTTATCGCATCTACCGGTACAGGATAAAGTGTCTCCCCCTCGGGTAAATTCTTCAGAAGCGGCTGCAGCTCTGCATCCGACTCCTGGATAGATAAAAAGCTGCCGTCGGACAAATAGGGAAAGAAGTTACGCATCTCAAATGTTTCCTTGGTAACGGCCGAGGCTTCCTGCAGGATGGCAGAAAGGGAGGCCTTCATCTTCCGGTGCCGGCGGTTGTTCTCCGTTAAATAATTGTGGGGGAGAAATGGAGGAGCGTAAAAGAAAATGATCTGCGGTGTTTTATCCGGATCAAGCTCACGCAGGGCATGCACTAATTCAAAGCTTCGAAGCCGGAGATCCATGCCGGTGGTTTCAGAAAGCCTTTTTTGAATGGCTGTTTGTGTATCAAGGCCCTTTTGTTCGAGCTCAAGGCGGTAGTGTTCATATGTTTTAACGTCTATTTCCCAGGAAATATTTTTCGGGGGCATGCCGGTAACCTCAATGTATCTGTCATATTGAGCAGCAAAGTACTGCTCTGCTTCTTCCGCTGCCTGGCGCGCTGCCTGAAGCATTTGTCCGGTCACCTGCTCGGCGGTGGTTTCGTATAAAAAGTAATTGAAATAAAGCCGGCTGCCTGAAGCGGTCTGAACAGTATAGCTTTCTTTTGTATCGCGCTGATACAGACAAGTAGGAGGAAGAATCAGCTCTCCAGGGATATGTTCGGTTAAATCATAATTATTGTGAATACGTTCTGTCAGTTTGGCAGCAACGAAGTTAGGATCTACACCAGCAAGCGTATCGCCAACATGGACTTCACGCCCAAAGACAAAAAAGGCAGGCAGCAGTTTTCCGGCAGTCCCTGTATAAATATATTTTGTTGTATCTCCTTCGTATAGAGGAGCGATAAAGTCGTTATTAATCGCGAGAAGGTACTGAAGGTCGTGGGAACGCTTCAAATCACGAAGAACAGGAAGGGCGCCGATAAGGCCGCAGTGCTCGCTTTCTTCATCTGGATTTAATAAAAGCAGAATATTGCCATTAAGCTCCTCGGTATGCTCAGAAAAATAAAGCAGATTTACTAAATGCACGGCGATACCGCTTTTCATATCCACGGATCCGCGTCCGAACATCCAGTCTCCGCTTTTTGCATCTGCCTGCGCTTCAAGGTCATTGGCGTAGCTTTGAAAATAAGAAAGCAGTTCTTTCGGAGAGCAGGCCAGATGCTTAATATTTCCATAATCTTCAATTCCTACGGTATCGATATGGGAATGATAAAGAACCGTCTGCGCTGAAGAGGAGGGTCCTTTGATAAAGGCAAACACATTCTGGCGTCCGTGAGGGTCCCCGGGAATCGGTTCTATCCAGGTACGGTCCGGATACTGCTGAAAATAAGGAAAGGTCTGCAGAATGCGGTGCAGCTCCCGGGCAATAGACACCTCCCCATCTGAAGCATTCACGCTGTTCCATTCCACCAGGTATTCGGTAATATATTCCGCCTGTTCTGCCGTTGTAAGAGACTGTAATTTCTCGTACACTGCTGATCACCCCGCCTCAATAATTGCTGTTGTTCCTTATTCTACTGTATGGATATGCCAAAGTAAGCAAAGAAGTGAATTTTTCTGTCTATGGCTGCTTTATTATGTGGAATCGTGAAGCGTGCATTAAAAGAACGTAACGCCGTATAATTAATTTATAAAGGAGGAAGATGAATGACTGTAACCATTAAAGCATTTTTGCAGGCAGAGCCCGGAAAAGAAGAAGCTTTAAAAACAGAGCTTAAGAAGGCCCTGCCTCCGTCGCGGGAAGAAGCGGGATGCATTGAATATGTTTTGTATGAATCGGAGGCGCAGGACGGAGTATTTATCTTTTCAGAAAAGTGGGAAGATGAAGAAGCTGTTCAACAGCATATTCAGACCGAACATTACCAGGCCTACCGCAAAAATACAGAGGACCTTGTTGTTTCAAGAGAAGTGTATAAATTACAACCGGTAGAATAGAAAAAAGAGGCTGCTTGCAGGCAGCTTCTTCTTCGTAGAGCCTTCCTTATTTCACTACTTCGAACCGTTCACAGACGACTGTCATATCCTCCCGGAATATTTCCCCAACTTCTTCGAGTGCTTCCGTGAAAAATTGTTCGTGCGCATTCCACCAGTATTCGTATGAACGGTCGCCTTCCCCCTCAGCTTCGGCAAATTCTTCAGGGACTTCGTTCATCGGCATAATTTTGACACTGATGATTTGAATAATACACACAGGATCGCCAGCTTTGTTTAAAATGATGCTGTAATCTCCTATAGAAGGGAGAGGTTCGTTTTCTATCTCATAGAACATGTAAGCAGAACATGTAGCCGTTTTGACGCCGGAAACGACGAGCTCAGCAAGCTCGTCGGGGTCCACGCCAAAGGACCATGCTGTTACCTGTTCGGGAGGGGGTTCGTTTCGCTGCTGCCAAAAATGTTTCCAATAAGTGTCCGCTGCCTGGTTCATTGCAATTCCCCGTTTCTATGATGGTCTTTCTTTTATTAAAACATACTTCCACAGGTTATATAACTTGGAATAGCATATTCATGGGCTCCTGCTGGAAATTTATTCGCGACATCGGCAAAAGTTTATGATAAAAGTAAATAAGTAAGGTTCATATCGTTACTACCATAGGAGGAAACCAGAAATGAAGCTAATAGCTGTTGATTTAGACGGAACACTTATTAAAAAAGATCGTTCCATTAGTTCAGAAAATGTAAAAGCGATAAAGGCCGCACAGAAAAAAGGAGATATAGTAGCCGTCTGCTCAGGAAGATCACTGCAGGATACGGAAGATATTTTAAAACTTGCTGGTCTGGACTGTCCGATGATGGTCGGAAACGGGGCTTGGACCTATCAAGACGGAGAGAGTATTGACCAGCTCGTTATGCCAGAAGGGATCACCAATGAATTGCTTCCCGAGCTTGAAAATGAAGGATGGTATTACGAGATATATACGAATCAGGGAGTTATACTGCTTGAAGGCGGCAAAGACAGGCTCAGGACAGAAGTGCAGAAGATACAGGAAGAAGGCGGAGAAGTAACAGAAGCATGGTCAGAGGAAGAAATGGGCATCCAATATGCCCAGCACGGCACGGGCTATATGAAAGACTACCGGGATGTGGATCCGGCAACTGCAGAAATTTATAAAATATTCGTGTTGTCCTTCGATCAGAAAAAATTAAAAGAGCTTCGGGAGCGGCTGGAGCCGCGTACAGATGTCTCTTTGACCTCCTCTGGCATTACAAAGCTTGAGATCGCGCATCAAAGCGTCAGCAAAGGATATGCGCTGCGGCGTATGGCTGAAGAAATGGGCGTGCCGCTCGAAAATACAGCGGCTATTGGAGACAATTTGAATGATTTATCCATGTTTGATGTTGCCGGTACAAGCATTGCCATGGGAAACGCGGTGGAAGAAGTGATAGAGGCCGGGGATCATGTGACCAAAAGCTATATAGAAAACGGTGTCGCCTATGCGCTCGAACATTACTTGTAAATAAACCGGAAGCGAAAATACAGAAGAAGCCAGCAGTCCTCATTAGAGGAGCTCCTGGCTTTTTTGCTGAGATTGTTTAAATTTCGCCTGCTCCCATGTAACGCGGAGCCCAGTAGGAACTGTTCATGCTTGAGATAGTAACGCCGGTGGAAGCACCTGCGTGAATGAATTTGTTATCTCCCATATAAATACCAGCGTGAGAAGCGCCGCCTCTTGTATCAAAGAAAACAATGTCTCCTACGGACGGGCTGGATATTTTTGTGCTTGCACGGTAAATAGATGCCACAGTACGAGGCATGCTCTTGCCGTGTTTATCAAATACGTAATTAACAAATCCACTGCAATCGAAACCGCTTGGCGACTCGCCGCCCCAAACATAAGGGGTTCCCAAATACTGCTTCGCAGTGCTGACAATGTCTGAGCCAGTGCCAGTGGAGAGGCCTCCTACCAGTTCATCATCGTTTGAAGAAGACCCGTCGTAATCCATCAGGGCGCTCTGCGTGGACGGTCCCGCTACACCGTAGTAGTTTCCGGCCGGAGAAGAGATGCCTGTTGCTGACTGAAAATCCTTAACAGCCTGGAGCGTTTTAGGACCAAAGCGGGAGCCGGTGTACCCTTCGAAAAAGCCATGCTCCTTTAATTTCTTTTGCAGGGCGTTTACGGAAGAATTCACATCACCATAGGACAAAGAGCCATGGCTTCCAATGGAAGTGGAGCCCGAACTGCCCGAGGTGTTTGAGGATGAACTAGAGCCAATTATATCCATTAGCGCGCTCTGGGTCGAAGGTCCTGCTACTCCATAATAGTTACCGGCTGGTGATGAAATTCCTTCTGCTGATTGGAAATCTTTTACAGCCTGCAATGTTTTAGGGCCGAAGCGGGAGCCGGTGTATCCTTCAAAATACCCCTCTTCTTTTAATGCTTCCTGCAGGTCATTTACAGAAGAATTTACGTCCCCGTAGGATAAAGAACCATGGTCGTTGATTGCTGCATCCGCAGCCTGGGGGCCTGCGAATAGTACTCCTGCTGTTACTGCTGTTCCAAATAAATATTTTTTCATTATGTATGTTCACTTGCATTTGCTATCCGCTGTCTTATATATGTAGGAGTATAATGATAAGTTTTTCGATGGGAATACTAGATTTTATAAGTGTGAATGGCAGACAGATTGATGGATAAAGCGAAGTGAAGCTGCACCTCCTAAATGTATTTTTGTGAGTCTTTAGTATGTGTTTTTCTACAAATCCAATTCTATAAGAATGTGAAAAACAATTCAATAACGTGGAAGTTTTGTAATATAGTTTTAATAAAAATACTTTCATGAAAGCGTTATTGAAATAATTTAAGCAATAAAATCTAAATAAATTATTAATAGTTTGAATATTTGATAAAAGATTAAAAAAGCTGTCATTTAGGTAAAAAAGACTATGTATAAAAATGGCAGTGAACTGAAATAGTATGTTTTCTATTCAAATATTAAGGGTAATGAGTAGTTCCTTTGAAGGTTAACAGTAATATACTTGTAACAATTTTGTAATATAAAATAATAAATCATAATAAGTTTCAATTATACATATTTTGCTGCAATAACTCAGTGACTATTCAGGTGAATTTTGTGAAGCATAATGAGATCAAAATTTTACTAATTAAATCCAGCGGGAATAGGGCACTACAGGATGGTTTGAAACGGAGAGAGCAGTGGCGTCCGTTACTTTGGGTGAAGAAAAAAGCAGAAAGACACAACCATTGAAGGGGCACTGTTATGGAAAAGAAAATCCCGAAGATATTTCAAAGAGACTATCTTAGAAGGAAGTGGATGCTGGCAGCTTTATTTGGTATTATTTCAGCTGCCATCGTGATTGCTGTTTATGGAAATAATAAACCTCTGCCTGCGAATGTCTCCTATGAGGGCGAAGAGTACCACACAGCCCATGTTCGTTTTCTTGAAGACCATACCTACCTGTCCTCTGCGGAATCAAAAATAGTAGAGCAAGAAATATTCGATAAAGCAATAGAGACCATTGAAGAAGCAGAACAGTTTATCGTAATGGATATGTTCTATTTTAACAGCGAGCAGGATGCAGAAGCGGATTTTCCGCCATTGACGAGGCGTTTGTCGGAAGCTTTAATCCAAAAAAAAGAATCGGATCCTAATATAGAAATAATAGTTTTAACAGACCCGGTGAACACCTTTTACGGAGCTTATATGCCGGAACATTTTCAGCGGTTCGAAGAAAACGGTATTGAAGTTATTTTCACAGAACTGACTGCTCTAAGAGATTCGAATCCGATATACTCGTGGTTTTACCGGACCTTTGTGCAGTGGTTCGACAACCATGGAAGAGGGTGGCTTCCTAACTTCTTCAGCAGCGATGCTCCGGATGTGACAATTCATTCTTATTTAGAAATTTTAAATTTTAAAGCCAATCACCGGAAAACGCTGATTACAGAGAAGGCAGGCATGGTCACTTCAGCGAATCCTCATGATGCCAGTGGGTATCATGCGAACACAGGATTTGAAGTCAGGGGCGCTGTACTGAAGGATTTGTTGAAAACGGAAAAAGCGGTAGCGGAAATGGCAGGCCGTTCAGGAGAAAGATTTGACTCTTTTATCTCTAAAGTGGAGGTGCCCCAGGGCACTGGAGAGTATAAAGTGCAGCTTTTAACGGAACGTAAAATCAAAGAGCGTGTGCTGAGGGAAATCCACGACCTCTCCCCGGGAGAAAAATTACGCATGGGGATGTTTTATTTAGCGGACCGTGATGTCATTGAAGCACTCATCGACGCGGCGGGCCGGGGAGCCGACATTAATATTATTTTGGATATTAATGAAGAGGCTTTTGGGAACGAAAAAATAGGCATTCCTAATCAGCCGGCAGCTTACGAGCTCGTGGAGAAATCAAATGGCCATATTAACATCCGGTGGTATCATGCTCAGGAAGTACAATATCATGCCAAAATGATGATGATGGAAAAAGAGCAGGAGACAGTAGTAATTGGCGGCTCGGCGAATATGACGAGAAGAAATTTGGACAATTACAATTTAGAAACCGATATGGTTATTACCGGCAGTAATGACTCGGAGGCTGTAGAAGAAGTGCGAAATTATTATCAACGGTTGTGGAATAATTCCGATGGCACACATACGCTGGATTACAGAAAGTATAAAAATAGTTCCCATCTTCTTTATTGGCGTTACCGGCTGCAGGAGTGGAGTGGGATGTCTTCGTTTTAAGCACAAGAAAATTAAAAAAGCAGAAATTTCTTCAGGATGAAGCGGTAGGCTGCATACAGGCATACAAATGCAGCCAATGCAATTGCTTGAAGCGTGAGTAAATAGTACGGCCATGGACCAAAGAAATCATACGGCGAAGGAGATGCCGGCTTTTCCATTAAATACATGTAGTTGCCGCCGAAATAGAGATTTACCAAAAATACCAAAGCAGCAGCAATGTTCAGAGCCCCCCAAACGGCAAACAAAGAACGAAAAGAGATAAAGACGCGCCGTACAACCACCTGATAAGCAACTCCCACGACAATCAGTGCATGCGTAATAAAAAAGTGAAGAAACCGAAAATGAGGAAAACCGTACCTTTCTATATCTGGAAATACTATAGTAAGTAAAGCACTTGAGGTACCGGCATAAAACGCGAAGGCAGTCCAAAAACGGCTGCCGGTTATAAGCATAATAACGACCGCTATCCAGGCCAGGTCGCTGACCTTAAGCGGCAGCGAAAAACGTGGATCCCAGATGCCGTTGGTAATATAAAAAAGCTGCAGGGACAGCTGGCCGAGCAGGAAAATGAAAACAATGAGCCACTTAATTGTCTGGCTGGCTAAGGGCGAGCGGCGGAGGTATTTTTGAAAAAGAATTATGCTGAAGCAGGCGAGTGCAAGACAGAGCCACACCATTAACTGGTCGATGCCAAAAGACTCGAAAGCCGGGCCATCATGATTGAAATTCCACCACCACATACTTAACCGCCTCCTAACAAATTTCTTTCCATTATAGTATAAATGTGTTGGCAAAACGTGCCCAAAGATTCTCAATTTCAAACAGATGGCTTTTAATAAGAGCCAGATTCAATGAAGTAATATATAAAAGAAAACAAAGCTGTCCACTTCTTTTTCCCGTTAAAGCATTGAAATATAAATACAATAGCGTTAAAATGCTAAATATTTCATAATTTAGAGAAAATAAAGGAGTGGGAGAATGAACAGCCTGAATATATTCGTAAATAAATATTTTGCTGTTTTTGTTTTAATTGTTGCATTTATTGCTTATCTGCTGCCGGATGTATTTGTAGGGATTACTGGATACATAACTATTTTACTTGGAATCATAATGTTTGGAATGGGACTTACGCTGAACCTGTCCGATTTCCGCATTGTGGCAAAAAAGCCCCTTCCAGTACTGACTGGGGTCATTGCGCAGTTTGTGATCATGCCGCTTGCGGCCTTTATTATTGCCCTTATTCTGCAACTTCCGCCCGAAATAGCGGCAGGTCTCGTTCTTGTAGGCGCGTGTCCGGGCGGAACGGCATCAAACGTTATGGTGTATCTCGCGAAAGGGGATCTTCCGGTATCGGTTGCTATGACGACCGTCTCGACACTGCTTGCGCCGCTTCTGACACCGCTTGCTCTTTTAGTGCTTGCCGATGAGTGGCTGCCGGTGGATCCTCTGGCAATGTTTTTATCCATTTTCCAGGTGATTATCATACCTATTGCCCTTGGTTTATTTATTAAACAACTGTTTCCACAAACCGTGGAAAAAAGCGTCCAGGTACTTCCGGTTGTATCTATGACAGCCATTATTGCTATTGTAGCTGGAGTTGTTGGAGCAAATCAGGAAAATATTGCTGCGACAGGGTTGTTAGTCTTTGTGGCGGTAGTGCTCCATAATAGCTTTGGGTTGGCTCTCGGCTACGGCACGGCGAAAATGGTTGGCCTGGATGAAACAAAACGCCGGGCGGTGTCAATTGAAGTCGGAATGCAAAATTCGGGACTTGGCACCCAGCTGGCTACGGTCCACTTCACGCCGCTCGCTGCGCTCCCGAGCGCTGTTTTCTCCGTCTGGCATAATATTTCCGGCCCGTTGCTTGTATCCTGGTGGGGAAGAAAAAGCCAAAGAAAGAATGAAGCGATCCAGGAAAAGGAATGGGAGCACTATAAGTAAAAGAAAAAATCCCGCGCTCGCTGTGAGCGTGGGATTTTTAATAAAGAAAAATTACATGTGTTTTTCAAGCAGACCCTGGAGCTGATCCTTTGGCTGGAAGCCGACGATTTGTTCTACCATTTCGCCGTCCTTGAAAATCATGAGCGTCGGGATGCTCATAACACCGTATTTACCGGCAGTTTCCTGATTTTCATCCACGTTTAATTTAGCAATTTTGACGTTATCGCCGATTTCTTCGTTAATTTCTTCGAGAACCGGAGCAATCATTTTGCAGGGTCCGCACCAAGGTGCCCAAAAGTCAGTTAGAACGACCCCTTCGGAAATTTGTTGGGAAAAATCCTGGTCTGATACGTGTACAATAGCCATTTAAGAGTGCCTCCTTCATTTCGCCTCATTGCGAGTATAGAGTAATCGTAGTACGAATAACCCTATTTGTCTAAAAGTATGCTTGGTTCATTCGATTTTTTCAAGGGAAAGGAATGGAAAAGAAAAGAGACGGGAAAAGAATATTAATAGCAAAACTCTAAATAGCCAGCATTCGGAAAATAATAAGAAAGGAGAAGGCTTATGTCGAAAAATGATAGGGATAAAGAGATAAGAAACTATTTTCGGACCATGGATCGCAGCTTTTATATGGATACAGACAAACCCCTTGCTAATTGGGACCAGGCTTTATCGATTGGGCACGGACAAACGATTTCCCAGCCGTCACTCGTGTTAAAAATGACGCTGGAGCTGGACGTGAATCCGTCCTCCCGGGTTCTTGAGATTGGCACCGGTTCCGGCTACCAGACGGCACTATTAGCAGCATTTTCAGACCATGTCTATACGGTCGAACGAATCCCGCCGCTGCAGGAAAGGGCCCAGACGCGTCTTAAGGAAGCAGGGTTTACGAACATTAATTTCCGGCTGGGCGACGGGAGCAAAGGATGGGCAGAGCATGCGCCTTACGACCGCATTATGGTGACAGCGGCAGCTGAAACTGTGCCGGATTCCTTAGTGGCGCAGCTGGCAGCTCCCGGAAAAATGATGGTGCCCGTAGGCGGCCGTATGGGGCAGGAACTGCTGCTCGTTGAAAAAAATAGTCAGGGAGAAGTGAATTCCACCATAGTCGAATATGTAGCATTTGTGCCGCTCGAGGAAGATGAGGAGGCATAAGGAGAATAAAGATGAAAGAAAATAGAAGATGTAATTATTGCAAAAAAATAATACCAATCAAAAAATTTCTATTTAAGCAGCTGAATGAGAAAATAGCCTGTCCTTGCTGTGGGCATGGCTACCTTCTTTCCCGGAGCACACAGAATTGGACTTTTGTGATAATCGCTGCCGCTATTTCGTTATCTGCTTTAATAACCACTGTAGTTGAAGATTTTTGGCTGACCTTTATTTGCAATTTCGTTTTATTAGTTATAGTGATGATCGGTTTATTAACTGTTATAAAAGCTGTGCCATTAGAAAAAGACAGTAGCTCATAGTAATAAACCCCAGCCCTCTACGGTCCTTTTCATTGAGAACAGTTATACAATAAAACACTCAAGTGTTACGCTTTACGTGCATTTCATTTTACAAGGGGGATCAATATGCCAACGATTCATGTAAAAGGATACGGTTCATTTGAAGTGGAAGAAGGAAAGAAACTTGTACTTGCGCTTGAAGATAATGGCGTCGACATTTTGCACCGCTGCGGTGGGAATGCCAGATGCACTACCTGCAGGTGCGAGGTGAATGAAGGGGAGCTTGGACCAAAGGAAGCTCCGGAAGCCGCGGTTCTCGAAAACAAAGACATTACCGATGAAAATATCAGACTCTCCTGTCAAAACCGGGTGTATTCCGACCTGACGGTAACGCCAGTCATGACGGCCTCCAATTCTGATATGGAGCCGGGAAGGCGCCCGGTGGATTAACAAAAAGCCGCGGTCTCATTAAGAGGCCGCGGCTTTTTGTCATTTTTCAGCAGTGGTGCTGCCTGTTTTTTCTGTTTTATTAATCAGTGTTGTTCCAACGAGGTCTCCGGTGACATTTAAAGCAGTTGCTCCCATGCCGACAAGTACATCAACAGCGGTTAAAAGCGCTACTGCCTCCATCGGAAGGCCGACCTGAGAAAATACTGTGGCAATCATAATAATGCCGGCGCCGGGAACCCCTGCAGTACCGACCGTTGCCAGAGTACCGACAATTACAATTTGAAGAATAGCAACAAAGCTGAGCGGCTCACCTACAACGTTTGCTGCGAAAACGGCGGAAACAGCGACCCGGATGGCGGCACCGTCCATGTTAATTGTCGCTCCAAGAGGCAGGCTGAAGCCATAGAGGCTCTGCTTTAACCCAAGGTCACGGGCAGCGTTTAATGTGAGAGGGAGCGTACCTGAGCTGCTCTGGGTGACAAAGGCTGTAAGCATCGGAGTGCGCGCTTCCCGGAAGAAGGCACCGAGATTAGTTTTGGCGGCTAAAAGAAAGACAATATAAAGGCCAAGCTGCACCGCAAGGGCAATGTACAGCACGAGTATAAAATTACCAAGGGAGAGAAGTGTGTTTGCTCCCTGGCTGCCTACAATTTCAGCGATAATGGCAAAGATGCCGAACGGTATAAACTGTAAAATGCCTTTCATAACGGTGAGCGTAAGCTCGTTTAGGGCTTCTGCTCCGCGGTACAGACGCTCTCCCATCTCTTTATAGGTTGATGATGAACGCAGAGAGGTTAAAGCAATGCCGAAAGCAAAGGCGGTAAAAATAATTCCTAAAAGGTTCATTTCCGTAAAAGCTACGGCAATATTATCCGGGACGATATTTAATATAACCTCTGTGACCCCGGGATTATCAGGAGTTTGAAAGCTTTCGCTCCCATCCAGTGTAGTACCGGTGCCAGGGTTGAAAAGGCTCGCGACAGAGGTGCCCACCACGATTGCTATAGCAGAGGTAAGAAGATAATAAATGAATACTTTGCCTCCCATCCGGCCGAGGCCGCCGACCGTAGTCTGGTTAACCCCTACAATCAGCGTAAATAAAATCAGTGGAACTATAATAAACTGAAGCAGTCGAAGCATAAGGTCGCCGACAGGGGCGAGCACGGCGGCATCTTCACCGAAAATAAACCCTACAGCGATGCCAGCAATAAGGGCGGTGGTAATTTTGGCAATCAGTGACACATCAAAGTAACGCTTCATCAAGTGTTTCAACAGTTGGACCTCCTTTATTAATGAATTCTTATCGGTTTAATCAACATGATAAAACTAAAGGAAACAGACGCTATTGTCAAAATGAACGCTCAGGACAAGAGAAGAGAGCAACGATAAAAAGGAGTTCTCCCTCCTTGGGGAAAACTCCTTTGTAAAAATATACTACATTACCGACAGCAATATTAAAGCATCTGACTGATTGTTTTTGGATGCATATGCTGGATCAGGTAGTCCGGGCCGCCGGCCTTGGCATCGGTGCCGGACATTTTGAAGCCGCCAAAGGGATGATAGCCGACGATGGCGCCGGTGCAGTTGCGGTTGAAATACAGGTTGCCGACGTGAAAATGCAGCTTGGCGTACTCCAGATGGTCGATGGTATTGGAAATGACGGCCCCGGTTAAGCCGTACTCCGTATTGTTGGCAATGTCGATGGCTTCTTCGTAGGAAGAGGCTTTCGTAAACGCCACGACCGGGCCGAAGATTTCCTCCTGCATCAGACGGGCGTTCGGGTCCACGTCGGCAAAGATGGTCGGATCAATGAAGTATCCGTTGGAGTCGTCGCTCGTTCCGCCGGCCACCAGCCGGCCCTCCTGTTTGCCGATCTCGATATAGCCGGTGATTTTATCGAAGGCCTTCTGGTTGATGACCGGGCCCATGTAGGTCCCATAGGACGTTGGATCCCCGACCGCCAATGCTTTCGCCTGTTGTTCCACCTTGCGCAGGACGTCGTCGTACACGTCCTGGTGCGCGACGACCCGGGAGCCGGCCGAGCATTTCTGGCCGGAAAAGCCATAGGCGGACGCGATAATGGCTTCCGCAGCCGTATCAAGATCCGCGTCGCTGTCGACGACCACCGTATCCTTGCCGCCCATTTCCACGATGACCCGCTTCAGGTGCTGCTGGCCCTCCTGAATGGCGGCGGCTTTCTGATACAGGCGTGTGCCGGTGGCCCGGGAGCCGGTGAAGCTGATCAGCGCGGTTTGGGGATGATCGACGAGGTGGTCGCCAATGGCTTCGGGGTCCCCGGGGACGAAGTTAATGACGCCGTCCGGCACGCCGGATTCGATCAAAATGTCGACAAACTTCGCCGCGATCACCGGCGTTGGCTCGGCCGGCTTTAACAGCACGGTATTGCCCGTCACCAGCGGAGCGACCGTGGTCCCCACCATGATCGCGCAGGCGAAATTCCATGGGGGAATCGTCACGGCCACCCCGAGCGGCTGGTAGATGTACTGGTTGTATTCCCCTTCCCGGCTGTTAATGGGCTTGCCGTTTTTCAGCTCGAGCATCTGGCGGGCATAATATTCCACGAAATCAATGGCTTCGGCCACATCCGCATCGGCTTCCTTCCAGGGCTTGCCGCCCTCTTTGACGAGCGTCGCCGAGAGTTCGTGCTTCCGGCGGCGCATGGTGGCGGCGGCCCGGAACATCACTTCCGCCCGGGCATCGGCGCTGGTCGTCCGCCAGGACCGAAACGCTTTGCTGGCCGCATCGAAGGCCTGATTAATCAGGGCGGGATTGGCTTTGGAGACCCGGCCGACCACTTCTTTTTTATTGGCCGGGTTGGTGGACACCAGCTTTTCGCCCGTGATGATCCGCTCCCCGCCAATAATCAGCGGGTAGTCCTGGCCGAGCTGTTTGTCGACGTCCTTGATCGCGTCCGCAAATGCCTGGCGGTTCTGTTCATCGGTGAAATCGGTGAAGGGTTCATGCCGGTAGGTGGTATACATGTAAAAGCCTCCTATTATTAAAGTTCAGCAAGTACTTTTTCAATTCGTTCAGCCGCCCAGTCGAGATCCTCCTTTGAAATAACGAGCGGCGGGGCGAAACGGATAACAGTTTCATGTGTTTCTTTACAGAGAATTCCTTTTTCTTTTAACTGCTCACAGCAGGCACGCGCCGGAATGTCGAGCTCGATGCCGATAAACAGCCCTCTGCCTCTTACTTCTTTAATATGAGGGTTTGTGATAGCAGCAAGCCTTCGTTTAAAATACTCTCCGAGTTCGAGTGAACGGGAGGCAAGCTGCTGCTCTTCGATCACTTCCAGAGAAGCAATCACTACTGCGCAGGCCAGAGGGAGGCCGCTAAATGCAGAGTCGTGGGCTCCCGGGGTGAAGATACCTGAATAATTTTAGGATGGCGGTGTTCCTGATTGACAGCCGAATAAGCACTCAGCATATCGATATAGGAGCGGCCTTACGGATCGTTCACCCATACGCCTTCCGCTTCAGTAATAACGATGGGAAGCGGTGTGTAATTATGGGCACCGTGTTTATCGTTCTGATTGATAATCTGCCTCGAAGACATTGTTTCTGACATACATACCCACTCTTAAAGTAAGTTTGCAAAAACTATGCCAACACTAGCAAAGGGTTATAGCGGGAAAGTGCCGGTTAAAAAAGGAAAGAAATGAAAGAAATTTTGCGCTCAGTGACTAATTTTTTTGCACTTTTTTTGAAAGTTCAAATGTAGCAATTAATGAAAATGACGCTCAGGTATAGCTTGTGCCTGCTGCTATGTGTCTGCCTGTGAACCTTTGGGCTGAGTCTATTCATTCGTTAAAAGCGGTTTGGCAAAATAAAAAAATACAGTAAAAAGGACCGGCTTTTCAGCTTCGGTCCTTTTATATTTCCCGGGTAATAAACCATTTTTATTCTAATTAGCTGAAAAGCGTTGGAGCATCAGGCACCGCTTTTGGTTTTCCAAGTAAATACCCTTGTGCTAAACCGAAGCCCAGTTCACGGACACAGGTTAATTCTTCAGGCCGTTCAATTCCTTCCGCCAGTGTGGTAATCCTGTATTTGCCTGCTCGTGAAACAATTTTCTCCAGCCGCTGCTGTTTTTTAATGTCCTGGTCGCAATGATCTACCAGCGAACGGTCGATTTTTACGTAGTGCGGCTGCAATTCTTCCATAACGTCAATTGTGGAGTAGCCTGCTCCAAGATCGTCTAGAGCAACACGTGCACCGCGCGAGTTAAAGGTCTGAAAAATACGGAGCAAGTGACTAAGGTTATCAAATTTTTCTGTTTCCACTACTTCAAACACAATGTCCTTCATAGAAATGCCTAGTCCCCTTATTTTGACAAATGTGGAAAGAAGACAGTGGTCCGGGTCGTAAACCGAAGAAGGCAAAAAGTTAATAAAACGTTTAATGCCAGGCTTTAGATGTTTGGCGCTTGTGGTAATGGATGCGATGCGTGACCGGTGGTCCAGAAGCGGTTGAAGGCCGCTCTGCTGGGAAAAAGAAAACAGCTGGTCCGGCTGGAATTGAGTAGCATCAATCTTCGGCCGCATAAGGAATTCGTACCCCATCACCTTATCGGTACTCAGCTGGATAATCGGCTGCATGTGGTGAGTGAATTGCTGCTCGTTAATAATCGTCATAAACGAAGGACGGGTCAGCCGTTCTTTCAGTTGATGGAAATTAATCATATTCGCGTGGGATTGCTGGTCTTTCCCTGTCCAGGTTCCCTGTAAATCTGCCGGGTCGCCAGGGAATACACGTTCAATGAAATCAAGAAAGGGGCCTAGTTTCTGCACAGCAGAGTAGCCATAATGAAGTGTTGTACCCTGCATATAGGAAATATAGCCGCTTTGCAGCAGGCGGCCATGGAGATCACGAAGCACCTTAAACGACTTATGGGAGAATACGAGATACCCGGAAGATTCCAGATCAGGCAGGGCCGTACAGTTGGAGCATTGATTCATGATCTTACATCCTCCTATTCAAAACGTACGCTTGTAAAACTCTATTACTATCCATTTTATCGGATACCAAAAGAAATTGTTAAAAAAAATAAAAAAACAGAGAAAAGGCTGGTGCCTTTTCTCTGAGGTATTATTTACTGTGCTTCTTTTTTTGTTTCATGTTCAATCGAAGAAGAGGCTGTAATACCTTGATTTCGTGCCATCGCTTTGGCTGCCTTCGGCGCAAGCCAAAGTGTTGGCAACAGAATTAGGGAAACAGGCACAGCGGTAACAACAATAAATGACTGGAGAGCGTCCACGCTGCCTTCACCGATGAACAATAGGCAGGCAGCCACAGCCCCCATAATAACCACCCAGAAAACACGAATGGCAGGATGGGGTGCTTCGCTGTCACTGACTACAATTGAAATTGTGTAAGACATGGAATCTGTTGTAGTAACCACAAAAAGAATGGTAACCAATAAAAAACAAAAAGCGATAACAGTGCCAAGCGGCAGCTGTTGGACGATTGCCATCATCGAAGCAGGCATGCCTGCTTCGAACAGGGCGTTAGAAACAGAGCCCGGATTGTTTAATTCATAAAATATACCGGAGCCGCCAACAATAGTGAACCAGAAGTTTGTTACGAGCGGGGCAATGATAGATACGGCCAGGATCAGCTGCCGGATTGTTCTGCCCCGGGAGATTCTCGTGATAAAAATAGCCATCATCGGGCCATAGCCTAAAAACCATCCCCAGAAAAAAACGGTCCATAAACCGAGCCATTCATTATTTCCACGAAAGCTGCTCATTTGGGCAAATTCCTGCGTATAAACTCCGAATGAAGAGATAAAGGCGTCCAGGATAAAACCGCCCGGGCCGATAAGCAAAATAAATAAAATCAAAACAATCGTAAACCATACATTAAACCGGCTTAAAAGCTGAATCCCTTTATGAATACCGGTGACTGCGGATATAGAAGCAATAGCTACAAGACCGGCAATAATTATAAACTGGGTCGGGTGATTATTAGGGATTCCCATGAGGGTCTCAAAGCCATAGCCCGCCTGAGTGCCTAAAAATCCAATAGGACCAATAGTACCGGCAGCCACCGACACAATAGAACAAACGTCCACAATAGTGCCAAGCGGGCTATGAACGGCGATTTTTTCGCCAAACACTGGATAAAGAAGCGTCCGCGGACGAAGAGGCATTCCTTTATCATAATGAGCATGCATTAACACTATAGTACTCAGTGTTCCAAGAATAGCCCAGGCGAGAAAGCCCCAGTGTAGAAAGCTTTGAGCGAGCGCAGGCTGTACTGCTTCAGAGGAACTGCTCTCAAGCCCGGAAAATACCGGCGGAAGATCCATGAAATGATAAATAGGCTCCGCTGCGGCCCAGAAAACACCACCGCCGGCGAGCAGGGTACACATGATGATGGAGAGCCATTTAAAATAACTGAATTCCGGTTCTGCTAGATTACCAAGGCGCACGCGTCCGTATTTTGAAAAGCCAATGTAGAGTCCGATAAAAAAGGTGGCAAGTAAAAGAATCTGCCAAAAAGCTCCGAAAAAGGTAACGGCCCAGTTAAAGGTGGTAGTGACAAACTGGCCTACAGCTTCAGCATTAATAAGAGAAAAGACAACAAATAAAATCAACAGTCCACCGCTTAGAAGCGTGACCGGCCAATCATTATTCTTCCAATGATTAGGGGATGGTGAAGACACGAATATTCCTACTTTCTTTTAAAATGAAGTAATAATTTATGCGGATGTAGAAAAGGCGGTATAATTAAACGCGTTTCTGGCAGCCAGACACAAAAAGTAAATCATAGTAGAACCGGAAGCCTTCGTCAATGAAAAAAGCCCGTGCCCCCAAAAGCTTCGGTCTGTGATAAGGCTTTGAAAATACATAATATTTGTTAAAAGAAATGGTTTCTTCTGTATTAATACAGAAGAACATGATGAAAGATAATTCGATTAAAGGAAAAAATAGTATAACGAATGGCGTTGAACCTCTAAAAGATAGAGGATAATAAAAATTCAAAAAATTATTATAAAACAGTTGACTCATTCTTATTACTGTTATAATATAGTCTCAAACAAACAAATTGTACTATAACAGAA
The DNA here is from genome assembly GCF_900166605.1 of Marinococcus halophilus. NCBI lineage: Bacteria > Bacillati > Bacillota > Bacilli > Caryophanales > Bacillaceae > Marinococcus > Marinococcus halophilus. Next base: position 152,111 of record NZ_FVZD01000006.1, read on the forward strand.
AAGGCAGCTGAATTTCCAATTTGTTAATCTGAAGAAAAAGGAGAGAGACACATGATTCGTCAGGAAGATGTAAAGCAGATGGAAGAAGCCTGGGAGAACGAGGAACGGTGGAAAGGAATTATACGCCCGTATTCGGCGGAGGATGTGCTGAAGCTTCGCGGCTCGATCAAAGTAGAATATACACTCGCTGAGATGGGAGCGAATCGTCTTTGGAATTTAATGCAGGAGGACCCGTTCGTCCGGGCACTCGGGGCACTTACCGGAAATCAAGCCGTGCAGCAGGTGAAAGCAGGATTGAAAGCGATTTATTTAAGCGGCTGGCAGGTGGCCGCTGACGCTAACCTCTCCGGCCATATGTATCCGGATCAGAGCTTATATCCCGCCAACAGTGTTCCCCACGTAGTGCAGCGTATCAACCAGGCGCTGCAGCGGGCGGATCAGATAGAGCACCTTGAAGGAAACGATGAAACGAACTTCTTTGCTCCAATTGTAGCTGACGGGGAAGCAGGATTTGGCGGCCGTCTGAATGTGTTCGAATTAACCAAATCGATGATCGAAGCGGGAGCAGCCGGTGTACACTTTGAAGACCAGCTCGCGTCTGAAAAGAAATGCGGCCATCTGGGCGGAAAAGTGTTGATTCCAACAAGCACGGCTATACAAAATCTTATTTCAGCAAGACTTGCAGCAGACGTAATGGGCGTACCGACGATAATTGTCGCCAGAACGGACGCGAATGCGGCAGACTTGCTTACAAGTGATATTGACGCCTATGACCACTCATTTATCCGAAGCAATGAACGGACCGAGGAAGGCTTCTACCGCACAAATAATGGTCTGGATCAGGCAATTGCCAGAGGACTTGCTTATGCTCCGTATGCCGATCTGGTTTGGTGTGAAACCTCTGAACCCAATCTGGAGGAAGCACAGAAGTTTGCAGATGCGATCCATGAAAAATTTCCAGGAAAAATGCTTGCCTACAATTGCTCACCTTCCTTTAACTGGAAAGCCAAGCTGAGCGATGAAGAAATTGAAACCTTCCAGGAGCAATTGGGCGAGATGGGCTACAAGTTCCAGTTTGTTACTCTGGCCGGCTTCCACGCTCTTAATAACAGTATGTTTGAACTAGCTGGAGGCTACAAGGAACGGGGCATGGGAGCTTATTCCGAGCTTCAGCAAAAAGAGTTTGCCAACGAAGACCATGGCTACACAGCAACCCGCCATCAGCGGGAGGTTGGTACAGGATATTTCGACCAGGTAGCTACTACTATCTCAAGTGGAAAATCATCAACGACAGCAATGAAAGGCTCTACCGAATCGAGTCAGTTCAGCCGCTAAGTATATAAAATTATAAGGAGGTTTTTCCGGTGAGGGAGACAATGATGGAGTATCAAAGCGAAATGCCGACAATGATTTGCAGCGACTGCGGAGGCGAAATCACAGAGCACCAGGAAACGCCGATGATTCAATGTGATCATTGCTTAAGCAAAACGGAAGAATAAAAATTATTAAAGCCGGCATCCTGCGAAACAGCAGAATGCCGGCTTTTTTACTGTCTATGTTTCTATAAGAAAGCTCTCAGTCCAGCCATAAAATATCCGGAGGCTTGCCGTGTTATGGCAAGCCCCCGGGCAGGGGGCAATACTATTTGATTTCTGCCTTTAAGCGGCTTTTAGCTTCCCTGCGGCGTTGGTGCAGGATGGGCTCGGTGTAGCCATTAGGCTGATGGTACCCCTGAAAAACTAAATCGCAGGCGGCTTGAAAGGCAGTCGATTGTTCAAAGTCTGGGCTCATCGGACGGTATTCAGGATCGTGGGCGTTTTGTTCATCCACGACAGTTCCCATGCGCTTGAAGGTATCCATGACCTGCTGTTTGGAGCATACATGGTGGTGAATCCAGTTAGCGATATGCTGGCTTGAGATACGGAGGGTGGCCCGGTCTTCCATAAGAGCTACATTATTGATGTCCGGCACTTTTGAGCAGCCGATACCAAGCTCGACCCAGCGTACGACGTATCCAAGGATGCCCTGGGCATTGTTATCGAGTTCTTCCTGGATTTCAGCCGGGGACCAGTCTTCTTTAGCAGCCACAGGTATAGTTAAAATAGAAGCAAGGTGTGACTCAGACACCTGTTTTAAATCTTTTTGAACCTCCAGCACGTTTACCTTGTGGTAATGAAGAGCATGGAGGGCAGCAGCAGTCGGTGACGGGACCCAGGCGGTGGAAGCTCCGGCTTTTAACTGTCCGTCCTTCTGATCCATCATAGCGGCCAGCTGTTCGGGCATCGCCCACATGCCTTTACCGATCTGGGCACGCTGTTCGAAGCCGGCAGTAAGGCCGGTCTGGACGTTTGATTTCTCGTAGCTTCCGAGCCAGGCAGAGGCTTTCATTTCCCCTTTGCGGATCATCGGGCCTGCTTCCATAGAGGTGTGAATTTCATCTCCGGTCCGGTCCAGAAAGCCCGTATTGATGAACATGACCCGGTCTTTTACTTCCTTGATGCAGGCTTTTAGGTTAACTGTGGTTCTTCGTTCCTCATCCATGACGCCTATTTTTAAGGTGTGACGTTCTAAGTCCAGCATGTCTTCAATCCGGTCAAACAGTTTGTTTGCAAAGGCGGCTTCTTTAGAACCGTGCATTTTTGGTTTTACAATATAGATAGAGCCGCGGCGGGAGTTTTTGTATTTCCCGTTGCCAAGCAGGTCGTGTTTGGCAATAAGGCTCGTAATGACGCCGTCCATGATGCCCTCTGGAATTTCCTTTTCATTTTCATTTAATACAGCATCGGTGCTCATCAAATGGCCGACATTTCGGTTTAGCATTAGAGAACGGCCTGAGAGGACAAATTCTTCCCCTTTAGGAGAAGTAAAGCTGCGGTCGGGGTTCATGACACGTGTCATCGTTTTATCGCCCTTTTGAAACCAGGCATTAATATCTCCCTTGATGAGGCCCAGCCAATTGCGGTACACCATTGTCTTATCTTCTGCGTCCACAGCGGCTACAGAATCTTCACAGTCCATAATGGTCGTAAGCGCTGATTCGGCGACAACATCTTTTACTCCTGCCGGATCAGTTTTGCCGATGGGGTGCCCATAGTCAATTTGGATCTCGATGTGCAAACGGTGATGCTTGAGAAGGACAGCTACCGGCTGAGCGCTTGCGCCCTGGTAACCTGCGAACTGCTCAGGGTGCTGAAGCTTGTCTTTACTGCCATCTTGAAAAGAGACTTCAAGATGTCCGCCTTCGATGGAGTAACTGGAAGCTTCCTTATGAGAGCGGTGGCGCAGAGGGAAATATTCGTCCAAAAATTGTTTAGCGTAAGCAACGACCTTTTCTCCGCGTACAGGATTGTAGGCTTTCTGCTGCTGAGCTCCGTTTTCTTCATTAATGATGTCGCTTCCATACAAAGCGTCATAAAGGCTTCCCCAGCGGGCGTTAGCAGCATTAATGGCGAATCGTTCATTGCTGATAGGAACCACAAGCTGCGGGCCGGCCTGCACGGAAATCTCTTTGTCTATATTCTTAGTCGCAATTTGAAAATCCTCCGGTTCAGGCTCAAGATAGCCAATGCTTTCAAGAAAAGTCCGGTACTGTTCCGGCTCCCAGCGGGGGTGAGCCTGATGCCATTCGTGAATCTGATTCTGCAGGTTATCTCTCGTGTGAAGAAGAGCCTCGTTTTCCGGAGTTAAATCGTGAATAAGCTGGCTGAAGTCTTCCCAAAATTGTTTTTCCTCCAGACCAGAGCCGGGTAGTGCTTCTTCATTGATAAATTGGTATAAAGAAGGGTGAACAAAAAGCCTGCTTGCAGATCGATACGTAACCATGCTATTCCTCCTTTAGAGTAAGAGAGCAGAAAAAATGCTCCCACGGTATAACCTTATTGTATTATAACAGTTATATAAATATCAATACTGTTATATAAAATTGTGAAGGTTCGTCAAAGGAAATTTTCTTTAGTATAGTGGAAGCGTTAGAACTAAAGAATAGAAAGGGAAATACAATGACTCCGCAAATAGTACAATTCCTTGTGACGGCACATCTTTCAATGGTGGTCATCCTGCTGATATTGTTCGTTTCTGCAAATATTTTTTATAAGAAGGGAAGAAAAAAACCTGCTTCTGGAATACATTACGCCCTGCGGGGCGCTTACTTGCCGGGATTGATTTCCGGTGGGTTATTAATAGGCCTGACTCCGGATTTTCCTGCTATATTTTTAAAGGCTGCCACTGGCCTGCTGACTCTTATTTTTATGGAAATTCATCTCAATCATATAATCGGTCATGAGCGTCGCCCGAAGTTCGCTTTTCTTACGTATTTTATGATCGTGTTTACACTTATGCTAGGGCTGGTTTTTCCTTTAGGAATATCTGTTTAGGAATAAAATTAGAAACACCTGTAGAGATGCGAAATGGAGATAGAAGCCTGAAGCGAAACGAGTATACATCGGGCAGAAAACAGGATAAAATAACTAACATATGCAAAAATTTTGAAATAGCATTTGAATGGATATTTTCTACTTCAAGCAGAAAGGTGTTCCTTCTATTATGATTCAAAACCCCAAAGGAAAAGAGCGGATCGGCCTGGCGTTGATGCTTAGTATGCTTGCGATACTAGGACCGCTTAATATTGACATGTATCTGCCAAGCTTCCCGGGAATAGCGGCAGATTTGAATGCCCGCGCTTCAATGGTGCAGCTTAGTTTGACCGCCTGTCTTGTAGGTCTTGCCGTCGGTCAGGTAATTGTTGGGCCAATTAGTGATGCAAAGGGAAGAAGAAAGCCGCTTTTAGTTTCTATCACGCTATTTGCGGCCGCTTCGTTTGTCTGTGCGATTGCCCCAAATATATACATATTGATTGCTGCGAGACTGCTGCAGGGCCTAACCGCTTCTGCCGGGATTGTTGTTTCAAGGGCAGTGGTAAGAGATATTTTCAGTGGAAAGGAACTGACTCAGTTCTTTTCATTATTGATGGTCATTAACGCTATCGCCCCTATGGCAGCCCCGATGATTGGGGGCGCTATTTTACTCCTCCCATTTTCAGAGTGGTCGACGATTTTCCTTTTCCTCGCGGTCGTCGGGCTTGCCATCGTAATTACAATTGGTTTTCGGCTTGAAGAGACCCTTCCGGAAGAAAAAAGAACGCCGAGCTCACTTAAATACACGATCCGCACCATTGGCGATTTGTGGAAGGATCGATCTTTTATCGGCTACGCATTAACGCTTGGCTTCGTACATGGGGGCAGCTTCGCCTACGTTTCCGGCACACCGTTTGTGTATCAGGAGATTTACGGTGTCTCTGCCCAGGTGTTCAGTGTGCTTTTCGGCATTAACGGCCTGGCGATTATTACCGGAAGTTTTTTAATCGGCCGTCTGGCTGGTATTATTGCTGAACGCAAACTGCTTCGCACAGCGGTGATCACAGCTGTCAGTGCGAGTTCTTTTCTGTTGGCAATGACAATCATTGAAGGCCCGCTTGCCCTTCTGGTTATACCTATATTCATTTATATGACAGCGATGGGGATGGTGCTGACAAGTTCATTTACGCTGGCGATCGCCAAGCAGGGTCACCGGGCAGGAAGTGCAAGTGCCCTCCTCGGCATGCTGCCGCTTTTAATCGGTTCCATTGTTTCGCCGCTAGCGGGTATTGATGAAACAACAGCTGTGCCAATGGGAGCTATTATGTTTATTACGACCGTATTTGGACTGACGGCTTTCAGTACGCTCAGTGAACGTCCGCAAAAAGGATAAAACAAAACCGGTACGCTGTGTTGGAAGCGTACCGGCTTTTTATATCATGGCATTTTAGGATTGAACATTTTTTAATTTTTCCGGTGTTACATCGTTACCTTCGGGATCCTGGACGGTAGTGGTGAGAAGAGTTGCTTCCATCGATCCGCGGATCATTTGAAGGTACTCTTCACGAAGCAGTTTTTGCTCCTGCTGTTCACGTGCAGTAAGTCCCTGGTTTACTTTTTTTCGCGCCAGTTCGTTAATGCGAGGAAGCGTTGCGATCATGTGAATTCCCCTTTCGTTTTATACCCATACATGTATATGGTATAAAAATAGTATAGCAGAAGCCTGCTGCATATGCAACCCAGGGGCAACAGGCGGGATTCTTAATGCTTCAATTCCTGAAATTTGGTGACGGCTTCCACACGATTGCTTACTTCAAGCTTATCAAATATAACAGAAATATAGTTTCTCACAGTACCGTTGGTAAGAGATAGCTGCCGGGCTATGGCTGTAGTGCTTTTTCCTTCGGCGATTAGCGTAAGTACTTCTTCTTCACGTTTAGTAAGCGTGGCGGCTGTATCGTAGACCAGGTCCACTAAGTCAGGGGAATAAACCTTTCTGCCGCTCATAATAATACGGATGGATTGAGCCAGTTCTTCGCTTGGGCTATCCTTCAGAAGGTAGCCGCTGATCCCTGCTTTTCGGGCCCGTTCGAAATAGCCGCTGCGGGCGAAGGTGGTGAGAATAATAATCTTGCAGCTACTGTCCTTTAGTTCTTCAGCTGCCTCCAGTCCGCTTTTTACAGGCATTTCAATATCCATAATGCATATATCGGGCTGTTCCTCTTCAATGAGAGCCAAAGCCTCCTGTCCATTTTCCGCTTTGCCGACGACTTCCATATCTTCCTCTAAATCCAGTAAAGAACCAAGCGCTCCTAAAAGCATCTGCTGGTCCTCCACAATTACAATTCTTATCATGGCTGACGGCTCCTTTATTTAATTTGCTGCACCACCAGGGGTACTTGAATAGCAAGCTTTGTTCCTCTGGAAGAATAGCAGCTCAACTGGCCGTTGATGAAACTGAGGCGCTCTTTAATGCCCTGGAGCCCGCTTTCGGACCAGGATTTCTGGTCTGAAGAGATGCCCTTGCCGTCGTCTTCGACTGTAAGGGAAAGGCTGGTTGTTGATTGCTCGATCGTAATATAACAGTTTACTGCTTCACTGTGTTTTACCACATTGGTCACGGCTTCCTTTAAACACATGCTGAGCACGTTTTCAATGAGAGGCGGCGCTTCGTTAAAGGCGGCGCTGCCCTTTACATGAAGATTAATGCCTGCGGCCTGGAGAATTTCCTCCACACGCAAAAGCTCGTCGCTCAACTTCGCGCCTTTCATATTTGATACAAGCTCCCGAACTTCTTTTAATGCGGTGCGGGCGGTCTGATGAATGTCTATTAATTCTGCCTGGGTTCGTTCAGGTTTCGTATCGATTAATTTTCCGGCGAGTTCACTTTTTAAACCAATCAACGAAAGCTTTTGTCCAAGAGTGTCGTGAAGGTCCCTGGCAATACGCTGACGTTCTTCAAGAACGACAAGCTGGGAGATACGTTGGTTCGCTTCCTGGAGCTCAGTTTCAAGCTTTTCGCGTTTGTTTCGGTTGTATATGTTGAAAGGAAGAAGAATAACTCCGATAACGCTGATAGCAATAAAAGGAAGCTGCATCATAAACAACTCATTTTGAACGTAAAAGCCGGTAATAACCGCGGCCAGAGTAGTAATAAGGTGTAGAATGTACAGGGTAATAAAGCCGGCTTTATGCTGGATGTTTCCAATAAAGAAGGCTAAAAACAGGGAAAAATAAACATAACCAAAATAAAGGGTCATGCCGATGCTGATGATCATTTCAATGCTCACAGATAAATAAACCGTCCAGCCTTTTTTAATGAAGGATAACCGATAGGTGGTAAAGAATAGCAGAATCATACATACGCCGAGTATGATTTCAAAGTAGGTGGCAGAGCGGATAATAAAATAAAACGGCAGCAAACAGAAAATGATCCATGCGTATAAGCTGAGGCCCGTGCTTTTTGGAAATATGTCGAACCAGTGATGCATAAACGGGCTCCTTTTTCATGAGACGTAGCATTTCTTTATAAAAGTATAGCAAACCCCTCTCCGTTATAGAGAAGGGTTTGTGTTTAAGATTTTTTATCCGACGGCACAGGGGAAGCTAACGCATCCTTTGCTTGTCTTTTGCTGCGAATATTTGCTTCTTTGAAGCTCACAAATGTTTTGTTTGTTTCATCATACAGGCGGAAGCGAATGGAGGTCAGGCTTGTCCATAAAGTGATGGTGGTCGCCTGCTGCAACGGTTCAATATTTTCGTGGGTTTTTGCTAAATTATAGTTTGGCACTCTCGGGCTGAGGTGATGGACGTGATGATAGCCAATGTTGCCGGTGATCCACTGCAGGACTTTCGGCAGCTGGTAGTAAGAGCTTCCATCTACTGCAGCCTTTACAAAGTCCCATTTGTCTTCGTTTTCAAAGTAGGAATCTTCGAACTGGTGCTGAACATAAAAAAGCCAAATGCCGAGAAATCCTGCGGTGAACAGCATTGGGATTTGAATAGCGAAAAAGGCAGCCCAGCCAACAAGCCAGATCAGCAAAGTGTAAATCACGACAAGGGAAATGTTCGTAAAATACGTGTTCAGCCGTTCTTTTCGTTTTGCATTTTTACGATTGAAGCGATTTTCAATAAGAAATAAGTAAAATGGGCCTAAAAAGAAAAGCACGAACGGGTTGCGGTATAAACGATAGCTGAGTCGGAGCCACCTGCTGGCATTTTGGTATTCATCAACAGTCATTACCCAAACGTCTCCGGTGCCCCGTTTGTCGAGATTGCCGCTCGTGGAGTGATGGATCATGTGGCTTCTTTTCCATTTAGCATAGGTGAAGTGGGTAATGATGCCGGTTAACGTGCCGATACGGTCATTCGCTTTACTGCTTTTGAAAAATGAACCATGCGTACAATCATGAAAGATGATAAAGGTACGGACGATAAAGCCTCCGGCGATGATTGCAAGAGCAACAGTTATCAGTGGAGATATGGAATACGCTGCGTACGCAAGCACCCAAAGGGCCAATAAAGGAAGGATAGAGTTGCATAACTGTATAATACTGGCTTTATGGTCAGAACGTGCATACGGCGCAGCGCTCTTTTTTAATTGTATTTGTTCTTGTCTGCTCATGATTGATTGCTCCCTGCTGTATGGGTTATGTATCTATTAATAGGATATAAAAATTAGGCTTTGTCTGTAAGTCATAGACGTCAGGAGGAAAAAATGACAAGTGTCATATGCGAGTTGAAATATGTGGAAGGAAATAAAATATGTTCAAAAATGAGCGGGCAAAGTAAAGCCTCACGGCGAATGCATCCTGGGCAGACCAAAGCCTCTGAACATACAGTGGTTCAGAGGCTTTGCATTTTTATAAAGCGTAGTTTGAACGAAGGGCGTGAGTCAGTTCAGAAACAATATCAATATCTTTAAAGCTGATACCAAGCTGGACAGCGGTTTGGGCCATTTCCGGCCGCATACCGCACAGCGTAGTTTTTACACCGACCAGCTTTAAGGCAGTGGCGAGCTGCATGATGCGCTGCGCGACGAAGGTAGTAATATCGCGAACGCCTGAAAGGTCAATATACAGGCGCGTTAATTCGCTTTCTGTACATTGCTTTAACGTATGCTCTACAATAACCTGCCCCCGTTGTTCATCAATGTGGCCGATAAGCGGAAGAAGTCCGGTTTTCTTTTGAATTAAGATGATCGGAGAGGAAAGTTCTAAGATCATCGCTTCTTTCAGCTGCATCTGTTCGTTCATATGATAAATGGCTTCTTTCATGAACGCCCGTCCGGCATAGTCGAAAGCCTGCAGGGCTTTGCGCTGCCAGTTGAGCACATGATCGATTGGAATTGATTCCTCGTATTGATGCACAAACAGGCGGATCTGCTCTAAAATAGCGTTACGGTAATAGGTGAATTCTTCCTGAATAGTCAGCATCGGCTGCCACATTTCTTTATTTTCTTCAACAATAGCACCTATTTTTTCTTCAAAATGTTCATAAAACTGGGTTTCTTCCTCCCGGAACACATGAATAAGTTCCTGGGCAAAAACTTTTTTCATTTCTTCGAGCTTTTGGTTTGTATATTCCCCGGAAATATTGTCAGAAGAACTCCCGGATGATGAGTCACGCATGGTATCTATATGTTCGATCAAGTAATCGTATAAGGAGTCGTCAGCTTTTTCCTGGTTAAATTGCACGGGCGTTGTCCTCCAAAATAAAAGTATGGTGCCGAACAGTCTAATTATAGAGCTTTGAGGGGAAAGTCACAAGTTATCTATCCGTATTCATACCACATAATTCCCATCGTTTCGGCTCCGCCATGAACACCGATCACCGGGCTGAGAGGGCAGAGGTGAATCGAGAGGCCGGGGGACAGTTCCTGAATCTTTTCTTTCCATACTTCGGCTTTTTCTTTCGTTGTAGTATAAATAATGCTCATATTTTCGACACGGAAGGAGGTTATGGCATCCTCAGCAATCTGTAGAAGCCTGCTCTCCGCTCGTTTTCGGGTGCGAATTTTTTCAAAGGGGATAATCTGTCCTCCATCGAAGGTGAGAAGAGGATGGATTTTTAAAAGAGTACCAAGAATCAGTTTCCCCCGGGAGATTCTGCCTCCTTTATGGGCCTGTTCGAGACTTCCAAGCAGTAAGTAACCCCTGGCATGGCTCGCCATCTCTTTTAACTGTTCCTGTATTTCCCCTGGCGTGCTGCCTTCGTCTGCCAATTGGGCTCCCCTCACCAGCAGGGGGCGAATGCTCCCAGCCCCCATTTTTGAATCTACCGTGAAAAGCGGGAAGCCGGCCATCTCAGCTGCAAGTTCCGCTGTTTGAAGAGTGCCGCTCAAATGGCTGCTAATATGTACAGCGATTCCTGCATCGTAAGAACTCTTTAACTGTTCAAACAGCTCGGCAAAGCTGCCGACAGACGGCTGGCTGGTCGTTGGGAAAACTTCTTCATGTGGAAGGCGCCTGTAAAATTCATCCGTTGTAATTTCAATATTTTCCTTGTAGCTTTCATTATCAAAAACTACGGATAAAGAAACGATATGTATATTGTACCTCGCGGCTGTTTCTGCATCGATAGAGCTGGTGCTGTCTGTGATAAGGGCTATGCGTTGTGTCATTCTTCACCTCTTTTTATCCATGTTGATTTGATAGCGTTCTCACTATTCTTTGAAGCATTATACAGAATTATGGGCAGGAATTCGAATGAATCCCAGTGCCCGTGTAAAAATAACGGCAAAGAAAAACATGTCCGGGCCCATACAGGTGCCGGGACATGTTTTAGTTAAAAAGCAGGGCGAATAGAGAAAAGCCAATTACGACGGTGAATAAAACCGTCATGTGATTCAGCGAAAAGATGAACATTGTAGTGGCCCATTTTTTGCTGTCCATCCGCCGGTAGCATATAAAGCTTGCTGCAAGCCAGGCTGCGCTTAATACGAAGGAAACACCGACGATAAAGCTGCTGACGGGGAGAAAAAGAAAACTCGAGAGGGTTAACAATACAAGGTAGACGTTTGTCTGTATATAGGTTCTGCGGTTCCCTTTAACTACCGGAAGCATTGGAATGCTTGCTGCTTTATATTCATCATGCCTGCGTATAGCGATAGCATAGAAGTGCGGCATTTGCCATAAAACCATAATAACGAAAAGCCCGAGAGCTGCCGGATGGAAAAAATCATTGGATATAGCAGCCCAGCCGATAAGAGGCGGCACTGCTCCGGAAATACTTCCGATCTCTGTATTATAAATCGTGCGTCGCTTGCTCCACATCGTATAAGGGACAACATAAAAGAATAATCCAATAAAACCAAAAAAAGCTGCGAGCGGTGAAGCTGCATATAAAAATCCTAACCCCGTAAGTGTCATAACACTTCCCAGTATAAGTGCATTTTTCAGCTGCATCCGGCCAGTTGCCGTAGGGCGGTTTTTCGTCCGGTCCATAATTTTATCAATGTCGCGGTCGTACAAGTTGTTAAACGTGCCGGCAGCACCGATAACGAGACCCGAGCCAAGTGTGGCAAGGACTATCGCTCCCATTTTATCGAAAAAAGCGATATTGTGAATATATAAAGCAAGGGTAATCCCTGCAAACATAACGATTAAATTGGATTTAATAATCCCTGTTTTAATCGTTTCCGCCAGTACTTTACGAAGTGCCTGTTTCGGGGCAGCGAGGGTTCCTTGTTGAACAGTTCGTTCGATATTTTCCGATTTCATTTTATTCCCCCCAACCGTGTTCATCCGATACTAATGTACCACATATATCGTTAAAATTAGAGATATTGGCGAAAAAGTTCGCTATCTTGTCAATTGTTTGTGAACGATTCATGACAAATTCATCCCTGTGATACGTACTTCGTACTTTTAGCAAACAAAATTATATTCTCACATTAACTGCATATTGGCAAGTGTTACCTACCGGCTGCTCAGCAGCGGAGGCAAATGTAAAAAAAGAAAATTGTTCATACTCTGCCCTGCCGTCATAAAAGCCGCCCAAATGATGGGCGGCTGGGGATCAGCTGTGTTTTGTTTTTAATTCATGGAGCATTTCATGCACAGCGTGAGCGACGCCGTGTTCGGTATTTGTTTTTGTAGAAAAGCGGGAGACCTCTTTGACTTCCGAGACAGCATTACCCATGGCAACGCTCCGGCCTGCCATCTGGAGCATATTTAAATCGTTAAAATTGTCCCCCAGGGCCATAACATCCTCAAGGGAAACTCCCAGCTCGAGCGCAAACTCCTGAAGAGCGAAGCCCTTTTGAGCCCGTACGTGGTTTAATTCGAGATTTCCTATCCCTGAAGAAGTAAGGGCCAGCTCGTTATCGTCCCGAAGTTCATATTTCATCTGCTCGAGTACGGAAGCTTCCGAAGAGAAGGCGAGCATTTTATACACTTCGAGGTCCTTGGAGTCGAGAATTGAAAAGAAATCATCTGCGAACTGAAAGTTTTCATCCTCGAGCCTGCGTGCAGCATATTGTTCTGCTGCAGCTGTCGTCAGCTCTGGGTGGGCTGTCTGCAGCATCCCTACGACGACATTCATATATGCTTCTCTTGACGGGGCAAAAATGCCCTGGCTGGTAAATAATTCAATGTAGGAACCGGCAGCATGGTGTACAGTTAAAATTCGTTCACAGGAGCTTTCTGTGATTGGGGCAGAGCGTTGTACTTCTTGTCGGTTTTTGTAAGTAACCGCACCGTTCATGCTGATAATTGGGTAAGAGAGTCCTGCCGATTTCAACGGCCTGTTTGCGGCTTCATATGTCCGCCCGGTAGCGATGACGATATCAATGCCTTGTGCCGAAGCTGCCTGCAGTGCTTCGGCGTTGTCTTTGCTGATTTCTCCGTTTTGATCCAGTAAGGTTCCGTCCATATCCGTTGCAATTAGTTTCATTTCTTTTCCTCCGATATGCTCTCGATCTGTTTAGCCTCTTTAATTGTTACTTTCTATTATCGAACACTTTTTCCAAGTCATCAACTTTTTTAACTGCAGCAGAAGCGTGGAAGAAGGAAAAACATCGACAGCTTATCTTACAAGGTAATTGAAGAATTCGTAATTTTTCGACAGAATGAGAGTAGTTTGTGAAGAGTTCGGAAAACATATTTCGCTCTGCGGGAGGGAGGTGTCTGACATGAAAAAACAGCATGTAGTCATTATTGGAGGAGGGCCTGCAGCTATCCGTCTGATGGAACAGCTGCGTGAACGGTCTGCCCGGGTGCATATTTCTATTTTCAGTAAAGAAAAAACGCTCCCATATAATCGGATCCAGCTTTCATCCTATTTAAATGGAGAAATAACAGAAGAAGGCTTAACCACCTATACAAATAAATGGTTCCACCAGAATAATGTTTCCTTTCATCCGGGAGAAACGGTAGAGGAAGTATTAAAGGAAGAAAAGAAAATTATTACAGCAGGTGGGGGGGAGCATTCCTATGACTACTTAGTTTTTGCTACAGGCTCATCACCGCTGATTCCGCCGGTGGAAGGTGTAGAAAAAGAGGGGGTATTTCCTTTTCGCACGCTGGAGGACTGCCGGAGACTTGTAGACGCGGCGGAGCATAAGCGCCGGATACTGGTCATTGGCGGTGGTCTGCTCGGACTGGAAGCGGCGAATGGATTGAGCCGCTTCGAGGCAGAAGTAACGGTAATACAGCGGGCGGACAATATTATGGACCGGCAGCTTGACCGGCAGTCTGCTGCTATGCTGCAGGGAAAGCTGGAGCGGCGCGGGGTGAAATTTTTGCTGGGGAAGGCCGTTACTTCCATTTTGGGGCTCCGTAAGGTAGCGGGGATTAGTTTTGGCGACGGGACACACATGGAGGCAGATATGGTGGTGTTTGCTATTGGCATCCGTCCGCAGCTGAAGCTTGCAGAAGCGTCAAGTATTAAGACGAACCACGGGGTAATCGTGAACGACCGAATGGAAACGAGTGAAAAGCACATATATGCGATAGGCGAATGTATCGAACATGACGGACGGACCTATGGCCTGGTGCAGCCGGTGAACGAACAGGCAGATGTGCTGGCCAGGCGTTTGAGCGGCGAGCATAAAGCCTACTACAAAGGTTCAAGTACTTCGGCAAAGCTGAAAATATCTGGAGTGGAATTGTTTTCTGTAGGGTCTTTGATCGAAGATGAAGCTACAAAGTCATGGGTACTTCACGATGAAGAAAACGAGCTTTATAAAAAAATTGTTTTTCGTCATAAAACGGTGCAGGGAGCTGTACTTTACGGTAATACGTCCAACAGCGATCTGCTAAAGAGTTTGGTGATGACGGATAAACCGATCAACGCCTCAGAGAAAAAACAACTGCTGTCAGCAAGCAGTGAGCCGTCCGGCTTTCTGCTGGAAATGCCGGGCTCTGACACGGTATGTGCCTGTAATAATGTAAATAAAAACACGATTATTCAGGCCGTACAGGAAAAAGAACTGACCACACTGCAGGAAGTTAAAACCTGTACGGGGGCTTCTACCTCCTGCGGGGGCTGCAGCAGTATGGCAGAGGGACTGCTGAAGCTTGCCTGTGAAGGGAAGGTGGAGGCAGAAAACAAAGCAGAAGCGCTGTGCGACTGCACGGGGCTTGACCACCCTGCGTTGATTAGCCGGCTGATGGAAGTAAAACCATCGACGCCGGAAGAAGCGATGAAGGCATTGAATTGGAAAACGCCGGAAGGATGCGGAATGTGCCGGCCTGCCATCGCGTATTATCTCTATATGATTCAGATGAAGCAAGGAGAGCTCTCCAGCAATGAAACGATGCCATTCACCTATTCACCGTACATTTCTTTGGAAGCAGATGGCACCTATACCCTGCAGCCAATCATGAAAGCAGGAATTATTTCCCCAGCTTTAATCAAAAATCTAAATACCGTTATCGAAAAACACCAATTGAGCAATTTTCACATTACGGCGGGCGGACGCATACAGCTCCCCTATGTGGAAGACAAAGACGTGGTGGAAGTATGTGACAGCCTGGATATCCCTCTTCTCAACTTTCCAGGTTTTCAAATGACGGCTGTGCAGAGTGTATTTAAAGACCAGATCCGGGAGCGTCACCACCCTGGGATGGTCCCGTACGCTCTGGAGCTCGAGGAACCGGTAGAAGCCGTTCCTTTTCCTGACACACTTCGTTTTGTCATGCTGGAGGGCTTTTCCATTCTTGAAGGCAATCATGTTGATGCAGGACTGCTAAGGATGGAAGATAAGTGGGAGTTCCATATTTACTTTGAGGAAAAGCCCGTGCTGCTGTTTTCAACTCCCACTTTTATGGAGATAAAAGAGTACATTTGGGCGCTTCTTCAATATTACCGGGAAACCGCCTTTTTTAAGGAATCATTTGCCGGATGGTGCGGACGTATGACTATCATCCATATACGGGAAGGAATATTCGATCCGGAGACAAGAGAGCAGCTGCTCCACCAGTTAAGTGCTTGTTTGAAAAAACCGCTGCCGTATCATTTTTCGGTTCCAGAAGGGAGTACAATTCATGAATGATTTCGGATCCAATTACGGACAAACGATAGAGCCGGCGGTGCTCGAAGAAAACCGGCACCAGGCTCAGTGCCCTTTCTGCAGCATGCAGTGTAAAAAGGAAGTAGTGGAGCAGATTACTACAAGAGGCGTTAAATATAAAACCGTTGGAGTGGATAACCCCACCACGCATGGCCGATTATGTGTCAAAGGCCACTCGGCCTATCAGCACGTGATTCATGAAGACCGGATCACCAACCCGATGAAAAAAGTGGGTGGGCGTTTTAAGCCCATTGAATGGGAGGAAGCGCTGGATATTATTGAACAGCGGACGAAGGAAATTCAGGAGACCTCCGGCAAAAATGCTTTATCGGTATACGGCGGCGGTTCGCTTACAAATGAAGAAGCCTATCTGCTCGGTAAATTTGCCCGGGTGGGGCTGCAGACAAAATACATCGATTACAACGGGCGGTTCTGTATGTCTTCTGCTGCTTCAGCGGCGACAAAGACGTTCGGGGTTGACCGCGGTTTTACCAACGGCATAGAAGAGATTCCAAACGCAAAATGCCTCATACTCGCCGGTACTAATATTGCCGAATGCCAGCCGACTATTATGCCTTATTTTGAACAGGCGAAGCAGAACGGGTCCTTTATTATTGTGATTGATCCAAGAGTGACAGAAACGGCTAAAATGGCAGACCTGCATTTGCAGCTAAAGCCCGGCGAAGACTGGTCTTTGACGACCGCGCTTTTAAAAGTGATTTTTGATAAAAATCTGCAGAATAAAGAATTTTTGCAGAACCGTACGGAAGGCGCGGAAGAGCTTGAAGCTTACGTGCGCCAGTACAGCGTAGAGGAACTGGCGAAACGGGCAGACGTGCCCCGGGGTGATATTGAGCAGGCGGCTACAATCTTCGCCGAAGCGGGGACAGGCATGATATTTACTGCGCGGGGAGTGGAGCAGCAGATTGACGGGCACCAGGCTGTCCGTCATTTTATTAATTTAGCGCTAGTCTGCGGCCATATTGGCAAGCCGGGTGCAGGATACGGAGCGATTACCGGCCAGGCAAACGGCCAGGGAGGCCGGGAACACGGTCAAAAATCTGACCAGCTTCCGGGGTACCGCTCAATTGAAGACCCAAAAGCCAGGGAGCATATGGCTGCGGTTTGGAATGTGAATGAGAAGGATATGCCCGGCAAAGGTGTGTCCGCCTACGAAATGATGCAGAAAACAAAGAACGGGGAAATTAAAGGAATGTTTTTAGTAGGTTCGAATCCAATTGCTTCCAATCCGAATGCCTCTATTGTGAAGGAGGGACTTGAGGCACTTGATTTTTTAGTGGTCGTGGATTTATTCATATCCGAAACAGCCGAATGTGCTGATCTGGTCCTCCCATCGACTGCTTATATTGAAGACGAAGGAACACTCACAAATATGGAGGGACGGGTCACCTGGAGACAGGGAGGCCGCCCGGCACCCGGCCAGGCAAAGCATGACTGGGAGATTTTATCGCTGATAGCTTCACGTCTTGGCAAAGGAGAGTGGTTCAGCTACCGCTCAGCAGAAGAAATTTTCGAAGAGCTGCGTCTTGCTTCGAAGGGAGGGCCGGCTGATTATTACGGAATCACGTATGAACGGATTAAACAGGAAAATGGTGTCTTCTGGCCATGCCCTTCCCTGGAAGAGAAAGGAAGGCAGCGCCTGTTTGACGAGTCATTTGTACACAGTAACGGTAGAGCCCACTGCTTTACCCCAGAACACGAAGAAGAAATTATCAAAGAACGGCTGTCGGAAGCGAGACCGCTGTATTTAACGACCGGCAGGGTTATGTCTCATTATTTGACAGGGGTGCAGACAGGAAAAAGCGCGAGGTTAAATGCCCGTTATTTTGAATCATTTGTCGAAATTCATCCTGAAACAGCAGACAAGTATGGCATTAAAGAAAACGATCTTGTTACTTTGGAATCTCTGCAAGGATCTATTGTGGTTAGAAACCAGTGGTCGGAAAATATCCGGAAGGACACCATTTTCGTGCCTTTTCACTGGGCTGGCAAACAGAACGTAAACCGGCTGATTGCTGGCACCCTGGACCCAGTCTGCCAGATGCCTGGGTTCAAGCTGGCAGCTGTCTCCATGAAGCCGGCAGAAGCTAAAAAACAAGAAATATAACAGATATAATGAACGCTGCCGGCATTGGCAGTGTTTTTTTGCGGTGAAGGGTCGTTTGAAAAATAAAAAAACCAGCCCCTGACCTGGTTGTAAAAGGCACGGGGGCTGGCCGGGGTTTATGGCTGACATGGCAGGCGATGGCCTCTGCAGCCCGCGGAGCCTGTCAAAACAGGTCCAAGGCCGCGGCTCAGCGGTCTTTCTCAGAAGCCTGGCTAACGTAGGAAACGGCTTTCCTTGAACGGAACGCGGCTTCTTTTGCTTTTTCTTTAAGCAGTTGGTCCTCCTTGGAGAGATAATAGTCGTCAGCGAAGGAATTCTCCGGTTCCTCGAGGGTGAAATAGCATATGATAAAACTTACAAAAGCTCCTCCGGCCAAAATGAAGAAAAATTGGCTTGGGGTGACAAACGTATATAACGTTAAATATACACTTGCGCCGATGCTTCCGTATGCTCCGGTCATACCGGCCACCTGCCCGGTGACCCGTTTTTTTACCATTGGAACCATTGCGAAGGTGGCGCCTTCGCCTCCCTGCACAAATAATGAAGTGAGTACCGTCATGAGCACAGCCAGTATTACCGGCCAGCCGGAGTTAATCATGCCCATACCGCACATGCCGATCACGATGCCGGACATATAAACGAGCATCACCTTCCGGCGGCTTCCGAGGCGGTCAGAGAGTACCCCGCCAAGTGGACGCGCGAGCAGGTTCACAAAAGCAAATGATGCCGCAATAAGCCCGGCTGTGGCCGGAGTAAGGGAAAAGGTGAGCTGAAAAAACATCGGCAGCATAGACACAATCGCAAGTTCTGCGCCGAAGTTGGCAAAATACGTACTATTCAGAGCTCCGACGTTTTTGAAATTATACTGGTCGTCCTTTGCTACACCTTGCTTAATAATAGGAACGTTTATTTTCACAATCATATACATCTGGTAAATCAATACGAATCCTACAGCTATAAAAATGCCGTACACAACAGAAGGAGAGATAAAGCCCATGTCGAACACCCTCCAGGCACTGAGAGCCACGGCGCCACCAATAGGTAGAGTCCAAAACATCAATTGAGCCATATCTCTCCAGGAGCTCACTTCCATGGCGCCGGAACGCTTCGGTTTGATAAGCGTATGGCCCTCCGGCGTATCGCGAACGTTTAAGTAGAACACAATACCATAAATAAAGCAGACAACCCCGGTGAAAGCGACGGCGTATCTCCAGCTGTCATCGCCGCCGATAAGGGTGATGGCGAGCCATGGAAGAACGATAGCCCCCGCTGCCGAACCAAAATTGCCCCAGCCGCCGTAAATCCCTTCAGCAAAGCCTACGTGCTTGGGTGGGAACCATTCTGCGATCATGCGGATACCGACTACGAAGCTTGCGCCAATACTCCCGAGCACAAGCCGGCTGATGGCAAGCTGCGCCCAGGTGCTTCCGAAGGCGAAAATGAAAGTAGGTACAGCCATAATAATCAGTAGGGTGGAAAAGACGACCCGCGGGCCAAAGCGGTCAAGGAGAGACCCGATAATAATCCGGGCCGGAATAGTCAAAGCGACGTTCATAATTCCGAGAGCGGCAATATGTTCTGTCGTAAGCCATCCAAGGTCAGCCATCATGGTAGTGGCAAGTGGAGCCATGTTATACCAGGCAAAAAATGAGATAAAGAACGCAAACCAACAGAAATGGAGAATCTTAATGCGTTCATCCTTAAAGCGGAAAAGATCTTTAATAGTCAAAAGGGGAACCTCCTAAGGTTGGGTAATTATTTTTGGTTTATTCAAAAAACATTGGAAAGTTCGCGCACGCATACTTATTTCTCAGGAAGTTCGCCGGTGCGGCAGAAAAAGCTTTATTTTAAAAGCAGATAAACCGTATTGTTTTCCACTCTTGTGCCATAGGAGGCGGTACAGCCTTCGTCCGCCCCCTGGGCCCGCCCGTCGTGTAAACTGATTTTCCAGTCATGGAGAGGGCAGAAGACGTGCTCCCCGCTGACTATCCCCTGGGAAAGGGGCCCTCCTTTATGAGGGCACTTGTTCTCCAGGGCGAAAATAGTGCTGTCTTTCGTCTTGAAAATAGCGATCGAGGTTTCTTCAATAATTACCTCTTTAGGAATGTCCACTGCAATCTCATCAACGGTGGCTACTGCTATTTCTTTTTGCTTATTTATATTATTCATCTTTGTGCCTCCCTCATATTAAACAAGCTCTACTTTGCGCTGTTCAAACAGCTCCTGTTTTTTCTTTTCGTTATAGGTAAGTTCTTTCCACGGGTCTTCGCCCTTATGCTCGAGGGACACTTCCATGCGCTCAATTAAGTTTGCCCGTTCCTCTTCATCTTCAAGAACCACCGCTTTTACATGATCGAGACCGACCCGTTCGATCCAGTGAGAGGTGCGCTCGAGGTAGTGGGCGGATTCCCGGTAATATTGAAGAAAAGCGCTGATAGAATCCAACAGTTCGTCGTCACTGTTCATTTTTCCAAGCAGTTCACCGCCCCTGAGATCCACGCCGCCATTTCCACCGACATACATTTCCCAGTGACCTTCAAGGCCGACAATTCCAATATCTTTGATGCCGGATTCTGCACAGTTTCTCGGGCAGGCGGAGACCGCCATTTTTACCTTGTGGGGGGTGTTAAGCCGCTCGTATTTTCGCTCGATGGTCATTCCCATTCCAATGGAATCCTGGGTGCCAAAACGGCAGAAACCTTCACCTACGCATGTCTTTACGGTACGTATTGATTTTCCATAGGCATGGCCGGAAGGCATGTCAAGGTCTCCCCAAATGGCCGGAAGGTCTTCTTTGTTGACACCGAGCAGATCAATACGCTGGCCGCCTGTCAGCTTAAGGAGAGGCACTTCATATTTTTCTGCTACATCGGCAATCTTTCGAAGCTGGTCTGAATTAGTGACTCCCCCGTACATCCTTGGTACAACGGAATAGGTACCGTCATTTTGGATATTGGCATGCACGCGTTCATTGATAAAGCGGGAGGCATAGTCATCTTCATATTCTTCCGGTTTTGATACGCTTAGATAATAGTTCAGGGCCGGCCGGCATTTGGAGCACCCTTCTGGTTCCTTCCATCCCAGCACGTT
Source organism: Marinococcus halophilus (assembly GCF_900166605.1). Classification (NCBI taxonomy): domain Bacteria; kingdom Bacillati; phylum Bacillota; class Bacilli; order Caryophanales; family Bacillaceae; genus Marinococcus; species Marinococcus halophilus. The sequence goes on from NZ_FVZD01000006.1 coordinate 173,196, forward strand.
CATCACTTCCCGTGTATGGGAAAGTTGTTTGGCTTTTATCTCTTTGATAACCTGCTCGTGGGAGAGGTCGGTGCACCCGCACAGTGGCTCCACTTCATTGACGGCAGCCCCGTCGCCGAGCGTGGCATTCAGCAGGTCGGAAACGAGCGGTTTACAGCCGCCGCAGGAGCGGGAAGCGTTCGTGTGCTGTTTGACCTCGTTGACGGAGGTAAGGCCCTTTTCGTTAATAGCAGAAACGATTTCTCCTTTACAGACACCGTTGCACCCGCAGATTGTTTCTTCGTTTGCCATATCCACCACCGGGCTCTCCATCGGGGCGTTGCTTTCAGAAGGAAGAATGATCCCTTTACCAACCTCGGAGATGTCTTCTTTTTTATTGATAAGGTTTAAAAGCTTCGGCGAGTCAGTGGTATCTCCGAATAAAACAGCTCCGACCACCTTGTTATCACGGATGTTTACTTTTTTATAAACGCCGTCAAAATCGTCATGGACGAGCACAGATTTTAAATCGTCCGCTTCGCCAAATTCACCGGCAGAAAACACGTCGACGCCTGAAACCTTTAATTTGGTTGATGTAAGCGAGCCCTGGTAGCCGGTTCCTGCGGGTTCTTTGGATACGAGCCGTTCAGCCAGAATTTTTCCCTGTTCATACAAGGGAGCTACTAGTCCGTAAGCGATGCCGTTATGCTCTGCGCATTCGCCGACGGCGTACACGTCGGGAGCGCTCGTTTCAAGAAAGTCGTTCACGATAATCGCGCGGTTTGTCTTCAGGCCGGAGTTTTCTGCAAGGCCGATATTTGGACGGATACCGACAGCGATAACAATAAGGTCGGCGTAAAGCGATTCGCCGTCTTTGAAATGAAGACCCTGTGCGCGTTTGCGGCCGAAAATCTGCTCTGTCTGCTTTTCCATATGGAACCGCATGCCCTGGTTTTCAAGTTCACGCTTCAGCATTTTGGAGGCATTAGGATCGAGCTGGCGTTCCATTAACTGATCCTGGAGATGGATCACTTCTGTTTCCATGTTTAGGTTCAGCAGGCCCCGGGCGGCCTCAAGTCCCAACAGGCCGCCGCCGATAACGGCCGCTTTTTCATGCTTTTTGGAAGCTTCAATCATCGTTTCAGTATCTTTTATGTCCCGGAAGGAAATGACCCCTTCTTTATCAGATCCGGGAATAGGAGGCATGAAAGGGTTGGAACCGGTAGCAACAATCAGATGGTCATACGCACATACAATCCCGCCGGCGCTTTCCACCTGCTTGTTATTCGTATCAATACGAGTGACTTCATCGCCTGTGTAAAGGGTGATATTATGTTCTTCATACCAGTCATAATCATTCAAAACGATATCTTTTAATTCGCTGTCCCCCTGGAGGACAGAAGAAAGAAGAATGCGGTTGTAGTTTGGGTGGGGTTCCTTGCCGAAAACTGTAATTTCAAAACGGTCCGGCTCCTGCTTTAAAATTTCTTCAATGGTGTACATGCCAGCCATGCCGTTGCCGATTAAAACGAGACGTTCTTTATTCATAGATGAAACCTCCTCATATAATTTAGATAATTCTGAATTTTTTTCGTCGTGTTAAATACCAGCCGGAGTTTTTACAGGAAAAGAAGTAAGGCTGTTTAACTGTTCCGTCATTTTTTCAAATGATAATGAAGGATCTATATAAAACACGTCTTCTTCATCAGAAGGGAAAGCCTCCTTATCAAAAATAATGTAAACAGGAGAAGCGGTGGTGTGCAGTTCGCTGATCATACGGTTGACGTTCGGCTTCAGCCGTTTGCAGGATGCATAATTGGGAACAAAAATGGTATCGACAAGCTCTTCTTCAAGCAGGCGCCAAAGAGCGTGTTCAGCGTTGGATGAAAGGCATCCAGCGTCAATGGGCTGCTCCGTATGACAGATAGCGGTTTGCTCATCCTGCAGATAATCCGTAAATTGCTGGAGCCCCGGGGCCCCGTCGGTGAAGGCTGCAATGTTTCGGACGGTCTTTCTGCCTGGGTTAAACCACTGCGTCCGGGCATGCATTGCTGTAACAGAGCCAACCACAATAATGGCAGGATTTGCAATCTGTTCTTTGTTAACTGTTTCTTCAAGTCTGGCGAGCGAAGCGGCGGCTGATTGCTGTTTACCGTAAGTGCCCCACTGCACAATAAGCACCGGCTCTTCGGGGGAGCGGCCGTGCTGGGTCAGCTGCTCTGCAATCCACCCGGCGTGTTTGACGCCCATATAAAAAACAATCGTATCGGAGCCGGCAGCAAGCCCGTGCCATTGGATGTCGGGCATGCCGTCCTGCTGTTTGCCGTGGCCGGTCACCACGGTGTAAGAGCGGGAATGTTCCCGGTGGGTCAAAGGAACACCGGCATAAGCCGGGGCGGCGCTTCCGGAAGTCACGCCGGGGATGATTTCAAAGCGGATCTGATGCTTTTGAAGCTCCTCGGCTTCTTCTCCGACTCTTCCAAAGACTCCCGGATCTCCTCCTTTTAAACGGACGACCCGGCTGCCGTGTCTGGCATGGACCCGAAGCTCGTGGTGAATGTCATGCTGCCGGAGCGTATGCCGGCACGGCTGTTTACCGCAGTATATAAATTTTGCATCGGGAGAAGCCTGCAGCAGGAGCCCGGGGTGAGCCAGGCGGTCGTAAATGACTACGTCTGCCTGCTGTAGTTTACGCAGCCCCTTAGCGGTGATTAATTCAGGATCACCTGGACCGGCGCCTACAAATGAAACGATTCCAGTATAATTGCTGCCCATGCTGCACCTCTTTCCTTTTAATATGTACAGGGAGTAGTTATTTTCTTGATTACGATTTTTATTCTAGGTAAAGCTAGAGGGCAAAGCAGTATATGTGAAAGAAAACTTAACGTACTTTTTTCTTTTTTCGTACTATCGGACTTATTCATACGCACGCTGGCGAAAATTTCATAAATAATAGTACGAAAACCGCATTACCTCTGTAAGTAAATCTGACAGTAACGTGTTGAATACCGGTGGGGAAAGAAAAATTCAAGAGATTGTTAAAAATATGAATCGGAAATATAGGTAATTAGAACTTTATTTAAAAATAAACGCAATAAAAAGTTTGAACCCGGTAGGTAAAAGGTAAAACGAATTAAAGTAGTTATTAAATTTAGAGTTAGAAAGTGAGTGTTAGTCATGATTCGTACTATTTTGATGGTTATTGGAGCTATTGTTGTAATTGGAGCAATCCTCTCCCTAATCTAATTTAAAAGAAATTGCTTAAATGATTACATTAAAAGGCCCTCTCCAGCCCAGCGAATTCATGACTGTTTACTTCCAAAACAATTTATTGGAAAAGCATGAGAGCTTCCGGCCGGGTGAGGGTTTTTGCGTATAGATTAATTTTCACATAAGAAAGGTGAGGTACAGTGACCGACGCTAAAGATAAAGTTACGTACGGATTGATGGCCGCCGGCAGCCTTATTGGCGGTGCGCTCCCTCTAATTACTAAAGGCACGAAAAATAAACTCCATTCTCCGAAAGACTCCTCCAGCGAAGAAAATGCTGTTGAGTCCACAGAGAGCCAGGAAAAAGAAAAAAAAGCTCCCCGGCTCAAACAGACAGTTAAAAAGCCTGCCACAAAAGCAAAGCAGGCGAAAGACAATGTAAAGGAATCGGGAAAACAACTGGAAGGCACCGTGGAAAACAAGACGAAAAGTGCTGAAAATAACACAAAAAAAGCAGGAGAACAGGCTAAAGAAGCTGTTTCGGGAAAAGCTAAAGGGGCCAAGCAGGCAGCTGATGCGAGTAAAGTTGTTTATAAAGGAAACAAAAAGGTAAAAGAAACAAAAGGCAGGATAAATGGAGTTAAAAACACTGTTGGTGAAAAGGTAGAAAAAACCGGCAGGAAAATACAAGATCAAGAAAATGCTCAAAGCATTACTAATAAAGACAAAGAAGAGACAGAATTGTCAGCCGGGAAAGCAGATAGTGCTCCAAAAAAGGCGAAAAAGGTTTCTAAAAAATCTTCACGACGATTGACGGATGCGACCGGCCTTGAACAGAGCGCAGCTTCAGCAGAGCCGGGGATGGAAAACGCAGAAGAGTCGACGTTAACTCAGGAAATAGAGCGCCGGCCGGAAGAAGTGGATGAAGCTGAAGTTAATGCCTACCAATCCGAGAAGCAAAATGGAGGCAAAATGAACCATAGCCTGACCGACGTAATGGATACCGTGAACGATTTCTTTGAGAACTATGTGGCTGAGCCCCAGCGGATTACTTCTACGGAAAAACAGAAAGGCCAGTGGCTGGTAGAAATTGAAGCGTTGAATAAAGAAGGCAGAAAGTCGAAAAAAGAAACGTATCAGGTGCAGGTGGATGATCAGTTAGAGGTAACCTCCTATAAGCGAATAGACGAAAATAAATAATGCTTCGGTTTGAGGAGATCAAATTATGGCAAAAAAGATTTTATTAACTGAAGGCGGAAAATATGTTGATGGTTCAAAGCCAAAGGTAAGAAAAACATTCTCCGTTCCGGACGAAGCCTGGAAGAAAACTCACTTTTCCTCCTATTCTAAAGGAGGGTCATCCGGGGACAACTCATCCGGTGAGCAATCCAGTGAAGAACAGTCCAATAATGAGGAAAAAAAGAGTTCCACGGATGAAGAATCATTTTTGGATAAGGTAAAAGGCGGCGGTCAAAAAGCCGCTAAATGGGCGTCCTTTAAAAAACCGAAGGAAGTCCTCGATGAGCAGACAGAAGATACGTTCATTGAGCCTGTTAAAGACACGGTAGAAGAAATTGCTGACTTGAACCCCGTAGAAACAACGAAAAATATGATTCAGGGAAATGCCAAAGAAGAGCTGGTGAAAACCGCTACAGAAGGGGTGAAGAATAATCCTAAGGCTGCCAATGCCGTAGCTGCAGCCTATATGGGCAAAAAGTTTTTTAATACTCTGGAGAGCGCCCGGCTGGCAAAGGAACATGCGCAGGAAAAAGTACAGGAAACCAAGCAGGCATTGGAAGGAAAAGGAGAAGAAGCCCAGGAAAAACTGCAGAAAGCTGTCGAGCAGGCCAAAGAAAAAGGCCAGGAAGCCCAGGAAAAACTGGGGGAAGCTACAGGGCAGCTGCAGGAAAATGTCCAGGGCGGCTCCAAGAAGTCCGGGAAAGGGGGCGGTAAAATCCTTCGCTCGCTGCCTGAAAAAGGGTTGAGCGATCTAAAAGGAATGGAAGATATTAAAGGACCGTCGAACATCAAGACTTACAGCGAGTCCAGGTTAAGAAGCTATGATGAGGTTAAGGGCGTTGATGATATCAAGGGTATAAGCGAATTGAAAGGCTTATCTGACATCAAGAGCTACAAGGAATCGAAGCTGAAAAGCTACGATGATATTAAAGGTATCAGCGCCATTAAAGGAACAGAAAATATTAAGAATTATGATTAAGGAGTGAAAGATTATGGCAACAATTGAAAAAAGCACAGATTCTTCCAGCTTGGCAGAGGTTATTGACCGTATACTGGACAAAGGTATTGTTATCGACCTGTACGCCCGTATTTCTGTGGTAGGAATCGAACTGATTACAATTGAAGCACGTATCGTTATTGCAAGTGTTGATACTTGGCTCCGTTACGCTGAAGCAGTCGGACTGCTCCGTGACGATGTCCAGGGCGAAATCGATGAGGATGCAGACTCTAATGAGCGTGCCGGGCAGTTAAACTTTGCTTAAATTTCTCTAATCCCGTCATGCGTATGACTGCATGGCGGGATATATTTCTATTGTAAGAAGAAAGCGGGGGATACGATGAAGGAAGTAATGAAGTCACTGAATGAGTTTTTTGAGGAGAACGTAAAGCCTCCGTTTCGAATTACTTCGGTTTCCGAAGAAGAGTACGGCTGGTTTGCGGAAGTGGAAGTTATCGAAGAAGATGAGTATATGCAGAAGTACGGGCATGATCAGCTTCTGGGTGTATATGAAGTAAAGCTGAACAACAATCGGCAGGTAGGATCCTTTGAACGTGTGAATTTGAGACCGAGAAGTGCTCATGTAGAAACAGCAGAAAGGAGATAGATATTGATGGCGGCCAAACAATCAACGACCAAAACAGAAGAAAAAACAGAAGAGAACCAGAGCCAGGAGCTGAAAAATAGTAAAAGCGGCTCGTATAAACCTTTCTCTTCTGATGAAGAAGAGCAGCCGAAAGAGCAGATTAAAGGTCCGGCGAAATCGGGTTCTTCGAGTGCATCTTCACAGAAATCCTCCGGGGAGAACGAAAAAGCGGACGATAAGGGAGGAAATGACGAAGTGAATACTACAACGGCTGCCAGTAAAAAAAATACAGCTAAATCGAGGCAAACAAAAAAAGGAGCTAATGAAGAAACTGCTCCGCAGGAAGAGCAAGGCGAAGAGTCGTTTGCGCCTATCACAAGTGACATGTTTGAAACCATCCGTTCGTTTTTCGAAGAAACGATGAATTCTCCCGTCCGTATTACGGCTATCATGGATGCAGAAGATGGATGGGATATTGAAGTGGAACTAGTGGAAGAAAAAGAATATACTCAAAAATACGGCCGAGACCAATTGATCGGGATTTATAAGGCGACAATGAATAAAGATCAAAAGATCACTTCCTATCAAAGGATGAACACCCGTCCGAGAAGTACTCCTTTTGAGAAAAAAGAGAGGTAAAAAACATGGCGACTACTAACGGAAGAAAGCAACAGACTCAGAAAAAGTCATCCAACACGTCGGGGAACTCCCGGACAAGCCAGCAAAAAAACAGCTCCCAAAATAACAGAGGCCAGTCGAAAAAAATCAATGCACCTGCCAGTACGAAATCGAAGCAAACGACCTCTGAAGAACAAGGGCAGTCAAAACAGCAAAAAATCAGCACCATTAATAAAATCGTAGAGACTGACGAGATGCAGTCGATTTTAGAGCGTTCCGAAAAGTATTTAACTTCCGGGTACCCTGTACACTTCACAGGCGCAGCCGGGGTGGGGAAAACCACTCTTTCGTTTCAGCTTGCACGTCGTTTTAACCAGCCTGTGACGCTGCTTAATGGAAATGAAAGCCTTTCGAACACGGATCTTCTTGGTGGAAGAATCGGTTATACGAGTGACAAATTAATCGACAATTATGTCCGGAAAGTGTACAAACGTGAAGATCATATTACAGAACGGTGGAGCACCGGCCGTCTGCTTGAAGCAGTAAAAAATGGCCACACGCTTATTTATGATGAATTTACGCGTTCGCTGCCGTCTACGAATAATTTATTTCTTTCCGTGCTTGAAGAAGGTATACTGCCTCTTTATGGCACGCAGCGTAATGAAAGCTTCATTACCGTGCACCCGAATTTTAAAGCAATTTTCACAAGCAATCCGGAGGAATATGCTGGTGTGCATAAATCCCAGGATGCCCTACTTGATAGAATGATCACAATTCCGGTGGAGGACCCTAATAAGGAAGCCCAGGTTTCTATTCTGACTGAAAGAGCATCCATCAGTGAAAAAGAAGCCGAAACCATTATTAAAGCATTGGATTGGGCGAAATCCACGAGCAGGGAAAATGATACGCATGTGCCAAGCTTCCGTCTCGCTGTTATGACCGCGATGTTAAGCTCGGAGCATGAAGTTAAAATAGATGTAAAAAACGACGATTTTCAACAGCTGTTTTTTGATGTGATGGGGCATTATTTCCTGGAAAATATTCAGGGTGAAGATGTCAGCGAAGCACAAAAAAGAATGAAGGAAGAGTTGAAAAAGGTCTAGGAGGCAAAGTAACCGTGGGAATTTATATGTTTGGGGTTATTGAAACTACGGAAAAACCAACCTTCGGTACCGTGGAACTCGAGGGCAAAGAGCGAAAAATTTATACCCTCCAGCGCGGGCAGGAGGCGATGGTGGTAGCAGAAGCTCCGATGCAGATTTATGATCCAACGAGGAAAAACCTGCGGGCTCATCAAGATACAGTGGCCAGAGTAATGGAAGAATACGATGTCATTCCGATGAGTTTTGGGAACGTCCTTGAGGACCAAAAAGAAGTTTTTGCTTTAATGGAAAAGCTGCAGGATCAATTTGAAGAAATTTTTCCGAAGATACGCGGCAAAATGGAAGTTGGACTTAAAATTATCGGAAAGAAAGAATGGCTGAATGAACAAATCCGTCAGGAGCCGGGGATGGAAGACCTGCGCAAAAAAACGGATACGAAAGGTAAAAACGCCAGCTATTACGAGCGCATGCAGCTCGGAGAATCGGCGCAGAAATTCATGATACGGCTGCACGAGCGCTTTGAGGAAGAAGTTTTCCAGCCGCTCGCAGAAATCGCTAACGCAGCCAAAAGCAACGAAGTAATCAATGAGCGGATGCTGTTGAATGCCGCCTTTTTAATAGATAAAGAAAACGAAGAAGCGTTTGATGCAAAAGTAAACGAAATTTTTAATAACTGGAACGAACACGCTGATTTCAAGTATACGGGTCCATGGCCGGCATACAACTTCATTGACCTGAAAATAAAGGCAGGGAACAGCGTATGATTCATAAATTATTTACCTGGCCGCTCGATACGGTCGTCTGGGCTGGTAAAAAGGTAAAAGAAGAGGCGGATAAAGAATACTTCGATGTCCGCCAGATTCAAAAAAAACTCGCCAATCTGCAGATCATGTATGAAATGGAAGAAATATCTGAAGATGCCTTCACAGAGCAGGAGGAAGAGCTGCTGCAACGGTATCGCAGAGCGAAGCAGATTGAACAGGAAGAATTACGGGAAGAGTTAGAGGAAAAGGATTAAAGGAGTGAACCGGCAGTGCAGACAAACTCGGGCGCACCGGCTCTTTTGTATTTGTATGCCTTGATTCCCACAAGCGAATATGAGGAAGCTCCTATGGAGCCGATGGAAGGCATGGAGCCGGGCAATAATATCAGCTTTATTGAACATGGCAGTATTACTGCAGTAGTAACCCATGTTCCGGAAGAAGAATTTTCCCAGGAAAAACTGCAAAAGAATGTAGAAAAAATGGAATGGCTGCAGGCAAAAGCCTTTCACCATCATGAAACGATGAACCAGCTGCATGATCGCTATACCACGATCCCGTTAAAATTCGGCACGATTTTTGAACAGGAAGCAAACCTTGCGGAAATGATTGAAAAATATCACGAGAGCGTAACGGCTCAGCTTTCTTATTTGAAGGGCAAAGAAGAATGGAACGTCAAAACCTACGCTGATCAGCAGCTGTTCACTGAAGCCGTCGTGCAGAACAGCGAAGAAATTCAGGCGAAGGAAGCAGAGCTTGAAGCGATGCCGGCTGGCCGGCGCTTTTTTGAAAAAAAGAAAATGGACCAGTTTATTGAAGCGCAGGCAGACGAACAGATTGAGAAGCACTGCCAATCGTTTCATGATGAGTTAGCCGCCCGGAGCGAAGGCACGGAAATAAAAAAGAATTGGGAAAAACGCGTCACAGACCGGGAAAAAGAAATGGCATGGAACGCCGTATATCTGATTCACTCGAAAGACCGGGAGGCGTTTATTCAATTAATTGAAAAGCGTCAGGAAAAAGAAGAAGCAGAAGAGACCGGAATGGATTTAGAGTGTACAGGCCCATGGCCAGCATTTCATTTTTCAGGCCTGACAGACAGGAGGGAACAAAATGCCCCAGGACACTCTTAAAAACCGGGAAGTTTCCCTGCTCGACGTCTTGGACTCCGTGCTGGATAAAGGGGTTGTGCTTCAGGGCGATTTAACGATATCCATTGCAGGGATTGACCTTGTTTATTTGGATTTACGCGTACTAATCGCTTCTGTAGAAACCCTGCGACAGTCGGAATTGAAGACGCAGAAAGAATTTGTTTCTAATTCTTCAGAACCTTCCCAAGTCGAATAAAGGAGGCCGAATACAGATGGAAAATAATAATCCGCAAGTAACGGAAGCCCAGCAGCCGACCGGGCGCATATCATTAGATCCAGACAAAGCAGAAGAAGGTCTCACACAGCTGGTGATGACGGTAGTGGAGCTGCTGCGTGAGCTGGTGGAGCGCCAAGCGATGCGAAGAGTCGAAGGCGGCGATTTAACAGAGGAGCAAGTCGAGCAGCTTGGTGTAGCGCTCATGCAGCTGGAAGACAAGATGGAAGAAATGAAAGAAATCTTTGGCCTTACGACAGAAGATTTGAACATTGATCTTGGACCTTTAGGAAACTTACTGTAGGCTTCAAAATATGGTTTAAAGAAGGGATTATGTTATGGCTGAAAAACCTGTACAACGCTCAGTGCCCGAGCAAATGGAAAGACCGTCAGGCGGTCTCGTAGACATTTTGGAAACAGTACTGGATAAAGGCGTCGTCATTGCCGGGGACATTAAAGTAAATATTGCAGATGTGGAGCTTTTGACAATTAAGATCCGGCTGGTCGTCGCCTCGGTGGATAAAGCAAAAGAAATGGGCATCGACTGGTGGGAAACAGATCCGCACTATTCTTCCAATGCTAAAAGGCTCGAAGAAGAAAACCAGCGTCTGCTTGAGCGGGTCGAGCAGCTCGAAGATAACCAGCAGACGGAAAGCGAAGAGCAGCAGGCGACAGCACAGAATAAAAACAAAGCCGAAAAGTGAGGTGAACGTACGTGATTTTCCGTGATCTGTCTAAAGATATCGGCCAACTGGTACGGGACCTGCAGAACCAGGAGAAGTCGCAGGTTCAGCGTACAGAAGAACGAACGTTTGGAAAAGGCGAAAACGCACCGAAGCTTCAAATGGAATATAATATGAAAGCACGAACGCTGCCATCGAAGGAAGAAATGGAAGAATACCGAAAAGAAATCAAACAGCGGGATAAGGACCGCCTGGAATAAACAGGCGATATCCTGCAGGAAAGCTTCCTCCGGGGACGCCTGTTCCTCTCCGGAGAAGCGGTACATAGCCATATTAACTAATAAAGGAGCTTGGGACATGGCAAAAGAGAAAAAGCGTCGGAGCTTTTTAAGAAAGAAAAATATTGACGAATCAACGCTGAAGGAGCGTTTAAGGCGCTTGAATCCACGGGCAAAAAAATACGCGAAAAACCCAAAAGAGACGGAGAAACTGCTGCGTCAGGCGAGGGAAAAAGCGGATGAAAACCAGAGTCCGCTGAAAAACGTTTGGCAGGAACTGCAGCTGATGCTCGAAATGCTCCGTGCCTGGTGGAAAAAAGAGTACCAGCATGTGCCATACAAATCGATTGTAGCCATTATTGCGGGTCTCATATACTTTGTATCTCCAATTGACCTGGTACCGGACTTTCTTCCAGGCGGCCTGATTGATGATGCCGCCGTTATCTCGTTTGTCTTTAAACAGGTGCAAAAGGACCTGGAGGACTTTAAAGAGTGGAAATTGCAGCGTGATAATACGATTGATGCAGATGAATAGCAGTCAAAAAGCTCCAGCCGCATTTAAATCGTCGGCTGGAGCTTTGCTTGTTTATTCGTATAATTTCCAGGCTGTTTTTAAGGAATTAGTAATATAATCTGCTATTTCTTCTGGGGAGTCTTTGCCGATAGTCACTTTGGAATGGTGGCTGGCGTAAGCCGCCTGCCTGCTATAGAATAATTCTTCAATATCTTCGAGCGAACGTCCTTGAAGAACTGGGCGGTCCGCCATTAGCAGGTGAATGCGCTCTTTCCAGGAATCCCACGGCATATCCAGATAAAAAACAGTGCAGTTGTTTAAACAAACATCCCGAATTTCTTCCTGCATGAAAGCTCCGCCGCCAAGAGAAATAACCTTCAAGCTTTGATTGGCATATTTATTCACCAGTTCTTTCTCCTTCTCCCTGAACGCAGGCTCCCCGAGCAATTTAAATACATCCGGCACAGGCATTTGGAACTTTTTTTCAATCTGTTCATCGATATCAATAAAGGATCTGTATAGATTTTGAGCGACCAATCTTCCAATGGTTGTTTTACCAACCCCCATAAAGCCTATAAATACTATGCTTTTTTCCCGTAAAGATTTTTCTTTTATCATCATATGTCTGCACTCTTTCGTTAATAAAATGAGGTAGTCAGCGAAATGTACCGTGATTATAATACAGTTTTCAGCAAAAGTAAAAACCAGGCACTACATGAGGAGCTGAAGAATATAGGCGAAGCTCATCGTAAACAGCATGTATCCAATCACAAACGGCAGATTCCACAAGCCCAGCCGGTACGGGTTGGTATGGAGATGATAACCGACGATGGAAACAGAAATATTAAACGGGCTGAACATGACAGGACTTAAGCTGCAGACAATGAGAACAAGAGCCAGTGGGATCGCTTGGAGGTCTGCAAGTGAAGGAGCAATAATTTCTGCCAGCAGAATAACAGACACAAGCGGGTGAAAGCCGATAAAGCTTGAAATGAGAAAATAAGCACCAACCAGCAGGTAAAAAATAAAAACCTGCTGATGCATGGACGTGAACAGCTGCTGCAGTAGCTCAAATAGAGAAGTCCCTGCAAGCATTTGAACGAATAGTCCGGCACTCAAAAACATGAAAAAGAAATTCGCCATCCCTTTGGTTCTTGTCTTCCATTGGTTAAAAGCAAAAAAGGCGTATCGGCGCAGGCGTTTAATGAAAGCTGCCCATAAAAAAGATACAGGAGCAATAAACAAAACGAGAGTAAATAAATAATCAAAACTGGACCACTGATTAACAATACTGACACAGGTGACGAGAAGCAAAAGCAAAACGATCAACTGTTTGATCTTTCTGCCAGTGGTGCCGGAGTGATCAGCCTGATCATCTTCAGACTGGAGGCGCAATTTAGGATACTTAAAAGAAGCTGTCCGAATATCAAACAAAATGACTATGATAACGATCGTAATAATAAATGGGAAAATGTAAATGTAACTTTGCCCGGTTATATTTAAAGCTGTAATAACCATGATTTCCAGGGGGCTCCAGGCGAGACAAAGGGCGTAAGCCCGGAGCAGGTTCTGTGTATAAAACTTTGCTTTTACTTTTTGAGGAATCGAGGTGAAGGTCCGGTCCAATGTGCGCATCAATACAGCAAATGTAGCAATATTTAAAAAAAGCCCGAGCACATGGCATACAAAGAAACTCCGCCTGTACAACTGAGTAACGGTATCTGCGCCCTGTGCCATAAATTTTCGAAGGCCGTGATCGTACTTCCCTACCCGTATGAGTGAATTGAGAAAGGGAAGCATGAAAAAGAATGAAAGAATGCCGAGCATTGTTTGAAACGACAGAAAATAATCCTGCCAGGAAGCGCCGGTCTGAAAAAATAAAATAGTCCCGATGGCGTAGAAGGCAATACCGGAATAAAAGAACAGCCCTTTCGCAAAAAACAGGGAAATAAATATAACAATATTTGCAAGTATACCGGTAAATAAAGAAAAGCCCGGTATAGACAAAAACTGTGAAAGAATATATACGAAGATTAATAAAGAATATATGTATAAGCGCAAATGCTGTTCCTCCAATTTCCAGTTGATGACACGCAAGAGTATGATAGCATATTAGTTACATATATGGAGACGATCTAAACATTTATCATTTGAGTGGGGGAGCATATGACCAATCGAAAGTATCAAAAGCTGCAAATAGGAAACAAATCCTACAGTGCTTCTCGGCCGATGATCTGCGTGCCTTTAACAGGAGAGACGACAGAAAATTTAGTTGAAGAGCTGCAAACGATAAACTTAGCGCAGGCGGATGCCATTGAATGGCGCGCTGACCATTTTAAGAATTTAAAAGACATACAAGCTGTGCGTCAGGTGCTGCAGATCCTGAAGCAAAAAGCTCCGGGGTGCCTGCTTTTATTTACTATTCGATCTGCCCAGGAAGGCGGTGCTGACCGCCGCCTGACTGATGAAGAAACGATAGAGTTAATTTTAGAGGCAGTACATTCAAAAAATACAGACATAGTGGATATAGAAGGCAGAATGAGCAGTGAACATATAGCAGCTGTCTATCAAAAAACCAGGGAATGCGGAGTGAAAATGTTAATTTCACATCATGATTTCTCAAGAACGCCGGCAGCCCGTGAAATGAATCGTTGGGGTGAAGAGGCTGAAAGAAACGGGGCGGACATTGTAAAAATGGCGGTTATGCCAAACCGTAAATCAGACGTATTGAATCTTTTAGGAGTGCTTGCTGAATTGAGCGAAAAGCTGACTATTTGTACCGCAGCAATGGCCATGGGCCCTGCTGGGATCGCTTCCCGCCTGGTTGGGCATTCATTTGGCTCTATGATGATATTTGCTTCTGGAAAAGAGAGCTCCGCCCCGGGACAAATCCCGCTCGAGGAAGCACGCCTGGTAATTGATATCGTTAATAAATATTCATAACGGGCAGCTTTTTCATCGGTTTCATCAGCTGAAAACCAAAATAATCATTATGAATCGGTAATAAAAGTTGAAAAGTTTGTGGAAAAACCCGTATCATTTGATATAGATGCGGGTTTTACGTGTGCTCAGATCGTGCCGACAAGGAGGGTGGAAATGGATGGAAGACATACGCCAGCTCGAGGAAGACTTATTAAAGCCGAGTATTCGGCGGTCAGCGGTGGAAGTGAGCCGGCTGTTGGCAGAAGACTTCCAGGAAATCGGAGCGTCCGGCCGGATTTTCACCCGGGAGGACGTGATTTTCGGCCTGGAGGAGGAGCGTCCCGTGCATAGAGCAGTAGCTGACTATAAAACAAAACCGCTTTCGGAACATTTATATTTAGCGACCTATACGGTAAAGAGCGAACTGGGCACCTCGCTGCGGAGCTCTATATGGCGGAAGACGAATTCGGGCTGGGAGCTTGTGTTTCATCAGGGAACGCCGAAAAAAGCGAACCAGCCTTAAAATCAAAATACAAAAACTATTTCCAGCACGAGCACAGCCGGCTTGCAGAAGGACATTAGAGGTGAACAATATGGAACTGTTCCATTACCATTTTTGGACGACAGAAATAGAAAAAACAGAATCATTTTACAGCAGCCACGGGTTTGAAGTAGTGGGACGCTTTGCGCTGGAAAATTACCGCATCAAGCGTTACGACCCTCCGCTTATGTGGGATGATTTCCGTCATAAAGGGTTAACGTTTCGGATGATAGAAATGAGTCTTGGCCAGGTCCGGGTTACCTTTGGTACAGGAAGGATAAATACGTTTGGCTACTTTGGCTACCGTGTAAACAACGAAGAGCATGCCAGCGTTCTTCAGCGTGCAAAAGAACACGGATGGGGCGTTAACAAAAAAGAACGCAGAACCTTTCTGCAGCCGTCCACCGGCCCGAAGATTCAGCTGGATTGGGCTAAAGAGCTCCCTATCGGCGGAAAAGAAGAACTGCAGTCCGTCGTCATTACGAGCCCCGAGCCGTATGATTCAGACGACTGGCTGACTGTTCTGGGTGCAGAAGCGGTGGTGCCTTCCTGGGAGGAAAAGCGTGCATTCGAGCTTGAAAAAGTGGTTATTCAGGGAGCGGAAAATACAGAGACGGTGCAGGACCCAAATGGAGTCTATTTGGAATTCCGCACGTAATGGAAGGAAGAATAGCAGAGTGAAATGTGTGATGGGGACCGTTCTGGGCCTTGCGTTGTTTGCTGCGAAGCCCAGAACAGCAAAAAGCAGGAAATAGGGAGCGAATACATCGTGGAGTCGTCATTTCGTCAACTGATTATTGTCATTTTATCCATACTTTCGACTGTGCGCCTGGTCTTCTTTTTTGTGCTGGACCAGCCGCTTATCGACGCTATGATGCCGCTTGCGTTCATGGTGTACTGGATGCTTATTTTATCGATAGCGGACAGCAGACAGTTATGGAGCGCAAAACGCGAATTAATCACTATTCTGGTAGCGACAGCTCCGGTATTGATTGTTTCGTTTATTGGAGTCGTAACAGAAGCGCATGCGATTTCTCTGCCGTTATTCACGAATTCGATGCTTTTAATAATTTTGATGCCGATTGTTTATAAGTATGGATTAAAACCGAATGACACTGATAAAAAAAATTAGAGGAGACCAGCGAATGGTGTTTCGAGCGAAAGGAAGCAGACTGTTGTCCGCGTTTGCGGTCATAGCCATCGTATTGTTGGGTTATTCCATTTTTCAGGCCCTGTTTATGTACGACGGCGGTCCGGGGACTATTCTGCGGGCTATAGTGGACGCAGTTATTATTATTTTAATTACCCAGATTGTGTTTTTTACAAAATATGAACTGCGTAAAGAGCACTTGGCGGTTCATGCATCTCTTCTGATACGCCTGCGAATTCCTTACGATTCAATTGAGCGGGTGGAGGAAGTGCCAGGATGGATTAAAGGAGCGACACCGGAGAGGCTGAAGGTGGTTTACCAGGAAGGGGCCCGTCACCAGCATATAACGCCGAAGGACGAAGCATTATTTCTGGAAAAGCTGGCTGCTAAAAATAAAAATATTAAAATGCCAAAGGAAGGACGGTTCATCCAGTGAACGGTCCTTCTTTATAATTTGTCATAAAATTTACGAAGGAAATAAAAACCAATAGAAGCCAGGATTATGCCGGCAACAATTACTGTCAGGACAAAAAGCACTGTAGGCACAAATCTCACTCCCCCTCTACACAGATTTTCCCTGTTATTGTTGTTTACCCCCGGGAATAAACTGACAAGCCTCTTTATTTAAACGGTGGCACAGGAGGGTTTAATTCTGTGCTGTGCCGAAAAGAGGTTTGTATGCTTTCATCTTCGATAATATAAAAAAGCACTGGCGTAAAAACCAGCGCAGTACGCTAATGGCATTAGTGGCTTTGGCCGGAAATGCCTGTAGCTGTGACAATCGTTTTTATTTTTTTTAGATTTGGGCCAACAACCTGGTGTCTTTTGTCATCTGCAGTAATAATAGTGATAGGAACAAATTTTTCATTTAATGCGCCGAATTCCTGATTAGCCTGAGGGTCGTTTACAATATCTTTCTCAATATAAGAAATGCGGTTTTCCTGAAACCAGCCTTTGACTTTAGCGCAGGAGGAGCAGTTAGGCTGGGTGAAAATCTGAACTTCATAATTCATATACATTCCTCCAATCGGGCATGCTTGTAGTACGACGCCGTTGTGTTTGTACGGTTATGATAGTATATCAAAGTGCCTTAGAACGCAATGGAAAGGCCTGTAGCCTGCCTCAGGAAAACTTTTGACTCGGCATCAAACAAGAACATACGTTTGTGAAAGGCGTTGGGAAACGGTATAATAGAAGAAACAGAAAGCTGCGCGCATAAGGGGGCGTAGGAAATGAAGAAGGAAAGACAAAAACTCCGAAAAATAATTCATATTGATATGGATGCTTTTTTTGCATCTATTGAACAGCGCGATCAGCCCCATTTGCGAAACAAGCCCCTGGTAGTTGGAGGTTCTCCCTGGTCAAGAGGGGTGGTGGCTACGTGCTCTTATGAAGCCAGGCCATATGGTATTCACTCAGCCATGTCTTCCTATGAAGCATACCGAAGATGTCCGCAAGCCATTTTTATTAAAGGAAATATGGAAAAATACAGGGAAGTTTCACGTGAACTCATGGGCATATTTCACGACTGTACAGATTTAGTGGAGCCCCTTTCTCTTGATGAAGCTTATCTGGATGTGACGGAAAACCATTGGAACATGTCGTCTGCTACGCACGCAGCGAAGGAAATACGGAGAAGGATATATCAAAAAACTGGTCTCACTGCCTCAGCCGGTGTTTCATACAATAAATTTCTTGCAAAAACCGCTTCAGATTACAATAAGCCGGACGGCTTGACGGTAATTACTCCGGATCGTGCGGATGCTTTTGTGAAAGCTCTTCCCATCGGGGATTTCCGGGGGGTGGGAAAAGTGACCAAACGGAAATTCGATTCGCTCGGCATTCAGACCGGAGAAGATTTACAGCAGCTGAGCGAAGAGCGGCTCGTGGAATTGTTTCATAAGCAGGGCCACGTTTTTTACCGTCAGGCCCGGGGGCTCGACGAACGTCCGGTAAACCCGGAGAGAGAGCGAAAGTCGCTCGGAAAAGAAACCACGCTCTCCCAGGATCTTCTGCTTGTGCAGGATATGCTGCCGGTCATTGAAGAGCTGCTTGATCAGGTGCTTGCGCGGCTGACAAAAGACGGCATCAGGACTAAATGTATCGTATTGAAAATAAAATTTGCGAATTTCCAGCAAATTACCCGCCGGGCCACTCTTGAGCACGCAAGCAATGATCGTGCGGAGCTGCTTGAAGCCCTTCATCTTTTGCTCGAAGAAGGCGCCTCCGGAGGAGAGCCTGTCCGTCTGCTCGGAGTCACCGCCTCGGAATTTTACGGTCCGGGAGAGGTGACAGGAGGAAGAGGCAAAGTTTACAAAACAGTGAATTACGAACAGCTGCGTCTTTTTTAAACGCAGCTGTTTTGTAGTTTAACCGGAAAAGACGCCGAAAGTGAAGATGGCGGTTACGGCTAAGAGCAGGACAATAATAAAAATAAGAAGAGTCAATAACAAGGCGAAAACGACAAATGCCCCGAAAGATTTGCCGCCGGAGAAGCCGGATGCAGCGGAGATTAAGTTCACCTGGATAACAACAGTCCAAACAGAAGCTACCGTAACGAGGGCCGCTGCGACTCCTGTAAGCATGGTGACTGTGTCGTTGCCGCCTCCCAGCTGGCCAAGAAAAAGCAAAATAATGAGCGGAAAAATAAAGGCCTGAGGAAAAAGGGAGAGCCCGTAAATCGTGCGGGCTTCGCGGGCTTTTATTCTGCCCTGGAACATTAATATAACAAGCTTTAAAATCAGTCCGTTCAAGTAAAAGGTGATGATTTGAAATAGAAGGAAGGCGGCAATTACTCCGGCAGCTGCCAAGGTGGTATACAGGGCAGAATTGGTCTCGAGCGGAGACATGTCGCGTGTGTTCTGGGCGAAGGCTTGAGAAAGCCCTGCGATAATAATGACTAACAGAGCTGTGAGGTGGAGCCTGGGGTCATCGCTTAATTGTTTGTACGTTTTTCGTGGCGAAGTAAACAAAGGTAACAGCCGCATAGGGTTCATAATAGTCATTCCCCGCTTTCATTTATACATCTTTTTTCCATCTGTCATTAGTGTACAATAGTTTGAAGGAAGAAAACAGAATACATAAGGAGTTTGAAAAGGGGGCGAGTCCTGAAGCAGACTTTGCCCGCTCTCTGAACCATAGGCAGGCGACGGGACAGAATATTTTTATCGGAGGCGCCTCCTAGAGGGTGGATAATGTGCAGCCGGGGGAGGTGGCAGCGCGGGCCCGGACATGGAAAAGAAGCAGTTTGGCGGCCGAGGGGGTCTTTAATTACTGGTGGGAACCAGCACTGGAGGATAATTATTTTGCCGATAAGGAGTGGATATAAAAGCGCTTCGAGCTACCACTCCGGAAATGTCCTATGGTACAATTTTCCCAATGTAGTAGTTAGAAGGGATGGAAGAAATGGCGACGATGAGCAGTGCGGACAAAGTTACTCTGTATTATGAAGAAGCCGGCCAGGGCTTTCCTGTCATTTTTTTGCACGGCTTGACTGGGGACCATACAATGTTTGAACGTGAAATGAATCAGTTAAAAGGACAATTCCGTGTTATAGCCCTGGATATGAGAGGGCACGGAAGGTCGGACAAGCCTAAAGTGTATACATTGGAAGATCACATACAGGACGTGCTGCGAATGATGGATGAGCTTAATATTGAATCAGCTCATCTCGTTGGTGTTTCAATGGGCAGCTATATTGCTCAGGGTGTAGCTGTCGAAGCTCCGAAAAGAGTAGCAAAACTCGTTTTAACAGCGCCTAAAGCACACGGTAGAACATCGTCCACTGCCCGTTTGTTTGCCGAGCACGAAGCTGAATTGAGCGGTCTTTCCCACCAGGAAAAATTAGAGAAAGCCTCGATGTATATCTATCACGATATTGGTAAAGTGCGGGATTGGTCAAAGCAGATCGAGGGCCGGGCGGTTGAGCTGAATGCCGAGCAGGAGCAGGCGGCATCCGACGCTTTGAAGGGGTTCGATTTTCGTGCCCAGCTGCCTTTTGTAGAGGTAGAATCGCTCGTGCTCAGCGGGAAATATGACGGGTTAAACCCTCCGGAATATGGAAAAGAAATAGCTGACCTTATTCCTGCCTGTCGTTTCGTGGAATATGAACATTCAGGCCATGGCATAAATGTTGAAGAACATGAACGCTTCGTCAAAGAAATCAGAGAATTTCTGGAATAAAGATAAGTAAAAAGAGCAGAACACGATTACCCAACGTACAAGCTTGCTCTTTCGCCCAGAGAGTTCGAGAGCCACTCTCATTTTCAATTAAGAAAGTAGATATTCAATTGAGTCGATAAAAAAGCCGGTATTCAAAGGCTTGAAGCTGCTTTTAAAGTATAAAATAGTAAAAGAGTTAAGCTCCAGATTAAAATTGTTATAAAATAATATTGATTTTTATGTGGGTTATGTTATCATATGGAATATGAAAATACTTAAGAGGTGATGAAAGCATGGCTGATCGTAAAAATGTACAAACAACCGGTTCAGGTGCTCCTGTAGGAGATAACCAGAACTCGTTGACAGCAGGTACTAGAGGTCCTACTCTTATTCAGGACGTACACCTTTTAGAAAAACTTGCTCACTTTAACCGTGAGCGTATCCCTGAGCGTGTTGTACACGCAAAAGGCGGCGGCGCGCATGGTGTTTTTGAAGTGACAAACGACGAAATTTCCAAATATACTAAAGCTGATTTCTTAAGTGAAAAAGGCAAAGAAACACCAATGTTCATCCGTTTTTCCACAGTGGCGGGCGAATCCGGTTCAGCAGACACCGTACGTGACCCGCGCGGTTTTGCAGTGAAATTCTATACAGAAGAAGGTAACTACGACCTCGTAGGTAACAACACACCGATTTTCTTTATCCGTGACGCTATTAAGTTTCCGGATTTCATTCACACCCAAAAACGTGATCCGCAGACACACTTGAAAGATCCGGATATGGCCTTTGACTTCTGGTCCCTTTCTCCAGAATCACTGCACCAGATCACGTATCTGCACGGTGACCGTGGTATTCCGGCAACATGGCGCCACATGAACGGTTACGGCAGTCACACGTTCAAGTGGGTTAACGATCAGGGAGAAGCATTCTGGGTAAAGTATCACTTTGTCAGTGACCAGGGCGTTAAAAACCTGGACGAGCCAACTGCAAATCAGATGGCAGGAGAAAACCCGGACTATCATACAGAAGATCTATTCAACGCTATTGAAGAAGGGGACTACCCTTCCTGGACGCTGTATGTACAAATTATGCCTTACGAAGACGCGCTTACGTACAACTGGGATCCGTTTGACGTAACAAAAATCTGGTCGAAAGAAGACTATCCGCGTGTGGAAGTCGGCCGTATGACATTAAACAAAAACCCTGAAAACTACTTCGCAGAAGTAGAGCAGGCTGCGTTTTCGCCTGGACACTTCGTTCCTGGTATCGAGGCTTCTCCGGACAAAATGCTGCAGGGACGCTTGTTCTCATACTCTGACGCCCACCGTTACCGCGTAGGTGCCAACCATGAACAAATTCCGGTTAACAAACCAGTAAGCGGCACAAACAACTACCAACGTGACGGCTTCATGCGTACAGACGACAACGGCGGCGGTTCGAAAAACTATGAACCGAACAGCTACGGCGGACCGACTGAAGACGCTGCAGCCGAAATCAGCCCGTTTGACGTAGAAGGCAAGGTGGCAAGCACTCCTTATCCTGACGACGACCATTATACGCAGGCTGGCGACTTGTACCGCATGATGAGCGAAGACGAAAAGCAACGTCTTGTTGATGCATTTGTAGGCCACATGAAACCAGTCCGTAAAGAAGAAATTATTAAACGCCAGTTGGAAATCTTCTACAAAGCGGATCCGGATTACGGCCGTCGTATTGCAGAAGGACTTGGCTATAAAATACCACAAGAAGAAGCGTAAGCAGTACCAGCGTTTTGCGCAATCACCGATTTCAATTTTATGCATCATCCACTCACAACTTGCTCCCGTGCCTTTTAGGCACGGGATTTTTTTATGTAAAAAATCCCGGGACCCAGCTTCCATATTTTAAAAACCAGACGAAAGTGTCTGAGCGCATGGTATGATAAAGACAGCGAAAGAGTGTCAAGCATACACATCACAGATTTTCTACAATCCCATGGTTATTATTGGTCCCGGCGATTTCAATGGCAGCGGCGTATTCAGTCTCAGCTAAGCGGCTTTTGCTTTTCAAAAATGCTTCTCTTATTCCCGCCACTAGCCGGGAGAAAAGTTTAATCTATTCCCATTCAAAAATAATATATTGTAAATGCCAACATGACGAACAGAATTATGTATAATAATGGTAATCTATTCATACAGCCTTCTCCAGATATGTATAAAAATCATACATTGGTCGTGCCCATGGATCCTTTTTATTGGCAGGAGAAGGATATGGAAAAGTCCGGAAAGAAGGTAGTAATGGAAAAGGATAAGTAGGATACTGAAAAGGAGGCGTGGTTATGTATATTAAAAGAACGGAAGACCCGGCGCTGCTCAGCCGGCTGAACCAGTCGCTGCATGAATGGCACGTAAACCTTCATCCTGAACTGTTTTTTCCTTACGATCAGCCTTCAGCCCAGGTGTATTTTGAAAACAAGCTGGCGGACGACTGCCACATGTTTTTTATTGCTGTCGAAGACGAAGAGCCGCTCGGCTACGTTTGGCTTGAATTACGCAAAGAAAAAGGAAATGATTTTAAAAGACCTTCACATTACGGCTATATTTACCAGATCGTAGTGAAAGAGCAGCATCAGGGCCAGGGCATTGGAGCTTTTTTAATGAAAGAAGCTGAATACGTAGCGCGTGACTACGGGGCAGACAGGCTTGAGCTGGACTATTTGGCGCAGAATTATATAGCGGAATCTTTTTATAAGAAAATCGGGTATGAATCAAAACGGGTAACTGTGCATAAGGAGCTTTGAAAGGATGGGGTCCGGGGAAATGATAACGACTCATACTAATATAATTATCGTCGGAGCAAGCATTGAAGGACTTGTGCTGGCACGAGCTCTGGAGCGCTACGATGTAGACGTCCGGCTGCTTGAAGCAGAGAAAGCTCCTGCCCATGAACCAAAAGCGCTGCTCCTGTATGCACGAACGCTTGAACTGCTCGATAGTATTAACCTGGCAAAACCATTAATGGAGACAGGGGCGGCCTATCGTTCCCTGGAATTCAATTACGAAGGAAAAAAGATTTTTACCCCTGCCTTTGATTTTTTGAAAAAAGAATCGTATTATCCGTTAGTACTATCGATGGCTAACTGTGATATGCAGCGTGTGTTGCGGCGTGCGCTGCTGAAAACGTCTGTGGAATGGGGGACGCGCATTACGCACCTAAAACAGAACGGATTAAAAACAGAAGCGATAATTGAATCAAACAATATGGACGAGCGGGTGGTGGCTGATTATATTGTTGGAGCTGATGGAATTGAAAGCGCTGTGCGGCAGCTGGCTGCCATTAAATGCAAAATGGATAAAGGCTCGGAGTTAATGATGGCGGATGTTCAAACAAAGCAGCAGCTGACAAATAATGCTCCGACCATGACATTTAATAAAAGAGGGATTATGTTTGCTGTAGACCTTCCCGGTCATCAGGCAAGGGTGATGATGGTCGACCGTGGCAAGCCCAATGCCCGACGGGAGAATACGGAAGTCTCTCTGCAGGAACTTTACCAGAAAATCACCGGACATATCCTTCCAATGCAAACGACAGTAAATATGCAGTCGAAGCAGGCTGTTTTCCATCAGGCGAAAGAATTTCGTGCAGGGGATGTCTTTTTAGTAGGTGAAGCTGCCCATGCTCATCACCCGATGACTAGCCAGAGTGTAAACCTCGGTATTCAGGATAGTATTAATTTAAGCTGGAAGCTTGGTATGGTATGCGTCCGGGCATGCCCGGAAACACTGCTTGATTCATATGAAGCCGAGCGGCTTCCGGTCGCAAAAAAAGTTAACCGCACAACAGATTGGACGATCCGGAGCCTGACCGTTCATAAGCCTGTCGCTGTACAGGCAAGAGACCGTACGCTGAAAATAGTAGAAATGATCGAACGGCTCCCCGAAGCCTTTATCCGGCGGCTGTCACATTTGTCTGTACGATACCGGGCATCTGCGCCGGCCCTAAAAGAAGAGCTCAGGCGTGAAGGGGTTCTGCGCCCGGGAGACCGGGTGCCGGATGCAGTACTGACAGATTTTGAAAACCAAACAACCAGATTATATGAACATTTGCAGGAAGGGAAGTTTTTATTTGTGATGCGGACGAGCGGCAGCCGGATTGATAAAGAATACGCGTTTATCAAGCGTTGGCTCCGCAAATCTGCCCCGTATTTTGGTGACATGGTACAGCCTGCATTAGTGGCACCGACACCAACAATGGGGCAGCCTGATGATATTCTGTGTTGGAGTGAAAGATATTTAAGCAGGGATTTCCGCCGATTAATCGGACCGGGGGAGTCTATGCTTGTGCGGCCGGATGGTTATTTGCTTTTTCACAGCGATGATGCAGGCTGGAGCGATTGGAAGGACGCGGTGGAGCTGTTCCTTGCAGCCGGGGCTGAGTGGAATTTGGAAGAGCAAGAGACCGGGAAGTGGCGCCAAAGCATCAAATCGATCAGCCGCAGATGGAAAAAGCAGCTGACGTTCAGCAGATAAATTTTTTAAGCCGGAGCCCTCCCAGTGGTTTCCGGCTTTTTTGAAACGTATGTATATCTTTCACGTAAAATTGAAAGAAAACATTGACACCTTCGTTCCAAAAATAGGAAAATGAACGGGTTGAATGCAGATAATTAAGGAGAGGAAACCATGTCATCGATTTTAGAAGTGAATGACGTACATAAGCGTATTCGCGGTAAAGAAATTGTTCAGGGACTGCAGTTCTCTGTTGACCCGGGTGAAGTGTTTGGTTTTCTTGGGCCGAACGGCGCTGGCAAAACGACCACAATTCGTATGATGGTAGGGCTTTCCCCCATTACGTCGGGAGACATCCTTATTGACGGTCACAGTATTCAGAAATCATATGCGAAGGCAATTAAGCAGGTTGGAGCCATTGTGGAAAACCCGGAAATGTACAATCATTTGTCGGCAGAAAAAAACCTGATTCATTTTGCCCGCATGAATGGAAAAGTATCTCACGGGCGCATTGACGAGCTGCTTGATCTGGTAAAGCTCGGGCACGTGAAAAAGAAAAAAGTACGGATGTTTTCTTTAGGAATGAAGCAGCGTCTTGGTATCGCCCAGGCTCTTCTTCACCGGCCGAAGCTGTTGATTTTGGATGAGCCGACGAATGGTTTGGACCCGGAAGGGATTCGAATGGTGAGGGCTTATCTGCGCCGGCTTGCGGAGGAGGAAGGACTTGCGGTAATTGTTTCGAGTCATTTGTTGTCGGAGATGGAGCTCATGTGCGACCGTTTTGCGATTATTCAGGACGGTCAATTGATTAACATTGAAGATCAGCGTTTCTCGCAAGGGGAAGGACGCCTGCTGCCGTACCGGGTTGACGTTGGGCCGGAAAGAACGGAAGCGGCTGTGCAGATAATAAAAGAAGCTTATCCCGATCTGAAAATAGAAGAAGCAGACCAGCGGCTGACGGTATACATAGAAAAAGAGAAAGTGCCTGCTCTTCTGCGCTATTTAATGGAAACCGGGTTTGACTTGTATGAAGCAAAAGAAGATAGACAAACGCTCGAAGACCGGTTTCTTCAGGCAACGTCGAAGGAGGATTCCTCATGATCCGTTTGATTCAAAACGAATGGATGAAGCTCTTCTGGCGCATCAGTACGTGGGTAATGGCAGCCATTCTGCTTGTTGGAGTAGTAGGCGTTCTTATCTATGCCGCCACCAACCAGCCATCTGCGGATGAGCTGCCGTCGGAAGCGCAGTGGAAGGCTCAGCTGGAGCAGCAAATTGTTGAAGATCGTCAGGCACTCGAGGACAGCGGTGCTGCAGAGGGATTTTACGAGCAGAGGATCGCGGAGAACGAATACCGCATTCAAAATGATCTGCCGCCGCAGAGCGCAACTGGAGAAAGCGTCTGGTCGTTCATGAGCACAAATACTGCTTTGCTCGATCTATTGAGTATTTTCGTTATCATCGTAGCAGCGACCATTATTTCCTCAGAATTTAAAAGCGGAACGATTAAGCTTCTGCTGGTGCGTCCGCCGTCCCGGATCAAGATACTGATGTCCAAATACGTTACGGTTATCCTGTATGCTGTAGGTATGCTTGCGCTGCTGTTTGGGGCCTCGTTTGTCCTGGGGGCCCTCTTCTTTGGATTTGGCGAGCCGTCCACAGAGTTAATCTACACGGACGGAGAGGTCGAACAACGGCCGCAGGTGCTTGCGCTTGCAATCGACTACCTGACAGGCTCGGTAAATTTCGTCATGCTTGCCACACTCGCATTTGCTATTTCAGCCATTTTCCGCAGTGAAGCAATGGCGATTGCTATCAGCGTTCTGCTGTATGTGGTGGGAGCGGGTGTAACAAGCACCTTGGCCATCGCCTACAACTGGCCGAAATATCTGCTGTTTGCCAATACGAATCTAAACCAGTATTTCACCAGCAGCGGCCCGCCGGTGGAAAGCATGACGCTTGGTTTTTCCGTTACCGTCCTGATTGTGTACTGGCTGATTTTCATGGGTTTTGCAGTATGGATGTTCAAAAAGAGAGAAATCAGCGTCACCGGTTAAGGAAAGTTGTTTGAATCCCAGTGTAGACAGGGAACAAAAATATTGAGAGTAAATGAAGAGGAGTGTGCGTCTATGGTGAAACGTACGGCAGAAAAAGCGCTTGGAATTATTGCGGCTGTCTTAAGCGGCCTTGGGGTTATTTTAGGAATTGTTTTTCTATTTGTAGATGCTTCTGCCTTGGAGGAAGCAAATCAGATGGTTCAAGAGCAAGGTGGAGAAACATTGAATACTCAAGATATGGCTGCTCAATTTACTGCCATTGGTATTAGCCTGATTATCTTTTCAGCGATCGCAACGATTCTTGCAGTGGTGGGCGTCTTTATGCTTAAACGCAATAAACGCGCTGTCGCTTCAGGCATTTTGTTTTTCCTTGCGGCGATCGCGGGATTTATAGCAGTCAATATATTTGCCATCGTTCATTTTATTCTGCTCGTTGTGGCAGGCGTCATGGCTATTGTCCGCAAGCCGGCCGAGCCGACGGATAATTCTTCAGACGTTCAGGAATATCCAGAATAACAGAAACGGGCTCCGAGACCTTCGGAGCTCTTTTTTATGAGGAGGATTGGATGAGGGTACTGGTAATTGCAGACACCCATATGCCGAAAAAGGCCAAAGAGTGGCCCGGGCAGCTGCGCCCGGAATTCAATGCAGCTGACTATATTATCCACGCCGGAGACTGGCAGAGCCCGGAAGTATGGGAAGAATTAAAGCAGTATGCCCCGGTTACCGGCGTGTACGGAAATGTTGACGGTGAGGATATCAAAGCTCTCGTGAGTGATAGGGTGGAAATTGTTTTGGAAGGATGGCGTATAGGGATTGTACACGGTCATGGTGAAAAGGGGACGACGGAAAAAAGGGCCGGGGAAGCCTTCGCCCCGGGCCAAAAAGACATTATCATTTTCGGTCATTCTCACATTCCCTATCTGCGCTATGCCGGAAAAACGTTGATGTTTAACCCGGGGTCGCCGACGGATAAGCGAAAAGCGGCCATGTTTTCCTACGGGCTGCTTGATCTTAGCCCGGGCCACGTTGAAGCCCGGCATATATTTTTCCCTAAAAGAGGTTAAACGAAATACTGAAGATCGGAAGCATTTGTAGGGTAAGCAAACATCGTTTGGGATAAGGAGCTCGCCGGGATTTCATGCTGAATGACAAGTGTCATGTAATTGATGAAGGAGGCTGCGTCGCTGTTCAATGCGTGCGCGCCAACCACGGTGTCTCTTTCTTTATCAATAATCAATTTTACAAAAGCCGTTTTTTCGTTTTTATGCTTGTACGTAAACCAGGAACTGACATCCTCGGTGACGATGGACAAACCATTGGTTGAAGCTTTTTCTCCGGTCATCCCAACTGCAGTCAGGCCAGGCACAGTGAATGCTGCAGAAGCAATTGGGCCATAGTGAACGGGGGTGCTGTTGTTTTCGAGCAGATTAGTGGAAACATACCCTGCCTCAAATCCGGCTAACGGGGTTAACGGGCTCCCGGAAGTATCAGCACAATCGCCTGCAGCGTAAATATTTTCATTGGTCGTATTTTGAAGGTACTCGTTGACGGTTATTCCGTGTTTCTCATCATAGGCAGCTCCGGCATTTTCCAGCTCCAGGGCTTTTACATTTGGGGTCCGGCCGCTGCCGTGAACGATAATATCGCCGTAAAACATTTCGGCAGTTCCTTCCTTTTCAGCATGAACTTTATAGCCCTGGCCTTCGGGAATTATTTCTGCTGCTTCGGTGTGTAAATGTACATGAACACCGATAGATTCAGAGTAGTCGATCAGCTTTTCTACAAGCTCAGTATCAAATCCTTTTAAAGCACGTCCCCCGCGCTGTAGAATATGAACATCGGCGCCTGCCCGTTTAGCAAGATGGGCAAACTCAAAAGAAATGTAACCGCCACCGATGAAAACAATGCTTGACGGGAGATGGTCAAGCTCAAGAAAATCGTCACTGCTGAGCATGTACCCGGCTCCTTCAACTGGAAGCTCCGCCGGACTGGCTCCGGTGGCGAGCACAAATTTTTTACTTTTAATCTGCCGGCCGTCCAGTTCTATCGTTTCATGATCGATGAAACGGGCGCGCCCGTGCAGGGTATCAATACCACTGTCTTTTAGGCTTTGTTCAATTGTTTCGGGTACTTCCTGGACAAAAGTACGTTTGAAATTCATTAAATCCTCCCAGTGAATGGATAAACTGCCTTCGAGGCCGATGCCCTTCAGGCGCTGGGCCTGCTCGAGGACCTCTGACGCGTGGATTAACACTTTCTTCGGATCGCATCCGCGCAGGGCGCAGGTGCCGCCGAAAGGACGTTCGTCTATGATCGCTGTTTTCCACCCGGCCTCATTTAAACTTCCAGCAGTGGTCATGCCCGCCGACCCGCTTCCGATTACGATAACGTCATACATAGTATTTACCTCCTTTGATCTCTTCGTTACTATTCCTTTTGATGGAAGAAATAAAACGGAGCATCACGCCGGAAACTATTACTGGAAAGAAGGAACAACGCATGCAGTATGAAACAAGTGAATTTAGCAAAGAACGACTGACGACGGGGCTTTTATTCTGGGCTGGGCTGATTGTGATGTCGAGTTTGTATATGACTATTCCGCTGATACCTACATTTTCAGATGCCTTTCAAGTTTCTGCTGGAGAAGCCGCCTGGGCGGGTAGTATTTTTTCAATCTTTTTTGCGGCTGGCTGCCTGGTGTACGGTCCACTGTCAGAAAGAGTGGGAAGGAAACGGACCATTGTGGCGGGCCTGCTCGTACTTGCCGTCGTAACGCTTCTCCTCGGTATGGTGCCGACCTTTTCTGCTCTGCTCATCGGCCGGGCCTTCCAGGGACTCGCGGCTGCTTCCTTTTCGCCGGTGGCGCTTGCATATATTGGAGATATGTTTGCCCCGGCTAAAAGAGGCTCCGTTATTGGTTTTATCAGTGCTGGCTTTTTAATTGCAGGGATTTTCGGCCAGACGTGGAGCAGTGCTGCCGTTCAGGCTGCCAACTGGCACTGGGCCTTTTTGCTGCTTGGCCTCGTCTATGTGCTCACCTTCGTGCTGATGTGGCGACTGCTTCCGGTAGACCCATCCAAAGGAAAAACGGGCGGAAAGCCATCTTTCCTCTCCCAGCTGCAGAGAGCAGTCAAAAATAAAAGCCTGATGCTCTGCTTTTTAGTCACGCTCTCTGTGCTTATGGTTTTTGTCGGAATGTATTCTTCGCTCGGCCAGTACCTGCAGGGAACGTTTGAGTTAAGTCAGGGCGATATTCTATATGTTCGCGCAGCTGGATTGATCGGCATTAGTGTTGCTTTTTTTACCGGCAGATGGAGCAGGCGGGTGGGCAGTCCGTTTATTCTCCGTGCCGGCCTTGGCGTGGGAGCGCTGTCGCTTCTCTTGATGGTCGTGTCTGGCAGCTTGTGGCTGCTGGTTACGTGGAGCGTGCTGTTTACGGTCGGTGCTGGGTTAATTGTGCCTGCTATTATTGCGCTAATCAATCAGGTTGGTGCTGAAGTGAGAGGCGTGGCGACTTCGCTGTATACATTTATTTTATTTATCGGTGCTAGTATCGGCCCGGTGCTTAGCACCGCGGTCAGTCAAACCGTATCTGTTGAATGGGCCTTTGGGGTGCTGGCCTTAATTTATGCCATCAGCTTTGTCACCGCTTTGGGGATCCGAGTGCCTGACCAGTAAAGAAGCCGGCGAACGGCTTCTTTTTACGCTAATGTAATTTAACCTTACATATTCTTTCTTTAAAACAGGGTTCAACGGAAAAAAGCGTAGGGATAATATAGCTAAGAGAAGAAAATAAGAGAAAACCTAACAAAGTTTTTCTTTTTGAGTCGCTGAATTACTCGAAATTTTCAGAAAACAATGATATGATAAACATCTAAATAGGCGGATAAGAGAAATTATATTTAGATAATCCAGATAAATGGGAGTGGTGAACATGGTTAAAAACAGCACGAAGCGGTATTTGAATGCCCTGCGTTTGACGGTGGAGGAGCCTTCTTTTTCTTATCTGGCAAAAATCATGAACGCTCATATATTTACTCTGCCGTTTGAAAATGTGAGCAAATTAATATACTATCAGGAAAATGCCTGGGAAAATTATACCCCGGACACACAGAGCTTCGTCGATAACTTTGAAAAATACAAGTTTGGCGGAACGTGCTTTACCGTTAATCAAAAGGTGGCGGCTATACTTCAGGATTTAGGCTTTGATGCTTATAACATTAATATGGGGCCAGAGCATATCGCGACTGTTGTCCGGCTGCAGAGCGAGCATATTCTCGTGGACTGTGCCGTTTCAGCACCGATTTTTTCGCCGGTGCGCCTGGAAAGATCCGACCGGAATATTTATATATATCATGACGAAAAAATTGTGATCAGCCCGATGGATAAGGAAAACAACCTGTATGAATTTAAACGGTATATCAAAGGAACGCTGACAAAAGACCAGTGGGTATTCGACGCCGGGCTGCCAAGAAGCCAAAGCTATCTTGATGAAATGGTTGCCCGTTCCCACCAGCAAGGCGCTATGTTTATGTCACTGTTGAGGCTGCAGATATGGCAGCCGACGCGAAATATTACGCTGAAAAATAATCGGGTGCGCATTTATCACCCCGATGGAACTACAGAAAAAAGAGAGCTGCAGTCGATTGAAGAGATCGAGGAAGTGGTGCAGCATGAATTCGGGCTCGAAAAACTGCCTGTAAGAAAAGCAATTGAGTGTCTCGAGGCAAGGGGGATAGACGTATTCGCCTCCTTAAACAAAGAAGAAGCTTTTTAAATGAAACCGGCGCTATGTGCGCTGGTTTTTGTCTGGACATGGTTGCGGGCTGTTATCTGTATCGCATATGATAGACAGATAACATTACCACGGGGCAGGTGTTTGAATTGAATAATGCAATGGCTGAGGTGGAGTTGGTTCCCTTTGAACAGGCACATTATGAGAAGTTAATCGAATGGGTGCCAACGGCTGATTTTTTAAAACAGTGGAGCGGAGAAGCTTTTACATACCCACTGACTGCAGAACAGCTCGATGAGTACCGAAAACAGCAGGAGGGGGATAAGCCTGAACGGCTCATTTATACTGCGCTGCACCAGGCGACGGGCGAGCCGGTCGGCCATATATCACTTGGAGTTATTAATTATCATGATCGTTCCGGCCGGATAGGCAAGGTGCTCGTCGGAGATGAGAAGATGCGCGGTACGGGGCTCGGACAGTGGATGGTCAGGGAGGTATGCCGCACCGCTTTTGATGAATTACAGCTGCACCGGGTGGCGCTGGGAGTTTTTGACTTTAATGTTTCCGCTTTGCGCTGCTATGAGCGGGCGGGCTTTCAACGGGAGGGGTTGAAAAGAGACCTCCGTCTCGTAGGTAACACGTATTGGTCCCTGGTGGAGATGAGTATGCTCGAAGATGAATGGGAGAAGCTGCGCTGATCGCTGGGTACAGCTGTTACACTCATTTCTGGAAATTTTACAGGGGAAGGTTCATAATAAAAAGACAGGGGCCGGCTGTGCTCTTGTCTTTTTTATGAAGAGCAGTAACGGCTTGACTACGGCTTGGAGGGAAAAGTATGGGAAAAGAACCATCTGTACTGATAATGGTTTCTGTAGAGGCGGAAAAAGAGGCTCTGATGGCAGCAGCAGAAGCCCGGGATTCCTGGAACATACAGGTAGGCGGCGTGGGGGCAGCGCCGATGAGTGCCCGGACAGCGCTTTTGCTTGCGGAACGCGACTATGATTTAGTTATAAGCGCCGGCATTGCAGGTGCATTTCCGGATAAAGCCTGGCTGGGTGATATTGTGGCGGCCAGCGAAATTATTGCAGCAGACATGGGTGCAGAAACGGAAGAAGGCTTTGCGCCGCTTGAAAAGCTGGGCCTGGGACCGACACACTTTACGACAGAAAAAACGTATACGCCCGAGTTACTCCAGAAGCTTGTGGAACAGGGAGTTTCGGCTGTGGAAGCCCCCGTGCTTTCGGTGTCTACTGTCACTGGCACCCAGGCGACGGTCAACCAACGGGCTTTTTTGTATGAAGACGCAGCGGCAGAAGCAATGGAGGGCTATGGTGTGGCTGCAGCCGCCAGCTATTTCAATGTTCCGGTAATGGAACTGCGCGCTATCTCAAATGAAGTCGGGCCGAGGGACAGGGACGCCTGGGACATCCCGGGAGCCCTGCGGTCCCTGCGGTCGGCTGTACTTATATTGCAGGAGGTTATATCATCATGAAAATAGCTTTTTCTCCGTGTCCCAACGACACATTCGTCTTTCATGCCTGGACGCATGGATTGTTAAAAGATACTCCCGCTCCGGGGGTTACATTTGCAGATATTGATATTACCAACCACTGGGCAGCGAACAAAGAAGGGCCGGAAGTGATGAAAATTTCTTACGCGGCTCTTCCGTGGGTGCTTGAAGATTATGCTCTTCTTCCAAGCGGCGGAGCTCTTGGATACGGCTGCGGGCCTCTAGTGTTAACTAAAGGGGAAAAAACGCCGGAACATTTGATTGGTAAAACGATAGCGGTGCCGAGTGAACGGTCCACGGCTTATCTGCTTTTTCGTTTATGGGCATCCAAAGTGATCCCTGAAGGAGTCGGAGAAATTAAAGTGATGCCCTTCGAGGATATTATGCCGGCGGTCAGAGACGGCGAAATAGACGCGGGCCTTGTCATTCATGAAGCTAGATTTACGTATCATAATTACGGCCTGTCGCTCGTAGAAGACATGGGCAGTTGGTGGGAAAAAGACACGGGCTTTCCGATTCCGCTTGGAGCCATTATTGCCCGCCGTCATTTAGAGACGCAGGCACTTGCAGATAATGCCCGTCGCTCCGTGGAATATGCATGGGAGCATCCGGAGGCATCAAGTGATTTTGTCATGGAAAATGCCCAGGAAATGTCACCGGAGGTGGCCCAGTCCCATATCGAGCTGTATGTCAATGAATTCACGCGCAATCTTGGTGAAGACGGGTACGCCGCTGTAGAGACGCTGCTCGGGCGGGCGATGGAAGAAGAATTAATCCCTTCCTTTGATCTTAAAAAAATCAGGCTGTATTAAATAAGGAAGCTTCACCTGGAAACAGGCGAAGCTTCTTAAATATCTGCGGTTTTTATTTTTCTTGCGGCTAAAGCAGCACGGAGGCTGTGAAGAATCATGCCTGCGAGCACGAGCGCCATACCAGAGAAGGTCAACACTGAAGGTGCTGCGGTATGAAGCAGAAGCATTTCGCCGATAAGGGCAAAAAGCACTTCACCTGACTGTGTGGCTTCGACGCCGGCTAATTTGGCAGTATCGTTTTTAACCAGCTCGGTGGCGTAAAAAAACAGCACTGTAGCGATAATGCCGGAAGAAACAGCTACGATAAAAGACTGCGAAATCTGGGATCTGCCGGGAAGTCCGTGTACGGAAGCCCCATACAATGCTAAAATAACCCAAAAGGGCATGCTCGCAATCGTCATGCCAAGCACCCGCTGGAAAGTAGTGAGCCCGTTTCCAGCTATGTGCATCATTTTCCGGTTGCCAAGCGGATAGGCAAAGGCAGCCAGAAGCAGTGGCAGCACGCAGAGCCACACGTTTAAAAGCGGAACGGCCGAAGCATGTTCAGCCTGCATAATAAACACTCCTGCCAAAATCACTAAAGAGATCAGGACGCTCTGCAGTGGAATACGCTGCTTAAGTCCCGGGGTTTTATGTAAGAAAGGCACAAGCAGCGATCCGGCAATGATAGTAATCTGGAAAGTGGCAGCAACAAGCCAGCCGGGACCGTAAACGGTGGAAAAGGCAAGCGGTGCATAGAACAGCCCGAAGCCGACAGTACTCCAAAGAAGCCATTCTGCCGGACGGCTGCGAAGGTGATGGAAAACAGGACGCAGCCGGTTTTGGGCTGCCACGATCACTATGAGCATGGGGAGCATAAAAAAATAACGAAGCGACGCACTCCAGGCCCAGTGGCCGCCGGAAAGTTCCATTGAGCGGTTTAAAACAAATGTTACGGAAAAGAAGAGGGCAGCTGTAAGACCCAGTAAAATAGCTTTCATTTAAGTGGACCCCCTTCGATACAATATCTGATTATTGTATCACAGCTAAAAATTTTTCCCAATATTCTGTTGAATAAGACGACGGTCCGCAGTGGTTCTGAAAAATTCAGTAAGGAAAGCAGGTGGAGCATGAAGTACCCTGAAGCTCTGAAAAAAGGAGATACAATTTACGTAACAGCGCCATCGAGCGGAGTGCCTGCATCTTTACATGGGGTGCTTCAACAGGCCGTTGAAAGAATTAAAACGAGAGGGTTTCACGTCCGGGTGGGGGAAACAGCATGGATGCAGCACAAAGCAGCAAGCGCCGATCGTTTTCAAAGGGCCGAGGAGCTGATGATGGCCCTTGCAGACCCGGAGATTCGGGTAGTGATGCCGCCGTGGGGCGGGGAACGAATCGTAGACATTCTGCCGCTGCTCGAATGGGAGTGGCTGCGTGAGCTGCCGCCTACCTGGATCATTGGTTATTCTGATACGAGTACGCTTGCCTTTGCCTATACGATGATGACCGGAACAGCTTCCGCCCATGGCACAAACCTGTTTGACCTGGCCGCACCTATTTGGGATGATACCACAAAGAAATGGGAACAGGCTTTAAAAGCTCCCCTGGAAGAAGCCATTTATCAGCATTCAAGCCCCTATTATCAATCATCCTGGGATAAGGCGTTTGAACAGCCAGGGTCGGGTTTTGCCCTGGATACACGAACGTCCTGGAAACACCTAGAGGGAGCGAATACAGATGAGTTGAGCGGGCGCCTGCTCGGAGGATGTCTGAATACGCTGACACGTCTTGTCGGTACTCCTCTGGACCGGGTGCAGCAGTGGCGCTCAGAGAAGCTCATTTGGTACCTGGAATCCACAGGCATGGATGCAGCTGAAATCCATCGCTCTCTGTGGCAGCTGCAGCAGGCGGGCTGGCTGGACAATGCGGCAGGCTTAATTATCGGACGCCCTGAAGGATATAGCGATACAGAAGACTTTACCATGGAAGACAGCCTGCGGGAATTATTCGGCGGACGTCTCCCAGTGTGGTACGACGCTGATATTGGTCACATGCCTCCGCAGTGGACATTTATTAACGGGGCGTTTGCGAATCTTCGTTTTGACCGCGGCGAGGCCGAGATGACCATGAGGAAAGCATAGAAGGAGGGAGCACCGTGCAGTTAGAGAGCAGCCGGCTGCTTTTGAGGCCATTTTTAGAAAATGATATAGATGAGTTAGCGGCGCTTGCAAATGACTACCGTATTGCGAAAACCACCATCGAGCTCCCGTACCCTTATACAAAAGAAGATGCAAGGTGGTGGATTGGCCATCATCCAGGCTGGATTGAAGAGGGTTCCCGCTTTCCGTTTGCTGTCACTAAAAAAGGTGAAGGCGAATTAATGGGAAACATTACGGTGCGCATGCAGCCTGAACACCAGCGCGGTGAGCTTGGGTACTGGCTTGGCACGGACTACTGGGGCAGCGGTTATATGAGTGAAGCAGCAGAGCTGGTAAGGGACTTCAGTTTCCGTTCATTGGAAGCACACCGGCTGATTGCCCCCGTAATGAGTAAAAATCAGGCTTCGGCCCAGGTAGTAAAGCGAATTGGAATGCGTTACGAAGGCATCTTGCGCCAGGACGTATGGAAATGGAGCCGGTATGAGGATGTAGATATGTACGGCATGCTTGCAGCCGAATGGGGCCAGGCATAAAACAAGCGCTGCCGGATATGGCAGCGCCTTTCAGCTTTTTAACAGAAACACGTTATCATCTTCATCGCGAAAACTGGCATAGGTAATGCCGTTCATTTCTGTCGGTTCTTCGTCAAAAACAATGTTCTGGGCTTTCATCCACTGGTAGGAGGCATGCACATTGTCGCAGTCAAAAACAATTGATGGCTTAAGCTCCTGCCAGTTCAGGACATAGGATTTAGGGTAAATAGCGATCGCTGTTTCCGCTCCGGGGGGCGCAACTTCCAGCCGGTAGGCATTCGGCCCAAGCGGGTCCTCGCTGCGGATCTCAAATCCTATTTTTTCTGTCCAAAATTCTTTTGCCCGCTGCTGATCTTCTACATATACAGCTGTAGAGGCAATTTTTCCTATCATTTTTATACTCTCCTTTAGGCGCATTATTTCATTATACCAACTGCGCATAAAAATCCAAAAGAAATATTTTGCAATTGTTCTTTTGAAAGGGAGCAAGGCTGGGAATAAGTATAAAATATTCGAAAAAAGGAGACTGCGTACTATGCATGAACTGCATCCAGGCGACTTGCCGGTAAAAGAAGTGTACAAGCTGCTGACGGGATCGGTCATTCCCCGTCCGATAGCTTTTGTTACCACAATGGCAGAGAACGAAACACTAAACGCAGCACCGTTCAGCTTTTTTAATGCAGTGAGTCCCGATCCTCCAGTATTAATGATATCGATCACGAGAAAGGACGGGAAACTAAAGGACAGCGCGAAAAATATTTTAGACCGGGAAGAATTAGTAGTTCATATAAGCGATGAAGGTATTGTAGAGGATTTAAACATTACGGCTGCAACGCTTCCGCCGGAGGAAAATGAACTCGAGCATACTGTGTTACATACGGTGCCAAGCAGAATGGTGAAAGTACCGGGGATTGAAGAGGCCAATATCCGCTTTGAATGCCGCCTGCACAAGCATGTGCCGCTTCAAAATGCCGGCGGAAATATTACCCAGGATGTTATATTTGCAGAAATTGTATGTATTCATGTTTCAGAAGGTGTATATGACAGGGAACATAATTATATTTTGCCTGATAAGCTGAAGCCGGTAGCCCGCCTGGCTGGAAATGATTATTCAAAGCTGGGGGAGTTATTTACGCTCGAACGGCCAAAATAGAAAAAAGCCGCAACTGTTGCTTTAAGGAAACAGTTGCGGCTTTTTATTAGAGGGAAGCTGCAGTGGCGGTTGATTGCTTTTGTACTTCTTTAATAAGTTCATAGGAACGAAGGCGTTTAGTCTGGTCGTACACACTGCCGCTAATCATAATTTCGTGAACCGGAACGTTCGACGAAAATTCTTCAAGCTGCTGGCGTACTGATTCTGGCCCACCCTGGATCGTGCCGGCCTCCCAGCGTGCCATCATCGCTTTTTCCTGCGACGTCCAAAGCGCGTCCATATCTTCAACCGGCGGCTGTATTTTGCCCGGGCGGTTGCGGATCAAGCTGAGAAACTGCTGTTTCATCGTAGTGCCGAGGTAATCGGCTTCCTCGTCTGTTTCGCCGGCAATCACATTGATGCCGGTCATGGCGTAAGGCTCATCAAGCACTTCAGACGGCTGGAAT
This sequence comes from Marinococcus halophilus, assembly GCF_900166605.1. Classification (NCBI taxonomy): domain Bacteria; kingdom Bacillati; phylum Bacillota; class Bacilli; order Caryophanales; family Bacillaceae; genus Marinococcus; species Marinococcus halophilus. The sequence continues at coordinate 211,173 of NZ_FVZD01000006.1, forward strand.
GAATCCAGATACAGCTGCAGGGCTGCCTTCATATTCTCAGCCGCAAAGTGGCCGGCGAAGGCGTACGGAAGGCCGAGCTGTCCGGCGAGCTGGGCGCTGAATCCGCTGGAGCCAAGCAGCCAAATAGGAATATCCAGGCCTGCGCCCGGCACGGCCTTTACCTGCGGGGGCACGGCCATGCTGGCTGGGTCCTGGAAATATCTCTGCAGCTCTTCAAGACGGGCTGGGAAGTCTTCTCCGCTGTTTACATGACGGCGAAGAGCTGCCGCTGTCGTTTGGTCAGTGCCTGGTGCCCGGCCGAGTCCTAAATCAATGCGTCCGGGATAGAGGCTTTCGAGTGTGCCAAACTGTTCAGCAATTGCGAGCGGAGCGTGGTTGGGAAGCATAATGCCGCCGGAACCGAGACGGATGCTTGATGTACCTCCGGCCAGATAGCTGATTAATACAGATGTAGCCGAACTTGCGATGCCTTCCATGTTATGGTGTTCTGCCACCCATAAGCGGTTGTAGCCGAGTTTCTCAGCATGCTGGGTCAATTCCAGGCTTTTTTTGAACGAATCCCCAGGTGTTTCTCCTTCATTTACTGGGGACAAATTTAATACCGAAAGCGGCATATCTTTAAATGCTGGCATGAATATCTCTCCTTTATATGACACGTCCTGCTGGTAATTGAATCATAAAAAATTATACGCCTCCTCTATGCTGTTATTCAAAAAAGGTGCTCAATACCGAAAAATTTTCTAGTATAATAAAGGCACCCTGCCAGTAAAAGCAGAGCGCCTGAACTTATCATCTGGTCAGCCGTTTATTGTGGTTTTCAGCTGATTTATAGGCATCAATAATGCCAATCAGCCACATAACCGGCATCGTGACAAATCCGATGACCACCCATAAAAGCAAACCATTAATGAATTGAATAACAATAAAGATAATGCCTTTCATAAACTGTCCGTTGTAAATCTGGCCCAGCCCGGTAATGAAAAAACTGAGTACGGCAGCCAGGCCGGCGCTTTTCATGTCCATAATTAATAGTCTCCTTTATGCTTCGATACTTTTATGTTTCCGTCATTACCTTATTTAAAACCAGGGAAGGTGTGCAAATGCATGAATATTGTATTATCCGGGTTCGGGGCTGTCGGACAGGCAGCAGCCCATGTATTAATGAATAAAGCAAAGGAATGGGAGCGCACGTATGGAATCCGTATAGAAATTACTGCCGTGCTCGACCGCAGCGGGGCAGTAGTGCATAGCAGCGGATTGGATCTAAAACAACTGCTGCAGATGAAAGCGGAAACCGGCGGGGTGGATAACGGGGCGCTTCCCCCGAGAAATGTGGATCAGCTGTGGGTGGACAGCCGGGCTGATATATTTATTGATGCAGCAGAAACAAATACACTAACCGGAGGATCCGGGCTGCCGCTAATACAGTCGGCATTAAAGCACGGGCTGGACGTGGTTTGCGTCAGTAAAGGAGCGCTTGCCTACGGCTGGGATGACCTGCATGAGCTCGCTGAAGCGTGTGGAAGAACAATAAAATACAGCGGAGCGGCAGCTGCTGCTCTTCCTACCGTGGACACAGCTCTGTATAGCTTAGCCGGGGCGGAAGTACACACCATCGAAGGACTGCTGAACGGGACAAGCAACTTGATTGTGACAAGGGTCGCAGCTGAAAATATCACGCTGCAGAAAGCGTGGGAAACAGCAAAAAAAGAAGGCAAAGCTGAGGCAGATCCTTCTGAGGATATTGGAGGAAAAGATACGGCGCTGAAAATGTATTTTCTGGCAAAAGCCTGTCTCACACCAGAAATAAACTGGAAAAGTATTACAATACGCGGTCTGGACCAGCTCTCCGCTGTGGAATGGAAGCAGGCAGAACAAGGGAAAACAAAGTGGAAATTAGTCGGAAAAGCACGCAAAACAGAGCAGGGGACTACAGTGTCTGTCGAGCCGAAGCTGCTGACAGCGGAGCATCCTTTCTTCCACGTGGATGGAGCCGAGAAGGCGGTGCTTTTTTCCACGGATACGATGGGCACAGTTCTCGTTTCCGGCGGAGCGTCATCACCAACAGGAGCAGCCGCTGCCGCCTGGAAAGACGTTATTCATCTTGCACGCGAAAGAGCCTGAGTAAAGGCTCTTTTTTATTCCCAAATGGCTGAAAAACCCTCTATAAGTAATAGGAGGAATATCGTTCCTGAATTGAGAAATAATTTCTTTAAATAATAAGACTCGCCTCCGGAGAAATTATAAGATAAATAATGTAAGCGATTACAAATTTTACGGGGGGATTAGATGAAGTTTCGCGTATTAGGAATTGCAGCGGCCGCTGTCTGCGCTATAGCCTTTACAGATGGAGAAACAGCCTCTGCGAAGGACACGCAGGAAATTCAAAGCACAGACCGGGGGTTGATTGCCCACGAAACGGGAGAAGGAGTCTTTTTAAGCTGGAGACTGTTTAAGGAAGAAGCTACAGCTGCAGCTGAAAACGGCCTGGAGGGCGAAAATTTTATTGTATACCGCGACGGTGAAAAAATCGCGGAAGTGAAAAACAGCACTAATTTTGTTGATGAACAAGGAAGCAGCGATGCTGAATATAGAGTGAAAGCAGAAGCTGCAGATGAAAAAAGCGAAGCGGTCGTCCCTGAAAATGAAAAATACTATGAGCTTCCGCTGCAAAAACCGGAGGGGGGAACAACTCCGGCCGGAGAGGATTATGAATACACAGCCAATGATATGGCCGTAGCTGACATGAATAATGACGGAAAAAATGAATACGTGGTTCAGTGGGATCCTACCAATTCTAAGGACGTGTCACAGAACGGTTATACTGGCAACACATACATTGACGTATACACCATGGAAGGAAAGTTGCTTTACCGTGTGGATTTGGGGAAAAACATCCGCTCGGGGGCTCACTATACGCAGTTTTTGGCATACGATTTTGATGAAAACGGCCAGGCCGAGCTGATGATGAAGACAGCACCTGGAACCAAGGTGCTACAGTACGATGAAGATGGAAACCAGGTCTCGGAGGAATTTATTACGATGCCGGAAAAGGACAAAGAGGCCGGTTATTCCCATGAAGATGATTACCGGTTGAGCAGTGAGGATTATTATGAACACGTGGTGGACATGTTTATGGAGTGGTCGGAGTATGAAGAAGTAAAAAGCGGCCAGTGGCCGAAAACACTTGAAGAAGCCTTCGGTATTGAGCAGCGGTACGATTATCCGCTCGAACGTGAAGAAGCTGAAGAACTGGCAGACTATTTCATGGATGAATATGCTCCGGAGCGAAGCGACCGGAATAATTTACGGGAATTTGAAGGCTTTATTGTAGACGGGCCTGAATACTTAACTGTATTTAATGGAAAAACGGGAGAAGAAATGGATACTGTCGATTATGAACCTGGACGCGAGGATGACGGGCTGCGCTGGGGGGATTATGCAATGGAGCGTATTGAATCGGGAAACCGTGTGGACCGGTTTTTGGCGGCTCCAGCTTATTTAGAAGAGGACAAGCCTTACGCCGTATTTGCCAGAGGCTATTATACGCGGACAGGAATTACCGCATATGAATGGGATGGCAGTTCTTTAACGAAGCATTGGGAGGCAGACAGCGGCTTTACACCGATGGATAATCCATTTAATGTGTCCCCGCACGGCACGGACGGTACCGATGAAGAACTGGGAGCTTTAGCCGGGCAGGGGAATCATTCACTAAGCACTGCCGATGTTGATGGTGACGGCAGCCAGGAAATCATTTACGGGGGAGCAACCGTAGACAATGATGGTTCACTATTATACAGCTCTTCCGCCGAGCTTCCAGAGGGGAGTGCAGATCCGGGAGCAGAAGCGAAGTTTGGACACGGGGATGCGATGCATGTGGCAGATATCGACCCGGAACGTGATGGTCTTGAAATTTTTTCTGTATTTGAAGGGGCTGCTAATGCTCCCTACGGCTACGCTCTGCGTGCAGCGGAAAATGGAGAAGTGCTGTACGGGGAATATACCGGAAAAGATACCGGCCGTGGAATGATTGGAGATATAGTGCCTGGCTCTCGAGGAATGGAAACGTGGGCCGTGGATCTCCGGGCTGCGGATGGCGAAGTGTTGGATGACGATACCCCTGGTACAAATATGAATATTAAATGGGCAGGCGACGGTACCACCCAGATCATTGAAGGATCCGGAGAAGAGGCGCCAAGGATCGTGGATGGAAACGGGGAAACAGTGCTGGAAGCGGAAGGAACAAGAACAAATAATGGTACGAAAGGAAACCCGGGCCTGGTGGCTGACGTCTACGGGGACTGGCGTGAAGAATTGCTTGTACGAACAGAGGACAGCTCTGCCGTGCGTATTTATACCAACACCAGCTTGACGGATACGAAAATGTACAGCCTGATGGAGGATGCGCAGTACCGTACCGGCATCGCCTGGCAGAATACTGCCTATAATCAGCCCGCCTATCCAAGCTTTTATTTTGGCTCGGACATGGACTGGGAGCAGGTCCCTCTAGCCGAAAGCAGTTCTGTTTCATACAAAAGTCTGCAGGCCTCGCTGAAGCAGTATATAGAGAATGATGAAGTGGGACGCCCGGCGGCCAAGCAGCTATCAAATACATTGAAACAGGCTGTCCATCACCAGGAAAAAGGCAGGGAAGATAAAGCGCTGGATTTTCTGGAAAAATTTAAACAGAAGCTCATTAAACAGGAAAGTCATCTGTCCGATGATGCTGCGGAGAATTTGACTGAACAGGCAAAGATTCTTTTAGGGGAAAAGTAAGCAGGAGCTATTTAGCCAGTAAAACGTACAAAACTCATAAGTAGCTTTGCGGCACCGAAGTGATATTCGGAGAGGCGCAAAGAGCTTATGAGTTTATTTTTATCCAAAGAAAGCATTTGCCACTAAAAGCATGAGCAGAGAAGTAAACCAGACAAGTGTAGTAGGAATGGACCAAACAAGTAACTGTTCTTTGACATTTGTGATGCCAAGCATCCGGTTTACTACCCAGAATAAACTGTCGTTAAAATAGGAAAAGATTAATGCTCCAAGAGTAGCTGCTTGTGCTGCTAAAGCCAAATTGATATCCGCTCCTGCAATAATAGGAGCTGAAATAGAGGCAGCAGTAATCATTGAAACTGTACCGCTTCCTTGAATTAAGCGTACGACTGTAGCAATGAAAAAAGGGAGTAATACCAGGGGCAATCCAGTGCCGGCAATAGCCTCGGCAATGTAATCGCCTCCGCCGCCCTGGCGAAGCACTTCCCCAAGGGCGCCGCCGGCACCTGTTACAAGAAGAATGATGCCTGCAGATTTGATACCTTCTTCCATGCGGTCAATTGTTTCGGTTTGCGAAGCTTTACCAAACAGACCGTAGATAGCAATAATTAGACCTATTGCTACTGCAATAACAGGGTTACCTATAAAAATTAAGTAATCAAATATTCCGCCTTCAATTCCGGTAGCGCTTACACTTGTGTTTATAAAAATAAGCAAAATAGGTATGAAAATAGGTGCTGTGGAACGAAAGAGAGACGGAAGGTCTTTCTCTTCCTGTAGCTGATAAAAATCATTTAATGATTCAATTTTTTCCGGACGGTAAAAGCCTAATCCATCTTCGGTTGGAAGCTGATGGATTTTTTTGCCGAGCCAACGCGCGTAAAAGACACCAACAATGATAATCGGTATACCGAAAATGAGTCCCCATAAAATCATTATCCCAATGTCAACGCCGAAAATTCCTGCCACGCCTAAAGGTCCTGGAGTAGGAGGCACAGCATGGTGAGTAGCAGATAATCCGATAGCGAGAGCTACGCCCAGAGTAATAACAGATTTACCAGTATTTCTAGATAGCGCTTTCACTAAAGGAGCTAAAATTACAAAGGCTGAATCAACAAAGATAGGAATGGAAACTATATATCCTGCTACAGCCATAGCCCAATCTTCTTTTTTCTTTCCAAGCATTTTTACTAAAGTATAAGCCATGCGTTCAGCGGCGCCTGAAACCTCCAAAATACGGCCCATCATAACCCCAAGGCCTATAACGATACCAATAGTACTTAAAGTGCTCCCAAAGCCTTCGGTAATCGCTGTAACCACGTCAGGGGCAGGCATGCCCCCGACTAGTCCAGTGATGGAAGCAGCTATAAGGAGAGCAACAAAGGGGTGAATTTTCGTTTTAAGCACTAATAGTATTAATGCAAAAACCCCTAAAATTAAACCGAAAATCATCTGGCCGCCAGCTTCCATAATTCTCTCTCCCTTCTAAATACCTCTTTTTAAACTTCCTGTTCTTCCACAAAATGTGGAGCATATTTGGCAGCTAACTTAATGCACTCTTCCATGCTCACAGAACTGGCAATGCCCTTTCCTGCTATATCAAAAGCAGTGCCATGATCTACAGAAGTTCGAAGGAAAGGAAGCCCATTAGTAATAGAAATCGTCCGTTCAAAGTCGGTCATTTTAGCTGCAATATGGCCCTGATCGTGATAAAGAGATAAAACAGCATCGTATTTCCCCTGGAGAGCTTGATGGAAAACAGAATCAGCTGGTACAGGTCCTACTGCTTCAATTCCCTGTTCATTAGCTAATTTAATTCCTGGGGTAATTTCATCCACTTCTTCGTAACCAAACAATCCATTTTCTCCGCTGTGTGGATTTAATCCTGCGACTGCAAATGTTCTTTTTTCCACGCCTAACTTTTGTAATGCGGCATCACAGCGGATTAAATAGTCTTTAACTCTTTCTTTCGTCATCTGCCCAATAGCATCTTTTAAGGATAAATGCCGGGTTAAGAAGAAGATTCTCATATTACGTACTTCAAACATTGTTAAAGGGTCATCAGTGTTGGTCATCCCAGCCAGCATTTCTGTATGACCAATGTATGGTACTTCAGCAGCTTTTAATGATTCTTTGTTGATAGGTGTAGTGGCAATCACATCTGCCTTTCCCGTGTTTGCAAGTTCCACGGCTTTTTTAATATATTCGAAAGAAGCTTGGCCGCATTGCTTTTGTACTACTCCTTGTTCAAAAGTTGTAAAGTCTACATTGTTTAAATCAATTACATCTATTGTACCGAACGTAAATGTAGCTTCATCAACACTTGACACAGCGTTAATGGTAACCGTGATATTTAATTGTTCAGCAGCTTTCTTTAGAACCTTTGCGTCACCGATAACGATTGATTTACCGGCCTTAAATACTTCTTGTTTTGTAAGAGCGCCAATGGTGATTTCTGGACCTATGCCTGCAGGATCTCCCATAGGAACAGCTATGATCGGTTGTTTATTCATTATCATCATTCTCCTTTTTAAAATTATATTTTTGCACGCAAATAACGAATACATTCAAATATTGATTTTTTATCACCCACAAGCCCTCCCTTTGTAATTAAAGGCAGAGAATCAAAATATCCCCCCTTAATTCTTCCAAAAGCAGCGAGTGGCAATACTTCTTCCTCCAATTCAATGGCTTCTGCTCTTGAAATAGCGCACAGGGAGGCGGTCACATCTCCGCCGCTTGAAAAACAGCCTTTGATTGGGTTATCTGCATTTTCGATAATCTGCCTGGTTATTTTTCCTAAAGCATCAGTAATTCGTTTAGCTAAGGCATCTTCAGACGTTTTTTCCTTCAAAGCTTTTGATTTTAAATCAATCAAAGCATGTCCTGGGTGGTGGGTGGTCACGATTAGCAATGTTTCGTTTGAATGGACGCCTCGTTTTGTAACTCGTTCAATTTCTTCATCCCACGTAGTAGAGTAGCTGGCCAACTTCATGGGATCAGCATAAATTGGCTCTGCCTCTGTTTTTTCCAGAACATAATTTAGCTGCTGCCCTGTCAATTGAGTAGCGCTTCCGATGGTGAGCATAATTCTTTTATTGGGCCGCGTGCTGTGCAAAGCTGCTTTTGCATAAGCTGCAGTCAGCGGTCCGGGGTCCGCTGCCACAAACTGATACTCTTTAATGGCTTCCATGGCTTCGCCAATATTTTCAATTTGTTCATTTGTAGTGGCATCACAGATAATGATTTGCGCGTCTTTACAAAGATCTCTTACTCTACTAGCAATATGTTTTTGATCTTGTAAAACATCGCTGAGTGAAAGAGAAGCTACGGAATACTTGGTCTGCTGTGAAATGATTGGAGGCACGCAAGACTGATCAATAGGATACACCGGATCCTGTGCTACGTCTGTTTGTTCTAATGGCACGTCGTTCACTAATAAATAACCGCCAATAATAATACGGCCTGAATCGGGAAAGGAGGGAGACACTATGATACGTGCAGACTCCCCAAGTTGATCAAGCAGGGCCTCCAGTTCAGCTCCTATATTGCCTCTCATTGTGCTGTCAATACGTTTGCAGAATAAATCAGCACCCCATTGGGTTAAGTCATTGATGGAATTATGCACACGTTTTTGTGCTAGTGCACGAGGAGAATATCTGCTATCTGTATCAACAACTAAAGCATCATTTTCTGCATGGAAAGGGAAAGGAGTGCCCTGGACAACTGTAGCTGTCTGAATTCCTTCTTTGGTCATTCTTACTCCAGTAGCGTTAGCTCCTGTTAAATCATCTGCTATTACTCCAATTTTCATTGTCATGACCTACTTTCTAAACATTAGCACGGATAATGATTTCATGGTATTCAGCTTCAGCCTTTGCATTTAAAGAGCTGTCGGTAACAATTCCTTGAAGATCCTGTAAAGAACAAGCGCTGGCAAACACTTTTTGATTGAATTTACTGGCGTCAGCTATTAACCAGGTTTTTTCAGCCACCTGATTCATCAATCTTTTAATATAAGCTTTTTCAAGTGTAGGAGCAGTTATTCCGTAAACAGGATCCACAGCGTGGGCCCCTAGGAAAAAAAGGTCAACGTGAACAGAACGTAGTAACTCTTGGGTGTGGGAACCAAACATTGCGCCCACGTGTGGCTGCAATTCTCCTCCGCTTACGATGACATTAACCGAGCTGGTCGTTAATTCTGCTGCTATATAAATATCGTTCGTGATAACAGTGATATCATTTCTGTTATTAAGCTGTCTTGCTAATTCCAACGTTGTCGTTCCTGAATCTAAAATGATCGTACTATTTTCAGGCACAAGGCTGGCTGCCTCCAAAGCTATAGATTTTTTGGCGTCAGCATGCCGGTTTTCTTTATTCAGGTAAGGTATTTCATTGGTGAGCCCCTTTGCTGCTACAGCGCCCCCGTGTGTACGTATTAATCGTTCATTTTTCTCAAGAAACATTAAATCTCTGCGGATCGTCATGGGAGAAACTTTTAATTTTTGTACTAAAGAATCAATATCAACTTTCCCTTGGGCTTGAACTGCTATTTCGATTTTGTTTCTTCTTTCATCTATGTTCATTTTTAACACCTCTTATGATTGAAATGAACATAATGTAAATGTAATTTTGCTTTATATGTTCATTTTTGTCAATTGTTTTTTTAAAATGATAATTACGATCATTATTTGTTTAATTTAAACTTTTACAAATACCTAAGCAAGTGAAAAAGTAACATTGAAGAAGAAATACTTTAAATATTTCAGATGAAGAAATAAAAGATGACAAATACAAAAAGAAATGGAAAAATGAAAGTGCATACATTAAAAAGGAGATGACAGAATGAATACATATACTATTGCATCAATTGCAGGAGACGGCATAGGCAAAGAGGTAGTTCCGGCTGCCTGGAGAGTATTGAAAACGCTTGAGAGAGTGCAGGGAGACTTCGAGCTGCGTGTGACAGATTTTCCCTGGAGCTGTGACTATTACCTTGAACATGGTCGAATGATGCCGGAAGATGGCTTGTCGCAGCTTGAAGCATTTGACGCCGTGTTTTTAGGAGCGGTAGGCAATCCCAGTCTTGTACCGGACCATATTTCTTTATGGGGGCTTTTGATTAACATCCGTCGCGGCTTCGAGCAGCAGATTAACGTGAGGCCCTCCCGTCAGTTTGAAGGACTTGCTTCTCCGCTCGCAAATCCGAACCAGTTTAATTTAATGGTGGTCAGGGAGAATAGTGAAGGCGAGTACAGCGAAGTTGGCGGTAGGATGTACAGCGGTGAGGATGAAATTGCGATTCAAAACAATGTATTTTCCAAAAAAGCAGTAAAAGCAGCTATGGATTATGCTTTTCAAATGGCTGAAGCCCGCAAGGGTCACGTCACCTCTGCGACAAAATCCAATGGCATCGTATTTTCTATGCCCTTTTGGGATGAAGTGTTCAACGAAGTAAAAGAGCGCTATCCGGAGATTGGGACAAAGGCAGAACACATTGATGCTTTGGCCGCGGCTTTTGTTACTAAGCCGGAGAAAATGGATGTTGTTGTCGGGAGCAATTTATTTGGGGATATTTTAACAGATATCGGAGCTGCTTTAATGGGAAGCATTGGCATTGCCCCGGCAGCCAACATTAATATTAACGGAAAATATCCGTCAATGTTTGAACCGGTGCACGGGTCCGCGCCGGATATTGAAGGCCAAGGACTGGCTAATCCCCTCGGCCAGTTGTGGACAGCTCAGATGATGCTTGAGCACCTCGGAGAAAACAAGGCAGCGCAGACATTAATGAACGCTATTGAACATGTAATCAAAGACGGAATAGTTACAAAAGACCTTGGAGGCAATGCCTCTACCGAAGAAGTAGTGAAAGCAGTCGAAGAATATTTAACATCTGAAATTGAAAATAGGTATTAGTTGATAGGTAATTGTTATTAGAAGAAATACAGTGGTGAAAAATAAAAACAGTCAAAAGTCTTGATAAATAGCTTTATTGAAACTAAAGGCCCTGTTAATTTACATTTTATTCTTGTTAAAGCCAATATTACAGTTTTGATACAAATGTATTGAGTATATTGTCTATACCCCCTGGCACTTATATACTACTTGTACACAACAGAAGAATCAGACATCGCAGCACATGATCAAATTAGGGGGTGTATTCGCTGAAGCTTTTTGCATCACACATATGGTAAATTATGGTGCCGAAGCTTTAGGCGAAGGTATATGAAAAATTATGCATATCCAGCAACGATCGTTGCTGCAGCCACGGTAGTTTTTGCAGTTCCTGCTACAGCGGATGCTGCGTTAGGAGATCAAACACTGCGTCAAGGTTCGAAGGGCTCGGAAGTCAAAGAACTGCAGGAATGGTTAAAGGGAAACGGCTATCACAATGGAGCAGTTGACGGGATATACGGGCCAGCAACAGCAGGTTCTGTCCAGGCTTTTCAACGCTCGGCGGGAATCACCTCTGACGGCATAGCCGGATCAAACACGTTTTCGAAGATGAATCTAGGTGGGGAAAAAGCTTCGTTCCCTCAGAGCTCTAAAGCCTCTGAAAGCTCTTCAGGCGCGTCTTCAAGTGTATTGAAAATAGGTGCTTCAGGCAGTGATGTCCGTGACCTGCAGGCCAAGCTGAAAAGCAAAGGGTTTCATAGCGGGGCGCTGGACGGGGATTTTGGACCTGTGACGAAATCTTCAGTTACCGCATTTCAACGTGCGGCTGGAATCGGCGTCGACGGTGTGGCCGGCCCGAACACGTTCAAAGCGTTAAACAGCTTCAAAGCATCTGATAAAACAGATAATTCAAGTACTGCCAAACCAGATAGCTCTGCTTCTGAAACTGGATCCAAAACGCTCCGGCAGGGACATACGGGCAACGATGTAAAAAGCGTGCAGCAGACACTTAAAAGCAAGGGATTTCTTTCAGGACCGGCGGACGGCCAGTTCGGCCCGCAGACTGCAGGCGCCGTGAAGGCCCTTCAGCGCGCAGCCGGCTTAAGCGCTGACGGAGTTGTCGGTCCTAATACATGGAAAGCGTTAAGCGACTCTTCGGTGAAAAATGGGAGCGGCACATCTTCGGAAAAGGTCAGCTCAGGCTCTTCGGGAAGCGTATCAGGACTGATAAGCACAGCGAAGCAGTTTATAGGCGTTCCTTATGTTTGGGGAGGGACAACGACGAGAGGCTTCGACTGCAGCGGGTTTACGCAATATGTGTACAAGCAAAATGGCACAAACCTTCCACGCACGGTAGCCCAGCAATATGCTGCGAGTAAAAAAGTATCAAGCCCGCAGGTAGGTGATATGGTATTTTTCACCACCTACAAAGCTGGTGCCTCGCATAACGGCATATACATTGGGAATAATCAGTTCATTCACGCAGGGTCCTCAACAGGTGTGACTATCAGCAGCATGAGCAATTCATACTGGGCTCCTCGCTATATAGGAGCTGGAAGCTTCTAATCTATACTTAGGGGCACGCTGTTCAGCAGAAACGGCGTGCTTTTTTAGTCTGCCAGGAAGGAACCAAAAGATTACACGGATGAACAGGGGGTTACGTGTTGGTTACAACTTTGTAATAGCCATTGTTCTGTCTGTACCCCGTGCTTACAATAACAGGGAAGCATTAGATAGAAAGCGTGGGATTACTATGAAAAGAAGCTTGCCAGCGTTCATGCTCGCTGTTTTGTTATTATTTGTGCCTGCCCAGGCCGATGCCGCTCTGAGCGGCGAAACGATTCGTCCGGGGGACCGGGGTGAAGAGGTGGAAGAGCTTCAGGAAGCTCTGAAACAGGAAGGGTTTCATAGTGGAAAGACTGACGGTGTGTACGGTTCAGTTACCACGTCCTCAGTAAAAGCTTTTCAAAAATATGAGGGATTAGTCCCGGATGGTGTTGCTGGAGAAAACACTGTCGAAAAGCTTTCCTGATATAAAAGGAGCTGAAGCCGCGTTGGCTTCAGCTCCTTTAGTATTGTTAAGAAAAAATGCTACTGATGTGGTCGACTTCTTCTTTAGTCAGGTTTACATTGGCGGTTTTCAAGTTATTCAGCACTTGATCGGAGCTTTTGGCTCCGGGAATCAAAACATCCACTGATGGCTGATGCAAATACCAGGCAAGTACGACGTGAGCGGTTTCTTCACCTTTTTGTTCAGCGATTTTTTTCACTTCGTTTACTTTACGAAGATTTTCTTTGAATGTTTCTCCCTGAAAATTCGGCTTTTGAGCGCGAATATCATTAAACGTTGTATTTTCATCATATTTTCCAGCTAACAGGCCGGATTCAAGCGGAAAGTAAGGGACGAAAGTAATGTTGTTTTCGGCTGTATATGGAAGAATATCGTTTTCAACTTCCCGGTTCAACAGATTATATTCCGACTGTACAACATCCACGTGCCCGTCCTTGTTCGCTTCTTTCAGCTGGTCCAGCGTGAAATTGGAAACGCCGATAGAACGGATTTTTCCAGCCTCTTTCATTTCCTGCAGAGCGCCGACGGCTTCATCTTTCGGCGTCTGTTCATCGGGGAAATGAATATAAAATAAATCAATATAATCCGTTTGGAGACGTCGAAGTGCGTCATCGACGGACTGTTTTAAAAATTCGGGGGAGTTATCCATGACCGTGTCCCCGTTATCGAGAAATTTATGGGCTGCTTTTGTGGCAATTACCACCTGATCGCGGGCGCCTTTTTCTTTTACTACTTCACCGACAAGTTCCTCTGAACGGCGCGGACCGTAAATAAATGCGGTATCGAGAAGCTCCACGCCATTATCGATGGCCGTGGCTGTCAGGGCTTTCCCTTGCTCCTCATCGAGCATATTGGGATAAATATTATGCCCGCCCACGGCGTTAGTTCCAAGACCAAGAGGATTTACAGTGACTTCCGAATTTCCAAGTGTTACTCGGTTCATTGCCATTTAAACGTCACTCCTTTGTAATTTCAGCACATTCATTCATATTTCACCTGTAACCAAAAGCTAAACATCCTTTAGCATATGTGGAAAAGCGTATATTTCCATAGAAATTCATGTTTATCCAAGGAAAGATAAAGGTAAGGAGTAGATAGGCTCTATTTCGAAGTACACTGAGAATAAAGGAGAGAGACATATGCCAGAACAGCAGAACAGTAAATTACCTATTATTATAGCTTCTGTTATCATTGCAGGGATCGGCGCAGTATTTTTAAACCGTTCAGCTCGTGATACAGTGAAGGAAAAGTCTTCAGAAGCAAAAGAAACAGCCAGCCAGTATAAAGAAAATGCCAAAAACAGCGATGCAGTGAATAAAGATGACTTTATGGAGCGTATCCAGAACGCTACAGAGCTGGCAAAAACAATCGGTACCCAGCTTCAGGATGTGTACAATAATTACGGAAAGGATCTGATCGCCCAGGTTCAAAAAGTGAAGAACGAGTCAGAAGAAGTCGTATCCACGGCGAAGGAAGCCGGCGAGGAGTTGAAGGGCGTAGGCGATACGGCAAAGGATGCTGGAGAAGAACTGAAAGAAGCCGGCAGTCAGGTGAAGGAAGCCAAAGATGAAGTTGCTGGCTCTGACGACGATGATACTAAAACCAAAGAGTATCAGAACGCTACCGATGCTTCGAAGTACAGCGACAGCGATCTTCCAACGATCGGGTCCACCGGCAACATGGACGACGATATTAATAAATCCGCAAGAGAATAACACTAAGACTCCGAAGCGACCTTCGGAGTCTTTTTATGCCGGAGAGGATTGAAACGCCGGCTGAATATGTTTATAATAAGTTAAGCGCTTAACTATATTTTTTGTTTAATTTTGAAAGCGATATCAAAATCAAAATAACTACATTGGAGGATGTGAATCAATGAGCTTAGTGCCAATGAAAACGATACTGTCTCAGGCGGAGGAAGGCAATTACGGGGTTGGTTCATTCAGCGTAGCCAACATGGAAATGGTGATAGGAGCTGTGCAGGCAGCAGAAGAGCTGAAGTCCCCGTTGATTTTGCAGGTCGCTGAAGTGCGTCTGAATCACTCCCCGCTTCATCTTCTCGGTCCTTTAATGGTGGCAGCCGCCAGGGCATCAGAGGTGCCGGTTGCAGTGCATCTTGATCATGGGATGAGTACACCAGTTATTGCGCAGGCCCTGGAGATTGGGTTCAGCTCTGTGATGTATGACGGCTCTCATCATGATTTGGAAACAAACATTAGCAATACGGCCGGGGTTGTTCAAATGGCTGAAAAGTACGGAGCCACTGTGGAAGCTGAAATAGGAAGAGTAGGCGGGAGTGAAGACGGATCCGAAGATATTGAAATGCAGCTGACAAGTGTTAAGGATGCAGAGCGGATGGAAAAAGAAACCGGTCTGGATGCCCTGGCGGTAGCTATAGGGAATGCTCACGGCATGTATAAGGGAGAGCCGGATATCAGAGTGGATCGTCTGCGGGAGATTGATGCCCGCACTGAGGCGCCGCTTGTCCTGCACGGGGGCTCAGGCATCAGCGAAAAAGTGTTTCAGCAGTGCATCGAAGCCGGAGTAAGGAAAATTAACGTAGCAACGTCGACATTTAACAAAGTAACAAAGCAGGTAAACGAAGCCTTTGTCGCGACGGGAGCTTACCAGAACTATTTTGACCTGCACCAGGACGAGGTAAAAGGCGCCAAAGCGAATGTGCTAAAGCATATGAACATTTTTGGAAGTGCAGGCAAAGCTTCTGCAGTCCAGATTAAATAAATCCCGTGAAAGGAGAGATACTATGCCATTAATTAGAATCGATGTTATCGAAGGGCGGACGGAAGAGGAATTACAGCTGCTCGCGGACGCTGTGCATGACGCAGTCGTAGAGAGTTTTGAAGTGCCGGAAAATGATCGCTACCAGACGATTAACCAGCATAAGCCGTACGAAATGTATATTGAAGATACCGGGCTCGGCTTTGACCGTACAAATAATATTGTGGTAATTCAGGTAATCAGCAAAACACGTACAGCAGAGCAGAAAAAGCGACTGTATAAAAATGTTGCCGGGCATTTGCAGAGCCGGTGCCACATCAACTCCGAAGACGTGATGATATCGATCACAGACAACACAGAGGCAGACTGGAGCTTTGGAATGGGGGAAGCCCAGTTTTTAAATGGAAAACTGTAAAGGCTGGAGGCTGCTTGCGGACGGCTCCAGCCTTCTTTTGGCAAAATATTGCATTCGCCCGTATGAGGGAGTACGATAATGTTAAGTTGCAATAGGAAGAGAGAAAGGAGCTGCTTTTATTGCACGAATGGGAAGAACAATTGCGCGCTCTTTTAAGTGACAAACGGGTATTTACAGAGATTGCCGACCGGTATAGCTACAGCTTTGATGCTTCTTTTGGCGAGCACTTGCCCGAAGTGGTAGTGCAGCCAAAAACGACAGAGGAAGTACAGGCAATTATGAAAATCGCCAACCGGTTCACCCTCGCCGTGACGCCGAGAGGACAGGGAACCTGCCTGAGTGGAGGGCCGTTGCCGGTCCACGGGGGAATACTTTTGGATATGGCCCAGTGGCCGGGGGAGATTAATGTTTTTGCCGATGACTTGATCGCGGTCGTGACGCCGAGTGTACTGACGGCTGATATTCATGCTGCGGCCGAAGATGCCGGCTTAATGTATCCGCCGGATCCAAGCAGCGCCCACGTGTCGACGATCGGTGGAAATCTGGCTGAAAATTCCGGTGGCCCGAGGGGGTTGAAGTACGGCGTGACGAAGGATTTTGTGATAGGCCTTGAGATTGTCACACCTGAGGGTGAAGTTATGCATACTGGCGGACGTACGATTAAAAATGTAACCGGTTACGATTTGACAAAGCTGCTTGTTGGCTCTGAAGGGACGCTTGGCGTGATTACAAAAGCTACGCTCAAGCTGGTTCCGAAGCCTCCAGCTAAACAAACAATGATGGCCGCGTTCACAGATATGGCGACAGCCGGTAAGGCTATTTCAAAGACACTCACCTCAGGAGTTCTGCCGGCAAAAATGGAATTCATGGACCGTGCCTGTATCGAAGCGGTGGAGCGGTACCGGCCGTCGGGTCTCCCCACGGCATCGGAAGCGCTTCTTTTAATTGAATTCGATGGCCATCCGGAGACTGTTAAATTAGAAGCGGAGCAAGTGAAAAAAATTCTGGAATCCCTGGAGGCGGATCCGGTTATTACAGCCGGAAGCGAGGAAGAAGCCCAGAAGCTCTGGAGCGCCAGAAAGCTTGTTTCGCCGGCAATTGCTACGATCAAGCCGACGAAGATTTCGGAAGACGCTACAGTGCCAAGAAGCCGGATTCCAGAAATGATGGAGCGCCTGAAGCAGATCAAAGAAAAATATCAGGTGGAGCTCGTCGTGTTTGGCCATATTGGTGATGGCAACCTCCATCCGGATATTATGTGCGACCAGCGCGATGAAGAAGAGATGATACGTGCCGAAAAGGCGGTGGCGGAAATTTTCCGTGCAGCCCTGGATCTGGGTGGTACGCTGTCCGGAGAACACGGTATCGGTACGATGAAAGCTCCTTTTATGGAACAGGAAATGGGAGAGGTGGGAGTAGCGATGCTCAAGCGGATTAAGGAAGCGTGGGACCCAAACAACATTATGAACCCGGGGAAAATCTTCGCAGAAAAAGGGCAGAAGCTGGTGCTGCGTGATGGCTGATACATTAAAAGACATGCTCCGCTACGATTTGACCTTTGACTGTGTGCAGTGCGGCTACTGTCTTCCTGTGTGTCCGACTTATGAAACAATGGAGCGCGAGACTCATTCCCCGCGCGGCCGTATTAATTTAATCAAAATGGTTGCAGAAGGAAAAGCAGCCGTGGAGGATTTAAAGCAGCCAATCGACAAATGCCTCGGGTGTATGGCATGTACAACCGTTTGCCCGACTGATGTGCAATATGGGCAGCTGTTTGAAAGTGCCAAGCATGTGATTGATGAGTATGAAGAAAAAACGTTCATACAGCAAAAAACCGAGCGTTTTTTATTTCATTCATTTTTTCCTTCTACAGGATGGATGGACCAGCTTGGAAACGCGACTTGGCTGTACCAGGTGAGCGGTCTGCAAAAAGCAGCACGGGGGCTGAAATTAATGTCTGCGGCACCGCTTCATCTCGATAAGTTTGAACAGGTGCTGCCCCCGGCACCTTCGCCGAAAGAGAGGCATGCGAGAAAAAATCGCCTGCATCCGGATAGTCCGCCGAAAGTGGTAGTTGCTTTCTTTACTGGCTGTGTGATGGACAGCGTATTTTTTAAACAAAATGAAAAAACGATGGAGCTGCTCCGGCTTTCCGGAGCAGAGGTGCAGCTGCCAAAAACGCAGACCTGCTGCGGGGCGCTGCATGCTCATGCCGGCAAAGAGCCTGAAGCCATAACACTCGCCAAGAAAAATATACAGGCATTTGAAGAGAAGCCGGTGGACTACATTGTGAACAATGCTGGAGGATGCGGGGCCCAGTTGCATAAATATGGAGAGCTGTTTGCCGGAGATCCGGAGTGGGAGCCGCGGGCGAGAGCTTTCTCTGGTAAAGTCAGAGATATCACCGAAATACTGGTGGAGCTTGACGGCCTGGAGTTTACCGAAAGGGTGGAAGAAACTTATACGTATCAGCCTTCCTGTCATATGACAAATGTACAGAAGGTAAAAGAACCGCCGCTTCAGCTGATTCGCTCTGTGCCCGGAGTGACGCTTAAAGAGCTTGACCGGCCCGACTTCTGCTGTGGTTCAGCAGGTATTTACAATATTACACAGTATGAAGATGCCATGGATATTCTGGATGTGAAAATGGAAGACGTTAAGCGGCAGTGCCCGGAAGGTATTGTTACGACCAACCCGGGCTGTATGCTCCAAATGAAATTGGGCGTACAGCGGGAAGACCTCGAAGAAGAAATTGATACGGTGCATATTGTGGATCTTTTAATGAAAGCAAAGCCGGTGGCTAAAAAAGCGGTGGAGGCGTAAAAGATAATAAAAAACAGGGAGGGCTTTTGGTTTAGCGGCAGCATAGATAGGGGAATTGGTAACGAGTGTAAAAAGAAATGAGGCATGAAGGGAGAAGGTAAAACCATGGTGTTGATTGATACAATATTTGTGGTGGTTACCTTCTTCTGGATCGCTGAATTTTTTTTATTCAGGCAGAAAGCTCCCTCGAAGGAACCGGAGCGTATGGAGAGCCGCTCGTTCCGCTGGATACTGGCAGCTGTCATTCTGTCGATGGGAACCGCAGTGGTATTTGGCGAGACCGGTTTCCTCAGCCTCTCTTCAGCCCGGCTTCAGATCGCCGGTCTTTGTCTGTACGGAGCCGGTATTGGCTTGCGGTATTGGGGGATTCTTCATCTGCGGGACCAGTTCAGCAGGGACGTGTCTGTCCGGAACGGCGACCGCCTCGTAAGCAGCGGACCGTACCGTCGTTTGTGCCATCCGCTTTATACCGCTTTACTTTTTATTGTACTTGGCTTTTGCTTATTCATGAATAGCCCCGGAGCAGCAGTCATAAGTACAGGAGTTATGGTGCCGGCACTTCTTTACCGTATCCGTATTGAAGAAGAAATGCTGCGCCAGACACACGGAGAAACGTATCGTATATGGTGCCAGCGAAGAAACCGGCTAATCCCATTTTTGTACTAATTCACGGAGGTGTGCTATTTGAAGAAAAAAGCAATTGTCATTGGCGGAGGCCTTGGAGGCATGTCCGCAGCGATCCGGCTGCAGACGGATGGATATGAGGTAACGTTACTGGAGAAAAATGAAAATCTTGGCGGAAAATTGAACCGCCGCAGCGGGAAAGGGTTCACCTTCGACACCGGCCCATCTATTCTGACGATGCCATGGGTGCTTGAACAGCTGTTTCACAGCGCAAACCGCTACCTTGATGATTACATACAGGTAGAACGGGTGGAACCGCAGTGGAAAACATTTTTCGAGGACGGAACCTCGCTGAACGTGACGAGCGATCTGCCCGGCATGATTGAAGAAGCGGCGAAAGTTACGGATCAGCCGAGCCGTAAAATTACGGAGTTTTTATCCTATACAGAAGAAATGTATGAACTGTGCATGAAAAGCTTTTATAAATACAGCATCGAAGACCTAAAAGACTTAAAAAGCCACCATACGTTAGGCGATTTAATGAAGATGGATCCGTTGAACACAGTGGCGAAGGCGACCCATAAGCAGTTTGCCAATAAATACCTCGAGCAGATGTTCAACTTTTTCATTATGTACGTTGGATCCAATCCGTACGCCGCCCCGGCCATTTTAAACCAGCTCGTCTATGTACAGCTCGGGCTCGGTATTCATTACGTGAAGGGCGGCATGTACAAAATTGCCGAGGGCATGCAGCGGCTGATGGAGGAGCTTCGGGTCGACGTTCATCTGAACAGCCCCGTCAGCCGTCTGCTCGTAGAAAACGACCGGGTGACCGGAGTGGAAACAGAGAGTGGGGAAACGCACCAGGCAGATGTTATCGTATCGAACCTTGAGGCCATCCCGGCCTACAATACGATTGCCCCTTCGGAAACGAAGGCGAAAAAAGAAGCCAAGAAACTAAATAAAACGTTTATTCCGACAGTTTCGGGCGTCGTGCTGCTGCTTGGGGTGAATAAAAAATTCGAGGGGCTTCATCACCATAACTTCTTTTTCTCTGAGGATCCTGAGCTTGAGTTTAAGCAGGTATTCGAGGAAAAGGTTCCAGCCGACGACCCGACCGTGTATATTGGTATCTCGGCCCGGTCGGACGAAGCCCAGGCGCCGGCAGGTAAAGACAATTTATTCGTACTGACACACGTGCCGCCAATGGATACTAAACAGAAAAAATCTTTTGACTGGGATAAATACCAGGAGACGATTCTGGATAAATTAGAGAGAAACGGAATGGAGGGCCTGCGGGAGTCAATCGAGTTTGAGTACCGTTTTACTCCGGAAGGACTTGAGGAACTTTACGGCGCCAACGGAGGCTCGATTTACGGAGTGGCCTCCGACCAGAAAGTAAACGGAGGATTTAAAGTGCCGGCAAAAAGCCGAATATACGATAACCTTTATTTTGCCGGCGGTTCCACGCATCCTGGCGGTGGTGTGCCAATGGTTACACTGTCCGGCCAACTGACGGCAGATCTGATTCAAAAACACGAGCAGGCAGATATGAAAAAATAACTTAACAGCCCTTCCCGGCCCGGGAAGGGTTTTTGCCTGCTCCGGTACTTTTGATATGCGTAAAGCAAAGGAAGCATAACCCTTTATTTTGTGATAATATAAATAAGTATGAGATTAAACAAAAACCAAAGCGCAATAGCGATAATTATACATAAAACGGGGGTTACATACCGATGGTACAATCAAAAGCTTCAATTACAGCATTAGGGTCCTTTGTTCCGGAGAAGCGGCTGACAAATGATGATTTAGAAAAAATGGTGGAAACAAACGACGAGTGGATTACGTCCCGTACCGGCATTAAAGAACGACGGATTACAGCAGATGACGAATTCACCAGCACGATCTGCGTAAAAGCAGCGGAGGAGCTGCAGCAGGTAAGTGGAAAAACGCTTGAAGACGTGGACCTTATCATTGTGTGCACGCTGACGCCCGACCACAAAACACCAAGCGTCGCCTCTTTGGTGCAGGCCAGCCTTGGTATTTCCGGGGCTGGAGCTTTTGATTTAAACGCTGCTTGCGCCGGCTTTTCCTACGGGCTGCACGTGGCAGACGGCATGATCAGTTCCGGTCTTCATCGTAAAGTGCTTGTGATCGGCGCTGAAACGCTCTCTAAAATTACGGATTATACAGACCGGGCGACATGTATTTTGTTCGGGGACGGCGCAGGCGCAGCTCTAGTAGAAGCAGACGAAAGCAATCCATCTTTTCTGGCCGCTCTCACGGATTCAGACGGGAAAAAGGGTGAATACCTTTACTGCACCGATCTGTCCAACCAAATTGGCGGACAGGAAGTGGATTCAGACGGCTATGTTGTGCAAAACGGCCGGGAAGTTTACAAATGGGCAGTCAAAACAGTTCCTCAGGGGATCGACAAGCTTTTGGATGATGCAGGAGTGGCAATTGAGGACATCGATTGGTTTGCCCCGCACAGTGCGAACATGAGAATGATCGAATCGATCTGCGAGCGTACCGGCATTCCAGTGGAAAAAACGCTGACGAGTCTCGAATATTACGGCAACACATCATCCGCTACAATTCCGTTATCTCTCCGGGAAGCGCAGAAGGACGGCCGTTTAAGCAACGGCGACCTCGTGCTTATTTACGGATTTGGCGGCGGTCTGGCGCAGTCTGCGTTATTAGTCCGCTGGCATGCAGAATAATTGAATTGAAAGAGCTCCCGGAGCAGGGGGCTCTTTTTTGATGAGCAGCAAAGGTTATGATTATAGTGCGGCGGGTATAGAGAGTACGTAATCAATTCAGAACAGCATTGGAGGATATAACATGGCAGAAGTTGAAGGAAAAGTAGTTATACTGACTGGTGCTTCAAGTGGTATTGGTGAAGCAGCAGCTAAAGAATTAGCTGGCAAAGGGGCTAAAGTAGTGCTGGCCGCCCGCCGGGAGGAGCGTCTGCAGCAGCTTCAAAAAGACATTGAACAGGTCGGCGGTACGGCTGCCTATAAAGTAGTGGATGTCACCTCCCAGGAGCAGATGGACGAACTCGCCCAGTTTGCCAATGAAACGTACGGCCAAATTGACGTTATAGTAAACAATGCCGGATTGATGCCGCTCTCGATGCTGCGGAACCGGCAGTTCGAAGACTGGAACCAGATGATCGATGTGAACATTAAAGGCGTGCTTTATGGTATTGGTTCCGTTCTCCCCTACATGAGGGAAAGAAAAGAAGGGCACATTATTAATGTTTCCTCGGTGGCAGGCCATCAGGTATCTCCGGGCGGCGCTGTCTACAGCGGAACGAAATATGCGGTGCGCGCGATCTCGGAAGGGCTCCGCAAAGAAGAGTCACCGGAAAACAACATTCGATCAACGATTATATCGCCGGGGGCTGTTGAATCGGAGCTTACCGAGACTATATCGGACGATCAGGTGAAAGAACGCGTGGATGAGCTGTATCAAAACGCAATTTCTTCAGAAAGTATTGCCCGCACGATCCGTTACGCGATTGAAGAACCGGCGGAAGTATCGGTTAATGAAATCGTCGTTCGTCCGACAGCACAAATGTAAAAGAAACGGCACCTATCCACATGGATAGGTGCTGTTATTTTTAGCTGCTGTGGAAATTCATCATTGAAGCAGGCCATTTCCGGGTAAAAGAAACTAACAGAACCAAGGAGGTTTTCGATGGCAGAACTATCATTTAAATATGTGCACGTGAATGGCCTCCGCCTTCATGTGGCCACCGCAGGACCAAAGGAAGGGGAGATGGTCATACTCCTGCATGGCTTTCCGGAATTTTGGCGTGCCTGGGAGAAGCAGATGCATGCCCTTGCGGAGGAAGGCTATTTTGTAGTAGCGCCTGACCAACGGGGGTATCATCTGAGCTCGAAGCCTCCTGAAAAAGCATCTTATTCCATGGATGCTCTCCGGGATGATATCACCGGGCTGATTTTTCACTTTAAAAGAGAGAAGGCTGTAGTTGCCGGCCATGACTGGGGCGGGGCTATAGGCTGGTATCTGGCACTTACGCGGCCGGAATACGTTTCTTTGTTTATCCCGGTGAATATGCCGCACTTAACCGCCATGCCAAAGACGATGCTCATGCATCCTATGGACATAATAAAAGGATATTATATGGCGGCTTTTCAGCTCCCCGGCCTTCCGGATAAAGCGGCTGCGATGTTCCAGTACGCCGCATTAAAGGCCCATCTGTCTGTAACGAGCTGCCCAGGCACGTTTACAAAGTCAGAGCTGGAGCAGTACCGGTTTGCCTGGTCACAGCCCGGCAGCGTAACGGCTATGTTCAATTGGTTTCGGGCCATCCCATTCGGGCCGGCGGAAGCGATGAGCACGGAAACAATCAATGTGCCTGTACGCATGATCTGGGGGATGCATGACTGGTTTTTAGGCAGGGCAGCCGCTAAGGAAAGTCTGAAATACTGCAGCGACGGAGACGGAATTTTTATTGAAGAAGCGACGCATTGGGTGCATCATGAGCAGCCGGAGCTTGTCACACAGTCCATTAGAAATTTCATTCAGGAAAAATAACTAGGAGGCACCAGATATGCAGGATATCAGCTTTGAAACGATAACAGTCAACGGAATTTCTTTACACACCGCATTGGCTGGTCCGGAGAACGGGCCACTGGTCATACTGTTACACGGTTTTCCGGAATTTTGGTACGAGTGGAGGCATTTGATCGGCCCGCTTGCAGCGCGGGGCTACCGGGTGGCGGCTCCGGACCAGCGCGGCTACAATCAAAGCAGCAAGCCGCCTGAGATTGAAGCATACGCTCTGGATGAACTGCGTAATGATGTAACGGAGCTGATCAAAGCGATGGGACGGGAAAAAGCAGTAATCATTGGTCATGACTGGGGCGGAGCAGTAGGGTGGTACACGGCAGCTTCGAGGCCTGAATACGTGGAAAAATTTGTTGCCATTAATATTCCGCATCTGCCGGCTATGCCGGCAAGCATGAAAAAAGATCCGACCCAGCTTCTAAGAAGCTCATACATGCTGTTTTTTCAGCTTCCCGGACTTCCGGAAAAACTGCTTGCCTATAATGACTTTGAAGAGTTTGCCAATGGTCTCGTAAAAACAAGCAAACCTGGAACGTTTACTGAAGAAGATGTAGAAAGATACAAAGAAGCATGGTCTCAGCCGAATGCGGTCACGACCATGATTAATTGGTACAGAGGAATGAGAAAAGGGCCGAAGGATATTGTGGAATCAAGCTATGTGACTCCGCCGGTACGGATCATCTGGGGTGTTGGGGACGCCTTTCTGTCGAAGGCTTCCGCCCGGACGAGCCTTGGATACTGCCGCGATGGAGAATTGATTTTTGTGTCTGATGCGACGCATTGGGTCGTTCATGAGCAGCCGGATATTGTGGAGCGGCTGGTCACAGAATTTATGGAAAAAACGTGACCCGTTGCTTAGGCGTTGGCTCTTCGGAAGCTCACGGTGGCAAGGGCGATCAAAATGGAAGTAAAAATAATTAAAAACAGCAGCTCCTCTGCCACCGTCACTGTACGCCCGAACAGCTGCAGGTTGAGCCCGAGCGCGTTCTGGGCAGCGACGGGCAGGTCTCCGGCGCCGGTCATTACTTTTTTCATAGCGTCTACGCCGTAGGTGACAGGATTAACTTTAACAAGGATATCCATCCAGGCTGGCATGTTTGTTACTGGAAACAGAGCTCCTGAAAGAAAGACCATGGGGAACACGAGAACCTGCACAATCAGCTGGAATCCCTGTGTCGACCGAAGCAGGCTTGCTATTAGCAGGCCAAGGGAAGCAAGGGTGCACGAAAGCAGAAACATAATCGGCAGCACGGCCAGGACGTTGCTCCATTCGTAGGTTACGCCGAGGACCGGAATAAGGATAAACATCAGTACTCCCTGCATAAAAGCAACTGTGGAGGCCCCGAGCATTTTGCCGATCGCAATATTCACCCGGGACACCGGCGAAACGAGGATTTCTTTCATATAGCCGAATTCTTTGTCCTGGATGACTGACAAGGATGAAAAAATTGAAGTCATTAAAAGGGTCATGGCTACAATGCCCGGGAAAATGAAAGTAAGATAATTAAAATTCTCGATTTCAGAGGTTTGATTCATTACCAGGTTTTCCATCGTGCCGCTGAACCCGCCGCCAAAAATAATTAAAAATAAAATAGGCATCGCAAATGAGCCGAGAAGCCGGGCGCGGTCCCGGATGAATTTCATTAAATCCCGCTGCCAGATAGCAAAAATACCTTCCATATGTGTGTTCTCCTTTCTTAAGCGGGGCCGGCTTTAATATTGCGTCCTGTATAGGATAAAAACACGTCATTAAGCGTCGGCCGGCGTATGTTGAGGCTCGTAATAGGTATGCGGATCTGTTGCAGAAACGTAGAAATAAACTGGTCGCTGCTTGGTACCTTAATGCGCAGAACACCTGCTTCCTCCTGTATTTCTGCCTCCGGCATATCATGCTGCAGCTGCGTGGCTACTGCATTATTATCCTCGGTGCCGAGTTCAATCACGTCCCCGCCAACCTGCTGCTTCAGCCGTTTGGGTGTATCGAGGGCAATAATGCTGCCTTTATCCATAATGGCAATGCGGTGGCTGATTTCCGCCTCGTCCAGGTAATGCGTAGTTAGAAAAATGGTTATATTTTCTTTTTCCTTCAGACGGAGAATATATTCCCAAATATGCGCGCGGGTCTGAGGATCAAGGCCGACTGTCGGTTCATCCAGAAACAGTACCTTCGGATAGTGAAGGAGCCCCCGGGCGATTTCAAGCCTTCGTTTCATCCCGCCGGAGAATTCTTCCACTTTTTTCTTTTGGTTGTCGGTTAAGTCTACGATTTCAAGAACCTCTTGAATGCGCTCCGTTCGTTTATGTTTAGGGACCCGGTAAAATCGGCAGTGAAGCTTCAAGTTTTCAAGGGCGCTTAATTTTTCATCGAGCGTATTTTCCTGAAAAATGATACCAATGCTCTCCCGGACTTTTGCTTTCTGCTTAAACGCATCATAGCCGTTAATGGTAACGCTTCCGGAAGTGGGCGCGAGCATCGTGCAGATCATGTTGATAGTTGTGCTTTTTCCTGCCCCGTTCGGGCCGAGAAAGCCGAATATTTCTCCCTGGGCGACGTCAAAATGAATGCCTTTGACCGCTTCCATATCTTTAAACGATTTTCGCAGTTTGTGCACTTGAATGATAGATTCCATATGTTTACCCCTACTTTAGCCATAGTCGTTATGTTAGCGTAACTATATAACTTCAGAGAGTTAACGTCAATGTATACGAAGCAGGTCAGAGTGGAATGAAGGGTAACCGGGCAAAATTGAGGGTATGGATTAATAGATAGAAGGGGGAAGGAACAATGGAACTTCGAGACCATGTAAAGGAATACCTAAACCAAAATATATCCTTCGAAGTGGAAACGGTGGAGGAAGTAGTCGATGAGCGGAGACGAAGAAACGAAATGGCGCCGGAGCCTTCAGCTCGCCCGGCAGTAGCTGAAGTGTTGGATAAAGATATCGATTTAGATGGACGCACGTTAACTGTTCGACGATATAAGCCTATATCCGAAGAGCCGCTTCCCACCGTGATTTTCTTTCACGGAGGCGGGTTTGCCGTTGGCAGCCTTGAAACCCACGATGCTTTCTGCCGGGTGCTGGCCAATGAACTGGAGGCATACGTTGTAGCAGTGGATTACCGGCTTGCCCCGAAATATCCGTTTCCATCCGGGGTATACGATTGCCTGGATGCTGTGCGCTGGGTGCTTTCTGAATACCGGGACTGGGCAAACACAGAGGACCGGTTTTATCTATGCGGGGACAGCGCCGGCGCAAATATTGTATACGCAGCTTCTACTCTGCTTCGAAAGGAACAGACATACCTTGAGGGGCAGATGCTTTTGTACCCTGTTGCTGATTTTTATAACCGGGACGAAGACCCCGCCTACGTATCCTATCATCGTTTTAGTGAAGGCTATGGACTGACGGCTAAAAACGTAGGTGACTTCTGGGCGCATTATTTGTCTTCATGGGATGAACGCAGGGATCCACTGGCTGTGCCGATGCGGGATACGGATAAACGGGAAAATCCTCCGACCCTTATTATTACAGCGGAATATGATGTACTGCATGATGAAGGCGAGGAGCTGGCAAGACAGATGAAAGAAGCAAATGCAGACGTTCATCATCATCAGGTGGATGGGACAATTCACGGGTTTATCAACCAGTTTCCGCTTGAAGAGGACGGCCAGGAAGCGATGCACTACATGCGGGCATTTGTACACAAGCATATTGGAAAATAACAAAACACCCATCCGGCAGAAGCTGAATGGGTGTTTCGGATGTGTGCGGAATCAGCCTGAGAATTTTGGAATCAACCGCTGTTCCTGAAATTCGCGAAGCAGCTGCCGAAACATGTCATCACTGTTTACCACTTCAGTAAAACCAAACTGTTTTACCTTATTAGTGTCAGACATCACATCGTATTCTACATTAAAAATAAAGTCACCGAACGGCCAGGCAGCTAATTTATCGAAAGGGATAGCCTGGAGGCTGTATTTTTCCTGCATTTCCTCCCAGAGCCCCTTCTGCAGCGGCATAAAATCAGAAAGTGTGATCGTCTGCACCGGCCCGGTGTCCATTTGGAATTCCTCGGCGATAACCGGCCACATGTGCTCCCAGCGAAAGAAATCTCCGTTAGTAATATTGAACGTTTCAAATGCACATGGCTCATGCAGGGCAGCCCAGACCGAACAGCGGGCGAGCAGGCCGGCATCGGTAACCTGGGCGAGCGACCGGTAGGTTACTTCTTTT
Organism: Marinococcus halophilus; assembly: GCF_900166605.1. Classification (NCBI taxonomy): domain Bacteria; kingdom Bacillati; phylum Bacillota; class Bacilli; order Caryophanales; family Bacillaceae; genus Marinococcus; species Marinococcus halophilus. The sequence goes on from NZ_FVZD01000006.1 coordinate 239,353, forward strand.
CCCGGGAAACGAAGTGGAAGGCCGAGTTCTTTAGAGATAGAGGCATAGACAGCAATGACCATGCTCAAATTCATCGGAGTGCCTACCGAATAGCCGCACACGACATCAGGGCGCAAAATGGTCCAAGACCAGTTTTTCCCCGCCTGGTGGTTACGAAGGTAATCCTCCTGGTTGTAATAAAAGTTTGGTGGCATATGGCGCGGATCGCTTTCCCGTGCCGGTGTTTTAAAGGCGCTGATATGGGCTCCGTACACTTTAGCCCCCTGCATCAACACCACGCGCTGGAGCTGGCTGGACGTCGCTTCCACAGCCTGAACAGCGCTTTGAAGCATGGTAGTATTAACCGTAATTTGTTCCTTGGAAAGGGGATCATAATCCTGATAGGCGGCATAAAAGATATGCGTGACTGCGGGCACGTCATGGAGGGCTTTAGTGATTTCTTCCTCGTTTAAGAGGTCTGCCTCTACGTAATAATCAGCTCCGTGGGTGTCTTCCGGCTGGTGCCGAGAAATGCCCACAGCCTCCCAATCCTCCAGAGATGCAATATGTTTTAGAATGCTGCTGCCTATAATACCGGTAGCTCCTACCACCAGGGCTGTTTTAGTCATTAAAGAGGACTCCTTTCACAATAGAGGGTACTACAGCTGTATACCACAAACTGCCAGAAGCTTAACCTCGCCGTGGGAAAGAAAAACGTCCGGATAACTAGCCGGACGCTGGTAGTTAGGTATTCTGCTGTTCCGCAGCTTGGAGCTCTTCAAGGCTGAGGCCAAAGGTCATCTCGAGATGGGGATAGTCTTTAAAACCGGGCCAGTCCCCGCCCCAGTTGAAACCGAGTTCTTTAGCGATCTCTACGGCCTCCGTCCAATCTGCTTTACCGTTCCCATTGTCATCGCGTTCCATATCCCAGACGAGCTCTCCGTCCGGTGTGCGTAAAGCAAAGTCAATAGCAAGGCCGTAATTATGATACGATTCGCCGCCTCTTGCCTGCGTTACAATTTCTCCCTGCGTGGTCCGTCCCTGGGCGTATAAAGCATTCTGCTCCTCCACAGAACGGTATCCATCCGTTACAACAACCTGGATTCCCTGCTGTTCTGCACGTTGGATCCATTCATTTTTTCGTTCTTCTACGACAGGGTGGAGGGCGTTTTGTGCGACGACCTCGCTTGCTTCCACCTGGGGGAGCGGATTTTGCCTGCTGTTCCACCCCAGTACAACGAGAATGAGAAGTAAACCGGTCATCAGTAACAAGACATGTCTTTTCACTCAGCTGATTTCCTTTCTTTTTTGCGCCCAGGAGTTGTAAACGAGTAGGTGTTTTGAGGCTGCGCCTGCTTTTAGTTGGGGGTATCCTCGAGAGTCCGGGCAGCGAGAACAAAGCCTCCGGTGATGCCGGCATCATCATAAAGACCCGGGGTGGTGATATACTGGTCAATGTGTTGAGTGATCATTGAGTCCTGCACGTACCCCTGCAGAAGCTGCTGTGTTTTTTCGTGTACTTTTGCGAGCAGGGAAGGCTGTTTGCTGACGCCGCCACCGATAATAATCCGCTCGGGAGTGAGAATTAGAATGTAATTCATCATGGCCTGAGCGAGGTAATAGGATTCAAGCTCCCATACCTCAGGGCGGGCAGTCAGCTCGCTGCCTTTTTCTCCCCAGCGCTTTTCCACAGCCGGCCCTGAAGCAAGTCCCTCGAGGCAGTCGCTATGGTAAGGGCATGTGCCTTTAAAATCATCCTCGGGATGCCGGCGGACAATAATATGTCCGGCTTCGGGATGGTTCAGCCCCTCGAGAATATGATTATTAATCACGGCTCCCACGCCGATACCAGTGCCAACTGTCATGTACAGGCAGCTCGTTTTTCCGGCGCCGGCACCGTGTTTCCATTCTCCTAGCGCTGCTGCATTGACGTCGGTTGTAAAGCCTGCCGGCACCCCCAGATGTTTTTGCACATCGCCAAGAATGTTAAAGTTTTGCCATGCTGTTTTTGGCGTGGTAGTGATGTAGCCGTATGTATCATTTTTTGTATTAATATCAATCGGTCCAAAAGAGCCAATGCCCACGGCTTCGATAGAAAAAGAACGGAAAAAATCGTACACCTGCTGCATGGTTTCTGCGGGCGTCGTAGTTAGAATAGAAACGCGTTCTTTAATATCACGGCCGTTTTCACTGACCGCGCAGACAAATTTGGTCCCTCCTGCTTCAATGGCGCCGAGCATATAAACAACCTCCTGGTCTTTTCTAAAATAGTTAACAAAATATTATAAAATAAATAAACATACTCATGTTGATAAAATTCTGCATACTTTTTAATCGTACCTTTTTTTTCTGGTTTTGCAAATATGAAATATACTTGCCGTACAGGAAAGGAGTGGTCTTGAATGAACAGTGACAGGGAAGTAATAAAAAAGGTTCAGGGAAAAAGCGGGGAGCTGCAGCTTCAGCGGCGCGGCGGGCATTATGAAGTTATTAGTAATGGAACGTTTTTAATGGCTACCCATAATGGAGATTCAGAGCGGCGAATGGTAAAGACTGCGCTGCAACATGCTTTTTCAGCAGAGTCGGTGCTGATTGGAGGTCTTGGTGTCGGTTTTTCACTCGATGAAGCGGTAAATCATGCAGATACAGTGCACGTAACTGTTGTAGAATTAGAGAAGCATATTATTGAGTGGAACCGTTCCTATTTTAAGGAATGGAACCGACGGGCTCCCGAGAATGAGAAAGCACGAATCATTGAGGCGGATCTTCTAGCATTTTTAGAGAAAGAAACAAGCGCACGCTGGGATGCTGTATGTATGGATACCGATAACGGGCCTGATTGGCTCGTCCGGGAAGGGAATTCCCATATGTATAAAACGGGAGGTCTGCAGGTGGTTTATAACGTACTCCGCAGCGGAGGTGTGGCTGCTTTCTGGAGTGCTTCTTATTCTGCGGCTTTCAAAAGCAGCCTCGAAGCGGTATTCGATGCTGTATGGACCGAGGAAGTGGAGGTTGGACGAGGCGGCCCGGACGTTATTTTTTATGCCCGGAAAGCGGGAGGCACGCATCCATCCCACAATTTTTGAGAATTTTTCACCTCTGTACAGTGATACAAATGATATAGAGAAGGGTACGATATGAAAGTACTGTGTAAACAATGGGAGATAAAGGGGCCAGGGGGGAAATAAAATGAAAAAGATAACAATCGTCATCCCTTCGTTCAATGAAGAGGACAACATTGTCTCTGTATATGAATCACTGCATAATCATTTAGGGCATCTGCCCTATGAAATAGAAGCACTGTATATAGATGACGGAAGCTCGGACCAGACGCTTGCGAAGATGAGAGAGCTTGCCCGGATGCATGAAAATGTGAGCTATGTATCGTTTACCCGTAACTTCGGAAAAGAAGCAGCACTCATTGCTGGGCTGCACCATGCGGACGGTGATGCTGTAGTGATTATTGATGCTGATCTGCAGCACCCCTCCGAAGTCATTTTAGAATTAATTGAAGGCTACGAAGAAGGCTACGACCAGGTTATCGCGAAGAGGAACCGGGAAGGGGATTCAAAATTCCGTTCGGGTATGGCGACAATGTATTATAAATTTATTAATAAAATGGTGGATGTAAAGCTTGAAGACGGTGTCGGCGATTTCCGCCTGTTAAGCCGGAGGGCGCTCGATGCCCTGCTGTCGTTAAGTGAAGCCAACCGATTCTCGAAGGGGCTTTTTTCATGGATCGGCTTTCCTTCCAAAACGGTTTACTATGAAAATGTGCAGCGTCAAGAAGGCGAAACCAAGTGGTCGTTTTCGAGCTTGTTGAATTACGGCGTGGACGGCATGATTTCTTTTAATAACCGTCCGCTGCGTGTTTGTCTGTATACCGGCCTTGCTGTTATGCTGCTTGCGCTGATTTACATTGGTATTACATTTGTCCAGATTCTGCGGATGGGAATAGAAGTGCCGGGCTACTTTACGACAATTTCTGCTATCCTGTTTTTAGGAGGCGTGCAGTTGTTAAGCCTCGGCGTGCTTGGGGAATATATTGGCCGCATCTACTATGAAACGAAAAGGCGCCCGCATTATTTAGTGCAGGAATCTAATACGAAAAGGCGAGATGCATGAAACAGTTGGATAATGAGTTTACTAGATTTGTTTTAGTAGGCGGTATGAACACGTTGAACTACTATGCCGCCTACTTACTGCTTCACGTTGTACTTTCGGTGCCCTATATGGTTGCCCATATCACCGGTTTTTTTATCAGCTTTGTCATTTCTTTCTTTTTAAATACATACTTTACCTACCAGGTGCGGCCGACATGGAAAAAATTCTTCCAATTTCCGTTGACCCAGGTGGTAAACGTAGGGGCTTCATCTGTTTTTGCTTATATATTTGTGGAATGGCTGGACATTAACAGCACTATCGCCCCTCTGGGAGCGGTGATTTTTACCATACCGATCACATTCATTGTCACTGGGAAAATATTAAAAAGATAGCGTGGGGAGAGAATATTGAAACACAAGCATATATGGGGAATTGCGGCAGCAATCATTCTGTCTGTCATTGCAGCACACGCATTTTTCTTCTACCAATGGACCAATGATACGTATATGGCAGGTCCGAATGACGGATTGAACCAGATGGGGCCGTTTAAGCAGCTGCTGTACGATCATTATACGAGCGGAGAATTTTTTTATTCCTTTCAACTGGGGCTTGGCGGCAGTATGTTTACCCAGCTCGGGTACTATTACTCGACAAACCTGTTCTTCTACCTTCAGATGTTAGTCGTTTATATACTGGAGCTTGTGGGGCTGGTTCGTGAACCCGACGCAGCCTTTTGGACCGAGGCTGTCATTTTTATCAGCATGGCCCGTATGACGCTCGTTTCCTTTTTGACGTACGCCTGCTTCCGCTACATGAAGCTAGACCGTTTGCCTGCTCTGACCGGGGCACTTTTATATGCCACGTGTGTAATGTATTTTCGTCACGCGGCATTTTGGGAATTTTTCGCAGACGCTTTCATTTGGCTTCCGCTGCTCGTGTACGGAGTAGAAAAAATTATCCGGGAGAAAAAACCGCTGCTGTTTATTTTTGCGCTTGCAGCAACCGTATTTTCGAACTTCTACTTTTCTTATATCGTGCTTATTTTTATCGGTATTTATATATTAGCCAGATGGCTGATCCGTCTTGTGCCTCAGGAAACAAAAATAGGAAAGCAGATACTTTATTTTGGGGGCAGCTCCCTGCTCGGGTTCGGCATCGGCCTGACCGGCTTTTTCGCTGGCGTGTACGGCTACTTTAACAATTACCGGCCAGACTTTGAACAGGAAATCGTGTTATTTGATAGTACAAGCAATATCCTGCTCGACAGCCGCTTTCTCATTGTGCCGACCATCTTTTTAGTGTTTGCAGCCTGGAAGCAGCTGTACAGGGATCCGCGGTTTGTGCTTTTTACGATTCTGTCACTTTTATTCATTGTATTTCATTATAGCCCGTTGGTAGGAAGCGCATTTAACGGCTTTTCTGCGCCAAGGAACCGTTTTGAGTACATCGCTGCTTTTCTACTCGCCGGCGCAGTGGCAGCGGGCATTCAGCATATCCGAAAGCTCGACTGGCGGGAACTGGTGCCTTCACTTGTTTTTGCAACAGGCATGTACATCCTGTTTTACCTATTAGATGACGATTTTTCCATTGATCACTGGAGCGGCTGGCTGACGCCGGGCATGATTGTTATTTCCCTGGGAGCCTTTGTCATCACCACGCTTACAGATGTACGCGGCAAAAGGATCATCACTGCCGTTTTTGCCATTATGACGAGCGTGGTGGTCGCCAATCAGTACCAGTATGAAAAGCTGTTTGAACGTGGGAGTATGAACGAAACGACGCAGGAATTTCTCATGAGCGAGGATTACATGGATGCAGATCAGATCGAACTGCTTGATGAAGCTGCGCAGGAGGATCCCGACGCGCTGTCCCGCACTACTTGGATCAAAGACCCTCAGCGTACAAATACGCCGCTGTATTTGGATTTTTACGGGGCAGGGGCATACTCAAGTATTTTGAATGAAGAACTGCTCATGTTTTATTACAATGACCTTCAGATCGATCTCGGACGGGAAAGTATCAGCCGGTATTCCGATTTCGGGCGAAGGGCAAATATATACAGCCTGCTGCGCGGGGAATACGCCATGTTTGAAAAAGACGGGGATGAAAACGTGCCGTACGGGTTTACTCCATTTGTAGAAAATGATAATTATATTATTTATCAAAATGAAAACGTGCTGCCGTTTGTACGGACCACCAATCAAATATACGCCTATGAAGATGCTGAAGAAGCCGCGCCGCTCGCGAAGGAGCATGCGATGCTAAACGGTGTAATCCTCGAAAATCCAGAGACAGCGGCCGATTTTCCACAGGAAAATTCGGTCACTACCGGAGAGGATGTTGAAGCCGTAAACGGGACTTACGACAACGGGATGCTTACGGTTACCGGAGAAGAGGGCGGACTCAATATTACAGTGCCCGGGGATGAAGACGTGGAGGACTATTACGTAGACTTTCTCCTCCGCCAGGAGCCCGGTGTCGGCTATTTCCGGATGAACGTGAACGAATTTGAGACAACGCGAAAAGCGAGAGACTCACTGTACCGCACGAACGAAAATGATTTAACGATCCGGGTGGAAAATCCGGCGGATAATGTTATAGAAATCCGGCTGCCTGAAGGAGAGTACCATCTTGAGGATCTGGCTGTATACGGGGAAACGTATGAACAATTAAATGAAGCCAGCGAACAGGCAAAGGATATTACCCGGAATGTAGAAGTGGACGGCAATGAAGTCGATACTGTCGTTGAAAACGACGCAGGAGACGCATACGCTGTCATGCCTGTTCCATATGAAAAAGGGTGGAGAGCCAAGGTGAATGGTGAACGGGTGCCAATAGAGAAAGCAAACGGAGCGTTTACCGCTGTGCCGCTTGAGAATGGGGAAAACAACCTTTCTCTTACGTACTATCCTCCGTATTTCTGGTGGATGACTGGGATTTCGGTGCTCTCGCTGCTGGCAGCAGTGTTATGGGGCGTTAAAAGAAGAAAAAAATAGTGACAGAGCCTGTTCCGTTCGTCGGGACAGGCTTTTTATATGGATTGACAATGGAAATAATGGAATGGAAAAATAAGGATGAAAGGAGAGCCTATGTCTTTGTCCAAACAAGCAGAAGATTATTTTCAGGAGGTCGGGGATTATCTTTATTTACATGGCAGAAAGAAAAGAGAAACGGAGTTTTACATCCAGGGGGATAAAGAAAAGGTAGAGGCCCGGGAAAAAGCTGGAGGATCTATGTATGAAATTATGCCGAAGGATCCGAAGGTATATAGTGGAGCAATCAAACACAAGGTACCTCCTGCTATAGGAGGGCATCTATCATTTTTATTGCTGGTCGCCTGGGTTCTATTTTTAGCTTTATGGTTGTGGGATTTGCTGCGGGGTGTGACAAATTTTTCTTTCTGGTATTTTGGCATTTTAGGTCCAGGGGCCTTAATAGTCAGTTTTTTAATGATTTACGGCAAACCCCTTCAGGCCTTTCGTTCAAGTTGGATAAAGCAGAACCTGAAGTATCTTCCTCAAGCGGCAATGTTTGTTCTGGTCATTCCCGTTCGTGATCTCATAACAAATGTTCCCGAGGGGAGCCTGATTTTTTCCTCAGCATTTAAGTGGTGGTTTGTGCCTGTAGCAATCATGGCCACTGCCCTGGCGGTTTGGGTTTTCCAGAAGGACTTTTTACCAGCGTACGCAGCAATTATTGGTTTATTGATTGCGGTATGGCTGGTGATTTCTGCGGTGGATCTTTTGCCATTTCCATACAATCTTATTGCCGGTGTCCTGCTTGTAGGCAGTGCATTTGCCTACGGTATTATCCTGAGTTTAAAGCCGGATGATAGACCGGATTAGCTGTTCGTACATTTCCCGGGAAATAAAAGAAGGCCGTGCGTACGGCCTTCTTTTAGGATGAAAATTCTACTGCCGGCCCGGTTAAAATGCCGCTGAACAAGTTGATCAAAAGAAGTACTGTTAAAATAAAAAAGATAATAAAGCTTATCCGGCTCTGGGCTTTAAAATGAGCTGCCAGCCCGACACCCCATAGAGCGGTAATTACAAGACCGGCATAGACGTATAATGAAATACCGCCGCCCACTACGATGGCTGTCACAATCAGAAGAATATCAGTGGTAATGACGAGTAACAGGGAGATGGCTAAAAGCATACTGCTGAACATTTTCATTCTGGCGTCTTCCATATATATGAGCTCCTTTGCGAAGAATAACCTTTCTTCAATGTATCACAAACCTTATTGAAGAGGAAAATAAGAAGCAGGAAAAAATAGTATATTCGAAGCCATTTAAGTTTAAAGCAGTTGAAAATCGTAGTATATTGGTTGGGATAAAACACTGAGGAAGAGGGAGCAGAGATGAGAGAGCGGCAGCTGATACGCATGAAATGGAGAAACGCGTTGTTTGCACATTGGGAAAAAACTCCTGGGGAAGTAGCTCGCAGCCTGCCGGAGCATATGGAGGTAGATACGTTTCAGGGGAGAGCGTATGTAGGAGTAGTTTCGTTTTCAATGCACGACATCCGTCCGTCTTTTTTTCCAAAACAGACAGGCCTGCATTTTCCGGAATTGAATCTGCGTACGTATGTCTGCGTGGACGGGGAACCGGGGATTTATTTTTATAATTTAGATGCTTCTTCTCCGCTTGGTGTCTGGATTGCGCGACGGAATTTTGCTATTCCGTATTATCAGGCACGCTTTTCGATCCGCCATTATCAAAGCTGGACGTATTGGAATCACCACCGGAGGTCCGGAAACGTTCGTTTTCGTGCAAAGTACCGGACGACAGGAGAACAGCTGCCGGCTGCAGAAGGATCGCTCGAAAACTGGCTTGCAGAAAGATACCGTTTTTACACAGCCAAAGATAGACAGATATGGTACGGAGATGTCGTACATAAGCCGTGGAAGCTGTATCGCGGTGAGTATGCAGAGGAAGAAAACGGACTACTCGCAGCAGGCGGTTTCAACCATTCAGACGGACGCCCCGTTCATGTTATGGTCAGCCCGGGCGTGGATGTGGGGGCTGTAAGACTACGAAAAAAATAAGCCTCTGCTCCCGGATACGGAGCAGAGGCTTAAATACGTTCGGCATTTATGGCTGATCCACCGGACGAACAACAATTTCATTGACGTCCACGTGTGCCGGCTGGGTAAGTGCATAGTATACTGCTTCTGCAATATCTTCTGAATTCAGCTGCTGCACATTCAATACGGAATCGAATTGTTCCATTACTTCTTTATCCGTAATGGTTTCAGTCAGCTCTGTATTCACCACGCCTGGAGAAATGGCAGTCGTACGAATGTTAGTCTGGGCTACTTCTTGTTCGAGGCCCATCATAATTGCCTTTACGGCAAATTTCGTACCACTGTATACGGAACTGCCAGGGAAGATTTGGTGGGCAGCAACAGAGGAAGTGGAAATAATATGGCCATCATTATTTTCGATCATATGCGGAAGGATGGCATTGATGCCGTACAGAACACCTTTAATGTTCACATCCACCATCTGGTCCCACTCATCGACCTTTTGATTTTTCAGTAATGATAGCGGCATTAAGCCGGCGTTGTTAAAAAGGCCGTATACTTTGCCAAAGTGATTGACTGCTTCGCGTCCGAGTTCTTCCATCTGTTCACGGGAAGTAACGTCGGTCTCTTTGAGGATAATTTCGCCAGGCTGATCGGAAAGCTCTTCTTTAATTTCGTTCAGGCGTTCGAGACGGCGGGCGGCAAGTGCTACGTTAGCGCCGTTTTCGACGAGTTTTTTAGCGGTGGCTCTCCCAATGCCGCTGCTTGCTCCTGTAATAATAAACGTTTTGCCTTGAAGTTCTGTCATGACGTGTATCGCTCCTTTTTCTGTAAGCTATTTATGCCATAACGTTAGTTACTTTAAAATAATAAGTGGCATCGGGGTGTATGATACCCGTTGTGACTTAATTCAATCATCCAATTTTTGCTAAAAGGGAAGAATTTAATAGAAATGCTTATATGGCGGGGATAGCGCGTGGGCCCGCGAACAAAATTTTTTAAGCTGGTTGTCCGGAAACTAAAAAACTCCCGGATTCACGCCGGAAGTTTATGATTTTACATGTGGGGGACGTTTTTTAGGAGTGAGAATAATCTGCACCAGAAGGCAGAGAGAAGCGGCCATAATGATACCGATTTCTATATAATACCAGAACAGTTCGCCGCTGTTTAACTGAAACATAGTAACTACCCCGATCATCAGCAGGCCAATGCCGATACGGTTCATCCATCTCCAGCGCACAGCAAATGCGGCAAACCATTGAATGAATGGAAGGTTAAATACAAGCCAAAACACAAGCGGGGCCCCGATGCCGATTAACCAGTACCCCTGCCCAATAAATAACTCGGCAGAAAAGCGGGCAATGCTGATAATAGGTATATTCATGGCGGCACCTAAAATAATTCCGAGCAAAAATGTTAGAAAACGCCGCACGTCAATTCACCTCAAATGAGTTTCCCGGCCAAAAAGGTACCAGGATATTACAAATAATATAAGCGCTTATGATACGATGATACATAATCAAAGTAGAGAAAGGAAGGGTATTTCGATGGCTTCTATTGAAAACTTTCACAACCTGGATATTAGAGTAGGAAAGATTGTACAGATACAAGAGTTTCCGGAGGCAAAAAAGCCTGCGTATCAGGCGTGGGTGGATTTTGGAGAAGAAGTGGGAGTAAAGCAGTCCAGCGCCCAGATTACTGAGTTGTATGAAAAAGGTGAGTTGGAGGGTAAAACAGTGATTGGCATTGTGAACCTTCCTCCAATGAAAATTGCATCGTTCACTTCAGAATGCTTGATTTTAGGCGTATATACTGATGAAGGAGTGACTCTTCTGCAAACAGACCACGAAACGAAAATCGGGGAAAGAATCGGCTGAGAGGGTGAATATATGAAATACGTTATTACGGGAGCTACAGGCCATCTTGGAAAAAAAGTAACAGAGGAACTGCTTGAACTCGTCCCCAAAGAACAGGTGACCCTTGGCGTGCGCAGCCCTGAAAAAGCGGCGGTGTTCAAAGAGCAGAATGTTCACATAGAAAAAATGGATTACTATTCGTTTGATGAGCAGACGGCAGTCTTTCGGGGAGCAGACGTGGTGCTTTACATTCCAAGCATTACGCACCCATCTGAACAGCGAATCACGGAATTTAGAACCTCAGTTGAAGCGGCAGAGGGGGTTGGCGTCAAACATTTTATTTTTATCGGTTTTACGGCGGACCATTGGAACAACCCCTTTCATATGAGCCCGTTTTTCGGCTACGCTGTCCGGCGTATTGCAATGAGTTCGATGTCTGGCACTATTATTCGCAACGGAGTATATGCGGACCCGCTGATTCCTTATACGGAGGAGCTGGTCCGGACTAAAAGGCTGCCTTACCCGGCAGGAAGAGGCGCTGCTTCTTTTATTACGCGAAGAGACCTGGCTAAGGCCATAGCCGCTGTGGCTGCTGGGCCTGACAGGCACGGGGGTCTCTATACGCTGACAGGGATGCAGGCTTATACGATGGAGGAATTGGGTGAGTTGCTTTCCAATATTACGGGAGAGCGCATTCGTTATGAACCGATGGAAGTCCAGGAATTTGCCCGGGCCTACGATGATGGCTCCGGCTTCGGCAGGGTGAATGCATCTTTGTATGAAGCAGTCTCCATGGGACTGATGGGCGAGGTCACTACAGACGTGGAAAAACTTACAGGAAAACCGCCGGAAATGCTGCGGTCATACCTCGAACGGCATCTATTATAGAAAAAAGGACACGCTGGCATGCGTGTCCTTTAATCGTTATTGCCTCATTACTCTCCGAGAAAACGTAGAAGTTCCTGGTTGAACTTTTCTTTTTCATCAACAAACAGGCCATGGCCGCTGTTTTCAAAAGGAACGACCTTTAAGCCGTTGATTCCTTTTTGAAGCTCCCCGGAAAATTCGTATGGGCAGATCTGATCGTTTTTCCCGTGAAAGCTTTCTACCGGAACTGTAATAGAGGAGAGGTCTTCAAAGGAGTCCTCGTCCCGGAGCGCTTCCGCTGAATGGATGGTCGAATAGCTTCCGGCTTCCATGCCGAGGCCATGGAACCACGTTTTAAATACATCGGAAACATCATCACTGCCAAAAAACATGCCACCGAAATCCTCGAGCATTTTAGGGCGATCGGTATTCAGGTTGTCAATAATTCCGTCGACGTCTTTTTTCTCCATGCCGTATGGGAAGTTTTCCCGTTGCGTGAAGCTTGGAGCTGCCGGTGCGAGCAAAAGTAATTTAGAAACTCCCTGCTGCTTATGACGGGCCATATACCGAAGAGCGATCGGGCCTCCCATGGAAAAACCGGCGAGGACAAAATTGTCCAGCTCCATGGCGTCAACGACTCCTTTAACATCGTCTGCCATTTGATTATAATCATATCCGCTCCATGGCTTGTCGGACTGTCCGTAGCCGCGGAGGTCGATGCCGATAAACCGGTACCCGTGCTTTGGAAGCTCATTGAATTGGTACTCGTACATTTTGTGGTTTACCGGCCAGCCGTGTATGAATACAACTGGCTTTCCTTCACCGATATCCTCCACGTAGAGATGCACATCTTCTTCTACAGCAACATAATGCCCCATATAGGTAAATCCTCCCCACTAATAAATATAGTATTTAGAATATTTAATTTACCCTTGTTTGCTTTGCGATAAACTCTGGGCGCTTTATTTGACAATGATAATCTTTTTCAATTAATCTGTTGCTGATGGGACTAAAGACATTGAAGAAAAAGAAATAATTGAGACAATGCAGTAAAAAGGAGCCAGGCTATGAAAGGCACAATCATCCATCACCAGATTATGGACCGGGACGTATATGTATACCTGCCTCCAAATTACAGCCGGAGCACTCAGAAACGCTATCCTGTTATTTATGTCCAGGACGGAGCTTATTTGTTCCGGGATTCGAGCAGTGTGTGGGAGGGTTTGATGGAAGCCGGATATATGCAGCCGGTAGTGATGGTCGGAGTGGAGCCCAAAAGCCGTATTCATGAGTACACCCCGTGGCCGTCAAAAGCAATTTCTTTGCACTTGCCGGATTTTAAAGGCCTTGGCACAGAGTATGCATATATACTGACCAACGGCATCCGTCCCTATATTAATGAAAAATACCGGGTAAGAACAGAGGCCTCCCATACCGGATTGATTGGTGCGTCACTTGGAGGGCTTGTTTCCATTTATATTGCTGATCTGTATCCCCATGTGTTTCATAAAATTGGCTTGCTTTCTGCTTCGCTGTGGTATAAAGGAATGGACACTTTTATTAAAGACCGGCTCTCGCTTACCCTGCGCCATTACGTATATTTGTATGTAGGAGAATGGGAAGGGAACGGCCAGCCGTTTATCGAACCCTACATGGTGCCAAGAACACAGTTAATGTATGATATGCTTCGAAAGCAGCTCGAAAACCAGGTGGCACTTCATATAAAACCAAAGGCGATGCATGAGAGAAAGTATTTCGTTTCTCAGTTCCCTGCCGCCTGCACGTGGTTGTTTCCGCCCCTGCATTAGCGGTATAGTAATAGATATGGCACATACAGAGGAGTATAGAATGGAAGCAGAGTTTTTCTTTCGGTCCGTACTTATGCCGGCAGTAATTATTTTCTGCCTGATTTTTTATTTGATGCTTCTTTGGATGCATCAAAGAGGAAAGTTCAGCCGAAGTGAAAATAAAAATGCACGGCAGGCAAAAATAATTCGTAATGGGTTTGTGTTAACAGGTTTTCTTGCTTTTATATGGTTTCTCTCGCTCTATATTTAATCACCTGCAAGACTGCAGGTGATTTTTATGTCGTCTAAGCGGATTAAAGATGAGTATCAGATAAAGTGAGACAAAGGAGAGGATAAAAGTTGGGGAAAAATATCGATCTCGTATTTGGGGGCTATGAACTGCGCATCACAAAGGTTTACCAATTGATTTACCATATAAATGATCTGCTGCTAGCCCTTATATTTTTAATTGGCAGTTTTTTATTTTTTTCGGAAACTACTACGTTTTACGGTACGTGGCTGTTTGTGATCGGAAGCCTGCAGATGTTCATCCGTCCCATAATAGCAATGACGCATCAGATTCACGTGGGCAAAGTAAGAAAGCAGAGAAAGGAAAATGCCAGAAAGCGGGGTGCCCGGGCTGTCCGTGTCCGGAAAGGGAGCCAGTCCTATAAGCTGTAGCGAGACCCGGCGCGCGAAACGTACTTATGTTAAAATATGGCTGAAGAAATGGAGAACGGAGGGGAAGCATGAAAAAAACGGCTGCAGCAGCAGGAGCTATAGCACTGATCGGGGGGCTCAGCGCCTGCAACAACCGGGAAAGCGCGGAAGACAAAATGCAGGAATTTACGGAGGCATGGAACAACCAAAACTTTGAAGAAATGTACGGGTATTTAAGCTCCGATACACGAGCGCAGATCAACAAGGAAACATTTATCAACCGGCACGAAACAATTTATGAAGACACAAATGCTGAAGACCTGACGATTCAAACAGGCGAAACCGATGAAAATAATGAGGGTGAAGAAGAAACGGCGCTTCCGTTCTCAGTAAGCATGACCACGAGCGCCGGCGATGTTTCTTTTGAGCAGGAAGCTGCCTGGGTGCTCGAAGAGACAGAGGATGGGGAGGAATGGCAGCTGGACTGGTCTCCTTCATACATATTTGAAGAATTGGGCTGGGAAGAGACTATAAACGTCGAACGGACGAAGCCGGCACGTGGAGAAATTCTGGCAGAGGGGGGCGAGCCGCTTGCGACGAATATGGAAACAACGAGGGTGAGCCTCGTGCCCGGCAGTTTGGGGGAAGAGAGGGAGGACACAATTTCCACAATCGCAGATGAGTTGAATATACCGGAAGAGGATATTGATGAAGCGCTCGACCAGGACTGGGTTACAGACGAAAGTGCGGTGCCGGTGAAAACACTCTCTCCTGACGAAGAAGCAGCAGCTTCAGAGGTAGAGGATCTACCAGGCGTACAGCTTTCTGAAGTCGGAAACCAGCGGTATTACCCGGAACAAGAGGCCGCTGCTCATTTAACGGGATATATCGGAAATATTTCTGGGGAGGAGCTTGAAGAACGGGGCGGCACATATACGCAGTCCTCCCAAATCGGCAAAGCGGGACTTGAATATGTTTATGAAGAGAGGCTGCGCGGTGAGCCCGGCATGCTGATCTCCACGTCAGAGGATGATGTGGTTGCAGAACAAGAAGCGGTTGCTGGTGAAGATGTGCAGACGACGATCGATATTTCGCTGCAGGGGCGTGCCTATGAGCAAATACAGGAGGACACAGGAGCAACCGTGGCGCTGAATCCGCAGAACGGGAACACGCTGGCACTGGTAAGCGCTCCGTCCTATGACCCGAATAATTATATTTACGGCTGGCCGGAAGACGAATTGAATGAATTTAATGAAAGCGACAATCGTCCGCGCGCTGCTAAATTTAACAGCACCTATGCCCCGGGTTCGACAGTGAAGCCTATCACTGCTTCGATCGGGCTGAGCAACGAAGCGATCACCCCGGATGAGGAAATGACGATCGAAGGCCTCGAGTGGCAGCCCGACAGCTCCTGGGGCGGTTATTCGGTAACCCGGGTAGATGATGAGTTAAGCGAGGTTAATCTGCGCGAGGCGTTAATTACGTCGGATAATATTTACTTTGCACGGACGGCGCTAAACACCGGTGCGGAAGACTTCACAGCTGGTTTGGAAAGCTTCGGCTTCAATCAGGAAATGCCGTATGATTTTCCTATAGAGAATTCCTCCATCGCCTCGGACGGCCTGGACTCCGAGGTGCTGCTTGCTGATACCGGCTATGGACAGGGGCAGATGCAAATGTCTCCGGTTCATCTGGCCTCAGCTTTTACAGCCTTTGTAAATGAAGGAGATATGCTGGCTCCGCAGCTTCTCGCTTCTTCTGACCGGGAGGTGTGGGAGGAAAATGTCGTGCCGGAAAGCGGAATCTCAGCAATTGAGGCAGGCCTTGAAGGGGTCGTGGAGGACGAACGTGGTTCGGCATATGAGCCAGTGAACGAAAACATCTCGATTTCAGGCAAAACCGGGACGGCTGAACTGAAGCAGGCCGGAGAAGAAGAAGGTACAGAAAACGGTTGGTTTGTGGCTTATGATAATGAAGACGAGGATTTACTGATCGCGTCGATGATCCAGAACGTCGAAGAGCGTGGCGGCAGCAGCTACGTGGTAGAACAGACAAAGCCGCTGTTTGAAGAGTAACCTTTTCACTGAATTGTCATCGGAGTGCAAAGAAAAAATTTAGTTGTTTTCTCATACATCCGGTGAATTACGGGTATGTATAGAAAAGGATTCTTTGTATGTCAGATGAGGGGGTGAGAGAATGACAGGACTGTTTATTGATCCGTTTTTATGGATCACGATTGGTTTAATTTTGATTGTAATAACATTTTTGTTTTTCTGGTTCCGGCGCAGTCATGACCCACTTGGACGGAAAATACTTGCCGCGGTATTTATGATCTACCTGGCGACGATCGTTCGTTTCACGTTGATTCCGGCACCTTATGAAGGTTCGCTTGGTCCAGGTCTTCAGCTTGGGGAGTACTATCAATTTCTTCCTTTCTACACGATTGTAGAATCGTTCCAGGAGGGCACATGGCTCAGCGTGGTAGTAGGACAGATTGGACTATACCTGCTGTTGCCGATCTTTTTTGGCATATTGGTCAGTGACGATATTCACTTTATCTGGGCTTTTGCTATCGGTACGCTTTTATCCTTTTCCATACAGCTGATGGAGTTTGGGATTAACTTAATTATTGGCTACCCGACGAGAGTGGCCGACATTGATTCAATTATTTTGAATACGATCGGCGCGATGATCGGCTATGCCATCTTTAAGTATTACCGCAAGTCACGGCGCAAGCAGAATAAACCAGTGCTGCCGGCTGCTATTGCTCCGAGAGACCGCTCAGCAACGGCTACAAAATTGTAAATAAAGCCGCCGTCTCCTATAAGGAGACGGCGGCTTCTTCTATATATCAGCGTGCATTTGCTGAATTTCTGCTGCATTCAAGCGCCCATTGAATGAGCGGCAGCTGCAACGGGAGGCGCAGCCAGTATAAAAGCGGATAGGCCCGGCCGTTTGGGCGTAAAGGGATCTTTTTGACAGCCATGTAAATGTTAGCCGGGAAAACAAGTACGAAAAAGGCGGCTGCCGGCTTACCGGCATAGCTGCTCCATTGACGTACGGCAAACGCAATACCTAAAAGCAGTTCTGCTGCTCCGGAAATATATACGGCGGCCCGTCTCCACGGAGCCCAGGGCGGCAGGATTCGTTCAAATTTAGCCGGAGAAATAAAATGCAGGATCCCGGCAGAAAAAAGGATTGCCGCGAGAAGCCATCGTTTCATGATAAGTGTCCTTTCTGTATTAAAATAAAATGAAATATATACATGCTGCACAAAGAAGAGCGAATAAAAGAAAAACGAGGCGGCGAAGGATATTCTGCCATATAGGCGACAGGCTGCTTGTCCAACGGTGCACCTGTTTTTCAAACTTATGAAAGACAAACATGATGCCGGAAGTGTCTTCTTCTACCTGCTGCCTGGTAAAGGTTAGCGTATGAACGTCTTCTTTCAGGCTGATCATTAATGCTACAAACAAAAGCAGCAGAAAAGGAAAAACTAAAATGAGCTGAAAAACAATAAACATAGCCACCACGCTCCTCCCTCCTGTGTTCCCTGTTCATAAAAAAGTCAATCCTGGGTGTAAGATTATGGTATACTGGGCGAAGAATAGCTGGCGATGGAGTTCGCCGGAACCGCTCTAAATAGAGCTGATGACTCCTGTCTGTTCACGGGATACGTGTGCAGACAGGATTTTTGCGTTCAACAAGGAGGAAAAAAATGAAACTATATGTATGGATGGCAGTCGGCGGAGCGCTCGGCAGCCTGCTGCGTTACCTTGTCGACCGGGCGTTTGCAGCAGCTCCCGGAGTGTTTCCATGGGGAACGATGACGGCAAACATTGCTGGATGTTTTTTACTTGGATGGTTTACCTCGAGGGTTATACAGCGTAAAGCGTGGCCGTCCATGTGGGAGGCCGTAGTAGGCACGGGGGTTATTGGTGCTTTCACCACCTTTTCCACTTTTAGTATGGAAACCATTCAGTTAATCGAAAACGGTGCTCTGCCTGCAGCAGGGATATATGTTTTAGTCAGTGCTGCCGGCGGACTTGTAACTGCGGGCATTGGTTACCGTGCAGGAAGGAGGAAAAACTGATGACATGGCTGCTTGTCGCTCTTGGCGGTGCCTTCGGGGCTGCTGCCCGTGCGGCGCTGGTGTCATGGTCCAAAGAGAATGGCTGGCACCGGGTGCTGCCTTTTGGCACGCTGTTTGTAAATGTATTGGGATCGTTTATGCTCGGCCTGGTCGTGGCGCGGGGGGCCGGCATGACAGAAACAGTGGGCATTGGCATCGGCTTTTTAGGTGCCTTCACCACCTTTTCGACCTTTAATATGGAAATCATTCAAAAAATTGAAGCCGGCGAAGGAAGACATGCTTTATTGTACGGGGGCGGAAGCTATACCCTGGGAATTTTAGCAGCAGCAGCCGGGTATTTTTGGGGGTAAAAAGCCGTTTCCCGGGATTAGGAAACAGCTTTTTATTTACCCCGGAGAATTCTCTCCGTCAGTCTGAACATGAAAACGAATCAGCCAAGTAATCAAAAGCCCGGTGAGGGAAAGCAGTGCACCGAAATAAAAAACACTGGGGAGGGAAACCTGTTCGGCGACAGAGCCGGCGACGACCGGGCCGAGCAGGATCCCTGCAGCATAAAACGACTGATAAAATCCCATTGCGCTTGCCTTCAGCGGCCCGGGGCTCACCTGCACAACCATTCCTAAAAGCAGCGGAAGCACAATGCCAAGAGCGAGTCCGAGTACCGCCTGGTTCAGGCTCAGCTCCCATAAAGAAGCAGTCGACGGCATCCATACAAGCGCTGCTGCTCCGGTAAGAAAGGAACCGTAAAGAAGAGGTTTGTGCAGACGGGCCGGTACGGTATAAAACGATAAAAACAAAGAGGCCAGAAGGTGCGGAACAAAAAAGGCAATGAAAATGACGACTAATGTCCGCTCGGTAGCGCCGATTGAAGATGCGTACAGCGGGGTGAATCCGAAAATGGTCATGAAAATAATAGAATGGCCGATAAAGCTAGCACACGTAAGCCAGCGCAGGTCATGCAGCCGTAAAGTGCGTGTGATTAACGAACGAATTTTCAATGGCTCTGCTTTCGTCTGTACCGGTATTTCTTTTGTGAAGAGCGTAAACCCAATGCCTATGAGAGAAAAGGCGGCGGCGATCCAGAACAGCGCTTCAAACCCGAACAGGTCAGCGAGATAGCCGCTGAACATCATACTGATAAACTGAGTGAAAACTGTTAATAACTGCAGGATGCCCATTGCTCTCGAGGATTGGTCGGCAGCAAAGTAGCGGGAATACATAATCGTCGCCATTACCCACATCGAGGCGGTTACCCCGGCAAGCAGCCGGGCAGTAAAAACCGCCGCAAAAGAATCTGAGAAGACGAGCAGCACACCACTGATGAATCCGCTAACAAATCCCGCAATTAGCAGTTTTTTCAACAGGCCCTTTAAAGCATCAGAAAGAATGCCGAGCGGATAACGCAGAAGCACCTGCGTAGCCCCGTAGGCACCGAGAATAACGCCGATCGCGGTATAGGTGAAGCTGCTGTTTTCCAAATACAGGCTAAATACCGGCACGTACACGTAGGTGGCGAACCAAAAACAAAAAACAGCGGTTAAAAACAGGGCATGATCACGTTTTGTAATTTTCATAGCTATCATCCTTATGTAGAAAATCAATTATTAAGATAAAAAGCAGATGTATCCATCATAAACTAATTCTTTCCAAAAGATAAGCGCTTACCTTTAATTCCGTCAAATGCGGAAAAGGGTTTGGGCTTTTGTTTTCGATTATTTTAAGGCCGGTGGCTTCCATTAAAATAAGAGGGGTTTATGGTATAAAATGGATGCTATAATGTTTATCATGGAAGAGGATTTTTATTTTTTGGGAGGAGGCTGTATATGCTTGAAGTAGATCATTTGTCAAAGTGTTTTTTAGAAAAGCAGGCTGTCGATGAGCTTTCATTTTCGATTCAGCCCGGAGAAAGTCTCGGTTTGATCGGCCAGAATGGGGCTGGGAAAACGACCACATTCCGCATGCTGCTCGGCCTAATGGAGCGTACAGACGGAACGATAGAATGGCAGGGGCGAAAAGCCCATCATCTGCCGCTTGACCGGGTAGGCTACCTGCCGGAAGAGCGGGGCTTATTTGCAGAAGAGCAGGTGGAACAGCAGCTGCTGTTTCTTGCAGGGCTGAAAAACATGAATAAAAAAGAAGCTAAAGCTTCGATGGCTTACTGGCTCGACGTGTTTGAGCTTGAAAAGGAAAAAAAGCAGAAATTAAACACACTTTCCAAGGGCAATCAGCAAAAAATCCAATTGATTGCGGCGCTCGTTCACCGTCCGGATTTTCTTATTCTTGACGAGCCATTCAGCGGGCTTGATCCGGTGAATACGGACATTTTGAAGGAAGCTATCCAAAATCTGCGCAGGGAAGGAGTGACCATTATTTTTTCAAGTCATCGCATGGAGCACGTGGAAGAAATCTGCGACAAGCTCGTTATGCTTAAAAACGGCAAAAACATTTTGAGCGGACGTCTCGGGGAAATCAAGACACGCATGGATCGCAACCGGATTGTTGCCGAAGCTTCCTGCCCGCCGGAAGATATCAGAACATGGGAGGGAGTGCAGGAAGTACGCGAGGCTGGAGAACGACTACATATCTATACGGATACAAAAGCAAGGTCCAGGGACATTTTGCAGCAGCTTTTTACATATGGAGATGTCCGTATATTTCGAATGGAACCTCCGTCACTCGAAGAAATTTTCAAAGAGAAAATAGGTGAGGCCCATGCGTAATATGTGGAGAATTTTTGCCCATACATTCCGGGTACGTGCGGGGGCAAAATCATTTATTGTGTCGACGGCTATCATGCTAATAGTTGTGCTTGTTGCGCTCAGCCTGCCTAGAATTATTGACTTTTTTGGAAGCGGTGAAGCTGATATCAACAGCCTGGCTGTCGTCAATCAGAGTGAATCACTGCAGCTTCCGGAAGAGGCAGCCGGTATAGAGCTTCATACGTATGCCCAGGAGGATCAGGCAGAAAAAGCCTGGAATAGCGGAGAAACAGATGGTTATCTGCTATTTGAAAACAACGGGAGTGAATACCTCGGAAGTTTATATACCGATGATGAAGCGGGAGAGACGGTTCAGGCCCTTTCAACTGGTATTCAGCAGACCCATGTTTCTCAATACGCAGAAGAGCTTGGGATCAGCGGGGAAGAAGTGCAAAACATTACCGCTCCTGTACAAATAGCGGAAAGCACAGAAGAAGCTGAAGGGAGCGGGGGTTCTTCCACTGAAGAAGGATTTAATCTTCTTTCCTATGCAGTTGTCTTTGTGATTTATATTTATTCGCTGATGTGCGGAATTATGATTGCCATGCAAATTGCCAAGGACAAGGAGCAGCGGGTAATGGAAATTCTGATTTCGAGCGCCTCTCCTGTCCAGCATTTGTTTGGCCGGGCGTTTGGAGTGTCCGCCATCTGGCTTTTCCAAATGGCTCTGGTAGCAGTAACAGCGGTAATATACGTGAATGTTACCGGGCTGGATAATATTACTTCGCTTATCAGTGCGACTGGCGGGGCCGCTGTCTCCACCTGGATATATGCTGTAGTGTTTCTGCTCCTGGGAATTGTGCTTTACGGCACGCTATATGCCATGGTCGGATCGATGGCAGCCAAAACGGAGGAAGTCCAGAACTTCAGCCAGCCGCTTACGTTTCTGCTGGTGGGGGCGTTTATTTTGTCGAACTTCGGCCTGGCAGCGCCGGGAAATATTTTTGTAACTGCAAGTTCTTTTATTCCATTCTTCACTCCTTTTACGATGTTTGTACGAACGAACGCCCTCGACGTGCCGTGGTGGCAGATAGGTATAAGCATTGGCCTGACTCTGGCCTTGGTGGCAGCAGCAGCCTGGTTCAGCGTCCGTCTTTACCGGGGCAGTGTCCTCGTTTACAGCGGTGATTCATTTAGCAGAAGGGTCAAGCAGGCACGGGAACTTGCCCGCAAAAAATGATAAACTAAAGCTGAACCATCTATTTAGCTTATGCTCATAAGCAGAAGGAGACGATCGCACTATGGGACTGTTTGATTCATTGATGGGGAACGCTTCAGAAGCAGATCCAAAAAAAGTAGAAGAAGAGATGCGGGAATGGTTAACGGCAGGAGAACAGGTGGAAAGTGCATTTAAGCTGTACCGGGATTTAATGGTATTTACGAACAAACGGCTGATTATGCTCGACAAGCAGGGCGTGACTGGAAAGAAAGTGGAATATCATACGGTTCCGTACCGAAGCATCACTCATTACAGCGTAGAAACCGCCGGTACGTTTGATTTGGACAGCGAATTAAAAATATGGGTCAGCAGCACGGCAGAGCCTGTTTCCAAAACCTTTCGCAACGATGACAACATTTTTGACGTACAGCGCGCGCTAAGCAAGTATGTGCTTTGATAAAATTTTCCGGATACCGTTTCAGGTATCCGGATTCTTTTTAAAACAGAAGAATACATATGCTATGATGAACAAAAGTAAATCCACATGAGTCGAACAATACCAAAAATTTCACAGGGGTGGAAGGCTACGATGCAGAATAAGGAACACTCGGCAGTTATCTCTTTGTATGAAAGCAAGCATAAAGAAAAGGATACCGTTGCCACGCATGCTCATGAAACCCATCAACTGTTATACGTCCTTGACGGTGACGGCGCCTGCGAACTTGCTGAAAGTGTGTATGATATTACAACAGATTCTTTTCTTATTGTGCCTCCACAGACCAGGCATTCGATTCGTGCGGATTCGCACATGACAGTCCTGGTGCTCGAATTCGATGCCGGGAAACTGAGCCAGGACGTGCGTACACAGCTGATCCCAAATGTTTTCGGTGCCGCCCGTGTGCAGTCCTTCAGTGCTATTGACAGCAGTGAACTCCGACAGATTATGCGGAAGATGCTTTACGAGCAGTCGCATGGCGATCAGCTGTGGCGGATGGCGCTTAAGATTCATATTGCTGAACTCCTGTGTACGCTAGCCCGTTCAAATCAGGAAATTGGCCCGGGAGATACAAACAAACTACGGGTCGATCGCCTTCGGCAATACATCGAGACACGTTATTATGACATTGAGAGTGCAGAGGATATTGCAGTGCGTATGGGCATGAGTAAACGATACATGCAGACAATTTTCAAAGAATACTATGAGCGTACACCGATGCAGTATTTGACCGAAGTCCGTCTTGGGCTCGTTAAACAGCTGCTTGTAGAAAGCGATAAAGACATCGTCTCCATCTGCTTTGAGGTAGGGTTTGAATCATTATCCACGTTTTACCGTTTGTTTAAAAAACACGTTGGGGTGCCGCCAAATATGTACCGGACGACACAAAGAAATCGAGACGGGGCATCAGAATAACCACTAAATCATTTCCGAATATGAGAATAAACGACTGTAACTAATAAGACAGCGCATACATTTCTCTCTAGACTTGGGAGTAATCAGTTTAGAGAGGAGCAGGATAAAGGTGGCAGAACATACTATTGGAATTATTATGAACGGGGTAACTGGAAGAATGGGAACGAGGCAGCACCTTATCCGCTCGATTGCAGCTATCCGTGCGCAGGGAGGCGTCGAGATCGACAAGGGTGAATACATTATGCCAGATCCTATTTTAGTAGGCAGAAATGAAGAAAAATTGAAAGCGCTTGCGAATGACCATGATATTTCCCGTTGGACAACCAGTCTTGAAGAAGCTCTCGCGGACAAACATAATGTGATTTATTTTGATTCCCAGACAACATCAAGGCGCGCCGAAGGCATAAAACGAGCAATAGAAGCAGGCAAGCATATCTATTGTGAAAAGCCGACAGCCACATCGATGGAAGGAGCGCTTGAATTAGCACGTCTTGCTAAAGAAGCAGGGGTTAAAAACGGGGTCGTACAGGACAAACTGTTTCTTCCAGGGGTGTTGAAGCTGAAAAGACTGATCAACGCCGGATTTTTCGGGGAAATACTTTCGGTCCGCATGGAGTTTGGCTATTGGGTGTTTGAAGGCGGCTGGCAGGAGTCCCAGCGCCCGTCCTGGAACTATAAAAAAGAAGAAGACGGCGGTATTGTTGTGGATATGTTCCCGCACTGGCGCTATGTGCTTGATGAATTGTTCGGTTCTGTGCAATCGGTCTCGGCTTCGGTGAAAACGCATATTCCAGAGCGTGTGGACGAGGCAGGGAACACGTATAAAGCAACGGCAGATGATGCTGCATATGCGACGATGGAGCTTGAAGGAGGCATTACAGCCCAAATTAACTCTTCCTGGGCGGTACGGGTGGACCGCGATGATCTGCTGACGATCCAGGTCGATGGAACAGAGGGAAGTGCTGTAGCCGGCCTTAGAAACTGCAAGACCCAGCACCGGGTGAATACGCCAAAGCCTGTGTGGAATCCGGACCTTGAAAACACGATTGACTTTCAGAACCAATGGGAGGAAGTGCCGGACAATCAGCTGTTTGAAAATGCATTCAAAATCCAGTGGGAAATGTTTTTAAAGCACGTGCATCAGGACGAAGCTTTCCCGTGGGATCTGCTCGAAGGAGCAAAAGGCATGCAGCTGGCTGATCTTGGCCTGCAGTCATCCCAAGAACGCCGCTGGCTGGACGTGCCGGAACTGAATATATAAGGAGGGCGCAGCTGATGACAAACTTTATTTATTTACCGAACGCAGACGGAAGTATGTACAGGTATGAATTGACGCAGACAGAAGCGCTCCCGGCTCCTTCGAAAAGCGAATTTACCTCAAGGGTAGCTTATTCTGCCGTTCACGTGACAGCGGACCCATTTGGCAGCAGTGATCCCGTCCGCCGTCCCGCTATTGACTGGGACAAAACGATGGAGTACCGCCATTACCTGTGGTCTCTCGGCCTGTCGGTTGCAGAGGCAATGGACACTGCCCAGAGGGGCATGGGTCTGGTATGGGAGGATGCGAAAGAGCTGATCACCCGTTCAGTCCGGGAAGCCAAAAGCGTTAACGGCAATATCGCGAGCGGCGCCGGAACCGATCATCTGGAACCTGGACCGGAGGTAACCATTGAAGACGTTGTGCAGGCGTACGAGGAGCAGTGCTCCTTCGTGGAGCAGGCCGGAAGTAAAATCATTATGATGGCAAGCCGGGCCCTTGCCAAAGCTGCATCCTCGGCAGAGGATTATGAATATGTGTACGGTAAAATTCTGAACCAGGTGAAGGAACCGGTCATACTGCACTGGCTGGGAGATATGTTTGACCCGAACCTTGCCGGCTATTGGGGCTCAAACGACGTCGATGAGGCGATGGAAGTCTGCCTGCGTGTTCTTCATAAGCACGCTGATAAAATTGAAGGCATCAAAATTTCGCTTTTGGATGACCAAAAAGAAATCGAGATGCGGCGCAGATTGCCGGAAAGCGTTAGAATGTATACAGGTGACGATTTTAACTACCCAGATTTGATTGAAGGGGATGAGCAGGGGTACAGCCACGCGCTTCTGGGCATCTTTGATGCGATCGCTCCGGCGGCTGCCGCTGGCCTAAAAGAATTGGATGCAGGCAATATGCAGAAGTACCATGACATTATGGACCCGACGGTGCCGCTTGCCCGTCATATTTTCCAGCCCCCGACGTTTGCGTATAAAACCGGTGTAGTGTTTCTCGCCTATTTGAACGGCCATCAGCCGCATTTCCGCATGATTGCAGGCGCCGAAAGCGCCCGCTCCGTGCTCCATTTCAGCGAATTATTCCGTCTGGCCGATGAAGCCAACGTATTCCGGGACCCCGAGCTTGCTGCAGCACGCATGAAGCCGATGCTTGAACTTGCCGGCCTGCAGGCAAAGGAGGTTTATAAATAATGGCTTCTCCTGATATGAACCTTCTAAGCCTGAATCAGATCACTACCGAAAACTGGTCTCTTAAGGAGGCTGCCGAGGGGTGCTCAGCGCAGGACATTCCATGGATCTCTGTATGGCGGCATAAAATTGAAGAAATTGGCTTAAAGGAAAGTAAAAAAATCATCGACGCCAACGGGCTGAAGGTTTCGAGTGTTTGCCGGGGCGGCATGTTTCCGGCCGTCGATAAAGAAGAACGCCTCCGGCGCATCGATGATAACAAACGGGCAGTAGAAGAAGCTGCAGAACTAGGCACAGACGTACTTGTACTCGTATGCGGCCCATCACCTGATAAGGATCTTATTCGTAGCAGGGAATGGGTGCGCGAAGGCATTGAAGCAGTACTCCCATTTGCAGAGCAGCACGGAGTAAAGCTTGGTATTGAACCGCTCCATCCCATGTATGCAGCAGACCGTTCGGTGATTACCACCCTTGGAGAAGCCAATCAGCTGCAGCAGCAGGTGGGGAGCAGCCATCTTGGCGTCGTCGTGGATGTGTTTCACGTCTGGTGGGACCCATTTTTGTACAGGGAAATTGAACACGCTGGAGACACCATTCTGGGCTTTCACGTATCAGACTGGAGTGTGCCGCTGCCGGATATGTTTAAAGGCCGCAGTATGATGGGAGAAGGCGTGATTGATATTCCGCGTATCCGCGGCGCAGTCGAGAAACAGGGCTACAATGGCCCGATAGAGGTGGAGATTATCAACCAGGCTATTTGGGACCAGCCTGGGGACCAGACCTTAAAGCAAATGAAAGAAGCTTATCATATACACGTTTAAACAGATAATAGCGGGGCCGGAAGGCTTGCCGCTATTGTCGTATGTTAAGAAACAAAAGGAGCGATGTTTTAATGCCGAAGCCGTCCGAACACACAAATTTTGAACCGGTGCACCACGAAGAGTCTGCCGTAGAAAAAGGAACACTCACAATGGCAGCCGTTGGTCTCGAACACGGACATATTTACGCTATGTGCCACGGGATGAAAAGCGCCGGTGCTACAGTGAAATGGGTATGGGACAGCGATCCGGAAAAGGTGCGCGTGTTTCAGCAGAACTTTCCGGAGGCAAAGGCCGCAGGTTCGCTTTCGCAGGTGCTGCGGGACGAAGAGGTTCAGCTCGTGGCTAGTGCCGCCATCCCGGTGGAGCGAGGTCCGCTTGGGCTTGAAGTGATGGATCATGGGAAACATTACTTTTCCGCCAAGGCCCCGTTTACTACCCTTGAGCAACTGCAGAAAGCGGAAGAGAAAGCAGCAGCCACCGGGCTGCATTGGGCTGTTTTTTACAGCGAACGGCTGCAGGTGGAGTGCGCCGGCTTCGCAGAACAGTTGATCGAACAGGGAGCGATTGGCGAAGTGATTCAGGTGCTTGGCACCGGGCCGCATCGATTGAATATAGATTCGCGTCCGGAATGGTTTTTTCAACAGGAGCCGACCGGGGGCATTGTGTGCGACATCGGGAGCCACCAGATTGAACAGTTTCTCTGGTTCAGCGGAGCGCAGGATGCCGAGGTGCTCAGCAGTACCGCGGCGAATATGGCGCACCCGGAGCATCCGGAATTTGAAGACTACGGCGACGCCCACTTCCGGGGAGACAACGGAGCGGTACACTATTTTCGCGTGGACTGGTTTACGCCGGACGGACTAAGTAATTGGGGGGACGGCCGGACAATAATCCTGGGCACGGAAGGGTATATAGAGCTCAGAAAATATGTGGATCTTACAGACAGCTCGCGCGGCGAGCGGCTTTACCTGGTTAACCAGGGAGGCGAAAGAAAATACGATGTAGAAGGCAAGGTAGGCTTCCCCTACTTTTTCCGGCTGGCAAAGGACGTAGTGCACGGCACAGCGACAGCCATGCCGCAAAGACATGCATTTAAAGCAGCGGAATTAAGCCTGAAAGCACAAGACCAGGCAGTGAATATTAAACGGTAGCAGGAGGTTGGCAGTAATGGAACAGTCATGCCGGATAGTTTTGGCAGGAACAGCAGGCTATGGAGAACTATATTTGCAGACATTAAAAGAACAAAATCGTCTTTCCTGGCTTGAGGGCGTAATCGACATTTTCCCGGAAAAAAGCTCTTTTTACCAGGATATTCAGGCAGCAGGCGTTCCGGTATACGAATCGATGGAGGCTTTTTATGCTGAAAGGGAAGCGGAGCTGGCAGTTATTGCTACTCCTATCCATCTGCACGCCGGGCAGGCGGTAACAGCGATGAAAGCGGGAAGCAACGTGCTCTGCGAAAAACCAGCGTCAGCATCGTGGGAGGAAGCGGAAGAAATGCGCCGGGTTCGCGATGAAACCAGAAAATTTTTAGCGATAGGCTTTAACTGGTCGTTTAGTAACGCCGTGCTCGAGTTCAAGGAGGATATCCAGGCAGGAAGATTCGGCCGGCCGCTTCACGGCAGTGCCCTGGTGCTCTGGCCCCGGAACGATGCTTATTATGCCCGCTCCAGCTGGGCAGGTAAAAAGCTTGGCGCAGGCGGCGCACCGATTTTTGACAGCGTAGCAAATAACGCGACGGCTCACTTTATGCATAATTTGTTTTACGTGCTCGGGGACACGAAAAACGAAAGCGCAAAAATAGACACTCTGGAAATGGAAGTGTACCGTGCCAATCCGATTGAAACATTTGATACGTGTGCACTACGGGCAATAACCGACAGAGGAGTGGATCTGGCATTTTTTGCTTCACATGCGGTTGAAAAAGAAGTAAATCCTTCTTTTTATATGGAATTTGAAGAGGCAGTGATTTCCTACGAATGGGGGAAGCCGATGAAAGCAGTGTGGCACAACGGGACCGAAAAAAGCTATAATGATCCTGAGAGCGAACATATGCATAAACTCAACGTGTGTATCGATGCGGTGCTCGGGCATTCCCAGGATATCCGCTGCGGTATCGAAGCGTCTTACTCCCATTTATTAACCATCGAAAGCGTGCATCAGATGTTTCCGGAAAGCTATGTGTTTGGGGAAGAAGAAAAGCAGGTGGACGCTTCCCTTGGCTTAACATACATTCCCGGGCTCGCAGAGGTGCTTGAAACCTGTTATGCTGAGCGGAAGCTTCCCGGGGAAACGACAGCCTCCTGGGCACGGGAGACGAAAAGGACGAGTATTGACGACAGCCGCTATCCGTATTGATCACAAGTAGTGTGAGGAGGAGAAGCATGCTTCAGGAAGAAAAACTAAAGCACGAAAAGATGCAAAAATGGATAATTCAAAAAGGAGAAAGCCCGCGGGTGGAACTGTTAAACTTCGGGGCAAGAATACAGCGGATATGGGCAAAGGACCGTAACGGCATCGAAGAAAATATTCTGCTTAGCTACGCAGGGCCGGAGCAGTACGAGCGCGACAGAATTTTTCTCGGTGCAGTCGTCGGCCCGGTAGCCGGCCGTATTCCCCGGGGACGCCTGACAGCAGCCGGTACAGAGTATTCCTTGACTGCAAATGAAGGCAGGCATCATTTGCACGGGGGAAGCGGCGGTTTTAGCAATGTGTACTGGGAAGCAGCTGCCGGCGAAAATGACCAGCAGGCCTGGGTGCGGTTTTCTACTCATAGAAAGAACGGTACTGACGGCTATCCTGGAGAAGTGGAGGCGTCTGTCACGTACATAGTAGAAGCCGGGGGTGATTTCACGGTTGAATACAGAGGGCAGTCAGACACCGATACCTGGTTCAGTCCGACCCAGCATATGTACATAAACCTGAGCGGAAACAACCAACGCCCAATCACTGAACAGTATGCCAAAGTCCAGGCGGAGCAAGTTCTGGAGCTCGATAGGGAGCTGATTCCGACAGGAAAGCTGATCCCAACAGCAGGAACGCCTTTTGAACTAAACGGAAGCAAGTCGCTCGGCAGCCATATCGACAGTTCGCATGAGCAGGTGCTTGAGGTGGCAGGCGGCATTGACCACTTCTTTATTCTCAAAGAAGCTGAAGGGCCACAGGCAAGGGTGTGGGACGAGGCTTCCGGACGAAGCCTTGATATCATCACGAGCGCCCCCGGTGCTGTCGTGTACACATCGAACAACATTCCTGAGCAGGATTTCGAAGCAGGACCTAAAGAAAAGCACCGTGGTATCTGCATCGAAACCCAGCAGCTGCCGGTTGACTTTTCCCATTTAGGAAAGACGACAGCATATTTAAATGCAGAAACACATTTCCAAAGTTCTACTACTTTTCGTTTGAACACCCAATAACCAAGTAAAAAACAACTCTCCTGGAGTTGTTTTTTACTGAATTTAAGCATAGTATTTTTGGTTTATTCTGAAATTGAGAGTGAATTTCTTAATTTAATAAGACTTACAATTTGAAAGCGCTTAAAATAGTAACAAAGCAGTAGAGATCAGATGTTTCATTGCTGAAAAAATAGAAAGGGGTTTCTTATATGAAAAAGTGGAAATGGGCCCGGGCCGGAACGGTAGCAGTAACTTCTTCGGTACTATTAACACTTGCCGGCTGTGGTGGAAACGAAAGTTCTTCACCGGAAACAACAGAAGCAAGCGCAGAGGAAACGCAGACACTTACCCTCGCACATATTCACAATGATGCGAGTCCTGTATATCAAAGTCTTGAAGACTTCGCTGATAAAGTCGAAGAAAAAACCGATGGAAGCGTTCAGGTTGATATTTACGCTGAAGGGGTGCTTGGTGGGGAAACAAAAGTAATGGAGCTTGTGCAGAACGGGGTTATTGATTTCGCCAAAGTGAACGGCGGGGTCGTGGAAAGCTTTGATCAGCAGTTCTCTGTCTTCAGCCTGCCGTATATATTTTCGAGCAACGAACAATTCCGGTCATTTATGGAAACGGATACAATTGATAATATGTATAACGATTTATCAGAGGCTCAGCTCCGCGGCATTACTTATTACGATGCCGGGGCACGGAGCTTCTATACACGAAATACAAAAATAGAAAGCCCGGAAGATCTCCAGGGAATGAAAATCCGGACAATGACCAACGTAACTTCGATTGAGACAATGGAAATGCTCGGTGCCTCGCCAACACCGCTTTCAGCAACTGAAGTTTACACCTCTCTGCAACAGGGAGTCATTGACGGGGCGGAAAGCAGCCCAATTGCCTTAACAGACGCCAATCATGGTGAAGTGGCAAAGCAGTTTTCCTTTGACGAGCATACGCGTATACCGGACTTTCTTATTATGAGTGACAACACGTGGCAGGAGTTAAGTGAAGAAGAACAAGCTGCAGTTCAGGAAGCTGGGGCAGAGACAACAGAAACGCACAACGAACGCTGGGACGAAATGATTGAAGAAAGTATGCAGCAGGCAGAAGAGGAAATGGGCGTAGAGTTTTCTTATCCTGATCAGGAACCATTCCGGGAAAAAGTAGAGCCTCTTATCGAAGAACGACGGTCGGAAAACCCGGATGTTGATAAGGTAATCAGCGAAATTGAAGCAATGGAAGAATAAGTGGACAGGTGAGGGGTGAGAACATGCAGGCAGTAAAAAAGAGTATCGATATGGTGCTTTTAGTTATTACGAGCGCGCTGGTTATATTTTTGACTGTAGCAGCGATATGGCAGGTATTTACGAGGTTTGTGCTTGGAGATCCGAGTATTATTACAGAAGAAGTACTCCGTTTTTCATTGATATGGATTGCCTTTTTAGGCGGCGCCTATGCGTTTGGCCAGGACGAGCATCTGGCCATTGCCTTTTTAAGGGACAAACTTACTGGAAAAGCCCACCTCGGGCTCCGGTGGTTGATTGACCTGATCGTCATCGGTTTTGCATTATTTGTTCTTGTGATTGGCGGCTATACGATCGCAAGCGCAACGATGGCTGAACTCTCGCCTATTTTAAGAATTCCAATGGGATTGATTTACGGCATACTTCCGGTCAGCGGTGTTATCGTTATTTTCTATCAGATTTATAATATGATGCACCGCCGGGAAGTGGAAACGCCCCGTGTTGAAGAAAAGGGGGATCATAAATGGATGTAGCAGTTTGGACAGGCATAATATTATTTGGGTTGTTTTTCTTATTCTTATTTATCGGCGTGCCGATCGCGGTAAGTATCGCGGCAGCGACATTTGCCGCTGCGCTGCTGGTTTTATCAGTTGACGCTTCGCTTCTGGCAGTATCACAGCAGCTGCTTACAGGCGTGGACAGCACTGTGCTTCTGGCACTCGTTTTCTTTATGCTTGCGGGAAGCATTATGAATAATGGGGGAATTGCTCTCCGGCTGATTAACCTGGCAAAGCTGATCGGCGGACGAATGTCCGGAGCGCTTGCTCATACAAATATTATCGGTAACACAATGTTTGGGGCCATTTCGGGCTCGGCAATTGCCGCTGCGGCTTCGATGGGAAGAATCATGCATCCCCAACAGGAAAAAGAAGGCTACTCTTCTTCTTATTCCGCCGCGGTTAATATTGCTTCGGCACCGACTGGGTTGATTATCCCGCCAAGCGGTATGCCAATTATTTACTCCCTGTTAACAGGAGGCACATCTATCGGTGCTTTATTTATCGCCGGGTATCTGCCGGGACTTCTGATGGTCGGACTGCTGATAATTGTGGCTTATATTCTTGCCAAACGGGCGAAGTATCCTGTCGCTGATAAAACCGGAGGCGGCGAAGCGGTGAAAATCGTCTGGCAGGCTATTCCGAGTTTGTTTTTAATTGTAGTCGTCATCGGCGGTATTGCCGGGGGAATATTTACAGCCACAGAAGGTGCTGCAGTAGCAGTATTCTATGCGCTTTTGCTTTGCTTAATTTACCGTAGTCTTTCACTTTCTGATTTTCCAAAGATTTTAAAGGAAACTGTCTCCTATTCGGGCATTATTCTGCTGTTGATTGGGGCGTCGACGGCGATGAGCTGGGTGCTTGCCTATGCGGAGATTCCGCAGTCAATCACTAATGCGATGCTGTCCGTGACCAATAACACTATTATTTTATTACTTATAATGCTTTTGATTCTGTTAGTCGTCGGCACGTTTATGGATGTCGCGCCGGCCCTGCTGATTTTCACGCCTATCATGTTCCCGGTGGCTACAGAAATGGGGATCCATCCGGTACATTTTGGGATGATTATGGCCATGGCGCTTGCCATCGGGGTCACGACGCCTCCAATCGGGACTGTGCTATTTATCGGCAGCAGTGTCAGCAAAGTATCAATTGAAAAGATTATACCAAAGCTGATGATGTTTTATGTGCCGCTTGTCGCAGCACTGGTATTAGTGGCATTTATTCCGGAAATCAGCTTGTTTCTGCCAAGGCTGTTTGGCCTGGTGGAATAACAGCGTGTAAAGCAGTTCTGCGTAAAGCAGAGCTGCTTTTTTACGCTCAATAGAAACGCCGTAAACAAAATGAGAATGAGATGGATTCTTTGTTCCAAATGTAGTAAGAGAGTTCTGCTTTTGATAAGACGTTGAAAGGAAAACAGCCTAAGATAAAATGAAAACGTTAACATTTTACTTAAATTTTTACTTCAATTAAAAGGAGGCAAAAAGATGAAAGTGCTCCGATTGATGGAGTGGGTAGTGAGGGCGGCCAGGTTAAACCTTTATTGGCTGGCAGGCACGGTGGCGGGAGGGGTCATATTTGGATGGGCGCCGGCCACCGCAGCCGTTTCAGAAATATGGAAAAAGGAGCTGGCCCAGGAGTGTACTTCGCTGCGTATGTACTTTAAATTTTATAAACAATTTTTCTGGAAAATGAACCTGAGGGCCACTGGCATATTAGTTTTTATGACAGCAGCAGGCATGCAGCCGTTAATGCTGCAAAGCCTTGGAGACGGTTTCCAGACTCTGATTATTGGCCTGGCGGGAACAGCGGCATTTGTAATGACAGTCATGCTCATATACTTATTGATATTCAGCGAAGCTCTTCCGCGTCCGCTCTCGCGTGAACTTGGACAGGCATTCCTGCTTAGTATTGGCAGACTTCCTTTGTCAATCGGGTTTATTGCTGGAGGCGGGGGTTGGCTGTACTTAGTATGGCTCGTACCAGGACTTACATTGTTTTTCGGGGCGAGTGTACCAATCTTCTACTTTGTCTGGCTGGCCCATTGGTATCAGCGCCTGCACCAGGGGGTGCAGGATAATATAAAAATAAATAAAACAGTCCAAAACAGAAAGGACGGGGGCATATATGAAAAGAATCCTTAAAGCTTCAGCTGCGCTTCTGCTTGGCAGTTCATTAATTCTTTCCGCATGCGGCGGAAATACAGCTTCCACAGACCAAGTACAAAAGCCGGAAGACCCGGAGAGTGTTTCAGGTTCAATCACCGTATGGGCCTGGGCACTTGAAGCAGATTTTTTGGAAACAATGGTGCCTGTTTTTAATGAGAAATACCCGAATATAGAGGTAAACATTAATAAACAAGGCCCGGATCAGGTATATCAAAGGCTGATTACAGGCCTTGCAGCTGGGGAGGGCGGGCAGCTTCCGGACCTGGTACAGGTAGAGGACCAAAGGCTTCCGTCATTTCAAAATGATTTTCCAAATACATTTGTGAACCTTTCGGAATCGGGCTTTGAAGAACATATGGGCTCCTTTACTCCGACCAAGGAAGAATCCATCAAAGATGAAGACGGTAATGTAATTGCTTTTCCAAGGGACGTTGGCCCGGTGGGCGTAT
This sequence comes from Marinococcus halophilus, assembly GCF_900166605.1. Taxonomy (NCBI): domain Bacteria; kingdom Bacillati; phylum Bacillota; class Bacilli; order Caryophanales; family Bacillaceae; genus Marinococcus; species Marinococcus halophilus. Next base: position 274,150 of record NZ_FVZD01000006.1, read on the forward strand.
TTTACCGAAAAGATATCTTTGAAGAAGCAGGTGTAGAGGCAGAGTCCATTGAAACCTGGAGCGATTACGTAGAAGCTGGGGAGACTATTAAAGATGAAACCGGAGCCGATATGCTCGGCCTGACCTTGAACGAGTCTGTTCCGTTAAACCGCTTTATGATTCATCAACAGGATGCCTTTTATTTTAACAGTGACGGGGAGCTGACTGTTGGATCGGAAGAAACCAGACGGGCTGCAGATTTGATGAAGGAATTTGAAGATAAAGATATTATGTCGAATGTTACGAACTGGGATGGCCGGGTGGCTGGCCTGAAAAATGGTGAAGTGGCTACGCTTCCGAATGCGGTCTGGTGGTACGGAACAATGGTGGACCAGATGCCGGAGCTGTCAGGGTCATGGGGAATGTTCCCACTTCCAAAGTTTGAAGAGCAGGGCGTCCGTGCAGCAAACAGCGGTGGTTCAAGCTATGCAATCCCTCAAGTTTCCGACCAGAAAGAAGCAGCTTATTTATTTGGTGAGTTTGTTTCAACAAACCTGGAGGCCCAACTGGATGGATTGGAAAGCCAGGGGCTGTTTCCGTCGCTGACTGAAGCATATGATGCCCCTATTTTTCAGGAAGGCCAGGAATACTTCGATGGCCAGTCAGTTTATGCCGACTTTGCTGATATTGCTACACAAATACCGGAAGTAACGTATACGAGTGACTATGCTAGAGCCGACAACACTTTTAACGAAGAGATTGTTTCCATGTATTTGTACGATGAAGACCCCGAAAACGTTGTAGACAGAATTGAACAACGGCTGAAGGCAGGTACAGGAAGAGATGTGGCAGAGACAGAGAAAGAATAAACAAAGGGGGCGGTAAATATGAGTTATCCATCCGAAGAAACGAACTGGGAGACAGAAACGGAGGAAAAAGGGTCTTCACCGGACCCTGGAGGGAGACCGGTGAAAAGAACATGGTTTACAGTAAAAACAGCTCCATACGTGCTTTTACTCCCAGCTGTGCTTTTGTTTTTAATTTTTACGGCTTATCCGATTATTGCTTCATTCTGGCTGAGCTTTCAAACAACGGAGGCCGGGGAGCGCGTATTTGTCGGCCTGAACAACTATGTACGTTTATTTCAGGACCCAATTTTCTACCAGGCTTTAGGAAACACGCTGTTGTTACTTGTGCTGCAGGTGCCGATTATGATTTTTTTGGCAGTTATTTTAGCGGTGTTGATGAATTCAGCGTTTTTGAAAATGAAAGGGTTTTTCCGGGTGGCTTTCTTCACGCCGGCAGTTACTTCCCTGGTAGCAGCATCTGTAATTTTTCTGCTGCTGTTGAATCCGGATTATGGGCTTATCAACTACTTGCTGACGACGGTAGGACTTGAACCCGTAGGATGGCTGAACAATCCGTTTTGGGCTAAGGTATCGTTAGTACTCGTGATGCTGTGGCGGTGGACCGGCTACAACATGATCATTCTCCTCGCCGGACTGCAGAATATTTCCAACGATTTATACGAAGCGGCACGTATCGATGGCGCAGGAAAGGTACGACAGTTTTTTTCCATTACTATACCGCAGCTTCGTCCGGTGATTTTATTTGCAGCCATCATTTCTACAATTGGTACGCTGCAGCTGTTTGACGAGCCGTACACCCTGACAGGCGGAGGGCCGGTGAATGCGACAACTACTATTACCATGTACTTGTATGAAAACGGGTTTGAGTATTTTGACTTTGAATACGCTTCTGCGATTGCCTACGTAGTCGTAGTTATCATAGCAATTCTTTCATTCCTGCAGTTCAGATTGGGCGGTGAACGAAAATGACAGAAGTGAAACTGCAAAAAATAGCTTTCTATATTGTACTCACGTTCGGGGTCATCTTAACCGTAGGGCCGTTTTATTGGATGATTGTCGGCGCCACTAACCCGTCGGGAGAGACACTGAGTATTCCCCCTAACTTCATTCCGGGTGGACACTTGATTGAAAATATTCAAAGCTTATTAAGCCAGATTGACATATGGCAGGCATTGTTTAATTCAGCATTTATTACGATCGTTTACACAGTACTTGGCGGAGTTATCAGTGCGGCTGCCGGATTTGCTTTCGCAAAATATCAATTCAAGGGAAAAGAGCTCATTTTCGGCATTTTTCTTCTGTCGATGATGGTGCCTTACCAGGCTCTCGTCATTCCGCAGTTTGAACTGTTTGCTTCATTTAGCCTGCTCGATACGTACGCGGCGATTATACTGCCCCAGCTGGCCTATCCATTTGCGATTTTCCTTATGCGGCAGAACATGCAGTCGATACCGGATTCTCTGATTGAAGCATCAAGAGTAGATGGGGCGGGCGAGTTGTATATTTTCTTCCGGATCGCTCTTCCGACCATGATACCGGCCATTGCAGCAGTGTCCATCTTTTTATTCACGCACCAGTGGAACAACTTTTTATGGCCGTTGATTGCTTTGATTTCTGAAGACATGTACACACTGCCGGTGGCTCTCGCTACAATTGCCGGCCAGCGTTCGATTGACTACGGGGTGTTAATGACGGGAGCCGCTATTTCGATTCTGCCTATATTTATTATTTTCTTATTTTTACAAAGATACTTTATTTCCGGAATTATTGGTGGTTCCGTAAAAGAATAACCGAACGGGGGAATTAAGATGATTCATGAAAGTTTACCGAAAATTTGGTACGGCGGGGATTACAATCCGGAACAGTGGCCGGATGAGACGATAGAGGAAGATATTCGGATGTTTCAGCTGGCGGGCATTGATGTGGTGACCTTAAACGTCTTTTCCTGGGAAAAAATTCAGGTCGATGATCACAGCTATGAAGCAGAGTGGCTGGATCGTTTGATTGACCGTTTATATGAAGCCGGCATTTATACGTGCTTGGCAACAGGGACCGGGGCGCACCCGGCGTGGATGGCCAAAAAGTACCCGGAAGTACTGCGGGTGGACTTTTACGGACGGAAACGAAAATTCGGCGGCCGCCATAATTCTTGTCCGAGCAGTCCGGTCTACCGGGAATACGCGGGGCGTATGGCTGCCTTTCTGGCGGATCGGTACCAGGGCCACCCGGCAGTGCTTGCCTGGCATGTGTCTAATGAATACGGGGGGCGATGCTACTGCAGCCTTTGTGAACAGGCCTTTCGTGAATGGCTGCAGCAAAAATACGGCACGTTGAATGCCCTCAACCATGCATGGAACACTGCATTCTGGGGCCATACGTTTTATGAGTGGGACGAAATCGTGGTCCCGAATGCGCTGAGCGAAGAGCGGGAAGGAGGAGAAACGGACAATCAGGGGATTTCGCTGGATTACCGACGGTTCATGAGTGATCAGCTGCTGGCCTGCTACTATAAGGAATACGAAGCGATTAAAACCTATACACCGAATCTTCCGGTCACCACTAATTTCATGGGGACATACGAAGGGATTGATTATTTTCAGTGGGCGCCTTACCTGGATGTGGTGTCCTGGGATAACTATCCCGGGATGGAAACACCTCCGAGCGAAACCGCCATGACCCATGACCTGATGCGGGGCTTGAAGCAGGGGCAGCCGTTTATGCTGATGGAGCAGACCCCGAGCCAGCAAAACTGGCAGCCGTATAATTCTTTAAAACGTCCGGGCGTAATGCGGATGTGGAGCTACCAGGCCGTGGCCCACGGGGCAGATACAGTACAGTTCTTTCAGCTGCGGCGTTCGCCTGGAGCGACTGAAAAGTTTCACGGCGCTATTATTGAGCACGCCGGCCATGAACATACACGTGTCTTTCGGGAGTCAGCTGCGCTCGGAGAGGAGCTTCAAAAGCTCGGGGACGTGTTGACAGACAGCACGAGCCGCGCCCGTGCTGCAATTCTTTATGACTGGGAAACCCGGTGGGCGGCTGAACTTTCCAGTGGGCCGTCGGTGGAGATTGATTATGTGCGGGAAGTTCATGCCTATTACCGGGCCTTCTTTGACCAGCATATTCCGGTGGATATAGTGCACCCGGAGCAGGACTGGAGCGGCTACGACATTGTCATTGCCCCAATGATGTATATGGTTAAAGAAGCATGGGCCAAACGGGTGGAAAGCTTCACGGCTCAGGGAGGCGCCTTTGTGACCACGTATTTCAGCGGCGTCGCGGACGAATCGGATCGGGTGCACCTGGGAGGCTACCCGGGTCCGCTTCGAAAGGTGCTCGGGATATGGGTGGAAGAAATCGACGCACTGCCGCCAGCTTATACGAACACAGCGGCTGTTACGCTCCCTGTCGGCCAGCTGAAAGGGGCGTATGAATGCCGGTATTTGTTTGATCTGCTTCATTCTGAAGGGGCGGAAGTGGTAGCGGTCTACGAAAATGATTTTTACGCCGGCATGCCTGTGATAACGAAAAACCAATTCGGTAAAGGCGAGGCCTGGTACATCGCTTCCCATATGGAATCCCAGGCTCTGCATGATTTAATTGCAACAATCACAGAGGGAAAAAATATTTCCCCTTTGGTCCCGTGGGCTTCTGAGGGTGTGGAAGCAGCCGAAAGAGTTAAAAACGGAGAGCAGTACTTATTTTTGCTGAATCACTCCAGGGTGCCGGCGCAGGCGGAACTGAACGGAAGATATACGGATCTGCTAACAGATGAATTGCTTGCTTTCCATTGTAATTTAGAAAAAAATGACGCTCGTATTCTCCGCAAAGAGCACAAAGAGTAAAGCCGAAGGCGGCAAGGAAAATAATAGTGAATTTCATTTGTTTTATTTTGTTTTATGTTTGTTTTTGCTGTTATTTATGATAGGATAGGTGTATGAAAACGCTTAAAGAAGATTAAATGGAGGGTGAATAATGATTACAAACGTTAAAAAGGTGAAAAACCTCTGGAATGAGAACGAAGCATCCAAGTTCAAAACCGGCGTAGAGCAGCTTCGCTATCGTTCCAACCTGCTGGGGCAGGACCGCTCCGTATGCAACTGGGGCGGTGGGAATACGTCATTAAAGACCACAGAAAAAGACTTCCGGGGCAGGGACATCGAAGTAATGTGGGTGAAAGGAAGCGGTTCGGACCTTGCGACTATGGAAGAAAAACACTTTACTGCTTTGAGCATGGAGGATATTCGTCCGTTAATGGAACGTGAAGAGATGCCGGATGAGGAAATGGTGGCATACCTGCGTCACTGCATGATCGACCCGGGTCATCCACGTTCGTCCATTGAAACACTTCTGCACGCTTTTCTGCCTTTTAAACATGTAGATCATACCCACCCGGATGCCATTATTAGTATCTGCTGCGCAGACAACGGTAAAGATATTGCCCGGGAAATATTCGGGGACCGTTTTGTCTGGGTACCGTACGTCCGCCCTGGATTCACTCTTTCGAAAATGATTGCTGAAGGTGTACAGGAGAATCCAAAAGCAGAAATGGTGTTGATGGAAAAACACGGCCTGGTTACATGGGGAGAAACATCGAAAGAAAGCTATGACCAGACCATTGAGGTAATTCAGGAAGCAGAAGACTATATTGTAAAAACACAGGAAAGCCAACAAACCGTTTTTGGAGGGGAAGATACAAAGGCGCTGCCGGAAGAAGAACGCAAGGAACTGCTTGCCGAAGTTATGCCGGTTATCCGGGGAGCGGTGAGTGATCATAAAAAAATGATTCTCTCTTATTCCGATGACGAAGCGGTGCTTGAATTTGTGAACAGTAAAGACGCACCTGAACTGTCCCAGGTGGGCGCTGCCTGCCCTGACCACCTTGTGCACACGAAAAGAACGCCTCTGTTTGTTGATTGGAAACCATCGGAAGGTAAAGACGCCCTGATTGAAAAAATAAAAACAGGGGTGGAGACATACAAGCAGGAATATACCCAGTACTTTGAACGAAACAAGAATGAAGGCGACACGATGTTTGAGCCGGCGCCCCGCGTTATTTTGATTCCAGGTGTAGGCATGGTCAATACCGGTAAGGACAAACGGATGGCCAACGTAAGTGGAGCGCTTTATCACCGTGCGATTGCTGTCATGAAAGGAAGCACGGCTCTTGGATCATTTGTTTCCCTGTCAGAGAACGAATCGTACAATGTGGAGTACTGGCCGCTCGAGCTGTATAAGCTTTCTCTTGCTCCGCCGGAAGCAGAATTCTCGAGACAGGTTGCATTTATTACCGGAGGAGCCGGCGGGATCGGTTCGGCGGCCTGCCGTGAATTGCTCGGGGACGGCGCTCATGTCGTAATTGCCGACTTAAACGCCGACGGAGCAAAAGAAAAAGCCGACGAATATACGCAAGCCTACGGAGAAGAACGGGCATATGACGTGGCAATGGATGTCACTTCTGAAGAAGCTGTCGCAGCTGCTTTCAAGGAAGCAGCGCTGCAGTACGGAGGCGTGGACATCATCGTGAATAACGCCGGCCTGGCTTCTTCAAGCCCGCTCGACGAAACGACGCTGAAGCAGTGGCAGCTGAACATGGACGTACTTGGTACCGGCTACTTCCTGGTGGCGCGTGAAGCATTCACGCAGATGAAAGCACAGGGAACGGGAGGAAACATGGTTTTTGTGGGATCTAAAAACTCGGTATATGCCGGAAAAAATGCAGCGGCCTACAGCTCGGCAAAGGCGCTTGAAACCCATCTTGCACGCTGCATCGCAGCAGAAGGCGGCGAGTACGGCATCCGTGTGAACTCTGTTCTGCCGGACGCCGTGCTGCAGGGATCGAAAATCTGGTCATCTTCGTGGAAGGAAGAACGGGCGGCAGCCTACGGAATTGACCCCGACGAGCTGGATGAGCACTACCGTAAGCGTACAACGCTTCTCGTTAATATTTATCCGGAGGATATTGCGGAAGCGATCGCTTTCTTCGCTTCAACGAAATCAGAAAAAACGACCGGATGCATGCTGACCGTAGACGGTGGTGTACCAGCGGCCTTTACACGCTAAGTAAATAAACAAGGAGCTGCCTGCCGGTAGGTACCGGCGGGCCTGCCCCTCCTGAACAAAGCAGAGAGCCAGCGGAACTGCCTTGGTGCGGACCGCGTTGGAAATAGAGATAGGAGGATGACACATGAGCGACCGTCATTATACATTATTCGAAGAACAGCAGCAGGCAAGGGGTATTGACCTTGAAGCGGTAAAAAAGAAATTGCAGAAGCTGCAGGTTGAAACACCTTCCTGGGGCTTTGGCGATTCCGGCACCCGTTTTAAAGTATTCCAGCAAGAAGGCATACCGCGGGATCCCTTTGAAAAGCTGGAGGATGCGGCCCAGGTGCACAAGCATACGGGTTCAAGTCCAGCAGTGGCGATTCACATCCCGTGGGATAAAGTTGATAATTACAACGATTTGAAAGCGCATGCGGAAAGTCTCGGAGTGAGTATAGGAGCAGTGAATCCGAACCTGTTTCAGGATGATGATTATAAATTTGGCAGCTTAACCAATACGGACCCGGCGATCCGCCGGAAGGCGCTTGACCACCTGCTTGAATGCATTGATATTGCGAGGAAAGTTGACTCCAATGTATTAAGCCTCTGGTTTGCCGATGGCACCAATTACCCGGGACAGGCAGACTTTCGAAAACGGAAAAACTGGATGTTTGAAGGGCTGAAAAGCATGTATGACGCGTTGGACGATTCGATGCGCATGCTGATTGAATACAAGTTTTTTGAACCAGGATTTTATCACACTGATTTTGCAGACTGGGGGATGGCTTTTAACGCAGCCAACAAGCTCGGCAGTCAAGCGGAAGTACTGGTAGATACCGGCCATCATCCACAGGCGACTAACATCGAGCATATTGTGGCGTATCTGCTTGATGAACAGAAGCTCGGCGGGTTTCACTTTAACAGCCGCAAGTATGCAGACGATGACCTTATTGTCGGCGCCCACGACCCTTATGAAGTATTTTTGATTCTTCAGCAGATTGTACAGGCTGAAGAAGATCCGGATCCGGCGGTTCGCAAAAACGCTGAAAATATTGCTTATATGCTCGACCAGTGCCACAACCTGGAGCCGAAAATTCCAGCTATGATCCGCTCGATTGAAAACGTTCAGACAATGTATGCTAAAGCGTGCCTGGTGAATTTGGAAGAGCTTCGGACTGCTCAGGAAAAACAGGATGTTCTCGGAGCAGAGCGTGCAATCCGTTCCGCTTTTGAGGCGGACGTTACGCCGCTTCTTGAAGCTTTCCGGGAAGAAACGGGCGCTTCCGTGAAGCCGATGGACGCTTACTATTCCAGCGGCTATGGAGAGAAAATTCTTTCCCGCGGCAAAGGCGGTGCCAGCTGGTGAGTGTACTCGCGTTCGATTTAGGGGCAGGCAGCGGAAGAGCCGTGCTTGGCTGGATCGAAGCCGGGAGGCTCGAAACGATGGACGTGCACCGCTTTAAAAATGAACCAGTACGGGTGAACGGACGATTTCACTGGGATATCTACCGCATTTTTCATGAGTTGAAGGAAGGCATTCGTGCAGCTTACGAAGAGCGCCAGGACATTGAAAGCATCGCCATCGACAGCTGGGCAGTCGATTTCGGCTGTGTGGGCCAGGACGGGGAACTGCTGCGTCATCCGTACCATTACCGTGATGCTCACACAGATGGAGTAATGGAGCAGGTAACGGAGCGTATCGGCAAAAAATTTATTTTTGAACGCACAGGTATCCAGTTTCTGCCGTTTAACACAATCTATCAGCTAGAAGCTATGGTAAAAGCTGATTCCCCGGTTTTAAAGGAAACACGGACACTTTTAATGATTCCCGATCTGCTGCGCTATTTTTTAACGGGAGAAATGAAAAGCGAATTTACAAATGCGACTACCACTCAGCTGTTTAATCCACGCACGATGGATTGGGACGAAGAATTGTTGAAGGCCATTGGAGTGCCACGGGAGTGGATGGCTGATGTCGTGATGCCGGGCACCCGGGTGGGAGAGCTGCGTCAGGATCTGCAACAGGAGTTGCAGGTGCCGGCGATTCCTGTCTACACCAGCGCCGAGCATGATACAGGAGCAGCAGTGGCCGGTGTCCCGGCAGCATCTTCTTCTTTTGCCTATTTGAGCTGTGGCACGTGGTCACTGATGGGGACGGAAATTGAAGAACCCAATACCACTCCAGAAGCGTTTGAATGGAATTTCACGAACGAAGGCGGTGTAGAACGGACCTTCCGACTGCTGAAAAACATTATGGGGCTTTGGATTTTCGAGGAGTGCCGACGTGCCTGGCGCGGCGATAATGTCTCCCATGAAGCGCTGCTTGCGCAAATGGAAGAAGCGCCGGCTTTTCAGTCATATATTGATCCGGACGACCTCCAGTTCCTGCACCCGGTGGATATGCCTGCCCAAATTCAGCAGTATTGCCGGGAGAGCGGACAGAAGGTTCCTGAAACAAAAGGGGAGATTGTGCGGTGTATCATGGAAAGTCTGGCCATGAAATACCGGCACGTTCTCGAGCGTACGGAACAGCTTTCCGGCCAGTCTTTTTCCGGATTGTATATGGTCGGGGGCGGTATTAAAAATACGTACCTTTCCCAGTTTACGGCAAATGCCCTTGGGCGTAACGTATGGACAGGGCCGAAGGAAGCGAGTGCTCTTGGCAATATTACAGTACAGCTGACCGCTGCCGGGAAAATCAAAGACCGGCACGAAGCACGCAGGTATATTCGCGAAGCAGTAGAAGTAAGCGCCTTTTCTCCAGAAGAACATACCTCCTGGAACACGGAGTATGAGTCATTCTGTGAAAAGACAGGGCTTGGAAACGGTTTGTCCAAAGCTAAAAGAGCATAGTGAAACAAATGGCCTCCGGGTGCTCACCCCGGGGGTCATTTTTGTATAGAGCAGTAAAAACGTTTATACTATATGTAAACGTTTACCAAAAGGGGATGAAGCTATGAATATTGCGCTGCAGCTTTACACGCTTCGAAACGAGCTTGAAGAGGATTTTATTGGCACGCTCCAGCAGGTGAGGACCATGGGGTACAAAGCGGTGGAGCTGGCCGGCCAGAACGGCGGCTTCGGTACGGAGGAGCTCGCAGGGACTATGAAGAATATTGGCCTTCAGGCAGTATCGAGCCATGTGCCGTTGGAGGAGCTGCAGGATGACCTGGGCGGGGTAATAGAAAAGCATCTGGCACTTGGATGCCGCCACATTGTCTGCCCCTACCTCGATGAAGAGAGACGTTCGAGTCTGAAGGCCTATAAGCAGACGGCAAAGGAACTAAACAGGATTGGAAAAACGTGCCGGAAGGAAGGCATCACATTTTCGTATCATAACCATGATTTTGAACTGCTCCCGCTCGAAGGGCGACTGCCGTTTGAAGTGATGCTTGAGGAAATGAAACCGGAGCACGTGCAGGTGGAGCTTGATACATACTGGGTACAGAAGGCGGGGGAAGACCCTTTTGCCTGGATGGACCGGCTCAGGGACCGGCTTTCACTTGTGCATATTAAAGATATGACTGCAGACGGCGAGGAATTTTTTGCAGAACTCGGTGAAGGAAAAATGGATATTAAGGCGATTATGAAAAAAGCAGAGGAGTCCGGGGCTTCCTGGCAGATTGTGGAGCAGGATGCTTCGCGGCGGAAGCCGCTGGAAAGCGTCCGTATAAGCATGGATTACATTCAGAATACGTTTGTTTAAAGAAACGGCAGCTGAGGAAGAGAACTATCAAGGAGGACGATAATTATGCCATCCGCTTTTGATATTTCAGATAAAACAGGCCAGGGTCTGGCCGTAGACGATTTTGTTGAACGCATGCGCCCAACGTACCGGGAGAAAATGGAGCCGTGGCAGGCCGCTTTCTCCTGGAACCATCACCCGGAAGACAAGCTGCTCGCCCTGCAGTCGCGGGAGGATCTGCACTGCTCTATCCTCGCATCCGACTGGTGCGGGGATGTGCACCGAAATTTCCCGGTGATCGTGGAAGTAATGCGAAAAGCCGGTATTCCGGTGGAAGTGTTTATTCAGGAAGACCATCCCGATTTTATCGATCAATTCCGCACCCTTGGCGGCACTTCAGTGCCGAAAGTGATCGTTTCTGATGAACACGGAAAGGTTTATTTCAGCTGGGGACCAAGGCCTGCTTTTGTGCAGGAGCCAATGAAGCATTTTAAAAGCCTTGGGCTCACAGAAAATGATGAATCGTATGCAGATGAACGCTCGGCAGCATATGAAAATATTTTTTCCAGATACGGAGACGATGCAGACTATCAGCGGCTGGTCGTTTATGAACTGACTAATCTGCTGGAGCAGAGCTGACGGCTATCAAAAAAGCCCGCGCCTTTTTCAGGTGCGGGCTTTCTCTGCGCGGCGGAGTGTTGGCTCCAGGGTAAGAGCCACATTCCCCTGGATGGCCCGGGAAATCATGCAGGCCGTTTCCGCTTTTTCGATCAGCTTTTGTGCTTTTTCTATTTGCTTTTCAGATGCGTCCTTCTCCAGGGTGATTACCGGACGATGAATAATTTCTTTGTACGTAAACACGCCGTTTGTGACATCTACACGGCCTTCGCTTGTATGCTCCATGGAGGCAACGGGAAGCTCCGCCCGCTCAAGCATGGCACCGAGCGTAATAATATAGCACGTGGCTGCGGCACCGAGAAGCATTTCATCAGGATTTGTGCCAATGCCCGGGCCGTCCATTTCTTGCGGAATTGAAATATTTGTTTTCAGCTGTCCGGCATCAATAGAGCCGACGGCATTGCGGCCACCGGGCCATTCTGCCGTTAAATGAAAATGTTCAATAGCCATAAGGGATCCCCTCTTTATATAAAGTCTTTCCCTGAGGATAAAAAATAAAGGAACGAAAAGCAAAAAAAGTGCCTGCAGCACGTTTCAAATACAAGAAAAAGGTCTATGGAAGAGTATGCTATAAAACGGGAGGCTTACACATGCAGACAGTATTACTAACGGGAGCGGCGGGCACAATCGGCACCGTGCTCAGAAGCTATCTGTCGAAACGATTTAAACTCGTGCTGACAGACACGAAAGCTCCAGAGGGTTTAACAAATGAAGAAACATTCATGGAAGCAGATATTACAAGCAAAGCGGAGGTCCGCGAGCTGATGCACGGGGTGGATGCGGTTATTCATCTGGGAGGTATCCCGGTTGAGACGGACTTTGAATCAATTGAGCAGGTGAACATAACAGGTACGTTTCATATGATGGAGGCAGCAGCCGAGGCAGGCGTGGAACGATTGATTTTTGCAAGCAGTATCCATGCTGTCGGCTTTTATCCGGCGGACGAATGGGTGGACGAAGCCTCACCAGTGCGGCCTGACACGCTGTATGGAGTCAGTAAGGCATACGGGGAAGTGCTCGGACGTTATTATCACGATAAATTTGGGTTAAAAGGCATCGGGGTGCGCATTTGTAATTTTCAGGAGCGGCCGGCGTCCGGATACGATTTAGAAAACTGGTTCAGTCCCCGTGATGCAGAGCGCTTATTTGAAGCAGCGCTCACCTGTGCGGTGCCCGAGTACCTGATTGTTTACGGTATTTCAAACAACACCCGGGCAAAATTTAAAAACACCCGGGCAAAAGAGATTGGATACGAGCCACAGGATAATGCAGAAGATTACGCCAGTGAAGTGGAGGGAGGAGGCTCTCCGAAAAAAGGAGGAGAGTTTACGGCGAAAGACTTTGGAAAAGAAAACGGGCGGTGAAACGTATGCAGGAAGCGGAGCTGAAGATTTTAGGAGGCGAAGATGCTGAAGCTTACAAAGAGCTTAGGATGCAGGCTTTGGAGGAGAGCCCGGAGGCTTTTGCTTCAACCTTGGAGGAGGAAAGACAGAATTCAGGTCTGGTCCGAAAATATAAAGAAAGACTGGAGGGAAGCCAGTCTTTTACATGGGGCATCGAAGCCGGAAACGAGCTTGCGGGTGTCATCACCCTGCTCCCTATGCAGATGCAGAAGCTTCAGCACAAAGCGACAATTCTGGCTATGTATGTAAAGCCTGCATTCAGGGGATGCGGGTTTGGAGGCAGACTCGTAGAAGCTGCATTGAAGCAGGCAGATAAAAACGGGATCGAACAGGTGCAGTTAACCGTCGTGAGTGAAAACAAGCATGCGCTCCACCTGTACAAAGCCTGCGGCTTTTCTATTTTTTCGACAGAAAAAGAAGCGATGAAAACAGCGGACGGCTACAACGACGAGCACTGGATGGTTCGTTTCTTGAAAAATGTTTAAAGTTCCATAGTTTTCCACTTCAACTTTCCGTATAATAAATAATAATATTTATTATCTTAAAAGTTAAAAGGAAGGGAAGTGAAAGCATGGGATCCTGGAAAGCGTACCGGTTTCCAGTCATTATGCTTGCTGCTATCATTATTGGTAGCATAGCGGGTTTTATTTGGGGCGAGGATGCCATGGCGGTCCAGCCTCTCGGTGATTTATTTTTAAATATGATGTTTACTATTGTAGTGCCGCTTGTGTTTTTCTCTATTGCTTCAGCGGTAGCGGTTATGGATTCAGTAAAGCGGCTCGGCCGTATTCTGGGTTCAATGATGATCGTTTTTATTGTAACCGGCATTATTTCTTCCTGCCTGATGCTGGCGGCTGTTATAGCCTTTCCGCCTGCAGAAAACGTAAGCGTAAACGAAGAGCAGCCCGCCCAGCAGGAAGAACAAGGCTCGTTTGCCGATCAGCTTGTAGAAACGTTTACCGTGTCTGATTTTATAGATATCTTCTCTACTGAGAATATGCTTGCTTTAATTGTTTTTGCAATGCTTGTCGGCGTAGCTACAGGCTTATCAGGAGAAGCGGGAAAGCCATTCGCCAGCTTTTTACAGAGCGGCTCGGAAGTATTCATGAAAATAGTGGCTCTGGTTCTTTATTATGCACCAATCGGGCTGGGCGCTTATTTTGCAGCTCTGGTAGGAGAATACGGCCCTCAATTGATCGGGGAATATGCTAAAGCAGTAGCAGTTTATTACCCGGTAGCTATTTTATATTTTGTTTTTGGTTTTTCTTTTTATGCCTGGATAGCTGGAGGGAAGCAGGGGTTCAGCCGCTTTTGGAAAAATATCTTTGCGCCGGCGGTAACTTCACTTGGTACAGCCAGCAGCGTGGCATCTCTGCCAGTGAATTTAAACGCAGCCAGAAATGCTGGTGTTCCTAAAGACATAAGGGAAACAATACTTCCTATTGGAGCGACCATTCATATGGACGGTTCCTGTCTCTCAGCCATATTAAAAATAGCTTTTGTCTTCGGGGTGTTCCAAATGGAATTTACCGGGTTAGATACATACTTAACTGCTATTGGAATCGCGTTGCTCAGCGGAATGGTGATGAGCGGGGTCCCCGGAGGAGGGTTTATTGGAGAAATCATGATTGTTACGCTTTACGGTCTGCCTATCGAAGCTTTGCCTATTATTACTGCTATTGGAATTGTTGTTGATCCTCCGGCGACAACTGTAAACGTGGCAGGAGACAATGTTTCGAGTATGCTTGTGGCGAGATTTCTGGAAGGAAGGAATTGGATGAACGTTCACTTCTAGTTCTCGGTTTTCCCTTTTATTTTATAGGGAAGAACGAAGCAGGAGGGATAACAATGAAAATCCAGGCGGCGGTAGTCAGTGAAAAAGCTGGCGCCATTCAGCATACAGAAGCAGAACTCGACGAACCGAAAACAGGAGAGGTGAGGGTGAAAGTTGCTGCAGCCGGTATTTGCCACACTGATCTCGGGGTGCAGCAGCAGGAAATTCCGACACCTCTTCCAATTGCGCTGGGCCACGAAGGAGCAGGCGTGGTGGAAAAGGTCGGTGACGGTGTCCAGGACGTCGAACCCGGCGATCATGTGGTTATCACATTTTCACACTGCGGCACCTGCCGCAACTGCCGGGAAGGGCATCCCGGAGCATGCGAAAATTTTAATGCCTTAAATTTCGGAGGTACCATGAACGACGGCACCCACCGTCTGCAAAGTGACGGCACGGAAGTCTCTTCTTTATTCGGACAAGGATCGCTTGCCACATACGCTGTCACCCCCGTTAATAATGTGGTAAAAGTCCGCAATGACGTAGATATTCGTATGCTCGGCCCTTTGGCCTGCGGAGTCCAGACCGGGGCAGGCACGGTTCTCAGCCGTTTGAACGTAGGCGTCGGTGATACGATAGTCATATTTGGCTGCGGAGGGGTCGGAATGAGCGCCGTTATGGCCGCACATCTTGCTGGCGCTCTGCAGGTCATCGCAGTAGACGTTAACGAAGAGCGTCTGGAAATGGCAAAAGAGCTCGGAGCGACCCATACCATCAATGGCAAAAACGAAGATGCCGTTGAAAAAGTAAAAGAGTGGACCGGCGGCGGGGCAGATTTTGCGATTGAATCCACGGGAGTGGCTGCCCTGGCAAAGCAGGCGATGGACGTGCTCCGCTATAAAGGGGAGTCGGCAGTCGTCGGCGCCGGTGCGGACACCGAATTTCACGTGCACCAGAATTTCATCGTGCCAAACGCTACCATGTCAGGTGTCGTAGAGGGAGATGTTGTACCGAAGCTCTTCATTCCAATGCTTGTGGAATACTATAAACAGGGCAAATTTCCTTTTGATAAATTAATTACGACGTATCCCTTTGAAGAACTGGAGCAGGCCCTCGAAGACATGAAAGCCGGCAAAACGATCAAGCCAGTAATTACATTTGAATAGCGGGTAGAAGCTGCGCAAATATGCGCGGCTTCTTCTTACTTTGAAAAAGGAGGTTTCACATGGAACGAATAGCGATTGATATGGATGAAGTGACGGTAAATACGCTTCCAACGCTGTTACATAGGTTTAACAGGGATTACGGGCATAAAGTGACTGCGGAAGATCTCAAAGGTATGAAGCTTGAAGCACTGCACCCGGAGCTTCATGACGAGATTAAAGCTTATTTCTATGAGCCGGCTTTTTTTCGGCATCTAAAGGTCATGGACGGAGCTCCTGAAGTGATTGAGCAGCTTGCCGGTGAATACGAAGTATTTATCACCACAGCTGCGATGGAATTTCCACCCTCGTTTGCTGCGAAATATGAATGGCTGAAGGAACATCTTTCCTTTCTGGGAGATATGAATTTTGTGTTCTGCGGAGATAAAAGTATTATTCATGCGGATTATTTAATCGATGATAATGCCAGACATTTCGAGCGCTTTTCCGGCAAAGGGATTTTGTACACCGCCCCGCACAATATTTACGATACAGTTTATACAAGAGTCGATCACTGGGACGACATTCGGCGTTATTTTTTAACGTAAACGCTTCTTTGTTCTGAAATTGAGAATCTTGGCGCTGACAGGAAGAATAGGGGAGAAAGGTTGTTGTACAATAAAAAAGAATGTAAAGTAAATCAATATGAAAAGCGTTCGTAGGAGAGAGAAGTATGCAGAATGAACAAACTGGAGAACGACTGCGAAAGCGGGGCCAGCATTTATCAACAGCGCAGCTTGCCCTTCTGTTTGCCGGTATCATTATGCTCGCAGTCAATCTCAGGCCGGCGCTAACAAGCGTTGGGCCACTCATCCCGTTAATCCGGGAAGATATTTCCCTCACAAGGGGGACGGCGGGGTTAATTACGACTCTGTCGCTGCTGACATTTGCAGCGGTTTCGCCAGCGGCTCCGAAGATCGGGGCGAAGATTGGACACCAGCGGGCTTTAATGGTGGGGGTAGTGGTACTCATTACGGGTATTGCCATGCGCTATATACCGGAAGCTGTATTTCTGTTTGCCGGGAGCCTGCTTGTAGGAGCGGGCATTGCGATGCTCAACGTGCTCCTGCCCGGGGTTATAAAAGAATCGTTTCCACATAATGTCGGTGTGATGACCAGTATTTATACGACCACGATGGTATTAATGGCTGCAGTCGGGTCAGGGGTCTCAGTACCGCTTGCCTCCGGTGCCGGGCTGGGATGGCAATGGTCGCTTCTGTTCTGGATCGTGCCGGCAATTGCGGCGATGGCCTGCTGGGGTTTTGTGTTGAAAAACCGGCAGCTGCAAATGCCCGGCCGCGTGAAAGCAGTGGAGCGCAGCAAGCCGGAAGGGTCGATCTGGAGGTCCCCGCTTGCCTGGCAGGTTACACTGTTTATGGGTCTGCAGTCCATCGGATTTTATGTGACCATCACCTGGCTGCCGGATATTTTAAATAATCTTGGGAATATGCCGCTTGCAGCTGCAGGCTGGCTTGTAGCATTAATGCAGGTCGCAAGCCTCCCGGCTACATTCTTCACACCAATTCTTGCCGGCAGGTTCCACCACCAACGTGGCATAATTGCTGCGATTGGCGTAGTTGCTGTGCTTGGTCTGCTGCTGCTCATGACAAACACATCGCCGTTTATGCTCACTATTGCGGCGCTGTTTATCGGACTTGCTCAAGGTGGAAGCATCAGCCTGGCGCTCGCGCTGTTAAGCATACGTGCTTCGACGCCGCAGCGGGCTGCGGATTTGTCCGGAATGGCCCAGTCAGTAGGTTATTTTATGGCTGCGCTCGGGCCAATCCTCGTAGGCGCTTCCTTTGACGCCTGGGAGACATGGATGCCGGCACTGCTTATTTTGATGATAGTTTCAGTGCTTCAGGTAGTAGCCGGTATGGGCGCCGGCCGGAATAAAGAGGTATAAATAGAGAAGACTTTCCGCCGGGGGAAGTCTTCTTTAATGTATAGGGGAGGTGTAAAATATACGGATACGGGGTATCGCTATTAGTGGAATAAAAAGAAAAGGAGGATACGATGGACACGATTTCTATTATTGCGGTCGTTTCCCTGGCAGCCGCATTTCTTTCTACGGCGATCGTTATTGTAGATGTGCGAAGAAACCCCCAGCCGATGATGGTCATGAATATTGTCTGGCCGCTCACCGTGTTGTACTCCGGGCCGCTCGGCCTGTTTTTCTATTATTATATCGGCCGGAAGGGGCACGGCGACAAGCCGATGTGGCAGTCGACCGTCGCTTCGACCAGCCACTGCGGCGCCGGGTGTGCACTTGGGGATATGGTAGGCATTCCGATTGTCGTAGCGCTTGGCTGGACGATTGCAGGCACGCGACTGTTTGCCGACTATATCGTAGAATTTATCCTCGCCTATACGTTTGGGATTTTCTTTCAGCTGGCATCCATCCTGCCGATGCATGAACACATGAGTAAAAGCCATGCGGTCAAACAGGCCGCCAAGGCGGACACGCTGTCCCTTGTGGCTTACCAGGTCGGCATGTTTGGTTTTATGGCGCTTGTTCATTTTGTGTTCTTTGCTACTCCGCCGAGTCCGGCCGGCCCGACTTTCTGGTTTATGATGCAGATCGCGATGGTGATCGGATTTTTAACCAGCTATCCGGTAAACTGGTGGCTTGTCGACAAAGGCATTAAGCACGCGATGTAAGCAGAAGGCCATATGGTCTTCTGTTTTTTATGCAGATTTTGTTAGTTGGGCTGAGAGGTATGATAAGCTTAATTTGTATAAATAATACAGTAAAGCGCGAAAAGGAGAGAGAATCATGCCGGCACGGTTAGCGTATCTGCTTGTTTTGGCGGGAGCAGCTCTTTGGGGCACGACAGGGCTGTTTGTGCAAAATTTATATACATATGGTTTTACGCCGTGGGAGGTCGTAGGCATTCGCCTGCTTTTTTCGGCGGTTATTATTACCCTGTTTTTAAGTATTGTGGAGAGAAGCCTGCTGCGCATCCGCTGGCAGGATTTGCCGCTGTTCGTCGGCACTGGTATTATCAGCATTGCTTTTTTTAATTTCTTCTTCTTTTCTGTCATGGAGGTGTCCGGAATTTCTCTGGCAGTGGTGATGCTTTACACGGGTCCGTTATTTGTGGCTATTATTGCCAAATTTATTTTCAAGGAAACGCTGACGGCAGGAAAGATAGCGGCACTCGTCATTATGATTACCGGATGCATGTACGCGGTCGGGCTGATCCCGCTCGGATCAGACAGTGTCGCAGCAGCGGCCGTCCTATTTGGCATCGCTTCTGGTTTCTTTTACGCGCTCTACAGCATTTTTGGAAAATTTTTAAGCGGAAGGTATCATCCGCTGACGATTACGACATATTCCATGATCCTTGGCGGCCTGTTTTTACTGCCTACAAGCCGCCTGTGGGAAAAAGCAGAAGCTTTTACAGAGCCGGGAGTATGGTGGAACGGTATCGGGCTTGCGGTAGCAGCGACCACGGTCGCTTACGTAGCATATACAGCCGGCCTGACCCACGTGGAATCCTCACGTGCATCGATCCTTTCCATCATCGAGCCGGTGGTGGCGATCGTGATCGGCGTAGCTGTTTTCGGGGATTCCTTTACACTCTGGCAGACTTTTGGCATTGTGCTCGTCTTTGCAGCCATTATTGCTACAGTATACGGTGATACGCTGCTTGGCAAATTGCTCGGAAAAACGTCCTTGAACCGTCAGTCATAAATAATAATCAGAGAGCGTATTGGCAGAACGGGTGCCCCCCCGGTACACTGGAGAAAAGGAGGGGGCATATGAATATTCGCGTAATGGAATGGTTTACGGGAAGGCCCGAAGACATATCAGCTGAAAAAGAAAAGCCCATATTTTCGGCTATTAATAAAACAAAGCGCCGGGAGGAGTCCCTGTATTTGTCGGAGACAGGCCTGGAAGGGGATGAACAGGGAGATCAGAAAAATCACGGGGGAGCAGAGAAAGCGGTCTGTGTCTATCCGTGGGAGCATTATGCGTACTGGAGCAGGACGCTTGAGGAACCGTTGCCGCACGGCAGTTTTGGGGAAAACCTGACAGTGCAGAGCGGGGTGGAGGAGGACGTAATGGTCGGCGATGTTTTCCGTTGGGGAAAAGCAGTCGTGGAAATAAGCCAGCCCCGGGAGCCCTGCTATAAGATTGCAAAACGCCACGGCATTAAAAAGCTGCCCCTCTACGTTCGGGAAACCGGCTATTCCGGCTACTATCTGCGGGTACGGCAGGCGGGTATCGTGGAAAAAAACCAGCCGCTTCGTCTCGAAGCGAGAACGACATCTTTGAGTGTTGCGGAAGTGAACCGGATCACATACCATTCGGAAGACCCGGGGGAGATTGAAGAAGCGCTGGAGTGTGCAGCTCTATCGGAGGAATGGAAAAGTTCTCTGCATAAAAAGCTGAATAAGTTAAAAAATAAGCACTGACCCGTAGGGCCGGTGCTTATTTTGTGACAGGAACGTCAGCGCTGATACGTTCGGCGTGAGCATAAACGTTGAAGGTGGAGCCACGGATAAAACCGACGGCGGTGATATTTAAGTCATCTGCGAGGCGGATCGCAAGGTTGGTCGGAGCGGACTTGGATAAAATAATCCCCATGCCCATTTTAGCTGCCTTTGTCAGTACCTCAGAGCTTAAACGTCCACTGAAAACGAGCACCTTGTCGCGCACCTGGATGCCGTTCATTAAACAGTATCCGTACAGCTTATCGAGAGCGTTATGACGGCCGATATCAGAGCGGTCAACGATAATGCCGTCTGTATCGCAGATGGCAGCGTTATGAACGCCGCCGGTATTTTTAAATACGAGACTGTTATCCTGCATCTCCTTCATAAATCCGAGGCACTGCTCCGGTGTCAGCGTGCATTTCGTAACAGCTGTTTTAGCTGTCTGGACGTCGCTCTGAAAATAAAACTGGCGGCTTTTTCCGCAACAGGAGCCGATCACGCGTTTTGAGTAAAAAGAAGCTTCCTTGACCCGGTTGGAATTGATGGAAACGTAAGCAAAGCCTAGATCATCGTCGAGCGAAATTGATTCAATTTCCCGGTGGAATAAAATAACGCCCTCGGATGCGAGGAATCCAACAACAAGTTCTTCAACATGCGTGGGAGTGCATACAAGCGTTGCGAATTCTTCCTCGTTTACGACAATCGTCATTGGTTTTTCCAGGGCCACCTGGTCTTCTGCGGCATAAAGGCCCTGTTCAGGTGAATAGGAGACGATGGGCTGAATGGCGGTGGAGCGGTCCGGCATAGTGGGACTCCTTTCAAAATCCGTGCCCGGCACGGGAGTGTAATTGTACTTTTATCTTATCATGAGAAGCGGCTGATATAGAAAAAAATGCACAAAAAGCCTGCATCCTCTAAAGAAAATGCAGGTCGGATATTGCGTAATTATCGTTTTTTGCCCCAGGCTTTTAAGTTTTTCAATCCCGGGATACTGTCGTTGTAAAATACTGGATCGATGCCTTGTTTGCGCTGATCCAGGTAGTTTTTGAGTGCGGCAGCAGCTATGTGGCCGAGCAGTGCAATCGCAATTAAGTTGACGACCGCCATTAAGCCCATAAACAGATCTGCCATGGCCCATACAAGCTCGAGGCCGCTTGCTGCTCCAAGAAGAACAAACAGCAGGAAACAGACACGGAAAATTTGGACGTAAATGCGCTTTGGAGAGATAAATTCCACGTTTACTTCGCCATAGTAATAATTCCCGAGAAGGGAGCTGAAGGCAAAAAAGAAAATAGCAAGGGAGAGGAAGGTTTGTGCCCAGCCGCCCAGATGGAAGGCAAGAGCATCCTGAGTCAGCTGTATCCCTTCAATATTTGCCCCGGCGTCCGCATACGTACCAGAAAGCAGAATAATAAATGCTGTCGCGCTGCATATAATCAGCGTGTCTGTGAGAACCCCAAGGGACTGGACGAGCCCCTGTTTGACCGGGTGGCTAACGTAAGCAGTGGCTGCTGCGTTCGGCGCGCTACCCATACCGGCTTCGTTGGAAAAGAGGCCGCGCTGAATGCCGAGCATGAGAGCGCCCCCAATAGTACCGCCGGCGACTTCACGAATCCCGAAAGCCTGGCCGAAAATAAGCCCAAATACCTGTGGGACATCTGCAATGTTAATAATCATAATGACAACGGCTGCAATAACGTAAAGCGAAGCAAAAATTGGAACGATAATTTCAGCTACTACAGCAATACGGCGAATGCCGCCATAAATAATGACACCAATCAAAAGCATAATGGCAATCCCGACGTAAACTGATGGGATATTATAAGCACCATTGAACGCCTGGGCGATCGTGTTAGTCTGTACGCCGTTGAAAATAAATCCAAAACAGAGCGTAATCAAAACAGCGAAGACAATGCCGAGCCAGCGGGCATTCAACGCCTGTTCCATGTAATAGGCCGGACCGCCGCGGAACCCGTCCTTATCCTTTACTTTATACATTTGTGCAAGCGTGCTTTCCACGAATCCGGTAGCGGCACCGATAATAGCGATGACCCACATCCAGAAAATGGCGCCCGGTCCGCCGGCACTGATGGCAAGGGCCACCCCGGCGAGGTTTCCGGTGCCGACACGGGCAGCGGTACTGATCGCAAATGCCTGAAAAGCACTCGTGCCCTTTCTGTCTTTAAAGCCGGAACGGTCGGTTCCTTCCTTGAATAAAAGCACGAACATTTCTTTAAGCATCCGGAACTGGACAAAGCCGGTGCGGATGGTAAAATAAACGCCTAAAATAAGTAAAAGTGCGATTAACAAATAACTCCAGATAACGTCACTGAGAGAGCCTACAAGGTTATAAAACCATGTATCAGTTGTTAACCAATTTCCCATATGTATCCTCCTTCAAGTAAGGTTGTATCTATTATACATTTTTCAGAGGCTGTCCGACACTGTTTTCAAGGAATTCCTGTAAATAGAGATAAGAACAAACAAGATTTACTTATCAAGGGAAGCTACGAATGATTTCGAGCTGAGTTTTCAGGATGCGGAGAGATTTTTGTTTAATTTTCGAAACGGCCTGCTGGGATATGCCCATTGCCCTGGCTGTTTCTGTTATTGTACGGCCTTCAATAAATAAGGCGTATAATACGGCTTGTTCCTTTTCCGGCCTCTGCTGAATAATGTCATAAAGCTCCGGATTTTCAATATGGCCGGCAAGCTCCCGTGAACGGCTGCGGTACTGGTCTGTGAAAGAAACAGCCGGAAGAGGTGTGGCGGACGCTTCCTCATCGTTATCTACAGCCAGCGGAAACCGCTCCCGGTGCTTTCTCTCCCGTTTATCATAGTGCACGGCCGCCCAGTAAATCGTTTTCTGCATGAAGACCCGCTTTTTAACATCCAGAAAAAAGTCGCGGAATGCCTCGTCGAGTTGATGTGTGTCGCCGTTACTCCACAGGTATTGATGGTCAGGGGAGTCAAAAAAATGCTGAATGAGCTTTTGCTGATGAAATGCTATTGTCAATGCGCATACCTCCTTGTAGATCGTATGTACAAAAGGCAGTTAATGTAAAAAATGACAACCTTTAATCGAACATATGTTCTTAAATATTGATGCGTAAAATAACGCGTATTAGGGAAGACAACGAGTGAATAAAAAATTAAAACTGGAGGAATCCAAAATGGGAAATAAAGTATTTATCAGTCCAAATAAATACGTGCAGGGCGTCGACGTAGTCGATGAAGTAGGCTCCTATGTAAAAGGAATGGGCAGTAAAGCAGTTGTTATTGCAGATGAATTTGTATGGGATCTGGCTGGTAACCGTGTGGTGGAAAGCCTCAAGCAACAAAGCATCGACGCTGTAAACATTACCTTTAACGGTGAAGCGTCCACTGGGGAAATCAACCGGATTACTGAGGAAGCCAAATCGGCTGGGGCAGAAATGATCGTTGCTGTCGGCGGCGGCAAAACGCTCGACACGGCCAAAGGGGTGCGCGACCAGATTCCGGATGCTTACTGCGTCATTGTTCCGACGACGGCTTCTACCGATGCTCCGACGAGCGCCCTTTCTGTCATTTACTCGGATGAAGGCGTATTTGAATCGTACCGCTTTTACTCAAAAAATCCGGATTTGATTGTAATGGATTCCAAAATCATTGCCGGCGCACCCCCTCGTTTTCTCGCCTCCGGTATAGCGGACGCGATGGCTACATGGGTGGAAGCGCGCATGGCTATTCAGGCAAACGCCAATGCCATGTCCGGCGGGCTTTCCACGATTGCCGGCGCAGCAATCGCAGAAAAATGTGAAGAAACGCTGTTTCAGTATGGACTTCTTGCATATGAATCCAACAAAAGACAGATTGTTACCCATGCCCTTGAGCAGATTGTTGAAGCAAATACGCTGTTGAGCGGCCTTGGTTTTGAAAGCGGGGGCCTTGCGCTTGCGCATGCGATTCACAATGGATTTACCGTTCTCGACGGAGAGGTGCATCATATGACGCACGGGGAAAAGGTAGCCTTTGGCACCCTGAGCCAGCTGACCCTTGAGAACCGTTCGAAAGAAGAGTTTGAAAAGTATGTGGATCTGTATTACCAACTGGAGCTGCCGATTACGCTTGAGGATCTGCACCTCGGAGATGCCTCGGAGGATGAATTAATGAAAGTGGCGGAAGCGGCTTTAACTGAAGGGGAAAGCAGCCACAATATGCCGTTTGCGCTAACGCCTTATGACGTTGTAAGCGCCATGCAGGCAGCCGACCAATACGCGAAAGCGTACAAAAAAGAGCACGGCTTAAAATAAATGTATCTGCATAGTCCTAAAAGCCGCCGGGTTATACGTCCGGCGGCTTTTTGTGTTAACTTTTCCGGGAAAGACGTATGTCCCCCGCGTGAAATCTCGGCCGGAGGGTGATATAGTATCGAAGGAAAGGAGGCCGGTGCATGAAGATCCTGCGTGTACTGAACAACAATGCGGTAGTCGTCCATCACGGTGACCGGGAGAAGATCATTTTCGGTCCGGGGATTGGATTTCAAAAAGGCAAAAATGATCCCGTTAATCAAAAGAAGATTGAAAAGATTTTCAGTATGGAAGAAGAGACGCCAAAATTTGAGCAGCTTTTGAAGACTCTGCCAATTGAAGTTATTGAAGTTGGGGAAGAAATTATCAGCTACGCGGAAGGGGTAATGCATCTGCCGCTCAGTGACCATATTCATATTTCCATCATTGATCACCTGGCGTTTGCACTCGAGCGTATTAAGCAAGGGTTTACTATAGAAAATAAGCTCCTCCATGAAATTAAGGCTCTTTATCAGGAAGAATACAGCATCGGTGTCTGGGCCATTCAGAAGATCAAAAAAGATCTGGGAGTCGAGCTGCCGGAGGATGAAGCAGGGCACATTGCGCTGCATCTGCATACGGCGAAGCTGCAGACCGGATCGATGGAGGAGACGATGCACAGAACCTCACTGATCCAGGAGCTGATTCAAATTGTAGAAGACCGTGCCGGACTCGAGCTTGCGGACCGGGGTATGTCGTATCACCGGCTCGTCGTTCATTTAAACTTCGCACTCTCAAGAGCAGAGGACGGCAAAGTGTTTGATGATATGGATCCCGAAATGCTCGAGCTGATCCAGACGAAATATGAAAAAGCCTATGCTGTTGCATACGAGTTGGCTGATTACGTTAAACAAGAGGCGGGACTGCCGTTTCCTCTGCCGGAAATCGGCTATATTGCGCTTCATATTCAACGAATTTTATCGAACCAGTCGATTTCATAGAAATGAAAAGAAAGCGTTGACATGGATCTTTTCTTTTTGTATACTTTCTGTACATTACACATATCGGGAGTTGTTACTGCTACGGGCAGGCAAGACCCAAAATGAGAACAGGACACGTGTATCCTAGGCACACGTTGACCCTTCTCGTTTTGGGTCTTTTTTATGTCTAAAAACAGCTTCCGTTAGTTTAGCGGAGGGAGTTTCCTGATGGATCATAAACAAATAGCAAAAGAACTGGTACCGCTCCTTGGCGGAAAAGATAATATTATCAGTGCCAGCCACTGCGCCACGAGGCTCCGGCTGGTTATTGACGATGAGAGCAAAATCAATAAGCAGGAAATTGAAGATCTGGAGGGCGTAAAGGGAGCCTTTTCAAGCTCCGGCCAATTTCAGATTATCTTTGGGACCGGCACGGTTAATAAGGTATTTCAGCCATTTGCCGAAGAAATTGGCCTTGATGACGAGTCCACAGAGCATAAACAAAAGCAAATGGATCATAATGAAGCTGTAAAAAAGAAAATGAATCCGGTCTCACGATTTGCGAAAGTACTTTCCAATATTTTTGTACCAATTATTCCGGCGATTGTCGCCGCTGGTATGCTGATGGGCCTTTTAAATCTTATGAACCGATTCGGGTGGGCGGATGGAGACAGTTCCCTATACATTCTGCTTGATATGTTTTCCTCAGCTGCCTTTATTATTCTACCAATTTTGATCGGCTACAGCGCTGCACGTGAATTCGGCGGGAATACGTATTTAGGAGCTGTGGTCGGCGGGATTATGACCCACCCAACTCTTTTGAATCCGTGGGGACTTCAGGAAGGCGGCGTCGAGCCGGAAATGCTCAATTTTGCGGGCATGAATATCGAGCTGCTTGGCTATCAGGGAACGGTTATACCAGTGCTCCTGACGGTGTACGTGATGTGCTGGCTCGAAAGGCTGTTCCGCAAGGTTGTTCCGAATATGGTCGACCTGCTTGTGACACCTTTTTTAACAATCATGACCACCGGCTTTGTAGCATTGATGGTCGTCGGTCCGATTGGCCGTCTGCTCGGTGAAGGTGTAACCACGTCGCTGTCGTTTTTATATGATTCTGGTGCCGGTTTTGCCGGTCTCGTGTTTGGCGGCCTGTATTCGCTCATCGTTTTAACCGGCGTGCACCACAGCTTTCACGCGATCGAAGCAGAAATTCTCGGCCAGGTCGGCTTTAACTACCTCCTCCCTATATGGGCAATGGCTAACGTCGCCCAAGGCGGAGCCGGTCTTGCCGTATGGGTGAAGACGAAGAGCAAAAAAATGAAGGAAATTGCTGGTCCGTCAGCATTCGCGGCCTTTCTGGGCATCACGGAGCCGGTCATCTTCGGGGTTAACCTCCGCTACCGCCGTCCGTTTATCGGTGCTGCAATTGGTGGCGCTCTTGGTGGTGCGTACGTGACGATTACAAACGTTACAGCAAACGGTATCGGGGTGACCGGGCTTCCAATGTTTGCGATCGCAAATGACCCAATTAACTATGCCATCGGTATATTGGTTGCTGTGGGCGGCGCGTTTACAGCAGCGTGGCTGCTCGGCTGGCAGGAAGAAGAACAGCAGCCGAAGAAAGAAGAGACAAAAACAGAAAAAGACAGTGAAGAAAAAGCTGTATAGGGAGGAAGCAATGAAAGAGGAGCACGCTCTTCGAAAAGAAGCAGACCAAATAGTGCAAACGGTCGAAGCGGCAGGTCCCTTTCGACAGCAGTTTCACCTGATGCCTCCAGCAGGCTTAATGAATGATCCGAATGGACTTGTGCAGTGGCAGGGAGTGAATCATGTGTTTTACCAGTGGATGCCGTTTCATACCGGTCACGGCAGCAAATGGTGGGGACACGCGGTGAGCCGGGATTGGGTTCATTGGGAGCTTCTGCCCCCAGCGCTCGCACCGGTGTATGATTTTGAAAAAAACGGCTGCTATTCCGGCAGCGCGGTAGCACATGAGGGTTTTCTATACTTGTTTTATACCGGAAACGTCAAGGATGAACACGGGAACCGGACGAGCTACCAGTGTCTTGCGGTTTCAAGCGACGGAGTGGAGTTTGAAAAGCACGGTCCGGTGATTTATCAGCCGGAAGGCTATACCGCTCACGTCCGCGATCCAAAAGTATGGTTTGAAGCCGGAGTGTGGTGGCTTGTAATCGGTGCCCAGCGTCTTGACCTGGAAGGACAGGTACTGCTTTACCGCTCGAGGGACCTGCGGGAATGGGAGTTTCTCGGGCCGCTAGCCGGAAAGGACGCTACGCTGAGTGCTTCCTTTGGCTATATGTGGGAATGCCCGGACTTTTTCGAGCTGGGTGGCTCCCGGGTGCTGCTTGTGTCTCCACAGGGCCTTGAAGCAGAAGCGTACCGGTACCAGAATCAGTATCAGACCGGCATTTTTACCGGTGAATTCGCCCCGGAAACGGGCACATTTTCCCACGGGGAGTTTCGTGAAATTGACCTGGGCTTTGAATTTTACGCCCCGCAGTCGTTTCTGGATGAGCAGGGCCGGCGTCTGCTGATTGGCTGGATGGGCGTCCCGGACCAGCAGGAACAGGTGCATCCGACGATTGCCGATGGCTGGGTTCACTGTCTGACGGTCCCCCGGGAGCTGACGATGCAAAACGGACATCTGTACCAGCAGCCGATTGAAGAGTGCCGGCAGCTGCGCGGGAGGAACGCCTCGGCGGTCGTTGCTGTAAATGATGAGGCGTTGGTATGGCAGTCGTGGGATGCCCCAGTAGCAGAAATTTATCTGGAAGTGGAGAAAGATAAAAGCTGGACCGTCTCCTGGCGCCGTTATTTTCATATTTCCTATGACGCCGATGATCAGACGCTTACCTTTGAACGGCCGGATCTGGTCACTGGCGGGTCGGTGCGCCGAACCAGTCGGGTAAACGGTGTGCGTTCGCTTCGCTGCCTGTTTGACTGCTCTTCTGTAGAAGTTTTCGTAAATGACGGGGAATACGTTTCTACCTCCCGCCTGTTTCCGGAGCAGGAAGAAGGAGAGCTTCAATTTTCAGCAGAACAGCCGGCTGTTTTTCATGTCGATGCGTGGGAGCTTTATTCTCTGCAATGGACATGATGGAACGTGCTGGTGTTTGTAAGCCGGAAAAAAGAGGAACAATACAGCGTAGAGAATTTTGCAAACAGAAAGGAAGATTTTCATGCGCATATTATTAGTTGGAGCTTCAGGTACGATCGGAAGTGCGGTATATGAACGCTTAAAGGATGACCACGATATTCTTTGTGCCGGGAGAAACGGAAGAGACGTGCAGGTGGATATTACAGATGAAGAAAGCATCCGTCAAATGTATGAATCCACCGGCCGTGTGGACGCAGTTATTACGGCCTCCGGGAGCGCCGGTTTTGCTCCGCTCACCGAGCTCACTCCGGAAAAGAACCAGACGGCCATCAACAGTAAAATGAAGGGCCAGATTAACCTGGTGCTGCTCGGTATTCCATATGTAAATGACGGCGGCAGCTTCACGCTTACATCCGGAATCATGATGGATGACCCGATTCCTCAGGGGACTTCCGCTGCGATGGCAAATGGCGCCGTGAAAGGCTTTGTCACCTCTGCAGCCATTGAGCTGCCAAGAGACATCCGTATTAACAACATCAGTCCGAACCTGCTGGCCGAATCGGCAGATAAGCTTGGCAGCTTTTTCCGCGGTTTCGATCCCGTACCGGGAGATAAGGTTTCCCTGGCATATCAAAAAAGTGTCGAAGGGCAGCAGACCGGTCAGACATACGAAGTCTATTAATGCAAAGCTCCGGAACACAGGCAAATGTCTGTACTCCGGAGCTTTTTAGATATGAAGCGCATGGGCGGCGAGCGTGTTCAGGTATTCCTTCATCGTTTGCTCGAGGCTGCGGTTATACAAAATCGCGGCTGGGTGGTAAATCGGAAAAATATTATAGTTTCTGGCAGTCCAAATGTACGCTTCGTTCGCTTCCTCCCACTGTCGGATCGGATGCGTCTGTATTCTGCCAGTAACGTCACCCAGTCTGGGGCTGGTCCCAAGAAGCCGCCAGTAAGCGATTTTTCCCATCGGCACGATCCACTGCGGCTGCACCCGGTTTATTTCGTAATCCAATACGGGCGCGTGGGCGAGGATTTCCTTCTGGTTCGGGGTCCGGTTGTATTTCCGGCGCACACCGGCCCTGGTCTGTCCCCATTTATAGGGGCGGCTGCGCACGGCACTGGTGACATAAATGTCTTCTCGTTTGATGTTCAAATCGTCGAGATACGAGTCGAAAATGACTCCTGCTCTGCCGCTGAAGGGAATGCCATTGTGAATTTCAGTTTCGCCCGGGGCTTCCCCAACAAACATGATCGTGGCATCGGCCGGCCCGGCGCCCGGCAGAAACCCTTCACAATCGAATGGTTCAATCCGTTCGTTGGCTAGTTGTACTAAAGAAGAAGGCAGCTGCATAATTATCATCCTTTTTGTAGTTTCTTTTTGCCGCTAATAGGTTTGTACCCGAAATGGCGAGGAATAATGAGCGTAAGAGTAATTTTGATAAAGGAGGAAGCAATATGAAACCGTCAGATCAATACTTTTTCCCGACCTACGAGGAAGCAAGAAGAGCCTTCCGGAAAAGAAGCACCGACGTAGCGGCGGTCTGGCCTGAGGCTTCGCTGACCCAGTACGCTGTTGGAAAACCGGAAAACAATAACACCACCGATATTATTGCAGCGGACGCCAAATACCATTCAAACACGCTGATTGTAGTCACCACCGGCGTACACGGAATTGAAGGATATGCAGGGTCGGCGCTTCTGCAGCTGTTTATCGATGAATATCTGACGCAGCTGAATCCAAATACGACTGGCCTACGGCTCGTTCATGCGGTAAATCCGTGGGGAATGAAAAACCGGCGGCGGGTGAGTGAAAACAATGTTGACCTGAATCGTAATTTTATCAAAGACTGGAACAGCGTACCTGCTTCATTGAACGAACGGTTTGAAAAAGAAAAAAAGCACTTTGTGCCGGAGGGGCCAGTGAAAAGCTGGAAAAAACAGCGGAAAAATCTTTTGGGAGCACTTGGGGCAAAGGTGTTTAAACGCGGCGTATCCGGGTTGGAAAAAGCAGCAACGA
Organism: Marinococcus halophilus; assembly: GCF_900166605.1. Lineage (NCBI taxonomy): Bacteria > Bacillati > Bacillota > Bacilli > Caryophanales > Bacillaceae > Marinococcus > Marinococcus halophilus. The sequence goes on from NZ_FVZD01000006.1 coordinate 304,611, forward strand.
TGGGACAGTATCAGTATCCGACCGGTATTTTTTACGGTGGCGCAGCTCATGAAGAGCCGGTGGAAAAGCTTCTGGCGCACATGGATGAATGGGTAAAGGAGTATGAAACGGTCGTCCATATTGATATTCATACCGGACTTGGTCCTGCCGAACAGCTGTGGCTGCAGGTGCCGCATTCAGATCCAAGGAAAGAAAAGCAGCTCCGAAAGCAGTTCGGCCATCCGGAGGTCAACGACGTGCAAAAGACAGACGTACGGGAAATTAAAGGCGAGGATGCAGAATACGTGAAGGACGTCTATAGCCGGAAGCATCCGGACAAGTACATCTTCTCCTGTCTGCTCGAGTTTGGCACGATCGGCAACCGGCTGCCTGACCAGATGAGGGCGCTCGATATAGTGGTACATGAAAACCAGTATTACTGGTACGGAGCAAAGAAAGAAAAAGATGCTAAAGAGCTGCAGAAGGAATTTCATCAGCTGTTCGACCCGCCCGAGGAAAGCTGGAGACAGGCCGTGCTGAAGAAGGGCAAGGCCGGTTTCAATCTTGTGCTTGAAAAAGAAGCGGGCGTGCAAATCGTTAAAAAATAACCTTGGCATAGAAGTAGAGCATGCAGCGTATTCGAAAACAGAATCATTTGCGGCAGCAGCCGGCTGTATAATATAAGAAGGGAATTTTTAAACAAAAGGAGGAAAAGTATGGATCAATCATCTATTGCGCCGTTGATCGACAGCTTTAAAGAATTATTCCCGAAGGAGACCTCATTCGCTGCTGCAAGTACAGATGCGTTCATTTACTATAAGCCGAGCCGGTCGGTCGACCTGTCAATTACCCCGGGCGACAGGGTGGTACAGGATACGGTCAGCTACCATTCTTTGGCCAGCAAGAAGAAAACGTCCCGGCACGTGAGCAGACACGTCTTCGGTATCCCTTACTACGGAACGTCGGTGCCAATTATTCAAAAAAATGAACTTGTCGGCTGTCTGACCGCCATTACCGTGCCCGGCGAAGCTCCGGAAGAGCTTAAAATATTAACGATGGAGCATGAAAATGGCTGGAAACCTGTTCCCTACAGCGACGTTTCTTACATGGAAGCATACGAACGGAAAACGTGGATGCAGACGAGTGCAGGAAGGGGCACAAACAAATTCACGCTGCATCAGCTGGAATGGCTGCTGCCGGAGGATACATTCATCCGCTGCCACCGTTCATTTATCGTGAATTTAAACAAAATCCGGGACATTCAGCCGGATTCGCATTCCACCTTTACGCTCATTATGGATGAAGGGTCCCGGGTGCCGGTTGGCCAGACGTATGCGAGCACCTTCCGGTGGCGGCTGCAATTCTGATTCATCCGCAAATATGCTGGTTTATTCATGAATACCGGTCGTTTGTGCATAATTGAAAGAATCTTATGACACATCCTGCTACGCTGTACAAAAAGAAATGAGGGTTTACCGTGAACAATAAACTCCAGCAGATGCTCCGGCACAACGGTTTAAAGGAACGCATCGTGGACAGTGAAACAGCAGCAGGATGGATCAAGGACGGAATGACTGTGGGCCTGAGCGGTTTTACACGAGCAGGAGACGTGAAAGCTATGCCCGGGGCTCTCGTAGAAAAAGCGAAGCAGGAAGAGTTCTGTCTTGACGTTTATACCGGGGCTTCGCTTGGTTCGGATACTGACCAGATCATGACTGATGCCGGCATTGTTTGTAAGCGATTACCTTTTCAGGTGGACCAGCGGATGCGGGAAGAGATCAACCAGGGAAATATTTCGTTTATTGACCAGCATCTGTCCCACACGGCAGAAAGTGTAAGGAACGGGTCGCTCAACCGTATTGATGCAGCGATCATAGAAGCAGTGGCAATCACCGAAGAAGGATGGATCGTGCCTTCCACCTCGGTAGGCAATTCGGCAGTTTTTGCAGAAGAGGCTGATATGATTATTGTGGAACTGAACATGGCCCAGCCTGCCGATCTGGAAGGGATGCACGACATCTACCATATGGGCCGGCAGGGAGAAAGAGGGCCGATCCCGTTAAGGGACGTAGAGGACCGTATTGGCACTACCGCCATTCCAGTTAATCCGGAAAAAATCCAGGGGATTATCGTCACGAAGGAGCTGGATTCACCGTCGACCGTTACAAGCCCGGATGAAACAACAAAGGCGATGGCCGGACACCTGATCGATTTCTTGAAAAATGAATACGCTCACGGAAATGCTGAAAAAGAGCTCCCTCCGCTGCAGTCCGGCATCGGCACAGTAGCGAACGCTGTGTTTCACGGGCTATTGGATTCGGAATTCACGAATCTGGAGGTGTACTCCGAGGTGCTCCAGGACGCCGTGTTCGATTTGATGGACGCCGGCAAAGTCCGGTTTGCGTCAGGCTGTTCGATTACTCTTTCCGGGGAGAAAATGAACAAAGTTTTTCCAAAGCTTGAAGACTACCGGGATCAGTTGGTCCTGCGTCCGCAGGAACTATCCAATCACCCGGAAATCATCCGGCGCCTCGGCCTGATTTCCATTAATACGGCCCTCGAAGCAGACATCTACGGCAACGTTAATTCCACTCACGTAAATGGCACGAATATGATGAATGGCATTGGCGGTTCCGGAGACTTCGCCCGCAACGCCCGCACAGCCATTTTTGTAACTAAATCAATTGCCAAAAACGGTGACATTTCCAGCGTGGTGCCGTTTGTCTCCCATGTGGATCATACGGAGCACGACGTTGATATTCTAGTGACAGAGCAGGGCTATGCCGACCTCCGGGGGCTTGCGCCGCGGGAGAGAGCTGCAGAAATTATTCAGCACTGCGTGCATCCGCTGTATAAGGAGCAGTTGTGGAGTTATTTTCAGCGCGCCTGTGAGGAAGCCGGCGGCCAGACACCGCATCTTCTGGAAGAAGCCCTCACCTGGCATGTACAGATGCAGAAGGAAGGGACAATGCGGGAAGCAGCGATGAAAATCTAAAGTCAGGAAATGGAGCCCAAACCTCGGTTTTATGTACGTGGGCCCGGAAGATTACGGGCGGGGCTCCAAACCGTAGTTATTCCTCCTTGCGGTGAAGGGGTCAAATCCTCGTAGCAGAATTTATGCTGAATGTTTCTGGAGCCAGGAAAGTTCAGGGAAGATTAACAAGCGAGTGTTACCCAATGGGAATTATGGGGTTATCTCCTTCAGAATATAAAGCATCGAACACCTAAAGAACCAGCAGAAGGTTAATTTCTGCTGGTTCTTGTCTTTAAACAGATCGTTTCTTTTGGAATAGCCATAAACCACTTCCAAAGGCAAGCAACGTTCCTAAAAGTATATATAGAATAGTATTTGTTGAAGTATCAGGAAGTTCGCCTCCGCCTTCTTCTTCCGATTCAGTATGTTCTGTTTCTTCTGCCGGCATTTCATCTTGATTTATTTTTTCATCAAAGTGGGCTTTTTGGATAAGCGCATGGATGCCTTTTGTCTTGTCTACTACTTGAGAAACTTCATAATCTGTGGCAGCACTTAAATAAGCATAAGCTTTTGCTCTATCCATTCCAAGTTCTTCAGATAGAAAATCGATAGACTCTCTTGTGGATTCTTTCATGGCTTCATCCAAATCTTCATCCAGTCCAATAGGAATCCAATAATCATCTGTTTCTCCAAATGGTTGATCAAATGTGTCATTTTCTCCAGGAATGCTCTCTTCGCCATCTTCTAACACAGTTAATCGAAAGGTGCCTCTAAGGGACCCTTCAAGAGCAGTTAAAGCTACTTCTCCATCTCCTTGAGCAAAGTGAGGGTCTCCGGTATAAAACATAGCTCCCGCCACTTCTACAGGGAGATACAGAGTAGAGCCGACCCCGAGTTCATTAATATCGATATTACCGCCTGTTTCACTTGGGGGCACAGAGTTTACATACTCATCGGTATCTGAAGCAACTCCCATTAAGCCCATAAATGGATCAATAGGAAAGTATACGTCTTCGCCTGGAATTTCTGCCATCCACTCGCCATTTCGTTGTTCTATTGGAGTGAATGTTGACACGTTATTGTACAGTTCTGGGTTTTCCGCGCTGGCTCCTTCCTCTGGGCCTTCATTCTCCGGAAACTCTTCTGGGAGCGCTCCTTTATAATGACGATTGGAGATGACTCCGTAGGGAACTCTAGGTGTTAATGACATAACTTCTACTTTTAATACGTCGCCCGGTTCAGCTCCTTTTACTTCAACTGGGCCAGTAACCACGTGAGGTCCATGATCTTCGAAGTCGTGTTCAATATTTGAAGCTGTTATTTCTTTAGCCTCTTCTAGTACTTGGTCTTCCTCAATTCCATGCTGGCTGAAATATTCTACTGGATCTCTTCCCTGATCTTCAAGTATCCCTTCATGGGACACAGTATCAAAAGTGACAGTTTCGCCTGATTGAATACTTTCAACCGCCTGGCTTTCACGGTTAGGCAAATCCCCCCAATGAATATTTTCTACTGAAGAAGGCACATAATATTCGCCTTCTGCTTCTTCAGCATTAATTTCATTTAATGGAAAATCTGGTGTCTCCTCAGCATGTGCAGTTGTTTCTAAGGCAGGCATGGCAGCTAAAATTCCTGTGGTAGTCAAAACCCCTAGTTTTCTTTTTACATTCCCCAACTAATTTCCCCCTTAAAGCAATATAGCCACTACCTTATCAAAAAAATAACCATAAAGGGATTTTATGTAAGAAAATGTACGGAAGATTTTATGTATTTAATAATCTATTATGCGACATATTATCTAAGGAAATTGAGTATTAACATCGCTTTGAATTTAAAAAAGGCGCCCACAGTGGTGGACGCTATTAACAAATTATAAGGTTGATTTATAAACTTTTCCTTCTTTCATGACGAATAGAATATTTTTTTCGTTTTCTAATAAGCGAATGTCTTCCAGAGGGTTTTTATCAACAATTACAAGGTCAGCCCATTTCCCTTCTTCCACTGTGCCGGTATATTCTCCCCATCCAAGACACTCAGCGGCTGTTTTTGTTGTAGCGATAAGGGCATCCATAGGGGACATGCCAATATCGCACATTAATCCCAATTCGCGCAAATTCGTCCCGTGCTTCATAACGCCGGCATCTGTGCCCATGGCTATAGTTACTCCAGCTTCATAAGCTCTTTTAATACTTTCTCTGTGATGTTCAATAACTTCCCGTGATTTTTCCATCGCATATTCACTCATATTACCTTCATTTTCTCCATCCTCTAAAACAGCTACAGGTGCCAGCAGTGTCGGGACCAGGTAGGTACCATTCTTGATCATTAGTTCGATGGCTTCGTCATCTAAGAAAATCCCATGCTCAATGGAATGAATACCTGCTCTAATAGCATTTTTAATTCCCTCACTTCCTTGCGCATGAGCCATAACCTTTTTACCTTTACGGAAGCTGGCTTCTTCCACCATTACTTCCAGTTCTTCCTGGGTGAATTGAGTGAATTCTGGGTGATCAGTAGGACTGGTTACACCCCCCGTAGCATGTACTTTAATAACATCTGCCCCAGCCCGCAGCATTTTTCGTACCGTTTTTCTTACTTCTTCTGTTCCGTCGCAAACGCCATTTGGCATGCCCGGATGATCAACTCCGGTGAGATAGGCGTCCACCCCTGATCTCATCCAATGATCGCCGTGGCCGCCGGTAATCGTAAGTGGATTAATGCTAATTTGCATTCGGGGCCCCTTAACAAGTTCATCATTAACAGCCTGCTTTAATCCTGCGTCTGCAAAACCTGCGTCTCGCACCGAGGTGATCCCCGTTTGAATGGTCCTTTCTAAGTAATGAACACTTTCATAAAAGCGATATGAAAAAGGAGTGGTGAGCGTTTTTTGCATGCTTTTCATTTCAAGCATCATATGTACATGAGTGTCTATAAACCCGGGTAGTACATATTTTCCTTCTGCATCGATCACTGAGGTATTATCCGCTGCTTTTAACTCTGCCTCTGGCCCAATAGCTTGAATTTTGTCATCCTGTATTAATACTGAAGCGTTTGTAATAGGGTCATTACCTTTCCCATCAATTAATGTGCCATTTTTGATTAACGTATTTTCCATTTTTATTCTTCCTTTCGATTAATTGAGTGTACCGACTAGAATACTTGCGATAATAATAGAGCCAATGCTGACTGAGGTGAAACCACCTATCAGCATAGGGGCCACCAGCTCATCCATAATTCTTTTCCGTTCAATTTCCGTACGTCCAACACTCCTGCTTACTTCTTCTACGATTAAGTAGTCTCCAGGAAATCCATACATCGCAGTTAGTGCTACTGGAATTGATTTAGTTGGGTGCCATCCGAGCCATTTGCCCCCAAGCCAGCCTCCTAATGTCAGCCCCACTGTACCTAAAGCCATAATTACTAATGCGGGGACCAAAGATGCGATAATTTGTTCAAAAGTAATGCCAACGAGGCTTCCAATAACGACAAATATTAATGCAATCATAGTGATACCTGAACTATTAGCTTTATCCAGGGCATGGTCTGGATAAATTCGGAGTGCTGCTCCAGCAATACCGATCAAAAGACCCCAAATACTACTATTGATAAATCCAGTGATACTGCCAAGAAAAGTGGCGAGAGAACCACCAATTAGCAGAAGAAATAATAGAAAAAAACTGCTTTGCATCAATCTGTCGGGGAAGAGTAATGGAGATGCGGTTTGTTCATCGTGCTGAACGGTAGCTGCTGTTTCCGTATCTGCTGGGTTTTCACCTCGAATCAACAAAGCATATTTTCTTAATAAAATAGCCGTTAAAGGCATGCCTACAAGGTTTTGGAGGGCAAAGATAACGACAGGTATAGCTGCTAAAGAGGTCAATCCTGCCTCAGTAAGCCCGTCGCGAGTAATGATATAAGCAAAAATACCTCCTGAAATCGGTCCAGCACCTGCTACTGCACTATTATAGTTAAATAGGAAAGAGACGATCAGCAAAATGATACTGACTGAAATAGCCACTCCTACTAAAGCAGTCAACACCGCTTTATACTGCGCAAAAAGAACTTTTAGAGGGATCATTGTGCCTAAATGCACTAAAAGTACTGGAACCAGCATACTTCCAAAAGCAGTGAAAACAGAAGATTCCACTAAGCTCTCAGGAATAATACCAGTTTGAAATAATACGAGCATACCGAAGACCACGACCAAAAGCGTTGGAACTTTTGCTCTAGTGGAAATCGAGCACAGCTCTCCTAAAGCTATGATAGCAACGATGATAAGTGCAGCGTAAATTGGTTCCACTCATTTCCCTCCCTGTTTCAGCCCAACAAAATTTTCTCAGTATTTTTAGAGAATTGAAACTAGAATAGCAAAAAATTTATCTTAAAAGAAGGAAAAAGCAAAATATTCAAATATCTTACTTATTAAAATAAGGTTTCGGGAAGTAGAAAATCACCTCCGGCATGGACGTTTTAACGTCATACCGGAGGCGTTTTTGCTTCTCCTTCAGCTCGGTTGCATCGTGAGCTGGCGCAAAGATATCAGCCGTCGTTTCTCGGCAGTGGATAAAATCCGTTATAAAGCTGCTGCCATAGCGGCTCTGGAACATGATATTTCGTCGGCTCGTCTGGATCAAAGGTGGCATTGATCTCGTGCTCGCGACCCTCCTGAATTTTTCGCACAAACTGATAATCGAGCAGCAGCTCCCGTCCGAGGCAGACCAATTCCGTGCCCGTCTCCAGAGCACTCAAGGCATCATCTGCCGTGAAAATGGAGCCGATGCCGACTAGCGGAGCACGGCCGTCAATCCAATCATGGATCAGTTGAATCCGTTTCTGTCCATAATACGGACCTTCCCGCGTTTTGGAATGAATATCCATCAGGGACACATGGAAATAATCCAGCGGCTGATCAGCCAGCTTATCAATCAATTCCTTCGTCAACTCCATCGTAATCCCTGGAGATTCGGCTTCTTCCGGGGAAAATCGGTATCCTACAATAAAATCGTCGCCGCCATATTCTCTGGCTGCGGCGGTTACCTTCTCAACAACGGCCAGTGGAAACTTGAATGGGTCGGCCCACTCGTCATCCCGGCGATTATAGTACGGAGACACAAACTGTTGAATGAGATAGTGGTTGGCCCCGTGAATTTCCACGCCGTCAAAGCCTGCCTGGGCCGCACGTCTCGTCGCTTCCCCGAACGCCCGAATTGTTTCTTCGATTTCTTCTTTTGTAATAGGACGAGCCTGGTGCTTTTGTGGCTCGCCAAAGCTTGCCAGTTCAATTTCACTTGGCGCGGCTACATCGCCCCCGGGAGTCAATTTAGGCAGAGACTGGGCTCCGCCGTGGTGAATCTGGGCGACGGCTTTTGCCCCGTTCTTTTTCATGACAGCAGCTTGCTGGCGCAGGCCTTCGATATCCGAGTCTCTGGCGATGGACGGCTGTCCGGGGAACGCTTTCCCTAAAGCTGTCACATTGCTTGCTGCCGTAATAGCCAGGCCGACATCCTCCGATCGTTTTTCAATATATGGAAGTTCGCGGTCAGATATAGTGCCATCCTCATTGGAGGAAACATGGGTTAACGGCGCTAACACAAAGCGATTTCTCAATATTGTACCATTCGGTAATGTTAATGGTTGAAATAGTGGGGTATATTTTTCATTCATTGCATAAGCCCTCCTTCTGCCAACAAACTATAGCACGATCCAAAAGGTCTTCGCGAAAATGTTGCTTAGCGTTATACAGTTAAAATTTTCAACAGAGGGAGTAAAGAGAATGATATTACTTTTTATACGAACGAATACATGTAAAGTTGAACCTAAGGGTATACCAATAAAGGAAATATTTGTTATTAATCAGGGGTGAAAGGAAGAATGGTAATGAAAACTCAGCAAACAACGTTATCGAAATCAAAGCTATATTCATTAGCAGCCTCGGGGGTGCTGCTGATGGCCGCCGTGCTTGTTATGCTTGCCCTGGACTACACCCGCGTTGGGCTGCTTCTCCTTTTTTACGGAGTAGGAGTTCAGCTCATTGCCCGTGCAGTGCTGGAATGGACCGATGGGGTTCCCACATTTTATTGGCGGTTACTGTTGGGAGCAGGAATTATCATCCTAATAAGTTCGTTTCATCTGATATCATAACTGAAAGGTTAGGCATGAGAGCGGCTGAGAAGGCTGTAAGTTATGAGCGGTGCAGGTATCGTTATATGGATACTGACCATCTTTTTTCAGCTAATGGATCAACGGAGTGAAAAACTTAATAAATGAACAGGCGTTTTGGCACCAGTGGACCGGGCGCACTGAAAATGGTGTAGGACTGGGGCTGTTCCCTGGAATTATGATTTGGTTTCCTGGACATTTCCTGTAAAAAACTAATTGAGGAGGGAACTATGAAAGATAGAGAGACGATGAAAAAAGTAATGAAGCGTGTAGTAGGAAGTATTTTTATTATTCTTACGATCGTGTTTATAGCAGTAGGTATTAGAAATGGTGAATGGTATATCCTGGGTTATATTGTTAATCTAATTATTTTTCCAGCGGCTGCATCGGTATGTATTACTTCTTCTTTCCGCCAAGGCCATGAATTTTATTGCTAAATAAAAGCCTAAGAGGAAGGTCTCTGATAACGGTTTGATATACTTCACTGAAGTCAGTAAAAGATTGAAAGAACTTTAGACTATCCTGACTGCTTATTACTTATTTCAAAGTCTTTCGCCCTTAGTGCATATAACGTTTACATGAGGTATATGCCATGATAAGATAAGCATATAAAAGTTCTCTATCATTTTTTCACCAAAAGGAAGAGCCTGGATGCTGGTGACATCCAGGCTCTTTTTGTTGCTTTCATCGCCTGTTCCTGCATTTCTTACGTATTAGCTTTAGCAACATATCAGCAAATACGATTCCTAACACGGTAGATGCGAAAGGAAAAAGAAAGTGCGTTAATAAAAGTTCTGCTACTATTTTTTCACCTCCCTTCTGACACATTTCGCCAGAAGGTGAACAGGCGATAAATCCTATTATACCAAAGCCTAAGCCCTAAAAGAAATCATAGTATATTATGCTTTTGAATAGTGGAAGACGCCACAAGCGAACGTTTGAAATTTATTTTCTTTTTTATTTTTGAAGACTTCTCTTTAACGTTTATGAATACTTTGTGTCCATTCATGTGAAAATATTCACAATAATTTAAAATGCGGTATACTAAAGATAAGAAATATGTGAATAGATTCACAAAAAGGAGGGGTCAAAATGATTATTCGTTTCTTGAAGGAGTCGACGATTGCGGCGGTAGTGTTTCTGCTGGCTCGTATGTACTTAGGTTGGGCATGGCTCACCTCAGGACTGGGAAAAATTACAGAAGGCTTCAACCCCGGCGGGTTTCTGCAGGGAGCTGTCGCTGAACCGGTTATGCAGGGCGGGGAAACGGCAGCAGCTTATCCCTGGTACACTGCTTTCCTGGAAAACGTCGCTATTCCAAATGCCGGACTGTTTGGTTTTCTCGTCATGTGGGGGGAAGTACTGGTAGGTGCCGGCTTAATTGTTGGCTTGTTTACCACCACTGCCGCCTTCTTCGGAGGAACGATGAACATGGCATTTCTGCTGGCAGGTACAGTGTCGACTAATCCGATCATGCTTATTCTTGCAATTCTCATCCTGGTTGGAAAAGGCAACGCCGGTAAAATCGGACTTGATCGCTTCGTTCCAGCTGTAACAGAAAAAATCGGCCGTAAACCAAAAGCGCATGAAACGCCCAAAGCCGCATAGTAGTAAATAAAAAGCCCTTACAGGAGGGCTTTTTGCTTGTACGAATATGTAATAATATCGAAATAATACGGAGAAACGTTTACGAAACAGGAGCGGTGGAAAGATATATGTTAGCAGTATTAAAGCAGAAATTATTTAATAATGTTTGATAGATAGCTGTGGTTGGAAGGGAGGCTGCATTCATGGAATTTATTATAGGTATTCTGCTGCTCATCGTATTCGTTTTCCTGGTTATTCGTATGGCCGGCTGTTTCTTTAAGTTTATCCTGCCGGTGGCCATAGTACTTGTGATTGCTTACTTTATTTATAACGCCATACAGGGCGGATGACAATGATTAAATGAAAATCCCGCTTTTCAGCACCCGCTGAAAAAGCGGGATTTTTTGTGCTTCTTTTTAGTCTTTGTTCGTTTGATCGACCATGCGGACAAGCGCTTTGGCAATAGCGTCTTTTTCATCTTTTTCGGCATTCTGCCAAAGCTCGTTTAATACTTTTTCTTCCCGGTTGCGAGGCTCTTCATGCTTGGAAAGGTGTTCGGCCACACGCTTGGTTGCTTTCGCCAGTCCTTTTTCTCCGAGACCAATGCTTTCGCCTTTTTTCACCTGGTCGCCCAGATAATTTTTAAATGTATTAAAGTTCTGCATGATCTGGTCTTTGTCTTCCTGGTCCAGCTTATCGACGTACTGTTCTGCTTTTTTTGGATCTTCCGCCATTAGTATCTCTCCTTTAGATTGAGTAATAGTAAAGGGTTTCCTTTTTCAAAGATAAAGTAAACAAAAATGAAAAAAGATAAGTCATAATTCACAGGTGAAAGATGCAATTAAAAATAAATCTGAAAATTAATATGTTAGATAAGCTTACGTGAAGATTGTTTTCTGCTGGAATGTTGATTAGACTACAAATCAACAGCAAAAACAGTATATAGGTTTCCGCCAGCTGGAAACGCTAATGCTTTCTAGGGTTCCGCTTCTTGAAAAAGAAGGGCAGGTCCGAGAGAAAGCGGTACAGGCATTGCTGCCTGTATACACGGAGGGACAAAAGCCCGGGAGAGTGAAAACTCTTCCGGGCTTTTTATTTATTTTAGGTGCTTATATTACTAAGGGAGGCTCCATGATGGAAAAAATAATTGAAGCAGGAAGCAAATGGTCGAATGTGTTGGCAAAGGGAAAAGCAGTCCGGTTTACCGCACTTGAAGACGGGGCTAACATTTCACTTCTGCTGTATAACGCCAAAAATACAACAGACCGTTACAATATGCCCGATTCGTTAAAAGCGCAGCACACATCGAAATTTACGAAAGGAAACATTCTGATGACTGATAACGGCCGTGCCATGGCAAGCATTATTGAAGACAGCTCCGGATGGCATGATCCTATCGGCGGTTATTCAACAAGAGCAGGGACCGACAGCCGGTACGGTGAAACCACGTTTCAAAAGCTGTTGAACGATTATTACCGGAGCGGTGAAGAAAACTTCGTCAAGGAGCTGATGCGTCACGGCTTAACAAAAAGAGACCTGGTGCCAAACATCAATTTATTTTCAAAGATCTATGCCGACGAAGCCGGCAGTATGCATTTTGATCCGGAGCATGCCAAAGCGGGGGACACGATAGTGATCCGTCTGGAAATGAACAGCTTAATGATCATCTCAAATACGCCAAACCCTCAGGATCCGGCAACAGACTTTCCGTCAGTACCGGTGAAAATGGAAGTATATGACGTGAAGGAAGCAGACGGGCAGGACTATTGCGTTAACTATCATCCGGAAAACAGACGGGCGTTCGAAAATACATGGGAATATCATTCATTACTAGTATGAAGGGGAGTTTAACATGAATATGCTAGCAAAGGTACAAAGTGAAAGAACCGCGGACACAGCCGTATATGAACAGCTGATTCCGGCCGGCGAAGGCTGGATCAAAGAACTGCAGCCCGGCCAAGTGTTCCGGATTGAAGACGTGGAGGGAAACGAAGCAGCTGATACACTCTTTTTTGATACGCAGCACCCGGAAGATCATTACAGTGCGATTAACACTATTAATGCACAAAACAATATTTATTTAACGACTGGTTCAGTACTAAAAGCCGAATCCGGAAAGGATTTACTTGAAATCACAGCCGACACGGTCGGGCGGCACGACACGCTTGGGGGAGCCTGCTCGTCTCAAAGCAACACGGTCCGCTACGCCCATGACCGGGAGTCGATGCACAACTGTCGTGACACCTTCATGTACCAGCTGGCCAAATATGGTCATGATTACAGTAAGCGCGACATAGCGCCGAATATCAATTTCTTCATGAATGTGCCGGTTACGCCGGAGGGCGGCCTGGATTTTGATGACGGAATTTCAGGGCCCGGCTGCTATGTGGAAATGACAGCCAATTGCGCAGTGACTGCACTCATAAGCAACTGCCCGCAGTTGAATAATCCGTGCAGCGGTTTTAATCCAACGCCACTTCGTGTACTCATCTGGGATAAATAGATTACTAAAAGGAGAGAGGCTGAATGTTTCAAAAGGTACTCATTGCAAATCGTGGAGCGATTGCTGTCAGAATTGAAAGAACATTAAAAAAATTAAATATTCCGTCTGTGGCTGTATACACGAAGGCGGATCGCGATAGTCTGCACGTGGCATACGCCGATGAAGCAGTAAATATCGGTGAAGGGGCACCGCAGGAGAGCTATCTGAATGAACAAAAGATCCTGGAAACAGCGCTTGAGAAAGGAGCAGATGCCATCCACCCGGGGTACGGCTTTTTGAGTGAAAATGCTGATTTTGCGCGTGAATGTGCGAAGCAGAACATTACGTTTATTGGCCCGGAGCCGGAGCAGATGGAGCTGTTCGGACTGAAGCACACGGCCCGTGCTGCTGCGAAAGAAGCGGGCGTCCCTCTGCTTCCGGGCACAGATCTGTTGGATAGCCGGGAGGAAGCGATGGCAGAGGCAGCGGGTATCGGCTACCCGGTCATTTTAAAAAGTACGGCCGGCGGTGGTGGCATCGGCATGCGGATCTGTGAAAATGAAGAGTCGCTTCATGAAGCGTATGAAAACGTCAAGCATTTGGCAGAGGCAAACTTTAACGATGGCGGTATGTTTCTGGAAAAATACATTCCAAGCGCCCGTCACATTGAAGTTCAGATCTTTGGCAATGAAAGCGGGGAGGTTGTCGCATTAGGGGAGCGGGACTGCTCGCTGCAGCGGAGAAATCAAAAAGTGGTGGAAGAAACGCCCGCCCCAAATATTACGGAGGAAACAAGAAAAGCGATGTGGCAGGCAGCCGAACGTCTTGCAGAAACCTCAGGATACAGAAGTGCCGGCACGGTCGAATTCTTATATGATCCGGACGAATGTACATTTTACTTTTTGGAAGTAAATACGCGGCTTCAGGTGGAGCACGGAGTAACAGAGGAAGTGCTCGGCATTGACCTGGTGGAATGGATGGTAAAAGAAGCGGCCGGCTGCTGGCAGAACCTCGCGGCGAAAGTGCCGGCATCGTCAGGCCACAGCATTCAGGCCCGGGTGTACGCTGAAGACTGCGGCCGCGATTTTCGCCCGAGCGCCGGCCATATCGACCACGTGTTGCTGTCGAATAACGCAAGAAATGAGACTTGGATTCAAAACGGCGTGGAGACGACGACGCTGTATGATCCGATGCTTGCCAAAATCATTGTGCACGCCGGCAGCCGGGAGACTGCGCTTGATAAGCTGTATGAGGCGCTTGGAGAAACCCGTTTTTACGGAGTCACCACAAACCGTCAGTACGTCCGTAGGCTTCTGCAGGATTCCCGTGTACGGGAAGGACATGTTTTCACCCGTCTGCTGAATGATTTTGACCCGGCGGAAAAAGCACTGGAGGTGCTGGACGGAGGGATCCAGACGACTGTGCAGGACGTGCCGGGAAGAACCGGTCACTGGGACGTCGGCGTTCCGCCCTGCGGCCCGATGGACCCTTTCGCTTTCAGGCTTGGCAATGCAATTCTGAACAATGCGGAAGACGCGAGCGGTCTGGAGCTGACCCTGCAGGGAGGGTCCTACATTTTCCGGGATGATCTCATGTTCTGTATCACTGGCAGTGACATGGGCGCTGCTCTTGAAGGAGAAGCCGTGGCCTTATACGAAACGGTGAAAGCAAAGAAAGGCCAGACACTGACGTTTGGAAAAACCACCGAAGGCATGAGAACCTACCTGCTGGTTGAAGGGGGATTTGATAAACCGAAGGTGCTCGGAAGTTCCTCCACGTTTACCCTTGGAGAATTTGGCGGCCATGCCGGAAGAGCTCTGCGCCCGGGAGACATCCTCGGTGTCCGCGGAAGTTCGGATAGCCAAAAGCAGCAGTCGCTTGCTGCGGATACGCGCCCGGAATTAAAGAGCGAGTGGACGATTGGCATGATCCCCGGCCCGCACTGCACGCCGGAATTTTTGCAGCCGGAATATTTGCAGCAGCTGGCAGAAGCAGAATGGGAAGTGCATTTTAACAGCTCCCGGACTGGGGTGCGCCTGATTGGATCTGCACCATCCTGGACCCGTGAAGACGGGGGAGAAGCAGGCCTGCACCCATCCAATATTCATGATAACGCTTATGCAGTTGGAACACTTGATTTGACAGGCGATATGCCAATTCTGCTCGGTCCGGACGGGCCAAGCCTGGGAGGTTTTGTCTGCCCGGTGACAACTGCTTCTGCAGAGTTTTGGAAAATCGGCCAGCTGCAGCCCGGGGACAAGGTGCATTTTCAGCTGCTGACGATTGAGCAAGCTAATGATCTTCGAAAAACGCAGGAGCGGCTGATCGAAAGTGTAAGAGCGGGACGGGAAACAGAAGCCATTACGCTGCCAAAGGAAAATGACGTGCTGGATCCGGATTACCCGTTACTCGTCAATGAACGACAGGGCCGCCGTTTTCCTATCACAGTCCGCATGAGCGGGGATGAGTATCTGCTAGTGGAATACGGCGAAATGGAACTGGATCTAAAGCTTCGTTTTCAGGTTCAGGTGCTCATGGAGGCGATCGAAAAAGAAGGCGTGCTCCCGGTTATTGAAATGACTCCAGGGGTGCGGTCTCTGCAGATTCATATTGATCCGCTGCAGATGACAGTCCAGGAGGCTTCGGATCATGTACTTCGCATTGATGAGAATCTTCCGCCGCTGGAGTCGATACAGGTGCCTTCCCGTATTGTAAAGCTGCCGCTCTCATGGAACGACCCGTCTGTGCAGCTTGCCACCGAACGTTACCAGCAAAACGTGCGGCCGGATGCTCCGTGGTGCCCGGATAATCTGGAATTTATCCGGCGAATCAATGGTCTGGAAAGTATTGACGACGTAAAACAGATAGTATTCGACGCAAATTACCTGGTGCTTGGCCTTGGCGATGTGTACCTCGGGGCGCCGCTTGCCACACCGACAGATCCGAGACACCGGCTTGTCACGACCAAATACAACCCGGCACGGACATGGACGCCGGAGAACGCTGTAGGCATAGGCGGAGCGTATATGTGCGTGTACGGCATGGAAGGGCCGGGAGGCTATCAGTTCGTCGGCCGGACGATTCAGATGTGGAACCGGCTGCAGGCAACGGAAAGTTTTGAACCTGGAAAACCGTGGCTGCTTCGCTTTTTTGACCAGATTCAGTATTACCCGGTTTCGCATGAAGAACTGACGGAACTGCGGGAGGATTTCCTGCGCGGCCGGTTTGAAGCAGACATTACAGAAACCACCTTCGATCTGGGCGAATACCTGGCATTTCAGGAATCGATTCAGGAAAGTGCCGCAGCGTTTAAAGAAAATCAGCAGGCAGCCTTTCAGGCAGAGCGTGAACGTTGGAAAGAGCAGGGCATTGCAGAGCATGTAGAGGATGACAACGGAAATGCCGGGGCGCCTGAAGAAGAGCTGCCTACAGATGAAACGGCTGTTCGCTGCTCCATGCCGGGAAGTGTATGGAAGGTCGAAGTGACGGAGGGACAGTACGTGAAAAAGGGCGACGTGCTGGTCATTGAAGAAAGTATGAAAATGGAATTTCCGCAGCAGGCTCCGGAAGAGGGTTATGTGGCTTCCATACATGTGGAGCCCGGAGATGAAGTGCAGGCCGGTCAGTTAATCGTCGGCCTGCGTGCAGAGAAAGAAAGCGGGGTGTCGGTTACATGACAGAGCATTTGACAGTGCAGGAGCTGTTAACGGCTTACCGAAGCAAAAGTATAGACCCCGGAGAAGTGGTAGACAGCATTCTCGAAAGGGCCGTGAAATATAAACACAAAAACATTTGGATCTACCCTCCTTCCAAGGAGCGGATCCAGCCGTATATTGACCGGCTGGCTGCGTTTTCGCCGGAGGAGCTGCCGCTGTGGGGCGTACCATTCGCCGTGAAGGACAATATCGACGTAGCGGGATGGCCGACGACGGCTGGGTGCGAAGCATACACCTACACCCCGGACAAGCACGCCTCCGTAGTGGAGCGTCTCGTCGACGCCGGCGCCATACCGGTTGGGAAAACGAACCTGGATCAGTTTGCAACAGGGCTCGTCGGTACGCGGAGCCCTTATGGAGAAACGCATAACGCACACAAGGATGAACTGATCAGCGGTGGGTCGAGTGCAGGCTCTGCCGTAGCGGTAGCGTGCGGTCTGTCTGCTTTTTCCCTCGGTACAGATACTGCAGGCTCCGGGCGGGTTCCGGCTGCGCTGCATGGACTGATCGGGTGGAAACCCTCGCTTGGTGCCTGGCCGATCAGCGGCGTCGTGCCGGCATGTGAAAGTCTGGATTGTGTGACAGTATTCACCTGGGAGATAAATGATATTCACCTGGTGGATCGGATAGCCCGGGGCATGGACCCAGGTGATCCCTGGTCGAAGCCGTTTAAAAGTTTACAAAAGCAAAAGCCGAAAAAATGGCTGCTGCCGGAAGAAGAACTGGAATTTTATGGGCCATATGAAGAGGAGTACCGGCAGGCATGGAAAAAAACAGTCGAGCAGCTTGAACAAGGGCCAGAGGAAGTGTCCTATGTGAATACGTCCATACTAAGTGAAGCGGCATCGGTGCTGTACGATGGCCCCTGGATTGCTGAACGCTGGGCGGCACTCGGCACATTTGTAGAAAAGCACCGCGACGACGTATTCCCGGTAACCGAAAAAGTACTTTCCAAAGGAGAGGGCAGAGCATACGGGGCGGCAGAGCTGTTTGAGACGATGCACCGGCTGCAGGAAATTAAGCACCACACCGGCCGGTGGCTCGAAAATAATGTGCTCGTGCTTCCGACATGCGGAGGAACGTGGACAAGAGAAGAGGTCCAAAAAGACCCGGTACAGACAAACAGCGATATGGGCAAATATACGAATCACTGCAATTTGCTTGATATGAGTGCAATCGCGCTGCCAGCCGGGCAAGCAGCACCAGAGGTGCCTTTTGGCGTAACGCTGTTCAGCCGTTCAGATGCCGAAAACCTGCTAATGGGGGCAGCAGAAAGCTGGCAGCGGAAAGAGCTTTCTCTGCCGGAAGAACCAGCCGAAAAGCTGATCGCCGTATGCGGGCTTCACATGAGAGGTTTTCCACTTGAAAAACAGATGACCGAACATCGTGCTGAATTCGTGGAAGAAGCATCGACGGCTCCGGAATATAAACTGATACGCCTAAACAGCGAACCGGCCAAGCCCGGCTTAATACGGGAAGAGGCGGGAGAAGAAATCGACGTTGAACTATGGCAGATGCCAATCGAAGAGATAGGAAAGTTTGCCGCAAAGATTCCTGCTCCGTTAGGAATCGGCACGATCAAGCTAAACGATGGACGCGACGTGATGGGGTTTATTTGCGAAAGCAGTGCTAAAGGAGAAGACATCAGCTCCTTTAAAGGATGGAAAAGCGCAGAGGCGGCCAAATCAACGATGTAAAAAGCTAATCAGGTAAAATGTTTCGCAGGAAGGAGTATGTAAATGAAGAATATAGCTGACGAGGATTTGGACCATATGGAAAAAAATCCTGGAGACACAGCACCGCTCGAGGGGAAGGAACTGGATAAACAGAAAATCAGCCGGGGACAGCTGAGAAAAGGATTGATCAAATCATTTCTGCTGACCTCCATTGCTGTAATTGTTTTCTTTGTTCCGGTAGTAGTGGACGGGGAAACTGATGTCGTTTTTGGCTACTTGTATAACTTTCTTTTGAACCTTTCTGTGCCTTTTAGTTTGTGGCTTTTTACGGTAATGGTACTCGCTAATGCCGTCATGAGTATATACGTGAAGTTGTTTCCGGAAAGAAGCGGGCGACTGTTAAACTATTACGGGGGAGACACGGGCGTACACATTTTCTTTTACGTGCTGGGTGCAGTCTTTATGTCAGTCTACGCTCTTCACGACAGCTTGGCTGGATTCACCGGTCCGGAATGGATGGTCGGTCCGGATACAGGCGGCACGATTATCCCTTCGATTGTGCTTACCGTTGGCTGGATCATTCCGCTGGCCGCTGTGTTTATGCCGCTGCTTTTAAATTACGGAGCACTTGATTTTATCGGGTCGATACTGGAGCCGGTTATGCGTCCGTTGTTTAAAGTGCCCGGTAAAAGCACAATCGATGCTATTTCTTCGTTTGTCAGTGCTTCGTCTGTAGCTATTTTGATTACAAGCAGTTTGTATCGCATGAATGTTTACACAAAACGCGAAGCCGTGGCTATTGCTACAAGCTTTAGTGCAGTCAGTGTCGGATTTGCCGTGCTGGTCATTAACACAGCAGGACTGAGTCAGGATTTTCTGCAGGTATATTTTTCCGGTATGCTGATTGCGTTTATTATTTCTTTCTTTATGATTCGGATTCCACCTCTGTCGAAGCAGCCAGACGTTTATTTTGACGGACGGGAGCAGACAGAAGAAGAAAGACAAGGGGAGACAAAGTTTGAGCTTGGCATTGTTCCTCGTGGCTTCCAGCGTGCGGCCAAAAGAGCTGAAACAGCCCGGCCGCTTGGCTCAGAAGTGAAGGCGAGTGTGGCGGGGGCACTCGGTGTGCTTCCGCGGGTAGTGGCAATGCTTGCTTCTATTGGTATTACCGGCCTGATTGTCGCTGAGTATACTCCGTTGTTTAACTGGCTGGGCATGCCATTCATCCCGCTTTTAAATATTCTCGGCGTGCCTAATGCGGCAATGATCGCACCATCGATCCCCGTAGGTATTGCCGAAATGTTTCTGCCGGTTCTTTTGATTGCAGGAGATTTAGCAGCACTTGAAGCAGGAGCGGTTTATTTTGTAACGACGCTCTCGTTAGTACAAATTGTGTTCTTTTCTGAATCGATTGTTGTTATTAAAGCAACGAGAATGCCAGTAAAGCTCTGGGAATTGGTTGTATGTTTTTTTCAGCGTACCTTAATCGCCATTCCCATTATTGCTTTGTTTATGCATATGATGTACTGATTAAAAAAAGACGCCTTTCGCGGGCGTCTTTTGCATAGGACCGTATTTATTGGAAAATAGCGGTGTACTGAAAGCCAAGGCGCTCATAGTTCTGTTTCCGGTACATATCGCGCGGTGTATCTTCCTGGTCTGCCACGAGAAAGACTGCCTTATCGGGGAACAGATTCATGGTGAATTGCTGCAGGGCATGGCCAATGCCTTTGCGCTGCAAATCATCATGGACGAACAGATTATCCATTTCCACAGCGTGACCGCTGGCAATCAGTTCAACAAAGCCGGCAGGGCGGCCGTGGTAATAAGCGATCAGTTGAATAAATGAAGCGTCATAAAACTGCTGCTCGAGCATTTGTTGTTTTTGGGCAGCGTATGCTTCTCCGAAAGGAAGGTCCTGTTCAAGCTGCATAGCGAGAAAAGCGGGAAGGCTCTCCACATCAACGCGCTGGATGCTGCATCCCTCAGGTAGCGCCTGACGGGGAAATTCAGCCGGCTGGATGGCATACAGCTCCATAACGCTCACATCGTAGAGGGAGCTGTGCAGGTACTGGTTTAACGCCTGCGGGAGTTCTGTATTTGGCGGAAAATGAAATTTTAAGTGATTTTGGCCGCGGGCTCTGTGAAAGTCGCGTAGACGGGCTTCGATTTTCTGAAAGTAATCAGTCGTCGGCATTTGTTTAAAGGAGATAAAATTGCTGTCGAAATGATGCTTCCATTCTAAAGAATGGTAGTGGCGAAACTCATTGCGGTCCTCGATGAGCCGTCCCGGGGTATGGACATGGTGAAACGTAATAGGAAGCACTGGTATCAGGCCTTTCAGTAATATAATAAAGAAAAGATACTATTTTACGAGAGCTGTTACGGTAATTATTGTACTTTTGTCCTTGGCAAAATTCCAGTCGGTAAATGTACCTTCCACAAGTTTCCCTCCATGAATAATTTTTTTCGAGCTCGCGCTCTGCTTTTGCTGCTTATTTCCCCGAATTCCCGTTCGTTTTGTTCGTTGATATGTCATAAATGGAATTTACTTTATGGTTATTTTTTAATATATATCATAAAGGGGACTTACGAGCGCGCGGAAAGGAGGCGGGCGAGATCATGGAAGTGCCGGCGTATGATGGTTTCGAGCGAACGGTTATACAGGCTTGCTGCTGGATGGTACAACGGAAAAATCAGGTATCTCTCCCGGCTCCATCTATACTTTTCTGAAGAGATGTCGACCTCCCGTACAGGGGAAGTGAAGTGCCCGCCAGCAATTTCCGGCATACGCGGAGAACGTCCAAGAAGCCGCCAGTACGGGGTGCGTCCCATTGGACAAAGAATCTTAGGCGCAGCCGAGCGTATCTCCTCATCAAGAAGCGGGGCATGAGCCATAATTTCCTTGCGGTTCGGCGTGCGGTTATATTTGCGCGGTTTACCTGCCGGGGTGTGCCCCCAGCGGTACGGACGGCTTTTGATCGTCCGGGTCACGTAGATGTCTTCCACGGGATACGGAAGAAGCTCCAGGTAGGATAGAAACTGCCTGCCGGCTCGCCCATCGTAAGGACCGCCGCCCGTAATTTCTGTTTCTCCCGGTGCTTCCCCGATCATCATTACAATAGGATCATGCGGGTTTGGACCGTCGAGAAAGCCTTCACACCGGTGGCCGTCCATTCTTTTTTTTGCCTCTGTGACTGCAGCTTCTGGCAGCATGTGCTTTCCCTCCTGTGTACGTCCTGACTTTTCTATACCCGGGCGCGAAATATTCTATACTTGTGATAGGATAGATGAAGGAGGTGGGGCGTGTGCAGCAGAAGCACATTATGTGGTTTGACATTATTTTTTACGTCGTCTTTCCAATTTTTATTTGGAACATGGCGCGGGACTATACAGGTGATTATATAGCGATGCTCATATCCTCGGTACCGGGGATTATTTATACAGTGTACCGCTTCGTACTGTTGAAAAAGGTGAATACGTTTGGGATTTACATGATCGCCACCCTGATTATCGGCACTGTTCTCGATCTTGTTGCCGGCGGCGGATTGCAGCTTTTGTGGAACAATATTTACTACGATTTTGTTATGGGTGCATTCTTTATTTTAACGGTTATTTTTAGGCGGCCGATCTGGCTCTTTTTCACCGTCGATTTTATGGAGCTGCAGGGCGGAGACCGCAAGCAGCTGAAAAAGCAGTTTTATGTGCGCAAATACTTATGGGTATTTCAGGCGATCACACTGTTTTTTGCCCTCCGGGAATTTATTCTCGCGTTCGTTAAAATCTGGCTCGTGCAGAGCTACGGCGTAGAAGCCTTTGACGAAGGAATTATTCTGCGGCAGGTGCTTTCATGGACAATGAGCTTTATCGCAGTAATCGGATTTATTTTTATCGCCAAGTGGCTGCATGAAGACGGCATTGACGCCGGAGAAGTTACAAACACCGGGCGAGGTACTGAAAAAGAGGAAAAGAATGAAGAAGCTGAAGAGGAAACACAGGGAGAAACGTCTGGAGAACGAACGTAATATAGAAGAGCAGCCGGCGCCGGCTGCTTTTTATGTTGAAGTGGTTGGAAACAGGTGGAAATCATCGGTCGAAATCGGTAAAATGGCAGGGACATCTTTGGTTTTTACAGAAAGCGGGCTGCATACATATGGATGAGTTTTCATTATCGATTTTATTATTTTTGATTGTGATCGGTTTTCTCGCTGCGTTTGTCGACGCGGTAGTCGGCGGGGGCGGGCTGATTGCCATGCCGGCGCTCCTTTTTACCGGCATGTCGCCGCAGACGGCACTTGGTACGAATAAGCTTGCCGGGACGATGGGCTCCGGGACGAGCATGGTTTCGTTTCTCCGGCACGGCCAGATTAATAAACGTCTTGTATTTACACTTTTTCCGCTGGCCTTTGCGGGCTCGGTGCTCGGCGTAATCGTCGTGCAGAGGATCCCACCCGATATTCTGGAGCCGATTATTTTGATTCTGCTCGTTGTGGTAACGGTCTACACGCTGGTCAATAAAAACCTCGGAAGCCTTTCCACCTTTCAGAGTATCACTCGTAAAGTGTGGCTCATCGGTGCCGTTATCGCTGTTGTGCTTGGATTTTACGACGGGTTTCTCGGACCGGGAACAGGGTCATTTTTACTGTTTGCTTTTATTTTTCTTGGCTTTAACTTTGTCGAAGCGGCAGGGAACGCCAAAGTGCTGAACTTTGCGAGCAACATTGGCGGCCTGCTCGCATTCATCTGGTTTGATTCCATTCATTACGCGTATGGCCTGCCAATGGGGGCCGCGATGATTGCCGGCGCATATGTCGGGGCAAATGTCGCCATTAAAAAAGGATCGGCCTACGTGAAGATGCTGTTTATCATCGTGACGATCGCTTTAATTGCCAAAAATGCCTGGGATTATTTAATGTAAGAGTCTTCGAACGAAGGCTTTTTTATTTTGCTTAAAATTTTTTTATAAAAAAGTGATCCAGTAAACAACTTTGTACGTAAACTAAGTAGTTCTTGCAAAAAAGCATCATGCAGGTAAAAAGATCAACCGGCGGACCTAACATGGTCTGACCCTGAAAAATTATCTGTTTCATCCATCATGTTGACGGCTTCTGCAGAGCCTGGCTTCCACGTTGAGTGGCTTGTTGTTTATGCCGGGCATCCATAAGAAAGTGAACCGGAGGCTTTTAGCAGCAGATTAACACATCGATGGATATAAAGGAGAGCGATTGAGCAACCGGGGCCTCAATCGCTCTCCTTTTATTTATGTTTTCCCTGCTGCGGTTGGGTTTGCTTTGCATCTCCGGTACAATAGAGGAGCAGTGTGAACAAGTAGGAGGGAACCAATATGAAAATAGTTGTATTTGGTGCGACCGGCAACACGGGAAAACGTTTTGTCCGCAAAGCTTTAAAAGAGGGCAGCGAAGTAGTAGTGTACGCCCGCCAACCGGAAAAGCTATTAATTGAAAACGATAATTTAACTGTTCATGAAGGGAAAATTACGAATTACCAGAATGTTTACGATTCTTTGAGGGGGGCTGACGCGGTAGTCAGCCTGCTCGGGCGCAAGGAAGCAGCGAAGGGAACGCCGCTCAGCACCGGTGTGTCCCACATTGTGAATGCGATGCAGGAACGCGGTATCAACCGGCTTGTGGCGGTCACGAGCTCGGATGTGAAAACGCCGCAGGACGGCACGTCCAAGCGGTTCAGCCTTATGACTGCGGGCTGGAAGGTGGCAAAATTTAAAGGCTCGAATGAGCACGCGAATGCAGCCGACATTATCCGCCAGTCGAATCTGGATTGGACGCTTGTGCGGGTGCCGGTGCTTTCCGATAAGCCTTCCGGCGAAAATGCGCCGACGGTGGGCTATCCTGGTCGCCATAATTTAAAAAACACCCTGTACCGCCAGACGCTTGTCGATTTTCTGTACGAACAGCTTGAGACAAGCGATTTTTCAAAAGAATCTCCAGTGTTAAGCAACTAAAGATAATCAAAAAAGCAGGGCCGAAATTTTCGGCCCTGCTTTTTGGTGTTATCCCTGCCATACATCTTTGGCAATAGTCACAACATGCTCCAGTTTTTTCCACTGTTCGTCTTCGGTTAAAATATTTCCTTCTTCTGTCGAAGCAAATCCGCATTGAGGACTCAGGCAGAGCTGCTCGAGCGGCACATACTCAGAAGCTTCCCTGATCCTGGCTTTCACGTCGTCAGCATTTTCAAGGTCGCCGCTTTTAGAAGTAATCAGGCCAAGGATCACCTGAACGTTTTTGCGATTAATGAAGCGAAGTGGTTTGAAATCGCCGGCCCGGTCATTGTCATATTCCAGGAAAAACCCGTCAACGTTGACGCTGCCGAATAAAATATCAGCTACCGGCTCGTATCCGCCGGAAGAAAACCATGTGGAACGGAAGTTGCCGCGGCAGATGTGCATAGTAATGGTCATGTCCTCCGGCTTATAGGCTACAGATTCATTGACCGCCCGGGCATGGCGTTCCACAAGGGAACGGTGATTGATTCCTTCCTGCTCCATGTGCTTGATCTGTTCTTCGGAGCACAGGTGGGCCCAGGATGTGTCGTCAAGCTGCAGGTAGCGGCAGCCGGCGTCATAGAATGCCTGTATCGCTTTCTGATATGCTTTGGCCAGGTCATCGATCATATCTTCTGGGCCACTGTATAAATCGGTGTCGATCTCGCCCCGGAGGTGAAGCATATTCGGGCTTGGAATTGTGAACTTAGCTTCTGTACTTCCGGTAATCTGATGAAGGTAGCGGAAATCTTCAAGCATAGGATGCTTATCGCTAAAGTCAATTTTTCCAGTTACCTTGATCCCGCGTGCTTTCGTCTGCACTCCTTCAAACTGGATGCCGGAATCTTTTTCATAGGCTTCCACGCCGATCAGGTCTTCAAGAAAATCAAAATGCCACCAGGCACGACGGAATTCTCCGTCTGTCACAGCCTGAAGTCCTGTTTCTTTTTGCTTTTCAACGACGCGCTCGATTTCTTTATCTTCTACACGGCGCAGTTCTTCCGTGGAAATAGAGCCATTCGCGTAATTTTCCCGTGCGTCTTTGATGGCGGCCGTACGTAAAAGGCTTCCCACCTGATCCGCCCGATAGGGAGCTTTTGTCCGCCAGGATGCTGATTGTGCCATACTCTCTCTCCTTTAAAAACGATTGATGAAATATCTTGAAGCTTATCAAAATTTTGAATAGAAGTAAATTGTTTCAAAGGGCAACAAGCCTGGAAATAATATATAAAAATAATAAAAACAGCAGAAATAGCGCGGCGCTTCCGGAGATTAAAAAATAAAGGAAGCGTTTTTTGTTTTTCTCTTCAATATAAACGACAAAGTACCTCAGCCCTGCCACCGTGAGGCCGACAGGAAGAATTAAGAAAAGCGGGTGCGTGATGAAAACGAGAAGCTCGTGGGTGTCGAAAAACAGCCGGGTCGTCAACAACACAGCGTAAACGGTCAGAATGGCCAGGGCAGTATTGATATAGGCGTGGGCGCGTGTTGGCAAGCAAAACATCCTTTTGACGTAATTTGACTCTATTATAACAAATTAATATTCGAGCGCGTTGGCCCCGGCGTCAGGTACAGTTTGAACAACACCGTCATTACACTGTTTGGGATTAAAAAACCCGCCCTAAATGGACGGGTTCTTTTAAGGTATTTCGTTTGTTTTTCAGCCAATTGATATATTTATACGTCTGAACGTTCAGGCGGGGCGTAAATATTTAATTGATTGTTCTGAAGCGAAGGGACGTGTTTGGCAAGAATATCTTCAATATGCTCCATTTCTTCCTGGTCGAGTATCCAGCCATCAACGCCTTCGGCTTCTTTGATCTGCTCCGGGGTTCTTGCGCCCCAGAGGCACATGCTTATACCGCTGTTTTCAAGTGTCCAGCGTGCTGCAAGCTGGGCGATGGTTTTGTTTCGCTCGTGAGCGAACTCCTGCAGTTCTCTGACTGCTGCCAAATAGTAGTTTCTGCTATTGCTCTGGTACAGAGGCAGACTTGCGCGGATGTCTTCATCTGTAAACGTGCTTTGGGCATCCACCTTGCCAGTCAGAAGACTGTGTGCGAACGTGCCCCAGGTAATACCTGCAATATGGTTGCGTTCGGCATATTCAAACCACGGCTTCAACTCCCGCTGGAACATATTGTACTGGTTTTGCGTGACATGAAGCGGCACGTACTGGCGCAATTCTTCCATCTCGTCCGGAGTGAAATTACTTACACCAATAGCGCGGATTTTTCCTTTTTCGTACAGCTTATTCATAACATTGCCCATATCTTCCATGCCGGTTTCATGATCCGGCCAGTGAATTTGATATAAATCCAAATAGTCCGTGTTCAGCCGGCGCAGTGTATTATCTATTTCCGTTTCTACTTTATCCGGACGCATGTCCCGGAAAAGCTCTTTGTCTTCGTTCCAGTTAACGCCGGGCTTTCCAAACAGCTGTACTTGCTCCCTTGGAGTGCCCGCCTGATTTAAAGCTTTTCCAATAAACGTTTCGGAATTTCCCAGACCGTAATCCGGTGCCGTATCAATAGTGGTAATGCCTATATCGAGTGCCTGCCGGATTGTTTTCACTGCGGCCTGTTCATCCGGCTCATTCTGCCAGAGCACACCACCCATAGCCCATGTTCCCAGGCCTACACGTGACACTTCGATGTCTGTTTCTCCCAATAAGATTCGTTCCATTAATTGTTGCCTCCACTCGGTTTGTATTTAATATTAGCTTTTACCCGTGCAGAAGAAGGAGTCAAACAAAGAATAATGGCACAAGGAAATGTTGGCAAAAAAGTCTCCCGCCGGCCGGGCCGTGGGAGACGAAGAAAGGTCTATAAAGGGATGATGTAAAAAAATACGGCAGCGAAATGAGCCGTAGAGCCGGCGAGGACAAAAAAGTGCCAGACGGCATGGTGGAAAGGAAAGCTCCGCCACATGTAGAAGACGGTGCCGGCTGTGTACAATATACCTCCGGTAACGAGAAGCACGAGGCCGCCGGGTGGAAGGGCACTCACAAGCGCGGGCCAGGCAATAATGATAATCCAGCCCATACCGATGTAAAACAAGGTTGAAAGAATGCGAAAACGCTTGCTGAAAAAGGCTTTGAAAAGAATGCCGACAAAAGCAATGCCCCAGACAATGCCAAACAGCGTCCAGCTTAAGATGCCTTCCAGTGCATGAAATAGAAATGGCGTATACGTACCGGCAATGAATATATAGATGGCAGAGTGATCAAAGACCTCGAACAGGTCTTTGAGCTTTCCTGCAGGAAAGCTGTGAAGCAGAGTGGAGCAGACGTAGGAAAGAAGCATGGATGTGCCGAAGATAGAAACGCTCACCACATGGAGGGACGAAGCATTCATGGAAGCAAAAACAATCATCACAACAAGTGCAGCCACACTTAGCATTGCTCCGATGCCGTGCGTGAGCGCGTTGGCAAATTCCTCCCGTTTGGTGAATGTGTGGGTTTGATCCTGCATACGCCGCCTTCTTTCCTTAAAATTAGTGCTTTTATTATAACCTAATTCAACGGAAATTTCGAACAGGCATAAGCGGCTTCGGGTTGTTTGCCGGATGGAACTGGATGGGTATGAGAAACAAGAGTGGTTCTAACCAAGTGAAGAAAGAAGGGATTATAGTGAAGGCAATAGGCTTTAAAAAGCACCTTCCAATTGAAGAGGACGCCAGCTTTGAAATGTTTGACATAGCAAAGCCCGAACCGAAAGGGCGGGACCTGCTTGTGCGTGTCCAGGCTGTCTCCGTAAATCCCGTGGATACAAAAATCCGCGGCGCAAATGAAGGGACGGAGGAAGAGCAGCCGCAGATACTCGGCTTCGACGCTGCCGGCATAATTGAAGCTGCGGGCGAAGAAGCTTCCCTGTTCCAGTCCGGCGATGAAGTGTATTACGCCGGAAGCAATCAGCGTTCCGGCTCCAATCAGGAATATCATCTGGTGGACGAGCGTGTCGTGGGAAGACGCCCGAAACAGCTTTCCATGGCCGAAAGTGCCGCCATGCCTTTAACGGCCATTACTGCATACGAAGCGATGTTTGACCGGATCGGCATCGTGCCCGAACGGGACCGCGGCTCTTCGGTACTTGTACTGAACGGTGCCGGCGGAGTTGGTTCTATTGCAATTCAGCTCGCTAAATGGGCCGGACTCGATGTAGTGGCTACTGCTTCGCGTGAAGAGACCACCGCCTGGTGCGAGCAAATGGGTGCAGACAAAGTGATCAATCATCATCAGCCGCTGTTAAAACAGCTTCAGGATGCAGGCTATGACGGAGTGGATTATATTCTCTGCTTTACCGACACGGCGCAGCACTGGGATAGCATGGCGGAGTGCATCCGTCCGCAGGGAGCCATCTGCTCGATTGTGGAGACAGAGAAGCCGCTGCAGCTGACCGACCTGCAGGCAAAAAGCGTCGCCTTTATGTGGGAATTTATGTTCACACGGCCGATGTACCAGACAGAGGATATGATCCGCCAGCACGTTATTTTGGGCGAGCTGGCTGATCTGTTTGACCAGGGAACCATTAAGCCAACGCTGACCGAAACGCTGACGCCGTTGAATGCCAACCAAATGAAAGAAGCGCACCGTAAAGTGGAGTCGGGAAAAGCGATCGGAAAAATCGTGCTCGAAGACTGGGAGTAAATGAAAGGGGCTGGCCCAAAAATGGTTCAGCCCCTGTGCCTTGTCTGTAAACTCTATTTTTGCCAAAATGATCACAAATTCTGAATTCATCGACATTGGACCAACTGTGGTCTGATTTTCTCTCATGATAATCTTGTATGGCAGAACTCAATGTTAGCAAAGTTCTCCGTCTTGGGCATCCGTATGTTTAGTTTTGTATTCTACTATTAATTCACTTCATTCATCGCAATAAGAGGAATCTTCTAGATAGCCATCGCAATACTCGTTAGCGCCTATTGCCGTTAATGTTTCAAATTTTTCAGAACATTTGTCACACGTGTCTAACTGCATGTTCATACACCTTGTCGTTTTAGTTAAAATTCACCCTAAAGATCTTAAAATTTATTTTGATTATTTTTTAACTCCGGATTTCATTCTGCCTTCACCAGAAAATTTCCCTATGAGGTCCCTGTTCCCAGGAAGAAGTAAAAATAGTACATAACTATTTTTTCATGGGCAGCATATCAGCAAACAAGATAGCTAATTCTAATCCTAATCTTTTTTGATAATTATCTTTTATTTTATACCCTAAGTAATTTTCAATTTTTTCTAAACGATAGTATAAAGTTTGTCGAGCAATATATAGTTGTTTGGCTGTATCTTTCTTTACACATTGGCACCTTAGGTATTCACGAAGTGTGTTATATAGGTAGGGATTCTTATTTAATTCCTTCCAAAACGTAGGACCTAACTGCTCTGTTACAAACTCGCTAATATCGTAATTATCTTTTAAATTGTATAGCATCTGGTAGGCTCCTAGATCACTGAAAAATGGAGAAACATTTACTTCTTGATTTTGAAGCATTCGCCCCGTTTGAATTACTTGTGTGGTTTCTCTATAAGCATTACTTGCTTCAATTAATTGGTGGTATATTTGACTGATTCCATATTCATAATTAATAAATTCATTTGTATTTTTTTCAAGAAAACTTTCTATATCTAATAGTTCAGTCTTATTAATACTACTAGACTCAGAGTTTAATATGATGGCTACAAATTGGGAATCTTTCATTTGATTAATAAAAGGATAATGCCCCTTTTGTTTAAAATAGTTTCTTAACACTAAAGCCAAATGGTAGTAAGCATTGTTTGAAGAAAAATTATCAAAATTCTTTTTTGACACTTGCCCCTCTAATGTGAAAACAAAATAATTTATTTTATTTCTATCTATATTCAAGGTGCCTAATTGAGCTCGAGCTGTTGCCTCGTCAGTAATATTTTGATGTATAATCTCATTAACCCATGCTTGTTCCTCATGTAATTTTTTTTCTTCTTGGAACCTATTATATAATAGTTGATTGCTAATAGTCATAGAAGCTCTATCTAACATTAAGTTAATTAATTCATTGGGTTCTTCTATGGGAATTATTATTGCTAAGGTCCCCCATAATTGATTTAAAATTTCTATTCGTTTCAAAACTATTCTTTTATTACCAAAATTAATATCAATACTTTTTGTATTATGGTCGTTTAGTTCTTGAATTTTTGAGATATGTGTTTCCCATTCTTTCCTTTCTAATTCAGGAAAAAAGAGTATATCATTATTAGTAGAAATATATACTGTGGGAAACTTAACATAATCATGTAAACATTTAATAACCTTCACATACCCATTTGGAACCGCCGCAAAAGATTGAAATTGTTGAGACAAACTGTCTAACTTCTTTAGATTATTATAATGGCGATTTATCAATAAAGAATTAATAGATTGCGTAATTTCTACAAATTTAACTTCTTCTTTAAATATAATAATAGGCAAGGAAAATTTGTTAGATAAATCAATCATTTTAGCATCTACTTCATTAACGTAGGTCCCCAACTCTATGCATATACATGAAATTTCTTTTTCTATTAGCTGCTCTAGGTACTCCTGTGGAGAGACTTCATTATTACTTAATCCTATGCCAGTAGTTAATATCATTTCTTGACCGTCAAGTAAAGACGAAAAATCAGTAACTTCCATAATATGAACCCAGCGTACTCTCTTTTCCAATCCTCCCTTTCCAGAAACGATCTCAGCTTTTTTAAATAAATTATTTTTCAATATTTCATTCACAGTTATCGAATTCATAAGACCTCCAAATGTTAAGTAATAATTATAATTTTTTTACACTGTGACTAATGAATTTTCACTATATATATCTTACATTAAATTCATAAGCCATTTTTGTAAACGCTTTCTAAAATTAAAAATGTACTAGGAGGATAATATGAATATTAATACTCATTCAAATTTTTATGACAAGGACCAAAAATACGTGTGGCATCACTTAAAACCCTACAAAAAAAATCAAAACACTATGATTGTTAAAAGTGCTCAAAATGCTTGGATAACTGATATTGAAGAGAACAAATATTTAGACGGTATGTCTGGATTATGGTGCGTAAACGTTGGCTATGGAAGAGAAGAATTAGCAGAGGCAGCCAAGAGTCAAATGAATACTTTACCTTATTATCCACTCTCTAGCAGCCATCTCCCAGCTATTAAGCTTTCAGAAAAATTAAATGATTGGCTTAAAGGTCACTATAAAATTTTCTTCTCGAATAGCGGTTCTGAAGCTAACGAAACTGCTTTTAAGATTGCTAGACAGTACCACCATCAAAATTCTAAACCAGGACGTTACAAGTTCATCTCCCGGTACCGTTCTTATCACGGAAATACATTTGCTGCCCTCTCAGCTACAGGACAATCTCAACGAAAATATATGTATGAACCGTTAGCTCCTGGCTTTATACACGTTGAAGCGCCTGACGAATACCGAAAACCTCTTGAATATACATTTGAAGAATGGAGTATAATCTGTGCAGAGAAATTAGAAGCAACTATACGATACGAGCGTCCTGAAACAGTAGCAGGCTTCATTATGGAACCGATAATTACAGGTGGCGGTGTTCTTATTCCTCACCCTTCCTACGTAAAAAAAGTACAAGAAATATGCCAACGATATGGAATTTTACTAATTATAGATGAAGTTATTTGTGGCTTCGGTCGCACTGGAAAGAAATTCGGTTATCAGCACTTCGATATTCAACCTGATATTGTTTCTATGGCTAAAGGAATAACTAGTGGATATTTGCCCTTAGCTGCTACCGCAGTTAAAGAGGAAATTTATCAAGCTTTTGCCACCGAAAAGGAAGACGCTCATTTTCGTCATGTTAATACGTTTGGTGGAAATCCTGCCGCTTGTGAGGTAGCTTTGAGAAATTTAGAAATTATGGAAGAAGAAAATCTCCCAGAACGCTCAAATGAGCTTGGTAATAAATTGCGATCCAAGCTTTCTTTTTTAGAAGAACATCAAAATGTAGGTGACATTCGTCATCAAGGTTTGCTATTTGGCATTGAGATTGTAGCAGATAAAGAAACAAAAATTCCTGCTTCTAATGAAGTAGTAGCTTCTATTATTGCAAATTGTAAATCAGCAGGCTTAATTGTTGGCAAAAATGGGGATACTGTCAAAGATTTTAATAATATTATCACATTAGCTCCTCCTTTATCTATTTCAGACAAAGATCTTGAGGCAATTGTAGAAAAAATAAGTAAAGGCTTTAATACAGAACTTTAGTTTTTTGAAATAGGTTACTACTTCTAAACTAATAGTGAAAAGGAAGCGATATGATGAAGGAACAAGCAGTAACGACCTTAAAAAATTTTATCGGCGGCGAATGGGTGACCTCCCGGTCCGCCACCGACCAGGTGTACAATCCGGCCACCAGTGAGGTGATCGCCCGCGTCCCGCTTTCCTCGAAGGACGAAGTGAACGAGGCCGTGGAGGCGTCGAAAGCGGCGTACCGCGACTGGTCGACCAAGCCCGTGCCGCAGCGCGCCCGTATCCTGTTTGCCTACCAGCAGCTGCTCGTGAGCCACTGGGACGAGCTCGCCGAGATCATTACGCTCGAAAACGGCAAAAACCTGAAGGAGGCCAAAGGCGAAGTGCAGCGCGGCATCGAATGCGTGGAATTTGCCGCCGGGGCCCCGACGCTCATGATGGGCGACCAGCTCCCGGACATTGCGACGAACATCGAGTCCGGGATGTACCGCTACCCGATCGGCGTCGTCGGCGGGATCACCCCGTTCAACTTCCCGATGATGGTGCCGTGCTGGATGTTTCCGCTCGCGATCGCCTGCGGCAACACGTTCGTGCTGAAGCCGTCCGAGCGGACCCCGATGCTCGCGAACCGGCTCGCCGAGCTGTTCGAGGAAGCGGGCCTCCCGAAGGGCGTCCTGTCCGTGGTGCACGGCGCGCATGACGTCGTGAACGGCCTGCTCGAGCACGGGGACGTGCCGGCGATTTCCTTTGTCGGCTCCCAGCCGGTCGCGGACTACGTGTACAAAACCGGGACGGCGCACGGCAAACGCGTGCAGGCGCTCGCCGGGGCGAAAAACCATACGCTCGTGATGGAGGACGCGGACCTCGATAACGCGGCCTGGCAGATTTTAAACGCCGCCTTCGGCTCCGCGGGCGAACGGTGCATGGCCGCCTCTGTGGTGGCGGTGCAGGAGAGCGTCGCCGACGAGCTGGTGGCCAGGATCCAGGCGTATGCCGACGACGTCACCATCGGCAACGGCCGCGAGAAGGACGTGTTCCTCGGGCCGGTGATCCGCGAGGGACACCTCGAGAAAACGAAGGCCTACATCGACAAAGGCGTCGAGGAAGGCGCGACGCTCGTGCGCGATGGCCGCGAGGATGAGGTGGCCCGGGAGGGCTACTTTATCGGCCCGACGATCTTTGACCACGTGCAGCAGACGATGACCATCTGGCAGGACGAGCTGTTTGCGCCGGTCCTGTCCATCGTGCGGGTGCCGGACCTGACCGCCGGCATCGCGTGGGCGAACGAGTCCCGCTTTGCGAACGGCGCGTGCCTGTTCACAAGCTCCGGGCACCACGTCCGCGAATTCCGGGAAACGATTGATGCCGGGATGCTCGGGGTCAACGTCGGGGTGCCGGCGCCGATGGCGTTCTTCCCGTTTTCGGGCTGGAAGGATTCCTTTTACGGCGACCTGCATGCGAACGGCAAGGACGGCGTGGAGTTCTACACCCGCAAGAAAATGGTCACCGCCCGCTGGTAATGTCTTACGATTTAGGATTTAAATAAAGATCAACCCATATGGTGAAAGGAACATCTAACATGGTAAACAGAAAATTATATGTTTTTTATATTACTGCTACCTTTATTGTTCTTTTTATGTTAGAGAGCCCTATTATTTTAATCGCTAACCGTGTCGAACCTTTTCTCCTCGGGATGCCGTTTCTAGTTTTCTGGGTGTTTTTCTGGTGGTTACTGTGTACTTGCCTATTCTTTGTAGCTTATAAGACCAACTGGGGACGACATTCTAATAATTAAACGTCTGGAGGAGCGCCATGTCTATCAGCGTAATAATCATTCTATTATTTATGCTTATTCCTCTAATTATAGGGTTTATAGCAGCTAGTAAATCACAAAATACAAGTGATGACTATTTCATCCAAGGGCGAGGAATGGGTTCAGTAGCAGCTTTTTTCACGGTATCAGCTACTTGGTGGAGTGCGTTCGCTTTCTTGGGCTCTAACGCTTCTTTTTACACGCAAGGGCCTGTGTACCTCACTGCTTTTGCATGGAACATTTTATTTGGTTTTCTATATTTCATAGTGGGAAAACGGGTTTGGTTTCTCGGAAAGAAATTTAATTACGTAACCCCTTCTGACTTATTAGGCGATTTTTATCAGAGCGAAAAAATGAGATTTTGGGTTACTACGATTCTAATAATATCCACAGTTCCTTATCTTCAGATACAACTTACTGGAGGTGGATACTTAATCGAGGTTGCTTCAGGAGGGACTATTCCTTTTTGGTTAGCAGGTTTAATGTTCTATGCTGTTATCATTATATATGTTTGGGTGGGTGGAATACGTGCAGTTGCCTGGACAGATATTATTTATGGAGCTTTAGTATTTTTTGGTCTACTTTTTGTAGGTTTTTACATTTCAAATGTGGTTGGTGGACCTTTCTCTTTATTCGAACAAATGCGTGCTGAAAATATTGAGCACTTAACCTTGCCAGGTCCTCAAGGAGATTCTGGATATCTATCTTGGATTTCTCTATGTTTTATAACTGCTATCGGAGCTATTATGGGACCACAACTCTGGTTGCGTATGTACGCTGTTAAGAATGGAAACTTATTCAATTTAATGCCTTTTTTAATTTCTTTAGTAGCTGTTACCTATTTTGGTTCTTTACTTGTTAGTTGGACAGGAGTACTCACTATTAATGAAATTGATAACCCAGATCAATTACTTCCGGTAGTACTATATGAATACGCTCCCATCGTTATTGCTACATTAGTGCTAGCTGGCGGAGCTTCCGCGGCGATGTCGACTGCAAACAGTCAAATTCATGCTGTCTCTACGTTAGTAACAAAAGATTTCTACCAAAGGTATAAAAATCCAAATGCTTCCAACAATCAACTACTAAGAATAGGTCGATTTAGTATTTTAATTTTTTCATTAGTAGCTTATTTACTTACTCTATTTGTCCCCGGCTTTCTAGTAACTATTGGCTTAATTGGTTTTGGGGGCTCTGCTCAACTTATAGTTCCCACTTTAGGATCCTTATTTTGGAAAAGATCAAATTCTCCTGGAGCATTGGCAGGTTTGATTTCTGGATTTGTGACATTACTACTTTTTACTTTTATTCCAGGCTGGCAAAACCCTTTAGGTTTGAGTGCTGGGATGTGGGGATTAATGGTCAACGTCATTGCATTTGTTACTGTCACTCTTCTTACTCCTCCACGAAAACAAAATACTTTTGAACGCTTTAATGATGCGATGGAGGAATTCGAATCTAACTATTGATAAAGGAGTCTATAATGAGTACAGAAACGAGTAATTTGCATATTAATCCTCAACGCTTACTTGAGCATATTAATGAGCTTGCCGAAATTGGAAAAATTGGAACTACGGGAGTGCGAAGGTTAGCCCATTCTAAAGATGATTTAAAAGCTTTGGCTTTAGTAGAACAATGGATGAAAGATGCAAACCTCTATACGCGCATTGATGAAGTTGGGAATTTGATTGGACGGCTAGAGGGAGAAGACCCATCGCAACCTATTTTAATGCTCGGATCCCACATTGACAGTCAACCTTATGGCGGTCGTTACGATGGCACAATTGGCGTGCTTGGAGCAATAGAATTAGTTCAAAGCCTGATAGAAGAAGGCCACACTTTCAAAAGAACCATCGAAATAGTTTCTTTTAGCGACGAAGAAGGATCTCGATTTAATAAAGGTATTTTTGGTTCTCGAGGACTAGTTGGAGAATTAGAAAACAATGAGCTTGAAAGAAAAGATGAAGATGGGATTAGCAGACGTGAAGCATTAAAAAGCATGGGACTGGACCCTGAGAAAGTACATGATGCTGCTTATGATTCGGATCGACTTTTTGCTTTTTTAGAAATGCATATTGAACAAGGACCCGTTTTAGAAAATGAAGAGGCGGCAGTTGGTATTGTCACAGGCATTTCTGGACCATTATGGCTTACAGTGACATATAAAGGATTTGCAGGTCATGCAGGGTCAGTCCCTATGCACCTTCGTCAAGATGCTTTCCTCGGCGCTAGTGAAGCCACAAAAGCTTTGCATACTATAGTACAAAAACGCCAACCAGCTTCAACAGTAGGGACAGTCGGACACGTTAAAGTTTTCCCTAATTCCCGTAATATTATTCCAGAGGAAGTAAGCTTTACGATCGATCTGCGTGATATTGATTTAGAGCGCAGAAATGAATGTGAGCGAGAGTTACGAATAGAATTAGAAAAAATAGCTTCCAACCACAATCTAGAACTCGATATTCATGAGGATACTAATAGCGAGCCCCGATACTGCGCCGATTGGATACAAAATATCATGATAAATCAAGCCGAGCACTTGAAAATAAAAACTACGGAATTAATGAGCGGGCCGTTTCACGATGCTATGCCACTCTCTAAGGTATGTGATTACGGGATGATTTTTGTGCGATGCAAAGACGGGATTAGTCATAACCCACTAGAATATAGCTCGGAACAAGACATTATTGAAGGCACAAATTTTTATTATCACACTGTGAAAAACATTCTTACAGAGTACTCTCATTAGACTAATTACTTTAATGGTGGAGGGACAATATTGGCACAAGAAACTGCTTTTATAAACGGGCAAATTGTTACGGCTGATGCACAATCTAATGTTTATGACGCTCTCTTAATTAAAGACGACCGTATAATAAAAGTCGGTTATGAAAAAGAAATGAACGATTATTTGTCCGCTCATACGCACATTATTGATCTGCAAGGTAAAAGTCTGCTTCCTGGATTTATTGATTCTCACGCTCATATTGAATTACAAGGTACTAACATGCTTAATGTAGACTGTAAAAACATTTCTTCTATAGAAGAAATGAAAAAAATATTAAAAGAAAGAGCTTCTTCCACTAAGCAAGGAGAATGGGTCAGAGGTTGGGGGTATAATGATAAAGCTTTACAAGAAAAAAGGCATCCAACTAGAAAAGATTTAGACGAAGTGTCTCAAGAATTACCTATCATTGTTACAAGAACATGTAATCATATTTCTGTCGTTAACAGCAAAGCTATGGAACTTTATGGTCTAAGTGATTATGAAGAGGACCCAGTAGGAGGAGCATTTGGACGACAAGAAAATAAATTAAACGGACAATTGTTTGAATCCGTACATATGGATATGTACGAATTCTCTCAACACTCTGAACAAAACATTTTACAAGGTTATCTTTTAGCTTCTGAACACTATAGTCAATACGGTGTTACTAGCGTCCATGACGCAGGAGGCTATGGAAATAGTCATTTTCCAATGCTCTTTAAAGGGGTACGTGGTAACAGTATCAAACAACGACTGTACGTCTTAGTAGGTTCATTAAGTCGCTCGAAAGAAGTTCTAGAAAATGCCATAAACGGTGGTATGTTAACAGGTATAGGAGACCTTTTTTATAAAATTGGTCCTGCGAAACTTTTTATTGATGGTAGTAGTAGCGGTCCTACTGCGGCTACCCGAGAGCCTTATTCTAGCAATGAAAATGACTCTGGTATTTTGTATTATTCTCAAGAAGAACTTAACGAAACGTTATTGAAAGCTGCAAAAAATGAATTTCAGATTACTTCCCATGCTATCGGCGATCTCGGAATTGAAATGCTTCTTAAATGTATCCACTTAGCTAATTCTGAAACTAACAAAACTCAACGTCATCGTATTGAACATGCAGCTCTAGCACTGCCAGACCTACAAACAAAAATGGTAGAGGAGAACGTTGTTCCTGTGTTAAATCCAGCGTTTATATATGAATTTGGAGATGGATACTTAACAGATTATGGAGAACGTTCTGAATATATATTTCCTGCCAGAGATTTAACTGAAAAAGGACTCAAAGTAGCTTTTGGCTCCGATAATCCCATCACTACTATTAACCCTTTTGTTGGTATTTATTCTGCGATAACAAGAAAAACAAAAACCGGTAAGATAGTAGGATCTGAACAAAGTGTCTCTCTACAGGAAGCTATAAAATTTTATACGTTACATGGAGCTTATGCTAGTTTTGAAGAGGATATTAAAGGAAGCATTGAAGCTGATAAAAAGGCAGATTTTATTATTTTAGACCGTGCTATTTTGAATACTCCTATTGAAGAGATTAAAAATACTAAAGTAGAGAAGACTTTTATAGATGGAAAAGTAGTTTATGAAAATAAATAATTAATCCAATTTAGCATATATAAATTAGCGCTGCTTTATTAAAAATTTATTTTTACAGTATTTGTTTAGGAGGCCACAAATGATTATTGGTATCCCAAAAGAGATTAAAAACCAAGAAAAAAGAGTAGCCATAACCCCGGCAGGAGTCTTAAATTTAAAAAAGAGTGGTCATGAGGTGTTTATCGAGGCCCAAGCCGGCGAAGGAAGCGGCTTTAAGGACTATGATTATGAACAGGCAGGGGCTGCTATTATGCAGCAGGCAAGCCAAGTTTGGTCTCAGGCTGACATGGTTATGAAAGTCAAAGAACCGATCGAACAAGAGTACAAATTTTTCCGTAAAAATCTTATTTTGTTTACGTATCTGCATCTCGCTGCGGAACCGGCCCTAGTGGAAGCATTAACGGTGAATGAAGTAACGGCGATAGCCTACGAGACCGTGCAAGAAAACGGTTCTCTGCCTTTGCTGACGCCAATGAGTGAAGTAGCTGGGCGAATGGCTGCTCAGGTGGGGGCTCAATTTCTGGAAAGTGTTTATGGCGGGAAAGGCATTCTATTATCAGGCGTACCGGGTGTGAAAAAAGCGAAGGTAACGGTTATTGGCGGCGGTGTAGTTGGAACCAACGCTGCAAGAATTGCTCATGGCTTAGGAGCTGATGTGACAATCGTAGATTTAAATCCAGCACGTCTTCGGGAGATTGACGAAACGTTCGGAGGCCAAATCCAAACCATAAGTAGTAACCCCTTAAATATTGCCCAGGAAGTCCAGACCTCTGATTTAGTGATCGGAGCCGTCCTCATCCCCGGAGCACGGGCGCCTAAGCTCGTCACCCGAGACATGATCAAAACGATGGCCCAAGGCTCGGTCATGGTGGATGTCGCGATTGATCAAGGGGGCATTATTGAGACAGCGGACAAAGTAACGACACACGAAAATCCTACGTATGACGTCGAAGGAGTCGTTCACTATGCGGTTGGAAATATGCCCGGCGCAGTACCAAGAACCTCCACGATCGCCTTAACCAACGTTACTATCCCCTATGCCCTTCAGATTGCTAATAAAGGTGTATATAAGGCATTAAATGAAAACCTT
Organism: Marinococcus halophilus; assembly: GCF_900166605.1. Lineage (NCBI taxonomy): Bacteria > Bacillati > Bacillota > Bacilli > Caryophanales > Bacillaceae > Marinococcus > Marinococcus halophilus. The sequence continues at coordinate 344,713 of NZ_FVZD01000006.1, forward strand.
GCTCTTGGAAAAGGATTAAACACAGCTGACGGTAAAGTGACTCACGAAGCCGTAGCAAAAGAATTAAACTATCCACACGTCTCCTATGCTAAAGAGACTAATTGAAACGGGGAATTACTATTTCGAACTTTAAAAGCATTTTAAAAATAGCAACCGCTTTCATAGGGGCTATTGTAGGCGCAGGTTTTGCCTCTGGGCAGGAAATTGTACAATATTATACTAGCTTTGGCATTCCTGGCCTCTTTGGCTCAATTTTAGCTACGATACTTTATATGTTTGTAGGTATGGCCTTAGTTCGTATTGGTAGTCGTTTACGTACTCGCTCACATAAAGAAGCTGTTTATCAAATAGGTGGAAAATTTGTTGGAACTGTCATTGATTATGTTCTTATTCTTACTTTATTTGGTGTTGGTGTTGTTATGTTGGCGGGAGCTGGGTCAAATTTAAGTCAGCAATTTAATCTACCAGTTGTTTTCGGGACGACTCTTATAACCGTGCTTATATTTGTGATAGGTGTGCTTCAACTCAACAAAATAATTGTGATCATAGGGAGCATTACACCATTTTTACTTATATTTGTCATACTTATTGCTATCTATAGTATTTTCAATACTACCGATTCACTTGCATCGTTAAATCAAATAGCAAAAGAACAGTCGACAAATTTGCCTAATTGGTGGATTTCTTTCATAAATCACGTTTCATTTAATACTTCTGTAGGTGCCGCGATTGCTTTTGTCATTGGAGGCGAAGAAAAGAACGAAAAAAACGCAATAATCGGCGGCCTTCTTGGAGGTCTAGGTCTGGGTTTTATAATTATTTTGGGAAATGGAGCTATTTTTTCTCAGATGGCTGTACTAGATGGCCAGGCATTACCTATTCTTGAAATGGTAAACAATATTTCCCCCATTCTTGGAATTTGTATGGCACTCGTGCTATACGCTATGATTTTTAACACTGCTATTAGTATGTTTCTACCCTTTACGACTAGATTTACGAAAATAGGCACTAAAAATTTTGCTTTCTTCTTAGGTACTACTCTTATAATAGCTTATATAGCTAGTTTTATTGGTTTTTCTGATTTGATTGGTTTATTTTATCCAGTTATTGGTTTTCTAGGTTTGGTTTTACTTATCACACTGGCGATCTCTTGGCTCCGTTTAAATCGTTTAGAGAAACAATATAGTTAAATCATTTACATGAGAACATAATATTTAAAAGTCCCATTAAAACAAAATTGTTCTTCAAACGTTATTTTAAAAGTAACTCATTTCTTATTGAGTTTTTCATTTTTAGAACTTCTTTTTCACTATTATTTAAAGGATAATAAAATAGGCTGTGCTGAAAATGAACTGAACTCTATCAAGTAGATAATAAAAATAAGTAAAATCCTTAAGCGGCTTGATTCCGGTATTCTATCGGAGTCAAGCCGTTTAAATATTCCTAGTATCAATTGGTAGTTGGAAAACTGAGTGTAGCGGCGAACCGCTTCCACCAGAACCTTAGAATTGGCATAAAACGAGCCAAGCAGATAGTATCTTCACATTTTTTGAGATTAAGAAGCAATTCCAAGAGGAGAAAAGATAACATATAGGATAGCGATGCCGGCAACCAGGCCGGCCGCAGCTGGTTTAGCGTATTTCCAAGGCACCATATCGACAGGTGCTTCATTTTTGAATTCAAAAGGCTCGGCCATCGGTTTGAATTTACCGACAACAAGCATCACGATTACGCTGAGTGGAAACAACACGCTCAGTACATAAAGGAAGTTGAGTTCTCCGATAAAGATTTTACTGGCGCCGTACAAGATGATATGCACCGGCACAGCCACTTTTGCGGCAAATGGCGACACTCTTTTGGTGTAAAAGCCGACGACCATAATGGCAAGCACGGGAATGTTAAAAAACCCGAACATTTCCTGCAGATAGTTATAAAGTCCTGATGGGGCAAACAAAATAAATGGGGAGATGAAAATAGAAACGATTGCTACAATCATCGCAAACCGCTGGCCGGAACGAACAAGAGTCGTTTCATCTGCGTCCGGGTGAAATAGCGGTTTATACAAATCAAGCGTAAACAGCGTAATCACGCTGTTAATACCCCCATTAAACGAACTCAGGACAGCCCCGAACAAAATAGCTGCGAATACGCCAGTGAGTACTGGCGGCAGCAGGTCAGTCACAAGGGTTGGGTACGCGGCGTCTCCATTGGCGAGACTGTTGCCATACAGATGATAAGCGATTACGCCGGGAAGAACGAGGTAAAAGGCGCCGAATAATTTAAACAGGGCGGTAATCATGACGCCTTTTTGGCCTTCTTTTAAATTGCGTGCTGCAAGTGGACGCTGGACAATGGCCTGGTTGATACAAAAATAAAAAAGGTTATTAAATAACAGTCCCATAAATATGGTGGGCCAGGGCACCTGGGCGTCATTGCTGCCGTCGATGGCATTTAATTTTTCAGTATGTTCAGAGGTGAGCGTCCCGACTCCGTTAAACACATTACCATTGCCGAGCGCCATGAGACCGAGTATCAGAATAAGCAGGCCCCCGGCAATTAAGCCAACGCCGTACAGGGAGTCGGCAGAAGCAATGGCCTTCAGACCGCCGAATACGATGTAGAGCATACCGACAAGCCCAATGGCGGCAGAGACAATCAAAACAGTGAAGAATTGACTCGTGCCGAGCACGCTTGAAATATCAAATATTTGATCAAGCACAAGCGAGCCGGAATACAGCACCGTCGGAAGAAATGAAGAGGCAAAGCCAAGCAGCATCAGTAAAGAAACAATCTGTCTGGTCCGCTGGTCATAACGCTTTTCAAGAAATTCGGTGACGGTGGTTACCCCCGCCCGTAAGTATTTTGGCAGAAACATAAACGCCATAAAAATGAGCGCGATCGGCGTTGTAACTTCCCAGGCCATTGAAGCCATTGATCCAGTGTATGTCTGTCCACTCAGTCCGACAAGCTGCTCGGTAGAAAGATTGGCAAGCAGAGTAGAGGAGCCGATGGTGAGTGCCATCAGGCTGCGTCCACCAAGGAAATAGCCTTCCTGGCTTTTCATATTAATGCTTTTTGTCCGGTAGGAGGCGTAACCGGCAATGGCTATGGTAATGAGAATGAATGTAAAAAGTGAAAACATGATGTCCCTTCTTTCCTGCTGTTAAATTATGTCGAAACGTTTTGGTAACGTGCACGAAAAAAGGTTTACCCCGGGGGATTTCTGCGCAAACCCCCGATGTAAGCGGATTGTACAAAAAACATCATAACGATGATTTCATAAAGCAAATGAAACTATTGATAAAAAAGAAATGATAACCCTTACATGATGTAAATAAAAAAATCAACAGAAAAAATGTGACGATTTTGTGTCGTAAGCGTTTTACAATCTAGACGTATGTAGACTCAGCCTATAGAATAAGAACTCGTTGCGGTTAAACAGGACGAAAGAATGATTGATTAATATATCAAGGAGGGATAACAATGATCGTACGCAATGGCCAAACGTTTCGCCCAATGGTGATGATTGCCATGTTTATGATTTCTACGTTCGCTATCGGTACTACCGAATACGTCGCCATGGGGATTTTATCGAATGTCTCGGATTCCTTTGGCATCACGATTTCTGCTGCAGGGCTGATTGTCAGCATGTATGCGCTCGGTGTCGCTGTGCTCTCGCCAATCGCTATATCTCTGTTGGTGAAATTTCCAAGAAAGTATGTATTGATTGGATTGATGCTGCTGTTTATCGGGTCCAGCATCGCCAGTGCGCTGGCTCCAAACTATACGGTGCTGCTGTGGGCACGCGTCTTCTCCGCATTGATGCACGGACCTTTCTTTGCCATTGCCATGGTTATGGCGAGTGAAGTTGTCCCTCCATCGAAGAAAGCCGGCGCGGTGGCTGCCATTAACGGCGGACTGACTATTTCGCTAATGATCGGGGTGCCGTTCGGAGCATATATCGGAGATTTGTTTGACTGGAGAATGGTTTTTGCCGGCATTGCCGGCCTCGGTGTTATCAGCCTGCTCGGCATCATCTTTTTCGTGCCGAATATGAACGCCGAAGAGCCAACATCGATGAGAAAAGAACTTGGCGTATTTAAGAGGAAGCAGGTGCTGTTTGCACTAGCTATTACGGTTTTCGGATATTCAGGCGTTTTCACTGCCTACACGTATATTGAACCACTGCTTCAGGATATTACCGGCCTTGGTCCGGTAGGTATAACGCTTTCCCTCTTTTTATTCGGGGTAGGGGGCGTTCTGGGCAACGTGCTGTCCGGGCGCCTGAACGCTGAATCACTGCTGAAGCCGCTGATGGTTGTGATGGCTTCGCTGACTGTTATTTTGTCGACTCTCACCTTAACGAGCACGATTACCTGGCTGGCTCCGATTTCGGTGCTTCTGCTCGGAATGGGGGCCTTTGGGACGGTGCCTATTCTGCAGACGACGGTTATCCGGGCGGCAGAAGGAGCGCCATCGATTGCGAGCGCTTCTGCAGTCTCTGCATTTAATCTGGCCAACGCCTTTGGAGCCTGGGTCGGCGGTGTAGTGATCAGCCTTGGTTTCAGCCTTCCGCTGATTGGTATGGCCGGTGCTGTCATTACGCTCTTAGGCTTAATGCTTTCGTGGCTTTCGTTTCGCTCCAGCGAAAAAGAAATCCAGGAAAACAGACAGGGAGTCCCGGCCACAGATTCTTAAGAACGAAAAAATCCGCACCGCTCAATCGAGCGTGCGGATTTTTTGTTTAAAGATTGCCGGCAATATCTGCGGTATACTGAAAAGATATCTTTTTTGCTTCAAAATCATAAATGTTGGTAATGCCCATTAATTCATCGAGTCCGAGCTTATCCCGAAGCTCGCGCAGCTGCTTTTGGACCGTGGCAGGAGAGCCAATAACAGCACGGCGTCGATTGTGCCGGACTTTTTCCTGTTCTTCCTGTGTCCAGTTACTGGGGTTTACACTGTTTGGAGCAGGTACTTTCGTATTTGTTCCTTTTTCAACATTTAACAGCCATTGGTCCTGACTTAAAGCGAGGTGCTCAGCTTCTTCGTCGGTGGAAGCACAAACGATAAATACGCAGGCGGCAGTCACCGGCCGAGGCTGACGCTCGCTTGGTACAAAAGAATCGTGGTATTTTCGGACTGCGTCCACCCCCTGGTCGGGACTGATGAAATGGCCAAACATGAACCCGGCGCTTTGTTTGCCAGCGTCCCGGGCGCCGCGTTCAGACAGGCCCAGCACCCATGTTTCGGGCAGAGTGGCACTCATCGGAGAGGCTTTAATGGAGGCATAGGGGTGGTTTCCGGGAAGAGAACGGTCAATAAACCCCTGGACTTCCTGCAGAAGGCGGGGGAAGGCGGAAAGGCTCTTTTTATGGCCATCGGTCAAAGCTTCCCGGATCGTATTGCCTCCCCCGGGAGACCTTCCGATACCAAGGTCGATTCTGCCTGGAAATAAAGCTTCAAGCACCTTGAAGTTTTCTGCTACTTTATAAGGACTGTACTGAGGAAGCAGGACCCCTCCTGAACCGATGCGGATGCTTGAAGTAACGCTTGCCAGGTGCGACATCAGAATTTCCGGCGAAGAACCGGCCAGGCCGCTCGTGCTGTGATGCTCAGCTACCCAAAAGCGGTGAAATCCCAAGTCTTCGGCCAGTTTAACAAGTTCACGTGTGTGTTCAAAGGCTTTTTCGGGTGTTTCGCCGTCTGCAATTGGTGACTGGTCAAGAATGCTTATATTCATACGCGTTCCTCCAACTAAACAGAATGCTTTTCTATGCTAGTCCAGTGTAAAAGAAAACCGGAAAAATCTACAGTAAATGAAACGGAGGCGTTTGATGAACACAAAAGCAATCAGCCATTGGATCCAGGAAGTGTACGGTATAGCCCGGGCAACGGTTCAACAATGCGGAGCCAGTCATTATGAAGTGAAAGACAGAATGAATACAGAATGGGTTCTGATAATTGGAAAGCTTGTCCTTTCAGAGAAAGAAACAATTCAGTGGCTTGAAGCTGAAAATGATATCGGTATAAGAAAAACGATAGATGGGAAAAAATTGCCGAGTGCAGGGGAGGATGGCCATGCCTATATGTATCAGAAGAAATCCGGGAACTGCGGAAAGGGGAAAGAGAAGTACCGGAAGCTCGGCGCCGGCTTGGCAGCAAAACACCGCAGCTGGCATGAAAAACTGCCGGGAAACGATAAAAAGAGCATTCTATTGGCAGAACAGACCGCTGAGGCAGAGCGACGGCAGATGGATAAACTGCTTCCGGAAGGCCAGACGATTATTCGGCAAAGCATCGATTCGTTATTCCCCGTCATACAGCAGGCGGCCACACAACCAGGCAGCATAGGTTTTGTTTTCAGGGAAGTGAAATGGCGGACTGGGTTTTCAGCAGAGAAAGTCCTTCTTCCAGGAGCAATGCCGGGAGTCCATGTAAGGTTATACGATCTTGCGGCGCTGCTGCGGAGTATCCTGATGTCTTTTTCCGGAGAAGAGGATTATCAGCCATTTGCGAGAATGGTTTTTAATGAACTGCTGGCCGGCTATGACAGTACGTGGAGTATTCCACTTCCCTCGCTGCAGCAATTTGCCAATATTTTAGAATGGCATGATTTGTATCAGTATGCGCTGCTCTGGCAGCCGGCAGATACGGAGGCAGTTTTGGCGAGGAGAGTGCATGAACAGATCCGGCTTGAACATCGGCTGCCACTGCTGGAAATTTAACAGCTGAGCTTATTTTGGGGGGACCATCGTAAAAATTTCACCGCTTTCAAAGATGCGTATCACTTCATCCAGCCATTCGTAATATCCGAGGGCATAGTTGATTTTTTCCAGATCGTGCTGCAGCACTTCAATAAGATACGGCTCGTCCGCTTCCTTTAAAAAAGTTTCAAAATCTTTTTTGGCCTGGCGGGCTGCTTTTTGATTATTATCCGCAGCTTCCCGCCACCGGTTCACAAAAGCAGAAGCAAATGACTGGTACCAGTCGTCGTTGGGTTGGTACAGGTCCTTGCGTACTCCCTTTTCCCACACCCGTTCCACCATATCTGCCTCCATGAGGGCCCGTATCCCTGTACTCATGCTCATTTTACTCATGCCGAGTGCTGTGCTCATATCATCCAGGGTCATGGGCCGCTTGGCAAACAACACGGTGCCGTACAAACGTCCGTTTGTATCGGAAACGCCGTACAGGCCCATATTTTGGGCAATCGTGCCAATAAACTGATGTTTCGCTTCGTCCAGTTTGTCCTGAATGTTTTTTTGTTCCCTTTCCATACAGGGCCCCCTTTTTGCATGTAGTGCTTAAAGTTTAGCAAAATGCTTTGAAATAAAAAAATTGAATATTCGGTCGTTAAATCTTTTAATCAGTAGATAAAGATAGATATAAGTATATAATTTATGTACAGTATATACTTTATGAATAAAACAGCCTCAAATGGAGTGAGGAAAGTTTTGTAACTTTTATCCTAATAATATATAGTAAAAGAGTGATAACAAATACAGAGACAGACATAGTAAAAGAGGTGTGAAACGTTGGCGAAGATAGAAGTAGAGAACTTAACCAAAGTCTTCGGCAAGCGCCCGAACCGTGCGATTAACCTGTTGGAACAGGGAAAATCGAAAGACGAGATTTTAAAAGAAACGGGCTGCACGGTCGGCGTGAACCGGACCAATTTTTCGGTAGAAGCCGGGGAAATTTTTGTCATCATGGGCCTTTCCGGAAGCGGGAAATCTACACTAGTGCGACTTCTGAACCGGTTAATTGATCCGACCGAGGGAAGCGTATGGGTGGACGGCGATGATTTGGCCCGCATGGATGATAAAGGACTGAGAAAGGTACGCCGGGAAAAAATGAGCATGGTTTTCCAACAATTCGGACTATTCCCATTTCGGACAATTCTCGACAATGTAGCATACGGTTTGGAAATTCAGGGCCTGGAAGATCAGGATAAAAAGAAAAAAGCGGAGGACGCGCTGCAGCTCGTAGGCCTTGGCGGCTACGGCAACATGTACCCGGATGAACTGTCCGGCGGCATGCAGCAACGGGTCGGCCTGGCCCGGGCACTGGCAGCGGACACCGATATCCTGCTGATGGATGAGGCTTTTTCCGCGCTGGACCCATTGATCCGGAAGGAGATGCAAGACGAGCTGCTGGAACTGCAGGAACGGATGCAGAAAACGATCGTGTTCATCACTCATGACCTGGACGAAGCACTCCGGCTCGGGGACCGCATTACCATTATGAAGGATGGCCGGATTGTCCAGATCGGTACGCCGGAGGACATTCTTCAGCATCCGGCGGATGATTATGTGGCCCAGTTCGTCGAAGACGTAGACCGCTCCAAGGTGTTCACCGCCGAAGCGGTCATGAAACGTCCGGAAACGCTTACGATTGATAAAGACGGCCCGCGGGTGGCGCTGCAGCGAATGAAAAAAGAAGGCATTTCGAGCTTGTATGTGACGAATAAAGACCGGACGCTGCTCGGGATCGTGCATGCTGACGAAGTATCGGAGCTGGTGGAGCAGGGCTCGGAAGATATGCGCAGCGTGCTTCACGAAAACGTGCCGGCAGTACAGAAGGACACAGTAGTCAAGGAAATGATTGAGCTGCTTACATACAAAAATACACCGGTTGCTGTCGTTGATGAAGATAACAGGCTCGTAGGTATCGTCGTGAGAGGTTCTGTCATGGCACTTCTGTCCGGCAAGGAGGTAGAAGCCGTTGAATAAGATTACACCGCTTCCGCTGGCTGACTGGATTGACGCGTTTGTGTCCTGGCTGACCCAGGCAGAATTTATTTTTGGGCCTCTGACGGATATTGTTGGTTACTTGATCAGCGGCTTCGAATGGTTGTTCGGCATTTTCCCGCCGTGGCTGCTGCTGTTAATCATGACCGGATTAACGTTCTGGTTCGCCGGCCGGAAAATCGGGCTCACGGTGTTTGTTCTGCTTGGGCTGCTCCTGATCTGGAACCTAGGCTATTGGGAGGACATGGTGCTCACGCTCGCCATCGTACTAACCGCCGGGCTGATTTCCATAGTGATCGGGGTGCCGGTCGGCATCTGGATGTCCCGGAGCCCGGTTGTAGAAGGCGCCGTGAAGCCGGTGCTTGACTTTATGCAGACGATGCCCGCCTTTGTGTACCTGATCCCGGCCGTGGCGTTTTTCGGGATCGGCATGGTGCCGGGGGTCGTTGCCTCCGTAATCTTCGCGATGCCGCCGACAATCCGTTTTACGAACCTCGGCATCCGCCAGGTGCCGACCGAAATCATTGAAGCGTCGGAGGCCTTCGGGTCGACGGGGAACCAAAAGCTGTTCAAGGTACAGCTCCCGATGGCCAAAACAACGATTATGGCGGGGATTAATCAGACGATCATGCTGGCGCTGTCGATGGTCGTCATTGCCTCAATGATCGGGGCGGACGGCCTCGGCACGGCCGTCTACTTTGCCGTCGGCCGGAACGACGTTGGCGGCGGCTTTGAGGCCGGTCTTGCGATCGTGATTGTGGCGATTATCCTGGACCGGCTGACGCAGGGTATTGGAGCAAGTAAGCGAAAATAGGAACACCTTCCGTTAATGGAAGTATCCATATAATTCAAACAAAAGGGGAGTAATTTACATGGAAAAATTATGGAGAAAAGCTGGTTTAGGCGCAGCCGGAGTTTCAATGGCTGCAATTATGACCGCGTGCGGCGGTGGCGGAGATTCCGAAGAATCCGGCGGCTCTGACGATTCCGGATCGAGTGAAGAATCCTCTTCGGGAGGTTTTGGCGAAGAAGTAGACTACACGATTACCGGCATTGACGCTGGGGCTGGCATTATGTCTCAAACAGACCAGGCGATTGAAGATTACAACCTTAGCAACTGGAATCTCCAGGCAAGCTCAGGAGCGGCAATGACTAGTGCACTTGGGGACGCGATTGCAAATGAAGAACCGATCATTGTCACCGGCTGGACCCCTCACTGGAAATTCGCCGAATATGATTTGAAATACCTGGAGGATCCGGAGGGCTCTTACGGTGACGGTGACGATATTCATACCGTGGTGCGCCAGGGACTCGAAGAGGATCTACCGGGGGCGTACCAGTTCCTCGATCAGTTCCAGTGGGAAGCTTCTAACATGGAAGAAATCATGGTAGAGATTCAGGACGGCACAGAACCGGCTGAAGCTGCTGCTGCATGGGTCGATGAAAACGAAGATATGGTATCTGAATGGACTGACGGCGTAGAGGAAGTCGACGGTGAAGCAATTGAACTTGTGTACGTTGCCTGGGATTCTGAAATTGCTTCTACGAACGTAGTCGGAGAAGTGCTTACCGACCTTGGCTATGATGTAACGTTAACTCAGCTTGAAGCGGGGCCAATGTTTGCGGCCGTTGCTGACGGTGAAGCAGACGGCATGGTTTCCGGCTGGTTCCCGAACACACACGCGAGCCAGATGGAAGAATACGGCGACAGCTATGAAGATCTTGGTCCGAACCTCGAAGGCGCAATCACGGGCCTGGTTGTACCGGAATATATGGATATCGAATCGATTGAAGATCTTGAATCAGAAGAATAAACGTAGAAAGCCGGAGCTCCTGAGAGTTCCGGCTTTCTTTATGGCTAACTACACCAAATACCCACAGGCATAAGCCTGCGGGCATCAGGAAGTGGCGCAATCATGAACCAGGCAGCAGATAATGCTGCCTTAAACCGGTTCAATAATCGAGGTATGGGGTGGGGTAGTAATGGTTTACCCGTTTTCACCCAATTTAATCTGCCTAATTATAAAATATAAAAATCCCGCTAATAAAAAGCGGGATCTGATCTATTCTGTACCGAAGTACTGTTTTGCTTTTTCCAGATACGGTTCTGTTTCCGGTGTCAGTTCAGTGTCCTCCACGATTGCTTCTACTGGACAGACAACTACACAGGCACCACAGTCGATACAAACGTCCGGATCAATATAAAATTGCTCTTTTCCTTCTTCGATACAGTCTACAGGACAAACATCCACGCATTCCCCTGCTTTTTCCTCTATACATGGCGATGTAATGACGAATGCCATTTTGGTTCACCTCTTTTCGAAATATTCAAGAGATTTGTGAGTACGCGCCGAAAACCTGTCTCTCCAATGAAGAAAGCCGGCGCCTAGTAAGAAACCTCTCTTCTCCTAGTGTAAAACATATAGTGTTCCTTTACAATTACCTGCCGATAAGTATAATGGGTTATGAGTCTAAATTTGATTAAACATATTAAAATACTATGGATTACACATGGAGGGAGGTGACGGCGTGTCCTGGGAGATTGCATGGGTGCTTATTATCGTATTGGCGATGGTGGGGGCGTTGATGAAAGAAATTGCGAGACCGAGTATTATTTTTCTATTCGTGCTTTCTTTGCTGTTGGTCACGGGGCTTATTACCCCGCAACAGGGGCTGAAGGGGTTTGCCAACCAGGGCATGCTGACCGTTGGCCTTCTTTGTATTGTCGCAGGGGCCGTCCAGCAGACCGGCATTGTCGACCGTTTCGTGGAAGGGGTGCTGAGTAAAGGGCGCACCCCGAGGGGTTCATTAATGAGAATGCTTGTACCATCGGCGCTTATGAGCGGTTTTTTAAACAACACACCGATCGTAGCAACGTTTTCACCGCTTGTGAAACGATGGTGTGAAAAGTATGACCTCGCTCCGTCCAAGTTTCTGCTTCCTCTATCCTACGCCACGATTATTGGGGGCACGATTACACTAATAGGCACGTCCACCAACCTTGTTGTGCATGGGCTTCTGTTGGAGCGGGGCTACGCAGGGTTTCATTTTTTTCAGCTCGCCTTAATCGGCATCCCGGCAACAATTGCTGTCACCATCTTTATTTTAACGGTTGGCATAAAGATTCTGCCGGCACGGAAACCCCCGCTGTTCTATCAGAAGGAAGGCCGGCGGAAGTATATGCTGAAGCTCGAAATCACGCCGGCATACAAGCATCTCGGAGAGACACTGAAACGGGCAGGTTTTATTAACGATCCTTCGATGCAGCTGCTTGCAGTGATACCAAAAGACGCCCCGGGCAGCAGAGAGGTCGGCGAACACCATGTACTCGAGCCCGGCGACTGCCTGGTTGTTTACGGAGATCTGGCCCAGGTAGCTGTGCTTGAAAACATTGAAGGACTCAATATCAAAACAGAAGCAAACGAAGCACAGGCATCTGAACAGCCAAAAGAACGAAAACTGATGGAAGTAATGGTAACTCATTACTCTAATATTTTATTCACCAAATTAAAAGACATATTCTTTGACCAGCGGTTTGATGCCGCAATTATCGGTATTCATCGTTATGATGAAAGCTACTCGCCGGAAATGAAAGAAATGGTGGTAAAGCCGGGGGACACGCTCCTGCTTTTGGCTGGCCCGGAATTTGAACAAAAAACGAGCGCTCATAATGATTTTCACGTACTAAAAAATAGCGTGAATCCCTTTTTAAAAGGACCGAGATGGAAAAGCTGGCTGCCGCTTGTCATGATGGTGCTGATGGTTGTTCTGGCGGCTCTGCAGATTATTCCTATTTTTTATGCAGCGCTGATTGCTGTCGCCGGCCTGCTCGTAACTGGATCACTGTCACTTACAGATGTCCACCGCTATATTCCATACGAAGTGCTGATTGTCATTGCCGCTGCTTTTGGGCTTGGAGAAGCGATGATGAGTACCGGGGCAGCCTCGCTTCTGGCTGAACAGATGATCGAATGGTTTATGCCGTTTGGCGTCCTTGGAGTATTTACTGCCCTGTATGTACTCACAAATATATTCACGGAAGTGGTAACCAATAATGCGGCGGCTATCGTTATGCTTCCGGTGGCACTGGAAACAGTGGATATTTTATCTGTATCCCCTGTAGCAGCGGCAGTCATTGTTGCGATTGCAGCATCGGCAAGCTTTATTACGCCGATCGGCTACCAGACGAATTTATTTGTATACACGCAGGGCGGCTATCGTTTTACCGATTTTATGAAAATCGGTGTGCCGGTAAGCCTGATTGTAATGACTATCACAATCAGTATTACATGGACGGTATGGGGTTAAAAATTGGAAAAACGCCCACAAGTTTTTTATACTGAAAATAAAAAGAAAGAAGGTAAGCACCTTGGAGATACGAGCAGAAAAACTGTCCGCACCCAATTGGCTGTTTGTGCTGCCGCTTGCAGGTGCTGTACTGACCATTCTTATTTCAACTTCGATGCCTTATCAGCAGCAGGATATCCGGCCGTGGCTCGAGCATGTGCCGTTTGAATGGCTGCAGCCGTATGTTTCCGTGCCTTCCTTTACTTATGGCGGGGACCCGGTGAGCGTAGCTGCTTCCGGCGTCGAAGGGTATGTGGAATTTTTTATCCGCAAGGCAAGTCATGTGTTTATGTTCACCGTTATATTTATGGCGGCACTGTTTGCAGTGTACCCGTATAGTTTTTCATTTTGGGGAAAGCTTGCAGGGGCCTATAGTTTTGTGTTTCTATTTGCCCTGGTTGACGAATTCCGGCAGCACTTCAGTCCGGACAGGCACGGCATGTGGCAGGACGTAGTCCTCGATATGACCGGAGTAACCGCCGCAGCGGTCATTGTAGTTTTAGGCTGGCTGTGGAGATATGGCTCGAAATATATGTAAAAAGTCCCCTGCAGAGGAGTGCGGGGGACTTTGTTTTCAAACGGGGAGGATAGAGCGGGGGTTTAATGGAAGGGAGAAAAATTATTAGATGCCGGCAGGGAAGGGCTCAGTATTTAAACCAATGCTTTCCGGCGGTTCTTCGGGAGAGTTGTATTGCAGCTTTAAAAACCGGACGTCTTCGGCGTTTACTTCGACCACCTGAACACGCTTGTTGTCTTTGTTATCGTAGAGCCGGGTATTAATTCTTCCTTTTACACCGACCATAGCTCCTTTGTGACAGTATTCGCACGTCGTTTCCGCCTGCCGTCTCCATACGGTAACAGGTACGAAATCAGCATCATATTCCCCGTCCTGGTTGCGAAAGGACCGCTGGACAGCGAGGGTGAAGTTGCATACCGGGGTGCCGTCTTTCGTATAGGTTAATTCGGGATCCCGGGTGAATCTGCCGACAAGCGTCACTTGGTTAAACATGTAATCACTCCTGAATTGTTAGTAGGCCTGGAATGCAGACGTGTGGTGTAAAAAACGATGAAAGTATTCATGCCTGGGGGAGGGGAAAAATGCAAGGGTACGTTCAAGGGATAAAAAGGGGTGTTTCGGGGCGTACTCGGGCTGCGGTGCGAGATAGTCCCGGGCACTGCACCACCGGTACGTTCCCGAGTATGAATGGTCCAGCCTTTCAGTGGGAAGCAGATGTATCCGGCGGCTGTGCTCAAAAAAGGATGTTTCGTCCGGAAGAAGTTCAGAATGATAACGGGCCTGGAAGACCGGGCCGCTGGTTTCATAATGGCGCCGGTAGTGCATGGCGTAGGAAGCATGCAGCTCCCGCATAATAGTGGAGATAGAAACGTAGGTGGATTCGGCCAACAGATGAATACTGCCTGGAAGCAGGCAATAGGCGTGCAGGTCGAGCTTGGTGGTATTAATTACTTTAGCCAATAAGTATACGTATTGTTTATAATCTTTTTCGTTGGGAAATAACGTGCGGTTGGAAGCCCCAGCTGCAGTAATATAGTAGACAGTGCCTGGAAACCAAAGGCGTTCTTCCCGGGGCATGGGTATCACCTCTTTCGGTAACGATTTGCAGGGGGATTTCACCAAGAGGAGGGGGTTGGTGAAAATAAGGCCGCAGACTGGGCCTGGGAGCAGAAAAAAACGCGGTCGCGCCTCCTTTCATGTTAGAATATAAATACTATACCATATATTCCAACAAAAGGAAGAAGCAGAATGTGACAATACTTTGGGAGCCCTGGTACAGCTTTTGGAAAATTTAAGCAGGATGATTTTATTTCATGTATTTGTATTTCCTATTCATTATGGTATGTTGAATACAGCTTGATTTGTCTTGTATTTAACCTGCGTGCAGAGCGCGCAGCACAGTTATCAAGGAGGAAAAAAGATGAAAGTACGTAAAGCTATTATTCCGGCCGCGGGGCTTGGAACACGTTTTCTGCCAGCGACAAAGGCACAGCCGAAGGAAATGCTTCCTATCGTGGATAAACCCACTATTCAATACATAGTAGAAGAAGCGATTGCTGCCGGCATTGAAGACATTATTATTGTGAGCGGACGCGGCAAACGTGCGATTGAGGACCATTTTGACGTTTCGTATGAGCTGGAGCAGACGCTTGAAAAGAAAAACAAAACGAAGCAGCTCGAAGAGGTCCAGCAGATTTCCAACATGGCAAACATCCACTATATCCGCCAAAAAGAGCCGAAAGGCCTCGGCCACGCCATCTGGTGCGCTCACCGCTTTATTGGAGATGAGCCGTTTGCCGTTCTGCTTGGAGACGATATTGTCCATTCGGATGAGCCGTGCATGAAGCAGCTCACCGACGTTTTTGATAAGTACCAGAGTTCAGTCGTCGGTGTGCAGCAGGTTCCCGACCAGGACGTCTCCAAATACGGCATCATTGATCCGAAAAGTGAAGAAGAATCTGGCGTACACAAAGTACAGGGCTTAAAGGAAAAGCCGGACCTTGCGGATGCGCCTTCCAATTACGCAGTAATGGGACGCTACGTTTTAACGCCTGAAATTTTCGACATTCTCGAAACGCTGCCGCCGGGATCGGGCAATGAAATTCAGCTGACAGATGCCATTACGAAGCTGAACGAAAGCCAGGATGTGCTGGCGTATGAATTTAACGGGGTACGCTATGATGTTGGCGACAAATTCGGCTTTGTTAAAGCAACGATCGATTTTGCCCTAAATCGGGAAGATCTGCGTGAGCCGCTTGAAGATTATCTGCAGAACAGTATTCTGCAAAAAGAAACGGACAAAAAGTAAACATTTCAACCGCAAGCGCCGCCGGGGGAGCACCCCCAGGCGGCTTTTTTGCATAAAAAAAGAGCCCGCGCCAGGCTCTTTCGTTATGCTTTATCCTCCTCCTGTTTCTTTTTAATTGGATACGCTCTCCACTTGGAAAGGTCGATCTCATCCTTTTTCAGCAGACGATGCGGGAAGACAAACGTCCAGGGCCGGCTTGAAAAAGGCTGCACGGCGAAATCCTCGAGCTTGAATCCGCCCCGGGCAATAACATCCCCGTGTGCATCCTCGACCTGCAGCGGCACATTGTCGAGCTTGAGCTCGTTGTTGCCCCCATTGCGGATGAGGAGCGTCACATGGAGGTCACCGTTTTCGGACTGTACGGCACGCATGCCCATAAAGTTAACTTCACCAGGACGCGGCGGCTTCATGTCACGGATCATGTCCTTCAGCTTATCCACCTGCTGCTCGCTGAGCGCACTTTTCCAGCTGTCGGCAAGGTCAAGGTGGTGTTCGCGCTTTGGTTTTTCAACGTGAAAGCCAATTTTCCATCCGTCTTTTGGAAATTCCTGCTGAAGCTGCTCTTTAGGTGCGAAATAAAAGTTCCACGGCCGTGCGCTTCGCGGCGGAATATCGCCGACGCCTCTTAAATCGACTTTCTTTTTCGCAATCACCTGGTTGTCATTGCTCATGATTAATACGGTGGACTCCTTCAGCCGGATGGCTTTTTCCGCCCCGTTACGGATAAAAGCGGTGACAAGCATCTGGCCGTGTTCATCCCGCTGGGCGCTGATGCCGGAAAGCGCTACCTGGCCGGGCTTCAGCCGGGGTGCTTCGCCGTTTAAAAAGCGCAGGTAGTATTCATCTTCCTCCGGGATTTCGGCTTCAGGATGAAGGCTGAGCGTGGTTTCGACAGTGCGTCCGCTGTCATCGTGTGCTTCTTCTATGGTTTCCTCATCCTCCTGGGGTTGTTCTGCCAGGTTTTCTGGTTTGGCAGCATCTCCCTGGGACGATTGCTTTTTTCTACCGAATAAAGCCATTTTTTTCACCCTTTTATAATCGTAGTCATGGAGCTTTTTTATAAATGTACCAGCGTTGAATATATTCTGTGCGTCTTTTTAGTATATCATTCTGCCGAATGACTTTTAAGGGAAATCTCCAGGTGCAAGTTATTATTCCCACGACTCGTTTTCCTGTACAATTGATATACAAGCGATACAAACAATAAATGAACAAATAGAGGAGATATGCACATGAAGGGTCTGGTTGGTGCGGCGGTGTTGATGGCTCTATTGGCAGCACTCGTAGTTTACAGCCCGGCGGATTCTCCGTGGAGCGGCGTCAAAGAGCGTCTCGAAGAAGCGGGTGGCACGACCTACGAAGAAACGGCCACGCAGGGCGAGAGAATGGCGCTGTTTTTATCCAATCTGCTTGGCGAAAATCTGCAGGCAGATGAAAACAGCGGAAGCGCTCCGGGGGCCGGCACGGTAGAAACAGAAGTGCCAAAAGGAACAGGGGACTGGGAAATGGCAGGCGTAAGCCTTGGGGACAGCGTTGAAGAAATGGAAGCTGCACGTGGAGAAGCGAAGGATGTGCAGGCAGGCAATTATTCGTTCGACTGGCATATCTATTATAAGGATAAATATGAGCAGTACGCCCAGTACGGCGTGCAGGACGGGCGCGTAGTGGCGCTTTATTCCAACCAGCAGACGTGGCAGGACGCTGAAGGAAACGGTTGGGGAACCGGACGCGACACTATCCGGGAGACGTACGGAGAATCCATAGAAACGGTGGCCAGAGGTAATATCCGGACAGAAACGAATGAACAGCAGCAGGGAGTCTACGAAGTGGAAGATGGGTATGCCACCTTTTTCTACGACATTCATGAAGAGAACAGGGTAAATGCCCTGCTGTTAGTAGATAAAGAGGTGGAAAGGAATTCTCCGTTCTATGCCGGGGAATCCGAAGAAGTGCGGGAGTCGTATGAACAGCTGGTGTGGCACTTAACCAACGCCCAGCGCGTCCAGCTCGGCCGGGATACGCTCGCCTACAATGATTCGGTGGCGGCGGTGGCAAGGGCACACAGCGAGAATATGGCCGAAAACCAGTTTTTCGATCACGTAAATCCGGAAGGGCAGAATCCGTTTGACCGCCTGGAAGGGAATGGTATCGGCTACATGCAGGCGGCTGAAAATATTGCTTCTGGCCAGCGGTCCCCACTGTATGCTGCAGCTGGATGGATGAATTCATATGAAGGGCACCGGGAAGCGATGCTCGGTAATTATGACGGGCTGGGAGTCGGCGTAGCATTTGACGAAGAAAACCGGCCGTTTTACACTCAGAATTTTGTTAGTCCAAGCAGGGAGTGATCAATGAATGCCGGCAAATATCGTAGTGGTAGGAAGTATTAATATG
This sequence comes from Marinococcus halophilus, assembly GCF_900166605.1. Taxonomy (NCBI): domain Bacteria; kingdom Bacillati; phylum Bacillota; class Bacilli; order Caryophanales; family Bacillaceae; genus Marinococcus; species Marinococcus halophilus. The sequence continues at coordinate 363,032 of NZ_FVZD01000006.1, forward strand.
GATCTTGTTACAATAGCGGAACGGATGCCTTCCCGGGGAGAAACGATCCTCGGGGAGGATTTTCACACGTTTTTTGGAGGGAAAGGGGCTAACCAGGCGGTCGCCGCTGCCCGACTCGGGGCCCGGGTGTCAATGGTCGGAGCGGTTGGAGGCGATGCTTTTGGAAAAGAGCAGCTCGGGCATCTGAAAGCAGAGGGCATTAGTACAGAGCATGTCCGTACACGACATGGCATGGCAAGCGGTATTGCGACCATCCTTGTGTCGGAAGGGGATAACCGCATCATCGTCACGCCTGGAGCAAACGTCACTGTCCGCCCGGAAGATATTGAAGCAAGCCGGACGCTCCTGAGAGAGGCGGATGTTATTCTTGTGCAGCTCGAAATCCCGGCGCCAGCTGTGGAAAAATTGCTGTACACCGCAGAAGAGGAGCAGACGCCGGTTATTCTGAATCCGGCGCCGATGCAGCCGCTTCCCCCTGAATGCTGGAACAAAGCCGCCTACCTGACGCCGAACGAGCAGGAATTTGTCCAACTGCAAGAGGCGTATCCGGCCATTGTTGAACGCCGGGAGAATATTGTGGTGACAAAGGGAGCGGCTGGAGCGCTGATCACGCGCAAAGACGGCAGTGAAGCTGTAATCCCTGTGCGTGCGGCAGACGTGCGGGATACTACAGGAGCAGGTGATACGTTTAACGGAGCGTTTGCGACAGCCGTAGCAGAAGGCATGACCCTTGAGGATGCCTGCCGGTTTGCCAATACCGCCTCGGCCCTTTCCGTCGAGAAGGAAGGAGCCCAGACCGGCATGCCGGAACGCTTACAGGTTGAAGACCGGGACCTTTAACACGTATAAAGAAGTGGATGTAGAATAACTGGCAAAATGTGATACAATAACATTTGACAATCCCGCTTAAGCGTTAAGCGGTTATTCACGCGTATAATTAAAGTACGAAAATACATAAACTAAAGGTTGGGAAAACGTATGAAGCTAACAGTAGTAGGCACCGGCTATGTCGGCCTTGTATCAGGAACAAGCTTTGCAGAGCTTGGCAATGACGTGATCTGTGTGGATAAGATCCCGGAGAAAGTAGACCGGTTGAACAATGGGGAAATCCCGATTTATGAACCAGGGTTAAAGGAATTAGTGGACGCAAACCGCGCTGCCGGGCGGCTGCAGTTTACGACAGAACTGCAGCCCGCCGTCCGGGCTTCGGACATTGTAATCATTGCGGTGGGTACACCGGAATCGGAAACAGGGGCTGCCAACATGTCCTACGTGTACGGAGTGGCGGATGAAATTGGCGAAGCGGTAAATGATGACAAGTTCCGCGTGGTCGTGAACAAATCAACGGTGCCGGTAGGGACGGCGGACCGTGTGCGCTCGCTGATTGCCGACAAAAATCCGGATGCTAAGATCGAAGTGTGCTCCGTGCCGGAGTTCCTCCGGGAAGGTTCGGCTGTGAAGGATACGTTCAATCCCGACCGCGTCATTATCGGTACGAACTCGGACAAGGCAGCGGAGATTCTAACAGAGCTGCATCAGCCGCTTACAGACAATATTGTTGTCACGGATCCGCGCAGCTCCGAGATGATTAAATACGCCTCCAACGCCTTTCTTGCGACGAAGATTTCCTTTGTGAACGAAGTGGCTAACATCTGCGATTACTACGGGGCAGATATTAACGCGGTTACCCGCGGGATGGGGATGGACAACCGGATTGGGCCGAAGTTCTTGAATGCAGGGATCGGCTACGGGGGGTCCTGCTTCCCGAAGGACGTTAAAGCGATCAAGCACCTGGCGGAGGTTAAAGGCTACTACCCGCAGCTGCTGCAGGCGGTAAACGACGTGAATGAAAAGCAGAGCCTTCGTATGGTGGACCACCTGAACGTGATTTTTAATGAGGACATCCGCAATATTACGGTGGCGCTTCTCGGCCTGGCCTTCAAGCCGAATACCGACGACATGCGGGAGGCACCGTCCCTGAAAATCATCCGCTCGCTCCAGGAGTACGGCGTGAAAGTGCGTGCCTTTGACCCGGTAGCTGAGGACAACGCCAGACAGCTCCTCGAGGGAGATGTCTACTATGCGGAAAACGCCCTGGATGCATGCGAGGGTGCAGATGCAGCCATGCTTGTCACGGAGTGGGAAGAGTGCCTGCAGGTGACCCCGGAAAAGTTAAAAAGCATTATGAAAAAGCCGGTAATGATTGATGGCAGAAACGCATTTAAAGCAAAGGAATTTAAAGAAGCCGGCTTTATTTATCACGGCATCGGCCGGAAATAATAGAAAGAAGCCCGGAAGGAGTTCGCTCTCCTTCCGGGCTTCTTTTACCTCTGAAAAGCAAGTGTTTACGGTGCGGTTTCCCCGTAGGTTTCTTCCTCTACAGCGGGTGCTTCATTGTACATCTGCGTGCCGGGGAGGGCCAGTGGCTCCCTGGATGCCGGTAAATCGAGCTGATTACGCAGATTGTTGGATATTTCGAGCGTTGCTTCCGAATTTAACTGGTAGTAATAAACCCCGTTAATCGTCGTGTCTGAGCCCTCCAGCTGGGTGGAGTCAATCTCGTTTAATGAGTCGGCGTACTGCTGCAAAGCGATCATGTTGCCGAACGTCAGGTTGGTGCTGACATTTTCGCTGACGCTGTCAAATACGTCATTATAATTATCGATGGACTCGATAGAGCCGGCCTTGCTGATCAGGCTTTCGAGCACCTCCTGCTGACGTTCACCACGCCCAAGATCTCCGCGTGGGTCCTGCTTTCGCATCCGCACGTATTTCAGCGCTTCTTCGCCGTTCAGCGTCGCCGGCCCTTCTTCAAACGTCGTGCCTTCCTCCGTAAAATCAAATGGCACATTCACATCCACGCCGTTGAGATCGTTAATAATGTCGGTGAAAGCCGCAAAGTCTGATTTTACATAATAGTCAACCGGAATGTTCAGCGTATCTTCAACGGTCTTAACCGCTAAATCGGTACCGCCGTAAGCGTGGGCGTGGGCAATTTTGTCTTCACCGTGGCCTTCAATGTTTACAAGCGAGTCTCTCGGAATGCTTACGAGCTTTACTTTCTTGGAATCCTTGTTGAAGGTACCGACAACCATTGCATCGGAGCGGCCTGACATCGATCCTTCTTCACGGTCATCCACCCCGAGAAATAATACCGAGAAGCTGTCCTCCGCCGGATCAACGGCCTGGTCCCGCAGATTCGATTTTTCCCCGCGTTGTAGCTCTTCTTCTGTGTCTGCGGATACGCTGTTCAGCTGCTGGAGAAAGTAGGCGGAGGCGCCTCCGGCAAGCAGAAGAAAAAGCAGTGCAACTACTGCCGCCGTTTTCCAGACGAGGGCTTTCTTTCTTCTTTTACGGAGGTTTCTCCGTGGGGATGTTGAGCTTGGCATGTCAGCACTTCTCCTTTAAATTGTATAATGGCCGGGGCATATGAGCTAGCAAGAGCGCCTGCAGAGGCGCTGTTAGAGAAAAAGCAGTTATGCATTCGAAAAAAGATTTTATTCTTTTATTGTAGCCGAGGCAGCGACAATAGTAAATAAAATATATACCGAAGCGAAAGGTGTTCCGCTCCTGGGAGCGGGTTTTATTACCCGGGAAATAAAAAAGTGCTAGGACAATTCATCCGTTTCCACGAAGGCCTGTCTTCCTGCTTCTATACCGGCCTGGCCGCTGCTGATATTTATAAGCCACTCCCGGCATGCTTCCTGTTCTTCAACAGGGGCGTAAAGATGAAGCTTTACCTGCTCCTCGTAGTCAACGGTGTCAAGAATATAGGAAGAATTGCGGGCTTCGTAATCCAATTTGCCGAGCAGGGTGTAATCGGCAGTCACTACGAGCTCCTGCATCAGGGTGCGCCGTACGATGCCCACGTGATTCAGCGCTTCAGAAACCGAGGAACCATATGCCCGGATCAGGCCGCCGGCGCCGAGCTTTATCCCGCCGAAATAGCGGGTAACCACAACCACGGTATCCTTCAGCTCCCGTTTTTTCAATACTTCAAGCATCGGTACGCCGGCGGTGCCGTTCGGCTCCCCGTCATCATTTGCTTTTTGAATATGGTCCTGTTCGCCAATTACATACGCTGAACAGTTGTGGGCGGCATTCCAATGCTCTTTTTTAATTCCTTCAATGAACGAATGCGCGGTTACTTCGTCTGCTGCACGGGTAATATGAGTAATAAAACGTGATTTATTTATGGTAAATTCATGCTGACCGCTTTGTTTAATGGTACGATATGAAGTAAGCATACGGTAACATTCCTCCTAGGTAATGTCATTACCGTATAACAGGATTGTAACAGTTGCAACATTTTGGCTAGTATATACCAGGAAATGAGCGAAAATGAATCAAAATGCCAGTTGAATATGTAAATTTATGATTTTTCATTACATAGCGGAATAGGTCCAAAAGAATATGCTAAACTATTCATGAACCGTTCTACGCGGTATTGAAAATTCGCAGGCAAGTATAGAGGGTGATGGTAGCCTTGCGAAACCCAGCAGATTTAGATCAAATTATTGAGCAAATGCTCCAGACAGTAGAGAAAAGTAAAGAAGAAATCTTTGAAATCAGCGAAACCTCCAGAAAAGAACTTCATGCACTCCAGGAAGAATTAAAAGAGATACAGGAACACATTTCTGATACGATTGAACGCTCCGATCAATTGGAGGTTGAAGCGAGAGTCGCAAGAAATCAGTTAGCAGAGGTAAGCAAACGGTTCCGCCAGTTCAGTGATGAAGAAGTGCAGAAGGTGTATGAAAAAGCCAATGAGGCGCAGGTGAACCTGGCTGTGGTCCGCCAGGAGGAAAAACGTCTCCGTGACCGCAGGGACAATATCGAACGCCGCCTGATTCAACTGGATGAAACCATTGAACGGGCTGAAACGCTTGTATCCCAGGTTGGCATTGTTTACAATTTTCTCGCCGGCGACCTGCAGGACGTCGGGGAGTTTGTCGAAAACGCCCGGGAAAAGCACGAGTTCGGCCTTCAGATTATCGAAGCGCAGGAGGATGAGCGCAAGCGGGTGGCGCGTGAAATTCATGACGGCCCGGCGCAGACGCTCGCACACGTTTTGCTCCGCTCGGAGCTTGTCGAGAAAATCTCCCGTGAAAAAAGCGCGGAGGAAGCCATCCAGGAATTCCGGGAGCTCCGCGTCCTGATCCGTTCAAGTCTTGGGGAGGTCCGCAGGATCATTTACGACCTGCGTCCGATGGCGATTGATGACCTTGGCCTTGTGCCGACGCTGCAGAAATATCTGCGCCACCTTGAGGATAATACAGGCATGACGACAGAGTTTACGGCGAAGGGAAAAGAAGCAAGGGTCGCCCCGAACCTTGAGATCGGGCTGTTCCGCATTGTACAGGAAGCAGCCCAGAACGCTTATAAGCACGCAGAGCCGGATCTGCTCCGGGTGCAGCTCGAACAAAGGCCGACGAGCATTACGATCTTGATTAAAGACGATGGCAAAGGATTCGATGTGGATAAAGCCCGGGACAAGTCGTTTGGCCTGCTCGGTATGCGAGAACGTGTGAACGCGCTGGGCGGGGAGCTGACGATTGATTCCGTCATAGGCCAGGGCACGCGGGTGAAGGTGTTTGTCCCGCTTCATTAAAAGCTAAAGCACCAGTATATAAATTAAAGATAAGTGAAGAGAAGAAAGGATGAGAACGTATGCAAGAACGTATCGATGAAAAAATCAAACTGTTGTTGATTGATGACCATCAGCTTTTCCGTGAAGGCGTCAAACGCATTCTGGATATGGAAGAAAACTTCGAAATTGTCGCAGAAGGCAGCGACGGAGAAGAAGCGTTTGCGCTTGTGGAAGATTATCATCCTGACGTTGTGCTGATGGATATCAATATGCCAGGCGTCAACGGCGTCGAGGCAACCAAGACGCTGATCGAGCGCCACCCGGATCTGAAGGTGCTTATCCTGAGCATTCACGATGATGAATCATACGTGACCCATGTGCTGAAAACAGGCGCTTCCGGCTATCTGCTGAAGGAAATGGACGCTGATGCCCTGATCGAAGCTGTGAAGGTGGTCGGCTCCGGCGGCGCGTACATTCATCCGAAGGTGACGCAGAACCTGATTAACGAATACCGCCGGCTCGCTCATGAAGGCGACGATCACGGCGTGGATGACACCGAAATCGGCTACAAAGAGGTGGAGTACCGCAAGCCGCTTCATATCCTGACGCGCCGGGAGTGCGAGGTGCTTCAGCTGATGACAGATGGCTACAGCAACCGGATGATCGGCGAATCACTCTATATTAGTGAGAAGACGGTGAAAAACCACGTCAGTAACATTCTGCAGAAAATGAACGTGAACGACCGGACCCAGGCAGTTGTGGAATCCATTAAAAAGGGCTGGGTGAAAGTCCGCTAAACGAGCAAGAGCTGCCGGTGTCATATCGGCAGCTTTTTTGCGCTTTGGCATTGACTTCCGTCGGGAAGTCCGTAAAATGAAATCGAACTCATACACAACCCGTATTTATAGAAAGCACGAAAGGAGAGGGCCTGCTTGCCAAATATCGCCGTAGTTACCGACAGCACATCATACTTGGACCGGGAAGAGCTCAAGCAGTGGAACATTCATGAAATTCCGCTCAATGTGGTGGTGAATGAAGAAACGATGCCGGAGACTGACTGGGACGTTGCCACGTATTTTCAGACGATGAGACATTCAGAAACGCTGCCGACCACGTCGCAGCCGTCGCCGGGAAAGATGGAGGACCTGTACCAGGAAATTGCCCGGGAGGCCGATGAAATTATTTCGATTCATTTAAGCAGCGGCATCAGCGGGACGCACCAGACAGCTGTCGCCGTCGCTGATGACATTAAGGATACGGTCCGCGTGCACTGCTATGATTCGGAAATCAGCTGCCGGGCGCAGGGCTATTTTGTATTAACCGCTGCCCGGATGGCCTCGGAAGGACATGATATAGCGGCCATTATCGCCGAGCTCGATAAAATCAAAGAAACGATGCGGGCGTACTTTATCGTTGAAGACCTGCGCCATCTGCAGCGGGGCGGACGCCTGAGCGGGGCGCAGGCACTCGTCGGCAGCATGCTGCGTATTAAGCCGGTGCTCGAATTTACTGATAAGCAGATTGTGCCATATGAAAAAGTGCGCACCTCTAAAAAAGCACTCGCCCGCATTCAGTCGATTTTTTTGGAGGAGGCTGCCAAAGGACCACTCCAAGCAAGCGTCCTTCATGCTAATGCTGAAGAGGCCGGGGAAGCATTCCGCCGCCAGCTGCAGGAAGCCTCGCCGGAGTCCCGGGTCTCTCTCGACCATTTCGGACCGGTGATCGGCACCCACCTCGGCGAAAACGCCATCGGGCTTACCTGGTACCGTCCCGAAATCCTCTCCAAGTAATTCCGGCGGCCGTCTGGCCGTCTCCTCTTTTTACACCCTCCGACGAAAGGAACCACCCTCCCATGAATAAACTATCTTCTTTGTTTACCGGCAGCAAACGACCGGCATCTCCTTTTCACTCCCTCTCCTCTGTTTCTGAATTTCCCGATATCCCCTTGCCAGATTACGAACAAATGCAGGCCCACTGCAGCGGCCGGGCGCTTCTCGCCCAGGAACTGCCATATGAGCAAAAAATAATCGATACCTACGTGCGGGCAGGAATGCTGCAAAAGGTGCCTGCCATTACGCAGCAGGACTCTTTTTGGCGATGCCAGCGATGCAGCAACCAGGACCCCGGCTTGTTCGGCGCCCACACATGCGCATGCGGAAGCGAGCGGTGCTTCTACTGCCGGGAGTGTCTGGAAATGGGCCGGGGGTCAGCCTGCACGCCGCTCTATTACTGGACCGGACCGGAAGCTTTCCGTGCAGCTGCCGAGCCGCTGGCATGGGCTGGCCGGCTCTCTCCCGGGCAGGCACGTGCCTCCAGCGCCGCCGCTGAAGCCGGCAGACAAAAGCGTGAGATATACATCTGGGCCGTGTGCGGCGCGGGTAAAACCGAGATGATGTTTCAGGCCGTGGCTGAGGCGATCGCACGCGGGGAACGTGTGCTGTGGGCTACCCCGCGGACAGATGTAGTAAGAGAGCTGTACCCGCGTCTTGCCGGCGTATTTCCCGGGGTGCCTGCAGCGGCCTGGTATGCCGGCAGTCCCGAAGCGCTGCCGGGAGCGAGCCTGGTGCTCGCAACGGCACATCAGGCACGGCGGTTTAAGAGTGCTTTTGATGTGGCGGTGATTGACGAGGTGGACGCGTTTCCGTACGTGTTTGACCCGGGCCTCCAGCAGGCCGTGCGCGAAGCGTGCCGTCCGGAGGCCGCGGTTGTATATTTAAGTGCTACTCCCGGACAAGACGAACAGCGCCGGATGAAAAGCGGGGCACTTGCATATGTGCGGGTGCCGCGCCGGTTTCACGGCCACCCGCTCCCAGTGCCAAAGTGCCGGTGGGCCGGAAACTGGAGCCTGCAGCTCTCCCGCAGGCGCCTGCCGAACGCCCTGCTCCACTGGTGCCGGTCGCGGAATGCGGTCCATCCGCTGTTTGTGTTCATTCCATCCGTCGCGGTCATTCAACCGGCGGTGGAAGCGCTCCGGTCAGAAGGGTTTCGCTGTGAGGGCGTGCACGCCGGGGACGAAGAGCGGGAGGAAAAGATTACTGCATTCCGGAACGGAAGCCTTGATATACTCGTGACCACTACTATATTGGAGCGAGGCGTCACAATTCCGAAAGCGGATGTTGCGGTGCTTGGCGCGGATGACGCTGTCTTTACCGAAAGCGCCCTCGTACAGATTGCCGGAAGAGCCGGGCGGAACCCGGAGCGGCCGGAGGGTGATGTGATTTTCTTTCACTACGGGCGCACCAAGGCGATGCAGCAGACGATCCGCCATATCGAAACGATGAACCGGGAGGAGGCGCCCTATGACCACTGACGGAGCTCTGTTGTCGTTTGCGCGCGGCCGCTGTCTTTCCTGCCGGGAGCAGCTGCAGACGTCGTGGACATACAATAATCTGTTTACGTGGAAGAAGAGCCTGCTGTGCGACAATTGTACAGAGCAGCTCCCTGCTATTACCGGAGCGGCGTGCCCGGAATGCTGGGCACCAGGGCACCCAGAAGTGTGCCCCGACTGTCTGCGGTGGCGCCGGCAGAACAGCGCCGGCCGCTGGGTGAAAAATGTCTCGCTGTTTCACTACGATAGTTGGATGCAGGCGTGGACGACCCGCTGGAAATTCCGCGGCGATGCGGTGATGGCGGCGGCGTTTTATCACGATCTCCGCCATGCCTACCGGAAGCACTTTCACGGCTTCGTGCCGGTACCTATTCCGCTGACGCCGGAACGGACGTTAGAGCGACGGTTTAACCAGGCGGAAGTGCTCGCCGCCGGCCTTAACATTCCGTACGTTTCCGCCCTCGAACGTGCTACAGAGGCTGCCGGCAAGCAAAGCAAGCAGACGAAACGGGAACGCCTGCAATCCGTGCGCGGCTTTACTGTTTCCCTTCCGGAAATCGTTTCCGGGCGAAACGTTCTGATTATTGACGACATTTATACGACCGGGGCGACGGTTCGCGAAGCAGCAGGAGTGCTTGAGGCAGCGGGTGCTGCGTCCGCGGCTTCGCTTACATTGATTCGTGCTTAAACTCCGGACAGGCTGTGCCGATATAAAAAGCAACACTGAATCAAAGGAGAAACGAACTATGGGCGAATTAAAAAACTGTCCGTCATGCGGCAATTTGTTTGTGCATGCGCTCCGGGCCGTCTGTCCGGAATGCCACCGGGTGGAAGAGGAGCGGTTTCAGAAGGTTTATACGCACGTGAGGAAAAGCAAACACCGCCAGTCGACCATTCTGGAGGTCACGGAAGCTACCGGGGTCAGCGAGGAGGACATTTTCCGCTATATACGCGAAGGGCGCCTGAACCTTGCGCATCTGCCGAACTTCAGCTACCCGTGCGAAGGCTGCGGGGAGCCGATTCGCGAGCTCCGGCTGTGCCGCGCTTGTTCCGGCCGTATTTCTTCGGGGCTCGAGGAGGAAGCGAAGCAGAAGCAGTGGGAAGCCAGACAAATTAAAGATACGCGGGCGACGTACCGGGCGCGGGAATAAGGAATGAGTCAAAAAGCATGTATGTATGTTAAAATTTAAGTCTTAAGTACCAAGGAAAGCGACGCTGCCCTGGCCGATATAAAGAGTAACAAATCAGCCGGAGCAGAACGTCCGGATGGGAGGGACTTAACAGATGAAAATTCATTCCGCGCATTCCGCTAATGCCATATACCGTAATCAGAACACCCAGCAGCAGAAGCCGCCGCAGGGTGAGCAGACAGGGAAAAAAGACTCCGTCGAAATTTCAGCCGCAGCCAAACAGCTGCAGCAGTCGGAATCTATCGACCCGGCCCGCAGGGAGAAAGTCGACCAGCTGAAAGCCCAGATTGAAAACGGCACGTACGAAGTGCGGCCGGAAGAGACCGCAAAGAAAATGCAGAACTACTGGAACAATCAGTAACAGGCCGTCTTCCGGCCTGTTGATACATATACATAAAGGAGCGACCGCATGAGCGTACAGATAGTGGTAGAACAGCTTGGCGCACTGATCGAAGAGCACCGGGTGCTGCTTGGCATATCCGAACAGAAAACGCAGATGCTGAAAAATAACAGTGCAGAAGCCCTGCAGCAGAACGTCCGCGACGAACGCCGGCAGGTGCAGCGTATTACACGGATCGAGCGGGAACGCCACCAGCAGGCTGCAGCACTTGCAGGGGCCAGCGCGGAGGACACTGTATCCATCGATGCGTTAAAACCGCTTGCCTCCGAAGCAGAGCGAGTGCAGCTCGAGGAGGGGCAGTACGAGCTGATTCAGGTGATGACTGCTCTACAGCACCAGGAGGAGCTGAACCGGGCGATGCTTGAGGACGCGATGAAATACACGCAGGTGATGCTCAGTGCCATGCAGCCGCAGGAGTCGGCACAGTACGGCCGTCAGGGGCAGATGCCGCAGCGGGCGAAGAGGGAATACTCGGTCTTTGATTCACGGGCTTAAGCAGGAGGTACACAGAAACGAGGAGGAAAATGCATGACTTCGACATTCATGGGGCTTGAAACAGCGAAACGGGCGCTCACTGCCCAGCAGCACGCGCTGCAGACGACAGGACATAACATTGCCAATGCCAATACGCCGGGGTTCACACGGCAGCGGGTCGACCTGCAGCAGAGTGATGCTTTTTCGAAAGCCGGCATGAACCAGCCAAGCACGCCAGGCCAGATGGGCACCGGGGTGGACTCCAACACAGTCGCTCGTATCCGCGACCAGTACCTCGACGTGCAGTACCGGAGTGAAAACGCCAAGCTCGGCTACTGGGAAACGAAAAGTGAAAACCTCTCCCGCATGGAGGACCTGATGAACGAGCCGACCGAAGAGGGCGTCGCCAATGCGATGGATGAATTCTGGAAATCGCTGCAGGACCTGGCGGCGAATCCGGAAGACTCCGGGGCGCGTTCGGTCGTGCGTCAGCGCGGGGAAGCAATGGTTGACACCTTTTCCTACATATCCAATTCTCTGCAGGCGAATAAAACCGACCTTGATGCCCAGATTGATAACGAAACCGTCCAGTTCAACTCGCTGCTCAGCCAGATTAACAGCTTAAACGAACAGATCGCGGGCGTCGAGCCGCACGGCAAGGTGCCAAACGACCTGTACGATGAACGCGACCGGCTGATTGACGAGCTGTCGTCTATGGCGACGGTGGAAGTAAAGCGCAATCCGAGCGGTGGAAAGGCGAACAGTAACGCTGAAGGCACGGTCGATATTTTCATGACGAGCAATACCGGCGAGCGGCTTCAGAAGCTGGTGGATGGCAACGCCCTTGCGTACCAGGAAGTGAGCGTGGAAAAATCCGCCGGCCGAAACGGGCACGTGGAAACGGCGAGCTTTGAATGGGCGAACGGTAAAGCGGGCACAAACGTCCCCAATCCTTCTGCCAGCGCCAACGTATTTATGGAGTCGAGCGGCAGCATGCAGGGACTGCATGAGGCCTACGGCTACATGAACGAAGCTTCCGGAGAAGTCGAAGGCCTGTACCCGGATATGCTAGGTAACATCGACACGATGGTGACGACCTTTGCGAACGCGCTCAATGCAACCCACCGGGAGGGGTGGACGATGAACGATGTCGAAGCGGGCACAAAGGGTGCCGGCATTGACTTTTTCAGCTTTGACCCGGCGGTACTTGCCTCCAAGGGTGCTGCTAGTGCGCTGCGCGTAAGCGGGGACATCAAAGCCGATTTAAACAATATTGCCGCAGCTTCAGCATCAGAAAACGGCACCGGCTATGCCGGCAACGGCTCCAACGCGCTGAACCTCGCTAACGTGAAGGATGCCAGCCTGAACTTCGGGGAAGGAACCGAAAACTCGACGAGCGTGCAGCGGTTCTACCAGGGCGTGATCGGCCAGATGGCGGTCGATGCAAGCGAAGCAAACCAGAAAACAAATATTACCCAGTCCCTGACCTCCAGCGCCGACGAGCGCCGCATGTCGGTGAGCGGGGTAAGCATGGATGAGGAAATGGCCAACATGATTCAGTTTCAGCACGCCTACAACGCGGCGTCCCGGAGCGTAACGACGTTTGACGAAATGCTCGACCGCATCATCAATAACATGGGTCTGGTCGGCCGTTAAAAAAAGGAGGAAAATGATATGCGAGTCACCCAGCAGATGATGACCCAGCGCTCCACCGGCCACATCAGCCAGAGCTATGATCAGATGATGAACCTGCAGGATCAGCTGTCTACCGGCAAAAAGATTACCCGGGCCTCCCAGGACCCGGTCGTTGCGATGAACGGGATGCGCTACCGCTCCCAGGTCGGAGAGGTAGAGCAGTTTGAACGGAACGTCGGCGAAGCGCACAACTGGCTCGACTCCAGCGATGCCGCTCTCGGGGAAGCAACCCAGGTGATGCAGCGGGTGCGTGAGCTTGTCACCCAGGCGTCGAACGACACGTACGAAGGCGAACAGCGCGGCAACATTGCCAAGGAAATCAAGGAACTGAAGGAACAGCTGATCAGCTCGGCCAATACGAAGGTTGGCGACAAGTATATTTTTAACGGCTCCAACACGACCAAACCGCCAATTGACACTAATGCGACCGAAAACGGCGTAAAGGCGGACAGCTTCACCGGCCACGGCGATGCGGTGGAAATGGAGCTCATGAAGGGCATTAAAATCGGCGTCAGCTCCGCCCCGGGTGCAGTGTTTAACGAGCAGCTGTTTAATGAACTCGAACAGCTGCAGGCGGACCTGGAAAACCCTGATACGACCGGGCAAGATCTGCAGAAATACCTGGGCACGCTTGATACGCAGATGAACAGTATTGTAAATGAGCGGGCCGAGCTCGGTGCGCGCTCCAACCGGATTGAGATGATTGAAAGCCGGCTTGCCGATCAAAAGGTCATTTCCAACAAAATTATGTCCAACAATGAAAACGCCGATCTCGAAGAAGTGATTACGAACTTAGTGAACCAGCAAACCGTGCACCAGGCGGCACTCGCCTCGGCCGGACGGATCATGCAGACGACGCTGCTTGATTTTCTAAGGTAAAGAATTTATAAAATGTGGGAAAATCTGTTTTATTATGAAGTGCGATTCAGTATACTTGAATTTGTGACTATCATCTGTTTCGCATGAGTATTCAAATTAGAAGGGGGCCAAGGTGTGGAAATCGAAACGAAGCATTTAGGTGCTGTCACAATCGAAGAAAAAGATATTACCCGTTTTCCGCAGGGCATACCGGCGTTTGAAGACGAACGCGACTTCGTGTTTCTTCCGTTTGACGACAGTGGAAGCCTGTTTATCATGCAGTCGGTCCAGCATGCGCACATTGCGTTTATTACGGCCGATCCGTTTGTGTTTTTCCCGGATTATGAGCTTGAAGTGCCGGACGCTGTGACGGAGCAGCTGCACATCGAAAATCCGGAGCAGGTACTTGTGTACGTCACGCTGACGCTTGCGAACACGCTTGAAGAAAGCACGGCGAACCTGCAGGCACCGCTGATTATCAATGTCGAACAGAAACTCGGCAAGCAGTGGCCAATGGCCAAGTCGCCGTATGAAACGAAGCACCTGCTGTTTCAACGGGCGCAGAAAGAAGGCACAGGATCATGTTAGTACTCACACGAAAGAAAAAAGAATCGATTCGTGTCGGGGATGATATCGCGATCACTGTACTCGGAATTGAAGGGGACCAGGTGAAGCTTGGTATCGATGCCCCGGAGCATATTGATATACACCGCCAGGAAGTATACGTTTCTATTCAACAGGAAAACCGACAGTCACTCGCGGGCGATATTACCCTTTTGCAGAAATTATCGGAAAATATGAAAAAATAATAAATGGCTATTCATTCACTACATACAACTTACGGACTAATAAAAATACTAAAAAATATGGAAATGTATCTAAAAAATGTACAATAAGGAAAAATTATAGTTCTTTATTCATATTTATGATATAATTAATTTACGATAAGTGGAAAATGCCTAGGGTCATAGGGCTTCTTGTCGGAACCGATGAAGAAAAGGTAGAATTTGTATACGGCCGTTCGAGTTCAGGGGATTGGTTGTCCTGCTGCAGTTTACAGAGAGAAATTAACAGACAAAAACGCAGAGGGCATGCTTGGGGAAAGTGTGTTCAACAATAAAAAACATCACTTTCGGTGAGGTCTCAGGAGGAATACATAATGGCCAAGACTTACAGTCGCAACATCCCGGGAAGCAGGGTGCCGATTTTATTTATCGACCTGCAGGGATCAGAAGTACTGCCGCAGGCAGCAGAATCAATGGGGAAGCTGGCTGTGCGTACGAATGGGGAAGAGTGGACCACGCTCATGCAGCGCGGTTTGCAGAAAGATACGCTGTATTATACAGCGTGCAGTGATTTGGATGCGTTTGTGCGTCTTCAGGAAGCAAAACGGGCCGGATCTGCGTGCAGGATTGGTGTGAACCTGCCGGAGCGGCTCAGGCACCTGGTGGATGAGTTCATCTGCCAGGAAGTGACTATGCTTCTGGCCGCCGAGCGCGACGAAGACGACTGGCGCAAGCATTTTATGCGCGCTACGCAGTTTCAGACGTACATCGACCCGGTATTTCAGCCGCAGGTCGTCGAACGGTACCGCCGCATGAATCAGCTACAGGAAGAACCACCCGAGCAGCAGCTCGAACTCGACGTGCATAAAGCACGCGGTACGCTGTCCGAAGCAGAAATCCGGATTTTGGAAAAAATTCTCGAAGGCAAAAGCAACCGCAAAATTGCCGAGGAATGCTTTCTGGCCGTCGCCACCGTCAACAACCACGTCAGCCACCTGACGAAAAAGATGCAGGCCAATGACCGCACGCACACCATCAAGCGCGCGATCGAAGAAAACTGGGTCGAGTTTATAACGTGATAGAAAAGCGTAGGTCCGCCGTTCAGGAGTCTCGTACGGCTGACCACGCCCTGCAAAGGAAGTTCGACTAACCTCGCCACGTCCTGTGGCAACGTCGAACTGACCCACATCCTGTGAGCCTAAGGCAGGGCAAGGTCAACGGAATGAGCGACTGCGGACCGAAGCTGGACATCATGAAAAGCGGTGAGCGTTCGTTCACCACCCGGGACGGCTCGCGGCTTTCGGTCGGCTTGTGACGAAGTCGCAAACGATCCGAAACAGCGAATGGACCCGGGTGGTAACGCTCGTAGCTAGACAGCGAGAAAAGCGAAACCACCCTTGTTGTAAGGAAGTTCGATGAAAGACGTCACTATCGTGACACCATCGAACTGACCTGCTTCGCAGGCCTCAGACGGCTGGCGTAAACCTGGCTGGAAGCGTCGACAGACGGTGAAGCCAGGGTGCAGCCAATAGACTGGACGGCTGGGTGGCGGAGCTGGACAGCGAAAGACGAATTTATCTTAGCGAAAGTAAGCTCGGTAAAGCTCATTACTTTTTGGGAACTATCGAGCTTACTATGTTTGAAAGTCTCTAAATTCAAGAATCAAAAAATGCCATGCTCTATCATTCAGCACGGCATTAATTTTAGTATTATTAGCGAACATGCTGACGCAGCCTTTGAAACTACTTCTTAGAATTATAGCATAGTAGCTAAACAGCAATGTCGCTGAACTTTTTAGGCATTATACTTTTCTAACCAAGCATAAACAGAGCGGGAGCCCTTGTACTCCGTGCTCTGTTTTTTTGCTTTTTAGGCGGTAAACATGCTCTGGCAGTGACCGGTACGGAACAACTGCTGCTGGATCATAAAAGTACTCGCTTTTGTTGGAAGCGACGCACCGTCTGTGAATTGGATCATCGTTCCATCAGCGGAAGTGACAAACTGGCCAGGCTGCACATGGTTATAAAAAATCCAGATGTTTTCCGGATCGCGTAGCGACGAAATTGGAAACGCATAAATGCCTTCCGACGGGTTCACCGGTACCGGCAGCTTCTTGCGGATATGTAAGTAATGCTTTACCGCTTCGCTTCGACCCTCAAAAGAAGATCCTCCCCGTAGGCACCCTCTTTTAATAATAGCGGTCGGGGTACATGAAGCCGGAATGCGTGCTCCGTCCTTTTCCCATATAATACTTTTCGCCTCTCCTTCAAAATTCGGTACGATAGCCATCGTGTTTTCATTTACTTCGTACTCATCCAATACTCTGTTGTTATACATAAAATATTTCCCCTATCTGATAGTCTCCACACCGTTCTTTTCTGTAAATAAGTATACGAATGCTATGTGAAAATAACTAGTACTTTTTGCATAATATAACTAAAAGAATATTTTTAAGAGAATTACAAAAAATACTAAATACATAAACCGAGCAGCCGATATAAAGAGTGTAAGCAGGAAATGCTAAAACGCAACGTACGGGCGTTAAAGCAAATTCTGTGATATAGGCTTACCACAAGGACGTGGAAAGCACTTACACACTCAGGGAGGAATTTTACGATGATTATCAACCACAACCTCGGTGCCATGAACGCACAGCGTCAAATGAGCACCAACCAGAACAACATGAGCAACTCAATGGAGAAACTTTCTTCCGGTCTTCGTATTAACCGTGCCGGTGATGATGCAGCTGGTCTTGCAATCAGTGAAAAAATGCGTGGGCAGATTCGAGGGCTCGAGCAAGCAGATCGTAACGCTCAGGATGGCGTATCGATGATTCAAACAGCTGAAGGGGCGTTAAACGAAACGCACAGCATTTTACAGCGTATGCGTGAATTGGCCGTTCAATCATCGAACGATACCAACACCAACGACGATCGTAAAGAAATACAAAAAGAAGTAGAACAATTAAAATCAGAAATCAATAGGATATCAGATGACACTGAATTTAACACGCAAAAACTATTGAATGGCAGTCTGGGAGCTGTTGGTTCTTCCAGTGATTCAGCCGTTATTCAAGTCGAAAGTGCTTCGGGCTTGAAAGCTGGCGATTATGATGTTTCGGTTACGACAGAAGCTACTGTGAAAACAGCAGTTGATGGTACTGTAGGATTTGGCGAGGGAGGCACCCCTCCAGATCCTACTGGAAAAGATCTAAGTATTAATGGAGTGAGTATTGATTTCAGTGATTTATCAGCTAGCGCGAGTCAAAGCGATGTCATGAGTAAAATTAATGAGTACACTGACCAAACTGGAGTAATTGCTAGCGCTGGTACTGCCGCTGGTACGATTTCTTTATCTACAGAAGCCTATGGTTCAGACGCAAAACTTAGTCTAGGAGGTAGCGATTCATTAGAATTTGGTGGCGCAGTATCTGGTGGAGCTAATGCTGTGGTCGAAATTACTGATGAAGCTGGTGTGACTGAAGAATTAACTGGTTTGGGTCAAGATGTTTCTTATAGAGGCTCTCAGTTAACGGTTACTGAGGACGGCAATGGAAGCGGGGCAGCAACCATTACTGTAGCAGGTGGTGGAGCGACCTTACAGATTGGATCAAATAAAGATCAGCATATGCTTATCGATATCAATGAGATGAGTACAGCGACACTCGGCGATTCGAATGTTGGATTAGTTAAGGACATCAACCTAGAAAGTCAAACAGGTTCAGACGATGCTATTGCTACATTGGACGCTGCAATAAAAGAAGTCTCAGGTGAACGTTCTAAACTTGGTGCTTTTCAAAATCGTTTGGAGCACACCATCAATAATCTCGGAACATCGGCTGAAAATCTCCAATCTGCGGAATCTCGTATTCGTGACGTTGATATGGCTAAAGAAATGATGAACATGACTAAAAACAACATTCTTTCTCAAGCTTCGCAATCTATGCTTGCCCAAGCTAACCAACAGCCACAATCGGTTCTTCAGTTACTGCAGTAAAACTATTTCATCGTAGGGGTTCTAGTGTTAAGACTAGGACCTCTTTCTTTACATAATTGTATAATTTTCAGGTTTAATAACAAAACTATTTATATAGAAAACAGGGCTTTTATAGGAAAATATTTGAAAATCATGAAACAGAACCTAAATGTTATCGATACGATGGTGGAGGGTCTAGCCCATGTCCAAAAACAGCTTAATGAAAGAAACTACTCAGAAGCGGTTCAGCTTATGGAAGACATGATCATTGGCTTCACTGCAGTGAAGCGTGCAACCCGGGCAGTATTGAAAAATATCGAAAACACTGGGGGCGCGGAAAAGTGTTTCAATCATGTCCACGAGAATTTAAACTTAGTCGTTACTCATTTAGAAAACCACTCCTACACCAGACTGCAGGAAATTTTCCAATTCACCTTAATTCCCAACGTAAAAAAACTGCAGCGTGAGCTGGAACAGCTTTTCCAGCCTTACGTATTATCCTAAACACTACACTCCTGCGAATTTCTGCTAATACTATAAACAACTGAGGCAATCTTACACCACAAGACTATACATCCAGAGGTTCCGGTGCCCCGGGACCTTTTTATACTTTTTTGGAAAGGAGGTGATGGTATCGATGTCGGCAGTGTTTCGATCATAAGCAGTCAACTGCAGGCGCAGCAGCAGGCGAACATATCGCTCATGCGCCAGTCGATGGACACGGCGTCGAAGCAGAGCGCCGAGCTGCTCGATGACATGGCTGGCGGCAACCATGCCGGAACGATGCAGAGCGTGGTTTCCGGTAAAGGCCAGTCGATCGACGTAAAGGGATAGGGATCATCCCAGGAGGAGGTAGGCGGGAGATGGATGTTTCTATTCGATCAGCCGGAGGCAAGGGAGCTTCATCCAAGCGGGAAGCGGGCGTTATAGATGTTTCGAAAGTAACGTCGAACGAATTGGTGGCAGCTGAAACCAATTCTGCGCTTCACGTAACAAAGAAGGAAATGGAAAAATCAGTCGAAACGTTGAGTGCGATGCTTGACCCGCATTTAACACGGCTGAAGTTCAACGTGCACGAAGACACCGACCGGGTGTATGTGCAGGTGATTGACCGAGACACAGAGGAGGTCGTGCGGGAAATTCCGCCCGAGTCGCTTTTGGATTTTAACGCTTCGATCTTTCGCCAGGCCGGGCTGTTGGTAAATGAAAAAGGATAAATGGAATGCGTCTATCTGTAAAGGTAGGCGTTTTCTTTATATAAACTGATTTACTTAGTGAATGTGTAAAAGTTAAAGTAATTGATCTGCACATATATGGTTGAAAGTACTAATATTAGAAGTACCAATGTGACTTAATGAAGCAATCTTTTTTATAAATTTTCATGGTAAAACTCCTACTTTAGTATTGTAATTTCCTGTAATTAAGTTTACTATTAAATAAGAATATAGTCCTAATATATTTGTATATTTTATATTTATAAATTTTTAAGGAGGAGAAATTATGGCTTTAGACAGAATTAGAAGAGTAGAGTCGAAGCGTGAAATGGAAAGCGTAACGGATGATTTTGTAACAATGGGATATGAAGTAATTTCTCGTGGAGAGTCGTCAATCAGAATGCGCCAGCATGGCGGCTGGGGTTCACTGGGCGGCCATTTGATTGTTGGTCTATTAACTGTCTGGTGGTCGTTTGGAATAGGGAATATAGTTTACGCGGTATATAAGCGGTATAGTGGAGAAAAGGTACTTCTTAAATTAGAAGAGCTAGATAAAGAAGCATAGAAGCTAGCCAAAAGTCCTTATTCTTTTAAATTGTTCAGAGTATTTTTAATTAAAATAAGAGGCAAGTCGCCTGCGCCTACCCCTCGGGATAAGCGCTTTTTTTATTCCTCCTCCCGATATTTCCGGAACTTCCGCACGGAACCAACACAAAGAAGCAGGGCAATAGCCGCCGCTACGCTTACCTTGCTTGCCATACTTGAAGGTTCGCCGGCAGAGAGGCTGTCGATACCAACCAGCATCGCAAACATCATGGCAAAATTGCCGATAATACTCGCAACCAGATTCCAATGCTCATCCACAAACACACGGGAATACATACAAATCTCCCTTCCGTACTTTTCCATTTGGCGTGTAGTTTTATACTAACATACAGAAAAAATATGCTACGATGACAGCAGTACCGAAAGGAGGTAGGCTGCATGAATACGAACGGAGTTCAGTCCGTCGACCGAGCCCTCTGGATTATCGATCTGCTCGCCGAAGCGCCGGAAGGGCTTGGCGTGACGGAGCTTTCGAACCGCCTGGACGTTGCCAAAAGCACAGTACACCGGCTGTTGGCTTCACTTCTGCAGAGGGGCTATGTGAAGCAGGGAAACGAACGCGATGTGTATACGCTCGGGTTCACATTCATGGAAATGGGGGAGCGGGTGGCGGAATCCATCGATGTGCGGAAAGCGGCGGGAGAAATCATTCATGATCTCGCGAAAGCCACCGCAAGCACAGTGCACCTCGTGCAGCTCGAAGGATCGCAGGTCGTCTACATCGATAAAGTGGAAACGTATGCGCGGCTGCGGCTGTTTTCGCGTGTCGGGCGCAAAGCACCGCTCTACTGCACCGGGGTAGGTAAAGCACTGCTGGCTTTTCAGCCCCTGCACGTGCAGGAAAAGCTGGTAGATGAGCAGGAGATGGTCCGGCATACTCCGCATACGATTACGTCTAAAGAAGCGATGATGAACGAGCTGGAAAGAATCGCGCAGGAAGGCGTGTCCTACGACCGGGAGGAGCACGAATTAGGCATTCAGTGTGTGGCGGCACCAATTTTTGATTTTCACCGGCGGGCGGTCGCGGCAATTAGTGTCACCATGCCTCATATGAACGCAGAGACAATCGACTGGGAAAAAACCGTACAGCAGGTGCAGCGGGCGGCGACAGCCATATCACGCGAGCTTGGCCATTAAAAGAACGCTTTCAATCTGCCGCGCGGTCTGCTACACTATAAGCGATATATCCCATATGGGGATTTTCTTTTTATTCATAATACGGAACATTGTTCCTTAATAAGGAACAAAAGGAGGCCGCAGGCTGATGAGTATTATTCAGACGATTGAACAGGAAAAAATAGTGCCGATTATCCGAAGCAGTGATAAAACGCAGCTGCAGCAGGTGATTGAATCCTTATACGCAGGCGGAGCACGGGTGCTCGAAGTGACGATGAACACGCCGGGAGCGCTCGCGGCGATTGAGTGGGCGAAGGCGACGCACAGTGATCTGCATATTGGCGCAGGAACGGTACTGGACGCTGAATCTGCGCGTACTGCCATTTTGTCCGGCGCAGAGTTTCTGCTTGCCCCGACGCTTGATGCCAAGACCATTGAAACCGGAAATCGTTATGGCGCGCCGGTCATTCCGGGTGTGCTCACGCCGACCGAAATTCTGCAGGCAACCGAGGCCGGAGCAGAAATGGTGAAAATTTTCCCAATCCGCGCACTCGGAGCCTCGTACTTAAAAGATGTCCAGGGTCCGCTTCCGCATGTGCGCGCAATGGCTGTGGGCGGGGTGTCGCTCGACAACATGCAGGAATACCTGCAGAGTGGCTGGCACGCGGTCGGCGTCGGCAGTCAGGTGGTCGATCCGAAGGCAATGGAACGCGGAGACATGAAGCAGCTCACCCGCAATATGGAACAGGCCCGCGCCATCCTCCGTGAAGGCGGTGGGTACCAATGAACGTCATCGTCATTGATGGGGGGACCACCAATACGCGTCTCCGGGTCGTGGACGCCGAGACGCTGGAGGTCAAAAAGCGCATCTCGCTCGATCAGGGCGTGCGCAACCAGGCGATGGAGCAGGACTTTTCACTGCTCGAGCGGCTGATTGATAATGAGCTAGATACGCTGGCTGCGCAGTTTACGTTCCGTGACGTGATCGGCTACGGCATGCTAACGGCGAACATCGGCATGCGTGAAGTCCCCCACGCGCCGTCGCCGCTTACGATGGAGGAGCTTGCTGCGCAAACGGTGCACGAGCGCTACAACGCCCGGCGCTGGCACTGGATCACGGGCATGAAAAACGGCGATGAGCCGGTTGACGTGATGCGCGGTGAAGAGGTTGAGGCGTTTGGCATGCTGCGCCATACGCCGGCTGAAGGCAGCGGGCTGATTATCCTGCCGGGCTCGCATACGAAATACATCCGGGTCGAAGACGGCTCGCGGTTGCTCAGCTGCACGTCCACCCTGGCCGGCGAAACGCTCTCCGCACTTCGGACATCCACGATTTTATCCGATTCGATCGGGCCGAAGCTCGTGGAAGCGCTCGAACCGGAGGTGCTGATGGAAGGATGGGATCTGGCGGAAACCGAAGGATTCACGCGGGCGGCGTATTACGTGCGTCTGCGCCATCTGTTTGCTGATTACACGGAAAACGCCCGGGCGAATCTTTTGCTCGGTGCGGTATTATATGAGGATATGAAAGCATTTGAACACGCCGCGGACGGCGCCGGCTGGCTGTATCTCGGCGGGCATGGTGCAATGCAGGAGGCGTACCGGCATGTGCTCGAGCAGAAGCAGGGGCGCCCGGTCCACGTCTTTACGAAACACGATCTTGAAAAAGCGTCGCTGCAGGGAGCCCTGCAGCTGGCCAATCTGGAACAAACGAAAGGGGAATCCCGATGAAAATCCGATCCTACGAACTATTTCAGGTGCCACCGCGGTGGCTGTTTCTAAAAATTACGACGGATGAAGGCCTGGAAGGCTGGGGCGAGCCGATCGTGGAAGGGCGCGCTGCTTCGGTCAAGGCGGCTGTCGATGAGCTGATGGAATACATGATCGGGGAAGATCCGATGCGGATCGAAGACCACTGGAACAAGCTGTACCGCTCCGGTTTTTACCGCGGCGGGCCAATTCACATGAGTGCGCTCGCCGGCATCGACCAGGCGCTCTGGGATATTAAGGGCAAGTACTACAATGCGCCGATTTATGACCTGATGGGCGGCGCCTGCCGCGACAACATCAACATTTATTCCTGGATCGGCGGTGACCGTCCGAGCGACGTCGGCGCAGCGGCGAAGGAAACCGTAGATTCCGGCTTCCGGGCAATTAAAATGAACGGCACGGAGGAAATGCAGTACATTGATTCGTTCGATAAAGTCGAAGAAGCGGTGGCGCGCGTAGCGGCTGTACGGGAAGCCGTGGGCACAGGCGTTGGCATCGGCATCGATTTTCACGGGCGGGTGCACCGGCCGATGGCGAAGGTGATTGCCAAAGAGCTTGAGCCGTACCATCCGATGTTTATCGAAGAGCCGGTGCTGACCGAAAACATAGAGGCGCTGCAGGAGCTGCGCCAGCATACGCACATCCCGATTGCGACCGGAGAGCGTATGTATTCGCGCTGGGAGTTTAAGCATATTCTCGCGAACGGCTGGGTCGATATTATTCAGCCGGACCTCTCACACGCCGGCGGCATCACCGAAGGAAAAAAAATCGCGACGCTGGCAGAAGCATATGACGTGGCCCTGGCGCCGCACTGCCCGCTCGGCCCGATTGCGCTGGCAGCCTGCCTGCAGGTGGACGCAACAAGCCACAATGCCTTCATTCAGGAGCAGAGCCTCGGCATTCACTACAACCAGAGCAACGACCTGCTTGACTACATTGAAGATAAAAGCGTGTTTGCCTATGAAGACGGCGCGGTGAAAATGCCGCAGGGGCCGGGCCTTGGCATTACGATCAACGAAGATTACGTGCGCGAGCGAGCGAAGGAAAGCCACAATTGGAAAAATCCAGTGTGGCGGCATAAAGACGGAACGATTGCCGAATGGTAAGCTAACATTTCTTCTTAGTTTAAACAGGAATAATCAGTGAGTCACGGCCATGGAGGAAAATGAAGCGTTCATCTTTTCTCCATGGTCCCTATCATTCGCATAAATGATAGCGCTATCAAAAAGGAGGATAAAAATGAAAGGAATTTCCCTGCTGTTTTTTAGTTTATTACTGCTCCTTTCAAGCTGTAGTAATCAAAATGCTGATTCTTCAGGCTCCGACTTTTCTGGCGGTCCGTTAACATTTATTGTACCTACAGCTGCAGGTGGAGGCACAGATATCGTCACGAGGTCTTTAGGCTCCATGATGGAAGAAGAAATGGACCGTGGAATCGGTGTGGAAAACATTCCCGGCGGAAGCAATGCCATAGGCATGATTGAAGGGGCGAATGCCGATCCTAACGGTAAAACAGTAACAATGGTAGTAGCAGAACTTGCTATGCTGAACGATTTGGGGCTGGCTGATATCAGCCCGGATGATTATAAACCAGTAGCAATGGTTAATTTGGACCCTGCAGCTATTACGGTTCCTGCTGATGCCCCTTATGATACGCTGGAAGAATTTATAGCCTATGCAAAAGAACATCCTGATGAAATAAAAATTGGAAATTCCGGTACTGGCTCGATATGGCATATTGCGTCTGAAGCGATGGGCTCTGAAACAAATACCAGCTACACGAATGTTCCTTATGAAGGCGCGGGGCCGGCTGTAACGGCACTTGCCGGTGGGCATGTGGACGCAGTGACGGTTAGTGCTGCTGAAGTGTTGCCGCAGGTAGAATCTGGAGAGTTTAAAACATTGGCTGTGATGTCAGAGGAACGTGTGGAAGCGATGCCCGATGTGCCTACGTTTGAAGAAGAAGGATATGACCTTGGCACAGTAGGAACATGGCGGGGCCTTTGTGTACCCGTTGATACTCCTGAACAGACAGTGGATAAGCTGGAAAAATCGATATTAGAGACTGCGGACTCAAAAGAATTCGAAGAATTCATGAACGACGGGGGCTATGGACTTGAAATCAAGGATTCTGAAGAGTTTCAGGCATTTTTAAATGAGCAGTCGGAATTTTTTGATGAAATGCTGACAGAACTGGATATGAAACAAGAACAATAGGGAGGTTCTTTATGGCTAGAGCAGACCGGCTCATAAGTATTGTTGCAATTGCTTTGGCATTGGCGCTACTTGCTGTTACATTTAGTTTTCCATCGCCTGATATCGTTCGTACAAGTCCGGGATTTTTACCGAGGATATATATCGGTTTATTTATCATTTTTGCAGTGGTTTTATTCATGCAGGCGCGGAGCAGAAATAAAGAAGCAGACTCAAAAGTGACCTTTGATCGTTTTTCCTTTGTTTTAATGATAGTTTTCGGGATTTATTTACTTAGCATGATAGTGCTCGGATTTTACCTCAGCACGTTGTTATTGATTGCGGTACTGCTGTGGTTAAGTCGGGTTCGGGCGTGGTGGGTCATAGCCTCAATGCCGTTAATTGTTCTTTTATTTGTGTATATCGTTTTTTCGGAGTTATTAAATGTGAATCTGCCGCTTGGCTTACTATTTTCTTGAAAGGATAGGTGAAAAAGATGGAAACTCTTACATATGTATTTCAATTTGAAACTATCCTTTTACTTATTCTGGGCCTCCTTATTGGCTTGTTTATTGGAGCGCTTCCCGGGCTTTCTTCAGTAATGGGGGTAGCTTTAATGCTTCCAATTACATTTGGGATGGAGCCAATTAATGGCATTCTGCTGCTGATTGGAGTATATTTTGGGTCTATTTACGGAGGTTCGCTGACCGCAATTTTAATAAATACACCAGGAACCCCTGCTTCGGCTGCCAGTGTCATTGATGGGTATTCGCTGACAAAAAAGGGGCTGGCTTATAAAGCGTTACAAGTATCGACGGTATCTTCTGCTATCGGCGGGGTGGTGGGGGTTATACTTTTAATTTTAGTAGCTCCCCAGTTAGCTGAATTTGCTCTTCGTTTCAGTGCTCCTGAAACGTTTGCTTTAGCTTTGTTTGGATTGTCAGTCATTTCTACATTAACTGCCGGTTCATATGCAAAAGGGATGATGTCCGGGTTGGCAGGGCTGATTATCGCAACGGTAGGATTGGACCCCATCAGCGGCGTAACCCGCTTTACTTTCGGAAACGTTCAGCTGTTGGGGGGCGTGAGCTTCATTGCAGCAATGATTGGTTTGTTCGCAACCTCTGAAGCGTTTCGTATGGTGGAAGATAAGATAAGAAATACGGACAGTAGCCAAACAATTAATAAAGTGAAATTAAAATGGTCTGAATTTCGTGCTGTTTTCTTAACGATACTGGGTTCTTCGGGAATAGGAACTTTCATTGGCATGATTCCCGGGGCAGGGGCTGATATCGCCTCTTTTGTGGCCTACAACGAAGCAAAAAGGTTTTCTAAAAATAAAAAAGAATTCGGTAACGGTTCTCTTCGGGGCCTTGCAGCACCAGAAGCAGCTAATACAGGTTTGACCGGGGGAGCGATGGTGCCCTTACTGACTCTCGGCATTCCGGGAGATGCGGTGACAGCGGTATTGTTAGGAGCGTTGACTGTCCAGGGGCTGCAGCCAGGGCCTCAGCTGTTCGTTTCCGACGGAAGTCTTGTCTATGCATTATTTATAGGAATGCTTTTAGCTAATTTATTTATTTTAATTATTGGTTTTTCAGGCATTCGCTTTTTTACAAAGATATTGAAAGTGCCGGGGCACTTTCTAATGCCCGTTATTTTGGTATTAAGTGTAGTAGGCGCTTATGCACTGAATAACAACTACTTTGATGTTATCGTTATGTTCGCAGCCGGGATTGGCGGTTATTTTATGAAGAAATTCAATTTCCCGGTGGCCCCATTAATCCTGGGCCTGATTTTAGGCCCGCTCCTTGAAAGTAATTTACGACGCTCGATTATTTTAGCGCAGGGAGATATGACAATTTTTCTGACAAGGCCAATAACAGTAGTGCTGTTGGCACTTGCGGTTCTCACTTTACTTTCTCCGTTATGGAATATTCGAAAAAAATGGAAACCAGATGTTAAAGGGGAAATATAATAATGAAGCCTTATGTATATATTGGAAGACAAATCACAAACGAAGCCGAAACATTTATTTCAGAGCACTGCGATTACAACATCTGGAGAGAGGCTGCGAAAATACCGAGGGAAACGCTAAAGGCTGAACTAAAAGAGGCGGACGGGGCAATTATCCCGAAGGTGCCCGTAAATCAAGAATTGCTCGAGAATGCTGAAAACTTAAAAGTAATAAGCAACGTAGCGGTAGGGTACGATAATTTTGACATCGAGGCATTAAAAGAAGCAGGAGTGATAGGAACACACACCCCCTATGTGCTGGATGAAACGGTAGCAGATCTCGTTTTCAATTTAATCTTATCCGGGGCCAGAAGAACTGCGGAATTACAACAGTTTACCCGTAAAGGTAAATGGAATAAGATGGACGATCCCTACTTCTTAAGTAAGGATGTCCACCATAGCAAGCTAGGCGTTATAGGCATGGGAAGAATTGGAGAAAAAATCTGCCGAAGAGCGAATTTAGGTTTTGAAATGGAAGTAATGTATTATAATCGCAGTCGGAACCAAAAAGTAGAAGAAGAATACGAAGCGAGAAAAGTAAGCCTCGACACTCTTCTTGAGCAATCAGATATTATTGTCATCATGCTTCCGCTAAATGAAAAAACACGTCATTTTATTGGAGAACAGGAAATTCAAAAAATGAACGAAAACACCTTATTAGTAAACGCTTCAAGAGGACCAATTATAGATGAAGAGGCATTGATTAAAGCGTTGGAAAACAAGGATATTTATGGGGCAGCTCTGGACGTATTTGAAAACGAACCGCTGGCTTCAGACAACCCTTTGTTACAATTATCTAATGCTACAATCACGCCTCATGTGGGCTCTGCTACTAAGCAGACAAGAGATGCTATGGATCTAAGAGCGGCAAAAAACCTTGTCAATGGAGTATTGGGAAGCGGCCCTGTCGACATCATCAAAGAATTGCGATAGGTTTATTAAGATGGTCAACGTGTGAATCAAAAAGTTTAATAATAAGATTTTAAAGCCTCATTCACGGCTTCAAGCGCATGGACTCGGGTCGTATCGATCACCGAAAGTTCAGTGTCCTCCGAAGTGACCAGCATGCCAAGCTCTGTGCAGCCTAAAATAATACCTTCGGCTCCGGCTTGTTTGAGCTGTTCCATGACCCGGAGCATATAGCTTTTGGATTCCGGCCGGACCGTCCCGTGGCAGAGCTCCTCAAAGATAATGCGGTTGATCTCTGCGCGTGGTTCCGGGTCAGGCACCGTCACCTCCAGGCCGCCTGAACGGAGCCCGTCAGTATAAAACGTTTCCTCCATCGTATATTTGGTGCCGAGCAGGCCGGCACGTGAAAGCTTTTGCCGGCGGATCTCCCGGACAGCTGCTTCAGCAATGGGCAGCACCGGGATATTTACGCAGCCTTCGATCGTTCCGATGACCTTGTGCATCGTGTTCGTGCAGAGCACGATAAAATCTGCGCCGCCGCGCTCAAGAGCCGCGGCCGCCTCTCCTAGCCGTTCTCCTGCTTCTTCCCAGCTGCCTGTGGCCTGCATCTGTTCAATTTCTTCAAAGTCAACGCTGTACATGAGGCACCGGGCCGAATGCAGTCGCCCGAGCCGTCGGTTTACCTCTTCATTAATCAGCTGGTAGTACAGCGCGGACGACTCCCAGCTCATGCCTCCGAGCAGCCCGATCATCTGCATGCTTTCCGTCTCCTTTCTGTCTAGTTGCTCACATCTGGTGTTATATGCTTATATTACCATTTTTATCATACTTCATTGGCATGACATAATAACTGTGTTATGTTTAAAATACTAGAAAATAGTTTTAGCATGAATTTGGTAACTGCATTTTAAGCTCAGGGTGGTTAACATTCTGGACAAAAGCGCCAGTTAATGTACTGCCAGTAAAGTGGCGTTAGTAGATGTATGAATGACGATATACGATAAAATAAGGCATGAAAAGCTAGCACCTGCATGTTTGCGGCCGGAGCTTTGGTTCGTCATTAAAACACTTTTTAAATAATATCGAGCAGAAATATTCAGACAGTCAGCGCTGATGCAGAAGCTGCAGAAGTCTATATTTCTGTGGTTTTTTGTATTTGTACGGATACAACGATACGAGGCCATACACCGATGCACGAAATAATACGCGGCAAGTAGCTGAAAAGAAAATGCTTTTCGGCGCAGCCAGTACTAAGAAAGCTTCTTAGTGCTGGCTTTTTATTTTCCGCTCCATATTTTACAGAAAAGAGGCTGAAACAATGAACTCTCCCGCATTTGTTTACTGCTACAGCTCGAAGGAACGCGAAGTAATTGTCGGCCGGCGTGAGGACATGAACACAGAAGGGTGGAAACAACGGGGATACACGGTTGTGGAATGCGGTGATACAGAAAAATTATACGAGAGCGTAAAAAGATTTAAAGCGAACGAATGGATTGTCACCATTATGTCGGACCCCTCGCTGTTCGAAAAGTTTTTGCATGAATCCTCTGATAGTAAAGCAGGCAAACAAAAAAACAGGTAATGCCCTTATAGAGACGCAGAGGAGCTGTCCCATTCAGTGGGCGGCTCTTTATGATGAGCAGGAATATGGACATGCGAAGCAGCCAGTGCTATATTTAATTAAAGATAATAAGAGTCTTTAATATCTTTGTTGTCTTCACAGAAAGGGGCAGAACGATGACACACTACCATCACCAATCATCCTCTGATAAAAAGGCATATTTGGAAGGAAAAGAAAGACGGGAGGCGCTCCCGCCGGAAGCAGTGCTTGACCTTGTTACATTTGGCGATTCCGGCCGTGTGCTGGACTTAGGGGCCGGGACTGGATATTTAACTCTCCCTGCTGCAGAAAGAACAGAAGGAAGGGTTTATGCGCTGGACCGCGACCGGGAAATGCTCGAACTCATTGAAGCGAGGGCAGCCCAGGATTCACTCACCAACATACAGACCATAGAGGGAGAGATGAACCAGCTGCCGTTCGCTGAGGCTTCAGTCGAAGTGGTCCTGGCTTCGCTCGTGCTTCATGAAGCGCCTTCTCTTGCACCGGTGCTGGAGGAAGTGCAGCGGGTGCTCGTGCCGGGCGGCAGCCTGGTAATTGTTGAGCTGGAGAATAACTCATCCCATGCACACAACGCTCCCCGCGTTTCCCCGGAACAGATGGAGGAGGCAGTCAGCCGCGTTGGGTTGCACGTAACTGGTCACTCATTTCCGGCATCCGGGTTTTACACTACTACAGCTATTAAGAATCAAATTGATTACTAGTATATACAGTGATTCATAAAAGAAAGAGAAATTCAGCCAGCAAGCTGAATTTCTCTTTCTTTCGTTTTAGATGAAATTAAAAAATTCAAAAAACATGTTGAAAGCGCTTAAAAAAAATGTATAATAGAAGAAAACATTATGATCAATTAATAAAGGTAATGACCTTTAGGGGAGGAATTAAATGATTGAACAATTAAAAAGAAAAAATCCTGGTATAAAAATAATGGAAGTAGAGGATAGAGCCTTTAATAAATTCGGAAAAATACTTAAGAATTTTCCGGTAAACGATCTTCCAAACAGCTTTATAAAAGATGAAATACCAGAAAACGCTACAATTTACTTGCCCTCTATTGATGAGTGGGAAAATACTGAATTTAAACAAGAAATCGAAAAAAAGTTTTTCGGGGAACTACCGGTGCAACTAGGGTTATGCAAAGGTCATAATCAATACTTAAATGGATTTGAATTTCATAAAACCTCTGAAGTCATCGTCACAGCTACCCCTTTGGTATTATTCATCCAAACGCTGCAGGAAGTAGATTTGCAACAAGAAGTTGCAGCTGAAAATACGGTGGCAGTGTTTATACCCGCGTTTAAAGCTGTTGAAATTTATTCTACTACGCTTCATTTAGCTCCCTGTAAAGTAATCGAAGACGGTTTTAATAGTATGATTATTTTACCTAAAGGCACAAATGAAGAGTTAGAGTATGAAAGCAGGGAGGCTGATGAATTTCTTTTCAAAAAGAACAAGTGGGCGATAGCCCATCGTGATCATCAAAAATTTGTGGACCAAAACGTGCCGGTAAAGCTGGTGGGAGAAAATTTGAAATTAAATTATAGATAAAGGGAGGAAATCAAATGATTTTAACAATTGCCAGCTGTATTTTCTTTATGGCTCTAGTGGCCTGGATTTCTTATAGAAAAACCAGAAATCAAGTTTCTAACTCCGATGGTTATTTTCTGGCTGGACGTGGCCTGACAGGCGGTTTCATAGCAGGTTCCCTGTTATTGACGAACCTCTCGGCAGAACAGCTGATTGGATTAAACGGCCAAGCATATAGTGCGAATCTTTCCAACATGGCGTGGGAAGTAACGGCAGCCTTCGCGGTTATCATTTTGGCACTATTTTTATTGCCTAAATATTTGGGGGGAGCATTTACAACTTTACCGCAGTTTTTGCGCTCCAGGTTTGATAGCGGTGTTCAAACATATGTAGTTATGCTATTTATGCTTGGTTACGCTTTTGTTACGATTCCAAGTGTTCTGTACTCCGGAGGCCTGGCAGTGCTTCAATTATTTGAGGTTCCAGAATTACTCGGGATTTCCTTAGAACAAGGCCTTTGGCTGGTAGTCTGGACTATTGGAATTATCGGCGCCTGTTATGCCATTTTTGGTGGTTTGCGCGCAGTAGCAATCTCCGATACACTGAATGGCATCGGACTTATCATTGTAGGACTGCTGATACCGGTTTTAGGATTCATTGCTCTCGGAAATGGAAACATGCTTGAAGGCATGCGCACTATCACTTTAGAAAGCCCGGAAAAACTAAATGCGATAGGTTCCTCCGATGATGCTGTGCCAGTCGGAACTATTTTCACAGGCATGATTTTCATGAACCTGTTTTACTGGGGGACAAATCAATATGTAATTCAGCGTACATTAGGGGCAAAAAGCCTTGCTGAAGGACAAAAAGGTGCTTTGTTCACCGGTTTTTATAAGCTGCTGGTTCCGTTAATGATGATGATTCCAGGTATTATTGCGTTCCACCTTTACGGGGAACAGCTAAATCCCATCGACTTAGCATATCCGACGCTAATTGCAAACGTAATGCCCACTTTCTTAAATGGTTTTTTCTTAGCTGTTTTGCTGGGGGCTGTATTTTCAAGCTTTAACTCCTTATTAAACAGTGCTTCAACTATGTTTGCCTACGATATCTATAAAGCATGGATCAACAAAAACGCTACTGATACACAAATGATTCGTATCAGCAAATGGTTCGGTACTTTTTTGGCTATGGTCACCTTTTTCATTGCCCCATTACTACTGCGCGCGCCAGACGGTTTGTGGAACCTGATTAGAGAATTTACCGGGTTTTTTAACATTCCTATTATTGCCATTGTCCTCGTCGGCATTCTAACGAAACGTGTGCCTCCATTAGGGCCAAAGATTGCCATTATTTTTCACGTAGTAACCTACTACTTTTTATTGTACGGGGTCAATCAGTTCTTTGGTTATAATATTGAAATTAACTTTATTTACATCTCATTTGTATTATTCTTGATTGAAGTAGGCATCATGTTAAGTGCCGGGAAATTCAAACCGCTGCCAGAAGATTTTGAATTTCACGCTGATCCAAAAGTTAATATGACCCCCTGGAAATACGCTCTGCCAGTAACTACAGTGTTGCTTAGCGCAGTAGCCTTCACTTATTTAGTATTTTCTCCGTGGGGTGTTGCTTATACAGAAGGCATCGTGTCCTCTATGTTTTTGCCGATGTTTTTAATTCTTTTTGTTGTAACCGTTATCATATATATTGTTTCATTGAAATCGTGGAACAAAAAATATGAAGAAGCAATTCAAATTCAGCATGATAAAGCTGTTGAAAAAACAAACGACAAACCCGTAACAAAACTGTAAAAGGAGCATTATAATGACTAACAACAATTATTTCCAACAGAACTTTTATTCCGAGTATTTAAAACCTGAAGATAAGTATGTGTTTTTAAAGGCTCAGCCCGAATTCAAATTTAATGTGATAGGTGCGGGAATGATAGGCATGGAGCATATTAGAGTGACTATGCTCGAAGGAAGAGCTGCTATTAATGGTGTCTATGATCTGGACCAGTCGAGTGCAGAGTGGACAAAAGAAGCTTTTGAAAAAGAATACGATTATGAGCTGCACCTATACAATAGTTTAGAAGAAGCTTGTTTTGATCCCAGTGTAGATGGATTAATTATATGCACGCCTAACTATACTCATCTGGAAGTGATGAAAACAGCAGTGCAATCAGGGAAGCATATTCTATTAGAAAAACCAATGGCTACCACTATACCAGATGTTTTAGCTATTCAGGATTTAGTTAAAGATTATGAAGGCGTCTTTCAGATCGGACTTCAATACCGGCATAAACCCATCTATGATGAAGCTCTGCATGAAGTATTGCACAAGAAATCTTTAGGGGAAGTGAAAAACATCAGCTTAATGGAACACAGAGTTCCTTTTTTGGACAAAGTTGATCAGTGGAATAAATTTTCTAAGTTCTCGGGCGGGACCTTAGTGGAAAAATGCTGCCACTACTTTGATTTAATGAATGTAGTAGCAGGCTCTAAACCCGTATCTGTTTATGCCAGTGGAAGTTTAGCAGTCAATTACCAGGATTTTGAATACGAAGGGGAGTCTTCTGATGTTGTTGATCAGGCCTTTGTTACAGTCGAATACGAAAATGGTGTAAAAGGAAACTTTAATTTGTGCATGTTTGCTCCAATGTTTTATGAAGAAATGACTGTTTGTGGTAGCAAAGGAAGAATTAAGACATACGAAAACGATGATTTTTTACCATCCAGTAGAGCCAATACCCACTTTGAAATTTTAACAGGAGAAAATGGCACTTCAAAGATTTCCACTCCGATGTATCCAGCGATTATTCAAAATAGTGGGCATCACGGGGGAACGTATTACGAGCATAAGTATTTTGTAGATAATATTAAAGGTGATTATAAGGATACAGCTACGCTGGAAGAAGGACTCTGGTCCATCGTTGTAGGAGTAGCAGCAGAAGAGTCCATTAAAAACAAAGCGGTAATCAATATTGAGGAATTGTTAAATCAATCGAAACAAGCAGTGGAATGAAAACAGGTTGAACAATGAAAGGTTATTATGTTTAAATAAACATAATAACCTTTGCAAAATGGAGGCATAACATGAATGGCATGAAAGTATTGTATATTCCAGCGGTCAAGAAGACTTTTGATGTTGAAACGGCAAGAAAACAACGGTCGCAAACGAGCGAAGTACTCAAAAGCATAAGTGCTCACCTGTTCGAACCAGAGGATGTTCTAGGATCGGTTAACGATGTGAGTGAATTTATTAACACCATAGAAGCGGAAAGTATAGATTATGTCATTTATCAGAGTCTCACCTTTACTGATGGTGAGTACATTCGGGAAATTATTAGCCGGTTTTCTGCTCCCGTTATGGTCTGGTCCATTAGAGAGCCTGAAATAGGAGGAAGACTCAGGTTAAATTCTTTAACAGGAGGAAACAGTACGTCCCATGTTTTGCGTGCAGCGAAGCACCCGTACGATTTTGTGTTCGGCAATAGTGATGAAAGCCAGGTTCTTAAAAAATTACGGGTGAATTTAAATGTCCAGTCAATGATTAAAAATCTCCAAAGCACGAAAATTGGAGTTGTAGGAGAACACCCTCCAGGTTTTTTCTTCGCGGATACAGACGAAGAACTCCTGCAGGAACGGTTTGGTGTTCAAATACACAGCATGCAGCTGGAAAAAGCATTTGAACGGGCAAAAGAGACTACTGCTTCCATGCAGCAGCAGGAGCTCGACAGGGCAGAAACACAAGTGATCGGTCTCCAGCGTTCAGAAGAGACGACCCAGAAGTTCTCCGAGTTTTGTGCGTATATGCGCCAGGAAATCCGGGAAGAAAACCTTTCAGCACTGGCGATCCGGTGTCTGCCGGAATTCTTTACAGAGTTTGGTGCAGCGGCATGTTCGACGCTTTCCCAATTAACTGAGGACGGCATTTCTTCAGCCTGCGAAACGGATATCCACGGAGCCTTATCGATGCACATACTAAATCATCTCTCTTTAGGGGCCTCCCCGTATCTTGGAGACATGGTCCATGTAAATGAAGCCAGTAATTCTGTGGTTTTCTGGCATTGCGGAGCTGGAGCTTATTCATTAGCAAATGAAAAGCAGGGTGCTCAGGCAGGAGTTCATCCGAATAGAAAAACAGGAATGACAATGGAATTTGGATTAAAAGCAGGAGAAGTTACAATATTTCGGGTGAGTTATCTGCCTGGAGAAGGTTTCCGTCTGTTAATTATGAAAGGAAAAGCATTGGATACACCACAGCGATTTAATGGTACAAGTGTAGAAGTGGAACTGAGTACGTCAGTAACTGAAACGGTACAGCAGTTGATGGAGGAGGGTTATGAACCTCATTACGGCCTGGTTTATGCGGATGTAACCGAAGAATTGATGGAGCTGGGCCGTAAACTGAACATTCCGACGACTGTCTATGTAGAGTAGCAAGATGGGTGGATGTGTATGAAAAAACGAATTGTAATCGGTCAGGCTGGAGGGCCGACAGCTGTTATAAACGCTTCTCTGGTCAGTTTGGCAGAAGCTTTAGCCCCGAAACACGATATAACTTTTGTTTTCAATGGTTATGAGGGGCTGGCTGAAGGCAATTTTTTAGAAGGAACGACGGATTTGCTGGAGCGCCTGCAGATGTACAAAGATGTTCCAGGAGCGTGTCTTGGCTCGGGACGCTTTGAAAGCAGTATGGAAGTAATTGAAAAAATGTGCCAGCAATTGAATCATATCGGAGCCGACACCCTCATAATGATCGGTGGAAATGGGACTATGTATGCGC
This sequence comes from Marinococcus halophilus, assembly GCF_900166605.1. Lineage (NCBI taxonomy): Bacteria > Bacillati > Bacillota > Bacilli > Caryophanales > Bacillaceae > Marinococcus > Marinococcus halophilus. Next base: position 399,087 of record NZ_FVZD01000006.1, read on the forward strand.
TGCATCTCATAGAAAAGGAATTAGCCAATAAGGGCACTGACCTTCAAGTAATAGGCATCCCGAAAACCGTAGACAATGATTTAGGAGGAACAGATCATTCACCCGGTTTTGGCAGTGCTGCTAGGTATGTGGCACAGACTGTAGCAGATTCCAGCAGGGATCTAATGGCGATGAATAATTTTGAACAGGTTAGAATTTTGGAAACCATGGGAAGAAATTCGGGATGGCTTGCTGGGGCCTCAGGATTTTTTAAAAAATATGAAGAAGAAGGGCCTCACTTTATTGGACTTCCTGAAATACCTGATACGCATGAGCAATTATTTGAATCTGTGGAAGCTTCGCTGCAGTCTCATGGTCAAGCATTGCTCGTAGTAAGTGAAGGCATGCTTTGGAAGGACAGCCTGAATGCCGAACACAAAAATGGCCGGGCCGTATTGGGAGGAGTTTCTGCCCAGATTAAATCCAGCTTAGAGGAGTATTTCAAAATTAGTGTAAGAGCTGAGGTATTGGGCATGAACCAGCGCTCTTCTTCCGTATACATCTCTGAATCAGATAAACAGGAGGCCATGGAAATTGGTACTAAGGCTGCTCATTTAGTAAATGAAAACGTCAGTGGCCAAATGGTTTGTATAGAGCGCATTAGTAATCTTCCTTATCATGTTAAAATAAATACTACTTCATTTAAAAACGTGATAAAAGAAGGGGAAAGAGCACTGCCAGGAAAATTCATTAACGACCAAAAGCAGTATTATGAATGGCTTCGTCCATTAATTGGCAATGGACTCTCTTACCCCCCTCCTTTAAGAAAGGAAGACAATATTTATGCCTCATCCATCGATCGACCAAAGTAAACCAGAATCCCTCTATTTGCAAGTGAAAAATGTTCTAGTTGATAGAATAGACCGTCACATTTGGCAGGAAAACAACTTAATTCCAACCGAACAGGAATTAATGAAAGAATTCGATGTCAGCCGGACAACTATTCGGCAGGCAATATCTATCCTCGTACAAACTGGTCTTCTGGAAAGAAGGCAGGGAAAGGGCACCATTGTAAAGCCGCAAAAATTGGTTGGGAGCCTGGGGAGGCTCAAAGGTTTTGCCGAAGAAGTTATTGAGAAAGGCCAGACTCCTAGTTCCCGGCTGATACGTGCTGAGTTTCGTGATGATTTGTATCATGAGAAAAGTATGTTAAAGGCCGGGAGCGAAGAAGAGATACTACTGCTTGAACGTATACGCTTTGCAGATGAAATCCCTGTAGCTTTAGAGCGTACGTGCTGGCCCAAAGATCTTGGTGAATTGTTGATGAATGAGGATCTAAACCAAGCCAAATACTATGAAATATTAGAAAAACATAGTATTTACCTGAAAAAAGCTAATGAAAGCATTATAGCCATCAATGCCACTATTGATGAAGCGGACTTGCTTGGTATTAGAGCGGGTGAAGCATTATTAAAAATGACCAGGCTTAGTTTTGGGATACATGATCGCCCAATTGAATATACAAAAACTAGATATAGAAGTGACCAATATCATTATGATATTGATTTAGAGCGCTAAGGAGGCCGAAAAATGGCATTTATTGATGGAAAAACAATGCTAGAGCATGCATTCAAAAACAATTACGGGGTGGGGGCTTTTAGTGCCCATAATGTAGAAACAGTTCAGGCTATTATCGAAGCAGGGGAAGAAATGCAATCTCCAATTATGATTCAGGTCGGGCAAAAAGTTATACAAACTGTGGGCTTAGAACCAATGAAATCATTGGTCGATTGGTATGGCAGGGAAGCGAGTATACCAATTGCAGTACACTTGGATCATAGCCGTGAATTAAAGCAGACAGCGAGGGCTATCCAGTTAGGTTTTCAATCCGTAATGTTTGACGGTTCTTCGCTTCCGGTTGAAGAAAACATTGAAAAGACAGCGCACGTAGCATTGATGGCAAAAGAATTAGGAATTGGTTCTGAAGGTGAAATAGGGAAAATAGGCGGTACGGAGGATGACATCACCGTAGATGAAAAAGATGCGCTTATCACAACCGTAGAGGAGGCAAAAACTTTTGCTGAATTTACAAATGTAGATTATCTAGCTATCTCTATTGGCACTGCTCATGGCATATATCAACAAACACCCAATATTCGGTTTGAAAGATTAACGGAAATAGCTGAAGAAGTTTCCCGTCCTATTGTTCTTCATGGCGGCTCTGATGTTCCGGATGAACAGGTGAAAAGAGCTGTTCAATTAGGTGTTTCAAAAATCAACGTCGATACGGAACTGAGGCAGGCATTTATTGTTGGGATGCGGGAGCATTGGGAAAAGAATAGCAGCGATATCGTATTAGCAAATGCTACGCAAAAAGGAAAAGAAAAGCTAAAACAGAAAGTTGCAGAAAAAATTCGTGTATTCGGCAGTCAAAACTATGCGGAAGAATTTTTCAAAAATAAAAAGGTAGTAACATTATGATGAATTGGGAGGTACTTTAATGCAAACCTTTGAACAACAAAAAGAATTCGGGCTTTTTATCAATAACCAAACCAAAATGACTGAACAAAAAATAAATATCTTAGACAAGTACAGCCTACAGCCAATAGCACAAGTCGCCCGTGCAGGCAAAGAAGATGTTGAAGAAGCAGTACGAGGAGCCCAGGAAGCATTTAAAACTCCTCTCAGCCCTTATGAAAGATATCAAATACTGCAAAAGGCGGCTGCTAAATTACGAGAACAGCAAGAAGGATTTGCCAATCTGCTCGTAAAAGAGGTGGGAAAGCCAATCAATGAATCGATGGGAGAGGTTTTCCGTTCGGCCCTGACGTTGGAGATTGCCGCTGAAGAAGGAAAGCGTGTTGCTGGAGAAGGCGTACCTATTGAAGCAGCACCTGGATCTGAAAATAGAAGGGCTTATACTGTTCGGAAGCCGGTAGGAGTAATAGCAGCAATTACCCCGTTTAACGTGCCATTGAATTTAGTTTGCCATAAAATCGGGCCGGCATTGGCCTCAGGCAACAGTGTGGTATTAAAGCCTTCAGACGCTACTCCGCTGGTGGCTTTGAAGTTAGCTGAAATACTTAAAGAAGCGGGGCTGCCAACTGGAAAACTTCAGGTGCTAACGGGGCACGGCGCAGAAATTGGAAACTGGCTATTGGAAAATAATAAAGTAAATATGTTTACATTCACGGGGAGTACTAGTGTAGGGAAATATATTAAGGAGCATGCAGGACTTCGAAAAGTAGCATTGGAGCTTGGAAACAACTCGGCTACTATCGTTCATCATGATACAGATGTTCAGGCGGCCGCTAAAGCGGTAGCATTGAAAAGTTTTAATAATGCAGGGCAGGTTTGTATTTCCGTTCAAAGAGTTTTTGTACACCGGTCTGTTCATGATGAATTCGTCCAGCATTTGAAGAAAGCAACGGAAAGTATACAGGTTGGCGACCCTGGAAAGGAAACTACGGATGTCGGCCCGATGATTTCTGAAGATGCGGCACAGCGTGTAGAAGACTGGGTAGCAGAAGCAGTACATGAAGGGGCAAAAATTCAAGTTGGAGGCCAGCGGAAAGAAGCTGTTTTTTATCCGACTGTGTTGACCAATGTTACTGAAACGATGCGTGTATCGTATGATGAAATATTTGGCCCGGTAGTGTGCGTGGAAGCATACACTGGTACAGAAGAATCAATACAAAAAGTTAATAATTCTGATTACGGACTGCAGGCCGGTATATTTACAAATGATTTAAACTTTGCCCTGCAGGCAGCAGAAGAAATAGAAGTAGGTGGAGTAATTATTAATGACACCCCAGGGTATAGAGTGGATCATATGCCTTATGGAGGAGTGAAAAATAGCGGTACGGGCAAAGAAGGCCCGAAGTATGCTATTGAAGAAATGACAGAAGAAAAGCTTATTGTCTGGAATCGATAACGGCCATTCAATAATAAGAAAGAAGATGCGTTATGGACATTTTTAATATTGTCTGGCCAGTGCTTGCAATTTTTATGGTGGGCTTTATTGCTCAGCGTTTGCTAAATATAGAATTGGCGCCTTTGTCTACGTTTTCGATCTATTTGTTGGTGCCATTTCTTGCATTTAGAACGTTTTACCAGGAAGGCATTAACGCAGAAATTGTTTATTATGCCTCATTTGTGGGTGCCCTATGCTTATTGCTGGTTCTCATCAGTTATTGTTTTTCTTACTTTTGGTATAAAGATAAAGAAAAACACTACGGTTTTATTTTATCTTCAGCATTTATGAACAATGGTAATTTTGGAGTCCCTTTAGTATTGGCAATATTTGGAGAACAGGCTCTGAATATTGCCGTAATGCTAATGGTGCTGCAACAGCTGTTAATGAGCTCTGTGGGAGTTTATTTTGCTGCGAAAGGGTCTTCTATGGAGGCTGCGGGAGGCCAAAACGTAATTTGGAAAGTGTTGAAGCTTCCCCTTTTATATGTTGCCCTTCTGGGCTTTATATTTAATAGCACTTCAATCACGCTGCCGGGGGGAATTACGGGCGGAATTAATTCGATAGCTGATGCAGCGATACCCGTTATAATGTTGCTTTTAGGCATGCAGCTGGCAAATATATCTTTTGCTCACATCAATATATCAAGAATGATGAGCGCGGTTTTAGTCAGGTTAATCATTTCTCCTGCCGTCGCTTGGCTTCTTGTAGTGATGCTTCCCGTAAACACGTTGACGGGGAATATTATGATCATTATGGCGGCGGCCCCCTCAGCAGCGAATACTACTTTGTATGCAGTGCAGTTTCAAACAGACCCACACCATGTATCGGCAGTTACTTTAATAACGACGGTCAGCAGTATTTTTACCATCCCCTTGCTGCTTTTGTTATTGATTTAAGGAGAGCTGTAATGTATGTTCAACGCTATTCGAGTGATTTTGAAACAAACGCTGGCTTTAACAAGTATTTTTGCAGGAGTTAGTTTTTTTGGTGTATTGATATTGAATATATTTGATTTTGAAAGCATTATATCTATTAAAGAACACTGGGCGGAAGCTATTGAAAGTACATTGAAAATCATCGGCATTCTTTTTATCTATAGCATTATTCAGTATGCTTTGGGAAATAAAAAATGCATGCTGCCGGTTTCAGGTTTATTTTTAATGTTTTGTCTGAAAAACTCTATCTATGCTTCCATAACAGTATTAATCTGTGTAGTACCAAGCTTTTTAATGATAAAATTCTTCATAGAACCTTTAGATTTCACCATGGCCTGGTTAAATTACACTGATTTAATTAGCATAGCCGCAGGTATTGGAAGCTTATCGTTTTTGATTACGGTAGTAAAGCAGCTCCCCGTGTATTATAAATGGAGCACTTCGGGCGGGTACGAATAGTAACTGCTACGCCAACAATATTTTCGCCCCTCGTGAAAGCCGGCTTGCGGCAAGCGTCGTGCCCTCTAAAGTCATTACGGCAAACATGATAAAAGACATTTACGGGCACGACTGCACGGTGATTGAGGGCCCCCGTTTCGCTTTCGCCGATGGTTGTGTCGAAGGGCTGCTATCATAATCAAAAAGAAGGTAAATAAAGGGAGCTGTCTTCAAGAAAAGGCAGTTCCCTTTGGCTTAGACGAAAAATATTAGTCCAAATTTACAAAAAAATCTTGTAAAAAGAAAATGTTATCGTTTACAATAAATTTACTAAACCGATTTAGGAAGCTGGGGGATATGACAAAAAAACACTCTTCTCATTTAACAATGTCAGATGTAGCTAAAAAAGCAAACGTTTCCAAAAGTACCGTTTCCCAGTATTTGAACGGCCGGTATGAATTTATGTCTAAGAAAACGAGAGACATGATTCAGCGGGTAATTGAAGAAACAGGGTACTCCCCTAATGTGGTTGCCAGAAGCCTGAAAGTGAAAAAAACATCAACCATTGGTGTTATTGTGGCAAATATACTTCATAAATTTTCTACGGAAATTATACGGGCGATTGAAGACGCTTGCATGGAGGCGGACGTGCACGTAATTGTTTGTAACGCTGACGACGATCCTGAAAAGGAACGAAAATATATTAAAGCATTAATGGCAAAACAGGTGGACGGATTTATCGTTTTTCCTACTGGGGACAATATTGATATGTATGAACTTCTGGAGGAAAGAAACATACCGCTTGTGTTTTTGGATCGGATCATTCCTGATTTAGCTGTTAATACGGTGTTACTCGACAATTTTAAAGCTGTAGATACAGCCGTCCAGGTATTTGCCCAGGCTGGCCATACAAGAATTGCCATCGTCACCATGCCGGCTACGGCTTATGTTACTCCACGGCTTGAACGTATCGAGGGCTTTCGTATAAGTATGGAGCGGTACGGCCTGGAGATGCAGGAAAACCACATCATCGATCAACCCCTGGATAGAATTCAGCAGGAAGTGACTGGAATGATGAGCGGCCCGGCTCCGCCGACGGCGGTCCTTGCTGGTAATGATCTTGTTCTATTGGAAATTTTAAATGAGTGCAAAAACAGCGGCCGCCATATTCCAGAGGATTTTAGTTTAATTAGCATTGATGATGTTTCCTACGCGAATGTATACCAGCCGTCTCTTACGACCATAAAACAGCCAAGTGCAGAGATTGGAGAAAAGGGAGCGGAAGTTTTGCTTCAAAAAATTCGTGGAGAAATTAATGATCAGCAGATTGTTCGAATGGCTCCTACGTTGATTGCCAGAGAGTCAGTGAAGGAATTAATAGAAGAAAACTAAAATTTTTTCTATTAAACTAAACCGATTTAGTTAATTTGTTCGATAAAGGAGAAAACAATGGGAAAAATTATGGCACTTGGAGAAATGATGATGCGCTTTTCTCCTCCCGGCACAGAAACACTAAAACAACATACGAGTCTCGAAACCTTCTACGGCGGGGCGGAAATTAACGTGGCCGTGGCATTAAGCAACCTCGGTACAGAAACAGAAGTGATCACCGCGCTTCCCGATAATCCTGTAGGAGATGCAGCTCTGGCCTATCTGCGGAAGGAAGGCGTGCAAACAGGAGCTGTTCAGCGGGAAGGTAACCGGCTGGGAACGTACTTTGTGGAAAAAGGAACAGCCGAGCGCCCTTCGAAGATAACCTATGACAGGGCTTATTCTTCCTTTTCCCGGTGGAGCCCGCAGGAGACCATCAGTGACAGCTGGTTTCAGGACTGCCAGATACTGCATATTTCGGGAATCACTCTGGCTATCAGCCAGGAGGCGCGCGAGACAGCGTATGCTCTTGCGAAAAAAGCAAAGGAACATGGAGTGCAAATCAGCTTTGACTTTAACTACCGGAGCAAGCTGTGGAGCATCGAGCAGGCCCGGGAAGCGTTTGAATACTTTCTTCCGATGGTGGATATATGCTTCGCCGGGGTGAAGGACCTTACGAACATTTTAAATTATAACGTCTCCGGTGATGCAGACGGGGAGGAAAAGGCGTACAGAGCCTTTATGCAGGATTACGGGATTACCTGGCTGGCTTCTTCGCGTCGCCGCCCATTCACCAATTTGCAGCACCAATTATCCGGGCTGCTGCTGCACGCTTCAGGCGGGCGTGCTGAAGCGCCGGTTTACGATGTGTCCGTTTATGACCGGATTGGCGGCGGCGATGCGTTTTCAGCCGGCATCCTGCACCAGATTCTGGAGTCCCCGGAAGCATTAAAGAATATGTCTGAAATGATTACATTTGCAGTAGCAGTTGGCGTACTCGCGCATACGGTGCCGGGAGATGCGTTCTGCTTACCTAAAGAAGACGTTAACGCTTTTCTAAACAGCCAACAAGGCAGCGATATAGCTCGTTGAAGGGAGAAAGAATAATGGATATTGGATTTCGATGGTACGGCGAAGGCAATGACAATGTACAGCTGGAAAACATCAGGCAGATTCCCGGAACGACACAGATCGTCTGGGCGCTTCACCATAAGGCTGCCGGTGAAGTATGGGAAAAAGAAGAAATACAGCGCGAAATACAGCTGATCGAATCCCACGGCTTTAAAGCAGAAGTCGTGGAAAGTGTGAACGTTCATGAAGATATTAAATTAGGGCTTCCGAGCAGGGAAGAATACATCGCCAAATATATCGAAACGATAAAAAATCTGGGCGGCGCCGGAGTAAAAGTGATCTGCTACAATTTCATGCCGGTGTTTGACTGGATTCGGACCGATTTGGCTAAAGAAATGCCGGACGGCTCAACGGCGCTGTTTTATGAAAAAGATCTTCTGAATGACGCCAGCCCTCAGGACATCATCGAACGGGTGCTTCAGAATCCTGAATTTACGATGCCGGGCTGGGAACCGGAACGATTGAGTAAAATCGAAGACACCATTCAGCAGTATGAAAGCGTATCGGAAGATGATTTATTTTCCAACCTGCAGTACTTTTTAGAACGAGTCATCCCCGTATGTAAAGAGCACGATGTCCGCTTGGCTATTCATCCGGACGATCCGCCGTGGTCCGTGTTTAACCTCCCGAGAATCGTCTCCAACCAGGGGCAGCTGCAGCGAATACTCTCGCTGGTGGATGAGGAGCACAACGGTCTGACCTTATGTAGCGGAGCACTGGGAGCGAATAAAGAAAACGATGTGCCGGCGATGATTCACGCGTTTCAAAACAGAATCCATTTTGCCCACGTCCGTAACGTTTACCGGTACGACAACGGGGACTTTATTGAATCCTCCCACCGGGAAGAAGACGGCTCCGTGCCAATCACAGATATCATGAATGCTTACTATGACATTGGCTACAAAGGATGCATCCGGCCGGACCACGGCCGCCACATCTGGGATGAAGAGGGGCGCCCCGGCTACGGCCTGTATGACCGCGCGTTAGGTATCATGTATATGCTTGGGATCTGGGACCAGAAACGAAAGGAGCAAAAATAAATGACACATACTTCGCTAAAGGGAAAAGTTGCAATTGTCACAGGAGGCGGAGGCGTTCTATGCGGACAGATGGCTGAGGCTCTGGGAGCACAGGGCGCCCGGGTTGTTGTATTAAGCAGAAAGCAGGAGAACGCCCAAAAAGTAGCTGACAAAATTACTGAAGACGGTGGGGAAGCTATTGCCTTTGCCTGTGATGTGACGAAGAAAAGCGACATTGAAGCAGCGAATGAAAAAATCCAGGAGCATTACGGACAGTATCATATCCTGATCAACGGCGCCGGAGGAAACCACCCGGAAGCCGTGACTACAAATGAAGCGTTCCGCTGGGAGGACGTCCAGGACCCGGAAGCAAACTCTTTTTTCGATATTACCGAAGAAGGCATGAATCACGTGCATGATTTAAATTTCACAGGATCAGTGCTTGCTACGCAAGTTTTCCTGAAACACATGATTCATGAAGAGGAGAGCACCGTTATCAATATCTCTTCGATGAGCGCACCGAGCCCAATGACCAAGGTGCTTTCCTACAGTGCCGCGAAAGCCGGCATTGAGAACTTTACCCAATGGCTGGCCGTACACATGGCCAAGCACAATATCCGCTGTAACGCTGTGGCACCGGGATTCTTTTTAACGAAGCAGAACCGGAAAATGCTTTTGGATGATAACGACCAGCTGACCGAGCGTTCATCGAAAATCATCAATCATACCCCAATGGAACGCTTTGGGCAGCCGGAGGATTTAACCGGCACGCTATTATGGCTGGCTGACCCGTCTTATTCAAGATTTGTCACAGGAATTACGGTGCCTGTGGATGGCGGATTCATGGCTTATTCGGGTGTTTAAAAGGAGCGGAAACAGATGAAAAAATGGCAGGCAATACAAAAAGTAGAAGAGAATAAAATCGTGGCAGTCGTGCGCGGGGAAACAAAAGAAGAAGCGGAAATGATTGCAGTAGGCGCCCAAAAAGGCGGCATAGATTTGCTGGAAATCACCTTCACTGTTCCGCATGCTGATAAATTGATTGAAGAATTATCGGAGCGGTACGGATCGGAGGCGGTCGTAGGTGCAGGTACGGTGTTGGAGCCTACAACCGCCAGGCTGGCGATACTCGCGGGGGCCTCTTTTATTGTGTCCCCTCATTTCTCCCTGGATATAGCGAAAATATGTAATTTATATCAGGTGCCTTACATGCCGGGCTGCTATACGACGACAGAAATTATTGAAGCACTGCAGGCGGGCTCGGACATTATAAAGGTGTTTCCGGGGAATATGGCTTCGCCTTCTTTTATCAAAACTATGAACGGGCCGGTGCCGCAGGCCCAGCTGATGCCTTCCGGCGGGGTGAGCCAGCATAACATTAAAGAATGGATTCAAAACGGAGCAGCGGCCGTAAGTGCGGGCAGCAGCCTGTATTTTGATGACGAGGAAAGTGTCCGGCAGGCAGCAGCAGGTTTAGTTGAGGCTTTAAACAACTAAGAAATTTTCATGTCCAAAATGAGGAGGATCCGCATGAAAATATGGAAAAGCTTTTTAGTAGGGACAGCTTCTGTACTGGCGCTGAGTGGATGCAGCACTCAGCCCAGTGCGGAAGAACAAGAAGTAACAACGTGGAAACTGAATCATTTTTCGGACAGCAACCATTATTGGAACGAAACATCGGAATATTTTGCTGACCGTGTGGAAGAATATACCGACGGGAGCGTCAACATTGAAGTTTATGCGAACGGGCAGCTGGGCGATGAAGTTAATACTATTAACAGCATTCAGCACGGGGCGATCGACATGACGATCACCGGGGAAACGCTGGAAAACTGGACACCGAGCGCGATGCTGATGGCTACTCCTTACGCTTTTAACAGCCAGGAGCATATGAGAAGCACGGTCGAAGGTGAAATTGGGCAGGAAATTGAAAGCGATATCAAGGAAAACGCCGGCCTGACGCCTCTATTCTATATGGAGCGCTCGCCAAGAAACTTAACTTCCAACCGCCCGATTTCTGCACCGGAGGATTTGAATGGGCTTGATATGAGAGTGCCTAATGTTCCGCTGTTTATTGATGCTTGGTCGGAAGCCGGGGCCCAGCCGCAGTCCATCAGCCTGAGCGAGGTGTTCACCGCTCTGCAGCAGGGGGTTATAGACGGCCAGGAAAACCCTAATGATCTTATTCAAAGTAACGGATTTTATGAAGTACAGAACTACATCAATGAAACCCAGCACGTCCGTTCCTGGATCTACGTGGTTATAGGAAACGACCAGTTCGAAGCGCTGACGCCGGAGGAACAGGACGAAGTACAACGTGCGGCAGAGGACGCCCAGGAATACTCCCAGGAATTATTCACCGAACAGGTGGAAATCGTGGAGCAGACGCTTCGGGATGAAGGCGTGCAGTTTAATGAAAACGTGGACCAGAAAGCATTTCAGCAAGCCATGCAGCCTGCTATCAGGGAATATTTTGACCAAGAGCAGTACGAGATGTATCAGCAGATTGTGGAGCAGGGCAAAGAAAGGGAGAATAGCGAATGAGGTGGATTAATACATTGGATAGAGCCATACAGGGCATTGTCTTATTGCTTTTTAGCGCTTTGCTGCTTGTAGTGATCTTTCAGATAGTTATTCGCTTCCTTCCGGTGACCGTGCTGTGGACCGAGGAGATTACAAGATATCTTTTTGTTTACACGATTGCGTTCGCCGCTCCGCTGGCATTGTATCGAAAAGAATTTATAAAAGTGGATTTTATCTATTCGTTTTTATCGGCAAAGCAGCGGGCGGTTTACGAAACCATTGTACATACCCTGATCGGCATCGTAGCAGCGTATTTAGTCGTAGAAGGCATCAACTTTTATCTGCTGGGTACTTTCTTTAGTTCGCCTGCCTCTGGCATTCCTATGCAATACGTTTATGCGGCGGTACCTGTACTGGGGTTATTGCTTCTTTGCTACTCTGTTCTTTTTGTGATTTCTCAATGGACGTCGACAAATATAGAAGCAGGTGAGAAATAATGGCTTTTTTGTTAGTTGGTTTATTTTTAGTATTATTGCTTGCCGGCATGCCCATTGTTTTTAGTCTTGCCGTTTCATCATTAGTGTATTTGTTAATTAATGGGGAGTCGTTAACCATTATTCCCCAGACAATGTTTGCAGGGATAAACTCCTTTACACTTGTAGCCATACCAGCATTTATTCTGGCTGGAAACTTAATGAACGAAGGCGGCATTACGGACAAAATCATACAGTTTTCCAAGGCATCTGTCGGAAGGGTCCGCGGCGGACTGAGTTTAACGAACGTCGCTTCTTCGTTAGGCTTCTCTGGCATTTCCGGAACTGCCCTGGCCGATACAGCAAGCATCGGTTCAGTGCTTATTCCTGCGATGAAAAAGGAAGGCTATGGTCCGGGCTTTTCCGCGGCCGTAACGTCGATGTCTTCGACTGTAGGACCGATGATCCCGCCTTCTTTGCCGATGATTATTGTCGGAACGCTTGCAGGAGCGTCTATTGGAGATTTATTCCTGGCAGGGGCGATTCCCGGCTTACTGCTGGCCTTAGGCTTTTTCATTGTCGCTTACGTGGTATCGGTGAAGCGTTCTTACCCGAAAGAAAATCCGGTATCGACGAAAGAGCTTTTCAAGTCATTTTTGGGCGCTTTTTGGGCGCTTTTGATGGTTTTCATCATTTTATGGGGTATTCTCGGAGGATATTTCACGCCAACAGAAGCCGCAGTCGTAGCAGTATTGTACGCTTTTGTCATTGGCGCCGCAGTCTACCGCAAATTACATTTAAGAAACTTCCCGAAATTATTGATCGATACCATTGTCGCCACTGCCGCCATCCTGCTTTTAGTAGGGTTTGCCAATCTGTTTGGCTGGATACTGGTCAGTGAAGGGATCCCAACGATGTTGGCGGACGGGCTCTTGTCCCTTACAGATAACGGTGTGTTGATTATTTTAATGCTGCTCCTGCTTTTATTGATTGTAGGCATGTTCATGGAAACCATTGCTGCGCTCACTATTCTGTTTCCGGTACTGTTGCCAGTAGCCGAATCAATTGGAATGGATACCGTGCACTTTGGCGTAGTGATGGTACTTGCGTTAATGATCGGTCTATCTACACCGCCGGTAGGGGTTTGTTTATTTGTGGCAGCTGACCTGGCGAAGGTTTCTGTAGGGAAAGCGTTCAAGGAATTGATTCCGTTTCTCGGTGTGTCCCTTGCAGTACTGCTATTGGTCAGCTTCATTCCATCAATATCTTTATTCCTGCCTGGGTTATTTGAATAATAGAAAGGAAGAATAATATGAAAGCTATACAAGTTTCAGAACCTGGCCAGCTAAATGTGATAGAAATCGAAAAGCCACGGATAGAAAACGAACATGAGGTGCTCGTGAAGGTCCATGCAGCCGGGATCTGCGGTTCGGACATGCATATCTATCACGGCAGCAACCCTTTCACCGTGTACCCCCGTATTATCGGTCACGAAGTAGCAGGGGAAGTAGCCGAAATAGGAGAAAGCGTTCATTCTTTACAAGTCGGGGACAAGGTTTCCCTGGAGCCAATTCAGAGCTGCGGAGAATGCTATGCATGTAAGCAGGGCCAGCCCAATGTGTGTGAAAACCTGGAAGTATACGGCGTGCACCGGGACGGCGGGATGAGAGAATTCATGTCTGCTCCTGAGAAAAATTGGCATAAATTAGATGAAGAAACGTCCTGGAATGAAGCTGTGCTGACAGAGCCTTTAACGATAGGGGCGCAGGCAACTGCAAGAGGAGGCGTGAAAGAGGGAGATACGGTGCTGATTACGGGCGCAGGTCCGACAGGCATCAGCTGTCTTCTTGTCGCCAAATTGAAAAAAGCACGGGTGATTATGACGGACCTGAACGATGAGCGATTGAATTATGCCTCTTCGATCGGGGCGGACGTCACTATTAATCCTGGAAATGAGCCGGACGTGTTTGACCGGGTAAGCCAGGAAACAAATGGAATGATGGCGAATGTGGTAATCGATGCAGTAGGAACGGAAAAAACGTTTGAACAGGCGGTTTCGATGGCCTCTATTGCAGGCCGGGTAGTGACGCTAGGTTTTAATAAAGCTCCTTCTTCCCTTACTTCCCTGGACATTACGAAAAAAGAGCTGATGATTGTTGGCTCAAGGCTGCAGTCCAATAAGTTCCCAGAGATTATTGAGTATATTAATCAGGGGAAATTGGATGTAGAATCAATGGTTTCTCACCGCTTTAATTTTCAGGATGTGCAGCAGGCGTTTGAGCAGCTTGAAAGCGCCCCAAATGAAGTGAGAAAGGCTGTTCTTGCATTTGGATAAACAATCCACTAATTTTCAGCCATCAGTTATATGCTAAAAACGTGAAAATAACAATTAATCTATGTAAAGAGCTGTTAAATTAAAACAGCTCTTTTTTGCTATCTAGGAAAATTCTCACGAAGGTAGAGAGGTTTATATACAGAAAAAATTGGTTAATAGGGTTACTAATCATAATACTTAAAAGAAATACATGCTTATAAAAAATTATGTTAAAATATGGATACCAAACCGCTATTAAAAAATACCTGAAAACTGCACCCTTTTTGATTATATATGCCTAAAACTTAAGACATGTGATAAAATGAGTCAATACTATGAATATTATCGCGCTGAGGCATAAAGGCTTAAAGGATTTATGCGGAGGCTTTCGAGCAGGGCGGGGTGTAAAATGAAGCATAAGGAAATAGCGCAGATTAAAACCCAGGAAGTGGCAAAGCGTGTCACGCTGGCGATGCTCGTCTTAGTTCCGGCATTTATGCTGGTGAATTTTTACGATGTATTTTTTCTGGGAGCACCACTTGAAACAGACTGGCTGATTGTTCGTTTGCTTACTGGCATAATTATCCTTAGCTGTCTGCTTTGGTTTGTGTTTAAGCGCAGTGTAGACCAACGGGTGCAGCGAAACTATTACCATGCCCTGTTTGACCAGCCGCTCTCTCCAGTATTTCTGCTGAACGGCCGTGGCAGCGTGATTGAAGTAAATGAAAAACTGCTTGAAATGCTTAACAAGGAACGGGACACCGTGATTGGCCAGTCGATGAATGAATTAAATTTCACAGACTACGAACTGGTCCAGAGATATACTGACCGGGTTATGAAAGGACATTCCCAGCATTTTGAAGTAAATCTACGGCGCCAGGATGGAACGGTGATGGAGCTCGAAGTCATGGCAAGCCCTGTTTTTATGTATCGACGAATCATTGGAATGATTGGCATTATCCGGGACCGCACCAAGCATAACGCAAATATCCGTAAGCTCGAGCGTATGGCGAATGTAGACGGCTTAACGGGCCTTGCCAACCGCAGGGCGTTCAATAATGCCTTTCACCGCTATTGGATCGAAGGCTTGGAACGCCAGTCTCCGCTTGCAGTCATGATGATCGATCTGGATGAATTTAAGAACTTCAATGATACGTATGGCCACCTCGAGGGGGACGAGTGCTTAAAGCAGATTGCCGGGGCTATCCACGGAGTATGCGTGCGTTCCGGAGGAGTGGCCTCCCGGTTCGGCGGAGAAGAGTTTGCTTTGTTGCTGCCGAAAACGAATAATAAAGAAGCCCGGGCTATTGCCCATGAGATAAGTGAAGAAGTAGACAGGCTGAATATCCGTCATGAAACGTCGAGTGTGAGTCCGAAGGTGACGGTCAGCATCGGCGTGAATGTCGTTATACCAGCCCTGCACCGCAGCCGGGAGAACATGATGCTGAAAGCGGATGAAGCCCTGTATGAAGCAAAAAGCCATGGGAAAAATACAGTGAAACTGTAAAAAGGGCCCGTGCAGGCGAGAGGTGAAGAAAGTGAACGCCAAACAGCAAAAAGCTGTGAACAAAAAATCAATTTATGCAGGGCGCTTAAAGAAGGATCTCTTCGGCAGCGCCCTGCTTCTGTTAATGACCATTATTCATTGGATCTCCGCTCCATTTACGACAGATGCATACCTCTTTTACGGAGTGATTTATGTAATTATGGCCACAGAGGATTTGTATATTTACTGGAAGATGAAAGCAGAGCAGGCGTGGATAGACAAAAGCATGACGGATACAGAAAAGAGGGCAGGCAGATGACATTTACGATGCAGCAGCTGACCGAAGAAGACATTCCGGAACTCGTGCAGCTGCTACGGGAAGTTGGCTGGGACTACGACGGAGCGGAAATGAAAGCAGTGCTCGCGGCGGGAGTAGTGTACGGACATAAAACGCCGGAGGGCGGGGTGGTGTCCAGTGCGGCAGTGATTCCATATGGGAAGGCAGCTGCTGCGCTCGGCCTCGTTATTGTGAGGAAGAGCTGCCGCCGTCAGGGATTGGCAAAGGAAGCGGTGAAGGCGTGCTTAAATACAATTCCAGTAAACGCTGGTGTCCTGCTGTTTGCTACGAAAGAAGGGAAGCCGCTCTACCAGCAGCTCGGGTTTGAGGAAGCGGGCAAGGTTTACAAATATGTTGCCCCGGGCCAGGTGGTGAAGAAAACCAGCATCGTTCGGCCGTCCAGCATAAGAACGTACGAAGCCCACGACTGGAACAGCTTACAGCAGCTCGATCTTGGGGCGTTCGGCCAGGACCGGAGCGCTTTTTTGCGTCACCGGATCACCCAGGCCCACCAGGCGCTAATATTATTGGATGACCAAAACCATCCGGCTGGCTTTGGCCTGTCGATCTGGCATGAAGGGCAGCTGCTGCTTGGGCCGATCGCGGCGCCGAATGAAAAAGCGGCAGCAGAGCTGCTCGAACAGTTGATCGAATCGCATCCGGTGAAGGTGCGGATAGATCTTACCGAAGAAAATAGGATCATGACGGAGACACTCCGACAGTGTGGTTTTGAAAAACAGAGCGAGCCGCTTATGATGGCCCGGGCTCCTTCGATTATAGAACCCCGGAATGGAAATCTGTATGCGATTGCTTCGCAGATTTTCGGATAGAGGTTCGTGTGCGTACTGCCTAAATTAGGGTGTTTGATGGCAAATTATGTTACTTTATTAGAAGAGAAGTGCGGGCATGGGCATTTGGCCGGCTTTTATTAATGGGGGCACAATGGGAGAGATATCATGATCAGTGGACCATTTACAACATCTATACTTCCGGGAGTGATAGCTCTCTTCTTTACACTGGTATTTGTAATGAAAGGATGGGCACTCTGGGTTAGGATGCTGCCGGGTATTGCGCTAATGGCTTCGGCTTTGTCACTTTTTTATTATGGTTATATGCGTATCCAGGGATTTGAGGGGGCATCATACGGGATTCTTGGAGGATTTCTAAGCCTTTATGCTGTGGTGTGCTTTGTGATTGCCGGCTGGGATTTGCGAAACAGCAATTTTTTTAAGTAGAAGGATCGTTTTTTGGGTACATAAACTGTAAAGGGAGGTGCAGCGGTATGTGCGGAAGATACACGTTGTTTCATTCCAGGGAAGCGCTGGAGCGGGCCTTCGGCACATCGTTTCCGGAAGGGCCGGCAAGCTACAATATAGCTCCGTCCCAGAAAGTGATGGCAGTGGCGTCCTCCGCAGAACAGACGAAAGCAGGCTGGCTGCAATGGGGGCTCATTCCTTCTTGGGCAGATGATAAAAAAATCGGACATAAAATGATCAACGCCCGGGCAGAAAGTGTCGATACTAAACCGGCATTCCGCCGCCTGCTCGAACGACGGCGCTGCCTCGTGATTGCTGATGGTTTCTATGAATG
This sequence comes from Marinococcus halophilus, assembly GCF_900166605.1. Lineage (NCBI taxonomy): Bacteria > Bacillati > Bacillota > Bacilli > Caryophanales > Bacillaceae > Marinococcus > Marinococcus halophilus. The sequence continues at coordinate 416,659 of NZ_FVZD01000006.1, forward strand.
GGACCGCGAAGGCGGGACAAAGCAGCCGTACCGAATCACGGTCGATGATGAGGAGCCGTTTGCCTTTGCCGGACTGTGGGACAGATGGGAAGGCAAAAATGAAACAATCACGTCCTGTACGATTATTACGACCGAAGCCAACGATATGATGCAGCAAATTCACCACCGGATGCCGGTCATTCTGAATGAAGAAGCAAGAAAAGTCTGGCTCGATCCTGATGAAACCGATAAAAAAGTGTTGAAGTCACTCCTGCAGCCGTTTGACGCTTCGCGTATGGCCATGTATCCCGTAAGTACTGAAGTAAACAGCCCGAAGCATAATTATGCTGCATTGGTAGAACGTATTGAATAACGATTGCAGCCCGGCTTTTCCTATTTTCAGGAGAAGCCGGGTTGTCTTTTATTTAGGGATCTGCGGAGCAGGGCAGTTCGATGATGTCACCATCGAACTTCCTTACAATAAGGGTGGCTCCGCCTTTCTTGCTGTCCAGCTTTGCCACCCAGCCGTCCAGTCCATTGGCTGCATCCTGACTTCACCGTCTTACGACGCTTCCAGCCAGGATTACGCCAGCTGTCTGGAACGGCTGTTCAGGGTGGCTCCGCTTTTCCTATAGCTTTTTCCGGGCGACGGCTTTACGTATTTTGGCCACGGCTTCCTGAGCCTGGTCTTTCTTTTTGATGCAGTAATTCACATACAGGCCATCGAGCAGGGAGAGTTCGGCAAGTCTGGAGGCGAGGGCTTCGGAGCGGTATTCAGTTTCCCTGGAGATTGTCTGCAGGGTCAGGTCTGCTTTTTGGCTGATCGGCGTTTTCGCATAGCTTGTAATGGCAATAATGCGGGCTCCCTGCTCTTTGGCCACATCCATCGCTTCAAGAACGTCTTCATTGGCTCCCGAATGCGAAATCACAATAGCAACGTCGTTTGGCTTCAGCTGGGATGCGGCCATTACCTGCCAGTGGGCATCGGTATAGGCATGGCTTGGCAGCCCGGTGCGCATAAACTTATGCTGGCCGTCCTGGGCTGTGACGCCGGAGCCGCCGCTTCCATAGAAGTGGAGCTCCGACGCTTCAAGCAGGTACTCGACCGCCTGACGGACGGTGGTCTCATCAAGCACCTCCTGCGTGTAGGTGAGGGCATTTTTGTTGCTTTGAAACACCTTGGCCATCACCTCGACCTCGGTATCGCTTTCCTGGATTGTTTCATGAATATCTTCGATTGGTTCGATAATATCGGAGGCGAGCGCGATTTTCATCGCCTGGTAGCCCTTAAAGCCGAGCCGCTTGCAGAAACGAAACACGGTAGCGTCTGCAAGGGAAAGCTGGTCGGCTACCTGATTGATGGTCGAATGAACGATAGTTTCGGGATTTTGCAGCATATAGTCAGCGATTTGTTTTTCTTTATCACTGAAGCTGTTGTACAGCGATTGGATCCGCTGGCGGACGTGAGTCGTTTCGGTAGCCATAAGTACCCCTCCGGAGGAAAAAGTCTTGCTTATATCATAAAGGAATAAATTTCAATTTTCTATAATAAATCATGAAAAAAATTTTCTTAAAACGCTTGCATAGAATTTTATTTCACGTATAATAACGAATTGAGAAAAATATTTTCATTATCTGAAAGCGTTACCGAAAGCGAGGGAGTAGATGTTATGGCTGAATCACTTACAGCCGGTGTGGATATAGGTACAACGAGTACGAAAACGCTGGCTTATGATACGGAGGGAAAAATCTGGGCGGAACGGGAGCTTGAATATCCAATTTATTCTCCGGACCCGGCCTGGAAGGAGCAGGATCCTTACGAAATTTTGCGTGCCGTTGAACAGACGCTGAAAAACGTCATCGAAGACGTTGCTAAAGAAGGAAAGCATATTGGAACGATCGGCTTCAGCGCTGCGATGCATAGTATTCTTGCAGTGGACGACAGCGGCGAGCCGCTGACGCAGGCGCTTACCTGGGCCGATCAGCGGTCAGTACATGAAACCGAAAAAGTAAAGGCCGAAAACGGGCAGGATATTTTTGAACGTACGGGGACGCCGATCCACCCCATGGCACCGCTCACCAAGATTATGTGGTTTCAGAAATACCGGGAAGAAATCGCTGCAAAGGCAGCAAAGTGGATTTCGGTGAAGGAATTTCTGTTCTATAAATGGTTCGGGGAATACATCGTTGATTACTCTATCGCTTCTGCCTCAGGCCTTTTCAATATCCATAAAAAGCAGTGGGATGACAGAGCGCTGGCGCTTGCCGGTATTACGGAAAACCATTTATCCATACCGGTAAGCACGACGTATCATCGCAGCGACTTGAACAAAGACGTCTGCAAGCGTCTGCATTTGCAGGAAACGACCACAGTCGTAATCGGGGCAAGCGATGGTGTGCTTGCAAACGTCGGGTCCGGGGCGCTCGAGGAAGGTGTGGTTGCGTGTTCGATTGGTACAAGTGGAGCGATACGTACGGTCATCGACCGTCCGTATACGGATCCGAAGGGGCGGATCTTCTGCTATGCGCTCACCGATGAGCTGTGGGTGATCGGCGGCCCAATTAACAACGGCGGTATTGCGCTGCGCTGGATGCGGGATAAAATTATGCCGGATCTAAAGGAACAGTGCCGGAAAAACGGTACAGACCCGTACGACGTACTGACGGAAATGGCAGAAAGCGTGATGCCCGGCTCCGACGGCCTGCTGTTTCTCCCGTATATGACCGGCGAACGAGCTCCGTTCTGGAACAGCGACACCAAGGGCGTGTTCTTCGGACTGACGCTTCATCACGGGCGTGAACAGATGGTCCGGAGCGTCATGGAAGGCGTCATGATGCAAATGTACGCCGTTGTCGTAGCCCTGATTGAGGCCGGTATCAACATTAAGGAATTCCGTGCCAACGGCGGGTTCGCCCGCTCGGAGCTGTGGAAGCAGATGATGGCAGACATATTCGAAAGCGACATTGTCGTTCCGGACAGCCACCAGAGCGCCTGCTTCGGCGCTGCCTGGCTCGCCATGACGGCAACCGGTCAGAAAGAAAGCCTGGACACGATTCACGAGCTTATTCCGATTGAAACACGGCAGTCTCCGATCATGGACAATGTGACGGCGTACCGGGATTTAAAGCCGATCTTTCTGCGGCTTGCACGCAATCTTCAATCTGAATTTTCCGCGATTGCCGACGTGCAGCGTGCACACGCAGAGGGCAAACGCACACTTTCTACTGAAAAAGGAGAAATACTATGACGACTTCAGCACCGTGGCTCATTATTGTAGCCGTTTTAGCAATTGTTGCACTGTTATTTTTAGTTATGAGGACGAAGCTTCAGGCCTTTATCGCTTTGCTCGTCGTTAGTTTCCTCGTCGGGATTGCTGTTGGCATGCCGCCGGGCGAAATTATAACAACCATTGAAGAAGGAATGGGCGGCACTCTCGGATTTATTGCCGTCGTTATCGGTCTTGGGGCCATGTTTGGGGAAATGCTTCGTGTCTCCGGCGGCGCCGAACGCCTGGCACTGACGCTCGTTGATAAATTTGGAGAAAAGAACGTCAGCTGGGCTCTTGCGCTTACAGGCTTTATCGTATCTATTCCCGTCTTTTTGGACGTTGCCCTTGTTATCTTAATTCCAATTGTGTACAGCCTTGTCCGTAAAACGAAAAAATCGCTCGTGTACTACGGTATTCCGCTCGTAGCCGGTCTTGCCGTTACGCACAGCTTTATTCCGCCAACGCCGGGACCGATTTCGGTTGCTTCAATTATCGGCGCTGACCTCGGCTGGGTTATTCTGTTTGGCGCACTTGCCGGTCTTCCGGCAGTAGCGATTGCCGGCCCGATGTTCGGGAAATACATGGCGAAAAAAATCGACATCGGCGTTCCGGAATACATGATGGAACAGATGAGAAACGTCGAGTACGACCGCGAGCTGCCGAGCTTCCGCAGCGTTCTTGCTATCATCCTGCTTCCTCTTGTGCTGATTTTGCTTAACACGGGATCCGGAGTTTTCCTATCAGAAGAAAGCACAGCGTATGAAATACTGTCCTTTATCGGGGATCCGTTCTTCGCCCTGACCGTGGCGGCACTTTTAACCTTTTATGTATTCGGTATCCGCCGGGGTTATTCGAAAGAAGAAGTGCAGCAGATTACGACGAAAGCCCTCGAGCCTGCCGGGATTATTATTCTTGTTACCGGTGCCGGTGGCGTGTTCGGTGAAATGCTGATCCAGTCCGGTGTCGGCGACGTGCTTGCAAATGCGATGGAGAATGCAAACATGCCGATTCTTGTCTTTGCCTTTATAACAGCTGTACTTGTCCGTGTAGCCCAGGGTTCTGCAACTGTTGCGATGGTAACAGCCGCCGGCCTTGTAGCGCCGCTGCTTGAAACATACAACGTCAGCGAGCCGATGCTCGGACTGCTCGTTATTACAATTGCTTCCGGTGCGACAGCCTTCTCCCACGTGAACGACTCCGGGTTCTGGCTAGTCAGCAGGTACTTTGGCCTGAACGAAAAACAAACGCTGCAGACATGGACCGTCATGGAAACAATTATCGGTTTTGTTGGTTTTGGTGTAGCACTGATTTTAAGTATCTTCGTATAAATAGAAAAAGGGAGTGGAGAACATGAAAGCAGGAATTATTGGATTAGGTAAAATGGGGTACAATATCGGTCTGCAGATGCTTGATAAAAATCATGACGTTGTTGCCTACGATCTGTCCGAAGAATTTCGCAGCAGTTTTCAAAACGACGGAGGCGGCACGGCCTCTTCGGTGCAGGATCTGGTGGACCAGCTTCCAAAGCCGCGTATCATCTGGGTGATGGTGCCGGCGGGGGATGCCACGGATCAGGTGCTTACCGAAACGGCCTCGTACCTCGATGAAGGAGACATTTTAATCGACGCCGGCAACTCTCACTATAAGCGGACGCTTGCTCATTATGAAGCGCTTGAAGCAAGAGGAGTCCACTTCTTTGATGTTGGTACAAGCGGCGGCATTTCCGGTGCCAGAAACGGCGCCTGCCTGATGATCGGCGGACGCAAGGACATTTTTCCGGTATTGGAGCCGCTCATGCAGGACCTGTCGGTGGAGAACGGTTATCACTACACCGGGGAAGGCGGCAGCGCCCACTATCTGAAAATGGTGCATAACGGCATCGAATACGGCATGATGGCCGCGATGGGCGAAGGGTTTGAACTGCTTGAAAAAGGGCCGTTTGACTACGACTACGAGCAGGTGGCCCGCGTCTGGAACAACGGCTCGGTCATCCGCGGCTGGCTGATGGAACTGATGGAGGAAGCCTTCCGCGGTGATGCCAGGCTCGATGATATCCGCGGCGTGATGCATTCCTCCGGCGAAGGCAAGTGGAGCGTAGAGTCTGCGCTTGAATACGAGGCAACGACCCCGGTCATTGCGCTCTCGCTTATGATGCGCTATCGTTCGCAGGAAACCGATACCTTTAACGGCAAGGTGGTTGCAGCTCTCCGTAAAGGGTTTGGCGGCCATGCCGTTGAAAAAAGTGAATAGCAATGTCCCAGAGGCCCGGAGGTAATCCGGGTCTTTTTTCATATTTTAGAAAAACTGCGTTAAATGCTTCAACTGGCTTTCGTTATTTCCGATAGTAACAATAACGAAGAAAACGGCAGAAGGGAGCCTATCATTCATGCGAGTATCCGGGTTTGCTTCAGGAATGGATATTGACCAGGTAGTTAAAGATTTAATGCGTGCGGAGCGCCAGCCGATCAACAAGCTGAATCAAAAGAAGCAGACGCTCGAGTGGCAGACGGAAATGTACCAGGAAGTCAACAAACAGTTTTTTGATTTCCGGAATACGATTTTTGATTCGATTATGAAGAAGTCCTCGATGACAGCCCGCTCGGCCACCTCCACCAATGAAAGCCGGGTGAGCGCCACGGCTTCAGCCAGTGCCGGCAACGCCACTTATTCCATCAGCGAAGTCAAGCAGCTGGCCAAATCAGCGTCGCAGAGCAGCTTTGAACGGGCGACCGGTCCCGGTTTTTCCGCTTCGGAGGCTATCGGCAGCCAGACATTTGCGACCGGGAAAGAACCGCAATGGAGCAAAGGCGTGATTCAAAGCAAAACAATCAACGCCGACGGCAGCACGTCCTACAGTGTGGAAGGCAGCAAGCTTAAACAAAATTCGGACGATATGATCGTGAAGGTGAGCGGCAAGCAGTACGAGGTGGTAACCGGCACGGATCCGCTCGAGCCTGGTCAGGTACGGGCCAGCTTTAACAGCGACCAGATTGATTTGGAGTTTAGTTCGGCGGTGACGAGCGGCAAAAGCATCAGCGTCCAGTATGCCGCGACCAATGAAACCAAAACAATTGACGCAGCTACCGCGACTTCTTCCTTTTCGCTCGGCAAAGGGGCGATTGACCCAGAGACGCTGGATATCAGCGTAAACGGAGGCGCCGCACTGACGATTGTCACGGATCCGGAGCAGGAGCTTAAGACCGGGGAAGCCTATGTGGATACGAAAACCGGCAGAGTCACGCTCGGCGAAGCGGTAACCGGAACGATTGAAGCGACATTCACCCAGCAGTATTCTACCAATACGATTACCACCTTTGATAAAGACGGTAAGGAGCAGAAAAATAAATTCACGTTCACAAGTGCGCAGTCGATGAACAATATTATGAGCACGATCAGCTCTTCCGGGGCGGGCGTTAGTGCGTTTTATGACGAACATTCCGGCAAAGTGGCGCTCACCCGGTCGGAGACAGGCGATTTTAACAAAAACGGCGATGAAATGCTTTTTTCAGGGGGATTTCTTAACAACACCCTGGGCCTGAACAACGTAGAAGGTGAGTCCCGCCAGGGCGAACAAAATGCTGTGTTTACGATGAACGGACTCGAAACCGAGCGGCCCAAAAATACGTTCGAGGTCAACGGGATGAGCATTACGCTTAAAGAAACGTTTGCTGAAACGGACGGGGCGGTAACGCTTGGCTCCGATACGAACACTGACGGTGTTATGGATACAGTTAAAGGCTTCATCGAAGAATATAATAAAATTATCGAAGATGTAAACGGCAAGCTGAATGAAAAAGTAAACCGGGATTTTAAGCCGCTCAGCGATGAACAAAAAGAAGAAATGAGCGAAAAGGAAATTGAGCTGTGGGAGGAAAAAGCCCGGAGCGGCCTGCTCCGCAGCGACAGCTCCATATCGAACGTCATGAACAATATGCGTTCGCTTTTATATGAGCAGGTAAACGGCACCGATTCAGCCTATAATACGCTCTATTCGATCGGCATTACGACAAGCTCAAGCTACACGGATAACGGCAAGCTCGAAATCGACGAAGCCAAGCTGCGCCAGGCGATTGAAGACGACAGTGAAGGAGTTTACCAGCTGTTTGCCGCGAGCGGTTCCACAACAGAAACCCAGGGTCTCGCCCGCCGGATGAGAGAAACGCTCGACAACGGGGTGACCGCGCTTGCTGAACGGGCAGGGGGATACAAAGGCAAGCTGCTTCCGCACCAGTTTACGCTCGGACGCAATATGGAAAACATCGAAGATCGCATCGCCCAGTTTGAGGACCGGATGGTGTCGGTGGAAAACCGGTATTACCGCCAGTTTACGGCGATGGAGCAGGCGATGAGCCGGGCGAACTCGCAGTCTAACTACTTGATGCAGTTTATGAACAATGGCCAGTAAGAGTAGAACCTTCTTGAGGAGGAAGAAAATATATGAGTTTTAACCAGGCACAGGCGATGTACCAGCAGGCAATGAAGCAGACGACTTCTCCCGAAAAAGAAAAGCCGAAGAAAACATTTTCTTCAAAACAGGCAGTCTCTGCCCCGAGACCGGCGTCAGTTAAAGCCAACCCTTATCAGCAGCAGGCAATGCAGACCGCTTCGCCGGGAGAGCTTACGCTTCTTTTATACAACGGCTGCTTGAAATTTCTCCAAAAAGCGGAGAAGGCGATGAACGAGGGAAAAGTGGAAGAGAAAAACAAGCTGATGATCCGGGCGCAGAACATTATCGGGGAACTGATGATTACGCTGAAAACGGATAGTGAGATTGGCAATAGCATGATGCAGATGTATGATTACATGTACCGACGGTTAATTGAGGCGAATGTGAGCAATGATACAAAGGTTCTGCAGGAGATTTACGGCCTTGTGGAAGAGTTTCGCGATACGTGGAAGCAGGCAATGCAAAAAGACCGGGAGCTCCGTTTCCGCGAAGGTGGCCGGGCGTAATGAGCGTTGTTCGTAAACTTTATGTCACGACCCGGGAGCTGTACGAGAAAGTGGCGCAGCCTATGCCAGTTAATGAACAGCCGAGGGATGAGTACATCGAAAGCGTGGACCTTTTCCTGCAGGCGCGGGACCAGCAGCTGAAAGGCCTGCCGCCTGTGGAGAAATGGACGGAGGCCGAGCGGCAGCTTGGGGAAGAAACGATTAAAATGAATCGTTATATTGATGGCCGTCTTGCCAGCTGGAAGCAGGTCATCCAGGAAGAGCTGCAGGGATCGCGCCAGAAACGCCGTCATATGGGGAAGTATGAGCAAAGTGGTGCGACGGCATCGGCCTATTTTTTCGACAGCAAAAACTAATACATAAAACCTTTGGGCCTGGTCCTGAAGGTTTTTTATATGTATTGAGGGCTGATTATGTTATAACCACGGTAAAGGATAAAAAGGGGCAGATAATGATGAGTGAGCATCTTCGCCGGGCAGAAGCAACATTTCTTCAGCAGTACAGTGACTGGCTGCAGATGGTACAGGAAAGCATGGTACAGGTGACAGGGTTTTACCGGGAAGGGTTCGAAGACAACGGTGATCGCCTGCTGGACAGCACGACCAGAGAATCCTCGCTTTTTTCCTCGAAGACAGTGACGATGGCCTATTTGTTCGGGCAGGAAGAGGAGTGGAGGCAGGATCTCGAAGCCTTTGAGCAGGCGACCGAAGAAGTACGGAGCCTGATCAAGGCAGAAACAATGAGCAGTGAAGAAAAAATGCGCTACGTCGCTTCGGTGTATATGCCGGTTCTTGAGCGCTGGAAGCTGCGGGTAACAGCGCTTGCGCGTAAATAAACAGGCAGAGATAAGCCTCTCTGCCTGTTTATTATTCATCACTGCCCTGCTCAGAAAGAGGCGGCAGGCCGAGCTTCTGTTCAAGCGTCGGCAAAGAACCGTGCTCGATCATCCAATTCGCCGGCTGGCGGTCGGGATACATAAGCTCGGCAATGCTCTGGCCTTCGATTTGGCTGAACCGTTCGCCTTCCTCCCATTCCCGCAGATTTTCAAAATTCAGCTCTTCCGCTGTAGCGACGACGTTGGACGGAGCGCTGATCGTCTGTTCATTGTTCACTTCATCATAGGTGAAGGTAAGAGACTGAGTGGATGAAGAAGTCTGCGGGCTCTGAGAGTTATTCATGGTAATTTTAAAATCTGCCTGGATGCTTTTCGTCTGCATTGAGTCTTTATCAATAGTGATGGTATAGACTGTATCTTCCAGGTTTCCAGTGAACAGCATATCATCAATCAAGCTGTCAAAGTCGTCATTGGTAAACCCGACCGTACTTTTAACTAGTTCCCGCATTTGATCAGAATTGCCACGCGCCTCAATGATATATTCCGATTCCTGTTCCTCCAGCTGAAAATCTGAAGCATATGCTTCAATTAGCTCGAGTACAGCTGCCGGCTCCCCGATAGATTGGCTCGAAGCGCTCAGATCCCCGGTGAATTCGTCTGGATATTTGATCCATTCTTTTTCTGCAGAATCGTATGTGAAAAAGCCCTCGGCTGTCAGGTAGCGTTCAATTTCCTTCGGCTCCTGTTCGGTCGTCTGCAGTGTCGAAGTTTCATGATAGGCAAACGGCTCCGTGCCTACCTCCACGTTAGAGGTAAGTTCGTTAGTAACCGGATCCTCCTGGCCGGGGCCGATCGTCTGGGCCATATTTATATTAATAGAATAACGATTTAATTCCTGCATATAGTCAATACTTTCAGAAAGAACCTCGTCAGAAGCCGGTTCCTCATCTGAAGCTTGGTTTTCCGGCGTATCTGGTTCATTGTTAATGGATGAACATCCTATCGGAAGGACGAGACTTAAAGAAACAAGAAGTACGCCAAATGACTTCCTCATGGAATCTCCGACCTCCATCTAAAATTCATTTTACATATTCCCTAAGAATACCACACTTTTACATAAAAAAGAATAAGACCTCGTTCACGTTAATCTTCCACTGCCTTCCAGAGAGGGAAAGCAGGCACGGTGTAGTGCCCGGACAGCTTCAGGCAAAGATGCCTTTTCAAGCCGGGCAAACCCGATCACAAGCGTTGCCGGAGCCTGCTCCGGATATTTCATAAACCGGTCAATGCCATACAGTTCGAGCTTGCCCGCGGCGGCCCGGCCTAAAATAGACGCCAAAGAGTCCTTCGTCTGCACATGCAGAAGAAAGTGAAGGCCCGATTTTTCGCCTTGAATGGAGGCGTGGCTGCCGAACACCTGATGAATTTCATGAATCAAAAGCTCCCGGATCTCTCCGTAATGGCGGCTCATACGCCGAACATGCTTCCGGTATTCGCCGGTTTCAATAAAACGGGCAAGGGTCTGCTGGTGAAGAGAAGACGCTGTTTGAATCAAGTGCGTGCCCTCCTCCTGAAAAGCCGCTGCGAGTGCGGGGGGCAGAACCATGTAGCTGATCCTAAGGCCCGGGAGAAGAGATTTGGAATAGGTGCCCATGTAGACGACGCGGTCCTGCTTATCAAGGCTTTGCAGAGCCGGGATCATGTCTCCTTCATAGCGGAATTCTGAATCGTAATCATCTTCAATAATATAGCGATCCGCCTTTTCATAGCACCAGTTCAGCAATTGAATCCGGCGGGAAACCGGCATGATGGAACCGAGCGGCATCTGATGGGAAGGAGTGACAATGACGGTGTCGGATGCTGTATTCTGCAGCGCTTTAGTCTGAAGCCCGTGGCGATCGACAGGCAGGAGTTCGGTGCGCTGCCCGCTTTTTTCAAGCAACAGCCGGATCCGCTGGTATCCAGGGTCTTCGAGGGCGTAGGAACGATCAGGGCCAAGAAGATGCACAAGCAGCTGCAGCAGCGCCTGGGTACTGGCCCCGATAATGATCTGCTCCGGACGGCATTCCACTCCTCTCATCTGCCGGACAGAATAGCTGATAGCTGTTCGGAGGCGCTCCGCTCCAGCGGGCGGGTCGATGTCACACCAGGAGTCAAGAGAGGCATCGGCGGCTGCCTGCTCAGCTTTTCGCCATTGCTTGAATGGAAAGCGGAACGCATCAACACTCATATGGGAAAAAGAATACGTATAATCCTGTGCACTCGGCGGCGCAGGTTCATTCGCCGCTGGCAGAGAAGGGGCGCCGAGGGAAAGGGGCTCCAGGCGTTCTACAAAATAGCCTTTTCGCTCTGCTGTATAAATGTAACCCTCGGCATGCAGCTGCATATAAGCAGAAAGCACGCTGTTCTGGCTTACGGAAAGGGTCTCTGCAAGCGAACGCTTAGAAGGAAGCTGCGTATTGGCAGATAATCTTCCCGATAAAATTTCCTGCTGAAACCATTGATATATTTGCTTATAAATAGGTGAAACCTTGTCATGGCGGGAAATAGGGATATAAAACAATGTAATGTCACGCTCCGGCTGGTACCATTTATTTTTCGTAACTGGTTCTACTCATGATACCAAAATAATTATACAATTGCGAAAAATAAAAACAATTAGGAGGCTTCGTTTCGATGGAAGCACTGCATCAGACATGGCAGGAAAAAAGAGATCAATACGTACCAAAAAGTATCGGGAACGGAAACCGCTCAATTGCAGCCAGCGGGCAGGGGGCAACAATCATTGATGAAAACGGAGCGGAGTTCATTGATTTCGCTGGTGCCATCGGCACAATGAACGTGGGACATTCGCATCCAAAAGTTGTGGAAGCGGCCAAAAAACAGATGGACAAGATCACGCACCCTGGGTTTAATGTAATAATGTACGACTCGTATATTGAACTGGCGGCTCGCCTGAGCAACCTTGCTCCGGGGGCAGAGGCGAAGAAAACAGCATTGTTTAACAGCGGGGCGGAAGCCGTGGAAAATGCGGTGAAAATCGCCCGGAAGGCAACTGGGCGGTCAGGAGTGCTCACATTCGAACGCGGTTTTCACGGACGCACAAATATGACCATGGCAATGACAGCAAAGGTAAAGCCTTATAAGCACAAGTTCGGGCCGTTCAGCCCGGAGGTGTATCATGCACCGTATCCATATATGTTCCGCCGCCCGGCTTCGATGACAGAACGCGAATACGAGCAGCACGTCATCGAAGAGCTGGATCTTTTTTTGAAAACAGAAGTAGCTCCTGATGAACTGGCCTGCATTGTGATGGAGCCCGTACAGGGAGAAGGAGGATTTATCGTTCCGCCGGCATCGTTTGTGCGCTATGTAGCGGAGCTGTGCCGCGATCACGGGATTCTGTTTGTTTCAGATGAGATTCAGGCAGGGTTTGCGCGTACTGGGAAATGGTTTGCCATCGAGCATTTCGGGGTTGAGCCCGATCTGATCACTGTTTCCAAGTCGCTTGCTGCCGGTTTTCCGCTCAGCGGAGTCATTGGAAAAGCAGAAGTGATGGACGCCGCCGGGCCTGGGGAAATCGGCGGAACTTACTGTGGAAATCCAGTGGCATGCGAGGCCGCACTTGCCGTGATCAACATAATTGAATCCGAAAGGCTGAACGAGCGGGCAGAATGGCTCGGCGCGAAGTGGGAGCAATACGCGGGTGAATGGGAAAAGTCTTACAGCTGGATCCGGGGCACTCGCCGCCTGGGCGCGATGGCCGCATTTGAAATTGTGAAGGCAGACGGTCTCACTCCGGACCCTGAAAAAACCGCCCGGGTGACGAAGAAAGCAAATGAACATGGCCTGCTGCTTTTATCCGCCGGTGTGCATGGAAATGTAATTCGTTTTCTGGCCCCGATTGTCATCACAGAAGAAGAGCTTTCCAAAGGGGTGGAAAAGCTTGAATTTGTGTTGAAGGAGATAGAAGGAGAGGTAATATGAATCAGAAAGTATTGAATCAAAAGGATGTCCTGTTTCTCGCCCTTGGCGCTATGCTTGGCTGGGGGTGGGTGGTGCTCTCCGGTACATGGATCATGGAAGCGGGTTCTCTCGGTACTACAGCAGCTTTTCTTATCGGCGGTATTCTTGTGGCCCTGATTGGACTTACCTACGCTGAACTCGCCTCGGCAATTCCGGAGTCCGGAGGAGGCCTGGTCTTCGTAGAACGTGCATTTGGCCGGAGTGCAGCCTTTGTGGCTGCATGGGGAATTCTGCTTGGTTATGTGTCAGTGGTCACGTTTGAAGCAGTGGCGCTGCCGACGGTTATCGACTATATACTGCCGCAGGACCATGCCGGCTATTTATGGACGCTGAACGGCTGGGAGGTTTATGCGACGTGGGTGCTTATTGGCTCTGGAGGCGCAGTAGCCATGACGGCGCTTAACTACTTCGGAATCAAGCCGGCATCATTTTTCCAGTCCATCTTTACACTCGTTATTGTTGGTACGGGCGTCCTGCTTTTGGGAGGCGCTGTATTTAATGGTGATTACGGCAACGTGCAGCCGTTTTTCCAGGATGGGTCTGCTGGAGTGTTTGCTGTACTTGTCATGGTGCCGTTTCTTTTTGTCGGCTTTGACGTTATTCCACAGGTAGCTTCTGAAATCAAAGCACCAGGAAAAAGCATTGGCAGGATTCTGATTATTTCTATCGTAACAGCCGTTATTTTTTACCTGCTGATTGCTTTTGGTGTGACTCTCGGGCTTGGGCCGGAGGAATTGGCAGGCTCTTCCTTAGCTACAGCGGACGCAATGGTGAACCTTCTGGGCAGCCAGGTGTTTGGAACGATCCTCGTGCTTGGGGGCGTTGCCGGCATTATTACAAGCTGGAATGCTTTTATTATCGGCGGGAGCCGTGTGCTCGGTAAAATGGCGGACCGGAAAATGATGCCAGCCTGGTTTGGCAAAAAACATCCAAAATACGGCACCCCGTCCAACAGTATTCTTTTCCTTGGTGCTCTGGCGTTTATAGCGCCACTGCTCGGCCGGCCAGCGCTCGTATGGATTGTTGATGCCGGAGGGATTGGAATTGTCGGTGGATATTTACTCGTTTCTATGGCCTTTCTTCGGTTGCGCAAAACAGAACCTGCGCTTGAACGTCCGTTTCGCATTGGTCCGTATAAAATTGTAGGATGGCTGGCGGTGATTTTGAGTACAGGATTTGTGCTTCTGTACTTTCCGGGTATGCCGGCAGCGCTTATCTGGCCGTATGAATGGATTATTTTAGGTGGATGGATTTTAATGGGGGCAGTGCTGTACGCGGTACAAAAACCGGTCTATCAAAAGGAAGAAGAAAGCTCCTTCAGCAGTAAGAGACCATAAGAAAGAACCCCGGCGGAAACCGGGATTCTGGTGTCCGGCACGGCCGCTTAGACAAGGGGAGCGGCGCCCGGACGGACAGAACAGTGTGGGAGGTTGCTGCTGTCAGAGGTATGAGGGGAAATATGTAGAAGAGAGCAGCCGAAGCGCTGCTGCCTGGTACTATCATATGTTCTGACCCCCCGGAATACAAGGGGATCTGCCTCTTTAGGCTTTATTTTAAAATAGGAGTGCTTTCACATGTCCTATTCTAAAATAGGAAGCAGACGATTTAGGAATGAGCAGAATAATAAATGGAATTTGCGGGTATAGAATGAACGATGCACATTCACGCATGAAAGGGAGTAATGATTGTATGTTTGGAAAAATATATATTAACGGTGAATGGAAAGAGGCAGACGAAGGAACCTTGGACGTTATCAATCCGGCGAATGGGGAAGTAGTCGGTGAGACCGCCAACGCAGGAGAAGCAGAAACGAAGGAAGCGATCAATGCTGCGCACGAAGCGTTTGATTCCTGGTCGAAAACGACCGCGTACGAACGCGCAGACATTCTCCGCAAGATTCACGGCCTGATGATGGAGCGCCAGGATGAACTCGGTGAACTGCTGACCAGGGAAATGGGGAAACCTCTTGCAGAGGCTAAAGGGGAAGTAGCCTATGCGGCTTCCTTTATTGAATGGTACGCGGACGAAGCCAAACGGGTTTATGGCGAAACGATTCCCTCCGGCTCGGAAAACAAGCGGCTGATGGTGATTCACCAGCCCGTCGGCGTCGTCGGTGCGATTACGCCGTGGAATTTCCCGCAGGCGATGATCACCCGTAAGGTAGGACCGGCCCTGGCTGCAGGCTGCACGATCGTGCTGAAGCCGGCGAAAAATACGCCGCTATCCGCCGTTCGCTTCGTGGAAATCTGTGAAGAGGCGGGTGTGCCCAAAGGCGTGATCAACCTGGTGACAGGCCAAAGCTCGTCAGCGATCGGCAATGAATTAATGTCGAACGAAAAAGTACGAAAAGTCACCTTTACCGGCTCTACCGAAGTCGGAAGCAATTTGATGGAGCAGGGTGCTCAGGATATTAAAAAGCTGTCGCTCGAACTCGGCGGCCATGCGCCGGCCCTTGTGCTTGATGATGCGGACATTGGCAAAGCGGTAAATGGCGTCGTGGCTTCGAAATTCCGTGCCTCCGGCCAGACATGCATCTGCGTCAACCGGGTGTATGCTGATGAAAAGGTATACGAAGAATTTGTGGAAAAATTTGCAGATGCCTGCAAAGACCTGAAAGTCGGCGACGGCATGGACGAAAATGTAAAGGTCGGCCCGCTGATTGATAAAGATGCGTATGATAAAGTTGAGCGCCACGTTCAGGACGCCGTCGATAAAGGTGCGAAAGTCGTCACGGGCGGCAACGGCTATGAAAAAGACGGCGGCTACTACTTTGAGCCAACCGTGCTCCGTGACGTTAACCATGATATGATCATCATGCATGAAGAAACATTCGGGCCGGTGGCGCCGGTGCAGAAAATCACCAATGATGAAGAGGGCGTCAAGCTGGCGAACACGACGCCATTCGGGCTTGCTTCGTATTTCTTTACCGAAAACATGTCCCGGGGCATGAAAGTGGCCGAAGGACTCGAGTACGGGATTGTCGGCTGGAACGACGGCGGCCCGTCCGCTGCCCAGGCACCATTCGGGGGCTGGAAGCAGAGCGGTGTTGGACGCGAAGGCGGCCGTCAGGGCATCATGCCGTTTCTCGAAACCAAATATATTTCGATAGGACTATAATAGGAAAATGAGCTGTGCCGGAGCGTTCCGGTACAGCTTTTTTTATAATAAGTACCAGATTAAGTTACCGGTGACATTTAAAAGGGTTTTATCTGTTTCATAAGTCCTGAGACCCTATTGTTAAGCCACATTCTTTTCACTTTCTAAAAAATTTTGTTGTTTGAAAAGGATTTCGCAACAGGAATATAGAAAGTAGACACATAACGATAAGGAGGGGTTCACTTGATGAACTTTAACATTCGCGGGGAAAACTTAGAGGTGACTCCAGCTCTTCGAGGTTACGTAGAAAAGAAAGTAAGTAAGCTTGAACGTTATTTTGATACGACCCCTGTGGCGGACGTCCATGTGAATATGGAAGTTCAAAACAGCGAGAAAATTTTAGAAGTGACTATCCCTATGCCGCAGCTGCTCCTCCGTGCAGAAGAAACGCATACGGATATGTATGCGGCGATCGATCTTGCGACGGATAAGCTCGAACGGCAGATTCGAAAATATAAAACGAAAGTCAACCGCAAGTTCCGCCAAAACGGCAAAACCTCGGAAGTGTTTAAAACCAACATTGAAGAATTAAACGATGAAATTGCCAATGGCGGCGTAAAAGAAGCTCCTTTGACTGATGAAGTAACAGAAGAGGACGACGGTCTTGAAATCGTCCGGACTAAACGGTTTAACCTAAAACCGATGGATACCGAAGAAGCAATCCTGCAAATGGATATGCTCGGCCATAACTTCTTTGTTTTTGCTAATTCTGTCAGCGGTGATACCTCAGTCGTGTACAGACGTCGCGACGGACGCTACGGCTTAATTGAACCGGAAGAATAAATATATGCATTTACAAGTCCTGTGCTGAAAAGCGCAGGGCTTGTTTTGGTTTTACCGCGAGCACGGGTTCTCGTTGTAACAATAGCGGAATACTGTTAAAATGTACGATGATGCTTAGAAATACAACGATTCATTTATATATGAAAAAACAGATAAATTAAGCTTTACGCACTCCTTAACAATCAAAAATTATGCGCGTCAATCGTATTTCGGCTAGATGGTACGAAAGAGAGGACGATGATTAAACCATGAGAGGTTTATTGAAGAAAGTCATTGGAGATACAAACCAGAAATATGTAAAAAAACTGGAGAAAAAAGCCGAAAAAATAGAAGCTTTTTATGAAGATGTCCAGGTTTTGAGCGATGAGGACCTTGTCCGTAAAACAGAAGAGTTTAAAGAGCGCTACCAAAAGGGCGAAAAGCTGGAACAGCTGCTTCCGGAAGCATACGCTGTGGTGGCAGAAGCGTCGACACGAGTGCTCGGCATGACCCCTTTCCGCGTACAGCTGATGGGCGCTATCGTATTAAACGATGGCGATATTGCTGAAATGAAGACGGGGGAAGGGAAGACCCTCGTTGCTACCATGCCGGTTTATTTAAACGCAATTACCGGCAAAGGCGTGCACGTTGTTACGGTCAACGACTACCTGGCCAAGCGTGACAGTGAAACGTTAGGGGAGCTGTACCGGTTCCTCGGGTTGACCGTCGGCCTGAATTTAAAAGACATGAGTAAAGAAGCAAAACGGGATGCTTACCTGGCTGATATTACGTATGGAACAAACAACGAGTTCGGCTTTGACTACCTGCGGGACAATATGGTGCTGTATAAGGAACAAATGGTGCAGCGGCCGCTGCATTTTGCGCTCGTGGATGAAGTTGACTCGATTTTGATCGACGAAGCGAGAACACCGCTGATCATTTCAGGCTCGGTGGAGCAGTCGACCAAACTGTACGCTGCGGCGAATGTGTTTGTGAGTCGGCTGAAGGAAGAGCGGGATTATACGATCGATGAAAAAACTAAAACAGTGCTTTTGACCGACGAAGGCGTCACGCGGGCAGAAAAAGCTTTTCAAATCGAAAATCTGTACGACCAGCAGCACGTGCAGCTGCTGCACCATATTAACCAGGGGCTGAAGGCCCATGTGACGATGCACCGTGACGAGGATTACGTGGTTCAGGACGGTAAGGTTGTTATTGTGGACCAGTTTACCGGACGTCTGATGGCCGGCCGCCGGTACAGTGAAGGCCTCCACCAGGCCATTGAGGCGAAGGAAGGCATGCGGGTACAGAAAGAAAGCATGACGCTCGCATCAATTACGTTCCAGAACTACTTCCGCATGTATCAAAAGCTCGCCGGCATGACCGGGACAGCGAAAACGGAAGAAGAGGAATTCCGCAATATTTACGGCACGGATGTTATTTCAATTCCGACCAATAAGCCGGTGGTCCGTGAAGATAAATCCGATTTGATCTTTAAGACCCGGGAAGCAAAATACCGGGCGGCAGCGGAAAAGATCGCTGAACTGTACGAAACCGGCCAACCCGTGCTTGTCGGTACGGTAAACGTGGATACGTCAGAGCTGATCTCACGCTATCTGAAAAAGAAGAACGTGCCTCATAACATCCTGAATGCAAAAAATCACGAAAATGAAGCGAAAATTATTGAAAATGCCGGTCAGCGGGGAGCCGTCACCATTGCGACCAACATGGCCGGGCGTGGGACTGACATCAAGCTCGGGGACGGCGTCGCTGATCTTGGTGGACTGTTTGTCATTGGCACCGAGCGGCACGAAAGCCGCCGGATCGACAACCAGCTCCGCGGCCGTTCCGGGCGCCAGGGAGACCCGGGGGCTTCCCAGTTTTACCTGTCAATGGAAGACGAGCTGATGCGCCGGTTTGGCTCTGATAACATGCGCGGCATGATGGAACGCCTGGGCATGGAGGAAGACCAGCCGATCGAAAGCAAGCTCGTCACCCGTGCAGTGGAACAGTCACAAAAGCGGGTGGAAGGAGCCAACTATGACTCCCGGAAACAGATCCTGCAGTACGACGACGTTATGCGTGAACAGCGTGATATTATTTATGCCCAGCGGATGGAAGTGCTTGAGTCTGACAATCTGAGAGGCATTGTGCTCCGTATGCTGGAATCTACGGTGAAAAATATCGTTGCGGCTTATACGCCGGTGGAACAGGTGCCGGAGGACTGGGACCTTGAAGGCATGCTTCATTATCTGAATACGACCGTACTGAACGAGGGCGACTTGACCGAGCAGGATGTGAAAGGCCTCGAACAGGAAGAAGTCGTTGAAAAAGTATGGGAAACAGCAAAAGGCAACTATGAAGCAAAAGAACAGGAATTTGACGAAGAATCCATGCGGGAATTCGAAAAGGTGCTGCTTCTCCGTTCGGTCGACCGGAAGTGGATGAACCATATTGATCAGATGGATCAGCTTCGCCAGGGCATCCACCTGCGGGCCTACGGCCAGAACGACCCGCTTCGGGAATACAAATTCGAAGGCTTTAACATGTTTGAAGACATGATCGCCTCGATTGAAGAAGAAGTAGCCACGTACGTAATCAAATCAGAAGTGAACGAAGAGAATCTGCAGCGCCAGGAAGTCGCTAAAGGAAAAGCAGTGCGGCAGGACGAGCAGGAAGCAGAACAAGAACAGCAGAAAAATAAGAAGAAAACAGCGCCGGCAAACGGGAACCGGAAAATGCCGGTGCCGAACAAACGGTAGCAGTATACGAGAAACGGCAGCATGAATCCCCGAAGTGCTCAGCTTCGGGTTTTTTCCTTGCCACCTACATTCAGAAAGGAGATTTCTTACATGGATATGGCAGAAATTCGAAACGAACTTGAAAATATGGCTAAGCGATTAGCGGACTTTAGGGGGTCTCTTTGACTTCGAAGTAAAGGAAGAGCGCATCAGCGAACTCGAAGAAAAGATGACCCACCCCGGCTTCTGGGACGACCAGGATGCTTCTAAGAAAGTTATTGATGAAAACAATGCATTAAAGGATATTACTGAAGGTTACCGTCGTCTTGAAGAGCAGCATGAGAACCTGGAAGTATCCTACGAGCTTGTGAAGGAAGAAGACGATGAAGATTTAAAAGAAGAGCTCGAATCAGGCACAAGGCAGTTGAAAAAAGACATTAACGATTTTGAACTGCAAATGCTTCTCAGCGAGCCGTACGATAAAAATAACGCGATCCTGGAGCTCCATCCCGGTGCGGGCGGTACCGAATCCCAGGACTGGGCGTCCATGCTGCTTCGGATGTACACCCGCTGGGCAGAAAAGAAAAACTATACGGTGGAAACCCTGGATTATCTTCCGGGGGACGAAGCCGGCCTGAAAAGCGTCACCATGATGATCAAGGGCTACAACGCCTACGGCTTTCTGAAAGCAGAAAAGGGCGTGCACCGGCTCGTGCGGATTTCACCGTTTGACTCTTCAGGGCGCCGGCATACCTCCTTTGTCTCCTGCGAAGTTATGCCGGAAATGGAAGACTCCGTAGAGGTGGAAGTGCGGACGGAGGATTTAAGAATCGATACGTACCGGGCGAGCGGGGCCGGCGGTCAGCACGTAAACACCACGGATTCCGCAGTGCGGATTACCCACCTGCCGACAAATATCATCGTCACGTGCCAAAACGAACGGTCCCAGCTGAAAAACCGGGACCAGGCGATGAAAATGCTGCGGGCAAAGCTGTATCAGCGCCAAATCGAAGAACGTCAGCAGGAAATGGATGAAATCCGCGGGGAACAGAAAGAAATTGGCTGGGGAAGCCAGATTCGTTCCTACGTGTTTCATCCGTACAACATGGTAAAAGACCATCGGACCAATGTCGAAATGGGCAACACGCAGTCAGTGATGGACGGCAACCTGGATCCGTTTATCGATGAATACCTGCGGGCGAGCATGAAAGTATAACAGAAGGCAAAATCAGCAGCCTGCGTTCGCGCAGGCTCTTTTTACGTCAAACTAAAAGGAGGAACTAAAGTGGCAAACCGAAGAAGAAAACCAATGTCAAAAACAGCATTGAAATGGGTCAACGGGTTCCAAATCTTTACTGGAACGGCTGTAGTAGCTGTTTCATATAACGCTTTTTTACTGCCGAACTCGATTGCATCTGGAGGAGTAAGCGGTTTGGCGACCCTGCTGGAGGCCGCACTGAATGTAGAGCCGGCGGTAACAATCGGTATCACCAATGTCCTCCTCTTCATCCTTGGTCTCCTGCTTCTTGGGGGACTTCAGTACGGTGCGAAAACGATCATCGGAACGCTTTTTTTGCCGTTTATTGTTTATTTCACCAGGAACTGGGACATTGGAATTGATGACCCGCTGCTTGGCGCGTTATTTGGCGGAATCGGAGTAGGCTTTGGGCTCGGACTGGTTTTTCGAGCCAGCGCTTCGACCGGAGGCACAGATCTTTTAGCTCAAATCATTCATAAATACGCCGGGGGGACGCTCGGTACCTCGGTCTTTATTATGGATGGACTGATTGTTACGGGCTCGGCATTCATTTTTGGCCTGGAGTTCGCGCTATACGCCCTTATTTCGTTATTTGTTACGGGAAGAACCATTGATGTCGTGCAGACCGGGCTGGGCTATGCGAAGGTAGCGTTTGTGATTACGAAGCATGAAGAAACGGTTCGCAAGTCTATTTTAAAAGAAGTGGATCGCGGGGTGACCAAGCTCGAAGGACGGGGAGGCTTTACCGACGATTCACGCCCCGTACTGATGTGCGTTGTTAACCGGGGGGAAGTCACCCGGCTGAAGCGCGTGATTCAGCTGCAGGACCCCGAAGCATTCGTAGTTGTAAGCAATGCTTCAGAGGTGCTGGGCCAGGGATTTGAAAATCAGGGCAACTCTGTGTAAAAAAGCGGCAGCGCCAACATTGTGTTTCGGAACCACAGAAGTTCATGCTACACTAAAGAAAAGTGGAAAGGCGTCGATAGGAGTCTTCTCTGGCTGTCAGTTCTCTGCCTGGAACTGCCGAAAGGCAGAGAAGGCAGAGGAAGACAACGGAAGAAGCGACTGCGCCTTGAAACTGGACAGCAAGAAAAGCGCAGAGTGTTTGTTCACCACCGGGGACGACTCGCCGTTTTCAATCGGCTTGAGACGAAGTCGCAAACGAGTTGAAAATGCGAATGGACCCGGATGGTAACACTCGAAGCTGGACGAAAAGAAAAGCGCAGAGTGTTTGTTTAAATTGGAGGAACAGCCCGCGCAGCTGATTCCTCTTTCATATAGTCTATGGTTTGGTTATGACTTTAATAAAGCTGGAGTGAAATAGATGAAGAAAAACATCAAAGTGACGGCAGCAATTCTGGTCACAGCAGCGGCAGCCGGGACCGGGGGTGCAGCCGTAGGTGCTTCTGTCTGGGGAGGAGATTCGGGAGCGTCCTCCTCCGCCTTGTCCGAATCCGGTTCGGACAGTGGAGCGCAAAACGTGTCAGAAGAGGACTTAAACAAAATCAGTTCAGTGTATGATCTGATTGACTCCGAATACATGAGAGAAGTGGACGATGATGCGTTGGTGCAGGGGGCAATCGAAGGAATGATCGGAGAACTCGATGACCCTCACTCCAGCTACATGAGCGAAAGCACAGCACAGGAATTTACGCAGTCGCTGGATTCGTCCTTTGAAGGCATCGGGGCTGAAGTAAATAAATCGGGGGATGCAGTAACGATCGTTTCACCAATCGACGATTCCCCGGCAGAAGCCGCCGGACTGCAGCCCAATGATGATATTTTGGAAATTAACGGAGAAAGCACTGAAAACCTTGAACTTAATGAAGCGGTTCTGAAGATCCGCGGAGAAAAAGGAACGAACGTGAATCTCACTGTACAGCGCGGAAGCGACGAGCCTTTTAATGTTGAAGTGGAGCGCGACGAAATTCCGATCGAAACCGTAGAAGGTGAAGTGATTGAGCAGGACGGCGAAAGCATCGGTTATTTGAATGTCTCGTCATTTTCTGAAAATACAGCCAATGAATTCGAAACCCAGCTCGAACAGGTGGAGAGTGAAAACATTGATGGCCTGGTGATCGATGTCCGCGGAAATCCAGGTGGATATTTAAACGCGGTGGAAGATATCGGCAGCATGATTATCCCGGGCGGCGAGCCCGTGGTGGAAATTGAAGACCGTGAAGGCACGATTTCAGAAGTGACCTCCTCTTTAGAGGAGAACAAAGACTATCCGGTAGTTGGTGTGATTGATCAGGGAAGTGTGTCTGCTTCTGAAATTCTGGCAGCTGCGATGAAGGAGTCCGGAGGCTTTGAACTAGTAGGGCAGACGACCTATGGCAAAGGAACGGTGCAGCAGGTAATGGAGCTTGATGATGGAAGCGATGTGAAGCTGTCTGTCTCTAAATGGCTGACTCCGGATGGAAACTGGATTAATGAAGAAGGCGTGAAGCCGACCATTGAGCAAGAGCAGCCCGACTATTTCCAGGCATCTATTTTATCCATTGATGAAGCTCTGGAGCCGGATACGACCGGTGAAAACATTGCTACCGCACAAACGCTTTTAAAAGGAGCCGGGTTTGACCCGGGACGTGAGGACGGGTACTACAGCAAAGAAACAGAAGCAGCGGTACAGGATTTCCAGGAGGAACAGAAAGATTTGGAAGCCACTGGGACACTGACGCCGGAAACAGCAGATGCGCTGAATGATTTTGTGCTTGAAAATGTCCAGAACAGGGACAACGACAAGCAGCTGCAGCGCGCGCTTGATACAGTCACAGAACAATAAATGAAATCTGAATGATAACGGTGGCCGGGGCCTGCCCGGTCCGAAGAAAAGGGGGAAATAGTGGATGCAGGGAATAATCGGTGAAATTGGTCCTGCGTTAGCGTGGTTTTTTCTGAACCCGCTGACTTACATAATGATAGCAGCTATGCTTATGACTGGTTATCTCCGGGTGAAAAGAGAGCGGAAAATGTTTCATGCAAAAATGTATCCAATGCTGATGGAATTGACGATGAGTGTTATTCCGGCGATAGTAATTGCTGCTTTTGTTTCTGTTATTACTATCGTTACGGGCATTTCACTGCCTCTTGGAGCAGTCCTGCTTGCGATGGTGCTCAGTGCTCTTTTGGCAGTGTCAGGACTGTACCGCTTACTGACAGCGCTGCACGTCTGGGGAGGGGCATTTTTGGCTGCCCTTGCTTTGGATGCTGCCGGGATAGCGGTGCCTTTTTTCTCCGCTGGGTCATGGCTTGGAAACGGCTTTGATGCTTTTTCCCTGATGGTCTGGCTTGCAGTGCTCACGCTTGCCGAAGGCATTTTGGTTGTCTGGAACGGGGTGAAGTTTTTTTCTCCGCTTCGGACAGTAAGCCGCCGCGGCAAGCCGATCGGCGGCCAGGTCACGCACCGTCTCTGGATGCTCCCTGTATTTTTGTTTATCCCGGGAAGTGCTATAGAGGCGGGAGGCTGGTGGCCGCTGCTTCCTGGAGGTGCGGCTTTTTCCCTTCTTTTACTTCCGGCAGTAATCGGCATACGTATGAAAACCTTTGATCGTTTGGCGGCCGTGCAGGTGCGCTCTGCCGGCTGGTGGATTATAAGAATATCAGTCCTTACCGGTGCCGGGGCAGCACTTGCTTATTTTTACAGCGGATGGGCCGTTCCGGTAATGGTGGCCGTGCTGATTCTGCTGCGGGAATGGGTAACTATTGCTGCCGGCAGCTCAGCTAAAAGCAATTTTCTTTACACTCTCCGGGGCGACGGAATCTCAGTACTTGCTGTACTGCCGGAGTCTCCCGCAGACCGGATGCACATTAAAGCGGGAGAAGTCATTCGCCGGGTGAACAGTGAAAAAGTATATGATGAAGCAAGCCTTTACCGGGCTGTGCAAAAAAATTCCGCCTACTGCCGGCTGGATGTGGAGGATATTAACGGAGAACTCCGTCAGGCACAGGCGGCGCTTTACAGTAATCAGCATCACCAGCTGGGCATACTCATGATTAATAAAGAACAAACTGCGCCGGAAAACATGCATACGGCCCAGTAAAACAGAACCCCCTCCCGGGTTCTGTTTTTTTGCATAGGGACAGGGTAAGTGTCGTTTTCTTTGCAATTGCCGGGGAGTGGAGTACAATAATAACAGCGAATATACGTTCGTTTTTATGTTGTTTCTTTCCAATCTTCATGTGGTATATAGTAAATAGACATATGACCGGAACGCAGACAGGAAGTGAGGGACTACTATGAACGAAACATTTGAACTGGCGAGTAGATACAATCCGGAGGGCGACCAGCCGCAGGCGATTGAAAAGCTGGTTCAAGGACTGAAGGACGGCAAAAGATACCAGACACTGCTTGGCGCGACCGGAACCGGTAAAACGTTTACCGTTTCCAATGTGTTAACAGAAGTGAACCGGCCCACGCTTGTTATGGCTCACAATAAAACACTCGCCGGGCAGTTATACAATGAATTTAAAGAAATGTTTCCAAATAACGCCGTGGAGTACTTTGTAAGCTATTATGACTATTATCAGCCGGAGGCCTATGTGCCGCAGACAGACCAGTTTATTGAAAAAGACGCGAGTATTAACGATGAAATCGACAAGCTAAGGCACTCGGCGACGAGCGCCTTATTTGAGCGCGAAGACGTTATTATCGTCGCCAGTGTATCCTGTATTTACGGGCTTGGTTCCCCGGAAGAGTACCGGGATCTCGTGCTTTCGCTTCGGACCGGCATGGAGATCGAACGGGACCAGATTCTCCGGAAACTCGTGGACATTCAATACGAGCGTAATGACATTAATTTTGTGCGCGGGACATTTCGCGTGCGCGGGGATGTCGTCGAAATTTTTCCGGCTTCAAGAGATGAACATTGCATTCGTGTTGAAATGTTCGGTGATGAAATTGACCGGATCACCGAAGTGGACGCCCTGACTGGTGAGGTTATTGGTGAACGCTCGCATACTGCAATCTTCCCGGCTTCCCACTTTGTGACCCGGGAAGAAAAAATGGAGCGTGCCATTAAAAATATTCAGCAGGAGCTTCAGGAGCAGCTTGAAAAGTTTCGGGCGAACGGCCGGGAGCTTGAAGCCCAGCGGCTTGAACAGCGGACCAATTACGACCTTGAAATGATGCAGGAGATGGGCTTTTGCTCCGGCATTGAAAACTATTCGAGGCATTTGACTTTCCGGAACCCCGGGGATGCGCCTTATACATTGATTGACTATTTTCCGGATGACTTTTTGCTGGTGGTGGATGAGTCCCACGTAACGCTTCCACAGGTGCGCGGCATGTACAACGGGGACCAGGCGAGGAAGCAGGTGCTCGTGGACCACGGGTTCCGTCTTCCGTCCGCGATGGACAACCGTCCGCTGAAATTTGATGAATTTGAAGAGCGGATTAATCAGGCAATGTTCATTTCTGCGACACCGGGGCCGTATGAGCTTGAACATGCACCGGAAGTCATTGAGCAGATCATCCGCCCGACCGGCCTGCTTGACCCTACGGTGGAAGTGAAGCCGATTGAAGGCCAGATCGATGATTTAATCGGCGAAATTCATGAGCGCCGGGAACGGAATGAGCGGGTGCTTGTGACGACGCTCACGAAGAAAATGGCCGAAGACCTGACCAACTATTTAAAAGAACTCGGCATCCGGGTGAAGTACTTGCACTCGGACATTAAAACACTTGAACGGATCGACATCATCCGCCAGCTCCGCCTCGGCCAGTTTGATGTTCTGGTCGGCATTAACCTGCTCCGGGAAGGGCTGGACATCCCGGAAGTGTCACTGATTGGTATTCTGGATGCAGACAAGGAAGGCTTTCTGCGTGCGGAACGCTCCCTTATTCAGACAATGGGCCGCGCCGCCCGGAACGACCGCGGGCATGTTATTATGTACGCAGACAAAATCACCCGTTCGATGGACGTGGCGATTAGTGAAACAAACCGGCGCCGTGAGATCCAGATAGCGCACAACGAAAAATACGGCATCACGCCGAAAACAATCCAAAAAGAAATCCCTGCCCTGATTCAGGCTACAGTCAGTTCAGAGGATTCCTCGGATATTGATAAACCAGCTCTCGATAAAATGAGCAAGAGCGAGCGGAAGAAAGTCATTGACCAGATGGAAGACGAAATGAAACAGGCAGCAAAAGACCTGCAGTTTGAACGCGCAGCGGAACTGCGCGATATGGTATTAGAACTTAAAGCGGAAGGATGACCAACGAATGGCAGCAGATAATATTAAGATTCAGGGAGCAAGGTCCCATAATTTAAAAGATATTGATGTGACAATTCCGCGGGACCAGCTGGTCGTCATGACCGGGTTATCCGGCTCCGGGAAATCTTCGCTTGCCTTCGATACGATTTATGCTGAAGGGCAGCGCCGTTACGTGGAGTCATTGTCGGCTTACGCCCGCCAGTTCCTGGGGCAGATGGAAAAGCCCGACGTTGATTCCATTGAAGGGCTGTCGCCGGCCATATCGATTGACCAGAAAACAACAAGCAAGAACCCGCGCTCCACGGTCGGCACCGTGACGGAAATTTACGACTACCTGCGGCTGTTATTTGCCCGTGTCGGTACACCTTACTGCCCGTACCACCATGTGCCGATTACCTCCCAGACTATTTCACAGATGGTCGACCAGATGATGGCTTACGCTGAACGGACAAAAATGCAGATTCTCGCTCCGGTTATTGCTGGCCGGAAAGGAGAACACGTGAAAGTAATGGACCAGCTGAAGCAAAAAGGGCTGGTGCGTATTCGCGTGGACGGAGAAATGCGCGACGTTGGAGAAGAAATCAAGCTCGATAAAAATAAAAAGCATGATATTGAAGCAGTGGTAGACCGCGTTGTTATAAAGGACGGGGTCGAGTCCAGGCTCGCAGACTCTCTGGAAACCGCCCTTGAACTCGGAGAAGGGAAAGTACTTATCGATGTTGTTGGTGAAAAGGAAATGCGGTTCAATCAGCACCATTCCTGCCCGGAATGTGGCTTTTCCATTGGGGAGCTCGAACCAAGAATGTTTTCCTTTAACAGTCCGTATGGCGCCTGCCCGACCTGTGATGGTCTTGGCAGTAAGCTTGAAGTGGACAGCGACCTAGTCGTTCCTGACCCGGATCGCACGCTCCGGGAACACGCTATCGCCGTATGGGAGCCAATCAGCTCCCAGTATTATCCGCAGCTGCTCCGCTCGGCATGTGACCATTTTAATATTGATATGGACACCCCGTTCAAGGATCTCTCGGCAGAACATAAGAAAATACTGCTCGAGGGCAACGGCCAGCAGAAAATAATCTTCCGGCACAAAAATGAGCGCGGCCAGGTCCGTGAGCGCCAGATCTACTTTGAAGGCGTGCTGAACAACGTTTCCCGCCGCTATCGTGAGAGCGGGTCGGATTTCACCCGTGAACAGATGCAGCAGTATATGAGCAACAAGCAGTGCCCAACGTGTAAAGGCCACCGCCTGAGTCTTGAAGCGCGTTCTGTGCTGGTGGGAAATATTCACGTTGGGGAATTGACGGATCTGTCGATTCAACAGGCGTATACGTATATAGAAACTATCGAGTTAACAGAAAAAGAAATGGAAATTGCCCGCTTGATTCTCCGTGAAATCAATGAACGCCTCGGCTTTCTCATTAATGTCGGTCTCGATTATTTAACCCTGAGCCGTTCCGCCGGCACCTTGTCAGGCGGCGAAGCGCAGCGTATCCGGCTGGCGACCCAGATCGGTTCGGCGCTGATGGGGGTTCTCTACGTGCTTGATGAACCTTCAATCGGACTGCATCAGCGGGATAATAACCGGCTGATACAGACGCTGCAGAACATGCGCGACCTCGGGAACACGCTGATTGTTGTCGAGCACGATGAGGACACTATGCTTGCCGCTGACCATATCATTGACATCGGTCCCGGGGCCGGCCGCCACGGTGGTCAGATTATCGCAGAAGGAACGCCGGAAGAATTGAAGAAAAACGACGATTCCCTGACCGGTCAGTATCTGGCCGGGAAAAAATTCATTCCGCTCCCGACTGAACGCCGCAAGCCTTCCGACCGCTGGCTGAAAGTGAAGGGCGCGGTGGAAAACAACTTGAAGCGGACGAATGCCGATATTCCGCTCGGCCTGCTAAGTGCGATCACCGGGGTTTCCGGTTCCGGAAAAAGCACACTGATTAATGACATTTTATATAAAGTGCTTTCACAGAAGCTTCACCGCGGTAAGCAGAAGCCGGGAGCGCATAAAAGCGTGGAAGGCATCGATCAGCTTGAAAAAGTAATTGATATCGACCAGTCGCCAATTGGACGGACGCCTCGCTCAAACCCTGCAACCTATACAGGTGTGTTTGATAATATCCGTGAAGTGTTTGCTATGACCAACGAAGCGAAAATCCGCGGTTACCAGAAGGGACGCTTCAGCTTTAACGTCCGTGGAGGGCGCTGTGAAGCATGCAAAGGCGACGGTATCATTAAAATAGAAATGCATTTTCTCCCGGACATTTATGTTACGTGCGAAGAGTGCGGCGGTCAGCGCTACAACCGCGAAACGCTCGAAATTAAATACAAAGGTAAAAATATTGCTGATGTGCTCGAAATGACTGTCGAAGAGGCAGTCGGCTTCTTTGAAAACATTCCAAAAATCCGGCGGAAAATTCAAACGTTATATGACGTTGGTTTGGGGTATATAAAACTAGGACAGCAGGCAACGACACTTTCCGGCGGAGAAGCCCAGCGCGTAAAGCTTGCTTCCCAGCTGCACCGCCGTTCTACAGGCAAATCCCTTTATATCCTTGATGAACCGACGACCGGCCTGCATGTGGATGATATCGACCGGCTGCTCAAGGTACTCCAGCGGCTCGTAGACAACGGAGATACTGTTTTAATCATTGAACACAATCTCGATGTCATTAAAACAGTGGATCATATCATCGATCTTGGCCCGGAAGGCGGAGCAGGCGGCGGCAAAATTGTGGCTACAGGCACGCCGGAAAAAGTAGCGGAGTCAAAGGCCTCCTATACTGGTTATTATTTAAAGCCGGTGCTTGAAAGAGAAAGAGACCGTATGGCCAGGCAATGGGAAGCATCAGAAGAGGCGGCCCATACCCCTTCATCGTAGAAGAATTGACTGAAACGGATAATGTTGTTCTTCGTATGTAATAGGAAGCAGCAAGCCAAAACGCTACGTGCCGGTTTTGATATATTACCGAAGGAGGAACACGAAATGGATGAAGAACGTCAGCGAATACTGAAAATGATGGAAGACGGCGTTATCTCGCTTGAGGAAGGAGAGCGTCTGCTCCGGGCTAAAGGGTCAGCCCCGTCACCGGAAGCTCAGGAAGGTGGCAAAGAAGACGGGAAAGGCGGCTCTTCTGAATCTCGGAGAAGCGGCGCCTATCGGACAGACAAAAAAGCGGGCGGCAGCCAGAAACGAAAAAGCAAGGAAGATCCGTTCGCGATGCTTTCGGGGTTTTTCGACCATGCACTTGACCGCGTTAAACGGTTTGACCTCGATTTTAATTTTGGGCCATCTGTAGATTTTCAGCATACGTTTGAACATGATGAAAGTGAGATTCGTTCGCTCGACACGTTTATCCAAAATGGAAGCCTGATCTGCCAGAGGTGGGAAGGGAGCACCATTCGCGTTGCCTGCCAGGTGAAAGCTTATACAGAAGAAGACGAAGATTCAGCACGGCGCGAGTTCATCGAAGGCACTGACTTTGATTCCCGAAGCGGCAAGCTCTGCTTTGCTTCAAGATCCGGCAATTATAAAGTCCAGGCGGTTGTCTACATCCCGGAGAAATCACTGGACAAAATGGACGTCTCCACGTTTAACGGGGATATCCGAATCGATGGCGTTCAGGCAGATAATCTGTACGTGAAAGCAAGCAACGGTGCGATTACAGTACTGCACGCTTCTGCTGGTTATCTGGCAGTGGAAACAGCCAATGGCACGGTGGAACTGAAGGAGGGGAGAATCGGCAGTGCGGACGTTAAAACGTGGAATGGCTCGATTCACTACGACGGATCGCTCACAGATATTGAAGCAGAGGCGTTGAACGGAGCGATTACGGCCCGGTACACGTCAGTAAGCGAGAGAAGCCGGGCGCTTCTTTCCACAACAACGGGCAGCATCAAAGTGGTTGCGCCGAGGGAGATCCGCACGGAGGGCGTCCTCCGGACAAACGTCGGCAATTACAAGTGCCTGCTCGATAATATCGAAGTGAAAGAAGAAAAAAGCGAGTTCATGCAGAAGTATTACCAGTTTGTCTCCAACTCGGAATCGGCTCCAACGCTGCGGCTGGAAGCTTCGGCAAAGACAGGAACCATTACTGTGCAGGACCATGAATAAAAAACTGAAAGGGTGATCAGATTGGCAAAGAAAAAGTTGTACAAATCCCGTGACGACCGGAAATTGACAGGTGTATGCGGTGGATTGGCAGATTACCTCGGCTGGGATTCCTCTTTAATACGAATCATAAGCGTTGTGCTTGTTATTCTGCCCGTCACTTCCTGGGTGCTGCTGATTTATCTCGTGCTGGCTGTACTTCTGCCAAATGAAGAGGATGCCGTTTCCTGATGGGCTGTTTAGTACCGTTTATTGTTAACACCATTGCGCTAATGGTAGTGGCCGGGTTTTTCCCCGGATTTTCCATAGACGGCTTTGGGGCGGCCATCGCAGCCGGACTGGTGTTGACGCTGATCAATCTTGTGATTCGGCCGCTTTTAATCTTTTTCACCCTGCCGCTTTCCGTGGTGACATTCGGTTTGTTTATTTTTGTCATCAATGCCCTGATGCTGATGCTTACGTCAGCAGTTATGGGAGAAGCCTTTAACATGTCCGGCTTTGGCATGGCTTTTCTTGCCGCTGTTGTGATCGCGGTTTTAAATATGCTGATGTACAACCTTTTTGTAAATCCGCTGAGCGGAAGAAAAACGTAATCTTATTCGTGCTGCAGGAAGAATAATGCACAAAAAAGGCCCGCTCACCGGCGGGTCTTTTTCATGCAGCGGCAAAATTGAAATCCCCCGGCGCAGGTTCCATCTTCTTTTGAAAACGTGCTACAATAACAACGTACGAGAAGAGGAAACAAACATATTCATAATACAACGGACCGATTTTTTTGAGGGAGGCAGCACGATGGCAAAAGTGACGGCAACGGATTTACAGGAGCGTTTTCAATTAGAACTGCTCGCCGGAGGAGAAGGACTGTACCGGGCAATAACCACAAGCGATATCTCCCGCCCGGGGATTGAAATGGCCGGCTTTTTTACATATTACCCCGCCCGGCGGCTGCAGTTGCTTGGACGTACTGAGCTTTCTTTTTTTCAACAGCTTCAGGATGCAGAAAAGCAGGAGCGGATGGAAAAGCTGTGTACGTATGACACTCCCGGCATTGTAATCTCGCGGGGGCTCGTGGCTCCGCCGGAGCTGATTGAAAATGCGGAAAAAACCGGTGTTCCAATCATGCGATCGCATCTGGCAAGCACGCAGCTGATCAGCCAGCTGACGAACTATCTGGATACCAAACTAGCTAAATCTACGGCTATGCACGGGGTCCTGGTGGATATATATGGCATCGGCGTTTTGATTACTGGAGCAAGCGGCGTGGGGAAAAGCGAAACCGCCCTGGACATCGTGCGCCGGGGCCATCGCCTTGTAGCGGATGACTCTGTTGAAATCCGCCAGCAAAATGGCGATACTCTTGTTGGAACAGCACCAGAGCTGATCCAAAACCTGCTTGAAATTCGCGGTCTTGGCATTATCGATGTGATGACGCTGTTTGGCGCAGGCGCTGTACGACCGTACAAACGAATCTCGCTAACCATCCATCTCGAACTATGGGATGAACAAAAGGCCTACGACCGCCTTGGGCTCGATGAAGAAACGCTCCAGGTGCTCGATACGGAAATTCAAAAGCTCACTGTGCCAGTACGGCCAGGCCGGAACCTTGCTGTTATCATCGAAGTAGCAGCGATGAATTTTCGGCTGAAGCGGATGGGCGTAAACACAGCCCAGCAGTTTTCCGATCGTTTGAAACAAATGATCGATGACGGCGATAAAGAAGAATTTTAACGAATACACATCTAGCAGACAGGAGTGGCAGGGGATATGATTTATTCATCGATGCAGCCGATTGACCGGATTGCCTTTGAGGTTGGGTCTGTACCAATTTACTGGTACGGGATACTCATCGGCCTGGGCGCTCTGCTGGGATACATATTAGCTTCCTACGAGGCGAAAAAACGGGGGCTTCCAGAAGATATTTTTGCAGATCTGCTTATTTTTGCCATACCAATTTCAATTATCTGTGCCCGTTTGTATTACGTGATCTTCGAATGGGACTATTATGCCCAAAACCCGGGCAGTATTCTGGCGGTGTGGGAAGGCGGCCTTGCGATCCATGGCGGATTGATTGGTGCAGTGCTTACGGGTATCGTTTTTTCAAAAATCAAGCGTGTTTCTTTTTGGAAGCTTGCAGACATCGCTGCGCCGAGTATTATTTTAGGCCAGGCGATCGGCCGCTGGGGTAACTTTATTAACCAGGAAGCCCACGGCGGTGAAGTGAGCCGTTCGTTTTTAGAAGGGCTGCAGCTGCCTGAATTCATTATTAACCAAATGTACATTGAGGGTGCCTACTATAATCCGACGTTTCTATATGAATCACTTTGGAATATTGCCGGGTTTCTACTGCTTTTGGGGCTGCGCCGGGTTAATCTCCGACGCGGGGAATTGTTTTTAACGTATGTTATCTGGTATTCCTTCGGACGCTTTTTCATCGAAGGCATGCGTACCGACAGCTTAATGCTGTTCGATACGATCCGGGTGGCGCAGTTAATTTCGGTGCTCTTGATAGTAGCAGCCGTGAGTCTGATTTTATACCGCAGGCAGGCAGGCCTTGCCAAAGCAAGATACTTAAGTAAAGACGGGCCCGGCATATAAGGAAGAAAGCGAAAGGGGAAGCACCATGACCAGATGGAATACACTGCTGTTTGATTTAGATGGCACGCTGATTGATACCAATGATTTAATCATTTCTTCTTATGAGCATGTGCTGACGTATTATGCGCCGGATCAATATAGCAGAGATGACATTATCAGCTGGATCGGGGTGCCGCTGGCAGACAATTTTTCAAGCATCAGCAGCAATCCGAGCCAGGTGGAACAGATGATTGATACCTATCAATCCCACAACCTGGCGAACCACGAAACGCTCGTCCGCGAGTACGACGGAGTATACGATACCATCAAAACGCTCCATGAACGCGGCTTTTCTCTTGGTATTGTGACGACAAAGCGGAAGGAAGCGGCGGTCAAAGGAGCGGAGATGCTCGGGCTCCTTCCTTTCTTTTCGACGTTCGTTACGGTGGATGATGTCACAAATCCCAAGCCGCATCCAGAACCGCTGCAAATAGCCATGACACAGCTGAACGCCCGTCCGGAGGAAACTATCATGGTCGGTGACAGCCAGTTTGATATTCTGGCCGGGAAAAATGCGGGGGTACGTACAGCGGGAGTAGCATGGACCATCAAAGGCGCATCATTTCTAAAAAATTATGAGCCGGACTGGATGCTCGCCAAAATGAGTGACCTGCTTGATATTGTCGGTGAAACAGAAGAATGAGAAAAACAGACCGTTATTTCCCGGGCAATAACACGAATGCTCTATGGCAGATGTACCGGACAGTGCCGTTTTTGAAGGCGTTCAAAAACACGGCCATTATCGAAGTTTCCCGGGCGGTTCCGTTTGTGTCTGTGAAGCGGTGGATGTACCGGCAGCTGCTCGGGATGCAAATAGGTGAAAAAACAGCGCTTGCCTATAAGGTGATGCCCGATCTAATGTTTCCCGAGAAAATCCATATTGGCAGCAACTCCATTATTGGCTATCAGTCGACGATCTTAACACACGAGCATTTAATTGATGAATACCGGCTCGGTGACGTCGTGATCGGAAATGAAGTTATGATCGGCGCCAATGTGACCATCCTCCCCGGAGTGACTATCGGAGACCGGGCTGTCGTGGCAGCAGGAACCGTCGTGCACAAAGACGTGCCCGCGCGGGCTTTTGCCGGAGGCAGTCCGATGCGGATAAGAACATAGGCTTCAAGCCGGCTTTCATAAGAGCCGGCTTTTCTCTTTTCTTGTGAGCGAAAAAGCTGATAGAACAGCTGATATTGTTATAATGAAAGCAGAAATGGAAAATTGACGGTGTAAAAAAAGATGTGTAAACTATGATTATTCTTTATTTTGTTAGTACATTAGCGAACTAAAGCACCGTGAAAAGAAAAGGAGAGAGAGTATGAGTAAGCTTTTTATGTTTGAAAAGCCGCTCGGTATGCGGGATGCGCTTCCGGGGTATTTTCAGACAAAACGGAACGTACAGCGGGTCATTAACGACGAATGGGAAAGCTGGGGGTATCTGCCTGTCGAAACGCCGACCCTGGAATATTATGATACGGTCGGGAGCGCCTCGGCGATTCTTGACCATCAGCTCTTTAAACTGCTTGACCAGCAGGGGCGGACGCTGGTGCTTCGCCCGGACATGACGGCCCCGATTGCCCGGGTCACAGCCTCGGGACTGCAGAACCAGCATTTTCCTATCCGTTTGGCTTATCATACTAACGTCTTTCGCGCGCAGCAGCTCGAGGCCGGGCGGCCGGCAGAATTTGAACAGCTTGGGGTGGAGTTGATTGGAGATGGGACTTCGAGCGCGAACGGCGAAGTCGTTTCTCTTATGATTGAAGCTTTGCGAAAAACCGGCCTGACCACGTTTCAAATCACGGTCGGGCATGTCGGTTACGTGAATGCGTTGCTTGAAGAAGTGCTCGGTAACGATGAGCGGGCCGATGACCTTCGCCGGTTTTTATACGAAAAAAACTATGTCGGCTACCGCCAGCATGTAGAAAATCTTCCGCTTTCCTCGTTGGATAAGAAAAAGCTGAACAGCCTGCTGCGTCTGCGAGGCGACTGGCGGACGCTGGATGAGGCCGTGAACCTGGTCCAGACTCCGGCAGCAAGGGAAGCAGTCGAGGAGCTGCAGGAGATGAAAGCGGTGCTTGAGCACTACGAGCTGTCCGATTACATTAAGCTCGATTTTAACTTATTTATGCATATGAGCTACTATACCGGCATTGTATTTGAAAGCTACGGCAACAATCTGGGTGTGCCGCTCGGGAGCGGCGGCCGCTATGATGAACTGCTGCAGCAGTTTAATCGTCCGGCCCAGGCTGTCGGATTCGGTCTCCGGCTTGATTTGCTTGTTGAGGCACTTGGCCTGACTGGGGCGGTGCCGTCGCAGACGTGTATTTTGTTCAGCCCGGAGCGCCGCCCGGAAGCGGTGGATCATGCGCGTAAGCTCCGCGAAACCGGAAAACGGGTCGTGCTCCAGGATATCCGAGGCGTAGAGGACGTGGATCAGCTGAGTGATTCCTACGAAGATGTCATATCCATGATCGGAAAAAAGAAGGAGGGAGCGGCGCATGAATGAATGGCTGACAATTGCGATGCCCAAAGGACGGATTTTCGAAGAAGCGGTACAGCTTCTCCGCAAAGCCGAATTCCCTATTCCGCCGGAATTTGAAGAGTCCAGAAAGCTCATCGTTGATGCTCCGGAGGCAAATATGCGCTTTATCCTGGCGAAGCCAATGGATGTGCCCACCTACGTGGAACACGGGGTGGCAGACATTGGGGTGGCCGGTAAAGATACGATGATCGAAGAAGAGCGCGACGTATATGAAGTGCTGGATCTCCATATCAGTGCCTGCTACCTGGCAGTAGCAGGACTGCCGGAGTACGAGAAGACGGATGTAAATCCAAAGGTAGCTTCAAAATACCCAAATCTGGCGACGCAGTATTTTAAGCAGCAGGGTGAACAGGTGGAAATTATTAAATTAAACGGCTCTATTGAACTGGCCCCGCTTGTCGGCCTGGCAGACCGTATTGTAGACATTGTTTCCACCGGGCAGACGCTGAAAGAAAATGGTTTAATAGAACTTGAAACGATTGTGCCGATTACGTCCCGGCTGATTGTCAATCCGGTAAGCTATCGTTTAAAGGATACCGTCATTGATGATCTGGTGGAGCGTGTTGCCCAGGTGATAGGAGTGGAAGAACAAGTATGATGAATGTGACCCCTTTGGATAAATCAGTAACACTCGAGCGCACCATTGAGGGAGGCACTGAAAAGCAGCGGGAATCAGTGGCCTCGATTATTGAAAAAGTGCGGGAAAACGGAGATAAAGGCCTCATGGAACTCACCGAGATATTTGACCGCGTTACGCTCGATGAGCTGTTTGTCCAGCAGGAAGAAATAGATGAAGCATACAAACAGGTGAATGATACAGAGCTTGAAGCGATCCGCAAAGCGATTGAAAACATAAAGGATTTTCATCAGCGTCAGCTCCGGCAGTCCTGGATGGTAACCAAAGAAGATGGGACGATGCTCGGCCAGCGGATTATCCCATTCGACCGTGTCGGTATTTATGTGCCGGGAGGAAAAGCAGCATATCCCTCCACCATTATGATGGACGCCATTCCGGCGATCGCTGCAGGCGTAAAAAGCATTACGATGTGCTCGCCTCCCGGTGAGGACCAGCGTCTTCATCCAATGGTGCTCGTCACTGCCAGCGAGTTGGGGATTGAACGTATCGTGAAGGTCGGCGGTGCCCAGGCGGTAGCCGCGCTTGCCTACGGAACAGAAAGCGTGCAGAAGGTGGATAAAATCGTTGGCCCCGGCAATATCTATGTAGCGCTGGCTAAGCGGGAAGTGTTCGGCCAGGTGGCGATTGACAGCATCGCCGGGCCGAGCGAAATCGTCGTGCTTGCTGATGAAACAGCCCGTGCCGATTATATTGCAGCCGACATGCTTTCCCAGGCAGAGCATGATGAGCTCGCCTCGGCTGTTCTTGTTACCACCTCGGAGGAGCTCGGCAGGAAAGTGGCGCAAGAGCTTGAGCGTCAGCTCGAAGATCTTCCGCGTAAAAAGATTGCTGAAGAATCTCTCGATAAACACGGAGCCATTTATGTAACGGAAACGATAGCTGAAGCAGTGGACGCTGTGAACCGGCTTGCACCGGAGCACCTGGAAATCATGACGGCCCGGCCCGAGAACCTGCTCGGCTCCATCCGCCACGCTGGAGCTGTCTTTTTAGGGCCGTATAGTGCCGAGGCGGTCGGGGATTATTTTGCCGGTCCGAACCACGTGCTTCCGACGAGCGGAACAGCACGGTTCTCGAGTCCGCTTGGTGTCGACGATTTTGTGAAGCGTTCAAGCGTGATTTCCTACAGTAAAGAAGCACTCGAGGATAACGGCGAATACATCTCTGCGATCGCCCGGATTGAGGGCCTTGAAGCACATGCACGCGCAGTGGATATCCGGAAGGGGGAAAAGTAATATGGCAGAACGCAGAGGAAGCGTCGAACGCACGACGGGAGAAACATCTATCCGGCTGCAGTTTGGCATCGATGGCGAAGGGGACGGGGTCATACAGACGAACGTGCCGTTTATGAGCCATATGCTCGATCTGTTTAAAAAGCATGGCCATTTCTCCCTTGACGTGCAGGCCGAAGGCGATGTAGAAGTGGACGATCACCATACGACAGAAGATATTGGTATTTGCCTCGGAGAAGCCTTCATGCAGGCGCTTGGAGATAAAAAAGGTATCCGCCGCTACGGCCAGGCGAAAATTCCAATGGATGACGCCCTTGCGGAAGTTGTCGTGGATTTAAGCAACCGGCCGCATCTTGAATACCGGGCAGATCTTCCCGCGGCTAAGGTAGGGACGTTTGACACCGAGCTCGTACATGAATTTTTATGGAAGTTTGCGGTGGAGTCCCGGATGAATCTGCATATAATTGTTCATTACGGGCACAACACTCATCATATTATCGAAGCGATCTTTAAAGCGATGGCACGTGCCCTTGATGAAGCGACACAGCTTGATCCAAGAGTG
This sequence comes from Marinococcus halophilus, assembly GCF_900166605.1. Classification (NCBI taxonomy): domain Bacteria; kingdom Bacillati; phylum Bacillota; class Bacilli; order Caryophanales; family Bacillaceae; genus Marinococcus; species Marinococcus halophilus. The sequence continues at coordinate 455,581 of NZ_FVZD01000006.1, forward strand.
AAGGGCGTTCCTTCCACTAAAGGAATGCTATAAAAAAGGAGTGGAACACGCGTGATAGGAATAATCGATTACGGCATGGGCAACCTGTACAGCGTGAAAAAAGCCCTGGAGCGACTCACCATCCCTTATTTTGTGTCCGAGGATACAGAGGAGCTTGCGGAAGCAGACGGGTTAATTCTTCCCGGCGTTGGAGCTTTTCGGGATGCCATGAATTTAATCCGGGAAAACGGCCAGTTTGAATTTATTGAACACTGGGCGGCTGACGGCAAACCGCTGCTTGGCATCTGCCTCGGCATGCAGCTGCTGTTTGAAGGCAGCGAAGAACATGGGGACACAGAAGGGTTCGGCTTTCTGCCGGGTTATGCCCGCAGGTTCTCCGGAAAAGACAGCCAGGGGCGAAAACTGAAAGTGCCACACATGGGATGGAATTCGCTCACGTTTCATCAGCCGGATCACCCGCTGCTGAAAAATGTGGAAGAGGGCCATGCTTATTTTGTGCATTCCTACGTGATTGAAACCGCCGATCCGGACGTGCTGCTTGCCACCAGCGATTACGGCGAGGTAGTGCCGGCGGTGGTCGGCCGCGGCGAAATTATGGGTACGCAGTTTCACCCTGAAAAAAGTAGTACAGTCGGTATTGGAATGCTTGAAAACTTCGGCGCGATCGTCCGCGAAAGGAGCGGAGCTCATGAGTGATTTTATTGTATACCCGGCAATTGACATCCGTAACGGCAACTGCGTACGCCTTTTTCAGGGCGATTACAGCCAGGAAACCGTTTATGGAAATTCGCCATTTGAGATGGCAGCTTCGTTTGCGAAGGCGGGCGCGGAGTGGATTCATATGGTCGATCTTGACGGGGCGAAAGAAAAGCGGCGCATCAATCATGCTGACGTCGTTCGCGCCGCTCAGGAACTTGACGTCCGCGTTCAAGTCGGAGGCGGCATCCGAACGGCAGAGGACGTGGACTATTACTTAGCAAGTGGAGTGGACCGGGTAATACTGGGCAGTGTCGCCCTTCAGTATCCGGATTTTGCCCGTAAAATGCTTGAGAACCATGGCAGCCGGATTGCGATCGGTCTCGACGCCAGAGACGGGTATGTTGCTGTCAACGGTTGGCTCGACACCTCTGAGGTTACGGCTGTGGAACTGGGACGGGAAATGGCTGCCCACGGAGCAGAAACGTTTATATTTACCGATATTTCAACCGACGGCACGATGTCCGGACCGAACGTGGAGGCGACGAAACAACTCGCAGAGGCGACCGGCGTGAACGTTATCGCTTCGGGGGGGATCGGCACAATGGAAGACGTACGAAACCTCGCGGACAAGCGGGATAAAGGGATCGCCGGTGTTATTGTCGGAAAAGCGATATACACCGGCAAAGTAGATGTGGCAGAAGCCGTGAAGGAGGTACAGTAATGCTCACGAAACGGATCATTCCATGTCTGGATGTGAAAGAAGGAAGGGTAGTGAAGGGCACGCAGTTTGTAGAACTGCGGGATGCCGGTGACCCAGTGGAGCTCGCGGGGTTTTATGATGAGCAGTGGGCGGACGAGCTGGTGTTTCTCGATATCTCAGCCTCACATGAAGGCCGGAAAACAATAATAGATGTCGTGGAGCAGGTGGCTGCAACCATTGCCATTCCTTTCACGGTCGGCGGTGGTATCAGCTCGGTCGATGACATGCGCAATATGCTCCGCGCAGGCGCAGATAAGGTTTCGCTCAACACGGCTGCGGTGAAAAACCCTGAACTGATTACTCAGGGAGCCACCTATTTCGGCTCGCAATGCATCGTCGTAGCGGTTGATGCGAAGTACGATGAGTCGATTGGCTCTTGGAGAATCTACACGCATGGCGGCCGCACGCCGACAGATTGGGAAGTGACCGACTGGGTTAGAGAAGTCACCGCCCGGGGTGCAGGGGAGATTCTTCTGACAAGCATGGACCAGGACGGAGCCAAAACCGGCTTTGACGAAGCTTTGACGCGAACGGTCAGCGAAGCGGTGGATGTGCCTGTTATTGCTTCGGGCGGAGCCGGGGCCAAGGAGCACTTTGTAGATGTGTTTGCAAAATCAGGGGCAGACGCGGCGCTTGCTGCTTCGATCTTTCACTACAAAGAGACATCGATTGAAGAAGTGAAAGCCTTTATCCGGGAGAGAGGAGTCTTAGTACGATGAATGTCGACGAATTAACATTTGATGAAGCAGGCCTGATTCCGGCCGTAGTCCAGGACGCTATTAGTAAAGAGGTTCTGACGCTTGCCTATATGAACAAAGAATCGCTGCAGAAAACAATCGATACAAAGGAAACCTGGTTTTACAGCCGGTCCCGCCAGGAACTATGGCATAAAGGGGAAACATCCGGAAATAAGCAGCAGGTATCAGACATCCGGTATGACTGTGACAGCGATGCCTTAAACGTGCTTGTCGAGCCAGCAGGCCCTGCCTGCCATAAGGGAGATTACAGCTGTTTTTCCCGTTCGCTGCTGTCGGAAGAAAAGCAGTCAGCCGATGGCCGGCGGTTTGCAATTATTAATGAACTTGAACAGGTGATTGCCACCCGCGAAGCTGAAATGCCGGAGGGCGCCTACACGACGTACTTGTTTACCGAAGGCGTGGATAAGATTTTGAAAAAAGTCGGTGAGGAAGCCGGTGAAGTAATCATTGCTTCCAAAAACCGGGATCACAAAGAACTCAGCTGGGAAACCGCTGATCTTCTGTACCATCTGCTAGTACTGCTGAGGGAACAGAAGCTCCCGCTTGACGATGTGCTGCAGGTGCTTGAAGAAAGACATCGTTCATAAAAAGACTATTATCAAAAATGACCGTCCTTTTCGGGCGGTTTTTTCTATAGGCTTCTTCTGGCTATTATAGTGATGGGTGAACTGCTAAGAGTTTTCATGAAGCAGGGGGCGTGTTATAATGTCACAATTGATAAGGAACGTGAAAGAATCAGGGAAAACAAATGAAGGAAGGATGAAAGGAATTGGGCTCAAAACAAAAAAACGAAGACGCAATTATTCCTTTCTTGCAGTCAGGTGAATACTTCTTTCAGCGGGGCGTGGTGGCTTATCAGAAAAATCACCTGAAGCGTGCCGTTCTCTTTCTGGAAAGAGCTGTAGAGCTCGAGCCTTCCAAAGGATTGTTTCAATGCCAGCTTGCTGCAATATACACAGATATGGAACGATTTGAGCGCTCCAATGATATCCTGGACCGGGTACTTAAAGACATCGAGCCGGAGCGCTCTGAATGCTATTTCTTTCTGGCCAATAATTACGCCTTCCAGGGTAATTTTGAAAAAGCAGCAGAAACAGCCGGGTATTATATGAAAATCGCGCCGGAAGGAGACTTTGCAGAAGAAACGAAGGAACTGCTCGAAATGATTAAAGAAAACGAGCCCGGGCTCCTGGAGCATCCAGGCGATATGACTATTTATGAACGGGCAGTAGAACAAGCGGCTAAAGGCCGGGTGCAGGAAGCCCAGGAGCTGTTTGAAGAGCTTTTGGAACAGGAGCCCGATTACTGGGCAGCGTACCACCAGCTGGCAAAACTTCATCAGCACCGTGGAGACACACGGCAGGCAGTGCAGCTTTTAGAAAAAGTTCATCAGGAAGGTGCTTACGTGCCGGCAAGCTGCCAGCTCGCTGCGTTGTATGAAAGCCTGGAGGATCATGATCGTGTAAAAGAAATAATGAAGGTGCTGACAGCAATTCTTCCGCTCGACCGGGAATCCCTGCACTGGATCAGCGCCGTTTGTGCCTATCTCGGGTATTATGAAGACGCCTGTCGTTATGCCCGGCTTTATCATAAGCGATTTGTGATCGAACGCGGATCGGTTGCGTTTTATCACGGGGCGGCGTTATATTTGCTCGGAGAAACGGGCCAGGCGGCAAAATGGTGGAAGCAGAGCCGCCAGCTTGATCACCCGGAAGTGAAAGAGCTCTACCGGGAATATGAACAGAATACACTGACCGAGCAGCGGGTAAGGGAATTAGTACAGGATGATTTCCAGCAGTAAGCAGACTACTGGACGCTGAAAACCGGCTGCCATACAATAAATACAGATGCCATAAGACAGTGATATTTAAAATAAGGGGAGTGGCCTTTATGACGGAAGAACGAATTTATGATGTGATTATCGCGGGTGCCGGCCCGGCCGGCATGACGGCGGCCGTGTACGCCTCGCGGGCGGAAATGGATACGCTCATGCTTGAGCGCGGCGTGCCCGGCGGGCAGATGGCCAACACCGAGGACGTGGAAAACTACCCGGGCTTTGACCATATCCTCGGGCCCGACCTGTCGACGAAAATGTTCCAGCACGCCCAGAAGTTCGGCGCGGCGTACGCCTACGGCGACGTCTCCCGCGTCGAGGACGGCAAGGAATACAAAACGGTTTATGCCGGCAGCAAGCAGTACAAAACGCGGTCGCTGATTATTGCGACCGGGGCGGAGTACAAGCAGCTCGGCGTCGAGGGCGAGCAGGAGCTCGGCGGCCGCGGCGTGTCCTACTGTGCGGTGTGTGACGGCGCCTTTTTCCGGAACAAGGAGATCGTGGTCGTCGGCGGCGGGGACTCCGCCGTCGAGGAGGCGGTGTACCTGACCCGGTTTGCCGACAAGGTGACGGTCATCCACCGCCGCGATGAGCTGCGGGCGCAGAAGATCCTGCAGCAGCGCGCGTTTGTGAACGACAAGATCGACTTCAAGTGGAGCACGGTCGTCAAAACGATCAACGGCGACGGCGGCAAGGTCGGAAGCGTCACGCTGACGGACCTGAAGACCGGCGAGGACTATGACTTTGATACGAGCGGGGCGTTCATCTACATTGGGCTGCTGCCGCTGAACGGGGCGTTTCTCGACCTCGGCATCACGAACGACGAGGGCTATATTGAAACGAACGAGGACATGGAAACGAAGATTCCGGGCGTGTTCGCCGCCGGCGACATCCGGGACAAGTTCCTGCGCCAGATCGTCACGGCCACCGGCGACGGGTCGCTTGCGGCACAGACGGCGCAGCAGTACGTGGAAGAACTGAAAAACGCGGTCGAAGCGTAGGCGCTCCCGCTGAAACAATGAAGCACAGGCGCAGAAAATCATTTCTGCGCCGTTTTTTGGTGTAGAAAACATAAGATACTTTCTTTTGTAAATTGTCTGAACCATCGAAGGATAGTATACTGGAAAAAGGTATATGTGAGGTGGTACACATGCAGCGGGTAACAAATTGTTTTTTACAGCAGGATGATCAACTGCTTATGCTCAAAAAACCAAGTTTCGATTGGTGGAACGCCCCCGGCGGAAAAATGGAGCCGGGGGAATCAGTATATGATTCAGTACAGCGGGAATTTCGTGAAGAAACAGGGCTTACGATTGAACGGCCGCATCTGAGGGGCATTTTTACGTTTATCACAATAGAGAATGGCCTTGAAGCAAATGAATGGATGATGTTTACATTTGAAGCTTTTGGTGCATCCGGCCAGCTGCTTAATGAATCTCCAGAAGGCGTACTCGAATGGAAGCAAAAACGGGAAGTATCTTCTCTTCCGATGGCTGAAGGAGATAAGGCGATTGTAGAGCATATTTTGAATAATAAAGGGACGGTGTATGGTACGTTCCGCTATACAAAAGACCGCCGGCTTCTGGAGAGCCGGCTCGAGCACTCCACGCCATACTACATGTAAAAGAGGGATGCAGACGATGGAACAAGAGCGGAAATCGATTCAGGTGGAAATCATTACCGGGATGTCAGGGGCCGGAAAGACGGTCGCCATCCAGTGCTTTGAAGATCTGGGCTATTACTGTGTAGACAATCTGCCTCCTTCCCTAATCCCGACGTTTATCGATTTAATTGAAACAACAGAAAATAAGACGGATAAAGTAGCCTTCGTGGTGGATCTCAGAACGAGGGAGTTTTTTGACCACCTGTTTGCTTCGATCGATCAGCTTGATCAGCGCAAGGAGCTGTCGACACATATTTTGTTTTTGGATGCTGGAGACCAGGTGCTTGTCAGCCGTTATAAGGAAACGCGGCGCTCGCACCCACTTGCAAGTGAGGAGACACCGCTTGAAGGCATTCAGCTTGAGCGGGAGATGCTGCAGGAATTAAAGGGACGTGCGCGCCATATTATTGATACGAGCAGCCTGAAACCGAGAGAGCTGCGGGAGCGTATATTAACAGATTATGCTGAGAAAAATCAGTCGGTCTTTAATGTGAATGTTATGTCCTTCGGGTTTAAGTATGGAATGCCGATCGATGCAGATCTCGTTTTTGATGTTCGCTTTCTGCCCAACCCTCATTATGTGGAGCACCTGGAGCCAAAAACCGGTCTCGAGGAAGAAGTGTCTTCGTACGTGTTAAAATGGACAGATACAAAAGAATTTATAAATAAACTGGTGGATATGCTTGAATTTATGCTTCCGTTATACAAACAGGAAGGCAAGTCGCAGCTTGTCGTCGCGATTGGATGCACAGGAGGCAAGCACCGCTCCGTGACGCTTGCTGAATACATTGCGTCTTACTTTTCAGAGAAATATGAGACGAATGCCAATCACCGGGACATTGAGGAAGGAAGGAAAAAATAGACGTGATGGACCCGAAGGTTGTAGTGATGGGCGGTGGCACAGGCATAGGTGTTCTGCTCCGGGGGCTGAAACAGTTCCCGGCAGATATTACGGCGATTGTGACCGTCGCAGACGACGGAGGAAGCTCGGGGCGCTTACGGAAAGAGTTTAATATTCCGCCCCCCGGGGACGTAAGAAACGTATTAGTGGCGCTCGCAGAAGTCGAACCATTAATTGAAGAATTGTTCCAGCACCGCTTTGCAAGCGGAGAAGGGCTGACCGGCCATTCCCTTGGGAATCTTCTGGTAGCCGGAATGACTTCCATTACCGGAGACTTTGCCAAAGGAATTACTGAACTAAGTACCGTGTTAAACGTTCGAGGGAAGGTTCTTCCAGCCTCTAACCGAAGCATTGAGCTGTTTGCAAAAATGAAGGACGGCTCTACGGTCTACGGGGAGTCGCTTATTCCAAAAGCCGGCAAGCAGATTGAGCAGGTGTTCATCCACCCGCCGGATGCTGAAGCTCTTCCGGAAACCGTGCGTGCCATTGAACAGGCGGACGTTATTGTCATCGGTCCCGGAAGTTTGTTTACAAGCATTCTGCCGAACTTGATCGTCCCCGGTATCCGGGACGCCATCAACCGTTCGAAGGCCCGGAAGGTATATATTTGCAATGCTATGACACAGCCGGGAGAAACGGACGGATTTTCAGCGTCCGATCATCTGCACGCCCTCGAAAAGCACACAGGGGGCACACTTGTGGATACGATCCTTGTGCATGATGAAGAAATTCCGGTGCCGGTGCTCGAGAACTATGAAAAACAGCAGGCGTTTCCTGTGAGGTGTGATTATGAAAGATTAGAACAGTTTGGGTGCCAGGTAGTAACAGATACGTTTATGCACTATGACGGCCTCGTTCTCCGTCATGATGCCAAAAAGGTATCTGAAGCCCTGCTCGCCCGTGATTGACAGAAAGGCGGTGAAGATGGATGTCTTCATTTGCGGCTATAACAAAGAAAGAATTAACCCAGATCGAGGTAGACGATACGAGCGCTAAAGCAGAACTGGCTGCGTTAATTAGAATGAACGGTTCGATTTCTTTTGGCAACGGCCAGCTGATTTTAGATGTTTCGACTGAAAACGCAGCAATCGCGAGGCGGATCTATTCTTTAATCAAGCGTATTTATAAGGATATGGTCATTGAACTGCTTGTCCGGAAAAAAATGCGTTTAAAAAAGAATAATGTTTATGTGGTGCGGATGGCAGAAGAAACCAAAGAAATGCTGACGGATCTTGCCATCATGGAAAATGGCTATCAGTTTAACCGCTCAATTTCTAATGACGTGATTCCGAATACGGACAGCCGGCGGGCGTATCTGCGCGGAGCCTTTTTAGCCGGGGGATCGGTTAACCATCCGGAAACGTCTTCGTATCACCTCGAAATTTACTCAATGTATGAAGAGCACAACCGGGCTCTCCGGACTCTGATGGAAACATTCGGACTTACATCGAAAAGCCTTGAACGGAAAAAGGGCTATATTCTTTATATTAAGGAAAGCGAAAAAATTACCGAGTTTTTAAATATTATTGGTGCTCACCAGGCCCTGCTGTATTTTGAAGATGTACGGATTATGAAAGACATGAGGAATTCGGTGAACCGCCTCGTAAACTGCGAAACAGCGAATCTCAATAAAACCGTGGGGGCTGCTTTACGGCAGGTCGAAAACATTCAGCTTGTCCAGGCGGAAGTCGGGCTCGAAAACCTTCCGGAAAAAATCCGCGAGATAGCGATTCTGCGTGTGCAGCATCAGGATGTTACGCTGAAGGAGCTCGGGGAAATGGTACCGAGTGGAAAAGTGAGTAAATCCGGGGTGAATCACCGACTGAGAAAGATCGACCAGATCGCGGAACGTATCCAGGCTGGTAAGCCGCCAATTCCCGAAAAAATTTAATTAGTAAAAACCGGCGCCTGTAGGAAGAGAGGGGGGCCTCTACTGCCACAGGCGCCGGTTTACAGCCGTTGTTAAAGCGCTTGCTTAAAAAGTTACCGAATTGACTTACGTTATTGGTGCAAAAAAAGCGGGTACCGGATGAAGACAGATGGAGAAAGGAAGATAATAACTATGGTCGAAAAAACAGTAGAAGTAAATTTGCGCACAGGGCTTCAAGCCCGGCCGGCAGCATTATTCGTTCAGGAGGCGAACCGGTTTCATTCCAACATTTTTCTGGAAAAAGATGAAAAAAAGGTGAATGCTAAAAGCATTATGGGCGTTATGAGCCTCGCAGTGCGTACAGGGGCCTCGGTTAAGCTTTCGGCTGAAGGTGCAGACGAAGAGGAAGCGGCCGAATCATTAACGGAGTTTATGAAAAAAGAAATGTAAATAATAAAAATCAGGACAGCGCTATGCCGTCCTGATTTTTTGTCTCTTACTGTCCCATAACCTGGTCCACGAGACCATATTCTTTTGCCTGCTCCGCACTCATAAAGTTATCACGATCGGTATCGCGCTCGATAACTTCAAGCGGCTGGCCGCTGCGGTCAGCAAGGATTTGGTTGAGCTTTTCGCGCATTTTAATAATGCGGCGGGCATGAATTTCAATATCAGCAGCCTGGCCCTGAGTGCCGCCGAGCGGCTGGTGAATCATTACTTCACTGTTTGGAAGAGCATAACGCTTGCCTTCCTGGCCGGCTGTAAGAAGAAAAGCACCCATTGATGCTGCCATGCCGACACAGATAGTGGAAACCTGCGGCTTAATGTGCTGCATTGTGTCATAAATAGCCATGCCGGCTGTGATCGAGCCGCCCGGACTATTAATGTAAAGAGAAATGTCTTTCTCCGGATCGTCGGCTTCGAGGAAAAGAAGCTGCGCTACGATCGAGTTGGCTACGTTGTCATCAATGCCCGAGCCAAGCATAATAATGCGGTCTTTCAACAAACGCGAATAAATATCATATGCGCGTTCGCCCCGGTTGGTTTGTTCAATAACTGTTGGTATCAAGTTCATGAAAAGAGTCCTCCTTTAATGAAATGTATGCCTACATTCATGGTAGTTGTATGGAAAATATTTTTCCTTCCGCGTTGCTGTTATTATCATAACTCTTTGGTCAATTAAGGTCAAATAAAAAGTATGCTCCTATTTCATATATTCACACGTTACCTCTCATTCCCTTCATTTTCACAAACATAAACGTGCCGTGTAAATGTTTCTGCTTCAGGATATGCCTTAAGTTATATGAAAAATGATCTGACAAACAAATAGAATGCCCAGATCTATTTTCATATAATACCAATAACTGAACAAGGAAAGATATCGAATTAAGGAAGAAAAATATGTTATGATATAAGAAAGCGTTTCCAAACGGAGGTGGAAATAATGGGTTTAGGGCTTGAATTGCAGCAGAAGCAAGAGATGAGTTTAGTGATGACGCAGGAATTAAAGCAGGCAATTGCCCTGTTGAAGCTGTCGACCCAGGAATTATCTGACTATCTGCAGGAAGAGGCGATGGAAAACCCTCTAATGGATTTAACCATGCCTTCTATTACTGACGGTACTGCGCTGTCTGCCTCTCAAACAGCAGTCCCTGCCTATACCCCGGCATCCGGAAATGAACAGCTGGACTGGCGTGAGCCGGCAGGGGAAACTCTCGAAGATACGCTGAGGGAACAGATTGCCTGCGGCCGTTACAAAGGCAGGGAACGGGATATACTTCTGTTTTTAGCCGGAAGTGTCGATGAGCGTGGATACTTAGAAGACATCAAATGGGAAATGGAGAAGAAGTTTCAGCTTGAAAGCGAAGAAAGCGAGCAGTATATTTCGACGTTCCAACAGCTTGAACCAGCAGGAGTCGGGGCAAGAAATTTAAAAGAATGCCTCCTTCTGCAGCTTGAACGCTGTCTGGATACGGATCCCTATATTGATCAGGTAGTCGCCGATGACCTCGAGGCGCTAGGAGCAAAGAAATGGCGCTATCTTCAGCAGAAATATCATCTCAGCAAAGAGCAGCTCCAGGAGATTTACACTTGCCTTCAAAAGCTTTCGCCGTATCCTGGGGATGCGTATAGGCAGGAGGCATCTATTTCTGTGTCCCCGGATATCCGTGTAGAAGAGGCTGAAGGAAAGTGGGTCGTCACTATTTTAAATGACCGGCTTCCGGAACTGCAGATGAATGAAAAATACTGGCGTCTCTTGCAGCAGGATACCGATGAAGAAGCCAGGCAGTATGCAATGGAAAAATATAAGCAGTTTTTATGGATTGTAAAAAGTGTCGAACAGCGGCAGCAGACGCTGCAGAAAGTATCAGAAGCGATCGTCGGAGCCCAGAGTGAATACTTAAAGTACGGCGAAGAAAAACTTCGTCCTCTTACGCTCCGGGAAATAGCTGAGCAGGCGGAGGTGCATGAATCCACGGTTTCACGGACGACGAGCCGCAAATACATGCAGACACCTCACGGCCTGGTGGAGCTGAAGCATTTCTTCTCCTCAAAAATTGCGCGCCTGGAAGAAGACGCTTCAAGCAATGGAGTGAAGGCCATGATGAAAAAACTGATTAAAGAAGAAAATAAAGAAAAGCCTCTTTCGGACCAAAAGCTTGCAGATCTGCTGCAGCAGGAACAGAAGTGTACGATTTCAAGGCGGGCGGTTGCGAAATACAGAACAGAACTCCGCATTCCTTCTTCCTCCCAGCGCAAGCAGCCAGTATAGCCAGTATCCTCCTTGCGAAAAAGGAGGATTTTTTATGCATAAAATTATCAGCATTCGGGTAATAGTCTAATGTAACAACTTGAAAATCACGGTGAACATTTGCGTTGATTTTCCAGATGCAGATTGCTACAATGAAATTGTGAACAAAACGTTCATTTTTTTATAAAATGAGCGGGACAGAAAATGTCTCTCCGGGACCTTATTAGTCCCGGAGGGGGAAGTGAAGATCAATGATGAGGAGTGGCTTGAAATAAGCTGCTGCCACAGGTTCGGTGGTGTAGCAATATGTTACGTGACGTATTGGAGATGCAGCGGAAACTGCAGCCTGATGTGCTCGAAACGTTAGGGAAGAGGTACCGCATTTTGCAATACATCCGCCTGATGCAGCCGATTGGAAGAAGAACCCTTGCCACTCAGCTATCCATTTCAGAGCGGGTTCTGCGCAGTGAAACAGATTTTTTGAAGCAGCAGGGGCTTATTCTGATGCAAAGCGCAGGGATGCTTTTAACTGAAGAAGGCACCAAGCTGCTCGAAGGACTCGAACAGACAGTCAAATATACTTTTGGCCTCGAGGAATTGGAGCAGAGGCTGGCGGGTTATTTATCCGTGCCTAAGGTTATCGTGGTGGCGGGGGATAGCGACGAGCTGCCGGTGGTGAAAAAGGAACTCGGACGGGCTGTGGTACAGCAGATGAAAAACCGTGTGCGTTCAGGGGACGTCATTGCGGTAGCCGGCGGAACGACGCTTGCTTCAGCTGCTGAAATGATGGTCCCTGACCCGAGATGGCAAAACACTATTTTTGTACCGGCCCGCGGCGGCCTAGGGGAAAAAGTAGAAATTCAGGCCAACACTATCAGCTCCGCCATGGCGATGAAGGCCCAGGCTTCGTACCGGCTGCTTCATGTTCCCGACCAGCTGAGCGAGGATACGAGACGTTCGCTCATGCAGGAACCCGGAGTGCAGGAAGTGCTCGATCTGCTGAGCACGGCATCGATTGTGGTTCACGGCATTGGAGAAGCAAAAACGATGGCCGGCCGGCGGACGACGAGTGCTTCCCTGCGCAGCAGACTAGAGGAAGAGTCGGCGGTGGCCGAGTCATTTGGCTACTACGTTAACCAGGATGGACAAGTGGTGCACCGGGAAAATACGGTGGGCCTGCAGTGGGACGAGCTCCGGCGGGACCAGACAGTAATCACCGTAGCCGGGGGATCGAGCAAGGCAAAGGCAATTGACGCTTATATGCGCTACCGCCCAAGCAGCATACTGATTACCGATGAGGGCGCAGCGAAAGCCATTTTAGAACAAAACGATGCGCCGGAGGCAACTGAGTAACAGGCAGAATACCTGCCGCATTATGCTGCAGTAGCTTTCACAATTATTTATATTCCAAGGAGGAAAAATCATTATGGCAACAAAAATTGGTATTAACGGTTTTGGACGTATTGGACGTAACGTTTACCGGGCAGCTTTAAACAACCCGGACGTGGAAGTAGTAGCAGTAAACGACCTGACTGACACTGATACACTTGCGCACCTTTTAAAATATGACACCGTCCACGGAACGCTTGACGCAGAAATCGAAGCAAGCGGTGACAACCTTACAATTAACGGCCACAAGCTGACCGTTTTCTCTGAAAAAGATCCAGCGAAAATCGACTGGAAAGGCGTAGAAGCCGAGATCGTTGTTGAATCTACAGGCATCTTTACGCAGCGTGATCAGGCTGCCAAACACCTTGAAGGCGGAGCGAAAAACGTTATCATTTCCGCACCGGCTAAAGGCGTGGACGCCACATTTGTTGTCGGCGTTAACGAAGGCGAATTCAAGCCGGATGAGCACAAAGTCGTTTCTAACGCATCCTGCACAACCAACTGCCTGGCTCCAGTAGCTAAAGTACTGGACGAAAAATTCGGCATCAAACGCGGCCTGATGAATACAGTTCACTCCTACACGAGTGACCAACAGATCCAGGACGGCCCGCACAAAGATCTTCGCCGTGCGCGCGCTGGCGCTGAAAACATCATTCCGACAACTACAGGCGCCGCTCAGGCAGTAGCACTCGTGCTTCCGCAGCTTGACGGTAAGCTTACTGGCGGTGCGATGCGTGTTCCTACTCCAAACGTTTCCCTTGTGGACTTCGTAGCAGAACTCGACAAGGACGTAACAGTAGACGAGTTGAACAACGCATTGAAAGAAGCTTCTGAATCTGACGAACTGAAAGGCATTCTTGGTTACAGTGAAGAGCCGCTCGTATCGAAGGACTACAACGGAAGCGCTTATTCTTCCACGGTAGACGCTCTTTCAACACTCGTTATGCAGGACAACATGGTCAAAGTAATCGCTTGGTACGACAACGAATTCGGTTATTCCAGCCGTGTTGTGGACCTCGCAGCAAGCTTTGGCAAAAAACTGTAAACCATTTATTTAGTGCTTGGGAAAGGGAGGAGAATATTATTTCTTCCTCCCTTTTTTAAGTCTGTACAGCTCTATTTTCCGGCCTGCCGGACATCAGATGCTCTCACGAAGCATTAAAAATAGACGTTCCAGTTTTTTCTGCGGCGGGTAAAGAACGGGAGTGCAGATTTTTGTTATGATAGATGAGGAAGAAAAATTAAGGGAGGTTTGGCAATGGCGTTAAATAAGAAAACCATCCGCGATTTAGATTTGAAAGGCAAAACGGTATTTTGCCGCGTTGATTTCAACGTGCCAATGAAAGATGAAAGCATTACGGATGACGCACGGATTCGTGCAGCTGTACCAACAATTCAATACTTATCCGAACAGGGAGCGCGTGTCATTCTCGGAAGCCACCTTGGACGCCCGAAAGGGGAAGCGGTGGACGAGCTTCGTCTCGGACCGGCAGCAGCCCGTCTTGGCGAAATTATGAATGTCGATGTGAAGAAGGTCGACGAAGTATACGGCGAAGAGGCTAAGCAGACAGCGGCATCCCTGGAGAACGGAGAAATCATGCTTCTTGAAAACCTGCGCTTTGAAGCAGGGGAAGAGGAAAATGATGAAACTCTGGCAAAGAACATAGCATCCCTTGCAGACATTTACGTAAATGATGCCTTCGGTGCGGCTCACCGGGCTCACGCGTCTACAGAAGGAGTGGCGCGCCACCTTCCGTCCGCAGCCGGCCTGCTGATGGAAAAAGAACTCGATGTGCTCGGCCAGGCGCTTGAGGACCCGGACCGTCCATTTACAGCAATCGTTGGGGGAGCAAAAGTAAAAGACAAAATCGGCGTTATCGATAACCTCCTCGATATCGTGGATAACCTCATTATCGGCGGTGGACTCGCCTACACGTTCGTTAAAGCGAGAGGCTATGAGATCGGCAAGTCCATGCTTGAAGAAGATAAGCTTGATATGGCCAGAAAATTCATGCAGAAAGCTGAAGATAAGGGCGTAAACTTTTACATGCCAAAGGACGTTATTGTTTCCGACGATTTCAGCGACGATGCAAACACACAGGCAGTGAGTATTGACAGCATCCCATCCGATTGGGAAGCCTTGGACATCGGGCCCGAAACGAGAAAGGAATATGCCAACGTCATCAAGGATTCGAAGCTTGTGATCTGGAACGGGCCGGTTGGCGTGTTTGAATTCACTACGTTTGAAAAGGGCACGCGTTCCATCGCTGAGGCAATGGCTGAAGCTTCCGGCACGTACACGGTTATCGGCGGCGGAGACTCGGCGGCAGCGGTAGAAAAATTCGGGCTGGCAGATAAAATGAGCCATATGTCCACCGGCGGCGGTGCTTCGCTTGAATTCATCGAAGGCAAAGTTCTGCCAGGTGTAGCAGCACTGGATGATAAATAGGCAGGCAGCACGTATATTTACTATAATCTTAGCGGGGTGAAACAATGAGAAAACCAATCATAGCAGGCAACTGGAAGATGAATAAGCTTCACGGTGAAGCAGTGGATTTTATCGAGCAGGTAGCAGGCAAAGTACCGAACGCAGAAGAGGTGGAAACGGTAGTATGCGCACCGGCTCTGTTTTTGAAGGACATGAATGAGGCAGCAGCATCGAGCGACGTGAAAATCGGCGCCCAGAATATGCACCAGGAAGACAGCGGTGCGTTCACGGGCGAAATCAGTCCGGCAGCGCTCGCAGACTTAGGCATTCCTTACGTCATCATCGGCCACTCCGAACGCCGCGAAATGTTTAACGAAACCGACGAAACCGTCAATCAAAAAGTAAAAGCAGCCCTGAACCACGGGTTAACACCGATCATGTGCTGCGGGGAGTCCCTTGAGCAGAAGGAGAACGGCTCTACAGAAGCAGTCGTGCGCGAACAGATTGAAAAAGGCTTTGCCGGACTGAGTGCGGAGGACGCTGCGAAAGTGGTTGTTGCTTACGAGCCAATCTGGGCTATCGGCACAGGCAAATCATCGACTGCCGAGGACGCGGATGAAACGTGCGGTTCGGTAAGAAAAGCACTTGCCGGGCAGTACGATCAGGATACAGCTGACAAAGTACGCATTCAATACGGCGGCAGTGTAAAACCGGAAAATATTGAAACGTACATGGCGAAAGAGCACATCGACGGTGCCCTTGTCGGCGGTGCGAGCCTGAAGCCGGATGCGTTCCTGGAGCTTGCTGAGGCGGGAAAACAATGAGCAATCAGCCAGTAGCACTGATTATCCTGGACGGCTACGCCTGCCGGGAGGAAACCAAAGGGAACGCGGTAGCTAAGGCAAACACGCCAAACTTTGACCGCTATTGGAAGCAATACCCACATGAAACGCTGACAGCTTTCGGCGAAGCCGTCGGCCTGCCTGAAGGACAGATGGGCAACTCAGAAGTCGGCCATATGAATATCGGGGCCGGCCGGGTCGTTTATCAAAGCCTTTCTTTAATTAATAAGGGCATTAAAGAAGGAACGTTCAAAAACAATCAGGCATTTCAACATGCCGTGGACCATGTGAAAGAAAACGACAGCGCCCTTCATTTATTCGGCCTGCTTTCTGATGGCGGGGTCCACAGCCATATAGACCATTTAAAAGCACTGCTCGACATGGCGAATGAAAAAGAAATCGAGCGTGTATACGTTCATGCCTTTTTGGATGGCCGTGATGTGGGGCAGCGTTCCGCTAAACAGTATGTATCCGAAGTGGAAGACTATATGAAAGAAATCGGTACCGGCGATATTGCGACGGTTCAGGGCCGGTACTATGCAATGGATCGTGACAACCGCTGGGAACGTGTGGATAAATCGTACCGGGCTATTACGTACGGGGAAGGACCTTCCTACGAAACAGCTGAAGAAGCTGTGGACGCTTCATACGAAGAAGAGGTTTGGGATGAATTTGTGCTGCCATCGGTTATTACAAAAGAAGGAGAAGCAGTCGGCCGTCTGCAGGACAATGACGCAGTGATCTTCTTCAACTTCCGTCCGGACCGTGCCATTCAACTGTCACAGGTATTTACGCAGGATGGTTTTAACGGTTTGGAACGCGGAGACAAATTCCCATCCAATCTGAAATTTGTCAGTATGACGCAGTACAGTGATTCAGTAAATGCAGAAATTGCCTACCCTCCGCAGGACCTGGTCAATACAATGGGTGAAATCGTTTCAGATGCTGGACTGCACCAGCTTCGTATTGCAGAAACGGAAAAGTATCCGCATGTCACCTTTTTCTTCAGCGGTGGACGCGAGGAAGAGTTTAAGGGCGAAACGCGGGTGCTGATCGATTCGCCTAAGGTAGCCACGTACGACCTGCAGCCTGAAATGAGCATATATGAAGTGACTGAGGCGCTTGAAAGCGAAATTCAGTCTGAAAAACATGATTTTATCGTGCTGAACTTTGCCAATCCGGACATGGTCGGCCATTCTGGTGACCTTGAGGCCACGGTTAAAGCAATTGAAGCAGTGGATGAATGCCTCGGACGGGTCGTGGACCTGCTGCACGATAAGGGCGGACGTGCCATTATTACAGCAGACCACGGAAACTCTGATGAAGTAACAACGCCGGATGATAAACCGATGACAGCCCATACGACCAATCCGGTGCCAGTCATCGTCACTGGCGATGAGAATGCAAAGCTCCGCAAAGGCGGCGTGCTCGCTGACCTGTGTCCAACAGCCGTAGAGCTGCTGCAGATAGAAAAACCAAAAGAAATGACGGGGCAGTCCCTCATTCAATAATCAATCATAGGAGTGAATCATTTATGAGTTTAATTGCAGATATTTACGCACGCGAAGTACTCGATTCCCGTGGGAATCCAACGGTAGAAGTAGAAGTATTTACAGAGACTGGCGCTTTTGGACGCGCCCTCGTGCCAAGCGGCGCTTCCACCGGTGAATATGAAGCAGTAGAGCTTCGTGACGGCGGCGACCGCTTTATGGGTAAAGGCGTCACTAAAGCAGTCGACAATGTGAATGAAACGATCGCCGAAGAAATCATCGGCTTTGATGTAACAGACCAGACAGGCATCGACCAGGCAATGATCGAACTTGACGGAACAGACAACAAAGGCAGCTTCGGTGCCAATGCCATTCTGGGTGTTTCGATGGCGGTAGCCCGTGCGGCTGCAGACGAACTCGGGGTGACGCTGTACGAATACCTCGGCGGCTTTAATGCAAAAACCCTTCCGGTTCCAATGATGAATATCCTGAACGGCGGCGAGCACGCAGACAACAACGTTGACTTCCAGGAGTTCATGGTTATGCCTGTCGGCGCCAGTAACTTCCTTGAAGCTGTCCGTATGGGTGCAGAAATCTTCCATAACCTGAAGAAAGTACTTGGAAGCAAAGGCTATAATACGGGTGTCGGCGACGAAGGCGGCTTCGCCCCGAACCTCGGCTCGAACGAAGAAGCACTCCAAACGATCATTGAAGCTATCGAAAAAGCAGGCTATAAACCGGGCGAAGAGATTATGCTTGCGATGGATTCTGCAGCTTCTGAAATGTACGAAGACGGAAAATACCACCTCAAAGGTGAAGGCGTTGTGAAAACAGCGGACGAAATGATCGAATTTTACCAGGATATGGTGTCGAAATATCCTATCGTCTCTATTGAAGACGGCCTGGATGAAAACGACTGGGAAGGCTTCAAAAAGCTTACAGACGCTCTTGGCGACAAAGTACAGCTTGTGGGCGACGACTTGTTTGTGACCAACACCAACAAGCTGAAAGAAGGTATTGAAAAAGGCATTGGCAACTCCATTCTGATCAAGGTGAACCAGATCGGCACGTTGACTGAAACCTTTGATGCTATTGAAATGGCGAAGCGTGCTGGTTACACAGCCGTCATTTCCCACCGTTCCGGTGAAACAGAAGATACGACAATCGCGGACATCGCAGTAGCGACCAACGCGGGTCAAATCAAAACAGGCGCTCCGTCCCGTACGGATCGTGTGGCAAAATACAACCAGCTTCTGCGCATCAATGACGAGCTGGCGGAAACCGCTGTTTACCTGGGCAAGGATGCTTTTTATAACCTGAACAAATAATTGCTTTTCGACCGCGGCCCGGAATACGGGCTGCGGTTTTTTATAATTGAATAAACCACCTCTGCCACGCGGCATTCAGCCTGTATTGCTGCATGTGCTTGCGCTGCACGTGCTGGTGTGTTACATTAATACAAGCGTAATTGGAACGTGGAGGTGTACGGGTGATGATAACGGCGTTGTACGTTGCATTAATAGTCGTTGCGGTCATGCTTATTGCAATTATCTTATTGCAGTCAGGCCGAAGCAGCGGTTTGGCAGGAGCAATTTCCGGCGGAGCCGAACAAATGGTTGGCAAACAGAAAGCGAGAGGCATCGAGGCCTTTCTGATTCAGTTTACAGTAGTTCTGGCTGTGTTGTTTTTTGTTCTTACCATACTCATCGCCTATTTTGTCTAACAGACAGTATAGGAAGCTATCTCAGCAGCGGACGATTCCAGCGTTCGCTGTTTTTTCTGTTGCCGGCTGATGTTTGCTTTTCCTGTATTTAGTGAATCAAAGAAGCAGGTAGAAGTTTAGCGTTTTAGTGAGAGGCTAAAGGTAAATAAAAAATAGGGGACCAGAAACATGAAGACAACCAGGAAAAACCAGACGATTGGATGTTTGTGTCTGCATGGATTTACGGGCTCCCCGTGGGAAATCGAGCCAATTGCCGAGAACCTCCGTGCTTCGACGGACTGGATGGTGGAAACGCCGGTCCTGCCCGGGCATGCATATGGCAGCTTCAGCATTCAAAACCGGGTTTCCTATATCACATGGATTCACGCAGCCGACCGCGCGGCTAAAAGGCTCGCGGCTGCCTGCAGCACCCTGTATGTGATCGGATTCTCGATGGGTGGCCTGCTTGCCTGCTATGTTGCGGCCCGCTATAGAGTGGAGCGGCTTGTGCTGATTGGCACGCCGATGGAGTATATTAATCCCGTCCAGTTTTTAAAGGACACGCTGCTCGTAGCGATTGGCCGGGCGAGAGGATCGCTGCACCCGTGGTACGGCGTAGCTGCAGAAAAATTAAGAACCCCCGGATGGGCGCTTAGAGAATTTCAGCAGGCAGCACGGGTGCTGCGGCCATTTGTTGGAAAAGTATCCTGCCCGGTGTTTATTGGCCAGGGCGAAAAGGACGGCCTGGTGCCGGTCCGGAGCGCCGCGCGTATATACAAAACAGTGCAGAGTCCAGTAAAACAGTTTGTGATTTACAAAAGCGGCAAGCATTTTCTCTTTCACGGCCCCCACCGTCATGAAACAGTAAAAGATGTACGGTTATTTTTAACAGCAAAACAAATAAATTCTGAAAACCTTATGCGAACGATAGAATAAATTGAATAGAAGAAAGATAGGAGACGATGAATCATGCGTGTAGTACCCCCTAAATCATTTACCTTTGAAGGAGGAAACCGTGCAGTTCTACTGCTGCACGGATTCACAGGATCCTCGGCGGATGTGCGGATGATGGGACGCTTTTTGGAAAAGAAAGGTTATACTGTACATGCGCCGGTATACAAAGGACACGGTGTTCCGCCGGAAGAGCTGATGGAAACGGACTACCATGACTGGTGGGAAGACGTCAAAGCGGGAATGAACGAATTAAAAGAGAGAGGCTTTGACCAGATAGCGGTCGGGGGCCTTTCTCTCGGCGGACTGATGGCTTTGCGTGTGGCGTATCATTACGATGTCCTTGGAGTTATTCCGATGAGCGCCCCAATGTCAACGTTCAACAACGCGGACAAATTATATGGAGACGTCATCAATTACGCAAAAGAATTTAAACGCCTTGAAGGCAAGGGCCAGGACCAGATTGATAAAGAGATTATGGAATTCCGCCAGCTCCCGACGGACACGCTGCATTCGGTGAACCGCCTGATCCGGGAAGTGGCAGACGGCCTGGATATGGTTCACGCCCCGGTGATGATTGCCCAGGGCGAAAAAGATGATATGATTGCAGAGGACAGCGCAAACATTATTTACGAAGAGATCTCTTCGCAGGATAAACAGATTAAGTGGTACCCGGACTCCCCGCACGTCATTACCCTCGGAAATGATCGCGATGAGTTGAACGAAGATGTCTATCAGTTTTTGGACAGATTAAATTGGTCAAAATAAAGAAAGAGCGCAGAGCTCAAAACGTTTATCACAACAAAATTGAAAGGAGATGAAAACGTTGGACCAGGAAATAAAACAGATACTGCTGAATTACCTGAAAAACGATTCTGCGGGTCCTGCAACCATTGAGGAAATCCAGGAAACGCTTCAGGCAGATTCAGCAGAAGATATTAAACGTCTTATGAAGACGCTAAACGAAATGGAGGACAGCGGCGACGTTGTCCGGACGAGAAGCAACCGCTACGGCATACCGGAGAAAATGAATCTGATGCGCGGGCGCGTGCAGAGTCATGCCAAAGGCTTTGCCTTTATTATTCCGGAGGAGAAAGAACGTGACGACGTTTTTGTGCCGGCCGGCGAAATTAACGGAGCCATGAATAAAGACACCGTACTTGTTCGTATCTCGGACTCGAGCCAGGGGAGTAAAACCGAAGGCACGATTATCCGTATCATTGAACGCGGAATTGAAAAAGTGGTCGGCACGTACCAGCGCTACGGTAACTACGGATTCGTGGCGGCGGATGATAAGCATATCCGCGATGACATTTATATTCCACAGGACGCGGAAAACGGAGCAGTGGACGGCCATAAGGTTGTCGTAGAGCTGACTAAATATCCGGATGCGGCTTCAAGAGCTGAAGGGAAAGTCGTCAATATCATCGGGCATAAAAATGACCCGGGCGTGGATATTCTGTCGATCATCCATAAGCACGGCCTTCCGGGAGATTTCCCGGAGGAAGCTGTGGAACAGGCACAAAAGACCCCCGATGTAATCGATGAAAGCGAGATTAAACAGCGCCGGGATCTTCGCGATGAAACTATTGTTACGATCGACGGAGCGGACGCAAAGGATCTTGATGACGCCGTGACGGTGACGAAGTACAATAATGGCAACTACAAGCTCGGTGTTCACATTGCGGACGTCAGCTATTACGTGGATGAAGGAACACCTATTGATGTAGAAGCCGGTGAACGGGCTACGAGTGTATACTTGGTGGACCGGGTGATCCCGATGATTCCGCACCGTTTGTCAAATGGCATCTGCAGCCTGAACCCGCAGGTAGACCGGCTGACGCTCTCGTGCGAAATGGAAGTGTCACCGCAGGGTGAAGTCGTCAATCATGAAATTTTTGAAAGTGTGATCCGGACTGCTGCCCGTATGACGTATAACGATGTCCGCCTGATTCTTGAAGAGAACAACCAGGCGAAACGGGAGGAGTACAGCGAACTCGTGCCAATGTTTGAACGCATGGAAGAGCTCGCAGCAATTCTTCGTGAAAAGCGGTTTGGAAGAGGCGCCATCGATTTTGATTTCAAAGAAGCGCAGGTGCTCGTAGATGAAACGACGGCCCCAACAGACGTAGTGCTGCGCGAGCGCTCGGTTGCTGAAAAGCTGATTGAAGAATTTATGCTGGCTGCCAATGAAACGGTAGCCGAACACTTCCATTGGATGAAGGTGCCGTTTGTCTACCGGATTCACGAAGATCCGGCTGAAGACAAGCTGCAGTCATTTGTGGAGTTTGTGACGAACTTTGGCTACGCAGTGAAAGGGACCGCAAATAAGGTACACCCTCGTGCGCTCCAGGAGGTTCTCGATTCCGTGAAGGGGGAACCGGAGCAGGCAGTGATCAGTACGGTCATGCTGCGCTCAATGCAGCAGGCTAAGTATGATCCGGAAAATGCCGGCCACTTTGGCCTGGCGGCGGACTTCTATACCCATTTCACATCACCAATCCGCCGGTACCCGGACTTGATTGTGCACCGGCTGATCCGTACGTATTTAGTAAACAAACGAATGGACGACAAAACCCAGCAGAAATGGAAAAATGAGCTGCCGGAAATTACCCGTCATTCCTCCGAGATGGAGCGCCGGGCTATCGATGCCGAGCGTGAAGTTGACAGCATGAAAAAAGCCCAGTATATGAAAGACAAAATCGGGGAAGAATTCACCGGTTTTGTAAGCGGAGCCGCCAACTTCGGCCTGTTTGTGGAACTCGAAAACACCATTGAAGGCATGGTGCACATCAGCTATTTAACTGATGATTATTACCACTATGATCCGAAGCAGTATGCCCTGATTGGTGAGCGTACAGCGAATATGTACCGTATCGGCGATCAGGTGGAGGTACGCGTTCTGAACGTAAACCTTGAAGAAGCTGCGATCGACTTTGAGGTTGTCGGCATGAAGCGTCCGGCAAAAGCCCGCCGCAAAGAGTCCACGAAAGTGATTCAGGGAGATAAGGGCAAACGCCCGGGCCGAAAAGAAGGCCAGGGTGAAAAGAAAGACGGCAATAAAAAAGACGGTGGCCGTAAAAAAGGAAAATCCGGCAATAAAAAGCCGTTTTATTCGAAAGTCTCAAAAAACAACAAAAAGAAATAATCCGGTTGTGGCAGCCCGGGAGGATAGGCCATAGCCGGGCTGCCGTGGTAAACTAAAGAATGAAGGCAGGTGAACGGGGATGGCCGTAAAAACGGAAAACCGGGTGCTGGCGCAAAATCGGAAAGCCCGTCATGATTATACTATCGAAGATACCTTTGAAGCAGGTATTGAGCTGCGGGGCACAGAGATAAAGTCAATCCGTGCCGGGAGGATGAATCTAAAGGACAGCTTCGGAAAAATCGATAATAATGAGCTGTTTTTGCATAACGCCCATATCAGCCCGTATGAGCAGGGAAACCAGTTTAACCATGACCCCCTTCGTACGAGAAAGCTCTTGCTGCATCGCCGGGAAATTAATAAACTCATCGGCAAAAGCATGCAGTCCGGCTATTCCATTATCCCATTAAAGGTTTATATCAAAAACGGCAAAGCTAAGGTGCTAATCGGCCTTGCCAAGGGTAAGAAAAAATACGACAAACGCCAGGCTCTTAAAGAACAGGACGCCAAACGCGAAATGGATAAAGCCATCAACCGGAGCATGAAGGGTATGAGCGACTAGATTGACACGCCCGGGGCCTATCGTTATAATATAGTATGTCGCTCATAAACTATGAGCGCATGCTTAACTTCACATGGGGACGTTACGGCTTCGACAGGGATAGGTTGAGCTTTAGCTGCGAGCCGAGAGGCAGCTCGTAAAAATGCCACGCCAATAATAACTGGCAAAAACAACGAAAACCTCGCAGTAGCAGCGTAACAACTGCTTCATGCGGATCCCGCATTCCATCGCCCGCGTGGAATGATTTGGGGTCTCACTCTTAGTGGGCTACGCAGTTCGCCCTCCGTCTGAGGGCGGCTGAAGAGACTAATCAGACTAGCCGTACGAAAGCCTGTTGCTAGGCTGACGTACTGGCGAATGATAATATAGCGACTACGCTCGTAGATGCTAAAGTGGCAATATCTCTGGACGTGGGTTCGAATCCCACCGTCTCCACCATACATACAGGAGACATAAAGTGCTTACGGCTTACCAGCCGTAGGCACTTTTTTTGTGTTTTTTATTAGCAGCTCCGCACAGGCCGTTCTGTCTTTTTACCTTTTTTCTTAGAAAAAAAGAAGATTTTTATGGAGGCATAAAGTTTGCATTGACACAACAATTGAATAATGGTTAAAATGTTGCATAAGGGAAAATTTCGTGAAATCAATCCAGTACATGAAGGAGGAGCACGCATGGAGCCCAACGTCATCTATGCCTTTTTATTAACACTTGGAGCTGGTCTTGCTACAGGAATTGGAAGCATACTGGCTTTTTTCACCTCCACGACAAACACCCGGTTTTTAGCTTTTTCACTCGGATTCTCTGGAGGCGTGATGATTTATGTTTCCATGGTTGAAATATTTTTTAAGGCGCAGGAATCGCTCGTCGGAGCACTTGGAGAAGTTGGTGGCCAGTGGGCGACCGTAGGAGGATTTTTTGGAGGAATGATTTTCATTGCTGCCATTGACCGGCTCGTTCCACAAAAAGGCAATCCGCATGAAGTGAAGCGCGTGGAAGACATGCATACATCTAAAGAAGAGCTTGAACGCCAGGGTCTCATGAAAATGGGGACATTTACAGCGCTTGCTATTGCGATTCATAACTTTCCAGAAGGCATTGCGACATTCACCTCTGCTTTGAACGATCCTGGTCTGGGGTTTGCAATCGCGCTTGCCATTGCCATTCACAACATCCCTGAAGGGGTGGCAGTTTCGGTGCCGGTTTATTTTGCGACTGGGAGCAAACGGAAAGCGTTCCGGCTGTCTTTCCTGTCGGGATTATCAGAGCCGGCGGGGGCTATTTTAGCGTTTCTTATACTGATGCCGTTTTTAACAGACACAATGTTTGGAATCATCTTTGCCGCTGTAGCTGGAATCATGGTATTTATTTCTCTGGATGAGCTGCTTCCGGCAGCAAAAAAATATGACGAAACCCACGTGTCGATTTACGGTGTAGTAAGCGGGATGGCTGTGATGGCGCTCAGCCTGCTGCTGTTTATTTAAACAGCCTTGAAGGCAGCGCTGGCTCGCTGGCTGCCTTCGGCTTTTTTGATTGACATGCATTTTTTCTTTTTGTATATTATTATTTGTCGCAAATATGTGCTAGTGTAGCTCAGTTGGTAGAGCAGTTGCCTCGTAAGCATCAGGTCGCAGGTTCAAGTCCTGTCACTAGCACCATTTATGTTATGACAGCGCCCATGCCAATGGGTGCTTTTTTTGTTTTAAACCGGCCTGAAAAGAGAAAAGACCAATGAGAAATATTTTAGCGGCTTTTCAAGGAAAAGATGGGCAATAAGGAAAGAAAATGATACGTTGATAGAAGATAAAGTCGAAAGGGAGGGGTAGCTTGAGATCCCCGGTACTATTTACGTTTAATGTAATATTTCTAGTTTTGGCTGCGGGAGCAGCGGGTTTTTTTCTTTGGCTTGGCGCCACGTTCTATGTCATTGTTGCAGCAATTGGTATGCTGAGCGCGCTGCTTGGCGTCTACCAGACAGGCAGAAAAAAGCCAGGCAGTAAAAAGAAATCAAAAGAAAGATCAGGGGGAGAGTCATGAATACAAATGCGACCATAAAATTTTTTTACTGGTTTGAAGGATTTATTGTAGTGCTAAGCCTTATTCTCGGCATTTTTTTCATTATTTCCGGAGAATGGCTATGGAGTATTGTAATGGTCATTATTGCGATGTCCTGTATCGTTACGATTATAATGATATCAAAAGCGTTGAAAAAGCAGCAGTGGTGAAGCTGGAATAAAGAATAGTAGGAGGCAGACCGTTATGCCGACGTTTGCAAGAACAGCATTAATTGTAGGGGGCGTGGCTTCCATAGGAATGCTTGCGATTGTGCTTTTCTATTGGCCTCGTCTTCCGTACATTGTGCCCCAGTTTTTCGACGCCACCGGAGATCCAAACGAATATGCTGCGAAATATTATTTGTTTGTTCCTCCTTTGGCGTTAATCGCTATTTGGACCGGGGCGTATTTTTCTCTTCGCTACCCGGGCTGGTTCCGCCTTCCGGTGCGAATGAACGAGCATCAAATAGAGGTATTTAAGCGTGAGGGACAAATTCTAGTTTCTATTCTGCTCGTGGAGCTTGCCCTCGGGTTCGTTTACGTTCAGTGGCAGACCGTCCGGACAGCCCTGGATGAAAGTGGGGGGCTCGGGTGGTTTTTCCCTTCATTTTTTCTTATTTGTTTAATTGGCACTGCTGTTTATTTCACATGGAGAACAATCACTTTGTGGAGCAAAGCTTCAAACCACCGTTCTTCATCATAATAGACTGCCATCCGGCAGCGTATTGAGGGATGCCTAATGGAACAAGCACGTATACTGATTGTGGAAGACGAAGAAAAAATTGCGCGGGTGCTCGAGCTTGAGCTTACCTATGAAAATTATTATGTTCAAAAAGCGACTGATGGTCTTAAAGGCTTCGCTATGTATCAGGAAAAAACGTGGGATTTAATTATTCTCGATATTATGCTTCCGGGCATTAGCGGCATTGAGCTGCTGCGGCGAATCCGGAGCCAGGACAAAAAAACAGCTGTCCTGCTTGTCACCGCTAAAGATTCGGTAGAGGACAAAGTTTCCGGCCTCGACCTCGGGGCCAACGATTACATTACCAAGCCTTTCCAAATAGAAGAGCTGCTCGCCCGTGTTCGTTCGTCTCTCCGGTTTCAAACAAAGACTGCCTTGAAAGCAGAAGCAGAGGAAGAAGAGCATTGGCTCTCAGCGGGCGAGTTGCGGCTTAATGAGTCGGCCCGGGAAGTATATGCCGGCACGGAGCCAGTGGAGCTGACCCGAAGAGAGTTTGATCTGCTTTACTATCTGTTAAGAAATAAAAAACAGGTGCTCTCCCGGGACCAGATTTTAGAACAGGTATGGGGTTTTGATTATATCGGGGAAACAAACGTCGTGGATGTTTACATTCGCTACCTGCGAAATAAAATTGATAAACCGTTCGGGACCACACATATCCAGACTGTCCGCGGCGTTGGCTACGTTGTCAAGGATTCGCCATGAAGCTTGGAAACAAGATTCATTTATATACATCGGTGCTTGTATTTGTCATTGTCGTACTTTTGGTGTTTGCTATCTACTTTTCCTTCTCCCGCATGATGATCGGAAGCGAAGTGGAGCAGACGGTAGAAGAAGCGAGACAGACGGCGTCTACGTTTAATGAATCCGCAGACAACTTTTCGGCTGAACAGCTGCTGAGGGCCTATGCCCCCACTGAAGGCATGGCCAGAATTGTGCTGCAGGACGGATCCAGGGCTGCGACAGTTACCTCTCCGGCAGAAGGAAGCTTAACGGATGAGTCCGTGCAGTATTATTCGGAAGAATACGTCCAGGTGGCCGAATACCACGGTGAACGGTACGCTTTTGTTTCCGTGCCGGTGATATGGACAAACGGGCAGGTGGCAAATATCCAGATCACCGACAGCCTTCGTCCGACAGAAGAAACGCTGGCGGTGCTCCGCGTAATCCTGATTATTGCCACTATCGCAGCTGTTATCCCGGTATTTCTCTCGGCCCGCCTGTTAAGAAGAGTGATTCTCCGCCCGATTACAGCACTGTCGGCCACAATGCAGGATATTCAAACGAGCGGCAGGTTCAAACGGATTCCCTCATCGTCGAAGTCAAAGGATGAAATTGAACAGCTCGGAGATACATTTAACGAAATGATTGAGCGGCTCGAAGATAACTATCATAAACAGGAGCAGTTTGTATCAAATGCCTCGCATGAGTTAAAAACGCCGCTGACAGTGATTGAATCATATGCCAGCCTTCTTCAGCGAAGAGGGGCTTCCCGGCCGGAAATTATCGAAGAATCAGTGGAGGCTATTCACTCTGAGGCAATTCGGATGAGGGAGCTGACCCAGCAGCTTCTGCTGCTTGCCCGCCATAGTGAAAAAGCAAACCTGCACATGGCAGAAGTGGATTTACAGACGGTAACAGCAGACGCTGTCCAGAATTATCGCAGCAGCTATCATCGGGATATTAATTTTTCCGGAAACACGGCGGTGACACAGACTGATTCTGATAAGGTGAAGCAGCTGTTGTATATTCTGCTTGATAACGCGAGAAAGTACAGCAGTGACACTATTGATGTGAGAGTTGACAAGATGGAAAAAACGCCGTTCATTGCTGTGAGTGACCGCGGCATCGGTATCCCGGAAAAAGACCTTGAGCGTGTTTTCGAACGTTTTTACCGGGTCGATGAGTCGAGAACACGGGCCAGCGGAGGCTATGGGCTTGGTTTATCGCTTGCTAAAGATATTACCGAGGCTCTTGGGGTGAATATTGCGATTGAAAGTACTTATGGCCAGGGCACGGAGGTCCGGCTGGTTTTTCCGGAGAACGGCGAATAAGCTCCCTGTTCTCATCATTTTCTCAGAATGAGCGATTACAATAGGTGTAATAGAGGGAAGGGGGAGCAGCTTTGAAAAAAGTCATTGTTTTTCTCGTGCTGCTGGCCGGCCTCGTAGTAGCCGCTTTGGGAGTCTGGTGGCTTTCGTCTTACTTTACCCAGGAGATGTCTCCGGAGGAAATTGAACAGGCTGTGCAGGAGCAGTACCAGGGGGAAATTACGAATATCGAAAAACAAGACGGTATTTATGAGGTGACGGCAGAGCTTGACCGGGGAACGTACCAGATGCAGGTGGAAGCTGCAGATGGATCAGTCATAAGCGTTACACAAATTGCTGGCAACAGCACGAATGATACAGAAATGCTAACAGAAGAAGAAGCACGTGCCCGGGCTGAAGAGGAAACTGATTTTTCTATTGAAAAGATCAGCAGGGAAACCCAGGAAGGCACGGCTGTCTATGTAGTGGAATTTGCAGAAGAAGAAGCATTGGAAGAAATGATTATCGATGCCCGGTCCGGTGCTGTGCTGGAAGAAGAGCAAGATGATACTGAAAGCAGCGAAGACGGCCGGCAGACAGTGTTAAATGCGGAAGAAGCTGCATCTGTAGCCCGGGAAGAAGTGGACGGGGAAGTGGACGATGTCGATTTTGAAACGTCCGATGCCGGGGAGCCGTTTTACTACGTGGAGCTCGAGCAGGACGATGAAGAAGCCACGGTGCAGGTACACGGTATCACCGGAGAAATATTATCAATCACCTGGGATGATTAAGTGATTAGGCTGCCTGGATTATCCCAGGTGGCTTTTTTTATTTATATGCTTTTCATGAGCCATTTATGTATTTCTCATCAATTTCTCATTTCCCTATAGGGATATTCTCATGTCAGGAATTTATAGTAAAGGTGTACCAACAAATAAAGGGGGAGATGACCATGAAGGGAAAAATGATTGCAGGCAGTTTGGCGGGGGTCACAGCACTTGGGGCTTTAATTGGCGCAGGAGTTTATACGGCTGGAGGTGTGGGGGCGGAAACATCTTCAGTGCCAGCTTCTGAGGAAACAGCCGCAGAAAGTAAAGAAAGCACCAGCAGCGGAAACGGCAAGGAAAAAATCTCCGCTGATGAAGCTGTAATGATTGCTGAAAAAGAAACAAATGGCAAAGCG
Organism: Marinococcus halophilus; assembly: GCF_900166605.1. Lineage (NCBI taxonomy): Bacteria > Bacillati > Bacillota > Bacilli > Caryophanales > Bacillaceae > Marinococcus > Marinococcus halophilus. Next base: position 485,333 of record NZ_FVZD01000006.1, read on the forward strand.
GTGGAACTGCAGCTGGATATGGAAGACCAGAAGTATGAGGTAGAGGTTGAAGGGGAAGACGAATATGACATTGAAGTAGGTGCATTCTCCGGTGAGGTGATTCAAAAAGAAACTGACGATGATAAAGACAATGAAGAGCCGCTGGTGCAGGACGGGGACAGCGTTAGTTTAGAGGATATTGTGGCTTCGGGGATGGGTGAATTGTCTGGTGAGCTGGACGAGTGGGAACTTGACCGCGAAGAGAGTGGCTATGATCTGTCGGTAGAAACGAATGAACAGGAAGGCAACTTTTTCATAAATAATGCAGACGGTACGATCGCTTCGAGGGATATTGAAGACGACCATGACGACGACAACGATGACGACAGGGACGATGATTAAAAGCTAAGAAAAGCAGACGATTGGGATCCGAAAGGAGTCTTGCAGGCATGGCACTATTAAGGGAAAAGGTGCTGAGTTCGCAGCTGCACCGGGCAAAAAACATCTTATGGAATGAATGGCATGAGGATAAACGGCCGGCGCTCTGCCCGGGGCTTAGAATCGGAGATAGAGCACCAGCATTCTCTCTTCCTGGTACTGAGGGAGATAATATTACTTTAAATCAGCTTCTTCTTCAGGGGCCGGTAGTACTTCTCTTCTGTTTTGGCGGATGGATGCATGCAGAAAAAGACAGACTATGGAGCTACGAAGAAGCCTCCCCTTTGCTGAGGCAGATGGGTGCCCAAGTAGTAGTAGCTGCCGCTGAACAGATATCTGTTCTCCAAAAAGAGGCGAAGCACATGCCGTTTACAGGGAAAGTGCTTGCAGATACAAATGCAGTGGCAGCCTCGTGGTACAACGCGTGCATCTCCTGCCGGGATTACCTGCTTCAGGACGTACCAGAGGTTAAAGCAGCTCTGCGGGATACCGGCTACTATTCTTATTGTCCTGCAGACATGACCTATGTCATTGACCAGGATGGTACGGTGGCAGCCTCTGTCTGGGAAGCGGCCCGGCCGGATCCCTACTGGATCGTTAATGAGCTTGTACAATTGAAAGAACGGTAAGACCCCGCCTGAAAAGGTGATAAAATATGGAAAGGCAGTCCGTGCAGGCGCGGGCTGCTTTTGTTTGAAATACATTCGTGCCAGCTCTTTGCCATAAGCTGAAAGTATCAAGAATTTACCGAAAATTATCCCTCCATACATAGCGCGCTGGAATAAATATATACCTGTATGTAGTAGTGCATACGGTATCAGTTTTTATAAACATCTAGATATAGAAGCAGGTCTTACTTACTGAATTTTTTTCTGTCAGAAAATGTGCACAATTATCAGGGTAGAATCGCAGAGCATAAGGAAGTATAGCAGAGATTTTAAATGTCAAGAGGATAAAACGAAAAAATATCTATATCATGTATGTTGAAAAAGGAGATTACACCATATATAGTAGTGGTATAAGAAGGATGTACACAAGTTCGTACATTTTAGAAATAAAGGAGGGGATTCGATGATACCGATCATTTTTGATTCTATGACGGGCAACGTGAAGCGTTTCGCAGAAAAAATCCCGTTTGACCGGGTATACAGTCTGAATGAAGCGGAACAAATCGATGAACCGTTTATCCTTATCACCTATACGAAAGGCTTTGGAAATATTCCGGAATCCACAGAAGCATTTCTTGAAGATCATGCAGAGCAGCTTCTTGCTGTGGCGTCGAGCGGAAACAAAGTATGGGGAGACAATTTTGCGAAAAGCGCTAACCAGATTGCAGTAAACTACAACGTTCCTATACTCCATAAATTCGAACTGAGCGGAACAAAAAACGATGTGTCCATTTTCGCAGAGGAGGCGATGAAAGTTGCAACAAACACAAACCACCGACTGGATCCAGTTAAACAATGAAATCATGTTTCAAAAGGACGGGTCCTTTCAATTTGAAAAAGACAAAGAAGCCGTTTACCAATACTTTATTCAATACGTCAACCAGCATACTGTTTTCTTTCACGATCTGAGAGAAAAGCTCGACTATCTGCTTGAAAACGATTTTTATGAAAAAGAATTCCTTGAAGCGTATTCTTTTGAAGAAATTGAGCGGGTCTACAACCTGTGCTATGAAAAGAAATTCCGTTTTCCTTCATTCATGAGTGCGTTTAAATTTTACAATGACTATGCGTTGAAAACCAATGATCAGAAAATGATCCTTGAGCGCTATGAAGACCGGGTGGCTGTTGTGGCCCTTTATTTCGGCAATGGAGACGCCGGGAAAGCCGAACAGTTTGCGGAAATGATGATGAGCCAGGATTATCAGCCGAGTACCCCGACGTTCCTGAATGCCGGCAGAAAACGGCGCGGAGAATTAGTCAGCTGCTTCCTGCTTGAAGTAAATGACTCTTTAAACGATATTTCCCGGGCTGTTGATATTTCCATGCAGCTGTCCAAAGTAGGCGGCGGTGTATCCCTGAACTTATCGAAACTTCGGGCAAAAGGCGAAGCCATTAAAGACGTAGAAAACGCGACAAAAGGCGTCGTCGGCGTAATGAAGCTGCTCGACAATGCCTTTCGTTACGCAGACCAAATGGGACAGCGCCAGGGCTCCGGGGCAGCTTATTTAAACATTTTCCATCGGGACATCCACGACTTCCTGGACTCGAAGAAAATTTCGGCTGACGAAGATGTGCGTGTTAAAACATTGTCGATCGGGGTTGTAATTCCGGACAAATTCGTTGAACTTGCCCGCCAGGGTAAGGATATGTACCTGTTCTATCCGCACACCGTTTACCGGGCGTACGGGGAGCATCTTGATGAAATGGATATGAGCGAAATGTACGACAAGCTCGTAGAAGACGACCGTGTGAAAAAAGACAAAGTCGATGCCCGCCGCATGCTTGAAAAGCTGGCGATTCTCCGGTCGGAATCCGGATATCCGTACTTGATGTTCCAGGATAACGTGAACCGTGCGCATGCTTTGAATAACGTCTCCAAAGTGAAATTTTCCAATCTCTGCTCTGAAGTGCTGCAGGCCTCTGAAGTATCAAGCTATACGGATTACGGTGAGGAAGATGAAGTCGGACTCGATATTTCCTGCAACCTCGGTTCATTGAACATCGCCAATGTTATGAAGCACAAAACGATCAAGGATACGGTGAAACTCGCTACCGATTCCCTGACCCATGTAGCAACGCACACTAACATTACGAATGCTCCGGCTGTGCGCCGAGGCAACCAGATGATGAAATCGATTGGTCTCGGAGCGATGAACCTGCACGGCTTTTTAGCGCAGAACCATATCGCGTACGAAAGCGAGGAAGCACGGGAATTCGCCGATTTCTTCTTTATGGCCATGAATTTCTATTCCATTCAGCGTTCAATGGAGCTTGCAAAGGAAACTGGAGAAACGTTTTACGGATTCGAAGGCTCGAGCTATGCGGACGGCTCCTACTTTAAGAAATACCTGAACCGTTCCTACCTGCCGTCCTCGGCTAAGATTGCCGGCCTGTTTGAAGGAATGGCTATGCCGGATGCGGAAGACTGGAAAGAGCTGATGGAGCAGGTGCAGGAGCACGGATTGTTCCACAGCTACCGCCTGGCGATCGCACCGACCGGCTCCATTTCCTATGTACAGTCGGCTACGGCTTCGGTTATGCCGATCATGGAGCGTATTGAAGAACGGACGTACGGCAACTCGAAAACGTATTATCCAATGCCGGGCCTCGCGCCGGATAACTGGTTCTTCTATAAAGCGGCCTATGATATGGACATGTTCAATGTTGTAGATATGATCGCAGCTATCCAGGAGCACATCGATCAGGGCATCAGCTTTACGCTCTTTGTGCGTGACACCATCACGACGAGAGACTTGAACCGGATTGATCTTTACGCCCACCATAAAGGCATCAAGACGATTTATTATGCACGAACAAAAGACACAGGACAGGACGACTGCCTCTCCTGCGTCGTGTAAAGAAAGGAGCACCACCCCATGAATCAAATTTTTGACGCAGCCGACTGGTCAAAACAAGACGACGACTTTACGCAGATGTTTTACAGCCAGAACGTAAAACAGTTTTGGCTTCCAGAGGAAATATCACTCAACGGGGATCTGCTCACGTGGAAATATTTAACCGATGAAGAGAAAGATACGTATATGAAGGTACTCGCCGGCTTGACCCTGCTCGACACTGAGCAGGGAAATGTCGGCATGCCAAAGGTTGCTGAGCAGGTGGAAGGCCACCAGCGCAAGGCAGTATTAAACTTTATGGCAATGATGGAAAATGCAGTGCATGCGAAATCCTATTCAAACATTTTCATGACGCTCGCTTCCACGGAAGTAATTAATGAACTTTTTGAATGGGTGAAGGAAAATCCGCACCTGCAGAAAAAAGCTTCCCGCATTGTAGAGCAGTACAATAAAATTGAAGACGGAGACGAAATTTCTCTGTACAAAGCCATGGTGGCTTCGGTTTATCTTGAAAGCTTTCTGTTTTACAGCGGCTTTTATTATCCGCTTTATTTCTATGGGCAGGGTAAGCTCATGCAGAGCGGGGAAATCATTAACCTGATTATCCGTGATGAAGCGATCCACGGCGTATATGTCGGCCTGTTGGCACAGGAAATTTACAAGCGCCAGACACCGGAAAAGCAGGAAGAACTGCGGGAATTTGCCCACGACCTGCTCATGGATCTGTATGAAAATGAACTGCTTTATACCGAGCAGCTTTACGATCCGGTTGGGCTGACCTCCGACGTGAAAAAGTTCCTTCGTTATAATGCAAATAAGGCATTAATGAACTTAGGACTGGATGCGTATTTTGAAGAAGAAGAAATTAATCCGATCGTATTAAACGGCATGGATACAAAAACAAAATCCCACGATTTCTTCTCCATGAAAGGAAACGGCTACAAAAAAGCAACAGTAGAACCGGTCCGGGATGAAGATTTCATTTTTGATTAACAATAAAAGCCGGGCATCTGCCTGGCTTTTTTTGCTGTGTATTTCAAAGAGTTCCGCTATAATGAAATACAGGAGAATATCACAATGAGGTGAACAAGATGGGTAAAATGGACGAAATGATTGTAGTGGCCCCAAGAGAGCAGGTGTTCGCACGCGAGGCGCGGACCTTTCACGGAGTGCAGGACGAGCAGGGGCAGATTCAGGAAATTCTCGGCACGATTGCGGATACATATACAGAAAAAAGACGGGGAGACGCCGAAGAAGACCCGTCCTGGAAACAGCCGATTCCCTACGTGGTGATCCGCAAGGGGGAAAAACTGTACGCGTATGAACGGCTTGCTGGCGGAGGAGAAGGAAGACTGCACAACAAATTATCTCTTGGCTTTGGGGGGCATATGAATGCTGAAGCAGGTGTTTCGACGTTTCAGGAGCTGCTGCATACAAATGCCGATCGTGAACTTGAGGAAGAACTGCATATTTCTTCTCTGGAAGAAGCAGAAATGCAGGCGCTTGGGCTGATCAATGACGATAATAACGCCGTTGGCGAAGTGCACCTCGGGATTCTATATACATTTGTGCTTCCGGAGCATGTGGATGTTCAGGTAAAAGAAACCGAACAGATCCGTGGCTTCTGGACGAATGTGGAAGAGCTTTCCCAACCGGAAATATATGAACGGCTTGAGACATGGTCCCAATTTGTCGTAGATATCCTCGATAAATAAACAAGAAGCTGTTTCCTTTACATGGAAACAGCTTCTTAATTTACTTTTCACTTAGTTGCTGCAGGGCGTCAAGGCCTATCGTTACTGCTTCACTCATGGATTCGCCGCCGCCAAAAGCTGCTGCGACACCCATATATTCTTTAATTTCTTCCTCCGAGCAACCGTGATGGAGGCATTGGTCCATATGGTAAACAATACATGTCGTATCGCCTTGATGCACGCCGATAGCGAGCGCCGTTAAATGCTTTTGAGCTGTGGAAACCTCTCCACTTTCAAAGGCACTAGAGGTGAAGCGATTATAATTTTTCGCAATCTCCTGATAGGATTCACTGAATTGTTCGATACCGCGGCGGTATTCGCTTAATATTTCTTTGGCGTCAATAACTGCCATAACTGTTCACTCCTTTTTAGGGTACTGAAAGAAGCATTCCCGGTTTTGATAAATTCAAACAAGGCAGCTGGAAACGATCTGTAATATAAAAAAATCTGCCGGGCCCGGCAGATTTACTTTAGTAGTATTTAGAGAAAAACTCGCTTACCTGGTCGGGAGTTTTAGCGTCCGCGCTGTGCAGATGGCCTATTTTCTCACCGTTTTGGAATACGAGAATACTTGGTATGCCCATAACTTCCTGTTCGCTTGTAATGTCTGGAAGCTGCTCAGTGTCGACTTTATGCAATGGGAGATTGTCAAAGTGGTTCAGTACGTCGTCCATGAACATATCAAGTCTCCGGCAGTCCGGGCACCACCCGGCTGAAAATTCTACTGCCACCGGTGCCTCTGTTTGTATAGTCTCCTTAAAAGAATCTCTGGATTCAATGCGAGTGCTTGTAGTCATTACTCATTAGCTCCTTTCATGTTGTCATCTATTGTAACAAAGGTATAAAAGTGTGCAAAAAATAAGAAGGAGAATGAATAAACTGGAAATGTCTGTTAGGATGAAAATATACATAATTAGTGCTGTGTTATTTATTTTTTCTGCGGGGAGGAGCTGGCTGACACGAGGTTTTTCAAAAGGACGGCAGCGGGTAATGCCTTTGTTTGCGGCCGCCTTTGGAAACGAAACAGAAGATGCAGAACAATGGATTTCGAAACTGGAAAGCAATAGGCTTTCTCTGAAAGAAACAGAAGAAACGGCTGCAGCTCCAGTTTCCATGAATCTTGGAAGCAAAATGTGGGAGGAAAACAGTACAAGCATAGAAATAGCGGTGCATGAGTTCAGCTCTCAGGAGGCAGCCATCCAGGCGGAAAAACAGTTTCAAGAAGAAATGACTGAAGACGGGGATGGGGAGATGCTTCCTAGTGAACGGCCGTTTCATAACCTATGTCTTTATATGCATATAATGGAGATACATACGATTTTTCGGCATTTATGGACAAGATACCACTCCCATCCTAAAAGCATGTGAAAAGCAAAGCCGGTCTGCCTGAAAAGGTAAGGCCGGTTTTTATTGTTTATGAAAAGTTAAGGAAAAAAGAAGAAGGTACATTGACATTTAAAACCGGAATGATAAAATGAAAAATGTAATTGATAATGAATATCATTAATAATTAGACGTAGAACGATGCAATTGTTCTTGGGAAATGAAGTGTTTACAGATGAAATGGTGGTACTTACTTGTTCTTCTCGTTCTTCTTTCGGCGGCTTCCCTGTTTATCGGCGTTCAGACGGTGTCGGTGCAGGGGTTGATGGCTGGAAATGAAGATGAATGGCGCACATTGACCTCGAGCCGTGTACCGCGGCTTCTTAGTATTATTATGGCCGGCATGGGGATGGCCATCTGCGGATTGATCATGCAGCAGTTGAGTCGGAACCGCTTCGTTTCCCCAACTACGGCTGGCACGATGGATTCGGCCCGGTTTGGTATTTTAGTGGCCATGATCTGGTTCGGCGGAGCTTCACCGCTGCTCCGGACCGGAGTAGCTTTTTTATTTGCCCTTATTGGTACATTTATTTTTATGACTATTCTTGAACGGGTGAAATTTAAAGATTCTATTTTTATTCCGCTAGTAGGACTCATGTTTGGAAACATTGTAGGCTCGGTAACGACATTTTTTGCCCTGAAATATGATGTGGTGCAAAACATGTCAGCCTGGCTGCAGGGGGATTTTTCACTAATTGTAAACGGACAGTATGAGCTACTGTATGTCAGCATTCCGCTTATTCTAATAGCTTACATATTTGCGGGCCGGTTTACGATCGCCGGCATGGGAGAAGAATTTGCGGTGAATCTGGGTCTGAATTACCGTACAGTGGTCAACCTGGGCATTACCATCGTTGCCGCTGTGACCGCAGTCGTTATATTAACAGTGGGAACCATCCCGTTTTTAGGTCTGGTAGTACCAAATATTGTGGCAATCTACCTGGGGGACAATCTGCAGAAAACGCTGATTCATACCGCCCTGCTTGGAGCCGTGTTTGTGCTTGTCTGTGACATTTTTGGACGCCTGATTGTTTTTCCGTACGAAGTTCCTATCGGTTTAACTGTGGGTGTACTTGGCAGTTTCTTATTCCTCTATATGCTGATGAGGAGGAAGAAATATGCGTTTTAATTGGAAGATCATGAGTCTGGCCATGCTCTCACTTGTTTTGGCCGCTATCTTTATGTTTACAGACGCAGGAGGCAATTGGGATTATGTTTTGCAGCACCGGGCAGAGAAGCTTCTTGCAATGGTAATGACCGGCGGTGCGATTGCCTTTTCTACTGTCATTTTTCAAACCATTACGAATAATAGGATTTTAACACCGAGTATTATCGGTCTTGATTCGTTGTACATTTTGCTGCAGACAGCGATTGTGTTCTTTTTTGGTTCTACCTCGGCACTTGTAATCAACGGTCCGCTGAATTTTTTTGTCTCACTTGCTCTCATGCTCGGCTTTGCCGTTATTCTTTACTACTTTTTGTTCCAGGGGGAGCAGCAGGATATTTTCTTTTTGCTTCTTGTCGGAATTGTATGCGGGACCTTGTTCAGCAGTATTTCTACGTTTTTACAAGTCCTCATATCACCAGATGAATTTTTGACGATCCAGGATAATATGTTTGCAAGCTTTAATAATGTGAATTCAAACATTCTCGGCATTTCAGTAGCGGTGTTTGTACTGTTATTTATCTACTCCTTGACCTTTATGAAATATTTGAACGTGCTTTCCCTCGGAAAGGACCAGGCGGTGAACCTGGGAGTGCCATATAAGTATGCGGTGAAGCGGCTGCTTGTCATTGTAGTGCTGTTTATTTCCATTGCCACCGCCCTGGTTGGGCCTATTACGTTTTTAGGCCTGCTTGTGGCTAATGTCGCTTATGAACTGATGAAGGATTACCGGCACAGTGTGCTGCTTGCTGCCGCCGCACTTGCGGCTGTAGCATTTTTAATCGGCGGACAGCTGCTTGTCGAACGGGTGCTTGGTTTTAACACAGCAATTAGTGTCATTGTGAACTTTATCGGAGGCATTTACTTTATTTATCTATTATTAAGGGGGAACAAAGCATGGTCCAGGTAATGAATGTAACAAAAAAGTATGATGAAACACCAGTCGTAAACGATGTATCCGTAACGATTAAACAGGGACAGATTACCTCATTCATCGGACCAAACGGCGCTGGAAAAAGTACACTGCTGTCAATGATCAGCCGTTTGATCGCGAAGGACGCGGGCGAAGTTAGGATCGGCGACAAAGACATTACGAAAACAAAAAGCCGGGAGCTGGCGAAGAAACTGGCGATCTTAAAACAGTCCAACGAAATGAATGCCCGGCTGACGGTGCGTGAGCTGATATCGTTTGGCCGCTTTCCCTATTCGCAGGGCAGGCTGAACGCTGAAGATTGGGAACATGTGGATCAGGCTATTGATTATATGGAGCTTTGGAGCATGCAGGATTCTTATATTCACCAGCTGAGCGGAGGCCAGCGGCAGCGGGCTTTTATTGCGATGGTTATTGCTCAGGACACTGACTATATCCTGCTCGATGAACCGCTCAATAATCTGGACATGAAGCACTCAGTGCAGATCATGAAAGTACTTCGCCGTTTAGTGAAAGATATGGGTAAAACCGTGCTTTTGGTTATTCATGATATTAATTTCGCCTCCTGTTACTCCGATGACATTGTCGCTTTGAAAAACGGGCACATTGTAGCCCAGGGCACGACCGAAGAGATGATGGAATCAGAAGTGTTGACAGATATCTACGAAATGGATATGCCTATCTGTCGTATTAACGATCAAAAAATCTGTGTTTACTTTACGTAAACCAGGTATCCGGCCCGTTAATACGGCAAAAGAGTAACAGGAGGAGGGAGAGCCAATACTTCAGGCTGGAAAAAACAAATTAACCAGGGGGAATGGGAAATGAAAAAGAACAAATGGATGCTTACTTCAACAGCGGTGTTTGGTACAGTTTTTATTGCTGCATGCGGGGCTGATAACTCAGAGTCATCAACTGCGGAAGGTGAAAACAGTGGCAGCACCAGTGAAGAAAGCAGCAATGAAGACAACGGAGGAAAGAAAAGCGGCGGCGAAGTGACCGTAGAACACGAATTGGGTGAAGCGACGGTGCCGGAAAATCCAGAAAACGTCGTTGTGTTTAATTACGAAATGCTCGAAACACTGGATGAACTAAATGTAGGCGTAAACGGCGTAGCCCAGGAATCGCTCCCTTCCTATCTGGATGATTATGGAAGCGATGACTACGAAAATATCGGGAGCTTAAAAGAGCCGGACTTCGAAGCAATCAACGCGATGGAGCCGGATGTGATCATCATTTCAGGACGTCAGAGCGATGCCTATGAAGAACTGAGTGAAATTGCTCCAACTGTTTATACAGCAGTGGACACGGAAAACTACATGGAATCCTTTGACAGCAACATGGAGATGATCGGGGAAATCTTCCAAAAAGAAGAGGAAGTGCAGGAAAAAGTAGACAAGCTTCATGCCCGTATTGACGATCTAAACGAAACTACTGAAGATGTAGGACCTTCTTTAGTAACACTGGTAAATGACGGTTCCTTAAGTGTTTACGGGGAAGGCTCCCGCTTTGGCCTGATCCATGACGTATTCGGCGTACCGGCAGCGGATGAAAATATCGAAGCATCTACACACGGGCAGAGTGCTTCCTTTGAATACTTAGCAGAAGAAGATCCAGAGCACCTTTTTGTAGTGGACCGCAGTGCAGTAGTCAGCCAGGGCGGCGAAGAGCAGACAGCTGCCGAAACTCTTGACAATGATATTGTAAATGAAACACAAGCAGCCCAGAATGATAATATTCATTATTTGGATCCAGAGTACTGGTACCTCTCCGGCGGCGGCCTTCAGTCGATGGATGAAATGATTACGGAAATTGAAGAAGCAGTGGCTTCGTCTGAAGAGGAATAAAAAAATAGTCACGTGCCTAAGGGCATGTGACTATTTTTTGCGTAGGGCGACAATCAAAAGTGCAACGGTAATAAACAAAAATGCAGTGAATGATAAAAGAGGGATGGTAACGAAACCAAGCCATTGGGCAGACTGATCGGAGCAGGAAACGGTGCCGGTGCACTCCGTGGCCTGCTGCAGCACCGGAAGCTTTTGGTACAGATAATGATAGCCTGCAAGCAGCATACCTGGAACAGCCAGCGGAAGCGCATACCATACGACCTGCCGTTCCCCGCGGAATACAGCGACCCCTAACATGACTGCGAGCGGGTACATAAGAATGCGCTGGTACCAGCAAAGCTCACAGGGGATATACCCTAAAATTTCGCTGAACGATAAGCTGCCGAGTGTAGCAATAATGGCCATCACCCAGGCTGCACTTAATAAACGTTCCATCATGGGCGCTACTCTCCTGCCTCTTCTGCAATCATATCGAGCAGCTCCTGGTAGCTGTCCCCTTCAAACAATTCCCCGTTCACAAATACGGATGGGGTGCTGTTTACGCCAAGGTCTTCGGCCATGGAGCGGTCATTTTCCACTTCTTCTTCGTAGGTCCCGTTTTCATAAGCTTCGACAACTGTGGTTACTTCTTCCCCGGAAGCAGTCTCCCGAAGCAGCTCCGTCAGGCGCTCCTGGTCAAAGTAGTTTCCGCTTTCGTTCTGCGGCTGATTGGCAAACAGCGTATCATGGAAGTTCCAGAAGGCTTCATCCCCGAGTTCGCCGTAAACGGCCTCGCTGAATTCTGCCGCTGTTGTGGAATCCTCACTTAAAAACGGATAGTGAACGTAATGAAAAGCAGCATCGCCGGATTCAACAAACTGGGATTCAATTTCAGGAACGACTGATTCGTGAAAGTTTTGGCAGGCAGGGCACTTATAATCACCAAACTCGACGACTGTAACTGGAGCGTCCTCTTCTCCCTTGAGCGGCTGGCCGCTCGTTTCCAGGTTTTCACCACTGTTTTCTCCAGAATTATCACTGCCGCCGCTGAAATTGCCCACGAGAATAATAGCAAGCAAAATCACAGCTATAACGGCTACAATAGCTGCAAATGTACGGCCCGAACTCGGCCTTGGTTTTTTGGACATAGGAAACTCCCTTCGTGCGTAACTATGTATTAACGTTAGTACCCTCATAATTTACCATAAATTGTGGGAAACTCAAATGCTCTTAAAATAAAGCTGAAAAGAAAGAGAACTGCCTGAAACGGCAGCTCCCTTAGAGTTTATAAATCTGCGTCTGTGACGGCTCCTTTTGCACTTGAAGAAACCAGTTTAGCGTATTTGGCAAGAGCTCCTCGTTTTTCTGGAAGGTCCGGAGCCTGCCAGGCGTTCCGGCGTCTTTCAAACTCTTCGTCGGAAATGTGAAGGTTGATCTCCTGCGTGTCGCTATCGATGGAGATGATGTCCCCGTTTTGAAGCAGCCCGATCGGACCGCCAACGCTTGCCTCAGGAGCTACGTGCCCGATAACAAAACCATGGGAGCCTCCGGAAAAACGACCGTCAGTCATAAGCGCTACTTTGCCGCCGAGGCCGCGGCCGACGATCATCGAAGTAACAGAAAGCATTTCCGGCATGCCCGGGCCGCCCTGCGGACCAACATAACGGATGACGAGCACATCGCCTTCGACGATTTCTCCGTCCATGATAGCTTTTGTTGCCGATTCTTCACTGTTGAACACTTTGACCGTGCCCTCGAATCGGCTGATCTTCTGGCCGGACAGTTTAATAACGGAGCCTTCCGGTGCCACATTTCCTTTCAAAACAACGAGCGGGCCGGTCTTTTTAAATGGTTCCGCTACAGGGCGGATAATTTCCTGGCCCTCTTTCAGGGAAGGGACAGCATCAAGATTTTCTGCAAGTGTTTTACTGGTTACGGTAAGACAATCGCCGTGCAGAAGCCCTTCCTCGTAAAGAAGCTTCATGACGGCCGGCACGCCTCCGATTTCGTAAAGATCCTGCATCACGTATTTACCACTCGGTTTTAGGTCAGCAATATGAGGTACGTTCTGCCGGACACGTTCAAAATCATCGTAAGACAGATCAACGTCTGCCGAATGGGCGATCGCGAGTAGGTGCAAAAACGCATTGGTGGATCCGCCAAGGGCCATAACAACCGTAATGGCGTTTTCAAATGCTTTTTTCGTCATGATGTCTTTCGGAAGAATGTTATTTTCAAGCAGCTCGATGGTCAATTCCCCAGCCTGCCTGCACTCGGTTTCTTTGTATTCGTAAATTGCAGGGGTGGAGGAGGAGCCCGGAATGCTCATACCGAGCGCTTCTACGGCAGCGGCCATCGTATTGGCTGTATACATGCCGCCACAAGCGCCGGCACCCGGACATGCATTACACTCCACCTGGTGAAGCTCTTCATCGCTGATCTGGCCGGTCTGGTGCTGGCCGACAGCCTCGAAGGACGAAACAATATCAATGTCTTTGCCGTTTAACTTTCCGGGCTGAATGGTGCCACCGTAAACGTACACGGAAGGGATGTTCATCCGGGCTAGAGAGATAACGCAGCCCGGTGTTGTTTTATCACAGCCGCCGATAGCCACGACGCCGTCGAGGCGCTCAGCATTGGTTACAGTTTCGATCGAGTCAGCAATAATTTCCCGGCTTGGAAGGGAGTAATGCATGCCTTCGTGCCCCATGGCGATACCGTCAGAAACGGTGATCGTGTTGAAAATAAGCGGGGCGCCTCCATTGGTGGCAGCTCCCTGCTTCGCGTGGCGTGCAAGGTTATCGATATGTACGTTGCACGGAGTAACCTCGCTCCATGTGCTTGCAATGCCAATCATTGGTTTTTTAAAATCGTCGTCCGTAAAGCCGACGGCCCGAAGCATCGCCCGGTTTGGCGCGCGATTGGCGCCTTCACTGATGGCTTTACTGCGGTTTCGTAAGTCTTTTTCTGTTTTTCCCATTGCTATGACCCTCTCTCATGAAGTTTTGTCGCAAACAATGTGCATGACGGCTCACGTACTCCATACGCAGCACGAATATTTTTTCTGCATAAACAAATGTCTATCTAACAAGGACTATTCACTATCATACTAGGAATAGATGATTGTTTCAACGTAACAGCGATAGTGAAAAAAGTTATTTCTGAAAAAAAAGGAAAATTAGTCTGATAGATAACTTTACAAGAAGGTGGGAAAGATAGGCGAAGTCAATTATGATATAGATAACCTATCTCTATTTAGAGAAAAAATGGAGGGATGACGTTGAAAGAACCAATTATATGGGCTGTGGCAATGTTGGTTGCGTTTCTCGCTCTGTTTTTAACGGGAACTCTGCAGCTGCAGGGATTCGAAAGTGTTATCATTCAAATGGTTGGTTTCAGTGGCATGGTCTTTGCGATTTTGTATAGTGTACTGCTGACACAGAAATCAAATGAGGAAAAGGATCAGACATTCAAACGGTGAGTGAAGGCCGGCATTATAATGAAAAAAGCATCCGGAATAGAAACCGGATGCTTTTTGTGTGTCTTATTTTGCAGAAGTGGAAGTTGTTTGGTGCGACAAACGATCCGAGCTTGGCTGGATCGCGGAAGTGTCCTGGCGGTTGGCCAGAAATTCCGGGCGCGGCTCCTGGCCGCTGAACGGATCCACGAGCTTGTTTTCCACCGAGTTGAACACGAAGAACACGTTGCTGCGCGGGTACGGCGAGATGTTGCCGGCCGAGCCGTGCATCGTGTTGCAGTCAAAGAAGAGCACCGAGCCCGCCGGGCCGGTCGCGCGGTCAATCTGGCCGCCGGCCTGCTCCGTGAGCCATTCCATGCTTTCGTTGTCCGGCACGCCGGTCTCCTGCTTTTTCAGCGACTGCTTGAAGTTGTCCTCCGGCGTCGTGCCCGGGCAGGAGACGTACCATTTCTGCGACCCCGGGATCAGCATGAGCGGGCCGTTGAACTCGTAGTTGTCCGTGAGGATGATCGAGCAGCTGAGTGCCCGCATGTCCGGCATGCCGTCTTCCATGTGCCAGGTTTCAAAATCCGAATGCCAGTAGAACTCCTTACCCTTAAAGCCTGGCTTAAAGTTTATCCGGGACTGCATCATATACACCTGGCTGCCGAGGATCTGCTGGGCGGCTTTGACGATGCGTTCGTTTTTGGCGAGCATTTCAAAGAACCCACTGTCCTTATGGATTTCAAACACGGAGCGGACCTCGTTGCTGTTCGGCTCCTTGATCACGTCCGGCGCGTCGCGCTCTTCGTTGCGCTTCATCGTCTCCCGGAGCTCGCGCTTCATCATGTCGACTTCCTCGTCGGTGAACAGCTTCTGGAGCATGAGGTAGCCGTTCTCGTCGTAAAAGTCCAGTTCCTTCTGCTGCAGCGGGCCATCATATCCGGCGCTCCCGTGTACTACCGGGTCCTTCCGGTCCATGATTTCCTTATGGTCGCCCTGTCTGGATGGATATTTATCGACTGCCATTGTTCAAAATACCTCCTTTATATTTTAACCAAGGGATTAAAACCTCAGTCAATCAGACACATTCCCGGCTTAAAAAGGAATAAACATTAGAAACGGAAAATTTTTAATAATTAAATAAGCAGGAAAAGTTCTAAGCCGGATTTGATGCGTAATGGACTCATATTAAAAAATTTTATTTTTTTAAGCGATAACATCATATTCAAACCACTTAGTATATGCTTTTATACTTGCTGTTGTGCCGGGAGATTTGGCATTGGCGTTCCCCTTTCAGGATTGATACAATATTAAGCATTGAAAAGTCGATATAGGAGGACACTGGTATGCACATTGTTACGTCCACATTTATAGTCCCGGAAGAAAAAGCGGCCGAGGTTATTGCAATATATGAAAAAAGATCGCGACGGGTGGACAAGGCAGAAGGGTTTCTGAAGTTTCAGCTTCTGCAGAATGAAAAAAAGCCCGGTGAATTAACGGTCTACATGGTATGGACATCTAAGGAAATGTATTTGAACTGGGTACGGAGTAAAGAATTTAAAGAAATACATGAAATGGAGAAAAACTATCCGGATCAGGAGCTTGCAGGCATTGTGCCGGAAGTTCACCAGTACCAGGTGGTGGCAGAATGACGCCGGAGGAAAAAGAAAAAATTGTTCAGCACGTCTCTGAAGAAATATATAAAGCTCATCCCTGGCTTTGGGACAGGTTCAAAGAGAGAGGGAGGGAGAAAACAGAAGAAGATAATCATCACCATCTCAAACATCTTGAAACCTCCTATGCTCTTTCGGACCGCTCTTTTTTTCTGGATTACACAGCGTGGCTGGAGTCAGTTTTAAACGAGCGGGGAGTATCTACTGCCATCATTATTGATAACTATAAGCGTTTGAGAGCAATCTTCCCTCTTTATGCGGCTAAAGAGGAGCGGCTCTTTTTTACGGAATGTCTTACGGAGGGCATTGAGCAGCTTGAAGAAAACATTCAGAAATAAGGTGACAATTAATGATAATACGACCGGAAGATCTGGCAGGCATGATGCTCGATGGACTCGATGAAGAGGCCTGGCAGGAAATCCAAAAAGTAAATAAGCACATGACGTTAACCGGGATCTATGAAGATCTGCTGACACCTGCTATGTATCATGTTGGAGAACTCTGGCAGGAGAATAAAATATCGGTCGCAGATGAGCACCTGGCAACGGCGACATGTGATTTTCTGCTTTCCCGACTGGAGCGAAGGGAAGAAAAGCAGCCCTCACCAGATGCTCCAAAAGCACTTCTTTTCGGTGTAGCGGAAGAGCAGCACTATTTAGGCTTAAGAATGGCGGCCTCCATTTTTCGGGCACGCGGCTGGTCGGTGAAGTATCTCGGACCAAATCTGCCAGCTGAGCAGGCGCTCGCTTTTGCAGAAAAATGGCAGCCGCAGGCAGTCGCCATGTCGGCAGCCCTCTCGTATCGTCTTCCTTCGTTATTTTCCTACATTGAGGCCTTTACTGCTCTGAAAGAAAAGCCGGCGGTCCTCCTCGGCGGCAAGATGGCAAGAGAACGCGATGTAGGTGAACTATTTTCCGGGGAAGTTATCCGGATGGATGGGCTGCGTACGCTCGAGCGTTGGATCGAAGGAGAAGAGGAGGGAGGCACCTATGCCAGATCTCAGTCCTGAGGCTCTGCCGCTTCCTTACGTACAAATAGATAAGCATTACAAAATCATTTATATGTCTTCTTCCGCGCGGAGTCGTTTTGGCCATAAGGAATATTTTTATGAGTGGCTGGATGAAGGAAGCTGGGAAAAGGCAAAACGGCTGTTTCAAGATACGCCTGAAGAAAATGGCGTAGAGTTGATTTTTATCGACGAAGACCGTATCTCCACTGTGATGGATGTATACACGGAAAAAAGCAACGATCTGCACATCCACGTGCTGCTTGTGCCAAAGGATCAAAGCTACAGCAATGTCTCAGGCAAGCTCGAACGTCTTCGCGGCCGCCTTCGGGAGACGAATACAGAACTGCTTGAAGAAAAAGAAACGATGGAAGCCGTCATTAAGGAAAATTACCGCCTGTCCGCTCCGTTTATTGAAATTACAAAAGATATGGCCCTCGTGCCCCTTCACGGCGATATTAACGAGCAGAAAGTGTCACTAATCGCAGAAAAAGTTGTCCATGCCTGGCACCGGGGGGAGTACGAAAAGACAATTTTTGATTTTACCGGGGTGGGAGAGGTGGACGAAGAGGGGATGAAGGAACTGCGCAGAACCTTTGAAGCGCTCACCTTGATGGGCACTAAAGTCATCGTGGCCGGCATCCTCCCGCGCCAGGCCAAACAGCTTCAGGAAATGCATACCTCCCTTGCTTTTGAATTCAGCCGTTCACTCGAACAGGTCTTAACAGCTTCCCTTGGCAGTTAAAAACAAAATGAAACTTTCCAACCTGGAAAGATTCCGCTACAATTAGAGGAAAGAAAGCGTGTGAGGAGGCCTGGCATTGGCACTTACTTTTTATGGATATCCCCCGTGCGATACATGCCGCAAAGCTAAAAAGTGGCTTGAAAAAGAAGAGATCCCTTTTAACGAGTATCATATTGTAGACCATCCGCTTTCTAAGGAAGAACTAAAGAAGTGGAAAGAGCAGGAAGGGCTCGAATGGAAACAGTTTTTTAACACAAGCGGAAAAAAGTACAGGGAGATGGACTTGAAGAGCCGTCTGCCGAAAGCGTCCGAAGAAGAAATTCTGGAATGGCTCTCCTCTGATGGAATGCTCATAAAAAGACCTGTCGTGACAGATGGCGAGAGTGTTACCCTTGGGTTTAAGGAACCAGTTTTTGAGGAAAAGTGGAAAGCGTATTAGTATTCATTTGAAGGAGGATGATTATGCATGAGTGTGCCAGATGAACTTTTGTATTCAGAAGAACATGAATGGGTGAAAAAAGAAGACGGACGTCTTCGCGTTGGGGTCACGGATTTTGCCCAATCAGAGCTTGGCGATATTGTATTCGTAGAGCTTCCAGAGGTTGGGGATGAGCTTGAAGCAGGTGAACCATTTGGAAGTGTAGAGTCTGTAAAAACGGTATCGGAGCTTTATGCCCCGGTCACAGGGAAAGTCGTAGAAATTAACGAAGACCTGGATGATTCTCCGGAATTCGTTAATGAATCGCCGTATGAAAAAGCTTGGATGATCGTTGTAGAGCCTTCCAATGAAAGCGAACTGGATGATCTAATGTCTCCGGCTCAGTATTCGGACATGGTAAGCGACGATTAATACTGATTTACATAGAAGCTGGCCTGTAAACAGGCAGCTTCTTTTTTTGAAGAGCTTTAATACTGATCGTTTTCACCCTTTTCAGCACGACGCCAACAGTTGACGCTTATAGGAAAAGGTGCTATTATCAATAGCATCGTCAAATATGAACGGATAATCATCGTTCACTTATCAAGAGAGGTGGAGGGGCTGGCCCTGTGAAACCCGGCAACCAGTCTGCATAAGCAGACATGGTGCCAATTCCTGCAGGCATATGTCTGCAAGATGAGTGGAAAGGATTCTTAAAAACCTTTCTGCACACGAGCAGAAAGGTTTTTTCTTTATGGTTCGAGGTGGAAAGAGAACATTTGCCGGAACTGTGAAGATTTAAAACCTACTATTTACATCTCTTTAATGAAGATAAATTACATCTCTTTAATGAAGATAAAGAAGGACGATGAAGGAGAGAGCGGTATGATTCAATTAAAAGGTTTGTCCAAGGCCTTTCAGACAAAAACACAAACCGTTACTGCTGTAGATAACGTCAGCCTTTCTATTGATGAAGGAGAGATCTTTGGCATTATCGGCTACAGCGGCGCAGGTAAAAGTACGCTTGTAAGGCTGTTAAATAAGCTCGAAACCGCAACGAGCGGTGAAGTAACCATCGAGGGAGAGAGCATTACCTCCTTAAAAGGGCAGTCTCTTCGCAGCGCCCGCCAGGAGATAGGAATGGTGTTTCAACACTTTAACCTGCTGTGGTCGCGGACAGTAGCAGAAAACATTGCGTTTCCACTCGAAATTGCAAAGCAGTCAAAGCAGGAACGAAACAAACGGGTGCAGGAGCTGGTGAACCTTGTCGGCCTTGAAGGCCGGGAAGATTCCTATCCTTCCCAGCTGAGCGGCGGCCAGAAGCAGCGGGTTGGCATTGCAAGGGCTCTTGCTAACAACCCAAAGGTGCTGCTGTGCGATGAAGCGACGTCGGCCCTGGATCCAAAAACAACGGATTCTATTCTCGCTCTGCTGACTGATATTAATAAAAAGCTCGGTTTAACCATTGTGCTGATCACGCACGAAATGCACGTAATCCGTAAAATCTGCCACCGGGTGGCAGTGATGGAAAACGGCAGAGTCGTTGAAGAAGGGCCTGTGCTCCAGGTCTTCCGAAAGCCCCAGGAGCATATGACAAAAGAATTCGTGCGCCAGATTACGGAGCCGGAGGAAGATGCCTCGGAAATTGTATTTAATGAAGAAGAAACCGGGGCAGTGGTACAGCTGAAGTTTTTGGAAAACAAGGCTGAGCAGCCGTTCATTTCCAAAGTCATCCGCCAGTTTGATGTGGATGTGAACATTATTCAGGGAAAAATTTCCCAGACGCAGCGCGGCAGTTATGGCTCTCTTTTCATCCGCATCAAAGGCAGCCATGAGGAAATCGAAAAAGCGCTGGACTACCTCCGTGAAGAAGAAATAGAAGCGGAGGTGATGGAGCATGCTTAGCACCTGGATGGAAGAAATTAATTGGGAAAATATGTGGATTGCTACGTGGGAAACTGTATATATGAGCTTGATCGCGGTAGCAGCAACGTTTTTACTCGGAACAATACTAGGCGTTCTGCTGTATTTAACGGATAAGGGAAACATGTGGGAAAACAAGCCGGTGCATACGGTGACAGCGGCGATCGTCAATATTTTTCGTTCGATTCCGTTTATTATTCTAATCATTCTGCTTATTCCATTCACAACCTTTTTAATTGGCACGATGCTCGGGCCGAGTGCAGCGCTGCCAGCGCTGATTATCGGTGCAGCTCCTTTCTATGCCCGTCTGGTGGAAATTGGCTTGAGAGAAGTAGATAAGGGCGTTATTGAAGCTTCGCAGGCAATGGGGGCGACCCAGTGGCAGATCATCCAAAAGGTGCTTCTGCCTGAAGCCTTGCCATCCTTAATTTCCGGGATCACGGTGACAGGCATCACGCTGGTCAGCTACACCGCCATGGCCGGTGTTGTAGGCGGGGGCGGTCTCGGGAACCTTGCGTATCAGGAAGGGTTCCAGCGAAGCAACAATGACGTGGTGTTTGTTGCTACAGTCCTGATTTTGGTTATTGTCTTCATTCTACAGTGGGTGGGCGATATTTGGACGAGACAGATAGATAAACGATAAATATTATATTAATGGGGGAATTTTTCATGAAGAAAACACTACTTGGAGTTTCATTACTTTCCACGGCGGTACTTGCAGCATGCGGATCTGATTCAGAATCAGGAGACGGTTCCGGAGAAGACACGCAAACACTTACCGTAGGGGCTACGAGTGTACCGCATGCCGAAATTCTGGAATTTGCCGAAGATCAGCTTGAAGAAGAAAATATCGAGCTTGAAATTGAAACCTTCAACGACTATATTGTTCCAAACGAAGCGTTGGCTTCGGAAGAAATTGATGCAAACTATTTTCAGCATATTCCGTATCTTGAAGATCAAATGGAAGAAAACGAAAACTATGATTTTGTTAACATGGGCGGTATTCACATAGAACCTATCGGTGTTTATTCCCAGGAATACGACAGCCTTGATGCCCTTCCTGATGGGGCTGAAATAATTATGAGCAACTCGGTCGCAGACCACGGCCGGATCCTTCAGATGCTTGAACAGGAAGGCATGCTTACGCTTGAAGAAGGGGCCGGTGTGGAAGCAACTGTGGAGGATATTGCTGAAAATCCGAAAAATCTGCAGTTCCAGGCGGACATTGATGCGGCTACACTTCCGCAAGTGTACAATAATGGCGAGGGGGATGCAGTGTTTATTAACTCCAACTACGCGATTGATGCCGACCTGAATCCACAGGAAGATGCCATTGCGCTTGAAAGCCCGGAAGACAATCCGTATGTCAATGTGGTAGCGGCGAGGGCAGAGGATGAAGATAATGAAACGATTCAGACGCTCGTGGAGGTATTGCAATCGGAAGAAACACAGCAATTTATTGAAGAAGAATACGATGGAGCTGTTATTCCTGCCGAGCAATAATAGCGGACAGGCCGGACTTGTTGACTAAGTCCGGTCTTTTGTATTAAGTAGAACTAAAAGAGAATCTCCATTGAAAGAGTTTTTCTTTTTTTACTTCTCACTGAGGTTTGGTATACTGTAAGGGTGAATGAAGGAAAGCATTGAACAAGGAGGGTCGTTCCTGCAAATGTTTGTATAGGCGCCCTCCTTTTTGTATGAATGCTTTTATTGAGAATAAAGCCAAGGAATTCTCATTTATTTCCTATGCGTTTTATTATCATATAGCAGCTTAAAAATGAAATGTATCGGGAGATGAA
Organism: Marinococcus halophilus; assembly: GCF_900166605.1. NCBI lineage: Bacteria > Bacillati > Bacillota > Bacilli > Caryophanales > Bacillaceae > Marinococcus > Marinococcus halophilus. The sequence goes on from NZ_FVZD01000006.1 coordinate 507,356, forward strand.
GCGAGTTTGCTTGAAGTCAGTTTATATTTGTTATAAAATAATAATTATAATAAATAGAGAAAAAACAGCGGTTTCCGCTTGATTCCAAAATATGGAGGTATGCAAAATGGCAACGCCGAATTTGAAAATTGAGAATTTGCACGTAGAAATTGAAGGTACTGAAATCATTAAAGGTTTCGATCTGGAAATGAACGGCGGAGAAATTCACGCAATCATGGGACCAAACGGAACAGGGAAATCCACGCTTGCTTCTGCAGTGATGGGCCATCCGAAGTATGAAATTACTAAAGGAACTATCACTCTTGACGGAGAAGACGTTCTCGACATGGAAGTCGACGAGCGCGCAAGAGCAGGTCTTTTTCTCGCAATGCAGTATCCAAGTGAAGTGAGCGGTGTAACGAACTCTGACTTTATGCGTTCGGCCATTAACGCTAAGCGCGGCGAAGGCAATGAAATCCAGCTGATGAAATTTATCCGCCAGATGGATGAAAAAATGAACATGCTTGAAATTGACGAATCGTTCTCCCAGCGTTATTTAAACGAAGGTTTCTCCGGCGGTGAGAAAAAGCGTAATGAAATTCTTCAGCTTCTTATGATGGAACCAAAAATCGCTATCCTGGACGAAATCGATTCCGGTCTTGATATCGACGCGCTCAAAGTCGTTTCCAAAGGCGTAAACGACATGAAAAGCCCGGACTTTGGCTGCTTAATCATCACTCACTATCAACGCCTCTTGAACTACATCACTCCGGATAAAGTGCACGTTATGATGCAGGGACGTATTGTTAAATCCGGCGGCGCCGAATTGGCCCAGCGTCTTGAAAACGAAGGCTATGAGTGGATTAAAGAAGAACTCGGCATTGAAAACGAACGCGTTGGAGAACCACAGGAATAATTTTAACAGCAGGGGAGGCGAAATGATGTCTATAGATACTACTTGGAAATACGACGAAAAATATGTCGAAGATTTTTCGAACAACCAAAATGAACCACAATGGCTGAAGGAGCAGCGCCTGAGCGCAAGCCGCCTGTCAGAAAAGCTGGAGCTGCCAAAACCGGAAAAAACGAACATTAAAACGTGGAACTTTACCGAATTTGAGCACCAGGGCACTTCGAAAGAAACCTTTTCCTCGTCGGACGAACTGCATGAACAAGTGCAGGGACTTATTGATAAAAACGCCACAGAGCAAAATCTTCTCGTGCAAAGAGACGGCCAGACGGTTTTGTATGAAGCAAGCAGCACGCTTGAAGAGCAGGGCGTTATTTTCACAGATATCGCAACGGCGGCCATCGAGCACGGCGATCTGCTCGAACGTTATTTCATGGGCAATGCCGTACAGGTGGATGAGCATCGCTTCACAGCGCTCAACGTAGCTCTGATGAACGGGGGGACATTCATCTATGTGCCGAAAAATGTAAAAGTGGAAGCGCCGCTTCAAGCAATCTATTGGCTGGAGCAGGCCGATATGGGGCTGTTCAACCACGTAGTTATTGTAGCAGAAGCAAACAGTGAAGTGACGTATCTTGAGAACTACGTTTCTTATGATACCGAAACGCCTTCTGTAGTTAATGCAATTGCAGAAGTTTATGCCGAAGAAGGCGCGAACGTTTCCTTTGGCGGCGTGGATCACTTAGAGAAGGCGACCACGGTTTACACTAACCGCCGCGGCTACGCACTTAAGGACGCAAGCATCGACTGGGCACTTGGCCAGATGAATGAAGGAAATACAGTATCGGACAACACGACTGCACTTGTAGGCGATGGTTCGACTTCTGATAAAAAATCCGTGGCTATTGGCCGTGGAGAGCAGAGCCAGAACTTCTGGGCCCATATTATCCAGTTTGGTAAAAATACGGATGGCCAGATTTTGACTCACGGTGTTATGAAAGACAAAGCTTCTGCTATCTTTAACGGCGTTAATAAGATTGAGCACGGGGCAACAAAAGCTAACGGAGAGCAAACCGAGCGTGTGCTTATGCTCAGTGAACGTGCACGTGGCGACGCGAACCCAATTCTCCTTATCGATGAAGACGATGTTACAGCCGGCCACGCAGCTTCTGTCGGCCGCGTTGACCCGGTTCAGCTTTATTACATGATGAGCCGCGGGATTCCGCAAACAGAAGCAGAACGGCTGATTATTCATGGCTTCCTCGCTCCAGTAGTGGACGCACTGCCAATTCAAGCTGTGAAAGATCGTCTGACGGAGGTAATTGAAAGGAAAGTATACTAATGGATGTAAAAGCCATTCGTGAACAGTTTCCTATACTGCAGCAGGAAGTAAACGGAAGCCCGCTGGTCTATCTTGACTCGGCGGCTACTTCCCAAAAACCGCTGCAGGTCATTGAAGCGGTTAATGATTACTACCGCCGCTATAATTCCAATGTCCACCGCGGGGTGCATACACTTGGAAGCATGGCGACGGATGAATACGAAGGAGCCCGGGAAAAAGTCCGTGCCTTCATCAATGCCCCCTCCTCCCAGCAGATCATTTTCAACCGCGGCACGACAGTCGGCATTAACACGGTGGCTTCAAGCTACGGAGATGCTCATCTGCAGGAAGGCGATGAAATCGTCCTGACAGAAAAAGAACATCATTCCAATCTTATTCCGTGGCAGCAGGCAGCAAAACGTAACGGAGCCCATCTCCGGTATGTGGAGCTTGAAGCAGACGGAACGGTGACGGCAGAAAATGTACGCAAAGCTGTTTCCGAAAAAACAAAAATTGTTGCCGTCAGTCACGTCTCAAACGTACTTGGCACGGTGGACCCCATTAAAGATATTGCCGCTATCGCCCATGAACACGGAGCGATCATCGTCGTAGACGGTGCCCAGAGCGTCCCGCACATGACGGTGGACGTGCAGGACCTGGACGTGGACTTTTACGCCTTCTCCGGACACAAAATGGGCGGCCCGACAGGGATCGGTGTTCTTTATGGCAGAAAATCTCTTCTGGAAAATATGGAACCGGTGGAATTTGGCGGCGAAATGATTGACTTTGTCGGGCTTTATGATTCAACATGGAAAGAAACCCCGTGGAAGTTTGAAGGGGGCACACCGATCATTGCTGGTGCTATTGGTCTAGGAGCAGCAATTGATTTCCTGAAAGAGATAGGCCTGGATGACATTGCTGCTCACGAAAAAGAGCTCGGCCAATACGCGCTCAAGCAATTATCGGCGGTGGATGGTCTGGAAGTATACGGACCAAAAGAACGTACAGGCATTATGACGTTTAATGTACAGGATGTGCATCCACATGATGTCGCCACCGTTCTTGATGCAGAAGGCATTGCGGTACGCGCCGGCCATCATTGTGCGCAGCCGTTAATGAAGTGGCTCGATGTAGCCTCTACCGCCCGTGCCAGTTTTTATCTTTACAACTCCACAGAAGATATTGATGCTTTGGCAGAGGGGTTAATAAGAGTAAAGGAGTATTTCGGTGATGTCTTCGCATAATTTAGATACACTTTACCGCCAGGTCATCATGGATCACTACAAAAATCCAAGAAACAAAGGTGACCTGGAGGAAGAGACACTTCATGTCAACATGAACAACCCAACATGCGGCGATCGCATCCAGCTTCAGCTGAAGGTGGAAGAAGAAAAAATCTCCGATGCAAGATTTGTTGGAGAAGGCTGCTCGATCAGTTTATCCTCTGCTTCGATGATGACGGAGGCCGTAAAAGGTCACACTGTCGAAGAAGCACTGGATATGGCGCAGATGTTTTCGCAGTTAATGCAGGGCGAAGAGATCGACGATACGAAATACGACCTTGGCGATATCGAAGCCCTGCAGGGCGTTACGAAGTTTCCCGCCCGCATTAAATGCGCAACACTTGCGTGGAAGGCCATGGAAAAAGGGTTAGTGGAAGAAGAAGACCGTTCATAATACAGCAACGTACTTGAAACACAGCGGGGATGGCTATGTTCATTCCTGACTCTAAGGAGGTATTTTCATATGGCAAAACAAATGCCGGAAATTGGTGAAGACTATCAGTATGGTTTTCATGACAAAGACGTTTCCATTTTCCGTTCTGGTAAAGGCCTCACAGAAGAAATTGTAGAAGAAATCTCCAGAATTAAAGAAGAACCTCAGTGGATGCTTGACTTCCGTCTGAAATCTCTGGAAATTTTTTATAAAAAACCAATGCCGCAATGGGGCGGCGATCTCTCCGGATTGGACTTTGACGCTATTACGTACTACGTAAAACCGTCGGAGCGTTCCGAAAAATCCTGGGATGAAGTTCCGGAAGAAATCAAAAACACATTCGACAAGCTCGGTATTCCGGAAGCAGAGCAAAAGTATCTGGCAGGGGTATCAGCACAGTACGAATCCGAAGTTGTATACCACAACATGGAAAAAGAGCTTGAAGAGCAAGGAATCGTGTTTAAAGATACTGACACTGCAGTAAAAGAAAACGAAGAGCTGTTCCGCGAGCACTTCGGCAAAGTAATTCCGCCGTCGGATAACAAATTCTCGGCACTAAACTCTGCAGTGTGGTCCGGTGGTTCCTTTATCTATGTACCAAAAGGTGCAAAGGTAGAAACACCGCTTCAGGCTTATTTCCGGATTAATTCGGAAAACATGGGACAGTTTGAGCGTACGCTGATCATTGCAGACGAAGGCAGCTCCGTGCACTATGTGGAAGGTTGTACCGCGCCGGTCTACTCCACTGATTCCCTGCACAGCGCCGTTGTTGAAATCATCGTGAAGAAAGACGCGTACTGCCGTTATACGACTATCCAGAACTGGGCTCCAAACGTTTACAACCTCGTAACTAAACGGGCGGTTGCAGACGCAGGCGCTACGATGGAATGGGTTGACGGTAACATCGGTTCTAAACTGACGATGAAATATCCATCGATTATTATGCGCGGTGAAGGTGCGAAAGGTACTGTTCTTTCCATCGCTATCGCCGGCCGCGGCCAGCATCAGGACGCAGGCGCGAAGGTAATGCACCTGGCTCCTAACTGTTCCTCCACTATCGTTTCGAAATCTATTTCGAAACAGGGCGGAAAAGTAACGTACCGCGGCATTGCGAACTTCGGACGTAAGTCTGACGGTTCCAAATCGAAAATCGAATGTGATACGTTGATTATGGATAATGAATCCACTTCGGATACCATTCCGTACAACGAAATTTATAACAACAATATTGCTCTTGAGCACGAAGCAACGGTTTCCAAAGTATCAGAAGAGCAGCTCTTCTATCTGATGAGCCGCGGCGTTGGTGAACAGGAAGCAACTGAAATGATCGTTATGGGCTTCATTGAGCCGTTTACAAAAGAACTGCCAATGGAATATGCCGTAGAAATGAACCGCTTGATCAGCTTTGAAATGGAAGGCTCGATCGGTTAATTTCCGAGTCCAGTACGAAACAGGGGAAACTGTCCTTGGAAGAGCTATTACTGCTCTGAAAAGGGCAGTTTTTTTGTTTTATTTTAAAGAAGAACGTGAAAAGAACAGAGAGGTGAATAAATGATGATATACGTTGGATTAACCGGCTGGGGGGATCATGACTCTCTCTATCCGAAAGGATTAAAGCAAACAGACAAGCTGAAAGAATACAGCAAATATTTCCCGACAGTAGAAGTGGATTCCTCCTTCTACGCGATCCAGCCCAAGAAAAATATCGATAAATGGCTGCGGGAGACGCCGGATTCGTTCCGGTTTATTATGAAAGCCTATCAGGAGATGACCGGGCACCAGCGGGGTCCGAGTAAATATGAATCAAAGCAGGAAATGTTCGAACAGTACGCTCTGTCAGTGCGCCCGATGAAAGAAGCAGGCAAATTAGCGATGGTGCTTTGCCAGTTTCCACCCTGGTTTGAGTGCAATCGGGAAAACGTGGACTATCTTCGCTATTTAAGAGACCAGCTGCACGAATTTCCCTGCGCCCTTGAATTCCGGCATGAATCATGGTTCCATCCGGAGTTTCGGGAAAAAACGCTCGAATTCATGAAAAATGAAGACTGGATTCATTCGGTGGTAGATGAACCGCAGATTGAAGGCGGGTCGGTACCAATCGTGGAGGAAGCGACTACGTCTTCCAAAACGCTGATCCGTCTGCACGGACGTGATAAGAACGCCTGGCTGAAGCCGGCACGCGGTCAGGAATGGCGGAAGGTGCGTTATCGCTATAACTATTCTGATACAGAGCTTCAGGAATGGCAGGCACGGGCAGAACGACTGCAGAAAGAAAGCAGCGACGTGTACATGATCTTTAATAACAATTCCGAGCGTCACGCGGCTCCGAATGCACGCCGGCTGCTAGAGCTCTCCGGCATAGAATATGAGGGGCTGACTCCAAAACAAACCTCTCTCTTTAATGACGAGACCCGTGATTCGTAGTAAGATAAAAGAAGATGAAATGCACTCGTTCAGCATCTCAGCAGGAGGGAACGAGTCCAAAGGCGGTGAGACCTATTGTCCTCCAGTTTTTCTGTTTACCTGTACCATACAAATGATATTCACAGCGATCTTGACCAATGGACACGCACAGCAGCTTTTTTGAAAGAACGGGAAAAATTCCGCCAGGAACGGGGAGAGTCAGTGCTTCTCCTTGACCTCGGGGATCACACCGACCGGGTGCATGCAGTCACGGAGGCCACACATGGAAAAGGGAATGTGGAGCTGATGAACGAAGCCGGGATTCGATATGCTACGATTGGAAACAATGAAGGCATTACGTTCGCAAAGGAAGAGCTGCATCATATGTACGATGAAGCAGAGTTTCAAGTGCTCCTGGCCAATTTGTTCGATACAGATGGCCGGCGTCCCAGCTGGGCGGAGCCGTATACCATTCATACAACAGCAGAGGGAGTGCGGATTGGCCTGCTTGGCGTTACCGTCCCTTTTTATCCGTTTTATGACGGCCTGGACTGGAAAATTACAGAGCCAGAGCAGGTGATAGAGGAGTATTTACCCGAGCTCCGGGAACAGGCAGACGTTATGATTTTAATGTCGCATCTGGGTTATCCTAAGGACCTGGAGCTCGCTTCTTCGTATGATTTTGATGTTATTTTGGGGGCGCATACCCACCATCTGCTTGAAGATCCGGAATGGATGCACAATACATTGATTACGCAGTGTGGCAAGTTCGGCACGCATGCCGGAGAGCTTGAGCTACAGTTTGACGGGCCAACGAAGCGCCTCTCCGGCATTATTGGCAGAACCGTGGATGTACGCCGGCTGAAGCCTTCGCCGGTTACTGAAAGGCTTCTGGAGGCGCTCGAGGATGAAGCAGATAAGAATATGAATGAAGTAGTGACAGAGATTGCAGAACCGTTATCTGTATCGTGGACCCAGGAATCGCCGTTTGCTTCTCTTCTTGCCCACGGTTTGCGGGAGTGGTGCAAAACGGAGATATCCATGCTGAATTCGGGACTGCTGCTTCATTCGCTGCCGGCTGGGCCGGTGACGAAAAAAGATATCCATCGTCTCTGTCCTCATCCAATTAATCCATGCGTAGTGGAAGTGCAGGGGCATGTGCTTGAAGAAGTAGTGAAAAAAGCCTTTACGGAGGAAATGATCCGTTTGCCGCTGAAGGGCTTTGGTTTTCGCGGCGAAATGCTTGGCCATATGGTATTCAGCGGGATGGAGGTAAAAGCAGACTACGAGTATGGAGAATGGACCGTACGGAGTGTCTGGATTGGACAGGAGCTGCTTGACCCGTCAGAGACCTATGAGCTGGCTACACTTGATATGTTTACGCTTGGGCCGTTATACACTGGTCTATCGAATGCGGCCTCGAAGCGGTATTACATGCCGGAAATGATGCGCGACATTTTAGCTGATGTTCTCGTAAAGCAGTATACTGCGGGCGCCTGAGCAAGATGGAAAAATGGAAAGCCTTCAGCTTGATATTAAGCTCGAAGGCGCTTCCGTGCTTTTGCAAAAGAAGTACAAACATAGGGAGGAACAAACGTGAAACAATACTTAGATCTTTGCCGGCACGTGCTTGAAAATGGCGGGCAGAAAGACGATAGAACCGGCACCGGAACAATCAGCACCTTTGGCTGGCAGATGCGTTTTGACCTGCAGCAGGGCTTCCCGGTGATTACCACGAAAAAGCTGCACCTGCGCTCCATTATTCATGAACTGCTCTGGTTTTTGCAGGGGGAAACAAACATTGCTTACTTAAAAGAAAACAAAGTGAAAATCTGGGACGCCTGGGCAGATGAAGAGGGCAATTTAGGTCCGATCTACGGCAAACAGTGGCGTTCATGGGAAGGAGCAGGAGGCAAAACGGTGGACCAGATTTCAGACGTCGTGGAGGCGATCAAAACAAATCCGGACTCCAGAAGACTGATCGTCAGCGCTTGGAATGCCGCAGAAATTGAAGAGATGGCACTTGCGCCCTGCCACTGCCTCTTTCAATTTTACGTGCAGGACGGAAAATTGTCGTGCCAGCTGTATCAGCGGAGCGCAGATATTTTCCTGGGCGTGCCGTTTAACATTGCTTCGTATGCTCTCTTAACGCAAATGATCGCGCACGTGTGTGACCTTGAACCGGGAGAGTTCATTCACACCTTTGGAGATGCCCACATTTACAATAACCACGTGGAACAAATCAGGACTCAGTTGGAGCGGGAGCCGCGAAGCCTTCCGGAAATGAAAATTACCCGGAACGTGGATTCTATCTTTGATTTCACCATTGATGACTTTTCTCTCGAAGGATACGATCCGCATCCACATATTAAAGGCGAGGTGTCTGTATGATCGCATTTGTAGCTGCAGTGGCAAACGACCGGGTAATTGGGTATAGAAATGATCTTCCCTGGCACCTGCCCGCTGATTTGAAGCATTTTCAGAAAGTGACCAAGCACGGTACTGTTATCATGGGCAGGAGAACGTTTGAATCGATGAATGGACCGCTCCCGTACCGGACTAATGTCGTTATTACCGGCAATACAGACTGGTCGCATGAGGGGGCGCAGGTGGTACATGATATCGAAGAAATTCGCCGGCTTGCTGGAGAAGAGAAGCTGTATTACGTTATCGGAGGCAGTGGTGTTTTTACAGAGCTGTTGCCGGATGCCTCTTATATGTATTTGACCCATATCGACGCAGACGTTCCGGGAGATACGTACTTTCCCGAATGGAACGAATCGGAATGGGAAATCGCTGAAAAGGAAGAGGGGCCTGTGGATGAAAAAAACAAGCATCCGCACCGGTATGTTACGTACAGACGAAAAAACAATTCATAAATTTAGTAAAAGTCCTGCCGCACCGGGTTTTAAGTGCAGCAGGGCTTTTTTCTCTTCATCTCTAGAAGGGAAAAAGAAAAGATCACAGAAGATAGCGCTTGCAGAAAAACTTTTCTGTTCTTCACTTTGACAAGGCAAAGAAAGATAAATATAATGAATTATCAGACAAAAGTTGTGCATCAGCAGATGTTCACATAGTCATGTAACAGACAAAAAGGAGGAAGCTTCATGGCTGCAAGAGAACAATGGGGCACACGTGCTGGATTTATTATGGCAGCAGTTGGCTCTGCGATAGGGCTCGGAAACATTTGGCGCTTTCCGGCAACTGCGTTTGAGAACGGCGGCGGTGCGTTTTTTATCCCATACTTATTTGCGTTGCTGACAGCGGGTATTCCGCTTCTGATCATGGAATTTACCATGGGTCATAAATACCGGAGCGCAGCACCAAGAACGTATTCAAAATTGAACAAAAATGTGGAATGGATCGGCTGGTGGGCCGTGGCGGTAGCGTTTGTTATTTCTACATATTATCCTGTTATCATCGCCTGGGCGCTGTCCTACACGGTGTTTTCGTTTAATTTAAGCTGGGGGGCAGACACCGAAGCGTTTTTATTCAACGACTACCTTCAACTGGCAGCTCCCGGCCAGTTCGGCGGCATGACGATTGGGGTGCTTATCCCGTTAATCATCGTCTGGGCGGTCGCGCTTGGCATATTATTTAAAGGAGTCCAGCGCGGAATTGAGCTGGCGAACCGGATTTTCATTCCGACGCTCGTCGTTATTTTCTTAATCATTTGTATTCGTGCAGTCACTCTTCCAGGTGCAGCCCAGGGGCTCCAGGCTTTCTTTGAACCAGATTTTGGCGCGCTTACACAGGGCGGGGTCTGGGTCGCTGCTTACGGACAGATTTTCTTCAGTTTATCCATCGCTTTTGCGATTATGATCACCTATTCCAGTTATCTGCCGAAGAAATCAGACATTACGAACAATGCCTTTATTACCGGCTTTAGTAACTCAAGCTTTGAACTGCTTGCCGGGATCGGCGTTTTCTCAGCTCTTGGGTTTATGGCCCAGCAGTTGAATGTCGGGGTGGAAGAAGTCGTAGCTGGCGGCGTCGGACTTGCCTTTGTTGTCTTTCCGCAGATTATCAGTGAATTTCCAGCGCTCAGCGGCCTGTTTGGTGTTCTTTTCTTCCTGTCACTCGCCCTGGCCGGATTATCGTCACTTATATCTATCGCCGAGACGTATATTAAAGGACTGCAGGAAAAATTCGGCTGGACGCGCGGGAAAGCAGTCGGTATCGGCGGCGGTGCAGCAGCGCTCTGTTCACTTATATTTGCGACACGAGGCGGCCTGAACTTCCTTGACGCAGCAGATTACTTTATCAATCAGTTCGGTGTTGCTCTGCTCGGCCTGGTGGAAGTAGTGCTGATCGCCTGGGTACTACGCAAGCTTCCGGAATTCCAGCAGCACGCCAACGCAATTTCCGATATCCGCCTTGGCGGCTGGTGGAAAGTATGTCTTGGCGTTATTACGCCGATTGTGCTTGGCTATATGATGATTGATTTGTTCCTGCAAAATATTCTGAAACAGTTTGATACCGAAAACGGCAACTATGCCGGGTATACTGACGGATTTATTTTTGCCAGCGGTTGGGCGGTTGCCCTTGCTGCGCTAGTGGCAGGTATCATTATGTCCTTCATACGCTGGAAAGGCTTATCCAAAGAGGAGGCAGAGTAAATTGACAGCCGGAGCAATCATAACAATGGTCGTAGGAATGGTTATTATATGGGGCGGACTTGTGGCAAGCCTGTTAAATGCCAGAAAAGCCTCCAAGCAGAAATAAAACGAAGCAGCCCGGGAGTATACAGCAGCCGGGCTGCTTTTTTGCATACTGAACTGTGTTCTTTTCCGCTTTGCTAACGAATTTGCGGGTGATAGAGAAGGACGGCTATGAATTGTCTGAACCTGTGGAACGTGTTAAAGTATAAAGGAAAACAGTAAAAGCTGGCCAGTCTAATCAAACATATACTACAGATAGAGCACAATCAGGCTTTTTATTATTCATAACTGGGAGTGAGAGCATCATGGCAAAAACGGAAGAATACATCCGCAAGCCGGAATGGCTGAAAATAAAGCTTAACACCAACGAGTCCTACAAAGGGCTGAAAAAAATGATGCGGGAGAAAAATCTTCACACGGTATGTGAAGAAGCCAGATGCCCGAATATTCACGAATGCTGGGCAGTCAGGAAAACAGCTACATTTATGATCCTCGGTGATACCTGTACGCGTGGCTGTCGCTTCTGCGCTGTTAAAACCGGCCTTCCAAACGAACTGGACTGGGGCGAGCCGGAACGTGTCGCAGAGTCCGTCGAACAAATGGGACTGAAGCACGTTGTTATTACAGCCGTAGCGAGAGATGACCTTAAAGACGGCGGATCAGAAGTGTTTGCTGAAACCATTCGGGCTGTGCGCAGAAAAAACCCGGGCACAACAATTGAAGTGCTGCCATCCGACATGTCCGGCACCCCGGAAAATTTGGACATTTTAATGGAAGCACGCCCGAACATTCTGAATCATAATATTGAAACGGTAGAGCGGTTAACACCGCGGGTTCGTGCCAGGGCGAAATATCGTCGTTCCCTCGATTTTCTTCAGTATTCCAAAGAACTTCATCCAGATATTCCAACCAAGTCGAGCCTGATGGTCGGCCTTGGGGAGACAAAAGAGGAAATCATTCAGGCGATGGACGATCTGCGGGCACATGACGTGGATATCATGACGATCGGTCAGTACCTGCAGCCAACGAAAAAGCATTTAAAAGTACAAAGATATTATACGCCGGAGGAATTTGCGGAGCTGAAAGAAATTGCAATGACAAAAGGTTTCAGCCACTGTGAATCTGGTCCGCTTGTCCGCTCTTCCTACCATGCTGACGAGCAGGTGAACGAAGCACAGGTGCAGATGGAAGCAAGCAAGTATCAATAAGTGAGAGACCGTCCTTGGAAAAACCAGTTCCTATTTTCGGATGCTGGTTTTTCTTTTGGAAGGACCAGCTCAGCAAAGGAGGGAGCTCATTGATTCGAGTTCAGGGGCAGCGGTATGAATTGCTTGAAGACTTTCGAAACGGTTGGAGTGAAGAAGCATTTAAAGAACGCTACAGCGAAGTGCTGAATAAATATGATTACGTTGTCGGGGACTGGGGGCACGAGCAGCTCCGCATGCGTGGTTTTTTTGAAAACGACCGCAAAAAAGTCCCCCACGATTTTAAAATTGGTACACTTGAAGATTATTTATTGGAATACTGCAATTTTGGCTGCGCCTATTTTGTGCTGAAAAAGGTGCGCCAGGAACAAAAGGAAGAAGCGCAGGAAGAAACAAAAGAATCATTAACGTAAAAACCCCCGGGCCCGGGGGTTTTTACGTTTATTCTTCCGCAAGAAGATGGGGCTTATAGTCAAGATGGTGATGGGCTCTAATGTAGCGGACCGTGCGGGTTTTCGCGCGCATGACAATTGAATCAGTTTCGGCAAGATCTCCACCGAGAAAACGAACTCCGTCAAGCAGCTCGCCGCTTGATACCCCGGTCGCTGCAAAGATAGCATCATCGCCTTTAACGAGGTCAGACAGCTGAAGTACTTTGCTCGTGTCTGTAATGCCCATAGCTATGCAGCGCTCTTCCTCTTCAACGTCTGAAGGCACAAGACGAGCCTGCATGTCTCCGCCCAGGGCCTTAATAGCGGCAGCAGAAATGACGCCTTCCGGTGCCCCTCCGGTGCCAAGAAACAAATCAATGCCAGTGCGCGGAAGCGCAGCTGCAATGGAAGCTCCGACGTCTCCGTCCCCGAATAGCTTTACCCGTGCGCCTTTAGCACGCACACGATCAATGAGCTTTTGGTGGCGCTCCCGGTCCTGAATGATGACCGTTACATCCCTGACGCGCTTATTATTTGTTTTCGCAATTATATCGATAGTAGTCTCGATTGGGTCATCCAGACGGACACTCCCTGCCGCTTCCGGCCCAACGGTGATTTTTTCCATGTACATGTCCGGTGCATGAAGAAGCGTGCCGCGGTCCCCGATTGCAATAACAGCCACAGCGTTGGCCCGGCCGCTCGCAACGATATTTGTGCCTTCGAGCGGGTCAACGGCGATATCGACCTCAGGGCCTTCCCCGTCCCCAACTTCTTCTCCAATATAAAGCATAGGAGCTTCGTCGAGTTCTCCTTCCCCGATCACGACCGTCCCGCGGCAGTGGACGGAATCAAACATAGTTCTCATTGAAGTCGTAGCGGCATCATCCGCTTCTATTTTTTTTCCACGCCCAAGCCACTGGGCGGAAGAAACAGCGGCAGCCTCGGTAACACGTACTATTTCAAGCGCCAATTCTCTATCCATAAGTATCATCCTTTCCTGTATGAAGAGGTATATGTAAAACCTGCAAAATGCTTATCTATCTTATCACATTTATAAGCCTCCTTCAGTGGAGTTTTAACTGCAGGTCCGGCACGATATGCTACCATAGAAGTTGAGAAAAGGAGGAAGAAGCATGTATTTTGTAGACCGAAAGCAAATTGAAGACCGCCTGCAGTATATGGAAAGACTCGGGCGTGTGTATGGACAGATCCGGGAGGAAGGCGCAGCCGGTACACAGCTTGCGCTTGAAAGACTTGCTCACGGGTGGATTGAAGCACTGATAGACGTTGGGAACCAGATGATTGATGGTTTTATTATGAGGGATCCTGGCAGCTATGAAGATATTCTCGATATCCTTGAAGATGAAGAGGTGCTCGACACTGAAGTGATCCGTAAACTTAAGCCACTGGTCGCCTTCCGGAAAAAACTCGTGCAGGAATTTACTGCTATTCCATTTGCCGAGGTCCAGCAGGTACTTGACGAAGCAGAGCCTGCTGTACGAAAAGTAAGCCCGGCGGTAAGAAATTACCTGGAAGAGGAGCTTGGCCCGGTATCTGCCTTTCTGCCGGAAGAGAAGGATAAGAAGGAGTAGAGGAGATGAACAGCTATGAAAAAGTACAAAGCTTATTTGATTGATCTGGACGGGACTATGTACCGGGGGAGTGAGCCGATCCCGGAAGCTGTACAGTTTGTAAATCAGCTTCGTGAGAGAGGGATTCCGCATTTATATATGACTAACAACTCTACCTCCTCCCCCGAAACAGTAGCCGAACGGCTAGCAGGAATGGGAGTGAAGTGCGAAGCAGACCAGGTGATGACAACGTCGCTTGCAACGGCTAGATATCTGCATGAGCAGACTCCTGCTGCTTCTGTGTATGTTGTAGGGGAGCAGGGTCTGGAGGAAGCGCTGGAGGGTTACGGGTTCCGGCTTACGGAAAATGAACCGGACGCTGTAGTTATGGGACTGGACCGCGGTATTACATACGATAAACTGAGTAAGGCGACGGAGGCAGTTCGAAATGGGGCTATGTTTATTTCCACCAATGAAGATGCCGCTGTACCGACTGAGCAGGGATTTCATCCAGGTAACGGGGCCCTTACTGCTGTGGTCACAACAGCTTCGCAGAAAAATCCAAAATTTATCGGTAAACCACAGCCAATTATGGTGGACATGGCGATGCAGGCGCTCGGCCTCTCCAAAGACGAAGTAGCTTTAATCGGGGACAATTACGATACCGATATTCTAGCCGGAGTGCGGGCGGGAATAGATACCATTCATGTGAATACTGGAGTTACCAGCAGGGAGGCTGCAGCGGCTAAAGAAACTCCGCCTGTCTGCCAGGTGGAAACACTGGCAGAGTGGGCTGAATATCTATAGCTTTTTTTGCTATAATGGTTGCGAGTTGAAAATAATATCGTTATAATGTCCTTTATAGAAAGACATTTGTTTACCTAAAATAAACATTATATAAATAAAGAACGCAATAAAGGTTTTAGAGGGAGTTAGGAGTGTAGCAGGTATGGAGAAAATTGCCGTAGGAATGCTTGGATTTGGAACGGTGGGAGCCGGCGTGGCACAGCTGCTTGAAGAGCACAAACAAGAGCTTCAGCACCAGGTTGGTGCTGATGTGTTTTTAAAAAAAGCCCTGGTGCGTGATTTGGAAAAGCCGCGGACCGGCCAGGTGAATTTGCGGGAAGACCAGCTGACGCTGGAGGCGGATGAGGTGCTTGGCGACCCGGAGATACACACGGTTATTGAAGTAATGGGAAGTGTGGACCAGGCAAGAAAGTATATTACCCAGGCCCTGCAGGAGGGAAAAAGCGTCGTTACCGCAAATAAAGACTTGATGGCTCTGCACGGAGCGGAGCTGCTGAAAATCGCAGCAGATAACCACTGTGATTTGTTTTATGAAGCAAGTGTAGCCGGCGGCATTCCGGTGCTGCGCGGCCTTACGGAAGGACTGGCCTCTGACCGGATTACGAAAATGATGGGTATCGTAAACGGAACGACCAACTATGTACTGACGAAGATGAGCCAGGATGACCGGCCGTATCAGGAAGTTCTGCTCGAAGCGCAGGAACTTGGGTTTGCAGAAAGCGATCCTACTGCGGATGTCGAGGGCCTTGATGCTGCCAGAAAAGTAGCTATCCTGGCCAATCTTGGCTTTTCTATGAATGTGGAGCTTTCAGACGTTACGGTAGAAGGGATCACCTCCATTACAACAGATGACCTGGCTTACTGCCGGCAGATGGGTTATACGTTAAAGCTCATTGGCCTGGCCGAACGGAAACATGGAAAGGTGGAGCTTGCAGTACAGCCAATGATGCTGCCAAACGATCATCCGCTTTCTTCGGTACAAAATGAATACAACGCTGTATATATTTACGGGGAAGCGGTAGGAGAGACAATGTTCTACGGCCCGGGAGCCGGAGCGCTTCCAACAGCCACGGCGGTTGTCTCGGATCTTGTCACGTCTGTACGCAATATGCGCCTTGGTGTCAGCGGCCAGCACGTGGGAGAGCCGCTGAATGAAAAGCATATCAAGCCGGACAGCGAAGTGTTTTCAAAATACTTCCTCCGCCTGCACGTCAAGGACGCCACCGGCACCTTTGCAGCCCTTACTTCAATCTTTGCAGAAGAGGATGTGAGCTTTGAACGTCTGGTCCAGTGGCCGGTAGAAGGAATGGTAAACACCGCAGAAATCGTTATTATTACACATACCACATCACTTGATGTATACAAGCGGCTGCAACAGGCATTACACAGCCTTGATGTCGTAATAGATATTAAAAGCAGCTACCGTGTAGAGGGAGGAAGCTAAATGAGTGCTTGGCAGGGACTTTTAAAGCAGTACAAAGATTTTTTACCGGTAACAGAAAACACGCCGGCGCTTTCCTTGAATGAAGGCAACACGCCGTTAATACCACTAGAACGCCTGTCGGAAGAATGGGGCGTAAACATTCATGTGAAAACAGAAGGCACCAACCCGACGGGCTCGTTTAAAGACCGGGGCATGGTGATGGCGGTAGCAAAAGCGAAAGAAGAGGGAAGCGAAGCCATCATCTGCGCTTCCACAGGAAACACCTCTGCAGCGGCTGCTGCCTATGGAACAAGAGCTGGTCTCCGCACGATTGTTGTCATTCCGGAAGGAAAGATTGCGCTCGGGAAGCTGGCTCAGGCTGTTATGTACGGAGCTGAAGTATTTGAAATCCAGGGCAACTTTGATAACGCGCTCGAAATCGTCCGGAACATCAGTGAAAAAGAACCAATTACGCTCGTCAATTCAGTGAATCCTTACCGGATTGAAGGGCAGAAAACCGCTGCTTATGAAGTCTGTGAAGCGCTTGGGAAAGCCCCGGATGCCCTTTGTATCCCGGTTGGTAATGCTGGAAACATTACAGCATACTGGAAAGGTTTTAAAGAGTACCATGAGCAGCATCAGACGGGCCTTCCGAACATGCTTGGCTTTGAAGCAGAAGGGGCAGCCGCCATCGTACGCGGCGAAGTCGTTAAAGATCCGGAAACGATTGCTACAGCTATACGTATTGGTAATCCGGCAAGCTGGGATAAAGCGATCCGGGTAACAGAAGAGTCAGACGGCCGTATTGACATGGTGACAGACGATGAAATCGTTGAAGCGTATCAGCTGCTTGCCAAAACAGAAGGCGTTTTTGCAGAACCAGCTTCCTGTGCGTCACTGGCGGGACTGAAAAAACAGATCGAAAGCGGGAAAATTAAAAAAGGTTCTTCGGTCGTCTGTGTTCTTACCGGGAACGGACTGAAAGACCCGAGTACAGCAATTGATAAAGTGACTGTGAAACCAACGGTTATTCCAAATAATGAGGAAGCATTTATGGAGCATATCAAGGGAGGAGTCGTTCGTGGCTGATAAAAGATTGTCGATCACTGTGCCGGCCAGTTCAGCGAATTTAGGACCTGGGTTTGATTCTGTGGGGCTAGCAGTCAACCGCTATCTTACGCTTTATATCGACCGGGCGGACGAGTGGGAATTTTTCTCGAATTCGTCTGAGCTCAGCGGTCTGCCAAACAAAGAGGAGAACCTTGTTTATCAGGCGGCTGTAGCCTATGCGGCTGAATACGAGGTGGAACTGTCCCCCTGCCGTGTAGAAATGGTAAGTGATATTCCACTCGCAAGAGGATTAGGAAGCAGTGCTTCGGCAATTATTGCTGGTATCGAACTGGCAGACGAAATGGGTGGCATGCATCGGTCCAAGGAAGAAAAGATGCAGTTCGCCAGCGGCTGGGAAGGACATCCGGACAACGTCGGGCCTTCACTGTATGGAGGCCTGATCGTCGGTGCATACGGGGAAGAAAAAACGCATGTTATGCACTGCGGTGTACCGGACGTGGATCTTGTGCTTGCGATTCCTGACAATGAGCTTTTAACAAAAGAAGCAAGAGGTGCGCTGCCATCCGAGCTCCCTTACGCAACTGCTATTCATGGAAGCGCCGTAAGCAATGTGCTGGTTGCAGCTATCTTAAAAGAAGATTGGAAAATGGCCGGGGAAATGATGGTACGGGACGTTTTTCATCATCCGTACCGTGCCGATATGGTACCCGGTCTCGAGGAAATGCTTAGCGGCATACGCCAGTATGGGGCCTATGGAGCAGCCTTAAGCGGCGCGGGCCCAACTATTCTCTGCTTTGTTCCAAACGGCAAGGGTGAAGAGGTGAAACGGGCGATCCAGGAAGACTATCCAAGCTTCCGTATAGAAACAGCCAAACCGGCGCCGTTTGGCTCGAGCGTACACTATGTTAATCAGCCGGCCTGGGTATCAAGTTCGGTTTAAAGCGAAAACCAAAGTATATAAAAAAGCTCAAGGCATTTAATGCCCTGAGCTTTTTGCGGTTACAGTCTATTAGAATACCTGTTCGAGTTCTTTAACACCCGGCACTTCTTCTAAAAGCGCGCGTTCGATACCAGCTTTCAGTGTAATTGTAGAGGAAGGGCAGGAGCCGCATGCTCCCATAAGGCGGACCATAACGATGCCGTCTTCAATATCTACAAGTTCTACGTCGCCTCCGTCGCGAAGCAGGAAGGGACGGAGCTTTTCAAGAACCTCCTGAACCTGTGCATGCATATCTTCTGTCGTTTGTGGCATGTTGATCTCTCCTTTCAATACTTTTATTATAAACCGTTGGGCTGTTATGTTCAAATATCATCACGTATATATGCATTCTACTACGAACAAGTGCTGTTTGACAATCATTATCAACCGGGCATAAGAGATAGTGAAGAAAGCGCAGATATAGTATGATAAAGAAAAGGAGGCAGGCGTGTGATTGTGATAAAAGTTTATGGAGCGGAAAAGAAATGCCCGAGCTGCGTTAACCTTCCCTCCAGCCGTGAAACAGCAGAATGGCTGGAGGCTGCGATTCAGAGAAAATACCCGGAAGACACTCCTGAAGTAGAGCATATTGATATTGAAGACAGGAGTTCAGGGGAGGACCCCGTAGCGGAAAAAGTCCGGCAGGAAGAATACTTTTATCCGCTTGTCACGGTGAATGGAACCGTAGTAGCTGAGGGTAATCCGAGACTCAAGGTCATTTATAAAGAAATCGACAAAACAAAAGAGTACCGTTCAGACACCACTGCGAAATAGAAAAAAGGCTGGCCGAAGAGGGAGAACTTCAGGCCGGCCTTTTCAGCTGTTAACAGATTCAGCCCTGATTAATCATGGTCATTCTTTTTGCCATGAGCAGTTTGTTCAGCAGAAGCTTCTTCGATAAGTCCGACAATATCCGTGTTATCCTTATAACCGGTAAAATGGTCACTGCCGGCGCCAGCGGCAAAGAATGGCACCATTTCTCCTGTATGGCCGCCGGTATCACTCTCTGCACGTATTTCGGTGTCAAGAGAACCTACGCTGTAGTGATCGGCAATGATGGAGCCGATTTCCCAGCCTACCTGGTATTCTGGGTACACTTCCCCTTCATCGTCCTCAATATTTGCACGGAATGCTTCTAATTCATCATCTGTAATATCGATATCAGCGTACTCCGAGAACACCTGCTTAATGCTTTCATCAGTGTATTCGTCAGAGTCTTCCCGGGCTTCGAGCTGCTGGGCCATATATTCGGGCGATACTTCAATGTCTTTCAGGCCGTCCACATCCATCGATTCTGTGGCGGACATGCCAAGCGTCTCGTGATCGGAGAGCACAACAACAAGTGTATCATCGCGGTCTTCCGCCCAGGTAACGACCTGTTCCACTGTTTGGTCAAATTCGATCATTTCCTGCCAAACGCCTGTGGCATCAGCCGCGTGGGCAGCGTGGTCAATACGGGCCCCCTCGACCATCATAAAGAAGCCATCCTCCTCCTGAGAGAGTACATCGAGCCCTGCTTCCGTCATAGCCTGCAGGGAGGGCTCTTTGCTGTCGACGTCGTCTTTGTCAGTTTTATAATTCATATACGAATCATTAAACAGACCAAGCAATTTGTCCGGAGTGCCAACCTCCTCAAGCTCTTCTTCATTAGTTGCATACTCATAGCCGCTTTCCTGAAAATCATCCACGAGCCTGTCTTCGTTCTTTTCCTCATCAGCTCCGAAAAATTCGCCGCCGCCCCCAAGCAGTACATCGTATTTCTCTTCGTACTGCTGTTCGGCAATGTCCTCTTCACTTCCACGGTCAGCTACGCTTGCAGTAAATGAGGCTGGCGTCGCGTCTGTGACGGTATTGTTAGAAATTACGCCAACTTTTTTCCCGTCCTCTTGATAGTGATCTAGAATGCTGTCCACTTCATTGCCATCTTCATCGACACCGACACTTCCATTATTGGTTTTCGTGCCGGTAGCAAGGGCAGTACCGGCGGCAGCTGAGTCGGTTACATTATTGTCGGCAGAATGTGTGCTGGTCATACCCGTATGTTCGAGCGATTCCATGAACAATTCGCCTTCTTTGCCGTACTCAAGCGTTGAAGCGATTTCCATCTGTCCCATACCCATGCCGTCCCCGATCATCACTATCACATTTTCGGGGGCTTGGTCCCCAGAATTTTTACTGCTGTTTTCAATACCATTCTCATTGGCGTTATCATTTGCAGAACCACTTGCGTAAAGAAGCCCCCCTGAGCTGATGACCATTCCGGCAAGAACACCGACAGTTAATTTTCCAGTAAAATGCATACTGACCCTCCCCATAATATTACACAAAATTTTATATTTTTTGAAATTTTAGTTAATAGTAAATGGAGAACGATACCTAGTCAATAGCATTACGTTTTTTTAATCCGATGTGTCTAAAAATTTCTAAATTTTTCATGTTATTCATGATTATTTACTTAGTGAAAACTAAGTTACGGTAACACAAAAAAAGCCTGCCACACGGGCAGGTCTTCTTTAAAGGTAATATAAGCCGTTAAATTGTTTATACGCCAGAGTGATTTTTGTACATCCAGAGCACGCCGCTTTTTAACAGCCGGGCTACACGGCCGGTAACTGCTGCTTTGGCAGTGCCGCCCATAACTCCAAATCCATGCTTTTTGCCTAAAGAACCGAGGGTTCCTTTAAGCTTGATCTCAGGCATTGTTTCCGGAAGAGATTCGTTCTTCCATCGTTTTTTCATAATCGTAGCAATTTGTTCCGCCTGGCCTTCAGCAAGCTGGGCGCTTGGTGCATGCGGCAGGCTGGCACAGTCTCCAACGATGAAAATATTTTCATCGTTTGTTAAATGATGGTGAGGGGTTAAAATGATGCGTCCCTTCCGGTCTTTTTCAGTATCAAGATCACGGATAATTTTGTTTGGCTGGATTCCTGCTGTCCAAATGATCGCTTCAGACTGAATCCAGTCTTCATGATTGTACAGGCCTTCTTCTGTTACCGTAGTAATGTCGGAATTACTGATTACTTCCACGTCGTGCTTTTCAAACCAGTTCTGTACATAGTTACTCAGGCGTTTTGGAAACATGGGCAGAATAGTTTCTCCGCGGTCGAACAAGCGTACGTGAAGATCAGCCCGGCTTTCCCGCAGCTCGCTCGCCAGTTCCACGCCGCTGAGGCCTGCACCTACAATACTAACTGCTGCTTTTGGCGGAAGATTGCTGATGGCTTCGTACGTGCGACGCGTTGCTTCCATGCTCTGGATGCTGTAGGAATGCTCCTCTGCTCCAGGCACACCGTGAAAGTTGTCCACCGACCCGAGACCGGCAACAAGCTTGTCATAGGGAAGCGAGGAAGAATCAGACATAACGACCATCTGATTTTCCATGTCGATATGGTCGATTGTGCCAAAATGAATTTTTAAACGGGAATGATCCGGAAACGGAACACGTACGTCGTGGTCCGACTCAGTGCCGGCGGCAAGCGCATAGTATTCCGTCTTCATACAGTGATACGGAAGTTTGTCTACTAATGTAATATCAACATCCTGGGGGAGGTCGCTCCCGAGTACGCGCTGGAGAAAACGCATCCCGCCGTAGCCCCCTCCTAATACGATAATTTTTTCCATTGTTTCTTGTCCCCCTTTGAGTAGCATGCTGTCTATACCCGCGTGGACCAGCTGCATAAAATGGTGAAGTAGTTCTTCGCGTTCGGTTTCAGTACCGATGGAAAGCTGGTAATAAAAATAGCTGTTAATAATGTGTGCCCATCGGTGCGGAGAAATAGAAGGATTTATTTCCTGCTGGCGGACCCCGCTCTCTAGAAGCTGTTCCCATGTGCTCAATAAAGCACTGTCATGCTCCACTACATGCCGCCAGATGTGCCTGGTCAGGGAAGGGTTCAGGTGAAAGTCCCCTAAAAAATAGCCGGCGTAGGCACGAATACGTGAAGTAAGAGTCATGCGCCGAACCTTATATGTTTGCATATATTCCTGTACCCTGAGCAGCCGGTCCTCTGCGAGTGCACGCATGATCGACTCTTTCGTGGGGAAATAATTAAAAAAAGTCCCCTTGGCTACTTCAGCAGAAGCTGTGATTTCCTGTACCGTTGTCTGCTCAAAGCCGTTTTCCTGAAATAAACGTACGGCTGCCTGCAGAATGCGGGAGCGTGTCTGCTCGCGTTTTTCTGTTCTTTTCATAAAATGTGCCCCCTCTGCGCAGCTAAAAGCGTCTGCAAAAATAGAAAAAATATAATAGAGAGAGAACGATTCGTTATGCAGCCAGTAAAAATGACTGCGGTCAATTTTGATTATAGAGAGGTACAGCTGCTTTGGCAACCAATTTTAAAAATATCAAACAATTTTGTGAACGGCTCATTCAAACGAATTGGTTGACGAAGCGGCCGCAGACGACTAATATAAACTCGTATAACCCGGGAAGAGGTGATGAAAGATGAGGCCGATTATTGAGTTTTGCATGAGTAATTTGGCGAACGGCTCTCACGGGGCAATGGAAGAACTTGAAAAAGATCCGAATCTGGATGTTATTGAAGATATATGCTTAGGCTATTGCGGCCGTTGCTCTATGAACATGTATGCACTTGTGAACGGGGAGCCGGTAGAAGGGGAAGATGAAAAAGACCTTCTTGCCAATATTTATACTCACCTTGAAGAAAACCCAATGTTTTAATGCAAAAGCGTCTTTCTGCAGAAGGGAAGGCGCTTTTTTTCTCAACGTTTAAAGAGGAGGAGAGAAATGGATATTATTCCGTTTGAAAATACATGGCCATACGATAGAACAGGCGAAGATATTTACATTAATGAATGTCCATACTGCGGCACGAGAAGCGTACTAACGCCAATGAAATTAAAAGATTTAGAATGGGCTAAAGAGGAAATAAAAACATATATCAATATGCCGTGCTGTCATAAGCGCATGCATATTGTGTTTGCAGATGAAGACTACTTATGGACAACAGAGCCGCTGAGACGAAGGGAGAGAAAGTCATGAGATTTACAAAAATGCACGGACTGGGCAACAGCTACGTTTATGTTGACGTATTTGAAGAAACGCTTGAAGAGCATGAACTGCCGAGGCTTGCCCGCCAGGTAGCCGATAAAAACAAAGGAATCGGCTCGGATGGGCTGATCCTGGTTGGGCCGTCGACACATGAAGATGTAAAAATGCAGGTGTTTAACGCGGACGGTTCGGAAGCGAAGAACTGTGGAAATGGTCTGCGCTGCACGGCAAAATATGCTTACGAACACGGGTATGTAAGTAAAGAACGTTTCACGATCGAAACACTCGGCGGCACAATGAAGGCCACTGTTCACCCCGATAATACAGGACAGACGGTCAGTCTGGTGACGATTGATATGGGAGCGCCGAAGTTTAACTGGAGGGACATCCCTGTAAAGGGCACAGGAAAAAATGAGCTGGTGCTTGAAGCAGCAGGAAGCTCCTGGCAGCTGGCGCCTGTATCCATGGGTAATCCGCATGCAGTGATTTTCGTGGATGACGTGGAGCAGGCCCCGGTGGAAAAGGCAGGAGCGGAGCTGGAAAAGCATGAAGCCTTTCCGGAAGGAGTTAACGTTGAATTTGTGCATATGCGCCGCAGCGATGTGATGGATTTCAGGGTATGGGAGCGCGGATCCGGTATTACACAGGCCTGTGGAACCGGCGCTTGTGCGGCAGTGGCAGCTGCAGTCGCAGCTGGGAAAAGCGAAAAAGATAAAGAAGTAACTGTACACCTTCCCGGCGGCGATCTGTACATTACCTGGCAGTCCTCGGGTAATATTCTCATGACAGGGAATGCTGAGGTCATCTGCACTGGAGATTATGAAACGAGACGGGCCTCGGTATAAAGAAAAAGAGAGCGGAGGCCCGCTCTCTTTTTGTGTTTAATAAGATTTAACAATATTATAGAACGTATCCCGTTCCATCGGTGTTTTTCCAGCTGTTTTAATCAGATGGATTAATTCTTTGCGGGTGATGCCCTGGGACGTCAACGCGCCAACGGAGTGGGAAATTCGTTCCTCGATCAGGGTACCGTGAATGTCATCAGAGCCAAAGGTGAGGGCCATTTGGGTCAACTGGGCGCCGATGTTAATCCAGTACGCTTTAATGTGATCGAAGTTATCAAGCATCAGTCTTGAAATTGCCACGGTCCTCAGGTCATCGAATGCCGAGGTGCGCTGGTGCAGGCCGGCATTGAGCTTGCGAGGCTGCATGGCCAGCGGGATAAAGACCATGAATCCGTTGGTTTTATCCTGAAGGGCGCGGACACGGTCCATATGAATAAGCCGTTCCTCCTTCGATTCAATTGACCCGTACAGCATGGTGGCGTGCGTACGCATGCCAAGATCGTGAGCGAGTTCGTGAGCTTCGAGCCATTCGAACGTCGTCGCCTTGTCCGGGCTCATTTTTGCACGGTAATTTTCAGTAAGAATTTCAGCGCCCCCGCCCGGAAGCGTGTCGAGGCCTGCCTTTTGCAGCTCTACGAGGACTTCGCGCATGCTGATTCCTGCATGGCGGGCGAAAAATTCGATTTCGGCCCCAGTATAAGCTTTAACCTTCGCCTGAGGGTAATGCTTTTTCAATACGCGCACAGTATTTAAATAATACTCAAAAGGCACATCCGTGTTGTGGCCGCCAACGATATGGAATTCGCGAATGTTATCATTCCAGCGTTTTTCAACGTATTCAAGCAGTTCTTCCTCATGCATTGTATACGCGCCTTCTTGGCCGGGCTTGCGTTTAAATCCGCAAAATGAACAGCTGGCTTCGCATACGTTGGTCGGGTTGATGTACATATTTTCGATAAAATAAACGTTATCCCCGTTTTTTCTTTCGTTCACCTCATTTGCCAACTGGGCCACGGTCAATAGGTCCGCTGTTTCATAGAGGTAGAGGCCGTCTTCGATGGATAACCGTTCTCCTTCTCGGACTTTGTCGGCAATGCGCTGCATGTCGGCGTCGCGATTCAAGGTGATCGCCATAATAATCCTTCCTTTCCGATGTACAAGAAATACTGTAAAGTCCAGCGGTCCTGCAGGCGGCTTCCGTACCGCCGTGCAGAGCCTTATCTGTGGTATAGGTATATAAAAGGTATGCTGCCAGGGAAAGACATCAAGCTAACAAGAATTTCCGGGGCTCAATTTCTTATTATACATCGTGGTATTCCGGAAGGAAAGTAACAACGCCCAAACCAACTTTTCTTCCTCAGTCAGAAGAAGCGGGGCCCGGGGAAGCGGAAGAGAAGTTCCATGCTTCTGGATAGAGCGGCATCCGCTCTGCCCGGTAAACAACCCGGCCGTCGCCTTTTTTAATGCCGGAAAGTTCGAGCTCGTATACAACGTTTTGCGTATCGCCGGCAGTTTCAACGACAGTAGCCTGGTAGCCGTCTTCTACTTTTTGATAGCCGGAGGTCAACAGGCGGTTGTTGGTTTCGTACAAAAAGTCAGCGTCCCCGACGACATTGGAAAAGAATTTCTTCCCCCGCTCTTCACCATAATTCCAAACGGTTTGCACGGTGCCTTCTTCTTCGTTGATCCGATATTGAATTCCCTGGCTGAAATCTCTGCTGAGGGAATCATCGCCGCGGGTAACTGCCCTGTTATTATCAAACAGCAGAACATCTTTCGTGGCGGGGTTATTATCCTGGTCCGGGAGTATCATCGGGGCGTGCTGGGCACCGGGATATTTTAAATTTTCGCTTTTGGGTTCGAGTACTTTATCTGCCATGCTTTCTGACCATCCCTCCGGGGCAGCAAGAATCCAGTTAATATTCATATCGGGATAGGTTAGGCTGAGCACGGCACTCTGATGGCGTCCGGATACAAGAATGCTTTTGTTTTCTTCGTCATACCAAATAGCGTTTTGATGCATCCAGTCACCGTCACTTTCGTTCGGCCCGGAATATTCTTCATATGCTTCAGAAGGGAAGATGTCTTTTAAATCAAGCGTTTCTACCGTTTCACCGGTGTTACGGTCAATTTCGACCATAGTATCCTCTTCGTAGGCATTGCTGTTATCGTGGACGGTAACTAAAAGATTGTTATTTGGCAGTTCGATGGCATCATGGTGAATTACGTTAGTGTCCTCGTAATTGGGCAAATTAATTTTATACTGGTGCTGGACTTTTCCAAGCATATCTGTCTCAAACAGATAATCATTGCGCTTGTCCGCTGACTCGGATGCCCCGAGCAGCAGGTTTCCATTGGAGAGACGCTTAAAAACAAAGCCTCCGGTACGGGAAGAATACCAGCGGATGTCTCCTTCTTCGTCCACGCCATAAACGTTGGATTTACCAGGGATTAAAAAGGTGAGCCCAGGCTCCATTTCCTCCGGGGAGCTTGTCACTATCTCCCGGTCATGAGCGGAGGCGAGAGTATCGCTGGTTTCTATAGAAACAGTATTCACCTGGACGTTTCCCTGCCGGTCTTCAGCTTCAATAGTAACTTCGTTTTCGGTACTTGGATACAGGCCAAGAACGGGTACCTCATGCTCCTGATTAAAGGCAGAGTATGTATGAGTGATATCCTGCGCTTCACTGCGGCTGGCTACGGTGACAGTAATACGGCTTGGCTGTTCAGTGCGGAATTTAGCCAGGGCAGTCAGCGGCGCCTCGCCGTAAGGGTCCTGTATGATCATTGGGTTATCAAAAGTATAGTTTCCGGCCATGTACTCCTGCTGCCACGATTTTTCCATTTTTTTCTGTTCTTCGATTAAATCAGTTTCGCTATTTGTCGTGGAAGCACTTTGGAAAACTGAAAAAGAAACAGTCTGATTTGTGTTTTCCGCAACAATAATCCATCCAACGCCAAGGGCAAGGATAAGTAGAGTCATGACTTTCAAAAAATCGCCTCCTTATTTTAATATTTCTATTACAAGTATAAGTAAAGCGCATGTATTTGCCCACAAAAACAACTGGATAAAAAATCAGAAGGGTAATATTTGAAGAACGGAGGAATAGAGTCTATAATATAAATGAGCCTCAGATACACAAAGGAGGAAACACTAATGTTAGTATTATCGGATGCAGCAGCACAGCGCGTGCTGGATATGATTGAAGAAGAAGGCGACAGTTCATTATATATGCGTGTAGGCGTAAAAGGTGGCGGGTGCACGGGCCTATCCTATGGCATGGGTTTCGATTCTACAGTAGAAGAAACGGATCAGGTACTTGAGATTAAAGGCGTTCCTATCGTTGTTGATAATGAGAGTGCTCCAGTTCTCCAGGGCGTAAACATTGATTTCAAAGAAAACATGATGGGCGGCGGCTTTACGATCGACAACCCGAACGCCATCGCCTCCTGCGGCTGCGGCGCATCGTTCAAGACCGCAACCAAGGAAGGCACACCGGAGAAATGCTAAGAGAGTAGTTTTGAAAAAGCAGCTGTGTATTGACAGCTGCTTTTTTTATGTTTCTCTGGTCACGTATAGGCACAATTTGTAAAATGTAGTGATAAGGGGGTGGAGTTATGAAAAGGCAAGCGATCTTTGTAGGAGTATTAAGCGCAATAATGCTGACAGGTTGTGGAAGCAGCTTATCAGACGAAGAACAGCAATACATAGAAGAAGTGGACGAAAGCGCCACAGAGCTTGAGCAGCTGGACACACATCTTACAGAAGCTGTAAACGCCGTAGAAGATGAAAAAGAAGGGGCAGGCGGAGAGCTTCAAAGCATGCAGGAAGATATCTTCGTCACGGCATTAGATAACGTTGAAACGATCAGCGTACCGGAGGGCGAAGATATGCAGGCAGTGTATAACGCTCACGTTTCCTATGCGAATCAATACGTATACGTTGCAGAAGAGTTAATGAGCACAGAGAACCTGGCCCAGTCGGTTGAAGAAAATATTAACCCGGTGCTTGAACAGGCGGAAAAGGAAAAGAACAATTTCGCTGAAACTGTGCAGAAAAAGACCGGAGAAGAAATCAGCTTTAAATAGCAAAAAAACGATCCCGGATGCGGATCGTTTTTTTATTAAAACATATGGGAACTGTGTCCCGGCTGAACTTTTGCCTTTGGATTAATATAATTCATTGCGTTGTTCACTGCCGTAGGAGCTTCCCCGAAGCCGGTAGCAATTAGTTTTACTTTGCCCTCGTAGGAAGTAACGTCCCCTGCTGCGTAGACGCCGGGGATGTTTGTTTCCATTTTTGTATTTACAACAATGGAATTTTTATGAATATCGAGTCCCCATTCTTTAATCGGGCCGAGAGAAGAAACGAAGCCGTAGTTGACGATCAGGGAATCAACGTCGACGACCTGCTCAACAGTACCTTTCACTTCTTCAAAAACGACCTGCTGAATACGTTCGCCGTCTCCGAGTACGTCTTTAACCTGAAATGGGGTGAGAATATCCACGTTCGACTGGTTAAGCTGTTCGACACTGTGCTCATGGGCACGGAATTTGTCCCGGCGGTGGGCGAGAGTGACGTCTGCGATTGGATCAAGCATATTTGCCCAGTCAACAGCTGAGTCGCCGCCGCCAAGAATAGTCACTTTTTCTCCGGCAAATGCCTGGAGATCGTTAACAAAGTAGTGAAGATTGGATTCTTCATATGGTTCCATGCCGTCAATTTGAAGTTTCCGTGGCTGGAAAGCGCCTACTCCAGCAGTGATAATAATAGTGCGGGTATAATGCACCCCTTTATCCGTATGAAGCTCAATCAGGTCATCTTCATTGCGGATGACATTTTCTACGCTTTGTTCAAGGACTACCTCCGGGTTGAAGGGATTCATCTGTTCAATTAAATTATCTACAAGCTCCTGGGCCCGGACTTTCGGGAATCCTGCCACGTCATATATAAACTTTTCCGGGTAGAGGGCAGCAAGCTGGCCCCCGAGCTGTGGCATGCTTTCAATGATTTTAACTTTAGCCTGGCGCATCCCTCCGTAAAATGCGGTAAATAAACCGGTAGGACCGCCGCCTATAATGGTCACATCGTATATATCTGACTCTAATACCACTAAGGTACACCTCCAAAAATCTTTTCAAATTTCATTCCATTATAATACTGATTGAGAAAAATAGAAACCAATTGAGAAATTGTTTCAAGAGTTACATTGTAACATAAGCAAAATCAATGCCAAGGGTATTCCCCTGCCGCGCTTGAGGGTAAGAGATGAAAAAAGGTGAAAATCGGGAAAAAGGTTGAAATATTACGGCAAAACCCATAATATTAAGTACGGGGTTTGTGTCTATTTTTTTACAAAATGCAACGCATTAAAAGCAGGTAATGAAGCAGGTTTTCCTTTATCTTAAAGAAAAACTGGTTTGATATAGTTATGTACGTGAAATAAATCACATACATGAGCTGCTTTTAACAAAATCTAAAAATGGAAGTGATTGACATGGCAGGGAAAACAAATATTGTTGTTTTAGGCGCTGGCTATGCTGGTCTCGTTTCCGCTTCGAAGCTGGCAAAAGAAGTAGGAACAGACAATGCAAACATTACGCTGGTCAGCAGGCACGATTATCATTACCAGACGACCTGGCTGCATGAGCCGGCTGCGGGAACACTTCACCATGACCGCACCCGCATTAAAATCAGCAAAATTCTTGATTTAAATAAAATAAACTTCGTTCAGGATGAAGCAACTAAGGTTGTTACAGAAGAAAAGAAAGTGACGCTTGCTTCCGGCGGCGAACTGCAGTATGACTACATTATTGTAGGCGTTGGTGCTATTTCTGAAACGTTCGGTATCGAAGGCGTCTACGAAAACTCCTACCACCGGTGGACAGTAGACGGGGCGCGCCAGATGAAAGACCGCATTGAATACATGTTTGCCCGCTATCACAGTGATGAAGCAAAAGAAGAAGATCTGACATTTGTTGTAGCAGGCGCCGGCTTTACCGGTATGGAATTTATAGGCGAGCTGAGCGAACGCGTACCTAAGCTTTGTAAAGAGTATGACGTGCCTCGCAACAAAGTCAAAATGTACGTCATCGAAGCGATGCCGACAGCTCTTCCAGGCTTTGATCCGGAGCTTGTAGAGTATGCGATGAATTTACTTGAAAACCGTGGAGTAGAATTCAAGCTCGATTCCCCGATTAAAGCAGTAACGGAAAACAGCGTGGAGCTGAACACTGGGGAATCCGTAAAAACGTCGACAGTGATCTGGGCAACTGGTGTTCGTGGCAATCCGCTTATCGAGGAGTCCGGATTTGAAAACAACCGTGCCCGGGTAAAAGTGGATGACGATCTTCGTGCTCCAGGCTACGAACGCGAATTTATTATCGGCGACTGTTCTCTTATTATCAATACAGAAATTGATCGCCCGTTCCCGCCAACAGCGCAAATAGCTCTCCAACAGGGCGAAACGGCTGCTAATAACATTAAAGCATTGATAGAAGGGCGCCCAACAGAAGCTTTTGCTGCCGATATTAAAGGTACTGTAGCTTCTCTTGGTGGAAAAGAAGCCATCGGTGTTGTAGGCTCGAAGAAGCTTTATGGCCGTCCGGCGTTCTTCATGAAAAAAGTGATCGAAAATCGTGCTTTGTGGATTCTTGGCGGTTTTGGCTTCCTTCTTCGCAAAGGCCAGAACCCGTTTTAAACTGAATATAAGTTACAATATATAGAGAAAGTCCCCGGCATTCGTGCCGGGGACTTTCTCTATATATCATGCGAACCAAAAGCTGATCACACGATAAAAATCGCATGAGCAGCGAACGTGACAGCTACTCCGAAAATAGCTCCGAAAATAACTTCAATCGGCTGGTGGCCAAGCAGCTCTTTCAGTTCCTGGCGTTTTTCAGGTTCGCGTTTTTGCTGCCACGACCGGGCTTCTGTTACGAGGCGGTTAAAATCATTAACGAGCTGATTCAATACGGTAGCATGATAGCCCGCATGCCGCCGGACGCCGGTAGCATCAAACATTACAATAACGCCGAAAACGATGCAGATGGCAAAAAGATTCGAGTCAAAGCCCTGCTCAATACCGATGGCAGTAGATAGCGAAGTGACGGCTGCTGAGTGGGAGCTTGGCATACCGCCGGTGCTTGTAATAAGTGAAGCGTCCCAGGTTTTGGCAGCAATAAAACCAAGAGGTATTTTAATCGCCTGTGCTAATAAGATAGAAGATAATGCCACTAGGAGTGGGAAGTTCTGCAGTAATTCCATTCACGAACGTCCTTTCTGAATTTTGCAGTTAGTAAGGATAAGGAACCGCCCACATTATGATAAATATAAGTACAGGCAACAATATTTTATCATATGGCATTAGGTTCGTGGTGCCGAGGCTCAAAGAAAGCAGGAAAGAAATAGAGAAAAAGAGAGTCGAAAAGAAAGATTCAGCCCAGGAAAATTGCCATCTCAGAGGATTTTAGGACTAAAGCAGGCGTCAGCACGAATTAGTAAGGATTAGGTGCTAGTATATAAAGGAAGAAAGGGATAAAATGTACCTAAACCATTTGCAAGAAATGTATATGTTAAGTATACTTACACTAACTTATTATAAAAAAGTTCTATTTATACATATACTGTGAATGGCAGGTCTGCATCTAAATTAAATTGCGGCCATTATTTTTTAAAAATTGGAAAAAATGCAGAAATGGGTGTTTGAAAATTGAAAATATTCAAATGGCTTGATCTAGGTCTTAAGCGTACTGAAGAAGCAGTCCTGTCGCTTGCTATCATAACGATAACGGTAATGGTGTCAGGCAATACCATCAGCAGGAACCTTGGCCTCGGCGGATGGGCATTTGCAGAAGAAATAAGTCAGATTGCGATTTATATGGCGACGTTCCTTGGGCTGGGCTACGTGGCCAGACAGGGCAGACACATTAGTATGACAGCGCTGTTTGATAATGTGTCGTACAAATACCGTAAAGCGTTAGCTCTTATTATTCCTTTAGTTACAGCTTTTGTGCTGTTTGCTCTGGCATATTACTCGTATGATTACGTATTGGCTTCACAAAACAGGGTCACCAATTACCTTAGGATTTCCTATGTATGGATGGTGGTATGGGCGCCTATTGGCTTTTTGTTGGGAGGTATTCAGTTTTTACGGAACTTCTGGGTAAACGTGAGAAACAAAGACGTATACATCGCAGCAGAACGAAAAGATTATGACACAGAGCAAGAAGCGAAAGAATCCAATCAACTATAAAATATACCGGAGAATGAGAGGAAACAATTATGCTTTTTACATTACTTGCGATAATGGTCATCTTTTTAGCTCTCGGTTTCCCTATGATGGTTCCATTGATTTTGGCTCCACTTGTGATTGTGCTGTTTTTCTTTGATGCAGTCGATCCATTTATTATGCTCCAGCAGATGCTTGAAGGAATATCAAGCTACGTGCTTCTTGCAGTTCCGATGTTTATTTTTGCAGCGGACATTATGTCGCAGGGACACACATCAAAGCGGCTGCTTGATTTTATTGGCGCTTTTGTCGGCCACCTCCGGGGTGGTTACGCGATTACGACCGCGGCCGCCTGCACAATTTTCGGATCGATTTCCGGCTCGACCCAGGCGACAGTAGTAGCGATTGGCGGGCCGATGAGACAGCGGCTGTTAAAAGTAGGATACAAAGACTCAACGGCTATTGCTTTTATTATTAACGCAAGTGATGTGGCGCTCTTGATACCACCGAGCATAGGGATGATTATGTATTCTTTAATCTCTGGCACGTCCCTTGGCGATATGTTTATTGCGGGCATTGGCCCGGGCCTTCTCGTATTTATTTTCTTTACTCTCTATGCATACATACACGCCAAAATTTACAGTATCCCGCTTGCAGCTAAAATTCCATGGAAAGAACGCGGAAAAATGACGTTTGATGCGGTCTTCCCTCTTCTATTTCCAGTTATTATTATCGGAGGAATTTATTCGGGCCTTTTTACTCCGACGGAAGCAGCGGCAATGGCAGTGGTGTACGCATTTATACTAGAAGTTATCGTCTACCGTACAGTGAAGCTAAAACAAATGTTCAGCATCGCTTTATCCTCGGGGCTTGTAACGTCGGCTGTTTTTATGCTGGTAGCCGGCGGCCAGGTGTTTGCATGGGTTATTCAGTTTGCCCGTATTCCGCAAATGATTACAGACACCTTCCTTGGCGGAGACCCGGGACCAATTTACGTTTTAATTATCGTATCCATTTTCTTCTTTATCGGCTGTATGTTTGTGGATC
Source organism: Marinococcus halophilus (assembly GCF_900166605.1). NCBI lineage: Bacteria > Bacillati > Bacillota > Bacilli > Caryophanales > Bacillaceae > Marinococcus > Marinococcus halophilus. The sequence goes on from NZ_FVZD01000006.1 coordinate 540,967, forward strand.
CGATTGTAGTTATTCTCATTTTGACCCCGATTTTCTACCCAGCCGCAATTCAGGCGGGAGTAGACCCGGTGCATTTAGGAGTCGTTATTACCTTCCAGGCAGCGCTTGGCTCCGCTACACCGCCATTTGGTGTAGATATATTTACCGCGAGTGCGGTGTTTAACCGATCGTACCTCGATACCATTCGGGGGACGCCCCCGTTTATTGTGATGATGCTCGTTATTGCAGTACTGCTTATAGCTTTTGAACCTATTTCAACGTTTTTACTCCCTGACAATTAACAGGGGGGCTGGATGAGGAAGGTGGTGGCGGATGGCCGCCTCTCCGACAGCCGGATCATTCGTTTTACTACTGATAAGGGGGAATTTGTACATGAAAAAGAAAAAGCTTGGTTTGTTGACGGGGACAACTCTTTCTGCAGCAGCAGTACTCGCAGCCTGCGGTGGCGGCAGTGATGAAAGTGGTGGTGGCGGCAATGGTGAAGAAACATATGAATGGACCTTTGTGACTGAGGAAAACGAAGGCCAGGTACAGTACGAATATGCACAGGAATTCGCTGACCGGATGGATGAAAAGACAGACGGCCAGGTAACGATTGAGCCGGTGGAATTCGGCGGCCTCGGCAGTGAAGTCGACCAGGTGGAGCAACTCCAGCAGGGGGCGGTTGAAATGGCTGTGGTCTCTCCGGGATTTACTGGAACAATGGTAGAGGAAGGGCAGGTGTTCTCCCTGCAGTTTTTACTTCCAAATGATCAGGAAGACGTGCAGCAGGTATTGAATGAAAGCGAAGCATTAAACGATACGTTAGCTGCGAGATATGAGGAAGAAGACATTATGCCGCTCTCCTTCTGGAGTGAGGGAGCAATGCAGTGGACAGGAAATAAGGCAATTGAGTCTCCAGACGACTTCAATGGCTTTCAAATGAGAACGCAGAACTCCCCGCTGCTTCAGCAGACTTACCGTGAATACGGGGCAGACCCGCAGGTAATGAGCGCCGGAGAGCTTTACACTTCTCTTGATAACGGGACAGTGGACGGCCAGGAGAATCCATTGTTCTTTATCGAAGCTTCTTCTTACGACGAGGTACAGAGCCATTTGATGATTTCAAACCAGAATTCTTACGTAGCCATGACAACAGTGAACCCGCAGTTCTATAATGAACTTCCGGACGACCTGAAAGAAACCTTCGATGAGACGGTAACAGAAATGCAGGATTGGGTGTATGACGAACAGGTTGAGCAGAATGAACAGGCCCGAGAGACGATGACCAGTGAATCTGATATTGAACAAGTGGAATTGAGCGAGGAACAGCGCGCTGAATTCCGGGAAGTAACTATGCCAATGCGTGATTACTATGTAGAGGAAGTCGGCGGTGACGCTGAAGAAATTTTGACAACACTTGAAGGCGAAATCGAAGAAATTACTGGTGAATCAGCTGAATAACAGGCTTTTAAGTCCCGGCCTAAAGGCCGGGGCTTTTTTGAGCGGAATTGTTTAATTTGGAATTGTGTGCGGGAAACGATACAATGGGCACAAGAAAATAATAAAGGAGTGAACGTAACGATATGGCAAAAGTAGAAAGCTTTGAGCTCGATCATACGAAAGTAGTTGCTCCATACGTCCGTCAGGCAGGGGTTCAGAAGGTGGGAAGCGACGGCATCGTCACAAAATTTGATATTCGTTTCTGCCAGCCGAATGAAGATAACCTCGAACCGCCAACGATTCATACGATGGAGCATCTGCTTGCCTTGAATATTCGCGAATATGCTGAAGACTATGACCACTTTGAAGTTATAGATCTTTCACCGATGGGCTGCCAGACAGGATTTTATCTGATCATGAACGGGGAGCCGGCGGTAAGTGAGATCATTGATATTCTTGAGAAAACGATGAAAGACGGCGTGGAAGTTACTGAGGTTCCTGCAGCTACTGAACTGCAGTGCGGTCAGGCGAAGCTTCATGACCTTGAAGATGCCAAGCAGGTATTCCGCAGCTGGCTCAACCAGGATAAATCTTCACTCGAACGTGTATTTGAAGCATAACGATAAAAAACCTTCCGGTCTTTGCTCCGGAAGGTTTTTTTGTGATTTTCTGTACTGCTTGAATATAAGTAGGTAAAAAAGCTTCCGGACCCCCGGAAGCTTTTTTGTCTAGGAAGAATGAGAAGGCTGAGGAAGCTCCTGGGCTTCCTGGATGATTTTTTCCAGATCGTATTCGGTGCTGTCCCTTGTATCAGCTCCAAGAACCTTACTCATCAAATTGATTGCTTCTTCATTGGCCTGCATGCTGTTGGATGCGGTGCAGTCCTGCGGCACCATTAATTTATATCCACGCATATAAGCGTCGTTTACTGTGAAATGCACGCACATATTGCCGGCTACGCCCGCAAATATAATCGTCGTGACTTCCAGATTATTTAATAGTAATTCCAATGGAGTAGCAAAGAATCCCGAAAACTGCGGTTTGAGTATATAATAGTCATCATCGTCGGGAAGGATTTTTTCTACTACCGGTTTTCCTGGGGCGTCGTCGCGTCTGCAGTATTCCACCAGATCAGGAAAGTTACTCTGCCAGCGCCCGTAATTGTCGTTTACATAAATAACAGGGATGTCTTTTTCTTTTGCCTGTTTTTTTAAATTTTTAACACTCTCAGCGGCATCGAGGGCATGCGGGAGTAAATCGTCACTGTCCGGAAAATCCAGATCATTGATCATATCTAATACTACGAAAGCCACGCTGGACTGTTGGTTTACATGGGATTTTTCTTTTGCCATCTTATCGCCTCCATTGTTACTGATTCCTTTTTTGCTTCAAAATTAAAAGGCTTTTTTTAGATAAACTGAAGCCTTGTTTGAAAATTTTTGCGGAAAGCTTGATAATGTTTTATATACCAATAAAAAAAGTAGTGTAAAAGAGAAGGACATGTCGTTTAGTGTCCTCTCTTAGTGTACAATAGTGCACAGGAGATGTAATTCAAGGAGAGAGAAAGGGGCTGCCGTTCTTGAACGAAAAAGAATTGGAGATTCTGCATTTACTGGAACAGAACGCCAGAATGGATATTAAAACAATTGCCAAATTAATAGACCAGACCGAAGAAGAAGTAGAAGCAATGCTGAAAAAATTAGAGGAAAATAGAGTAATCGTTACGTATGCGACTGTCGTGGACTGGAGTAAAGTCAACAACCATGATGGCGTGACGGCAATGATTGATGTAAAAGTGACTCCGCAGCGGGGCGTTGGGTTCGATGAAGTAGCGGAAAGAATTCATCGTTTCCCGGAAGTCAAAGCTCTGTATTTAGTGTCAGGCACGTATGACCTGCAGGTGGTCATTGAAGGAAAAACGATGTCAGAAATCGCTTCGTTTGTTTCGGGAAAACTATCGGCCCTGGATTCGGTTATTTCCACGACGACCCATTTCCGGCTGAAAACGTACAAGCATGACGGAGTAGTGTTTGGTGACGACGATGAAGACCACAGAATGATGGTTTCGCCATGAATACTTCCTCGACCCAACAGCATAGACTGTCTGAGACTGTACAGCAGTTAAAGCCTTCAGGCATCCGGCGTTTTTTTGATTTAGCTTCAACGATGGATAACGTCATTTCCTTAGGTGTAGGGGAGCCGGATTTTGTCACTCCCTGGAATGTAAGGGAAGCAAGCATCGTTTCGATGGAAAGGGGGTTCACATCCTATACAGCAAATGCCGGCCTGATTGAACTCCGGAGGGCGGTATCATATTATCTCGAAAGTTCTTTTGACGTCTCGTATCATCCCGAATCAGATATAGTGATTACTGTAGGGGCAAGTGAAGGTATTGATGCAGTGTTTCGGGCGATCATTAACCCTGGGGATGAAGTAATTGTCGCAGAGCCCTGCTTCGTTTCCTACGCACCGATTATCACTATGGCCGGGGGAGTACCGGTGCCGCTTGAAACAACAAAAGAACACGATTTTAAAATTAAGGCTGGAGATCTCGAAGACCTTATTACTTCAAAGACGAAAGCGGTGCTTCTTTCATATCCGAACAACCCAACAGGGGCCCATATGTCGAAGGAAGAGCTGGAGCCGATTGTGGAAGTAATTAAAGACCACGATCTGCTCGCTGTATCGGACGAAATTTACGCCGAGCTCAGCTATGATCATGAGCATGCCAGCCTGCCCGCATTTCCTGGAATGCTCGAGCGTACAATTTTAATTTCGGGATTCTCCAAAGCGTTTGCGATGACTGGATGGAGAGTAGGGTATGTATGCGGTCCGAAGGATATCATGGCTGCAGTACTTAAAATTCACCAGTATACGATGATGTGTGCTTCTACGTCTGCCCAGTTCGGTGCCCTGGAGGCATTGAAAAATGGACGTGCAGACGTGGAAAGAATGGTGGCAAGCTACCGGCAGCGCCGCAATTATTTAGTTAAGACTTTTGCGGAAATGGGGCTCGAGTGCCACACGCCGCTTGGTGCTTTCTATGCGTTTCCTTCGATTGAAAAGCTGGGTATGGATGCCGAAACATTCGCCGAGGCGTTTCTGACGGAGGAACAGGTAGCGGTGGTTCCAGGAACAGTTTTCGGTTCAGGGGGAGAAGGGCATGTCCGCTGCTCGTATGCTACTTCGCTGGAGTCGCTTGTAGAAGCGATGGATCGGTTTAAACGCTTTATAGAACGGCACGGATAAGAAGTACAAACCGGCAGGTTTTCTCTGCCGGTTTTTTCATGTAAGGTGGAAGTATATCTATTCAGTTTAAATCATGAACAGAAGGGAAACTAACACTGGGGTTTACATACGTATGTTTTGTTCGTATAGAGAGGATGAATTTATTGAAAAACGCTATTAGACGCATGCTGCCGAAAAAAATTCGGCAGATGATGAGCATGTCTTACCGCCAGCAGTGGTATGAAATACGCTCGAGCTTGTGGGTGCTGCCGGCTATTTACATCATGCTCGCGGCCATACTTTCCGTAGCGGCCTACTGGGCAGAATTCGGCCTGCAGCCGGCGTTCAATTCGCTGCCGGTGTTTTCGACTGAATATAGTCTGGCTCAGACGATGTACAGCACGATGCTCTCGGGTGTACTCACCTTGAACGCTTTTACATTTAACTCGATACTCGTCGTGCTGACGAGCTTTTCGGGTCAGTTCACGCCAAGAGTGCTTTTTAACTTTATTGCTGACCGAAGGACCCAGCACTCGATCGGGATTTTTAACCTATGTTTCTTTTTTCTCCTGTTTGTATTCTTTTTCCTTGATTCAAGCATGAGTGAATACGTGATTTTCCCTATCTCCGGTGTCATAATGACTTCTATTTCCGTTATTAACTTTATTTTGTTTATCAACCATGCGACGAAATGGATGCAGGTATCAAGTATTACAAATTCTATGAAGGAAGAATCGCAGCTGCGTATTTTAAATACGCTCGTGTATGACCTTGAACCGTACCGTCCGCAGGATCCAGACCGGGTTTTTCGCGAAAAAACGCACGGTGAAGCTCATGTAGTGGCCAGTGAACGGACCGGTTTCCTCCAGGTGGTGGATTTCGGTAAGCTGATACGAGAAGCCAGAAAAGATGGGATCGTTATTCAAATGGAGCGGCGCGTTGGTGATTTCGTAATGGAAGGAATTACGTTATTTAAATACTGGAAAACGGACAGCAGCGCAGACATGGCTATCAATGAACAGAAATTCCGTCAGTTCTTATACCTGGGCCACAGCAAAACGGAAGTGCAGGACCTGGAATTCGGTATCCGGAAATTGACCGAAATTGCGATCAAGTCGATTGGGAACGATGAGCCCATGACTGCCCAGGATGCCATTTACCAATTAACAGACCTTTTGTTTTCAATTTCCAAAGTTACAAAATTCACCCCGTATTTAACGGATGATGATGAAACGCTACGCCTGATTATGCAGAATGAAGAATTTTCCTTTTATGTATACTCAGCCTTCAGCCATATCGCCTCGTACTCTGAAAATGATCCGGTTGTGACAAACAGCCTGCTTGAGGCGTTAGTGATTTTATCAAAAGCGTTGAACACGAAAGATAAAAACTGCTGCTGGCATTACGGAAAAGTAATTGCACGCGGGTTTACCGGCCAGTTTAAATATGATTATGACCAGTTGAAATTCGTGAACAATATTGAAGCTCTTTCGGAAAACTCGGATGACAAGGAATCATTTCGGAGCTTTGTCCGCGATTTCATTGACCGCGGCGTTATTCAGGAGAAGCATATTCCCGAACGTCAGTATAAAGATTAAAAAAGCAGCCCGCGGGCTGCTTTTTTAGGCTCCTGTGAATAGGCCGATAAGGGAGTTGATGAAAACGATAATGATCGCAACGGGAGCAATATAGCGAATGACAGTAAACCAAACAAGGAATAGGCCATTTCCCATTGCGGATCCGCGCATTACTTCATCACGAAGATCTGCCTTCTTCATTTTTAACGGAAGAAAGAGAGACACGATCAATGCACCGAGAGGGAGCAGAAAATTGCTTGTCAGAATGTCGATTGAATCGAAAAATGTGTTGCCAAAAATAAGCCAGTCAGACAGCAGGCCGTATGACAGGTTCGATGGTATGCCGAGGATGAAAATTAATATACCGACGATCCAGGCTGTCCGGCCGCGACTGTCCGGTCGTTTATAAGACACAGAGGATACGATGATTTCGAGCAGTGAAAATGCCGAAGTCAACGTGGCGAATACAAGCAGGAGCATGAAGAGCGTAAAGAATAGTGAACCGAGCGCGAGCTGCTCAAATACAGCCGGCAGTACAATGAAAATCAAGTTTGGACCGGCATCCGGAGGGATATCAAAAGCAAACACTCCCGGAAAAATAGCAAGACCGGAAAGCAGTGAAATAATAATTGTTAATACGACAATGGAAAACGCTGAGTTGATGAGACTCTTTTCTTTTGGAAGATAAGAGCTGTATGTAGCCATCACAGAGTTACCAAGACTAAGCGAGAAGAACGCCTGGCCGAGGGCGAATAGAATTGTAGTGCCTGTCACTGCGCTGAAGTCGGGCTGCAAAAAGAAAGCAATCCCTTCCCCGGCTCCTTCAAGGGTGAGCGATCGAATGACAATCACGATAAACAAAATAAACAGTGCAGGCATCATCCAGTTGGTGGTCCGTTCGATGCCTTTACGCACACCGCCCTGCACGACAAGAATCGTAATCAGCATAAAAGCAAGATGAGCGATACCTACTTCCCATGGGTTGGAAATAATCGAACCGAAAAGGGCTTCGTAGTCTGTGCCTCCACTTGCAAGGCCGCCAAGGCTCCGGACAAAGTAAATAATAATCCATCCCCCGACAACGGAATAAAAAGATAAAATTAAAATAGCGCAGATCATGCCCATAATACCGTTGAAAAACCATGGAGTATTCGGTGCAATGGTTTTATAGGCGGGAACCGGCGGCTTCTGGGTACGGCGCCCAACAACAAATTCAGCTATTAATAAAGCGGTCCCGAGAATGAGTGTAAAAGCAACGAAAATCAGAAAAAAAGCCCCGCCGCCACTGGTTCCTGCGACATACGGCAGACGCCATACAGCGCCCAGGCCAATAGCAGAGCCGGCTGCTGCTAATACGAACCCAAGCCTCGTCCCCCACTGTTCACGTGGTTGGCTCATGTTAGGATCCTCCTTAAAATTAATTTATTCCTTTAAAGTACCGAACATGCGGGACTTTTGTCAAGAAGAGGCCACGAGTTTATCGATTGCCGAATCCCGAAAATAATGCTATAATTTGAAAGTTAATAAAAAGTTATAGGAGTTGTTTGAATGTCAGTACAGCAATATGAAGTAGGCGCAATCGTCGAGGGGAAAGTAACGGGGATTAAACCATTCGGCGCGTTCGTTGCGCTCGACGGAAATAAACAGGGACTGGTTCACATTTCTGAAATTGCCCACGGCTATGTGAAAGATATTAACGAAGCGCTGTCGGTAGGCGATGAAGTTAAGGTGAAAATCAAATCCGTCGATCAGGAATCAGGAAAGATTTCTCTTTCTATCCGGGACACGCTTCCGGCACCGGAAAAAAGTGAAAGCCGCCCACAGAGCCAGGCTCCTCGCCAAAGCAAAAGCAGCGGCCGTCCAGCCCAGCAGAGCAATAACGACACTCAGGGATTCAACACTCTTGAAGATAAATTAAAAGACTGGTTGAAGCAGTCCAATGAAATCCAGGCTGATTTAAACAAACGAGTGCGGAAATAATCGTACCTGTTTTTAAAACCGTCGCTTTTGAGCGGCGGTTTTTTTATGGACGTATAACGGGTACAGGTACTTGAAAGAACGTTTTGCGGGCGTACTGGTTTTTCTTTATAATGAAGAAGAAATATGGATGCGGGCGAACATGATCAAACTATTTCAAGGAGGCAATAATAGTATGGCAAAGCAAATTGAAGTAAACAGTAAAAATATTTCTCAGGAAATATCAGAGCATGAAATCGAGCAGCTGCAGCCAATGGTGGAAACAGCACACCGCATGATCCATGAGAAAACTGGTGCCGGTTCGGAATACCTGGGATGGGTGGATCTTCCTGATACATATAACAAAGAGGAGTTTGCACGAATTCAGCAGGCAGCAGAAAAAATTAAAAAGGATTCGGATGTGCTTATTGTGATTGGTATTGGCGGATCCTACCTTGGTGCGAAGGCGGCCATTGACAGTTTAAGCCATTCATTTCGGAACCAGATCGACGCCTCTAAACGCAAGGGGCCTGAAATTTATTTCGCCGGCCATCAGATCAGCCAACGTTATATGCATGATCTTCTTGAAATGGTGGAAGGTAAAGACGTGTCGGTCAACGTCATTTCTAAATCAGGCACTACTACAGAGCCGGCTCTTGCATTCCGGGTGTTCCGGGACTGGCTTGAAAATAAATACGGGGAAAAAGAAGCGGCTTCAAGAATTTACGCTACAACGGATAAAAGCAAGGGAGCTTTAAAGACGCTGGCTGATGAAAAGGGCTATGAAACATTCGTCGTGCCGGACGATGTCGGCGGGCGTTATTCCGTGCTTACAGCCGTAGGTCTTCTCCCAATCGCAGCGGCAGGCCTTGATGTGGAAAAAATGATGGACGGGGCGGCCGCTGCCATGGAGGCAGGCAAGCTTCAGAGCGTAAAAGAAAATTCAGCCTATCGCTATGCTGCCATTCGCTACGCTGCTTACCAGAAAGGTAAGGCTATTGAACTGCTAGTAAACTATGAGCCGCACATGCACTTTGTATCGGAATGGTGGAAGCAGCTGTACGGGGAAAGCGAAGGCAAAGACGGCAAAGGGTTATTCCCAGCAGCGGTTGACTTCTCAACAGATCTGCACTCGATGGGGCAGTATATCCAGGAGGGAAGACGGCATCTGCTTGAAACAGTACTTCATATTCAGGATGCAGAAAACGATTTGGAATTAAAAAATACCGAGGATGACCTGGATGGTTTAAATTATCTTTCCGGGGAAACGATGGGCTTTGTCAATGAGAAGGCCTTTGAAGGAACACTTCTTGCCCATACTGACGGGGGCGTGCCGAATATTGTTATTGATATTCCGGAATGGAATGAATACTATTTCGGCTACCTCGTATACTTCTTTGAAAAGGCGTGTGCCGTGAGCGGTTATATGCTCGGCGTCAATCCATTTGACCAGCCGGGCGTGGAAGCATATAAGAAGAATATGTTTGCGCTTCTCGGAAAGCCTGGGTTTGAAGAACGCCAGACGGCGCTTGAAATGCGTCTGAATGAAGAGTAAGCAGAAAATCAGCCTGCCGGTGGGCAGGCTGGCTTTTTTATAAATTTGCATAAAACATGAAAAAGGGCTTGTCAGGCAGAAGCAGACAGGGTACAATAATTTTTGTCGGCTGATATTTCAACGACAAAAAATGGGGCCTTAGCTCAGCCGGGAGAGCGCTTGGCTGGCAGCCAAGAGGTCAGCGGTTCGATCCCGCTAGGCTCCACCATACATAATACGTCAACGGCGCCGGTTCGAGAGTTTATGATCGAACCGGCGCCGTTTTGTATTTACATGGTAAGAGGTCACTTGCAAACATTCTGCAAACCTTAGTTAAAAATAAAAAACTCTATTGTTTAATTTGTGAACTCTTTTTGAAGTTGGCGAGTTATATAACCAAGGGAAGCCACTTTTTCTACATTAGTTTCTTTGAAAAGGTAAGTAGTAGCTCTTCCTTTACCTTCTCTAATGACTAACTCTTTATTTCGTAATTCATTCAAGGTATTAATAATTTTACTTTTATTTAAACCAGTGGATTTTTCTAGCTCCTTAGCATTCATGACTTTATTGCGTTTTAAAAGAGTGAGAATTTCCTGTTCTTCCTGACTTAATGAAGGGAAAGCTTGTATCGTATCGACTTTCCAAAAGCGAAGCAATGTGGCGTTACTCGATTGTTCTATGTCAGGAGTTTTATAATCCTTACTTTTAGCTGCTTGGAAAATTTTCTTTCCACCACTTCCTGATCTCTCCACATAACCAATTATTCTAAATAATTGTTCTATAATAGAGTTTCTAGGAAAGGAGCTACCTCCCATAGCAAATTCTTCGACAGAAATTCTCATTTTACCAGGGTTTTCAAATTCGTAATGATCATTATAATAAGTTATTTTTACAGCTAAATTTTGTTGATAGTCTGCATGTATAATTGAGTTAGCTAAGGCCTCTCTTAAAGCGACTTCCGTTTCCTGGTTGCTAGTTCTACTCAAATCTTCATCTAAAGAGAAGTCTTGGTTAGTAGTTAGCTTTAATTTTTCTAAAACAATAAAGAAAAAATTATATAAGTTTAAGTTTGGATAACCGACATCCCCGCTTGCTACTCTGTCTATCCATCGATCATACGAAGGATCACTTTTGTTTAAATATTCTAAATGAAAATGAGGTACAACCTCTCTAATAGAATTATATTTGCCAAAAAATAATAATGCACCGAATGTTAATTGGTTTTCTCCGTTTTCTCTATTCTTTCTTATAGCTCCTACTTCTTTGAGGAATTCTAAGTTATTCTTTATATCATAATGGCTTGTAGAATCTCCTTTTTGAAGTTTCCTTTTATAGTTTTCAATAGTATCTTCATCAAGATCATCTTCAATTGTAAACTTATTCAAAAGTTGATCATCCATGTTTTCGTGTGCGTTTCTTATCAAGTTTCTTAGTTGCTCTGTACTACATTTATAGTCGCCCTCATGAGTACGTATATAGGATTCGCCAAGTTGTTTGTTAAGATGAACTGGTTTAGACTTGAAATGGGCCTCGGGGATGTTGATAGTGATTATAAATTTCTCGTCTGAAGCCTTATCAATTATTACGTCATCTTCATTTATAAGATCTATACTTACTTTATCGCTGTGTAAAGTATCAAATAATTGTTTTTTTATTTTGTTTGGATCTTCTACTCCAACTATTTCAAAATTGTCTTTAGGTTCTTCTTTTACGCCTAATATTACTTGGCCTCCTGTAGTGTTAGCAAAAGATGAATAAGTTTTCCAAAAATCTTTCGGCAAATCTTTAGAGGCTGTTTTATATTCAAGAGTCAGTCCTTCTATAGGTAAAGGCATGAATCATCACTCCTTTTCAAATTTGTGAAGAATCGTTTTAAAATCGTTTAAGAATCGTTTTGAATCGTAAGGAATTTGGTTCAAAACCCTGGATTCATGCGGTAAAAATCGTTTAAGAATCGTTTTAAAATCGTTTAAGAATCGTTTTAAAATCGTTTAAGAATCATTTTGAATCGTAAGGAATTTGACTCAAAACCCTGGATTCATGCGGTAAAAATCGTTTAAGAATCGTTTTAATCGATTTGATCATTCAAAATGAGAAACTTTAATAACTTTATTGAATTATAAAATACTTTATAAGGATAACATAAGGAAATTAGCTTATCATCTTCATAAACTAAGCTTTAATAATGCTCTGTTAATTATTTAATACAAATTTAACGAGAATTAACCTTCCCCAAATAACGCATGGCCGAATTTCTCCGCCACTTCTTTCTGGAGACTGGGGATAACGTGTGAATAAGTGTCTAAGGTCATGCGAACGGACGAGTGACCCAGACGTTCACTAACAATCTTCGGGTGCACATTGGCTTTCAATAACAGCGACGCATGCGTGTGCCGTAAATCGTACATGCGGATAGGCCGTACCGCCTCTGATTCAAACAATGGCTTTGTCCGTCGATACCAGGTACGAAGAATATTTCGATGACTGATTGGTGTGCCATTCGATGTAGCAAAGATCAGTCCCTGCTCCGTATAAATCTTTTTGTTTCGCATTTTCATTTCTTTCTGCTGGAGTCCATGTTTTTTTAACGCGGACATCGTATGTTCATCGAGACTGATCACTCGCTGAGAGGTTTTCGTTTTAGGTGCTTTCAACTCCATGTCTCGTGTCAGTGTCCGGCGTACGTACAGTTGCTGTTCTTCAGTGTCTACATCTTCCCACTTCAATCCCAAGATCTCTCCAGGACGCATCCCCGTAGCTAATGCTAGAAAAAAGAAGAGGTAGTGGGAATCATCGGCTATGGCATCCAGAAAGAGCCGGGATTCTTCTTTGGTCCAGTATGCCATTTCTTTGTCGCTCCGTTTCGGTGGATCTACTTTCAGGGCGACGTTATCAATCACGTAATTCTTTTTATACGCATCATCCAGCGCTTTGCGTAAGAGCCCATGTACTTTATTTACGGTAGTGCCGCTTAACCCTTCCTCGTTACGCAGGGTTTGATAAAGTTTCTCGATATGCATCGGCTTTAATTGATGCATGGGAATGTGCCCGATAAAGGGGACGATCTGTTTATGGATGAGGGAGGTATACAGCTTCGCCGTGCTCGAAGCCACGCTATCCACTTTAATCTTGTACCAGTGCTCTAGGTACTTCTCTAGCGCCATGGTCGAAGGCTCCACGTAAGTGCCTTCCTGGAGCTTCTGAACCAAGCCCGGTAGATCTTTTTCTGCAGCTGCTTTGGTACTGTACCCGCTAAACCATTTTTGCTTCCGCTTGCCATTCGCATGATAGCCAACATCGACCACAATCGCATACTTAGTTCCCCTTTTTCGTATGTGTCCACGCATTTAATGTCATCCTTCCTCGAACCCATATTTGTTCTATTCTTTTTCGGCGCTTTTCGTTAGGTACTAGGAAACCATCGGAAAGCGTATTAATTACGCCATGTGCTTTCACTCCTTCATTCGTAATAGTGAAGCTCCAAGAGTTTGCGTTCGTACATGTCCAATCGCTTTTTCGCAAACGCCTTGGTCACACCGTACCGTTTCATGATTGTGTGGATCGCTTCCGTACGACAGAAGGGAAGATCCTCCTGTACGAGCAAAAAAGAGGGTACACAGAAGTGATACATGAAGTTTTCTGCTCTGTGCTCTATATAATGCTCGTACTGCAAAGGAAGAAGCTGGCGACTGCCATTATCACGAAGGTAATGACCCAGCTCGTGAGCAAAGTGTTCCCATTCTTCTTCAGGCGTGCCCGTTTCGATAAGAATGATTTCATTTCGGATGTAGGAGGTAGGACAGTTAAAGATCACCCGGAGGTCTAACTTCCTGGCTACATCATCAATAGAAGGTCGTTTGGAAATCTCATAGTAAAAGTAAAGTTCTTCAATGTAAGTTTCTAAATACGTGAATGGATACATAGCAACACCCCAGGCATATCTATTTATAGAACATTTGTTCGCATAAACAGTGTAACAAAAGCCCTAAAGAATTGTTAGGGCTTTTTTACATTTCTGCCAATTGTAATAAATAACAACAAGGATTACTCACAACCTGTGCCGTCATCATCGCGATCTAAATGACTTCCGTATCCTGGATCTCCTTCTTGGACTGGAGCAGCTCCAGCTTCTCTTGCAGCAGTACAGTTCTCGTAATATACACTTTCAGAAGAAGAGTCACTAGAATCTTCAGCTGGTTCGCTAGAAGTATCGAAATAAGATTCACAAGGGTCACCATCGGATTCTCCATCTAAATTGTGAGGGTCATTGTTTGCCCCGTAGTCATTGTCATCCCAAAATTCCTCTACCTCGGATTGACTGGAAAAGTCTGCACAATCCATATCTGTTGACACTGAAGATGAGGAATCGCTGCTTTCTTCATTAGAAGAACTATCCTCTTCAGACTGCTCTTCGGAAGAACTAGTGGTTCGAAATCCTTCATCAGTTACATAATTGTCTTCGGACCAAATACGCAGGTCTTCAGCTTGAGCTTTTGATTGAGCGTCCTCAAAAGAGTTTTGATATTTTGTGTTTGGTGGATAAACGGATAAACGAGCATAACCGTCGCGTAATAATGTTTCATTGAAGTTTTCCCCGTCAATGTAAACATAAGCAAGCAGCCGATCATATTGATCTCTTTTTTCTTCACCTATTTCTAATCGTACTTTTTCGCCATCTAAGGTCTCTGTCGTGTATTCAGATGCTTCTGGCCCATAGGGCTGAACGCCTTTATTAGGATGTTTGGTTTCAGGGGTATCAACTAATATGAGTCGAACTCTTTCTTCTGTATCTTTATAATTCACATCGATCGTATCACCGTCAACAACGTTTGTTACAGAAGCGTTGGTGTTATCAGTCTTCTTTTCGCTATTTGCATCAGCTTCATTAGATTGCTCAGACGATTGTTCATTATCTTCAGAATTAGATGTGTTTTGTGCTTCGGAAGATTGATCTTTTTGATTTTCTTCATCTTGTTGAGCATCTTTTTCTTCTTGCTTCAATTTGTCTTCTTGTTCCGCTAATTTTTCTTCTTTCTTTTCTAATTCTTGTTTTTTTTGCGCTAATTTTTCTTCTTGGTCTTTTTGTTCTTCAACAGCTTGTTCTTCTTCTTGTGCAGATTCGGCAGATTGGCTGGCAGTCTGCGGATTAGCTGGTTCTTCCTCCAAGTTGCCAGTCAGTCCTAAAAGCACCATTAGATAGAAGAAAGAAGCTATAATCATTTTGCGCTTTTTTCCAGAACGGAAACCCGGGATACGCCTGTACCATTTCTTCTTAGTTTCCATATAATTTATCCCCCTAGAATCACTTCAGTAATTTTGCTTTTTCTTTTTCGTACTCCTCATCTGTTAAAATACCTTTTTCTTTCATATCGTGGATCCGTTCGATTTCGGCATACTTATCAAAAGCAGGTTTTTTCTTCTGCATGTCTTTTTGTTCAAAAGACTTATTGTCTATTAATTCTTTAAATTTATTAAGAAGCGGATTCCCATCTTTTTCAGTGTCGATAGTGTGGTACTCATATTTGTATCGACCTGCATAAAAAGTAAGTTTATTTTTGGCTAATCCGTGTGGAGCGACTTGATATTTTTTTATTTTCTCTAATGGAGCTGTTTCTTCAAAAACACCGTCTTGTCCTTGGTGAACAAAGTAAATTTCTTTGGTAGTCAACACTAAAGCCCCATCAAATTTCATATTATGTACATCGCCATGGTTAGCGAGGGTGAATGCAACGATCGAATCGTCGTCATTACATACGTGTTCAACATAACGGACGATAGAATGTGATCCACCAGCGTATTTAGCAATTTCTTTTTCAGTGGGGAGTCTGCCTAAGAGACGGTCCAAACTCAAACCATACTGCTCGAAAAAAGCTTCCTGTTTTTCTCGCTTTTCCTGTTTCTTTTTGCTGCTACCAAATAACCCCAAAATTATTCACCTCGACTTTTCTTATATTCTTCCCATTCCAAGATTCGTTCGATTTCGTCGCGCTGCTCCTGGGTCAGGTTCTCATAGCGACGGGCAAATTCTCGAGATTCCTTGCTCAAGTCGTTTAGTCCATGTTTTTCATCGAAATTGGCTTTTCCTTTTTGGAATTCTTCTTGTTCCTTAGTAAGGTTCCGATTATTAGAGCGACCTAAAAGGTAGTCTGCTGTCACCCCATAAAAGTCTGCTATGTCAGAAAGGGTATCGTAATCTGGATTTCTTCTTCCTTGCTCATACATTGCATATGTTGTTCTTCCAACACCTAACTTTTTGGCTAATTCTGTCTGGTTTAACCCACTTTCTTTTCTAAGGGAGTAAAGTCTTTCTTTTAACATCACATTTTCTCCTATCATAATGGACTTATTCTCATTATATAGACACAAAATGTGTCAAATAAAGTTATTACACAAAAAGTGTATTTATTTCAAGAAGAGGGTTTACAAGACACGAATCGTGTAATAAAATTAAGATAGCAAATGACACGAAAGGTGTCGGAAAGGAGATTAGGATGAGAAACTGGCTACTGAATACTAGAAAACAAAAGGGCCTCACTCAAGAAGAGGTAGCCAAAAAAATAGGTATCTCTCGCAATGCATATGCAATGATTGAGCGCGGAGACAGAGGTGTCACGGTTAGTAACGCCAAGAAATTAGCTGACCTTTTTGGATTCGAATGGACTATTTTTTTTGAAAATGAGTGTCACGAAACGTGTAAAAAAGATAAACAAACATCATAAGGAGTCGTCATGGAAACAAAAATCACAGCATGCAGCCAGTGCGGCGACCGGAACTGGACGATGGAGGACGAAGAGATGACTCCGCATATCGCAACAGTCATGTATCGCTGCCAGAGCTGCAATCACGAATGGAAAGCTCAAATTTTATTAAGGAGTGGATCAGCGTGAATCGACGCTATGGCACCTACTATCAGGGCATTTTGATGGAAGAATACGACACGCCGGCGGAAGCTTACAAAGCACTAATCGAACGAACGGAAAGCACCGGAGTCTTTCATGAGTTAAAAGTTATTGAGGAGGATAAAAATGCTCAATCTACTGTTCAAATTTATACAAATTTCGGCTGATGTCCGAGCGGTCAGCCAGGGCAAAATCATCCAACGCATTGGACGCCGGGCGACCTTCAAAACCGCCGGCCGCGTGTCCAGAAAACTATTTAAGTAAGGAGACCAAAGCATGAGGATGCAATTTGAACTAGCGAAGAACGACCGGGAGATGCTGCAAGAATTCATTCAGACCGCGATTAAAACCGAAGTGCGGGAAGCTATGCGGCAGATGCAGCTGGAGTCGCAAATGCCGGAAGTCATGACCCGTCGCGATCTCATGAACTTTCTTGGCATCAATGCCAATCGAGCCAGCGAACTCTTAAATCACCGGGAGGGCTTTCCGGTATCGCGAGAGATTGGCGAGAGCACACCGCGCATTCATCGAGATCAGCTGATCGAATGGCTGTTCCCGAAAGATGAGCAGAAGCGTGAAGAACGAGCCCAGGAGTTTGATATCGCCAAGTGGGATCGCATTTCCTAAGTCTAGTATGCCCGGCCGTGAGCCATTACCAAAAGGAGGAAAACAAGATGAACACACTCTATAACGAAAATGATGTAAGAAAGATGTTGAAACAGGCGCGGGAGAACGCGGAGTTATACCAAAGCACGCTCGCAGACATTCTCTACAACGAAACGAAGATGGGCATCTGCGACCAATCCTACATTTCCGCCGTGGAACGAGGAGCCAAGCCATTGCCAAACATTCAACTGCTTTGTGCCTGGGCGCGAGTCACAAAAGACTTTGAATTGCTGGAGATCATTTCGTATCGATGGAATTTGTCGCCGGTAGCGATGCCGCCAATTCGGAGAGAATTTAACAGTCGGTTTAGCAATACGCTGCTGAACATGCAGGAGCAGATCCAGGAAGCAGCTGCAGACATTCATATCTTAGAACGAGCGTATAACAATCATTTGCCTGGCGGCGCGTTTGAAGCGGATACGGACTTTGTGCGAGCGGTAGGGAGTTTAGTGGATTTGATACCGGCAGTACACAGCGTACTGTACGCGGCGTCCCGAGATCTGGGCTATGACATTCAGGAAGTGCAGGAGCTCTGGACGAAACAGCAGCGCGTGTCGAACCGGCTGCAGACCAAGCCACAAGGAGAGGTCGTCTCATGAGAGTCTTTATGCGAAGGATCACCAGCGTAAATCACATGATCATGTATCTGGCGGTGATGGCGATTGGATTCATTATGTATGCAGCATAAAAGAACGCCAGTTGCGGGAACAACTGACGCTCTAGGGGATTCCTGAGTTGGAATACCTCCATTATATCAAATTCAAGGAGGAAGAGAAATATGTTAAAAGACTTAGAGCCTCACGAAAGCCAGTACGGTCACTTAATGAATGAGGATTACAAGATCAGGGCTGTCAGCAGCACACTAGCCCCGGCTCGCAGGGAGCAACACTGCGATCATTGCGAATGTTTCTTGCTGCCGGATGAATATCAACTATGTGCAGATTGTGAGGAGGAGAGCTAAATGGAAAAACTACGAGGACGATGGATTGGCCAGATGTACCAAGCAGCTTCGTTAGGACAGAAAGAGAGAGAAGATACCTTGTATGGAGTCCTAAAAGACACAGAAACATTCAACGAGAGTTTCTCTAAGCTCCAGGGTGAACTATTAAGCTGCTACCGAGAAGCGGATGAAGCTTATCATCAAGCGCTCCAGGCGAAAGAAATCGAAGAAGCCAAAGAGCAAGAAATTAAAAAGGATATGGCATGGAGAGTGTTGGATAAACTCATGCAACTGGAAACCCTGCAAGGAGGTGAACAGCAGTGAGTCAAAATTTCCGCAAGCTCCCGTATCCGCGCAACAGCTTCGATCAATACCGCGTCAGCGTCGTCGGAGCCAAGATCAACATGACCAAGATGGAAGTGGAGTTTACCAAAGAACAATGGCACGAATACGTATCGATAAATCACGAACGCATGGCACAAAAATAACCCGCTGCGGACACAGCGAGTTAAGAAAATAATCTACAGCTTGATTATAGCACAAGGAGGGGCTTATGAGCCACGTACTGACGCAGACCAAAGACATGAACCGGGAGGAATGGCTAAAGCACCGCAAGTCGGGATTAGGCGGATCGGATGTTTCCGCCGTCCTCGGTCTGAACAAATACAAAACGGCCTTTGAAGTATGGCTCGAAAAACAACCGGACCATGTGCCGGAGGGAACCACGAGTGAAGCTGCTCACTGGGGAAACAAACTCGAAAGCATTGTGGCTAACGAGTTCCAGGAGCGTACCGGCAAGAAAGTCCAGAAACGAAACGCCATTTACCGCCACAAAGACTATCCGTTTATGTTGGCAAACATTGACCGCATCGTGATCGGAGAAGACGCCATTCTTGAATGCAAGACGGCGAACCAGTTTCTTTCCGGCGACTGGGAGCAGGAAGAAGTACCGGATGCCTACCTGCTGCAGTGTCAGCACTATATGGCAGTGCTGGATAAACAGAAAGCCTATATTGCGGTCTTGATCGGCGGACAGAAATTTGTCTGGAAAGAGATCGAACGCGACGAAGAACTGATTGACTTGGTGATCCAACGCGAGAGGGAGTTCTGGGAAAACCACGTTCTGCCGCAACAACCGCCGGCCCTGGACGGCTCAAGCGCCGCTGAAAAGTTCTTAGCGGAACGATTTGATACCGCTGAACAGGGCGAAAGCATCAACCTGGGCAAGAAAGAACAAACGATGGTCGAGGAGCTGCAGGAGATCGACACGCAGATCAAGACGCTCGATGAACGCAAGAAGGAAATTAAGAATCACTTGAAATACGAAATGCAATCCGCAGAGATCGCCTACGTGAACGGTTATGAAATCAAATGGAAGAACGTCACCTCAAAACGTCTTGATACGAAAAAACTCAAACGTGAAAAGCCGGGACTGGCTGAAGGTTATATGACTGAATCCGTCAGCCGCCGCTTTGACATTAAACCACTCTAGGAGGAATTACGAATGGCAACGAACAGCTCCGTGAAAAACAATCTGCAAAAATCCAATGGAAACAATGCTCCAGCCAATACGCAAGGGACCTCACTGAAGGCTTTACTCGAATCGCCAACGGTTAAAAAGCGCTTTGAAGAAAACCTGGGCAAGCGCTCCTCTCAATTTATGACCAGTATCCTGAACCTCTATAACTCCGAAAAGATGCTGAAGAAATGCGATCCGATGAGTGTGATCAGCTCCGCCATGGTCGCGGCTACGATGGACCTGCCCGTCGATAAGAACCTCGGTTATGCCTATATCGTTCCGTACGGAAACACTGCAACCTTTCAGATTGGCTATAAAGGACTCATTCAACTGGCGCTTCGCACCGGCCAGTACCGCAACATCAACGTAATTGAAGTT
The DNA here is from genome assembly GCF_900166605.1 of Marinococcus halophilus. Lineage (NCBI taxonomy): Bacteria > Bacillati > Bacillota > Bacilli > Caryophanales > Bacillaceae > Marinococcus > Marinococcus halophilus. Next base: position 561,086 of record NZ_FVZD01000006.1, read on the forward strand.
CATGAAGGGGAGCTGCAGAAGTGGGATAAGCTCACCGAAGAAATGGAGATCGACTTCGAAGCCAAAGAGTCGGATAAGGTGATCGGTTATGCGGGCTTCTTTGAACTTATTAACGGTTTCCGTAAGACCGTATATTGGAGCAAAGAACAGATCGAAGCGCACAAAAACAAGTTCAGCAAGTCCGGGTTCGGCTGGAAGAATGACTGGGACGCCATGGCGAAGAAAACGGTCATCCGGAACATGCTCAGCAAGTGGGGTATCCTCTCCATCGACATGCAGACCGCCTACAGTGAAGAAGCGAAAGAACCGAAAGAACGCAGAGAGATCAACGGGGAATCGTTGGACGCGGAGTATACGGAAATTGAGGAAGGTCCGGATCCCTTAGAAGAATCGTCGGAACCGCCAGTCGAAGAACCAAAGCAGGAGAACAAGGACGACAGCCAAAAAGATCTACCGTTTGACTAATGGTTCGTCATATCATTCCTCTCCCGCTTCATTTCGCTCAGGTCGCTGGGCGGAATGGGGAGACCCGGGAGGATAAGAAACGGATCTATCAGCGATATGTGCAGGCATACATTGAAAAGGCACATCCAGATAAACAACTGAAAGAAATCAAAGGGCACACAGCAATAGTTGTTCCAAAAGAAGGAGGTGGGGTGCCTCCGATTAACGATAAAGGGTGAGAGTATGAGTTTTATTCGGACAGTAAAGCGAGAGCATCCATTTGCTCAGATTGATAAATACCTTATTAATGACAGCACGATTGACTTCAAAGCCAAGGGCATTCTAACGTACATTCTCTCTAAACCGGACGGTTGGAAAGTTCGCATGAATGACCTGGTGAATCACACAAAAGAGGGCGAACGATCGGTGCGTAATGGCATGAAGCTGTTAGAGGACGTGGGCTATATCCGCAAATATCCGATTAAAGGCGAGCAAGGAAAAATTCAAGAGTGGGTGTACGAGGTGTACGAGCGACCAGAGTTTAACCCCGAATTCCACAATGACAAAAATCCACTTGTACAAAACAGCCAAGTGGACGGCATGCAAGGGAGTGAAAATGAAGGGTCTGACGTTTCCCCACTTGTACAAAATGCAGATGTACAAAACGTACATGTACAAAACAGCCACTATAGTAATAATGATTTAAGTAATAAAGATTCTACTAATAATGAATTAAACAACAGCAGTAGTAATAATGCCGTTTCATTATCTTCTGAGCGTAACCCATTTGAAAAATACCAAGAGTGTTATGGGAAATTTCCAAACACTCAAATCAACAATCATATTCGTTATTTCGAGCAACAAGGCATGGAAGATCAAATGATCTGTTTTGCCATTGAGAAGGCAGCAAGCAACGGATCCGGTTTTAATTATGTGCTGGGCATTTTAAATAACTGGAAAGACAAAGGCCTCTATACCTACGAGCAGGCGTTAAACGAACGAAAGCGCAGAGAGGAGAGCAAGCATGGAGAACATCGAGAAAGCCAAGATTCCGGCACCCAATGGATTGACACTTCTTTACGAAACGAGCTGTGACTGCGGGGAAACCGTGAAGGTCTACGAAGCGGAGATCATGGGCGGGCCGAAGAAAGGGCAAATGAAAGAATTCCGATTCGGTTGCAAGTGTGAAGAGAAGAAGCTGGCCAAGGAAGCCCAGGAGCAGCTGAAGCGGTTGAAGCACTCGAAAGCGATGCAAGCTTTTGATCGACATAGCTTAGTCAATCGAGCCCTCTCCAGGGCCACGTTCGATAATTACGAAACGGCGAATGAGAGTCAAGAACGAGCCTTGCGCAACGCGAAGAAGTTTGTTGAAAAGTTTCATCCCCATAAGCCGATTAATCTGTATTACAGCGGAGATCCGGGATTAGGCAAAAGTCATTTATCCGTCAGTATTGCCAATGCGGTGATGGAAAAAGGGTATCCGGCCATCTTTATTTCGGTGCCGAAGCTGCTGCGAAAGATCCGAAACACTTATAACAAGAACAGCGATGTGTCGGAAGATCAGTTGTTCAGCATCTTAGAACAAATCGACCTGCTTGTTCTGGATGACATCGGGGCCGAAAACCGGAATGACTGGGTGGAAGAAAAGCTATTTGATCTCATTGATAATCGCCAGGGACGAAGCACGATCTATACCAGCAACTATGGCCCGGATGAATTAAAACAGCTTATGGGTGAACGGGATGCGAGCCGAATTATTAATGAAGATGCGTACACCATCGAGCTCAAAGGCGACAATTACCGGACGAAAGGACTGAGGGCGAATGGCTAAACGATACCCCGACTGCGCGATCATCATGCGTGGTTGGACCCTAAACGAAAAAGAAGAGCAGCTGCGGCAGGAGCGTGTCGCACGAAATATGAGGCGATTTAAGGAAGCAGAAAAGCATTACCAAGATCAAAGGATGGTGAAAGCATGAATGCCACATATCAGCTCCTACATCAGCAGGAACAAGCCATTGAACAGCTGCGGAAAGTCCCAGGCATGAAGCTAGCGGTGCAAGCGGCGGAAGCATCTAAGGAGCAGACCAAGCGAATGTACCTGAAGCAGAAGGAAGTAAAGCTTCCGGCTGATCACCTGGACTGGTACGGCGGGCAGAACGCTTAACAACGCAGGAGACAAACACAGGGGCTTCTCTGCGCCTTCAACTGTCAAAGAAGTACAAATATTCAAAGTTACGACAAACATGGCGGAGATTGGCTCAGAGAAGCTAGAAAGGAGACATACAGATGGAGACAAATGTTAAAGCCCCATACTCCCGCTGGCGAACACCGCAAGGGCGGATCTACGAAGTGATGTATAGTAACGAAAAATTCACACGCATGCAGTTTGAAGATACCGGCAAGTGTCGTACAGAATATTCGTTCAAAACCCGTTTTGATGAGGAGGTTCGGGATGAGTAATCAGGAGTTGTTCCAGCAGCTGCAGCAAGAAACCGGGGCGGATAAGAAACAAATACTACAGGCGGCGGAGGTGCTGTATGAACAAAACCGAGCGCATGAATCCTCAGCAGTTTCGCAAAAAGAAAAAGCATAAGTATAGAGCTCAGAAAGTCACGGTGGATGGGCATAGCTTCGATAGCAAGCTCGAAGCCGGCTATTATCGGCAACTGCTGTGGTTAAAAATGCACGGTGATATCAAAGATTTCAAGCTACAGCCACGGTATCTGCTCCAGGAGGCCTTTACGAAGAACGGCAAAACGCATCGGAAGATTGAATACGTGGCGGACTTTGAGATTGAACACAAGGACGGGAGCATCGAGACCGTGGATGTGAAAGGGATGGAGACCCCAGAATTCCGCTTGAAGCTTAAACTGTTCGAGAAGGAGTATCCGCAGAAGCTGTCGTTAGTCACGTATCATGCAGGACTCGGTGGCTGGTGTGAGTTGGACGATGTGAAGAAGTTTAAGAAGCAAAATAAAATCTAACTTTTACGAGGTGCTTATGAGCGAATTATTAAAATATCAAAGTTGTCCTTATTGTGATCGCATTGTTGAAGATAACGAGGCGAATTGGACCGAAGATGAAGAAGAAGTCACCTGCGATAGCTGTCGAAAGGCGTATAGGGTTCGAGCGGAATACACATTTGAGGGCTTTGAAGTAACACGTTTATGTGGGAGCTGCGACTCTGAGCTTTTGGACGATGAAGGAACCGAGACAAATGTTTGTGAAGACCGTGAAGCATAAAACCTAGCTTGGATAAGGAGAGAAGCCATGGAGTACGTGTATATCGTTTTGTCTGCGGGGGTTGTCATTTGGGTGCTGGGAAAGCCTTTTGTGCATAAGTGTAAAACTACTTGGAAGCAAAAGTTCTGATGTAAAGGGGCGGGGCACATGCATTACGAACCAGGCACGCGGGTGTTTAGCGAAGAGCGGCAGGTATGGGGCGTGGTGATGTTTCAGACGATACACAAAGGACCGGAGATGTATTATTGCAAATTCACACCGCTCCGGTCGGGCTGGCATCATTTTAGCGATATTTGGGAGCCGGGTGAACTGTTTGCGTACTGTTGGGACCGGCACAAGGCAGGGCAGATTTGAGGAGGTATAGCGTGCAACAGTTTGGACGAGTACTCGGGGACATACTTATTGCCGTGCTTTTTACAGTAATCTTATTAATGATTATAGGATTTGGGTGGAACACGATTCAGTGGGCGTGGAGCTGAGATAGAAATGGAGGGAGAGCATGGCCGAACGCATGACCGATATTAGCTGGGATGAAGTTACAGGTAAACTAAATTTTGATATACTTAGTTCAGAAGAACCATTCGTGCTCGTGGTGTCTCAGGGGCGCGTGCGTTGTGCACCGTTGCCTGAACATGGAGAGACGAAGATAGTGACACACCAGGGGAAAGTAAAGCGGGTGAAATGGGACGAGGGGGAAGAGTTTTAGTATTTAATTTACAAGTTTAATTAATTATTCTAATTTAATTATTCAATAACCTTATTGAATAATTAAAAAGAGGTAAGAATTAAGCTAGTTCTAGGGTTAAAAATTAGCTGTGAAATCATAAAGATATTCGTGTTAATAAAATGGAGTTGAAATTTTGACTAAAGTAATTTTTTGGTTGCTAGGTATTAGTGCTGCAGGACTTTTTTTAATGGGAATTTTATTTTATTCATATGGAAATGTTGATTCGAGTCAATTGTTTCAAGTATACGGGACGTTTTTTTCAACAAGTATTGCGGCTTTGTTGTCCGCAGGGATAGTTCATAAACTTGATGAAAATAAATATATTTATAGAGAAAGAGAACCTAAAAGAATAGAACTATTTGAAGAGAAGAATGAAATTAATTTACTTATTGGACATATGAAAGAGATTTTTAAAAAAGAAGAATATAGAAAGCAAGCTCATGCGTGGTATAACAATAGAATTACCACTGTGAGCAGCATAAACGCCAAGCTCCACACTAAAAACGTAATGGTTACTAGCGATGCGTTACTATTAAAGAATTTCTATAGTGAACTTAATGAAACTTTTAACGAATTAGGTGAACTCTCTAAGAAAGATGCTACCTCAGAGGAGAATAAACAAGAACTTGAGCAAAAGATCGGACATTTTAGCAACAGGGTATCTAATTTAGAGACAAAGTGGAAAGATATCAAAAAGAAGTATAGGTTATAGTTCTACCAGCTCACTGGAGGACACTGAACGACAGCATAGCGCTTTGGTGTCTTGAAATAGAGATGAAAAGCAAGTAGTTAAAGTAGGATAAGCGGGTAGTTTTAACTAAAAAGCTTATTGAGGTGATACATTGTACGCACTACTGATTTCAGCTTTAAATTTAGTGTTTATAACGGGAGGCGCTTTATACTTTAAATACATCTTTAGTAAAAAGTTGAAGGAACACGAAAGTAAATTGAAGATTAATTATGATAATCAAGAAGAACTAATTAAAAATAAAAGAGACGTCTATATTAAAATCATGAAATACATGGTGGTGATGGTAGGAAATAGAGTTTCTGAAGAAAATCGAGTAGAGTATCAAAATAACTTTTTGGAAAGTTATGATGAAGTTTGGTTGTGGGGAGATGAAGAAGTTATAAAAGATTTGTCTAATTTCTTGAGGATAAATATAGAACTTAATAATGGGGCAATTAATCAAAAAAATCGCCAGCGTTTGAGTGACGAATTAAAGGATGCATATGCACAAACTGTTTTATCTATGAGGGGAAGCTTAGGTTTATCAATTAGCAATTTAGATTATGAAGATTATAAATTTGTTTATTTTTAATTTAATAGCATCGTTCTACCGGCCCACTGGAGGACACCAAATCACAGCAAAACGCTGTAATTTGGTGTCCTCTTTTTTGTCAGGGGGTATGTATGAAAAAGAAACCAAAGCAGAAAAAGCAGAAGCTCTTGGAGCGAGAAGTCAAAGAGCTCATGGGGATAAACAAGCAAACATACAAACGAGCCAAAAGCGGGGCGCTGAGGGCGAAATAAAGGGGCGATTGGATGAACGCAGCAGACATGAAAGCAAAACACCAAGAACCACAGGTCAAAGATATCGTGCAATGGATCGGCAGTTATCGCGAAAACATTCAAGCGATCCGGGAGCTCCAGCAATCCTATGTGGAGGATGTGGGCATGGGATTAGTCTCTCAGTACGGGGAAGAAGCAGGGATGCCGAAAGCGCAGGGTGGCGATCATAGTGACGTGGTAGCGCAGAACGTGCTGCATCTCATGCGTCAGAATCTCACGCTGCAAGACCTGGAACATAAAGTGCGATATATCGAAAACCGCCAGCATCGCATCTCCAAAGATACGCATGCGATGGCGTTTGCATTACGACTTCAAGGCTATACGTATTACGAAGCGGCCCAGGTGATGAATAGAAGCAAAGGACATATATTCCGGCTGATTACGGAGTGTGCGGAAGTCATGCTATCCCCGAGTTATCCACATAATAACGAAACAAACGAAACATATTAGGTTTTTCATATTTTCTCGGGTACACTGGCGGTGGTAGGGCATCTCTTAGAGACGTGCTCTGCACCTACAAAGCCCTCCGGCGCTCTTGCGAGCGTCCTTTTTTATGAATTTATGGTAGGAACATGAAGGGTTTTCCCCTGATGATGTGGAAATAAGGAATGAACTACATTCTAGGGAGGTATTCTGCATGCAATTGCCACGCTACCATATAGAGAAAATATGGCATAAAGGAAAAGAGTTAACATTTGCTTCCGCTGTATTAAAACCAGGCAAAGATCTTCATGGTAAACCGTCTTATCTGCTTCAAATTACTAATTTAGTGCAAAAAAGTATTGTGGGTATGGACTTAGGAAATTTAGATGTGGAAAATGAACATTCAGAGAGAGCGGCTTTGATTGTCAAATACGAACCGCAATTAAATAAGGGGAATACAACCGATCTCTTAGTAGCAGGTGAAAACTTTTTTAGATAAAACCAAGCATCTACCTCCGGGTGGGTGTTTTTTTGTGTCTTGAATACGGGCTGTAAAGAGGAGCACGAGGTTCCTGGCCCGTATTGAGGATATAAAGCTAAGGAGGTGAGAGGGTGGCTAAGTTAACAGAAAAACAACAACGATTTGCGGATGAGTACATTCGTACTGGCGATGTGATGCGATCATATATGAATGCCTATCAGAATGTAACAAAAGAAAACTCAGCTAACGCAGGAGGAAGCAGACTGTTAAGGAATGTTAATGTCCGTTCGTATATCGACAAGCGATTGGAAGAACTCAAAAGCAAAGCCATCGCTGACCAGGAGGAAGTGCTATCCTATCTCACCTCTATCATGCGTGGAGAACACAAAGAACAAGTACTCAAAGGCATTGGTATGGGCGAGCAGATGATTGCTGACATGGATGTGCCCGCAAACCAACGTATCAAAGCGGCAGAATTAATCGGTAAACGATACGGCATCTGGACCGAGAAGCATGAGGTAAAAGACATCACTCCGCGCTTTGTGGAGGATGTGCCAGACGATGACGACTAAAGCTATTTCGCAGAAACAGCTTATCGGAAAAGGCTACAACCGCTTTTGGAACAACAAGCAGTTCTACCGGGTGGTCAAAGGCTCCCGGGGGAGCAAGAAAAGCAAGAATACGGCGCATAACTTCATTCAGCGGATCATGAAGTATCCGTGGGCGAATCTGCTCGTGGTGCGCCGCTACTCGAATACGAACAAGCAATCGACGTATACGGATTTGAAATGGGCGGCTTCCCAGCAGGGGGTCGCTCATTTGTTTAAGTTTAATGAATCGCTCCCGGAGATTACCTATATGCCCACGGGGCAAAAGATTCTCTTCCGCGGCCTGGATGATGAACTGAAAATTACCTCCATTACGGTGGATGTCGGCATTCTATGCTGGGCTTGGTTTGAAGAAGCCTATCAGATTGAGAATGCTGAGAAGTTTCGGACAGTCGTGGAATCGATTCGGGGGAGCCATCCTGCTCCGGACTTTTTTAAGCAGGTCACGGTCACGTTTAACCCGTGGAGTGAGCGACATTGGCTCAAGCCGATGTTCTTTGATCCGGAAACGAGAGAAGCGGACACGTTTGCGACGACAACGACTTTCCGCGTCAACGAATGGCTGGATGCTGTGGACGTGGCACGTTACCTCGATCTGTACCGCACGAACCCGAGGCGGGCACGCATTGTGGCGGACGGGGAGTGGGGCGTGGCGGAAGGGCTGGTCTTTGAGAACTTCGAGGTCAAGGACTTCGATAAATTAGCCAAGCTTAAAGAGGTTGGGGAAACAACCCACGGCCTTGACTATGGCTTCACACAGGATCCGACCGCTATTGTATCCAGCATTGTAGATATGGAGAACAAAGAGCTGTGGATCTATGACGAGCACTACGAAACCGGTATGCTTACGCAGGATATTTATAAAGCCTTGGAACAAAAAGGACTGCTGAAAGCATCCATCACTGCAGACAGTTCGGATGCACGAACGAACGCTGAGTTGAGAAACATGGGCGTGCGCCGCCTGCACCGGGCGATCAAGAAAAAGGACAGTATCATGCATGGCATTCAATTCCTGCATGGCTTTCGGATTTATATTCATCCATCGTGCGAACATGCCATTGAAGAATTTAATACCTATCTGTTCGATCAGGACAAAGAAGGCAACTGGCTGAACAAGCCGATTGATAAGAATAACCACCTCATCGATGCGCTCCGGTACAGCATGGAACGCTACCACATTACCGATAAGCGCGATGAGCAACAAACCTACAACGCCATGAAAGCATTCAAATTCTAAGGAGGTGGTCTTGTGACAGACAGCGTAAACAACTTTGAGCGCGACCTTGACGTTAGCCGCTACCGTTTTGGCAACAGCCGCTTTGACCCGGAAGCGAATCTGGATTATCGCTTAACGAGTCTGAGTGAGCTCACACCGGAACGACTGGCAAAACTGGTCGAGCATCACCGGAATAAGCAGCAGCCGCGCCTGAAAGAGCTAGAGGCCTACTACCGGGGCGACAACAAGGAGATCCTGCAACGCTCCAGCCGCCGGACGTATGAAGAGGATGCGGACCACCGAGCGACACACAACTTCGCTCGCTACGTAAGTACGTTTATTCAAGGTTATTTAGCTGGCGTGCCGATCAAGCCACAGCATGCGAAGGAGAATGTCACCACATCCATCGAGCAGACGGACAAGGTAAATGACGCGGAAGGCTTGAACAGCGACCTTATTCTCGATTGTTCTATTTTCGGCCGGGGCTTTGAGCTGTTTTACCGCAACTTTGAGGACAAGAACCGCGTGTCCCGCTCGGATGCCAAGCACACCTTCGTGGTGTACGACACGACCGTAGACATGCGCCCGTTAGCCGGGGTGCGCTACAAAGAATGGACGGACGAGAACAACGCGCCGTGCATGAGCGTGGAGCTGTACACGGATACACGAATCATCAGCTACCGCGTGGACCAGCCGGCAGATATTCAGCTAAAAGAAGAAAAGAATATTCCGCATGGCTGGCAAACGGTCCCACTGAACGAATACCGCAACAACCGCTACCGGCAGGGTGACTTTGAGAACGTGCTCAACTTGATTGACCTGTACGATGCCGCGCAGTCGGACATCGCGAACTACATGACCGACTTGAACGATGCGTTGCTGAAGATTACCGGCAATTTGAACATGACGCTGGAACAAGCCGTTGCTCAGCGGAAAGCCAAGCTCTTGTATCTGCAGCCGCCGGTCAATGAAGAGGGGCGCGAAGGACGGGCAGACGCCGATTTCATTTACAAGAAGTATGACGTGCAGGGCGTGGAAAGTTACAAGGACCGCCTGCAGGAAGACATTCACAAGTTCACGAACACGCCAAACATGAACGACGAGAACTTTGCCGGGCAGCAGACGGGCGAAGCCATGAAGTACAAGCTGTTTGGCTTGGAGCAGGTGCGGGCGATGAAAGAGCGCTTGTTCCGGCAAGCGATGATCCGCCGCTACCGTATTTTTGCGAACATGAGCACCAAAGCGAAGGACGAAAACGCGATTGATCCGAACGAGGTGAACAATATTGACGTGGTATTCACGCCGAACCTGCCGAAATCGCTCAGTGAACAGCTGGAGCAGTTCATGAAAGCCGGCGGACGCCTCAGCCAGGAAACCACGTTCGATCTGATTCCATCCATTGTGAAGGATAAGCAGGCTGAAATGGAACGCTTGCGCAAAGAGGATGAAGCTGAAGAAGCTCAGTATGACAAGGAGGACTTCTCCGGTGTGGGGAGGGACAACACATGAGCATGGATGAGCAAAGCTACTGGGAAAGCCGGGAACGAGAGAATCTGAAGCGGGAGAACATGAAGGATGAGGAAGTCATGCAGGAGATGGAGCGCATCATGCGGACCGCCGTGGAGGAATCCGAGAAAGAGATTGATCGGCTGTATGCGAAATATGCGGATGATAACAACCTCACGCGGGCAGAAGCGTTGCAAACTGTGAATGAAACCGATGTGGAAAGCTATCAGCGCACCGCTGCCCGCTACGTACAGGAGAAAAACTTCTCGGACCGGGCGAATCGGGAGCTCAAACGCTATAACGTGACCATGCGCATCAACCGGGAGAAGCTGCTCAAAGCACAGATCAATGCGCACCTGATTGCAATGGCCGTGGATCAGATCGGCGTGCTGGGCGAATACCTGAACAACAGTTTTTATCGGGAAATCGAGCGACAGGCCGGCATTCTCGGGCAAGCGACGAGAGTAACGCTGGATCGGGTGCAGGCGATTGTCGGTGCATCGTTCCAGGGAGCGACCTGGAGCACGCGCATCTGGAACAACATGAAGCAGCTGCGCATTAAGTTATTTCGTACGATTACCAATGCGATGACGCGGGGCGTGCATCCGTACAAAGACATCGCGACTTATCGTCGGTCTTTCCGAGCAAACACCGGGCAGATCAAACGGTTACTCATCACCGAGACCGCTCGCGTGCAAATGGAAGGCCAGAAGCTTTCGTATGAAGCAAATGACGTGAAGCAATACCAATACATCGCCGTGATCGATAATCGCACCACAAAGACGTGCCGAGGCTTAAACAAAGAGGTCTTTGACGTGGCAGATATGAAGCCGGGGGTCAATGCGCCGCCGATGCATCCGAACTGCCGCTCGAGCACGATTCCTTACATTGGCGACTGGCGCGAATCCTTCTTTGCAGAACGAGAAGGTCGTTATACCTTTTAGGAGAAAGGCGGGATCACATGGCAGATCATGAAAAACGACAAGCGGATGCACTGGAACACATTGCCACGCTCTTAGAAAGTATTGACCGGAAGCTCGAGCACGTACCGGGAAAGAAACCACCGGATCGACCGAAACCACAGAAGGAAAAAACGCCGGCTCAGCTGGAGCAGGAATTTTACAACAAGCAGGAGGGATAGCATGGACCAATGCAAAACATGCGCGCACTACAACGCACTCATGCCGCATCGCACCGAGCCACAGGGACGCTGTACGAACGAACACACGCCGATCCATCCAAACAGCAATGTGAAGCCGAACTTTGGCTGCATCCTGCACGAACCAGCAACGAAAACCGAATAACGCACTCTCTGCTTAGCGGAGGGTGATTTTTTTATGGTCCAGAACGTGCGGAGGACGCTAAAAGCTGCATGGAGATTAGCCGACGGGCGTAAAACGGTAGGAGGGTGAATCATGGCGGAAGAAAACACGAATGCCCAAGAGCAAACCGAGCAGACTACTAGCAATGAAACGAATGATACCAATACAGAAGAACAACAGGAAGCCAAGTTTACGCAAGAGGAAGTAAACAGCGCTGTGGAGCAACGCTTGAGCCGTGAACGCAAGAAGCTCCAGAAGGAAATGAAGGAGCAGATCGAGCAGGAACGGCGTGAAGCGGAAGAATATGCCCGCCTCAGCGAAAAAGAAAAGCAGGAGAAGGACTACGAGCGCCGGCAGAAGGAACTGCAGGAACGCGAGCAAAAGCTGAATAATCGCGAACTTCTGGGAGAGATCAAAGACGATCTGCATGATCAGAAGCTGCCGCAATCGTTTGCTGAGACCCTGCTTCCGCTGAACGACAGCGAACAAATCAAAGCTACCATTCAGTCGCTCAAGAAAGAGTGGGACGCTTCGGTGAACGAGGGCATTCGCGAAGGGCTCCGGCAGGAAACGCCAACCGACACCACAGGCAGCGGCACCACGCAAGGCGCATCGAACTTTCAGGACGTTGTAGCACAAAACGCTGAGAAGTTCCGCAAATTTAACTAAGGAGTGAGAAGGAATGCCAGAACAAACATTTAACCCGCAAAACGTCCTCATGAGTGACATGAAAGAAGGAGCGGTGCCGAAAGAGTATGGCACGCTGATCCTGCAGGACGTGCAGGCTAATTCAGTAGTTATGCAGGCGGCTCAAAACGAACCGATGACCAAACCGGAGAAAGAATTCAGTTTCCTGGCGAATGGACCAGGCGCTTACTGGGTGGATGAAGGCGAACGTATCCAAACGAGCAAAGCGGAATGGCTCACAGCGACCATGCGTGCGAAGAAACTGGGTGTAATCCTCCTGGCGACACGCGAATACCTTCAGTATACGATGGCGGACTTCTTCACAGAAATGCGCCCGCAGATCCAGAAAGCGTTCCGCTTGAAGTTTGACGAAGCCGCGCTGCTGAACACGGACAATCCATTCGCGCAGTCGCTGGAACAGAGCATTACGACGACTGGGAACATCGTTACTGGTGATCTAAACGCATCGAACATTCTGAAAGCAGAGGACTTTGTAACAGATAACGACTTTGATCCAAACGGTTTCATTTCTAAGTCGCAGAACCGTTCTCTCTTGAGAGATGCAGTTACAGGCACAGACGCCGCTCCGGTTTACCTGTATGACCGCAACGCGAACAGCATTGACGGCCTGCCGGTGATTGATCTGAAGTCGTCGGAAATGCCAAAAGGACGCCTGTACGTAGGTGACTTCGATCAAATGCGCTACGGCATCCCGTACAACATGAACTACGAGCTTACGACGACTGGACAGATTTCCACAATTACGGATCAGGATGGCAACCCGATCAACCTATTCGAGCGTGAAATGATTGCGATGCGTGCCACGATGGATGTTGCTTTCATGGTGACGCAAGACGAGGCGTTCGCCAAAGTAGAACCTGCCGCTGAAACAGAACCAACAGCGTAAAAACTAGAGACCAACAATTAATTGAAGGAGGTCTTTCCAATGGCGAAAGGTAAGCCGAGCAAAGGCACCAACAAAGACATGCGGCTGAAACAGAATAAAAAGACCAAAGGCCGTAAGAAATCCAAGTAAGGAGGGCTTTTCATGGATTGGCGCAATGAGTTCAAAGTGATCAAGCGATTCCGCGACAAAGAGAACGAAAGCAAGGTCTGGGAAGCGGGCGAACCGTATACGCGCACCGGTGAAGGGAAGAAAGCCCGTATTGAGGAACTGGCGGGTAAGAACAACGCTGCCGGCGAACCACTCATTCAGGAAGTGGAGCCTGAACAGGAGGAAGAAGGCGATAGTTGATGCGGGAGGATGTCAAAAAGCTCTTAGGCATCACGGATACGCTTCAAGACGCGCAGATTGATTTAATCATCAAGCATACGCAGGCATGGCTGACGCTATGGTTCAAGAACAACACGGACTTAACCACCGTCCCGCCCGAAATTGAATTTATCATCGTTGAAGTAGCGGTCAAACGCTTTAATCGCTTAGGCAGCGAGGGAATGTCAAAAGAAAACGTGGAGGGACATTCCGTGACCTACAAGGACGACGACTTTGCAGGCTATATGCATCTGTTATTCGGTTATCTGCCGGACACCAGCGGCAAACAGCCGGGCTCGGTGATGTTCTTTTGAGGTACACTTCGCGAATTACCCTCTACGAACTCGGAGATCTGCAATATAATCCTCAAACATCCAAACAGGAGCGGCAGGAGACGCCGTTAGGGAGTTTTCCCTGCAACACCTCCACGCCGGGCATCGAAACGCAACAGGCGGTCTTTGGCAGTGTTGAGCGACAGGTACTGATTGCCCGCTTTCAGCGCCCCCTCCAGGTGATAGCGGACGGGGCCATGATCGGGCAACAGAAGTACAAGATCGTTCGGCATCAGGATTACCGCCATGACGGCGTGCTGTACCTGGAGGCGGTGAGTGCATGGTAGATGGCTTCGATGAACTGATCGCTCACCTCGAATGGATGGAAGAAAACATTGAGGACGATGTGAACACCATCACGAAAAACAATACGATGGAACTGACGGGCAACACGATCAAGAACGAGCGGGCACGCTTTGACCGGGGCTATTGGACCGGATTCACGGCGCGTAACACCACGACCGAGCGCATCGAGTCCATGCACTACGAAACGCTCGTGAACACGGATTACGCGGCTTACCTTGAATATGGCACCAGGTACTACACCGGGGCGACCCGCTTTTTGTTCGACATGGTTGTGATGCAGCGCCAGCAATACTACGCCGATCTCAAACGGCTGGTCGAGGGGTGAGCGCATGCCGAAAAATCCGAAGCAACAACTATACGACAGCATCTTTGCCGGGTCCCTGGGACGCGGCTTTTATACGGTCGATACGATGCAGGCCCAGCATGGCGATCCGCCTTACCCGTTTGTTCATATCGGTGAAGTGATCGGCAACGACATCCGTGACAACAAAGACGTAATCCGCGGGGCGTTTGGCATCACCGCTCACGTGTGGGCCTTAGCGAACGACCGCGGCGCGTTCACGGATATGGTGTACCAGTTGGAGAACGTCATTCGCTATCAGCGGCAAATGGATGGATTCACTGTGAAGAATATATCGCTCAACAGCAATGAGCTGCACGACGACAGCACAAGCACGTTGTTGTGGCACGGGACGATCAGTGCTGAATTTGAAACCATATAAGGAGGAATCACTATGACGCAAAAAGCAGGCGACGGCAACAAGGTCATTGCGTATTTCCGTGAGTTTGGTGCAACAACAGCATGGAAAATGCTTTTTCAAACAGAAATCGAAAACGCACCAACGCGAGATCGGGAATCGACGCCCACAAAAGATGGCGGGGTTAGCTCCAGTGCTTCCCTGGAGGATGAAGTGACGGTGACTGGCATTCGGAGCTACGACTTCGATCAGCACATCCGCTTCAAACTTTCCGTGCGGGATGACATTAGCTATGAATTGTGGATCGTCTACATGGAGAAAAGCAAAACCGGTGCAGATGGGACCACGAAGGAATATTTCGCGGAGTATCGCCAAGGCTATATCACAGAATACAGCGGGACCGATGGCGCGGAAGATAACCCGGAAGTGGAGCTGACGTACTTGCCGGAAGGCAAATACCAGATCAACTACACGCCGATTCCAGCGCAGGACGAGAGAATGCTTAACTACGTCTTCCAGCGCATGGATGACACCGCGGCCTCGAACGCCACCGAAGAAGACAAAGCGAACGCCAATAAACCGTTGGAAGAGTATTTCACTTCGGATAGCTCGGAAACAGAAACATCGACCGACGATAGCACGCCAACGGCATAAAGCAGCTTAGGGGAGGGGGCGAACCTCTCCTCTTTTTTATGACATTCTGAATGATTACGAGGAGGATTTTTACATGCATATCAATTACAAAGGCAAAGACCTTCAACTGAAATTTAACCTTACAGCCATTCGCCAGATCGACAAAACCCTTGGGTTCGGCATGGATGACGTGCAAATGGGCCAAGGCATCGGAACGTTGGTTCCTAACTTGGAATCCGGCAACATGATTGCAGTAGCAGCGGCGGTAGAAGGCGGCCTTGCTCACTTGAAAAAGAAATTTGGCGCGGCTTATATCCCGTCCGATGAT
This sequence comes from Marinococcus halophilus, assembly GCF_900166605.1. Lineage (NCBI taxonomy): Bacteria > Bacillati > Bacillota > Bacilli > Caryophanales > Bacillaceae > Marinococcus > Marinococcus halophilus. The sequence continues at coordinate 576,889 of NZ_FVZD01000006.1, forward strand.
GACGAAATGTTTGATTTGCTGAACGATGTAGCAGAGCAGCACGGAGGCGATCTCCAACCATTCGCAGACGAGATTTTAGATGAACTGGGAAAGCAACCCGCAACCCGTTCGATGCTCAGCGAGGAGCAAAAAGCGAAGTACAAAGTGGAGGAAGCACAGACACCAGTAACTCATCAAGAGACACCGATGACGGAAGCGACAACGCCAATGAACTCGTAACGTTTGACGACTTTATCAACTATGCCATTTGGAAGTTCCAAGGCATTTATCGTCCCGATGAAGCGGAAGATTTAACCCTGTATGATTTCTATCAAATGAAGCGAGCAGCGGAGAAAAAGGAAGTTGAGCGGGATTATGATTTGCGGCGGCTCGCCTGGTACAGCGAACGCGAGGTAGGGGCGACCAAAACCATTGGCACTGGTAAGAACCAAAAGGAAGAATACCGATTTAAACAAATGGACGATTGGTATGACTACGAGGATGCATTGAAAACGCTGGAGTTAGGCTGCTCTCCGAAAGAAAAGACGAAAAAAGCCAAACAATCGAGCGCGCAGTCCTTGTTTGCGAGCGTTCAAGAATTCTATCGAAAGGAAGGTGAAGAACATGGCTGATTATAGCGTAAGTGCGGAGGTCAAAGCGAATATTGAAAAATTTCGTCGTCCCATCCGGCAGGCCAAGAGCATTATTGAAAATTACAAGCGTCAGGTAGAAAGCGTCAAAGATGCAAAATTGACTGCCGATGCCAGTAATGTGGTACGACAGAGCGCCGTAGCTCGGGATCAAGTGCGAAGGTTCCAAAACATGAAAGCCTCCGGCGTGCTAGATGTCACGACCCAAGCGCTTAAACGGAAATTAGCAAGTGCGCGAACTAGTCTGGCAAGTTTCGGCAAAATCAAACGATCTGCCACGGCTGATTTTAATATTGGCGCTGCAGCAGCGAAAATTGCGGCACTTAAAGCCATGCTTCGCAGCATACCGAACAAAATACGGAGCCGAGCTGAAATGGATCATCACCCGTTCATGGCAGCGTGGGCAGGTTTGATGGCGGCGACGGATCGTTTTGATGATCGCATGGCGCAATTAGCGAAGTCGATTCACTCGTTTGGTATTGTGTTTGCTAACCAGATCAAAGGTGCCGTTATTTCTAACATCACCACAGCTGTACCGATCATTGCCAGTATGGTGCCAGCCGTTATGGCGGTAGGGAATGCCCTGGGCGTAGTTGGAAGCGGAGCATTCGCATTAGCGTCCTCGTTTGGCGTAGCTGGTGGAGCCGCTGTGGCATTTGGGGCGGCGGCTGCGCCAACTATCCAGTCGATCATTGAAGGCACGGCAGCAAGTACAGCCGAGAACGTGAAGGCCATGCAGGTGCTCAGCACACTGAAAAAATCATGGCAGGGCGTTGTGGATACAATAGCGCCGGAAGTAGCGCTGGCGTTTGCTAATGCTTTGCAGGGAGTCAACAGCGCCGTTCAAATGGCGATGCCGATGTTCAAGGGCATGGCGACAGCGGTGGTTGGGTTAACCTCGCAATTTAAGCAATTCATGGCCACGTCGCCGGTAGCTAAGTCCTTCTTTCAGTTCATGGGTTCATCGGGCGTAAGTATCTTCACCTCGCTCGCTCAGGCGGCGGGACTGTTTGTGAAAGGCCTCATGCGTCTGACCGTAGCGTTCGAACCGCTCATGTCTTACGTATCGAACGGGCTCAAGAACATGGCAGCGCAGTTTGATGCGTTTGCAGCCCGAGTGGCTGATTCGCAGGGGCTTCAGACATTCATTAACTATGTCAAAACGAATCTGCCGCTCATCGGGCAAATCTTTGGCAATACATTCATGGGCATCATTAACCTGTTTAAGGCGTTTGCCTCGAACAGCTCCACGATCTTTGCAGCGTTAGCAGAAATGACCGCTCGTTTTCGGGAGTGGTCGGCTTCCATTGGAGAATCCAAGGCGTTTCAGCAGTTTATCGACTACATCACGACCAATGGACCGAAAGTGATTAGCTTAATTGGCAACATCACGAACTTCTTAATTGCGTTAGGGGTCGCGCTGGCTCCTGTCGGATCGGCGATGCTTTCCGTAGCCAATGCGGTGCTTCCGGTGCTTACTAACTTCCTACAGTTGCATCCAGTGGTTGGGTTGATTATTGGTGGGCTTACGGTGCTCGCAGGAACATTTATGATGCTCGTTCCGGCATTGATTCAGGTAGGAACGTTCATCGGGCCACTATTTCAACAACTCATGCGTTTCAAAATGGTTAGCACAGTTGTGAATGGAGCCATGATGGTCATGCGCGCAGGCATGCTCACGCTGTTAGGCCCAGTCGGCTTGATTATTGCAGCCGTCGCCGGTCTGGCGATAGCCATCATCATGTACTGGGATCAGATCAAGGCAGGCACGATTGCTGCGTGGAATGCCATTAAAACCTTCCTCATGACGATCATGAACGCATTTGGTGTGGACATTCGCGCGGTCTGGCAGTCGATCGTCCAGTTCTTTGTTGGCATTTGGCAGCAAATTAAAGCGGCCTTCATGACGGGTTTGCAGCCGCTTATTACGGCGGTGAAAGAAACTTGGGCACAAATCCAAACCGCCATTCAAACCGCGATGCAGACCGTCATGCAGTTCATCAACGAAATATGGGCGCAGATCAAAACATTCTGGAACCAGAACGGACAACAGATCGTTCAAGCAACGCAAAATTTATGGAACATGATCACGCAGGTCTTCCAGGCGGCTTGGGCGTTCATTGGTCCGATTGTACAGCAAGGATGGAACTTACTGAAACAAATCTTTAGTTCCAGCATGCAGGTCATGGCGCAGGTGGTCCGTACCGGGTGGTCCTTGATCCAAACCGTGTTCCAAACGGCATGGACACTCATATCCGGCATCGTGCAGGGCGGCATTGACGTTGTACTCGGCATTGTGAAAGTCTTTGCTTCGCTCTTCACGGGCGACCTTCGAGGCATGTGGGAAGGCGTCAAAATGATCTTCCGGGGCGCATTAACCGCCGTACAGGCGATTTTCAAAGCCGGATGGCAGTTGCTTACAGGCATCGTTAAAGCCGTATGGCCGTTAATCACGGCTGCACTCCAAAGCGGCTGGGAGTCGATTAAGCAGTTATTCCGTTCAGCAGGCGCGGCCATTAAGCAGATATGGACCACATTCTGGAATGCGTTGAAATCCGTGTTTGGCCCAATATTTAACGGGATAAAAAATGCTGTTACGAATGGTTGGAATGCCATGAAGCAGCGGACACAAACGACGTTAAATGCGATAAAACTTGTCGTAACAACTGTATGGAACGCAGTGAAAAACGTAGTCGTGACCGCGGTCAATGCGATCAAACAGCGAGCGATTACAACATGGAATGCGATTCGTACAGGTGTGACTGCCGCAGTTAATGGGCTGAAATCAGCGATTACTTCTGCCTGGAACGCTATTAAGTCAGGCGTGTCTTCAGCGGTAAATGCAGTGAAAAACGTGGTGACGTCCGTATGGAATGCGATCCGAAATACGATCACTAATGTCATGAAGACGGTGAAATCAGCAATAACAAATGCATGGAATGCCATTAAATCAGCAGTAACGAATGCGATTAACAATGTTCGGAGTGCAGTAACCTCTGGATTCAATACCGTCCGCCAAATCATCAGCACGGTCATGAATACCGTAAAAGCGCTCATTAATGTGGCTTGGAAAGTCATTAAGCAAGTTGTAAAAGGCGCCATGCAGATCCTTCAAGGAGATGTAAAAGGCGGATTCAATCGTATTAAGAGCGCGATTCGAGCTGGGATGGAAATTGCCAAGTCATTAATCCGGCAAGCATGGAACCACATCAAAGCGCTGGTAGGTAATGCGCTGAGCAACCTTATTTCTCGAATAAGCAAAGGCATGAGCAATGCTGCTTCTCGAGTGCGCGAAGGTGTAACCAACATGGTGAACCGCGTGAAATCATTTGTGAGCAACTTTGCCAGCGCAGGCGCCGACTTAATCATGGGCTTAATCAAAGGGATTAAACGCAAAATTGGCGCTGCGGTAGGCGCTGTGAAAAAAGGTGCAAAAAGCATTCTAAAAGGAGCGAAATCAGCCCTCGGGATCAATTCCCCGTCGAAAATATTCAAACAATACGGCGGTTGGCTGATGGATGGCGCAGCTATTGGTATCGACCGAAACACCAAGCGGGCGGTCCGTTCGACCGCAGGAGCAGCCAAACAGATGACCAAAGCGTTCAACCCGGCGATCGGTACGGACATCGACGCCAACATGAACAACTTCAAGAAGTCGCTGCAAGGAAAAGTACAGCACCAGGTCAATGTATCGAACGATGCTCCGCGTCCTAGCGTTCGCGTCTTCGTGGATGGAGACGCCGAGTGGATCAGGGCGCATGTTAACAGCCGCAATGCCGACGAAGATGTCATGAAGAAGTTCTAACAAGGAGGTGACGCGATGGATATGGAAATCATACGCAAAAATGGGGAGTCGCTTTTATTGTCAGCAGCAGGGGTCCAGGTAGATGACTTCAAGCCGCTTTCGATTGAACTGGACGCTACGTACGAAACGATCCCCGGCGTGCATGGCCGGTTGGATGGCGGAGCGATGTACCGAGCACGAACCATTCAAGTGCCCATTCACTTTGTGGCTTATGACTTGTTGGATGTGCCCCTGCAGCGCAATGCCTTGTTCGCTATATTGAACAGCAATGAACCTTTTTATATACGCGAACTCCGTCGCCCAAACAAATGGCAGTATGAGTTCGCTCGAATCAACGAACCTCCGAGCCAAAAACCCCAAACGGAGGACGTATATGTGAGCGGCACCAGGTACTGGGTGCGAATCGCCAATGTCATTGAGTTTGAACAGACGGAAAAAGATGAAAGTCGCTATGTCGAAGCACAACTCGAATTCGAAACCGTCGAAAAGCCGTTTGCGGAGTCCATCGGCACCACCGGCGACATCATCGACGACAACGGCGTGCTCATGGATAGCGAATTGTGGGCGATTGGCATGAACCTGAATACGGAGAAAGGTGCGGATCGGTACAAGCATACCGCAAGCACACACCGCGTGTGGAGCCCGTGTGACGTTCCCATTGACAGCTTCACCTATGACTGGGAAACGCGCATCACGGCAAAGGAAAGCATCAGCCAGCTCACCTTCATCGATGATTACGGGCATGAAATGATCATTGAGCGAAGCATCCAGAGCGGCGATGTCATCAGCATTTCGCGTGGCATGGTGCGCATGAACGACAGCGTGAACATCACCAGCGATGTGGTGCGCAAAGACTACCCGGCCATGCGACCCGGGTGGAACACCTTTCAAATTTTAGGCGGAAGCGTAGAAGTGCTCTACGACTTCCGTTTTTATTATCAGTAGGGAGGGATCGCCGTGGACAGTCCCACATTATACGTCATGAACGCCGCGGGCGAGCAATTCCCTGCGATGGCTGAAACCACCGTGACTGATGGATTGAATGAAGACAAAACGTTATCCACACTCTTTGTAGAAAATGAGGTCAACGAGGCTTTTATTGGCGACTTGGACAAGACCTGGTACGTGGGCGGCGTGGAAGGGCCAGCGGATGACAAGCTCTGGAAGGTCACCATTCCCCGCTTGCGAAGCTCCGGCGAGCGCCGGGTGGTCAGCGTCCAAGCACGGCTCAAATTCATTGACGACATGGATAATGACCGCATATATGAACGCTACGACGAGTCGATGACAGCGGCTCGTTTTTTTACGCTCTTGTTTGACGGGACGCCGTACACATTCCAATTCCAGGGCTCGTTCGCTTCTCAATCATGGGAAGGGTTGTTCGACGGGGAAAGCCGCTTAGAGAGCTTTCAGCGCGGCCTGGAGCGCTACGAGATGGAATACGAGCTTTTGGGCAATCAGGTGTATTTGCACCCGCGTATTGAGCGAGAACAGCCGTATATCATGCACCGGCGCCTAAATGCCTCGGACATCGAAAAAGAAGAAGATGCGTCCGAGTTTTGGACATATGCGCGAGGCTTTGGCGATTACGAAGGCGAAGCCGACTCCGGCGAAAATGGCGGCGTAACCGAACGAGCAAACCTCGTTCGAGAATACGAATCGCCGCTGGCCAAAGTAGTTGGGCGCCGGCATGCACCCCCGGTGAAAAACGGAAACATCACGCAAGTGGCAACGATGGACGAAGCGTTAAAAAATGTGGTGGAGCAGAGCGTCAAAGTAGCGATCACCAATGAATTTCATGTGCTGAAAGGCTATCCGTACGCCAAGCCGGAAAACGGCGACGTGATTACCGTCATTGATGACGTGCTGCAGTACGAAGCGCAGACGCGCGTGACCAAAATTGAAACGGTGCGGGACGCGGTAGGCAAGATCCTCAGCCAAAAAGTCACCAACGGCGGGCAAAACATCAGCGAACGCCAAAAAGCACAGCTAAACGCCGCCGGTAAGTTCATCAGCGACCTGCAGAAAGGGCGCAAAACAATCCCGTTTAACTTTCAGGACGGGGCGTCAAAGCTGGCGACGAATTTGCTGTTAGCCGCGCGCACGGAAGTGGATTTTACCACGCAGGGACTTGTGCTTACGGATAAAAGCAATCCGAATCTAGTAACACTCGTTAATTCGGCGGGCATTGGTATCAGCGAAGATGGCGGGCAGACCTTTCGAGACGCTTTAACCGGCGCAGGGCTTGTAGCCGATGTGGTCACGTCCGGCACATTGAACACTCACCTGGCTCGCATCATGGGCACCGACGGTATCTTTATTATCGATGGCGATGAATTATTCTCAGTGGATCCAGACAACCCAGATAAATTTGTTCGTATCACTCCCGGCAACATCCTCGTCAGAGGTGGCGGTGCCACGTTCCTCCGCCCCGACGGCTATGCGTTCCTCGTAGACGGCATCGCGCGACAGAACATGCTGGTGGACATCCAGCGCGTGTATCCGAATGGCACGGAGTTTGACGGATACCGCAACGTGTCCACGCAACAAGTCATTAAAGACGTGGCACGGCTGCATTTTAAGCATGACTTCCGCTACCTGCACGTGTACGTATCACACAGCTCGGAGTATTCGCAGACGGAGTGCATCATGACGATCGAACCGCTGGGTTTTGGCGAGCCGTTGGCGGAATTACGCACCAACAATGTCGATCAGACGGACTATGCCAACGCCGAGAGTGTCATTGTCGTGGATTTAGGCGTACCGGATGGATCACGCCGGAGCTTATGGCTGCGATTCCGCAGTTCGAGCGGAAACTTTGTGAAATGTGCGTGCATCGGGGCATGGGGCAATGGATAAGAAGGAGGCGTGACGATGCTATTATTTTGCAATACGGATAAAGAAGGCAACATCCAAGGGTCGCTCAAAGGCGAATTCGTGGTGCCCGACCGGCAGTACGACCACTTTTTTTACATGCAGGAGGATATTGCAGACGTGAGCCAATACCGCGTAGCGACAGACGGCAATGGCACGGTCCAGCTGGTGCCAAAAGAACCGTCGGCAGAGGAAGAAACGGGTTCAACAGAAGAAACGAACGATACGCCAATGCTGGTCGAAGGCGAACCAAAGGAGGCGGAATAGATGACGAGGTTTCCATTATTACGTTTAAAAGAGCCTAAGATTATGATTCGAGAAGCGCGCATTATTGATAATGAAAACTTTAAGCAAATCAATGCGTGGCAGGGCGGATTGCAGGAAGTGGAGTTACTCACGGAAACATCCAAAAAGCAAAGTGATCTGGCGGCATCGACGGCTGAGGAAGCCAAACAAAAAGCAGATAATTTGCGGACGGAAATGAACGGAATTGTAAAACGGGAAACGGACTCTGACGCCATGAGCCGGCAAGCAGCTGTCAATGCTTCCGGGGAAGATAAAGAAGACTTGAAAGTGCGTTTGGATGACGACTACTATTATCTTAACTCTAAAACCGATCATACCCAAAGGCACATGGGGCATTATGAATCCTTTTCCTTTGAAGTGAATGATTTAGAGTCGGATTATTTCAGAATTCCAGCGGCTGTAAGAACCAACGATGGCACTATGATTAATTTTGTACAAGCTCAATACAGTGGTTCGAGTGATTATACCCATCAAGACGTAGCTTTTTCTAAAAGCATGGATAACGGAAAGACATGGGAAGATAAAAAAATAGTTATTCAATCTACGAATACGGATTCTCGCTTGCTCAATCCAACGGTTTTTTATGATGAAGACGAAAACAAAATCCTCTTGATTGCCACGGAAATTTTTAACACGGATCATAGCGTGGTATGGTGGAAAAACACAGACGATATGTGGGATACGTATTTATGCGAATCATATGACAACGGCAATAACTGGTCAAAGCGGAGTATCAAAGATACCTTAATTGCCAGCAGGCAAGAACATTGGACGGTGTGTATGCCGGGGTTAGGGTCGGGCATCAAAATGGACGATGGCACGTATGCGTTCGCTATGGAGATCGGGTACGATGACGGGACAGAGGACAAGATACTCAACACTCTGATGTATTCCGCGAATGTAACGTCATGGTCTTTAAGCAACCCTACTCCTGAATTAGGAGATGAAGCAAATGTCGTTTTATTAGATTCAAATAGAATACTCCTGAACGCCAGAAACTATGGGACACGCTCCCCGAAAATGAGAAAGATTTTTTATACTGATGACATAGGGGAGACATGGAAAGAGCATGTTACGCACCAAACGATCCCGGAAAACCGGGCAACGATGGGACACACGCTGTCAATTGATATTGAGGGCGAACATTACGTCTTGTTTTCTCATATGCAAAGCGCCGATACCTCCCGTAAAGAACTAGGGATCAGTGTATTAAGTCACAGCGAAACACGGTGGTCGAAGGTGGAGGTGGTCGAGAAGGAAGAATACCGGGGATACTCCTTCTTAGTTCATAACTCCCATTTTCCAAATGAACTGTATATCGTGTATGAGAAAGACGGCGACATTATTGTGAAAAACATTAGTTATATGCTGGCTACCATCAAAGCTGTAGTGCGGGCTACCGTGCAAGAAAATGAAACAAAAACCACCATCCCGTTCCTCCATATGGGGTATAGTAATGAAACTTCTGTCGGCACAGAAGGCTATCATGTGTTGGCGTATGATACAGTAACAAATGATTCAAGTGGCGACAGCTTCACGTTAAATGCAGACGGGTCGCTCACTATCGAAAAGGCAGGGGTATACATGTTTAATGGTCTTGTTACCTTCCGAGATGTGCAAAACACGCCTTTTGTAAATCAATTAGAATTATTTACGAATGGGAGCGCCTCCCGGCGGTTGAACTTAAATGAATTTGCATCAGATAGCGGCCATACCCCTATCAACTTTGTGGGGTATTTTTCCGCCGGAACGGATGTGGAAATCAGATTAAACACCAACGAAGCTGGGACGCTTCGAGGCAGTGACCGATACAATTATCTTACCGTGGTTAAAACAGGGTAAGGAAAGTGAAACGTGTAATGCAAAGGGTTAGTCAACAACTTTAGAACTACCCCCCTCTGTAGGACAAAATTATAATCTTTAAGCGAAAAGTAGCGAACCCTCCCTTTTTCATGTACGTTAGAATTAACGCATAAGAGGGGGAGCGATATGAAACGAACAATAGTAAAGCTATTCAAGCAAAAAAGACGGGACTATCACACCAACAAAGCCAAAAAAACAGTAAAATCGTTTAAAGAACCTTTACATGTGAATTTTGACTCGTCCTTTACCTCTCACACATCAATGGGGAAGAACACGCATTACAACGGGATGTCGATTCAGGGGAAAGGTAACGTCAACATTGGCGACAATTTCCATTCTGGCAAAGAGTGCATGATGATCACCGAAATCCATAACTATGAAGGTGCGGCTCTTCCGTATGACAACACCTATATCACCAAAAATATCAATATTGAAGATAATGTTTGGCTGGGAAATAAAGTGTTGATATTAGGGGGAGTAACCATTGGAGAAGGAGCGATTATCCAAGCGGGAGCTGTGGTCGTTTCGGATATTCCGAAGTTTGCTATCGCCGGAGGGAACCCGGCGAAGGTTTTTAAATACAGGAATGTAGAGCATTATGAGAGATTAAAAACTAACGAAAAATTTGTATAACGAGAAGGCGTCTCTGCGGAGGCGTCTTTTTTAATGCCCGAAAGGAGGCGAGCACATCGATGTGCAACGACTAGGGGGTGGGGGCGATGGATAACGACAAAAGCAACTGGCCGCCGGAGTTTCGCCAATGGCGCACGGAGGAGCAAGTCCGCAAGCACGGCAAGCGAATCGACGACATGGAGCAGCAGATCAACGACGCGGACACGGGCATCCTCGTCCGGCTGAAACGCGCGGAGCGGGAAATCAAGCGCTGGATGGATCGCGAGAACTGGTGGAAGGGTATACTGAACAAAGTCATCGGCACGGTGCTTGTCACCACGGTCATGGCGGTACTAGGGCGTCTGGGAACTTACCTCTGGACGCTTTTTTAATGGAGGGAGGAAGAGGCATGTGAGAAACGTACCCATTTTTGAAACGTTCATTCTGGTGCTCATGGGACTGGAAGCGGTGACGCTCGTGTCATTCGATGTTTTCACGCCACGCTCGGAGTTTTATCAACTCATGGCCGGCATCATGCCACAGGGCGCATGGGGGCTGATGTGCTTTCTGGCGGTCTTCTGCCAGAGCATCGGCCTGCTGTTGAACATTCGCATCTTTCGCTACATCGGACTCGGCATCAGCGGAACCTTTTTTGTGTGCCTGTTTGTCATCAACACGTTTGAGTTTCCGAACCTAATGACCGGCATTTCAGCGGCGCTTGCCGTCTTCTGCTTTGTGTCCTGGTCATTTGTTCGAAACACCGACACGGTGCAGTCCAGCACGGACGATATTATGAAGGAGGAACATTAATATGGCGCATTTTGAATCACTGGCAGAGATTAAGGACATCCGAGGCAAAACAGCCAAGAAAGGCTATTACAGCCGACCGCCCTTGGGTAAAAAGCGGAGCATTGCGATTCACCACTCCCTCACGACAAGCGGATCGAGCGCCGCCTTTGCCAATTACCACGTGAAAACACTGGGCTGGCCGCGCGTGGCGTACCACTTTGTCATTCGCAAGGACGGTACGATCGAGTGGAACCACAGCCTCGATATTAAATCCTACCACGTGGGCAACAGCAACGAAGAAGCCGTTGGGATCTGCCTCGTGGGAGACTTCCGCACGCAGCACCCGACGAAAGCCCAGCTCCGTTCGCTGAAGAAACTCGTGACGGAGCTCAAAAAAGACCTGCCGAGCTACAAAGTCACCAAAGGGCACAACGAGTATCCGGGCTATGCGTGGAAAGCCTGCCCTGAGTTCGATTACAAAGCAGCACTGAAAGCCAAAGTCAGCAAGCCGAGCGGCACGAACAACGAACCGCTGCTCCAAGCAGGCGATACGTTCAATGCGGTCAAGAAACTCCAGCAAATGCTGTTAGCCACCGGAGAAAAGCTGCCGAAGTATGGCGCAGACGGTGACTTTGGCACCGAAACGGAGCAGGCAGTCAAGTCCTTCCAGAGAGCACAGAACATCACGGTGGACGGCGTAGTCGGACCAGAAACGTGGGAGCACCTGAACAAAGCGATCAGCAAGGACAAGGACTGGAAGAACAAGCTCGCCGTCGTTGTTGCGGATGTGATGAACGTGCGTCACTCCCCGGATATGGCCGACGACGCCATTGCGGGACGCGTGAAGAAAGACGAAGCGTTCACGATCATTGATAAGGTGGTCGCCTCTAACGGTTCCACAGAGCTCTACAAACTCAAATCCAACCTCTATATTAGTGCCCATGAGGACTATACGGAATTGAAAGACGTACCGGAGCCGGAGCCGAGAGACGAGCTCGTCATCATCACCCACGAAGGCGGACTGAACGTGCGTGATCGACTTTCCTTTGACGATGACGCTGTCGTCGGGCAAGTCCAAAAAGGCGAAGCGTTCACCATTGCCGATACGCACGAGGTGGACGGCACGCCAATGTTCGAACTCAAGTCCGGGCTATTCATCACAGCGCACGAAGAATACGTCAAAGTACGCTAAAGGAGGTGAGAGCATGGAGATCAGTACCGAGTTTCTTCTATATATGTCGTTCATCGGTGGCGTGAGCACGGCGCTCATGCAGCTGCTCAAAAACGCGCTGACGCTGCCGAAGAAGTATGTGCCATTACTAACGCTTGGTCTCGGGGTGTTGCTGGCGCTCATCCCATTCCCGTTTGTAGATGTAGCACTCGCGGAGCGGATATGGGCCGGCGCTCTATCCGGCTTAGGTGGTACAGGCATATTTGAAGCGATCCGTCAGGACAAGCAGGGCAAGACGAAGGAAACGAAAGCCGTCGGCTAGGCTGGCGCACGAACGTCGTACACTTTCTTATCGAAGCCCGGGTGCCGGCAAACATCCGGGTGGGTACATAATAATCGCCTAATTATATATACCTATTTAAAAGAGATGATAAAATTATTATGATTATATTACTACATAAAAGTATGGTTTACTTTGTTTTTAAACGAGGTCTTTTTAGGGTATAGTTAAGTAGTAACGGAGGGGATGGATATGCAAACACCATTTACTGGCCAAGCCATTTATAATGTTCATGATGTTGCCAGGTATTTGCATTGGCTAAAACGCAACAAGGGCGAGGAATTATCACCAATTAAACTTCAAAAGGGTCTTTACTTCCTTTATGCTTTTTATGGTGCTATCTATGATGTAGATGCAAAAGAAATGGAATCAGAAGGTTCGAACAACCTTTCGACTTTATTTGATGCTGAATTTGAAGCTTGGCAATATGGACCGGTTATAAGAGATGTTTATTTTAGAAATAAAGATAACTCTTATGATGAACTTTCTATACGAGCTTCAGTAGAAACAATAAGACAAAATCCTGAAGCTAAAGCTTTTATTGACGAAATGTTTGAAGAAATTAATTCCGTTAGCGATTTCACGTTAGTAGATAAAAGCCATGAAGATCAAGCGTGGTACAAAGCCTTTAAAAATAATCAAGATGTTATTGATAATGATTATCTTATCCGCGAATACGTTGTAAAGGTAAAAGAGGATGAGTAATAGGCGAAGAGATCCTGGTAAGTTAATGGGTAAAAGGCTAGGCCAAGATTTAACCGCTTCTAAAGACACGATAAGTGATAAGATAAAAAAAAGATTTCACAGAAAACACGGTTTTGCAGAAAGATTTTTTGATAACCAACTAGATATTCATTTTGCTAATGAATATGTAAAGCGGTCAGAATTTGATGAAGATATTAAATTCACTAACCACATTAGCAGATCAACTGACAGAGCTAAAATTGATAGTGTGAAAAAGCTTTTTTTAGATGCCAATGCAATTGATACTGATGGTACTGAAGTGCAATTAACTGATCCTAAAATAGAAAAATGCATTGGCTTATATTATCAAATGGATGACGAAGATAAAGACAATGTTTTTAAAGCACATTTAACCTTATCTTCAGATAACGAATCAGGAGTTCGTGTTTTTGGCATTGCTAGCCTAAGGGAGACTGAGGATAAAGCGAAACTTTCTATAAAGATTGTCGTAATCGATTTGTTTCATTTAGTTATACCCAGTAGATATAATGGGTATAGCAAGGAAGAGGCTGAAAGGGTTAATTTTAACCAAAATAGAAGCAATAGAATTTGTATCAGTAGTTTGATTGAAAATTGATTTCGAGACCTTTATTGGGTCTCTTTTTTTGTAGCTTACATATGCCTAAAGTTATATCGATCACTAAGAAACGTCAACAGCTTAAGCTAAACCATCAGGAACCTTGTATTTCACTCTTAGTGAGCAAATACGACGTTTTCCAATCTTTAAACTTCTGGATATACTAAAGTAGTTCTTTCCCTAAAGAACACTTCGTATTCGTCTAGTATTCTATTTCTCCATCTAAGACAAGGTAGCATCTCCCACACTGTTCTACTTGTCTCCAGAAACAGCCCTGCCCTTGAGGGCTGTTTTTTGGTTTATTAACCCTCATATCCCTTCCTGTTAACCCACCTAAAAATAAATTTCCAACTTTTATAAAAAAAGCTAAACATAATAAATACGCCTCCGATAAAAGGAGTAGAACAAACATTCAAGGAGGAATGGAAATGCCATTAGCATTAGGAGTCAGAGAAAACGAGCGTATCTTTATCGGAGACGATATCGCCATCGCGGTAGTAAAACAAGAAGGCGGCTATACACGTGTCGTAATCGATGCTCCCAAGGAGAAGAAAATTGTTCGCGAGAAGCTCGCAGAAGGAGATTTGCGAGAGAAGCTGCTGAATCATCAGCAGGACTAACATCGATACTTATCCCATAGGGATTTGTATATATAAGGGGCCATAAGGACGTGACCCCAAAAACACATAAGGAGCGTGTAAAGAATGATTATCAACCACAACTTAGGTGCCATGAACGCTCAGCGTCAAATGAGCGCCAACCAGAACAACATGAGCAACTCAATGGAGAAATTGTCTTCCGGTCTTCGTATTAACCGTGCGGGTGACGATGCAGCTGGTCTTGCAATCAGCGAAAAAATGCGGGGACAAATCCGTGGTTTGGAACAAGCAAACCGTAACGCTCAAGATGGTGTATCTATGATTCAAACAGCAGAAGGAGCTTTGAATGAAACCCATAGTATCCTCCAACGCCAAAGAGAATTAGCAGTTCAAGCTTCCAACGATACCAACACTCAGACCGACCGGGAAGAAATCCAAAAAGAATTTGATCAGCTTGCTGAAGAGATCGATCGTATTTCCGGACAAACAGAGTTTAACACGAAGAAATTGCTAGCTGGTGGAGAAGGTGCAGGAGGCAGTTCGTTTGGAACTACTGACACAAATTTAGGAGCGGCTCTTACTCAAACTACTGGAGAAGCTGCTGATAGTATATCTTTGAAACAAGAAAACGCCTATGCTGCTGATGGTAGCGTAACGAGTGTTACATTCACAGCAGAGGATGGGGATGGTAATACTGATAATATTACAATTAATGTTGGCGACCTTAGTACTTCAACCAGCGAGACATTAACTGTAAATGGAGTAGATTATACTCTGGACGCATCTGGCGCTAATGTTGATGCTGATGCCACTAAAGATGCCACTGATACCGCAGTTGAAATCGGTGTAGATGAGTATACAAATACTGCAAGCGCCGGTGGTTCTAATGAAGCTTCTTTTAGTTTCCAAATTGGTGCTAATACGAACCAAAATATGGATCTCACAATCAAAAAAATGGATACTAGCACGTTGGGGAGCGCTTCAGAAGAAATTAGTACTCTGGTTTCTGACCAAGGCACAGTTAATGGAGCACTAACTACGCAACAAGGAGCTAACGATGCTATTGCTAGTTTGGATAAAGCCATTCAGCAAGTATCCGCTGAACGTTCACAACTTGGTGCAAATCAAAACCGCTTAGAGCACACTATTAACAACTTGGGAACATCTGCTGAAAACTTACAATCTGCTGAGTCCCGAATCCGTGACGTAGACATGGCAAAAGAAATGATGAACATGACCAAAAACAACATTCTTTCCCAGGCTTCGCAGTCAATGCTCGCGCAAGCGAATCAACAGCCACAATCAGTACTTCAATTACTTCAATAATTACCTTAAGCAGCTCTCGTGGAGGGCTGCTTTTTGTTTTGATTAAAATACAAGTTGCAAACATAATTGCAAACTTAACGATAAAATAGAAAAATACGCTATCGGGAAAAATGCCTGAACACCTCAGCTGCTAGCACGTTTGCAATTCAATCAAATACGCCATGAAAGTTGATAAAACAGGCTTTTATTGGCTGGCAGCCAAGAGGTCAGCGGTTCGATCCCGCTAGGCTCCACCATACATACTACATCAGCGGCGCCCGATTTGAGGTTTTATTCTCATGCCAGGCGTCGCTTTTTGTTATTAGATAAAACGGAAAGATACACGTATTCTTATAGGTTGGGACCATTTTAAAAAAAGGGGAAGAAAAGGAAAAAATTATTACAATGTAACCGCTAATTATTATTTAATTACTTTTTTTAGTTACAAAACTTGCTGTTTGAAACCGGGTAAGGTATTATATATTCATTCCAAGATACATAACACGCCAACGACGCCGGTTTGAGGGATAATCCTCGGCCCGGCGTCGTTCTTTATTTTAGCAGTATGCGCTCAGGCTGGCATACTCAGCTTATTTATAGTATAAGTTTTCATTGGACAGCGGAATCGACGCATGACAATTCTCGCATGGCTGTTCATTTCCGGGAACGCTGGAGTCAGTGCTTAACGTTTCAGGCGGCATTTGAATGGAGGCTGTGTTTTCATGTCCGCATTCGGGGCATTTTACCATTAACATTGATTATTCACCTCGCTTTTTAAATAGTTTTCCCGGCGCCCGGGCGGTTATAACTTCTGTTATAAGAAAAATGTGATAAATGAGAATAACTGATTCTTTGGACCTTGTAGGAGGGCTCTGGATGTATTATGCTGTATTCAATTCTTTATCGAAACTGGCATAAAGGAGTGCGACAGATGAGAAAAAGATTTATACTGCTGATTGCAGCAGCTGCAGCTGGAGGCGTCTGGATGCTTGTTTCTTCAAACGAAGAGTCTGCCCCAGAAAAAACAAAAGCACCGGATGAGGATCTTTCTGAACTGGATGAAATGGATGTGTATTCGTTTCTAGAACACCGCCTGCATACATATCATGCGTCTACTGTAGCAGTTTTTGGATCAAGTGTAGCTGCCGGTACCGGTGCGGATCGCTACAGCGAATCCTGGGCCGGGCGTCTGGAGGAAAGACTGCAGCACATTACTGATGAGCAGCAGCATGTAGAGTTAAACAATCATGGAGTAGATGGTTATTCCTCCGAGGATATGCTGGAGCGGGGAGTGGTCGAAGCCGAACTTTCTCAAGAAGTGGACCTTGTAATTATTGAGACGGGAATATTAAATGATTTTTACCGGAACATTTCTCCGAACAGCAGCATTGACAACATTCACCAATTGATTCAACAGGCAAGGGCAGAGGCTCCGGACGCCGTAGTAATAGTTATGAATCCCAACCCGGCGATTGCTTATGAAAATGGAGAGCCGGAGCTGGATACAGAGTACCAGAATTTCGCGGGCCAAATTGCAGAAGAATTGGAGGGTGAAGAAGGTATCTTATTTATAAATGCCTCTATGCCTTTTTATGAAAAAGCAGATAACGGCCGGGAGATGGAAAAGTATATTGGTGACGGCATTCATCCAAACAGCGAGGGATACCAGCTTTGGTATGAGCACATGAACGCGTATTTTGAAAAGACACATATACAGCAAGCACAGTAGGGCTTTCCCGTAAGCTTATCTAAATATATAGCGCGCTGCAGTCGCAGCGTGTTTTTTTATGTGCCCCCCCTAAAATTGTTTACAAATGCAATTAGTAGATTAAAAGGGGGCGTCCGCATTCTTGCATAAATAAGGAAATGAAAAACAAAGTAACAGCCGTGGGCTCTGGATAGAATTTTGGGAATATGTAGGTCCAGATTCAGAGAAATTCCTGGGATTTTGCGGCCGAAGGATGTGTGCAAAAAGTACTGTTTTGGGAAGAAAACGAGAAAGCAGATCGCCGCCGTTGATTATTGGGTAAGGTAAGGTGTATTCAATAAACGAAAGCAGAGGCAGAAGAGGCGGGAAGGAGTTTTTTTTATGGACTACAATGCCAGCGACCTGGTTTTCAGCCAAACATTTAACTGCTGGAGCCGGGTTTCGTATTTGTACCAGTGTGAACCAAAACTAGTGGCCGTATCGATATTTCCCTCGGCCGGAAAAAGGAATATTCATTTTAACGCTGATATGCTGAGTGTGGAGGAATTTTGGAGGCTCTGCTATGAAAAATTTAAAGCCGATTTTTCAGAAAACAAAAACACAGATAATGGCTTGTGAAATGCGAACAAACTGACAAAGCACCGTCGAGACGTTTGCGGGTGTGCTCAGAGGGTAATTACCAATAGGTAAAAGGATTGATAGAAGAGGTGAAAGTATGACCGCCGGACTGTTGTTAAGCGCGGTTCCCCCTAAAGGGGCCCCGTTTGTAATGATCGCCACGGATTCGAAGGGGGCAAGCCTTGAGGGCGGGCCTGCAGACGAAAAGGCACAAAAGGTTTTTAATGCTGGAAATGCGCTGCTTGCTGTAAGCGGGGTGGCAACAGACGACCACCGCTCCCGGCTCGTAGATATTCTGGCCTCGCATAAAAAACTGCCAATTAATGAAAAGATGCAGCTGCTATTTAACGAAAGCTTGGACAGAAAGAAAGAACTGGGCTTAAATATGACGGCTGCTATTATGCAGTTTGACGAAAGCGGAAATCCCCAGGTAGCGTTCTGCCATGTTGGCACAGACGAAGGAGACCGCCAGTTCGACCCCCACACGTTCGACCGCCGGGTGCCGGAGGTCAATCATGCGTATTTTGGGGAAGACAAAGAGGGAGTAATCGAATTTCGAAAAAAGCTGGACGAAAAACTCGATAAAAAAGCAATTACTCCAGATCAAGTCCGGGAATCAGCTGGATGGTTTATCCGGAGGGCATCCGAGGCGTTTCCGGAAGCGGTTAATGGAAGAGTCCAGACAAAAATAAAGGTCTTCAGGCCTGGAATGTGAGCGAAATCATCGTATATCAGCACGTGACGGAAAGGGGAGAAATCGATGAGTTTTGAAAATACATTTGCCACCAAAACCCGTAAATATTTAAATATTGACGCCCAGCCCGAGCAGCAGTTGATTGAATCTACGGCCAGGGAGATCATGTATTACTTTATGGACCTTGAAGAGGAATTTAAAAATATAAATGATCGTAAATTTCATATCGAAGCGGGTTTTCATGAAAACTATATTAAAATTAATAAACGAAAGCTTACTTTTGAACTGAAGCATATCCCTTCTCACCGTATTACTATTATTCAAAAAGTGAATGGCAGTAAAGCTCATATTGACCATATTATTGCCAAAAACGATGAAGCCCGGAGCGAGGCAGACGAAACCCCCTTCAGCCGCGATTTGATCCGGAGATATCTAATTCAGACATTTGGAGATGCCCTAGACCTAAGCAATATCTATTAATGCCCTGTTAAAAGGGCATTTTTTATGTTGTTTAGGAAAGTTTTAATGGAAATGGAGTCACTGTGGTTGAATAAATCTCTATGTCGTCAGATAATAAACATGTGTAAATACATAGCGGCGTATTCAAAATAGAGAAGAGCGAGACTTGTATACTTGTGAAAAAAGCAGACTTGACGAGAATCTGATGGAGGCAGTGGAGCTAGGGGAGAACGAGAAAGTGCAGGTATTCAATAATACGAACGGGGCAGTTTTGGAAACGTATGCGATTGCAGGCGGAAGCGGAGTGATTTGTTTAACCGGTGCAGCGGCAAGGAGGGCTCAGCCGGGTGATGTAGTAATAATTATTGCGTACGCTTCGGTGGAAAATGAAATGGCCCAGGAATTCACACCGGCGGTTGCTGTGCATGACAGGCAAAACTGTATTCAACAGATGCTGTCTTCTGAGCCTGCTTCGACGACACTGGAATAAAAGGAGGAGTTGCCAGTGCGGACAGCTGAAGCTGTTATGGCATTAATAATGGAGACTGCCGAGGCTGATGAACGGGTGCGGGCTGTGGCCCTAAGTGGCTCCCGGGCGGCTGCCGGCACCAGCAGTCCAGATCTTATCAGTGATTTTGATATTATTTATTTTGTGGATAATATAGACCAAATGATTCAGAACCGGGCCTGGCTGAAGGTATTTGGTGAGCCGTTGATTGTACAGACGCCGGATGAAATGAATTTATACGGAGAACCGTCGGGAGAAGAGTCGTTTGCTTTTTTAATGCTTTTTCGGGACGGCAATCGTATTGATCTAACCTTAAAGCCTGCGGACAGCAGGTATTTGCACTGGAAGCAGGATGGCTTGACCCGCTGCCTGCTGGATAAAGATAACCCTGCCTCTGATTTCCCTTCTCCCACAGACGTGGGCTACAAAACAAGTATGCCGGAAGAGAATTTCTTTCATCAGTGCTGTAATGAGTTCTGGTGGGTGGCGGTATATGTAGTCAAAGGCTGGCAGAGAAAAGAGATGCTCTACGCCCAGGCTCATCTGCATATCGTTCGCCTTATGCTGATACAGATGCTGCAGTGGAAGGTCGTACTCGAAAAAAAGATCCCGGTAAACTTCGGGCAGGAGGCAAAACACCTGGAAATATACCTCGAAGAGAAGAACATCAGAGAACTAGCAGCTACTTATGCCGCTGGTTCTTACGAAAGCATCTGGGCTTCGTTACAGGCAGCGATGGCAATGTTTGCACGGGAATCTGCTTCTGTGGCGGGCCAATGCGGGTTTACGCTGAATGAACAGGAAGCAGCAGGAGTGCAGCGATACATTAAAGAGGCCGGACGAGTGCAGTGAAATAAAAAAAGACTCCTGCCATCAGCAGGAGCAAAATGAAATATGGGATAAGAGCAACAAATTGGACGAATGCTACTCTATATGATTATTATTGCCTAAAGAGTAAAAAAAGTACACACTTTTCAGAAAAAATAGTGCTTTTACCTACAGAAGCACTTAGGCCTAAACTAGTGTCTTTCCAGGCCGTCGGATCGTTTGTAATGGAGCTGGGCCAGTTCCCCCAGGGCTTTCACTTCGTGAAGATACAGCCGCTTTGGCTGCCCGGCCCTTGGTTTAAACAAAGGGATTCCATGCCCTAAAAGGTCAGGGGTGAAGGTAATAATGTATTCATCGATCATTTCTGCTTCAAGAAGAGGAGCGATAATGTCAGTGCCTCCGACTATCCATATACCACTACCAGACTCCTGCTGTTTGTTCTGAATCCATTCTGCCACGTCGCCCTGAACAAAGGAGACATGCCTGTCGCTTCCCGTGCGGCTGGTGGAAAAAACGTAGCATTCCTTGCCGCTGTAAGGGAAGAATTCCATTAAAAGAAGCACATGCTCATAGGTTTTTCTTCCCATAATCACGGTATCCACCCGGCGGTACATTTCATCGTAGCCATTATCGCCTTTGCCTTCAGCCTTGGTCAGCCAGTCGATATTTCCTTTCTCATCAGCGATATAACCGTCAAGACTTGCAGCTATAAACAGGATTACCGGCTTCATTATGCCCCTCCCTCCGTTGATATGTTCATTTTAGCATGAAAAGAAAGAATAATCGGAACAATTGCATAGAAAGGAGGCAAAGTATGAAAAAATCATGGAAGTGGGGAAGTATTGCTGTCGCGGCTGTTATGGCTGGGGGTGCTGGTTACTGGGCTGACAGGCACGTTTTAATAATGAACGTTGATGGCAATGACAAAAGCTGGTACATCGAAGGAGGAAAATCGGAAGAAGAATTGTACCTTCGTCCGGAAACGGCGGCTGCTTTATACGGAGCGCAGCTGCAACAAAAAGGCTCTTCTGTCCGTTTATCGGTAAATGACGCTTCGTGGGAAGGGGAGCTTGAGCAGAGCCCGGCCTGGTTTGACTGGAATGGTGAGGCTTATATTCCGGTAAAGGAAGCTGCTAAAGAACTCTCGTTCGAAGAGGAAGACACCGGAAGCCGCTATACAGCCCAGTTGTGGAGCCCGGCACAGGAAAGAATCGCCAGGGTAATTGAAAAAGGAGAAGAGTATACAGGAACACCATACAAATGGGGAGCCTCCGAAAGCACGACCGAGTATTTCGACTGCTCATCCTTTACCCAGCGGATATATGCTGAAGAAAATATTGATCTTCCGAGGGTGTCGGAGGATCAGGCGCAGGAAGGCCGAAATGTTGCTGAAGAAAACTGGAAACGGGGAGACCTCATTTTCTTCGACACGACTGGAGACGGCAGTATCAACCATGTAAGCATGTATATTTCTAATGACACACTGTTTCACGCCACAGAATCTGATGGTGTAGGTTATACTGATTTTTCGGATTACTGGAGGGAATCAGTGGTTAATACAAAACGATTTATCGGTTAAAAGCCGTTTGGATTCGTCTTACTAAAAGGAAAGTGATAAAATAAAGAACGGAATAGACATGGGAAGATGAAACGAGGAGGCTTTTTTAGCATGGATTTTAACAAAGTATTAAACCGGAAAAATACAAATTCAATGAAATGGGATTTCGCCGCTGAGCGCTACGGTTCCTCGGAGCTTTGGCCAATGTGGGTGGCGGATATGGACTTTCAGGCTCCGCAGCCTGTCCTTGATGCAATGCAGGAGGTGCTGGATCACGGAATTTTCGGTTATCACCGTCGTCCGGAATCATTGAAAGATGCCACTACTGAATGGATCCGCACGCGCCATGGATGGGATGTGGGCAATGAGCAGCTTGTCTTTACCCCAGGCGTTGTGCCGGCGATCAGTCACCTGATTCAAACATTTACTGAAAAAGGCGATGGAGTCATTCTGCAGACGCCGGTTTACTATCCATTCTATGCGCTTGTGAATAATAATGAACGCAAGCTGTACAAGAATCCGCTGAAAGAAACAGACGAAGGGTTTACTATCGATGCAAAAAACCTTGAAGAACAGATGAAGGCCGGAGCGAAAATGCTTCTTTTATGCAGTCCCCATAACCCTATCGGCCGGGTGTGGACTGAAGAAGAACTGCAGCAGATTGCCGCTCTTGCAGAAAAATACAACGTTCTGGTAGTCTCCGATGAAATTCACGCTGACCTTATCTTGTCCGGTGAACACGTGCCATTTTCGAAAGCGGCGGATGGCTATGATGTTGAAACCATTACCTGCATGGCGCCGAGCAAAACATTCAATCTTGCAGCTTTGCAATTGTCTTACGTAGTTTTTGAGAAAAAAGCTTCGCAGAAAGCATATGAAGCCCATCTGCAGCGCAATTTTGTTGGAATTGACAACCCTTTTGCCACAGTTGCTGCAGAAGCTGCCTACCGTCATGGCTCCGAATGGCTGGAAGAACTGCTCGTGCACCTGCGGGAAAACGTCGATTACTTAAAGGAACAACTGGAATCGGCTGTTCCGGAAGCACATGTTATTAAGCCGGAAGGAACGTATCTTGTATGGATTGATCTTAGGGAGCTTGGCATGGATAAAAAAGAATTGGAAGAATGGCTGCGTAAAGAAGCAGGCGTAGCATTGAGCGACGGGCATATCTTTGGGGAGGAAGGCGCTGGATTTGTCCGCATTAACGTCGCCTGCCCCCGCTCGCATATCGATGAGGGCGTGCGCCGTCTAAAAGAAGCGTATGAACGCACCATTCAACTTGCCGGCCGTAAATCATGAAGACGTTCCGCCTTATGCGCCTCAGCCTGTTTGAAAAAGACGGGGACGTGATTGAAATGCATGAGATAAAAATGAAGGAAGGCCTCATCATCAATCGGGAAGAACCTGATAAGTCCTGGCTGCTCGATGCGGTCATACCTACAGAATATGAAGGTATTATTCATGAGTGGGAAAAGCATGAAGAAGAAATGCTGATGGAAGCAGTGATCACCCATCCTGATAATGCTCCAGCTCTTCTGAGAGGAGTTGTGAAAAAAACCACGCGCCTGGAACACTCTCTTGGTGTGTTAATCCAGGCGTACATGGCTGGAAAAGATGAAAATATCACCGAATTGATATTACAGGAGCTGATTACCGAAGGATATGAAGGCGATCAGCTTTTGGAGGAGTTTCACGAGCGGAAGAACGATCAGCGCTCCTGGTCCAAGGCGATGGCCGCACGGTTATACAGCCGCCAGGAAAAATAATTCCCCGGAGAGATGAGAGAAGTGGAGTGATACGTATGTGTGAGGATCAGGGCATATGACAACCTGCTACAAATTCCGGGACTACTACAATAACGAAGTAGAATTGTCGTTAAATGGCTTCCCGTTTTCAGACAAGCCGGGACATGTATGGGTGATATGCCTGTATGCCGGCAGGTGGCTCCTGACCCGTCACTCCCAACGGGGGCTGGAGTTTCCGGGCGGGAAAATCGAAGAGGGAGAAACACCTGAAGAAGCAGCTGTACGGGAAGTTGATGAGGAAACCGGCGGCCGCATTGAAGTCATACGCTCTCTTGGCCAGTATAAGGTAGTGGGCCGGAGTGAAGATGTAATAAAAAATATATACATCGCGGTTGTAGATTCGCTGGTTTCTCACGAGGATTATATGGAAACGGATGGTCCGGTGCTGATAGAAACACTTCCAAGCAATATCCGTGAACATCCCGGCTACAGCTTTATTATGAAAGACGAAGTACTTCCCCGTTCGGTTAAATATGCCGAGGAGGCAGGATATATTACCTTAAAATGAAAGGAACCGGCGTCTGTGACTATACAGATACCGGTTCCTTTTTATCATAGTGGATGCGGCTTATGGCTATGCGGAGAATTCCGTCTACAGCTGCGTCGGTCCGGCTTTTGAGATCTCGCCGGGCACATCGTAAAACCGCTTAAAATTTTCTGCAAACTTGCGGGCGAGCATACGGGCCTGGACCTCGTACTCTCCGGCTTCTGCCCACATTTTCTTCGGCTGGAGCATATCTTCTGGAACGCCAGGGCAGGATTCCGGAATATGGAGCCCAAATATAGGATCCTCCACAGTGGCTGCGTTGGTGAGTTCGCCGCTTAGAGCTGCCTGCACCATAGCACGGGTGTACGAAAGATCCATACGGCTGCCGACACCGTAGCCGCCGCCGCTCCAACCGGTATTCACCAGAAAAACAGGCACATTGTGTGCATCAATTTTTTCCCCGAGCATCTCTGCATATACAGAAGCCTGGCGTGGTAGAAACGGTGCTCCGAAGCAGGTGGAAAATGTAGCTTCTGGAGAAGTGATGCCTCTTTCCGTTCCGGCTAGTTTGCTTGTGTAGCCGCTGAGAAAATGATACATGGCCTGTTCCTTCGTCAGCCGGCTGATCGGCGGAAGAACGCCGAAGGCATCTGCAGTTAAAAAAATAATTGCTGACGGATGTCCGGCTGTGCCAGAAGGTACAATTCCCTCGACGTGTTCAATGGGATAAGCCGCCCGGGTGTTTTCGGTAATATGCGTGTCAGTGTAGTCGACTTTCCCACTGGCATCGTCCAGGCCGACGTTTTCAAGTACGGCCCCAAAACGGATAGCGTTCCAGATCTGAGGTTCTTTTTGTCTGGACAGGTTCGAACATTTTGCATAGCATCCGCCTTCAATATTAAAAATACCGTTTTCGGACCAGCCGTGTTCATCGTCGCCAACCAGGAGCCGGGAAGAATCAGCAGAAAGCGTCGTTTTCCCGGTGCCGGAAAGCCCGAAAAACAGTGCACTTTTTCCGTCGCTCCCTATATTTGCCGAGCAGTGCATTGGAAGCACGCCCTGTTCAGGGAGCAGGTAGTTCATGACAGAAAAGATTGATTTTTTCATTTCACCGGCGTATTCTGTTCCACCAATCAAAATTATGCGTCTTGCAAAGCTGATGACGATAAATGTTTCCGATAAGGTGCCGTCAACCTCCGGATCTGCTTTGCATTCTGGTGCAGCTATAAGCGTGAAGGGTGGAGTGGAAGGGGTTTCCCTTCCATCAGGGCGAATGAACAGCTGCCGTGCGAACAATTGGTGCCAGGCATAGGAGGTAATGACCTGGACGGGAAGCTGATAGTCTGGATCAGCACCTGCAAGGGCATCACTTGCGAAGACTTCATTCTGATTGTTTAAATGAGCCATCACTTTGTTGTAAAGTTGTTTAAATACTTCTTCGGACATTGGCCTGTTTACATTTCCCCAGTCAATAGAAGGAGAACTGCCGGGCTCGTCGACAATATACTTATCTTTTGGCGAGCGGCCGGTATATTTGCCTGTTTTCACAGCAAGAGCGCCTTCAGCTGTGAGTGACCCCTCCTGCAGTGCCAGCGAGCGCTTCACAAGCGCAGGGACAGAGAGGTTCCATTGGACGTGCGCTTCATTCAATAGATTCGTTTCAGGTTTGGAAGCGAACGGTGGCTTCATAAACAATCACTCCTTTAATGAGGGGGGAAGTTGGATTTATTCATCATTAATGATGGATATAATATAAAATAGTGTAACACAATTAATTAAATAGTACATACTTATTGTGCAAAAAGTTCATGAATATTTTCAGTGTTTAGAGGGAAAAGACGTAAGAAAGCAAGGAAAGGGGAAAATTATGGAACAACAATCGGAATTTATTGTGTTTTACGATAGCGACTGTCCGTTATGCACCAGGTTCCATACTTATCTTTCAGCTATAGATAAAACGGATACAGTAGATTGGAAATCTATATATGATGAGGATTTATTCGAAAAATACCCGATGCTCAAAGGAGAGCCGCTTGAAGAGCAGATGCATAGTGTAGAAGATGGCACGTATGTGTATGCCGGATATTTTACTGTGAAAAAATTGTGCTATACTATTCCAGCATTAAAGCCGTTAAAGGCAGTGTTTCTGCTGCCGGGAGTAGAGGCGCTTGGCCGGAAGCTGTACCACACGGTATCAACAAACCGGTACCAGTGGTTTCATTTCCTTTGTGATAGCAGCACCTGCCAGCGGGAAGGGCACTAAGTTTGACATCAAATAGGGTTTGCGTTACGATTTTGTACGAACGGATACTCTTATCCTGAGCAGGTGGAGGGACAGTCCCTGAGAAGCCCAGCAACCATCCGGGAACGGAAAGGTGCTAACCTGGAGAGGCGGATAGGCGCCTTGAAAGATAAGAGGCGAAAAAGCTGAACTGACAGCTCCTTTTCCCTCAATTTTTTTGGGACAAGGGGCTTTTCTTGTACACAACGGCCTACTGCCGTTTTCTTTTCGTCTACCCCGAGAATAGGAGAGTACACCCGTAGCAGGCAGTTAAAAAGGAGGCAGCAGCGTGTCTACAATTGGACGACGTTTATTTACGTCGGAATCTGTTACAGAAGGACACCCGGACAAAGTATGTGACCAGATTTCCGATGCGATTTTAGATGCAATTTTAAAGGATGATCCGAATGCCCGTGTGGCAGCGGAAACAGTAGTGAACACGGGGCTCGTGTTAGTAGCAGGTGAAATATCGACATCTACATACGTGGATATTCCCAAAATTGCCCGGGAAACTTTGAAAGATATTGGCTATACCCGGGCGAAATACGGCTTTGATTACGAAACATGCTCAG
Organism: Marinococcus halophilus; assembly: GCF_900166605.1. Taxonomy (NCBI): domain Bacteria; kingdom Bacillati; phylum Bacillota; class Bacilli; order Caryophanales; family Bacillaceae; genus Marinococcus; species Marinococcus halophilus. The sequence continues at coordinate 604,021 of NZ_FVZD01000006.1, forward strand.
TTTTGACGTCAATAGATGAACAGTCAGCCGACATTGCCCAGGGCGTTGATGAAGCGCTTGAAACTCGTGAAGGCTCGATGACCGAGGACGAATTGGAATCAATCGGAGCGGGGGACCAGGGTTTGATGTTTGGGTATGCAGATAATGAAACCGATGAGCTTATGCCCCTGCCGATTTCTCTTGCGCATAAGCTGGCACGCCAGTTAACGAAAGTTCGCAAAGATGGTAATCTTTCGTATCTGCGTCCCGACGGAAAGACGCAAGTAACGGTGGAATATGGAGACGACGGGAAACCGCTTCGGGTGGAAACGATCGTTATTTCCACCCAGCATTCCGATGAGGTAACGCTAGCCCAGATTGAAGAGGATATGCATAAATACGTTATCGAGCCGGTCGTGCCGGCAGAGCTTTTGGATGCTGAAACCAATTATTTCATCAATCCAACCGGCCGTTTTGTCATTGGCGGACCGCAGGGGGACGCCGGACTTACCGGACGGAAAATTATCGTTGATACGTATGGCGGCTATGCCCGTCACGGCGGCGGGGCGTTTTCCGGCAAAGACCCGACAAAGGTCGACCGGTCCGCTTCATATGCCGCGCGCTATGTAGCAAAAAACATTATTGCAGCAGGACTTGCAGATAAATGTGAGGTTCAGCTTGCGTATGCAATCGGCGTGGCGCAGCCGGTTTCCATTTCGATTGCCACATTCGGTACAGGGAAAGTCTCAGAAGAGGTGCTCGTAAAGCTCGCTAATGAGCATTTTGATCTGCGCCCGGCCGGCATTATCAAAATGCTCAATCTCCGCCGGCCGATTTACAGGCAGACAGCTGCTTACGGTCACTTTGGACGCCATGATGTTGACCTTCCGTGGGAACGCACGGATAAAGCAGCAGCGCTTCAGGAACAGGCGTTCACTGAAAAACAACAATAACTGCAAAAATACCCGCTCCTGTTTTATTCAGGAAGCGGGTATTTTTTAGTTTTTCAGCTTTTTTCCTTATACGTGCTGACAGAATCAAATTCAGTTTTAATTTTGTCTGAAGGCTTCGGTCCGAGCAGGCTGACTGCAATGATGATTAGAACATTGATCAAAAAGCCCGGTACGATCTCGTATAGATCAAACAGGCCGCCGGTAAGCTGGACCCAGATGATCACAGTTGCCCCGCCGGCAATCATGCCGGCAAGAATTCCCCACTTGCTCGTACGGCGCCAGAAAAGGGAGAAAAGCATCGCAGGCCCGAACACAGCACCAAATCCGGCCCAGGCATAACTCACGAGTTCAAGCACCGTGCTGCCGGGAGTGGAGGCAAGCAGCAGAGCAACGAGAGCGATGGCAATAACGCCGAATCTTCCCACCCAGACAAGCTCCCGGTCAGAGGCATGCGGCCGGAGCAGGCCTTTATAAAAGTCCTCCGCGAGGGCACTTGAAGATACGAGCAGCTGGGAGTCCACCGTGCTCATAATAGCAGCAAGTATCGCAGCGAGCAGTACCCCGGAAACCCATGGGTTAAACAGTACCTGGGTAAACAGTATAAACACTGTCTCCTGGTTGCCTTCCCCGAGCTGGGCGTCCCCTGAAAAGTAAGCAATGCCGATAAACCCTGTGAAAATAGCACCGAGAAGAGAAATAACCATCCAGCTCATACCTACCAGCCGGGCCATTGGAATTTCTTTTTCGGAACGGATCGCCATAAACCTCGTAATAATATGCGGCTGCCCAAAATAGCCAAGCCCCCAGGCGAGCAGGGAAACGACTGAAATAACGCTCACATTCGTAAACGCACTTAACGCCTCCGGATTAATGGAGGCTGCAGTCTGAACAGAATTCTCCCAGCCGCCAATTTCAATGACGGCGGCGATCGGAACAGCGACGAGAGCCAAAAACATAAGAGTCCCCTGAAGAAAGTCCGTCCAGCTGACGGCCATAAAGCCGCCAAGGAATGTATAGGTAATAATAACAGCGCCGCCGATCCAAAGAGCTGCCTGGTAGGAAAGACCGAAAGAGCTGACGAACAGAGTGGCGCCGCCGACCAGGCCGGAGGAAGTATAAACGGTAAAGAAAATAAGTATAAATAATGCCGAAACGATACGCAGTGCTTTGGTTTTATCATGGAACCGGTTTTCTAGAAAATCGGGTATCGTAATCGAATCATTGGCGATGATTGTGTATCTGCGCAGTCGTCTCGCCTGAAACTGCCAGTTTAAATAAGCGCCAATGGTAAGGCCGATAGGCAGCCATATTTCACTCATCCCGCCCAGATACATGGCACCGGGCAGGCCGAGCAGAAGCCAGCTGCTCATATCGGACGCTCCGGCACTGAGTGCAGCCACAGGGCCGTTTAATTTACGTCCGCCTAAAACGTAATCCGAAAGGTTATTGGTCAGCTTGTAGAATAAAAAACCAATACCAAGCATTACAGCAAGGTAAACGATAAATGTCACAATTGTAGGTACGGAAATATCCATTTAGGTGGTCTCCTTTTTTGATTTAACATAACTGATTGCTGCTAAAACTACAGTAAGCGGCATAGGTATTAATATTAGCAGCCATGTGAGTAGTGTTATTCCTTCCATTCAGTACACCTCCTCTTGAATGTACTTTTATATGTTGCAAGAATAGTGCCAATATTCTTAACTTCGGCAGACACGAACAAAGCCGGGAGGCGGGGCAGAAGAAAAATGATGAAAAAACGATGCTGAAAATCAACGGAAATATCTATTATAATTGAATACTTCTCCGGATAGAACCATAATCAGAAAAATTAAGAAGCATATAGTGCAAAATTTTGCACTCCCAAGTTTCGGGATTTACGTACGAAGCTTCCACACTTCATGATAAAATCAAAGCAAGAATAAATTATAAAGAGGGTGGGCCTATGGGATACCAAGGAACAAAGTCTTTATCCTATCCTGAACTGAACGATGTATTTGATCATTTAATGGTGAAAATGGATCAGGGGATTCGTGTCATTGATGTAGATGAAAATTTAATTATTTATAATGATAAAATGCGCGAAATTGAATCCATGACATATGAAGACTTTGACAACAAAGGCATGATGGATGTTTTTCTTTTCGAGCATGAACAGGACAGCAGGCTGCTTCAGGCCATCAAACTAGGAGTGGAAACGAGAGAAAAAAAGCAGCATTATACAAACAGCCGGGGAAAAAATATTACCACTATTAATGAAATTTTTCCGATTTATTCAGGCGGGCGGATCGTGGCAGCGGCGGAGATCGCAAAGGACGTGACCCGTATGGAAAAGCTGGTCCGGGAAAACCAGAAAAAAGCGGACAGCGGCCTTTTTACATTTAACCAAATCATTGGACGTTCTGCTGAAATTACAGGGGTCGTTCAGAACGCCAAACGTGCAACAAGAACGTCTTCCTCAGTATTGATTGTAGGTGAGACAGGAACAGGGAAAGAACTGTTTGCCCAGAGTATTCACAGTGAAAGTGAGCGGGCCGGGCAGCCGTTTGTATCACAAAACTGCGCGGCGCTTCCGGAAACGCTAATTGAAGGCATATTGTTTGGTACGGTAAAAGGGGCATTTACCGGTGCCTCGGAACGGGCGGGGCTTTTTGAAAAAGCTGAAGGCGGCACGCTTTTGCTTGATGAAATTAATACACTGCCAGTGGCCCTGCAGGCAAAGCTGCTGCGTGTTCTGCAGGAAAAAAAGGTGACACGCTTAGGGTCACACAAAGAGCAGTCTATCAATGTCCGTATTATTGCAACTATGAACAAAGAGCCGGCAGAAGCTATTCAAAACAACGAGCTGCGTGAAGATCTTTTTTACCGTATTGGCGTCGTCACCCTGTATGTTCCAGCGCTCCGGGAAAGAAAAACAGATATTGAACCGCTGGTGGAGACCTTTCTGGAAAAGTACAACCGGGTCTTTCAAATGGAAGTGGGACGCGTCTCCCCATCGGTGAAAGCAAGGCTGGAATCTTACCACTGGCCGGGAAACATCCGGGAGCTTGAGCATGTCATCGAAGGAGCAATGAATTTGATGCTCGATGAGGAAGTGATCGAGGAAAGCCACCTGCCGGACCATTTCCGTAAACGGACAGACCTTCTGGAAGCAGGAGAGATGGAGAAAAGTGGTCCAGCCGGGGCAAACAGCGGCAAAGGAACTTTAAAGGAACGTCTGCTTGAAATGGAATTTGCGCTAATTAAAGAGGCGCTTCAGCACAGCGGCGGTAACGTAATGCAGGCAGCTAAGGAGCTTGGAATCAGCCGGCAGAGTCTGCAGTACCGGATGAGTAAATTTCATTTGTGATTTTTTGCATATAGTGCAAAATTTTTTGCAGTTGTGATGAATAAAAGCTTTTTTTTACGGTCAACCCTAAGGGGGACGGCCCAGCTATATTGGCACGTATTTTGCAACACTTAGGTGTAGTACTGAAAAGATCAGGAGGGTGCACCTATGACAATTTCACGTTCGTTTTTTATATTTCTTTCCCAAAACAAGACGCTGACAAAGGGCGCCAAAAAGTGGGGCATTCACCTCGGAGCTTCAAAAGTAGTGGCTGGAGAAGATATTGATGAAGCATTAACGACCATTCAGTCGATGAACGAGCAGGGGCTGTTAGCGACCATTGACCATCTTGGTGAATTTATAACAGAAAAATCAGAGGTGGAAGAAGCTAAGCAGAAAACCATCGAGATTATAGAGAGTGTCCATGCGAAAAACGTACAGTCAGAGCTGACAGTGAAATTAACGAAGCTCGGTCTTGATATAGATACGGACTACTGCGTAGAGAATATGAAGGAAATCCTCCAGGCGGCCAAAGAAAAACAAAATTTCGTAAACATCGATATGGAAGACTATTCCCGTTATGAAAAAACACTGAAGGTACTGAAAACGCTCCGGAAGGAATATGATAATGTAGGCACTGTCCTTCAGGGATATTTAAGGCGGGGACTCGATGACCTTGACAGTCTCGCAGAGGTGCCCCTCCGAATTGTAAAAGGGGCTTACCAGGAAAAAGAAGAGGTCGCTTTTAAAGACAAGCATGAAGTTGACGCCAATTATTTTCTGATGATTCAAAAACATCTGCTGCAGGAAGGATTTACCGCTATCGGCACGCACGATCACCGCATTATTAACGCGGTTAAGCTGTTTGTGGAAGACCAGAATATAGCTTATGACACATTTGAATTTCAAATGCTGTATGGCTTTCGAACAGAACTGCAGCTGCAGCTCGTGCGGGAAGGCTACAACGTCAGAGTCTACGTGCCCTTTGGCAAAGAATGGTACGGGTATTTCATGAGAAGGCTGGCGGAACGTCCGCAGAACCTCGTATCCGTAGCTAAAGGAATGATTACGAAATAAAAAGTGCATGCAGCGCCGCTCCCGAAAAGGGGGCGGCTTTTTGATATACTGGCAGACGAAAACCCGGGAATGATTTTATTAGGATGAACTCCCGCGTATAATAGCAGGAAAATAAAGCTAATATGGCCAATAGAAAGGACAAAAATGATGCAAACAGAACAGAAAAGACGGACGGCAGGCTTTTTTCTGGTAATAATTGGTGCTTCTCTCTGGGGGATTGGAGGTACGGTGTCGCAGTATATTTTTGAAACGCACCACCTGCCTGTGGAATGGCTGGTGGCTGTAAGACTGCTTCTCTCGGGCCTGCTCCTGTTAACCATTTCTTTAATGCTTGGAAATAAAGGAAAAGTAACCGGAATCTGGCGGCAGAAAAAGAGTGCTGTATCCGTGATTATATTCGGCTTGTTCGGTATGCTTGCCGTGCAGTATACATATATGGCCTCCATTGAAAGTGGAAACGCAGCAGTGGCCACGCTGCTGCAATATTTGGCACCGGCGTTCATTCTTGCATACCTGCTTGCCGTCCGGCATACATATTGGAATATACGCGACACAGGTGCCGTATTAATAGGACTTTCTGGCACATTTCTATTGCTGACAAATGGTCAGCTGGCCGGATTATCCGTGCCGCCGGCAGCGGTAATCTGGGGTGTTCTTTCCGGAATGGCGCTTGCCTTCTATACTCTGTACGCCGGCCCTCTTTTAGCGGCGTGGGGGTCTATGAACGTCATCGGTTGGGCGATGACGATCGGAGGGGCAGCTGTAAGCTTTTTGCATGCTCCGTGGGACGCCGAGTGGGAAAGCTGGACATGGAGCGTGGCCGGGAGTGTAATTTTTGTCGTTATTTTCGGTACGATGATTGCTTTTTGGTTTTATCTTGAAAGCCTAAAGTATTTAAAACCCCAGGAAACTAGTATTTTAGGCTGCCTGGAGCCTTTGGCAGCTATTTTGGCTTCGGTATGGTGGCTGCATGTGCCATTTGGACTCTACCAGAGCCTGGGAGCCTGCCTGATACTCGGGATGGTCGTTTATTTATCACTGCCGCAAAAGCAGCGGACAAAGCCTGCATCGGCATAAATAAAATAGTGGCTGAAAGATGAATAAATACAGCAGGAAGGTAAAATGTACTAAGATAGGAAAAGAAGCGAAATACTATTCGGAAGGATGAAGCACTGTATATGTATCAAAACCTCAACGAATGCGTAGAAGATCTGGAGAAGCACGGCCATTTAGTACGAATCAAGGAAGAGGTCGATCCCTACCTGGAAATGGCTTCGATTCATTTAAGGGTCTATGAACAGGAAGGGCCGGCCATTTTATTTGAAAACGTAAAAGGAAGCCCGTTCCAGGCTGTTTCTAATTTGTTCGGCAGCGTCGAACGCAGCAAATTCATTTTCCGCAAGAATTGGAAGCAGGTTCAAAATGTTATTGCGATGAGAAATGACCCGGTGCAGGCGCTAAAGCATCCACTCCACAACATGAGCAGCGGACTGACGGCAGTAAAAGCACTTCCAAAGAAAAAGAAAAGCGTCACGGAAAACTTTCGGGAGGTAAGCATCAGTGACCTGCCGATGATTCAGCACTGGCCGCGGGATGGGGGCGCATTTCTCACACTGCCTCAAGTGTATACGGAAGACCCGGAGAAACCAGGGCCGATGAATGCTAACCTGGGCATGTACCGGGTGCAGCTAAGCGGCAATGAATTTATTCCTGATGAAGAAGTGGGCCTGCATTACCAAATTCAACGGGGAATTGGGGTACATCAGGCGAAGGCTGTGGCGAAGGGGGAGCCCTTGAAAGTTAGTATTTTTCTCGGCGGTCCTCCAGCACATACTATTTCAGCTGTGATGCCGCTTCCGGAGGGGCTGAGTGAAATGATGTTTGCCGGCATGCTGTCAGGGCGTCGTTTTCAGTACAGCTATGAAGATGGCTACTGCATTAATCATGACGCTGATTTTGTTATTACCGGTGATATTTATCCAGAGGATACGAAGCCGGAAGGGCCGTTTGGCGACCACCTGGGCTATTACAGCCTGACGCATGATTTCCCAGTCATGAAGGTCCATAAGGTGTATGCCAAAGACAAGGCTATTCTGCCGTTTACCGTAGTCGGCCGGCCGCCGCAGGAGGATACGTCGTTTGGCGCGGTGATCCACGAAATGACAGGGGAAGCGATTAAGCAGGAAATTACCGGAGTTAAGGAAGTTCATGCTGTAGACGCTGCAGGGGTGCATCCGCTTCTGCTGGCTATTGGCAGTGAACGGTATACGCCGTTCCAAAGCGTGAAGCAGCCGGCGGAGCTGTTAACAATTGCTAATCGTATTCTCGGAACAGGACAGTTAAGCCTGGCTAAATATTTATTTATTACAGCGGAACAGGAAAGAGAACTCGATACGCATCAGGAGGAGGATTTTTTCACGTACATGCTTGAGCGGATTAATCTGCGCCGCGACCTTCACTTTCAGACCAAAACGACGATTGATACGCTTGATTACAGCGGAGAAGGGCTGAATGAAGGAAGCAAGGTAATTATCGCGGCTTATGGAGACGTGAAGCGGACTCTTTGTCAACGCGTGCCGGAAGGATTCCCAGCTGACAGTTCGATGCATTCGCCTAAACTTGTGATGCCGGGTGTAATAGCGGTGGAAGCATCAGAGTTTTTCAGTTACAGGCAGGCGGCTGAAGAAATATCCGCTTTCGCTGAACGTCTCGATGAGCAGTGGGACGTTAAAGAAACCCCAATGATTATCATCTGCGATGACAGCAGCTTTGTCAGTGAGACGATGCGCAATTTCCTATGGGCCGTTTTCACACGCAGCAATCCTTCGCACGATATTTATGGGGTGAACAGCTTTTATGAAAACAAGCATTGGGGATGCGACAGCATGATCATCGATGCCCGCATCAAGCCTCACCATGCTCCGCCGCTGCTTCCGGACGAAAATGTAGAGCGCCGGGTGGATGATCTTATAAAAAGGGCTGGCTTAAGAAAAAAATAGTTTACTGAAAATGTTTAAAGTGGAACAAAAGCGTGAACAGAAAGACACCTGTTTGAAAAAGCAGAGTCATTAATCCAGAAAGGACGAATACCTGTAATGGAAAAACGACAGCTTGGCAACAGTGACCTGCATATTTCCTCTATTGGCCTGGGGTGTATGGGGATGTCCGCTTTTTATGGAAAATTAAACGATGAAGAGTCAAAAAAAACGATACACACAGCACTTGATCATGGGATTAATTTTCTCGACACGGCTGATATGTACGGCCCGATGACTAATGAAAGACTGGTTGGTGAAGCGATTCAAAACCGTCGGGAAGAAGTAGTGCTCGCTACAAAATTCGGGAACGTGTACAGCAATGAGGGTGAACTCACAGGAGAAGTAAACGGCCGGCCAGAGTATGTAAAGCAGGCATGTGATGCGAGCTTGAAGCGGCTCGGCGTTGATACCATTGACTTATATTATCAGCACCGGGTGGACCCGGATGTGCCAATTGAAGAAACGGTAGGTGCGATGAAGGAACTCGTAGACGCCGGAAAAATCCGGTATTTGGGCTTGTCGGAAGCCGCTCCGGAAACAATTCGCAGGGCTCATGAAACGCATCCAATTACGGCTCTGCAGACAGAATATTCATTATGGAGCCGGGACGTGGAGGATGAAATTCTGCCGCTTTGCAGAGACCTCGGAGTTTCCTTTGTAGCTTACAGCCCACTGGGGAGAGGATTTTTAACCGGACAAATCAAGCAGTTTGAGGATTTGGAAGAAGATGATTTCCGCCGCTTTTCTCCAAGGTTTCAGGGAGAAAACTTCAACAAAAATCTTGAGCTCGTGGATAAAATGAAGGAATTAGCTGAAGAAAAAGAATGCACAGCTTCCCAGCTGGCCCTGGCCTGGTTGAGAGAGCAAGGCGTGATAGCGATTCCAGGGACTAAGCGGCGTACGTACCTACAAGAAAATATTAATAGTCTGCAGGTTAAACTTACGAGGGCCGATATGAAAGCAATTGATGATATTGCTCCTAAAGGTGCTGCCGCAGGCATGCGGTACCCTGAAGAAGGAATGAAAACGGTGCACCGGTAATAAAAACAAGCCCAGCTGTCCAAAGATACCTGGACAGCTGGGCTTATTGTCTCTGTGGAAGCTAACTATTCTTAAAAGAAATATGTTTTAGACGGCTTTTTGAAATGGCATTGTACAATGGTACGCCAACCCGGTCAGCGTACGGAAGATAAAGTACGATAGCTGGAAGGAAACTGGCCGGAACAGCAAGCAGCAACCGGCGAAAGGCGTAAAAACCATGGAGGACGACCCCCTGGTTTGTAAACATATGCAGCTCGTGTGCAGCGTTTCTTGAGGATAAATAGGGGAATTTATCCATGTGGAGCCAGGCGTCCTGAATGGGAATCCACTCGCAGTGCTGATGCGGGTCCAGAAATTGAAAAATGCGAACGGCTGCAAGACAGGGCGGGCAGTATCTGTCGAAAAATAAATAATGAATAAGGCATCTGTCCTTTAAAAGATTTCGAATGCATTTATGCGTTAACGTTTAATACATATATTGTACGGGTAAATTTTAAGTAACGCCATAAAAACAAAAACGTCCGGGTGTGGCAGGACGACAATTTCATATGCGGCGGAAATGAATGGATATAAAAGCCAGAACATAAGCCAGGAAAAGGATGATCGTTCTTTTTCTGGCTTTTTATATTTTTTTAGATAGTAAGCAAAGTTAACAGACGAAAAACGGAGGAAACACAGGCTATTTTGTGAAAGCTGAAGCAGAAAGCTGAGCCAAGTAATTTAGAAAAAGAAAGGAAAGATGAAATTGGCACAAATTAATCGTATACTCGTAGGAGTAGAAGCTCTTGAAGGCTCCTCCCATGATGCATTTGATAAAGCGAAAGAGCTGGCAAAAGAAAATAATGCCACGCTTATCATCGCATTTGTTATGGATAAAAACGGCTATGCCTCCCTGGAACGGATGGATCCGCATGGTTTCAGAAGATTGAAAAAACAGGCGGAAACACGGCTGAAGGGCTATAAAGAAATGGCCGAAGAGAGTGGACTCAAAGACGTGGAAACGGTGCTTGAAGTAGGAATTCCGAAAAAAGAAATGGAAAACCTATGTGAAAAATATAATGTAGATATGATTGTTGTTGGGGAAACGGGCACGTCTAAAGTGGACCGGATCTTTCTCGGGAACACAGCCAAAGCCATTCAGAAAAAAGCAAAGTGTGACGTGAAGGTCATATCAACCAAAGAGGCAGTAAGGGAATAGAAATTACCAGCTAAAGCAGCATGATTGCTCTTGAGCTTTCCTCCTGTACGTACAGAGGGAGGCTCCATGTATGGGGCCCATAATGAATGCTGCAAACAGCTGATTAAAACAACAGAAAGGTGAACAAATTGAAATATTATCTACATCAATTAATGCCAAAAAAATTACGGCAGATTAAAAGCATGTCCTCAAGACAGCGGTGGTATGAACTCCGCTCGAGTCTTTGGGTGCTGCCGGCCATCTATATTGTTTTGGCTGTGCTTTTAGCCATTGGGGCGTACTACGTGGAATTCGGCCTCGAGCCTGCGTTTGCCATGGCTCCTATCTTATCTACTGGGTATTCTTTAACCCAGACAATGTACAGTACGCTTCTCTCAGGTGTACTCACGTTAAACGCATTTACATTTAACTCCATTCTCGTCGTTTTGACGAGTTTTTCCGGCCAGTTTACGCCCCGGGTTTTGTTTAATTTTATTTCAGATCGCAGAACCCAGCATTCCATCGGAGTCTTTAACCTGTGTTTCTTTTTCCTGCTGATCGGGTTTTTCTTTTTGACTTCTTCGATGGAGCAGTACACGATATTTCCGGTGCTCGGCGTATTGGCTACCGCCGTATCGGTGATAAACTTTATATTGTTTATCAACCATGCAACGAAATGGATGCAGGTGCCAAGCATTACAACGAACATGAAAGAAGAATCGCAACAGCGCATTCTTAACACGCTGCTGTATGACCTTGAAGCACATCGCGCTAAGAGTAAAAGTGAGGTACACGAACCGAAGACCGAAGGAGAACCGCATGTCGTTGCAAGTGAAACGACCGGTTTTATCCAGGTCATAGATTTCGGCAAAATTGTAAAAGAAGCAGCCAGGGATGGCATCGTAGTACGCTTGGATCGAAGAATTGGGGATTTTGTACTTGAAGGCATTCCTATATTTTCTTATTGGAAAACGAATGAAGAACCGGACCTGCCGGTTAATGAAAAAAAGTACCGTAACTTGATGTATCTTGGGAAAAGTAAAACAGAAGTGCAGGACATCGAGTTTGGCATCCGGAAATTGACTGAAATTGCGATTAAAGCGCTTGGAAACGACGAGCCAATGACCGCCCAGGATGCGATTTATCAGTTAACAGACCTCGTTTTTTCTATTTCCAAGGTTACACGCTTTACTTCATATTTAACCGATGACAATGATACACTCCGGCTGATCATGAAAGATGAACAGTTTTCTTACTATGTTTACTCTGCATTTACGTATATTGCGTCGTACGCAGAAGAAAAGCCGGGAGTAACGTTGACGCTTCTTGAAGCACTGGTTATTTTATCAAAAGCGCTGGAGACAAAGGACAAAAACTGTTGCTGGCATTACGGCAAAAGTATTGCCCGTAATTATTCCGGGAAGCTTCCCCAGGACTATGACCAGGTTACTTTTATGAACCATTTGGAGCAGCTTTCAGGCTCTGTGGGAGACAAAGATAAATTTTACGAGATGCTTAACGATTTTGTAGAAAAAGAGCTGCTTGATAAAAAACTGGTAGACCGGAGAAAACAGGAAACGGGATAAAACAGTACCGATCCACTTATTTGGATCGGGTTTTTTATGTATTACTAAACCATGAAATGCCAATAATGATATAAAAATCGGGCCGCAATAGAAACGGCCCGATAAAGGTGTAAGAATTATTTAAAGGATTTTGTGCCTTCAGTCAGAGATTCTGACGTTGGCTCAATAGCGGAAGTGTCCTGGCGGTTGGCCAGAAATTCCGGGCGCGGCTCCTGGCCGCTGAACGGATCCACGAGCTTGTTTTCCACCGAGTTGAACACGAAGAACACGTTGCTGCGCGGATACGGCGAGATGTTGCCGGCCGAGCCGTGCATCGTGTTGCAGTCAAAGAAGAGCACCGAGCCCGCCGGGCCGGTCGCACGGTCAATCTGGCCGCCGGCCTGCTCCGTGAGCCATTCCATGCTTTCGTTGTCCGGTACGCCGGTCTCCTGCTTTTTCAGCGACTGTTTGAAGTTGTCCTCCGGCGTCGTGCCCGGACAGGAGACGTACCATTTCTGCGACCCCGGGATCAGCATGAGCGGGCCGTTGAACTCGTAGTTGTCCGTGAGGATGATCGAGCAGCTGAGCGCCCGCATGTCCGGCATGCCGTCTTCCATGTGCCAGGTTTCAAAATCCGAATGCCAGTAGAACTCCTTACCCTTAAAGCCTGGCTTAAAGTTTATCCGGGACTGCATCATATACACCTGGCTGCCGAGGATCTGCTGGGCAGCTTTGACAATGCGTTCGTTTTTGGCGAGCATTTCAAAGAACCCGCCGTCCTTATGGATTTCAAACACGGAGCGGACCTCGTTGCTGTTCGGCTCCTTGATCACGTCCGGCGCGTCGCGCTCTTCGTTGCGCTTCATCGTCTCCCGGAGCTCGCGCTTCATCATGTCGACTTCCTCGTCGGTGAACAGCTTCTGGAGCATGAGGTAGCCGTTCTCGTCGTAAAAGTCCAGTTCCTCTTTCTGCAGTGGTCCGTCGAAGTCGGATCCGCCATGAACAACGGGGTCCTTCCGGTCCATGATTTCCTTATGGTCGCCCTGTCTGGATGGATACTTATCAATTGCCATTTTCGAGTCCTCCTAAAATTTTAAAGCTTAGAATGAGAGCAGGCTAAAGAGTCCTGCTTTAAAGTGGGTGAAAAAAGTTCTTCTTGAGCACCGGCTACATGCCTGGTTGCACGTCGGCTAAAAGATAAAAATAATGCACAGCGAAAACAAAAGAACAATAGAGCCCGGGAGAGGAGTAAACCGGTTTTTGTACGCAAAAAAGCCAGAAAAGAGATAGGGCTTTTCTGGCTTATGTTTTAGGCGCTATTGTCCCAACATTTCCACCATGCATATATTTTTGTTCCTCAAATAAATGGGAACACTTAAATGGTTCCCGCTTGTAAAAGGAATAAACCTAATTTTTCAAAAAAAAGCAGCGGCAATTTACGCCAGCTGCTTTTCGCTAATATTAATTACTAAGAACGGACCACCATCACACTGCATGGGGCTGTTTTTGCGATGTGTTCTGACACACTGCCCATGAATATTTTCTCAACAGCGTTTAAACCAGTGGCGCCGGTTATTATCAAATCGACATGATATTTTGGCACAATATCACGGATAATTTTCGTTTTAGGGGAGCCGTATACAAGTTCTACAGTTACGTCTGAAATACCAGCTTCCTCTGCCTGCTTTTTATACTTTGCCAGTAATTCATTAGCATCTTCCTGCACTTTTTCAATAATAGACGGGGCGTAACTGCTCATTGGCTGGTAGGCGTTTTTGTTGATTACCCTGGCGATTATAAGCTGGGCTTGCTGCGCCCTGGCAATAGGGAGAGCGGTTTCAAAAGCGTATTCAGCCTGTTCAGACCCATCGACAGCGACTAATATAACGTTCATTGTTTGCATAGAACATCCTCCTAATATAGTAGATTCGCAGGGAACGCCTGCTTGAAACCTAATGCTGGAGAGAAGACAAAAAGTAAATGGAGTGAACTTTGTGTACCTCTTTGATGATCTATATTCCTACCTTCATTGTACCCGATATTTTTCAGATTTACGATGCTAATAAAAGAATAATTAGTGAAATAGTCATGAAAATAAATAAGTTCATTGAAAAAATCCACAGATCAGTGAATTTGTGTATTATTTGCAGGTTAATTCGGGTACAACGATACATAAGGCTTTGTATGTTAGTTCTTTGCTCCTAATACTAGTTTAAAGAGTTTTTTGAAACTAACTGTTTTTAAAAGGCCTTATATGTTAAAGTTTCGTTAATTCGTTTCTGCAAGCAAAGAGAGGGGGAAGCATCATGAGTGAAAAAGAGAAGAAATTTAAATTTCTCAACAGTATCTTTTTTATATCTTTTATCATCATTTTTGCGTTTGCGTTATGGGGAGCAATAGCACCACAGGCCCTACAGGCCCAGGCCGAATTTACATACGGCTTTATCGCTGATACGTTCGGCTGGTTCTATTTACTGTTTGTGCTGTTTTTGATCTTATTTAACTTTTATATGGCGTTCAGTAAGTATGGACGTGTCAGGCTGGGAGGCGATGACGCCCGGCCGAAATATCCTTTTTTTACCTGGATTGCGATGCTTTTCAGCTGTGGATTTGGTGTAAGTATCGTATTCTGGGGTGTGGCAGAGCCAATGACCCACTTCCAGACTCCGCCGCCCTGGACAAACGTGGAGCCGGGAACACCCGAAGCGGCAAGAGAAGCAATGTGGAACGCATTTTTTAACAACGGTATTCACCAGTGGGCTTCATTTACATTTGTAGGGCTTGCGATTTCCTACTTTTTATACCGTCAGGAAGAGCGTAGCCTTATCAGTGACACGATGAATGGTGTTATTGGAGATGGCACGCGCCCGCTCCGTAAAGGCTTCCGTAACGGCGTGGATATCATTGCTGTTATCGCTACAGTAATGGGGGTAGCAACCACACTCGGTTTGAGTGTGCTGCAGATCAGCGGCGGCCTCAACAGTGTGTTTAACGTGCCTGCCAGTTCGACGACCCAATTTATAATTGTTGCTGTCATGTTCGTATTCTTTATGGCTTCCACAATTTCCGGCCTGGACCGCGGAATAAAATATTTGAGTAATGTAAACCTTGGGCTGGCATTATTTTTAATGGTAGCGGTCCTGTTTATCGGACCGACCGGCTTTATATTTGAAACAATAACAATGGGTCTTGGTGATTACGTTCAAAACTTCTTCCAGGCAAGCCTGCGTATGGAAAACTATACAAATGGCACCTGGGTGCAGGACTGGCCGATTTATTACTGGGCCTGGACCATTGCCTGGTCTCCGTTCGTGGGCATGTTCGTAGCCCGTATTTCCAAAGGCCGTACACTCCGGGAATTCGTTCTTGGCGTTATGGTGGCTCCGCCATTTATCGGTATAATCTGGATTGGTATTTTCGGCGGCACTGCCATCAACCTGGATTTATTTCACAATACAGACATAGCAGGGATCGTTGCGGAGGATACGACACGGGCCATGTTTGCCATGCTGGATAATATACCACTTGGCACGCTGCTTTCGATACTATCGATTTGTCTGTTGTTTACATTCCTTGTAACGTCAGCGGACTCTGCAACATTCGTACTTGGCATGATGACCTCTAACGGAGATACGAACCCATCAATGCTTTTAAAAATAATCTGGGGCGCTCTCATTGCAGGACTCGCTACTGTATTAATTATCAGTGCCGGCCTGAATGGGCTTCAGACAGTTTCTCTCATCGGGGCTTTGCCGTTCTCTATCGTCTTGTTTATCTCCGCCATTTCCTTGCTGAAATCCGTTCGAAAGGATTACAAGGAAACGAGACTGCGGGAGGAAGAGGAGCGCCGGCAGCGAATTCGGGAGGATATCGAAAACTCGTGATCAACGTACAGACGAAAGCACCTCCGCAACCGGCGGAGGTGCTTTTTTTATTTAGGATAAAATCTCACTGATTTTATGATTGATGTCTCCGTGTACGACGCCTCCGTGGTAACAAATCACGGTGGTCATATCAAAGCCGAGGAGCTTTTCGAGGGAACGGCGGGCTTGTTCCATATCAGGGGTCACTTCTGCACGAGGGCCGAAAAGCTCGCCGTCTTTAGCAGTCAAAGCGTCGCCCGCAATGAGCGTATGGCTGTTTTCGTGATACAGGCTGATATGGCCGGGAGTATGGCCGGGCGTATGCAGGACAGTCAGCCCCTCAATGGGTGTGTCTTTTTCTTCTACAGTTTCACTGATAAGCGATGGCTCGGTTTTGTCAAACATGTGGCCAACTCTGTCCCGCTTTGCTTCTGGAAGAGTATCAATCAGGTTTGCTTTGGCATTACTGCTTAGTTTGATCAATGGCTCCGCGCCGTCCACATAAGGCTTGTCGGCCGAATGCATGAGAACTCGTAAGTCGGGATGGTCGTGAAGAATTTCCGGAAGGCTGCCAATGTGATCAATGTCCTGATGGGTTAAAATAATAGTTTCAAGGTGATCAGGATTTAGATTTTCATTTCGTATCAATTCATAAATCTCTTCTTCATATCCAGGCATGCCTGTGTCAAAGAGGATAAGGCGGCCATTGTTATTTATGAGGGTTAAGTGTAGTACCATAGTGTCTGTTCCGTTTGGAATAGACAGTTTGAGTACGTGCATAGTTTCTGTCAATTTCATAGCGGCCGAAGCGGTCAGCTCCGGTTCACCTCCTTATATTAATAATGAACCTAAAAGGATTATTCCTCGTTTTCTTTTATCTATAACATGTGCATAATGGAAAAGTACGTGTATATGGAAAAGGGGAAAAGTATGATACCGTATTCTTGGCCTTGTTTTTAAGACGATGTAAAGAAAGGAGGGTATTGATGGCTTCGAAAAAAAATAAACATTCGTCCGATAGCTACACGCTTGGACTAATAGCCGCCCCGGAGCTCCCAAAGGAAATTTGTGACGAAATAGAAGGGGAACTTCCCGATTTACTCAAAAACTATGTAGATGACCGGAGAGGCTGGGAAGTGGAAGTGCTCCTTGATCCTTTTGCCGGAGTGATAGAAAAATCAGAACCGGTAATTGAGGAAGCAAAAAAGCATAAAGAAAAGCATGAATGGGACTACGCCCTCTGTTTTACGGATCTGCCTATTGTAGACGGAAAGAAGCTGGTAATAGCTGACGCCAGCTCAGACCGGGAAATCGGTCTTATTTCCCTGCCCTCTCTCGGAGCAATGCCCATGAAAAAGCGCGTCCGGGAAGCAATGATGCAGCTTGTAAATGAAATGCATCATGGAAGCTCTGAAGAAGACCGTGAACGGCAGAATGAGCGCATTGCAGAAAACCAGGAACAGCTTGAAGAGCACGAAGACGACCATTCCTACCAGGTCCGTGGCAGAGGCTCCAGGGAGCTGATGGGCAGCCGTTTGTACGAGCGTTTTTCTCCAATTAAAAGGAAAGTATATTCTAATGAAGAGGAAAGCCAGCACGTCCGCTTTTATGCCAATCTGAATGTAAGGGGACGCACGAGGCTGCTTTCCGGCATGGTGCTGGCAAACCGTCCCTGGACGATTTTTCCAGCCTTTAAGCGTGTCATCGCTTTAGCTTTTGCTACTGGTGCTTACGGACTGATTTTTCCAAGCTTCTGGATGCTGAGTGATACTTACGGCTTTTGGCGTTTTCTTGCAGTTATGTTTACGGCTATGGTTGCTATGACCGTATGGTTTATCGTTGCTCATGGGTTATGGGAAAACGAGTCCAAGGCAGAGTCTAAATTTTTGGTCCGCTCCTACAACAAAGCTACGGCTTCTACAATCGGCATTGCCATTATCCATTATTATATTGTGTTATTTATTATGTTTTTGATTGTTTCTCTGTTATTTATTCCTGCCTCCCAGCTGGCGCTGAATTTATCGGGCACAGTAACCTTTGCAACCTACCTGAAAATTTCATGGCTTGCCTGTACAGTGGCTACGTTGGGAGGGGCGCTTGGAGCAGGACTGGAAAGTGAAGAAACGGTTCTTAAAGCAACCTATGGCTACCGCCAGCGTATCCGCAATGAACGTGCAAAGTCAGAAAAACAGAAAAAAAATTCCTCCTGATGTCTATGCATTCTGGCGCGTACGGAGCCATACAGGAAATATATTGCCCGTGGTTGTGCTTATAGATTTTCTTTACTTATTTCAGCGGAAAATAGCCGAATATCCCCTCAGTGGTAATTATTATTTCTGGCAGAAAAATGGTAGAGTGATGGCAAACCTGTCATTTACCGCCATCATTGGAACAATAATTTTGCCTCATTGATAAAGGGTGATTATAATGTCCAAGCAGTATTCCATTTACACTGTAATGGGAACGCTTGCTGTTTTTGCCGCTGTGCTGGGTGTCTTAGTCTACAGCGTGCATGAACGAAGCCAGACAGCGGAGCAGGAACCAGAAGAAAAGCAACCTGCAGTAGAAGAAGAGACAGTACAGGAAGCAACGGCACCTGAAGAAGAGGAAGAAAGAGTGGCCTCAAGCGAAGTCCCTGAGGTTGAAAATGAAGAACTGCTTGAACGGGCTGTGCATGCAGAAGCCAAAGATGAGTCTTTTGAAGGCATGGTAGCCGTGGCTAGTGTTATTTTGAACCGTATTGAATCAGAAACCTTTCCAAATGACGTTGAAAGTGTCATATATGAAGAAAATCAGTTTCAGGTCGTGGCTGACGGAAGTATAGAAGAGTCTCCTTCCGAACGCGCAGAAGAAGCAACAGAAGAAGCGCTGAATGGATCGGAACCCGTAGGTGATTCATTGTTCTTCTGGAGTGAAAAAGTGCCGAAAGACAATTGGCTTTGGGAAACAAAGACAGTGGACTATGAAATCGGCGGCCACGTGTTCTCGGAAGATGTTTAATAAAGACCAGCGGCTTTGCCTCGCTGGTCTTTATTTGTAGCTTCTATAGTTCTTCCAGCACTTCGTGGAGAAGAAACATATTACAGAAGAGTTGTAGTAGTGAAAGGGAGGATGGGATGAATTTTTCGATATGCAGCTGGGTGTTTGGAGACCGGCCGATTGAGCAAACGATGCGTGACGTATCCGTCATAGGGTACGATGAAATTGAAGTGCATGCGAGAGACTATAATTGGGAGGGATTGGTCGATCTGGCAGAAACCTTGGATATCCGTATCCGGGGCTTGTGTGCGGATGCAGGCTGGCCGCGGAAAGAAACAGATTTATCACAGGTGAACCCTTCCATGCGAAAAACAGCTGTAAATTATTTTAAAGAGCAGATCAACCGTGCATACCGGGCAGGAGCAGAATACATGGTGCTGTCCCCGTGTGCGCCAGGTAAAGCAGAGCCGGAAGAAAACGGCAAAGCAGAATGGGAAGCGGCTGTCCTGTCACTTCAGGAAATAGCTCCATATGCAGAAGAAAGAAACGTCGCGCTTGTGATCGAGCCGTTAAATCGTTATGAAAGCTGTATTATTAACACCGGTTGGCAGGCGTTGCTGCTGGTGAAGGAAATAGGGCACCCTTTTGTAACGACGATGCTCGACACTTTTCATATGAACATTGAAGAAAGCAGCATGGAAGCACCTTTTCATCATCTTGGCCCAGCTCTCAGCCACATACACGTAGCAGATACTAACCGGCAGGGTCTGGGATACGGGAGGCTCTCATGGAAAACAATTGCAGATACCATTAAGGAAACAGGCTACGGCGGAACAATTACAGTAGAATGCCTGCCTCCCGATTTGAGCGTGTTCTCCTCCGCTGAAGGAAAATCGGAAGCAGATATTATAAATGAATATGCTGAAAAATCGCTCCAGCGTCTTCACCGGCTTTTTCGTGCTGAATAATATGAATAACCCTACGCGGCACAAGAGGGCGGACTATAACTGTCATCCTAATCCAGGGCTATCGATGGGTGAGGGAACAAATGGTTTTTTGCCCGGCCTGAAAGACATGCTCCAGCTCATAATATTTCTTTAAAGAGAGCGCAGGATAGAGATAGTATTGCTAAATCATTTAGTTTGCTGAGCTTGAAAGAACTCTCTTTTAATCCAAAAGAAAGTTTATGGAAATGTATTTAAAGGAAACAGAAGAATAGCCAAGCATTAACTGCATAAACGGAGGCAGCAATCGCGGGATTAAGCCTTGCGGTAAGCCAGGAAAAGAGAGGCGTCTTTCCCTGGCTTTTTGTGTATTTTTAAGCACACATGGAAAGGAGTAAAACATGAAGCATATCAAAGCATTAACTGGTAAAAGCATAATGACTGCCGCACTGTTATTTTTGGTGCTGAGCATCGCAAATGGGGTTTCTATTTGGAGTGTGCTGGTGCTCACTATTATCATCGGCGCCATCAGCTACCCACTCGGAGATCTAGTACTGCTTCCACGTGTAAAAAGCCTAATGGCAGCGGGCGCAGATGCCATTTTAGTATTTGCTGTCGTATTAGCTGCAGGGGCTGTGATCACTTTCGCTGGCCCAGTACTGCTTGCAGCTGTGGTAACCGCAGTGTTGATGGGGGCAGCTGAATACATGTTTCACTTTTATATGGGCACACACGTACTTTTTTCGAGCAATCGCCTGAAAACAGATATGTAGCAGAGGAGGACCAGCCATGTCAGAAAAAAATGAAGCTATGCTTCGGAGAAACCAGAAAAACTACGCCGGGCGAAATATATTATCCGGCTTTCTTTTCGGTCTCGGGCTCATTGCTTTTATCGATGAAGTAGTCTTTCACCAGCTGCTGCACTGGCACCATTTTTATGATTTATCAACAACGACCGCAGGGCTCATCTCAGATGGCTTTTTTCATGCATTCAGCTGGTTTGCTACGGTAGCTGCCTTATTTATGGTGGCTGATCTCCGGCGCCGGCAGAGCTTCTGGCTGCGTCGGTGGATCGGGGGCACACTGACCGGGGCCGGCTTTTTTCAGCTTTACGATGGCCTGGTCCAGCATAAATGGATGGGCATTCACCAGATACGGTACGGTGTAGATATTCTTCCTTACGATCTTGTATGGAATATTAGTGCACTCGTCATCCTTATTGCCGGAATAGTGGTATGGAGGCAGACTTCGCAGATGAAAAAACAGAAAGAAACGGTATAAGCTGATGACTACTGCTCATTATATTGCAGAAGGAATACTTGCGGCCCCCTTTATCCTTGTGTGCCTGCTGTATCTTTTTGCAGCTTTCCGGGATGCGGGATGGCCGGCACGCCGCATCGGCTTGTTCGTCACTGGCACAGCGGCGGCAGTGATTTCAGTCCTCGGGCCAATTCCGCGGATGGCTCACGATTCATTTGTCATTCATATGACCGGGCACCTGCTGCTTGGCATGCTGGCACCGCTTTGTTTAGTGCTTGCGGCGCCGGTAACGCTTGCTCTTCGTGCTTTGCCAGTACCTGCAGCGAAAAAACTGGCTAAAATGCTGCGGAGCCGCTTTGTAACAATAATTTCTCATCCGGTGACGGCCACGGTGCTGAATATTGGCGGCTTGTGGTTTTTATATACGACCGGGTTGTACGCCTTGATGCATGCCTCTGCTCTTATCTATATTATCATTCATGTCCATATTTTCTTGGCGGGGTATGCGTTTACAGCTTCAATTATTTATATTGATCCGATGCCTCATCGGTATTCTTTTCTGTTCCGATCCGGGGTGCTTGTGGCAGCGCTTGCAGGGCACGGTATTTTATCCAAATACTTGTACGTGTCACCGCCGGCAGGGGTAGGCCAGGAAGCTGCCCAGGCAGGATCAATGCTGATGTATTACGGGGGCGATGCGGTGGATATTGCCATTATGGTGATTCTCTGCTGGCACTGGTATAAGGCAGCCCGCCCCCGGGAAGAAAAAGCAGTCGCGGTTTGAATAACTATAAGGAGGAACTACAATGGCTAACAACAGAAGTGTCCCTTTATATCCACATTCTTTATGGCTTAAGGAAAGCGAATCTACAAACATGCCGGCACACAGCGGCGAAGACACCGCAGAAGTTACTATTGCAGGCGCCGGAGCAGCCGGTATTACAGCTGCTTACTATTTAGCGAAGGTTGGAGCCAAAGTTGTGCTGCTCGAAGCGGGAAGGGTACTTGAAGGCACCACCGGAAATACAACAGCAAAAATATCCTCCCAGCACGGCATGATATACGATGAGCTGATGCAAAATCACGGGCGGGAAAAAACAAGCCAGTACCATGAAGCTAACGAACAGGCGATCCGTGATATGCGAAACCGGGTGGAAGAGCTTGGTATTAATTGCAAATGGGAGGAACGGAACGCTTTTATTTATACGAATAGCGAACAGCAGCAAAAAGTGATGGAGCAGGAAGCCGAAGCATACCGGCTACTAAACGTTAACGGCGGAGAGGCTTCTGAAGAACATGATCTCCCGTATGCTGTCGCTCGGGCCCTTGTGATACGCAATCAGGCCCAGTTTCAGCCAGTGCATTATTACCATGCACTTCTTGAAGAGGTAGTCCGGCTGGGCGGGCGTGTGTATGAAAATACGAGGGCTTCGGATGTAAATAAATCAAATGGTAAAGTCGTAGTTAACACAAACAATGAAAGCAAAATTACGAGTGATTATCTTTTGGTGACAAGCCATTTCCCTTTTAACGACGGCATGGGGAAATATTACAGCCGTCTGCACGTGGAGCGTTCCTACATTATCGGGGCTAAAGTCCAGACGATGCCAAGGCATATGTATATTAGTGTAGATTCGCCTTCAAGATCGCTTCGTACAGCAAAAGACGAGAACGGGGAGGATCTTCTTTTAATCGGCGGGGAAGGTCATACATCTGGTAAAAATGAAACCAGCACGTTTGAGCGGTACGAGGCACTGCGTACCTTCGGCGAAGAGCACTTTGGTCTGCAGGAAGTGCCTTACCGCTGGTCGGCTCAGGATATGATTACCTTGGATAAAATGCCGTATGTCGGACCGATGACTTCCGGAGAAAAGCAGATTTTTACTGCCACCGGCTTCATGAAATGGGGAATAAGCAACAGCGAAGCAGCAGGGAAAATGCTGGCTGATTACGTGCTAGGCAATGAAAATGTCTACAAAGAAGCGTTTGACCCGACGCGCTCTGAACTGAAAAAGAAAAACATTCAATCCTTTGCAGCCGAAAACATGGATGTCGGGAAAGAAATGGTTAAAGGAAAATCCAACCGGGGCGATAAAGAAAAGAACCTGGAAAATGATGAAGGAGCTTTAATTAATACCGAAGACGGGAAGGCCGGAGCTTACCGGAATGAAACAGGAAGACTGTATGTTGTCGACACCACCTGTACGCATATGGGCTGTGATCTTTCCTGGAACAATGCAGAACGGAGCTGGGACTGTCCGTGCCATGGGTCAAGATTTTCCTACGATGGGGAGGTTATTGAAGGCCCGGCAGTAAAGCCGCTGAAGCGTAAAACAGATCTAGAATAACAAAGAAGGCCGGGAGAAAAAATCTCCGGGCCTTATTATTCGTATTACAGCTTAAATTTATCTACTTCGGCGTTCAGCTGGAGGGCAAGGTCGTTCAGGTTTTCTGAATTAGCGGAAACTTCCTCCATGGAGCTGCTCGTCTGCTGGACGGAAGCGGCAGTCTGTTCGACCCCGGCAGCAGATTCTTCGGATACAGAAGCGATTTCTTCAATGGAAGCATTGATTTCCTGACTGCTTGAAGAGATAGCCGCCAGATTTTGAGTGACGGATTGGAGGTTTTCTGCCATTGCCTGAATAGCTGTATTGATCGTATTGAATGTTTCTCCCGTTGTTTGAATCTGGGAGGTGCCGAGTTCTACTTCTTTATATTCTGCCTGCAGAGAGGCGGCGACAGAGGAAGATTCGTTCTGAATACCCTCTACAATGCCGGTAATGTCTGTAATGGAAGCAGACACCTGCTCGGCAAGCTTTCGTACTTCATCAGCCACTACGGCAAATCCGCGACCCTGCTCGCCGGCACGGGCAGCTTCAATCGCAGCGTTTAAAGCAAGCAAATTCGTCTGGTTGGCAATATCGTTAATCACAGAAACTAATTTTGAAATTTCCTGGGATTGTTTATCGAGCCCTTCGACCTTCACGGCCGCATTTTTTACGATAGCATCGATCTTTTCCATTTGATGCACCGAAGTGTCCATCAGTTGCCGGCCTTCATTTGTAATAGAGAGAATATGTGTTGATGAGCTGCGAACGTCTTCGCCCTTCGTATGGGCATCGGAAACATTTTCAGTGAAGTCACTCATTAATGAAGCGATGCTGCTGGCACTTGTCGCCTGGGATTCTGCTCCGGAAGCGAGCTCTTCCATCGTAACGGCCACCTGCTGGGAGCCTGCCTTCACCTCGTTCGCCGAATGAGTTAAATTCTGACTCTGATCCGATACGTCTGTGGACATCTTTTTAATTTGTGTAAGCAGCCGGGTCATGTTGTTATTCATTTGATTGGCGGCATGTACGAGCTTTCCAGTTTCATCGCGGGATGTAGTTTGCATCGGCTCCTGGCTCAAGTCGCCCTCTGCAATAGCCTGCATACGGTGCATGACCGTTTTAATTGGAGCAGAGATCGTGCGTGCCATAAAAAAGGAAATGGCAGTTCCGGCAAGGATGACTAAAAGGGAAATAATTGTACCGGTAGTCATCAGGTTTCTGCCGCTTTCAAGCACATCTTCCCCTGCAGCTGTGATTAATCCTTCTCTTTTTCCAGCCAAGTCTTCAAAGCCGGTCATAATCTCCCGGGCCAGTGGCTTGGCAGTGGTATTTAGTATCTGTTTAGCTTCTTCTTCATTACCTGCTTCGTAAGCTGGGAAAACCTCCGAGGTAATAATCTGCTCCCATTCGATACTCTTTTCCGTTAATGTCTCCAGCTCAGCAGAATCGAAGTCGGCGAGCGTCTCCTCTTCCAGCGCAGCGCTTTCTTCTGTGTATTCCATAAAGCTGCTTTTAAATTCCTCATCCCCGAATAAAACGTACCCCCGGGAGAGGGCGACACGCTGTGCCATATTAAACGCTAGTTTTTCATCAGCGATCAATAGTGGGAGCTGCTTTTCAACAATATCCTTTGTTTCGGCATTTGCCCTGCTGTTGGCGTAAAAATTATAGACGCCAAGCGCTGTGACCAGCAATATAAGCACCAGAAAGCCAGTTAAAATTTTTGCACGCAAGCTTTTAAAATTGAACCATTCCTTCATCCCCTACACCCCTTTAATATTGTACTGATTCTTTAACCTGATAAAGCCCCAGCCATGCTGCTCTTTTGTTTCTGCCTGCCCATAGAAAGGGAGGCTGAAAATATTGAAGCAGAAAAAAAAGGAAGAATTGCCTCTCTAAACATTTATCGATACAAATTAAATCAAAAAGCATAGGCCATTATTACTGTAAAAATGAAGGAATTGTGGCAGAAATATTTTTCCGGTACCACAAAAGGTTTCGAAGCCTCTTTAGTTAAATGGAAGCGAGCTTTCGTGCTTTTGGCGTTTGGCTTTATACATTTTTTGATCAGCCTTATGCAGCACGGAAGCAAAATCCTCGTGCTGGCCAGAGGACTCATACACCCCAATGCTGACGGCAATAGTAAAAGTAATTTGCCCGTCTGTGTAAGGGACACGAAGCTGTTGGGAGATACGGCTTTTGGTCAGCTGCTTACTTTTCGTATTTTTCGTGCCGATCTGCTCCATAATGACAAACTCGTCTCCTCCTAAACGGTAAAGGCGCTGTTCTGGACTGCAGGCGCTGCCAATTTGGCCGGCAGTGAACTGAAGCACACGATCGCCGGTAATGTGGCCGTAGGTATCGTTAATAGTTTTAAATTGATCCACATCAATAAAGTAAAGAAGATAAGAAAAGCCCGAGTTGGAGGTTTCCTGAAAAAACTGCTGTAGGGCAGCCCGGTTCGGCAGATTGGTTAAATCATCGCGGCCGACCTTTTCTTTAGTGGCCTCGAGGTGGGCTATAGTGCGATTCAAATCGTCATTTAGCCGGCCAATTATTCCAGTGCTTTGAAATGAAGCACGAGCGCTGAGATCTCCGTTACGCACAGAGGTCAGTACAGCCTGAAAGTGATCAATGCACCGGCGCACAAAACCGAAAAAAAGAAAGTAATTCAAGAGGCCGAGCGCCACACCGGCGGTAATCGAAGCGGTATAAAACATTTTTAAAAACGAAGCAGGAATGGGAATAACTGCCGGCATGATAACTGCAAAACTGATCCCGATAAAAACACCGAAGAACATATAGACAGCGAACATGACAAATAGATAATTTATTTTCATAGGAAACGCCCTTTCCAGCAGAAAAGTTGATTGTATTGAAATAGCTTAAACAAAGAGGCAGCATTTGTAATATATATCGTCATGATCCTGCTAAATCGTATATTTACAGCAAAAATTATCTACGTAAATACCTTTCCAGAGATAAACCTTTTCATAAATTCTGGTGAAATTTTGTTTATGTTCTTCCCTAATAAGGGAATTAGGGAAGAAGAATTAGCTAAACTGGTGAGGAGGTATTACGATGGCTTCAACAAAAGAAATTTTAGGACAGGATGCGGATTACTTATTAAACCATCAAAGCAAAACAGTGCCGAAAGAAAATCTCTATGTCCCGGGGCCTGATTTTGTCGACCGGGTGTACAAAGCGACGGACCGTTCTCCGGTAGTACTGCGCAACCTGCAGAGCTTATTTGACCACGGCCAGCTTGGCGGAACGGGGTATCTGTCTATTCTGCCGGTTGACCAGGGCATCGAACACTCAGCAGGGGCTTCGTTTGCGCCGAACCCTATGTATTTTGATCCGGAAAACATCGTAAAGCTCGCCATGGAAAGTAACTGCAATGCGGTAGCTTCCACAGTCGGGGCGCTTGGATCAATCGCAAGGGATTACGCACACAAGATCCCTTTTATTGCCAAAATTAACCACAATGAATTGCTGACTTATCCGGAAACGCACGACCAAATTATGTTCGGCTCTGTCGACCAGGCCTATAATATGGGAGCAGTAGCGGTTGGAGCGACGATTTACTTTGGTTCGGAGCAGAGCGACCGCCAGATCCAGGAGGTGTCGAAAGCCTTTGAACGTGCTCACCAACTTGGCCTTGGCACTATTCTTTGGGCCTATCTCCGTAATCCAGGCTTTAAGAAAGACGGAACGGATTATCATACAGCCTCTGACCTGACGAGCCAGGCAATACATTTATCAGCAAGCCTGCAGGCAGATATTGTAAAACAGAAAATGCCGACCAACAACGGCGGCTATACAGCAGTCGGATACGGCAAGACTCACGACAAAGTGTATTCGGAGCTGACGAGTGACCACCCGATTGACCTGACCCGTTACCAGGTAATGAATTCGTTTATGGGCCGGGCCGGCTTGATTAACTCCGGCGGGGGCTCTGCCGAATCGGATCTAGAGGATGCTGTTAAAACAGCAGTAATTAACAAACGTGCAGGCGGCATGGGACTGATTATGGGACGTAAGGCGTTCCAGCGCCCGATGGATGAAGGCATAGAGATTATCCGCTCGGTTCAAAGCGTCTATGCAGACGAATCAATTACTTTAGCATAGATTTAAAAAAGGGGTTCTCCCCCTTTTTTTATCAAATATATTTAGAAAATTTAAATATCGCCTGCTGTGTCTCCGGGTATTTTATAAACAGGAGGGGCTTTCTATGCCGAAAAAGCTGTTTGAGGTAGAGCTGAACAAAACGATGGACCAACAGACGATGCCGGGGCACAACCGCTGGCACCCGGATATTCCTGCCGTATTTTCCGTAGACCCGGGAGAGACATTCCGGATGGAATGCCTGGATTGGACCGATGGCCAGATAAGCAACAATGATGACCCCTCGGACATTAAGCACGTGAATCTCGACCGGGTGCACGTACTAAGCGGTCCGGTCCATGTAAACGGTGTGGAACCGGGCGATCTGCTTGTTGTTGATATTCTGGATATCGGAACGTTTCATTCACATGAATGGGGATTCAATGGCATTTTCGCTAAAGAAAACGGTGGAAGCTTTTTAGTGGACCATTATCCGGAAGCGGCCAAATCTATTTGGGATTTCGAAGGGATTTATGCCACTTCCAGGCATGTGCCAAATGTAAAATTTGCAGGTATTATTCATCCGGGGCTGATCGGCGTAGCGCCGTCGCAGGACATGCTGAATGAATGGAACCGCAGGGAAAAGGAACTGGTAGATACAAATCCTGACCGGGTGCCTCCGCTGGCGAATCTGCCGACAGAGCATTCGGCGGTGCTCGGGAACCTCAAGGGAGAAGAGTTCGACCGGGTAGCAGCTGAAGGAGCAAGAACGGTACCCCCAAGGGAAAATGGCGGCAACTGTGACATTAAGAATCTATCGAAGGGCTCGAGAGTGTACTTTCCGGTATTTGTCGACGGGGCAAAGCTGTCGGTGGGAGATCTTCATTTCTCGCAGGGGGACGGAGAGATTACGTTCTGCGGAGGGATTGAGATGCCCGGCTGGATTGACCTGCAGGTACATGTGATTAAGAACGGCATGGAAAAACACCGTATTCAACGAAATCCCGCGTTTAAGCCGGGACCGGTGATGCCGCATTACAATGAATTTCTAGTCTTTGAAGGTGTCTCTGTTAATGAATTTTCCGGAGGCCAGACGTATCTGGATGCTAATGTTGCTTACAGGAACGCCTGTCTGAATGCGATTGAATTTCTCAAAACGCTTGGGTACACCGGGGAGCAGGCCTATATGCTTTTAGGTACGGCGCCGGTGCAGGGCACGGTGGCAGGCGTAGTGGATATACCGAACGCCTGCTGCACGCTGGCCCTGCCTAAAGACATCTTTTACCAGAACATTCTACCGGAGTTGGATTAATATGGCCCAGTTTACGTTTAAATGCCGGACGTGTGGTACGTTTGAGCGCTGGATGGCATCAAAGGGAGCGCGGGTCAGCGAAGCGCCGTGTCCCTCGTGCGGGGAAGCCGCCGGAAGGGTCTTCCAGCCAGTACACCTGTCCAAGATGGATGCGAAGATAAAGGCCCGGATCGAGCAGGGCATGCAGCCGAAAACACGGCAGCGAAAAGATCTTCCCGCCATGCAACAGCCTCAGCAGCGGGCCCCTAGGCCTTGGCAGGCAGGCCATTAAAGAAGGAGACCCGAAAAAACCGGGTCTCCTTTTTCAGCTATTTTTCTCCCCGGTCTTTTCCAGCTATTCCAATAACCGCGATGGCAGCCAGCATCACACCGTAAACAATCGAAGAAGAGAGAAAGGGCCTTTTAGTGATTTTCAAAAATACACGGTTCGAGTTGTCAGTTTTGTTCCCTGTTTTCCCACTCATATATTTTAGCCTCCTGCAGTATTTTTGAGCGTCTTTATCCCTGAAAGACAAAGGCTCATTCTATTTTGGGAAAAGCCGGAAATACCCAAGGAAAGAATGTTTCCTACATGTCAGTTTTTGTGTAATCAATACCATAATACTGGGAAAATAAGCGGTTGTCGTCCTGGTACTTTGCATGAAGCACTTGTTGCAGCGATTCAGGAAGATAATACCTTTGGTAGTGAAGCATAAAGCTCGCCCGGTTCTGCAGGAGCACGCGTGAAAGAGGAAGCCTTCTTTTTGTGGGTATAGGAGCGTTTGGATTAAAGGGAGTTTTAAAAAAGTAGTTCATTTTCTGGGCAGCTTTGAGCTGCATTGTGCCGTAGCTTCGGTTGACTTTCGCAGCACTGTATTCGGGTACCTCTGTAATTCCCATATACTGAAGAAGTGCGGTGAGCTCCCTCATTTCACTTTCTCTGAAACGTTCGTATTGCATAAGGTAGTAATTGTTGCTGCCAAATAAGTGCTTGATTTGTTCTAAGTAATGAAAATAATAGTATCCATCAAGCACCCCGAGGCGTTCCCACTCTTCAAACACGACGGGAGCTTGTTTATAGCCGCCCTGGTGAATGTACTGTACGTAGAGAGAGGTAAGAAGCTCAATCTGCCACCGGACGCCGACAATAATATGGACATCGTAGCTTTCTTCGGGGAAAATACGCCGGAGGTCCTTTAAAATCGTAAGGTTGTCTTTAATCTTTTTTCTCATGGACATGGGATTGCCGGAAAGCCCCTCATAAGAAATGAGCAGCGGCTTTTCAGTCTCTGCCATTTCCTCTATTCCGGAACGCAGTTGGAGAATTTGTTTTTCCGATAATTTCTTATGACGTATCTGGTAAAGATAGTGCTGAATTTCTCCACGGGAAAGGTACGTCATTTCGTTCGTTAATTTCGGGTAAATGCTTTTCTGCAGAAAAGTTGTGGCGGTTTTATGATACCCCACATGAATATAAACAGTTTTGCGCATCGCCTGTCCCCCTATGGAATGAATGCCTCCATCATAACGAAAACTATAAGAGCAATCAAAGTAAAAGGTGAAGGCCCTATGAAACTGTTACGCAGGCCTGCCCAATTTGAGTATGAAAAAAGCTGCTTTATTTAAAGGCCAGTTTCTTTACAGTAATACTAAAAATAAACGATCACGGCCAATATAATGCGTTAGGAAGCAAATGGCACCAGACGGATTTTGTGAATAGCTTTAAGAAAAAGGTGGTGGCTACCAGGACGAATAAAAAAGCACTCCTAAAGCCGACATCAAAAAAGCAAAGCATATCTGCGGCAGAATATTGCCACTTAAAACCCAGAGAATTTCCTCCGGATTAAAGCGTATCAATCTTCCTCTTCTTCCTCTTCTTTTACAACGCGTACGCGTTTGATCTGATTATTATCCATTGTCAGCACTTCAAAATGAAGATTTTCATACTGAAGAGTCTCGCCCTCTTCAGGTATATGATCGAATTCCCGGTACAGCAGGCCCGCGATAATATCCTCTTCTTCTTCCACCCGGGTGTTGAAAATTTCATTGAAGCGGCTGATGGCAAGCTTCCCATCACAGATAATAACTTCGTCGGTCAGCTCCTCGATGAGCTGTTCGGAGCGGGTGTCATGCTCATCTTCAATTTCCTGGCCGATCATTGCTTCAATAATATCCTCCTGGGTGACCATCCCCATCGTCCCACCGTATTCATCAAGTACTACGGCGAGGTGCTTCTGTTCATTGAGCATCCGTTTGAACACGTTATCTACAGAGTTGGTTTCCACTACATACAAAGGATTGTTATCAATAAAATCGTTAAGCGTTTTGTCACTCTGCTCAGCCCATATAAGCAGAAGCTTCGCATGAAAGACCCCGACAATATGATCCATATTATCCTGATATACCGGATACCGTGTGTGGTTATGGCTGATGGTGATGTCCCGCACTTCCTGAAAATCGCTTTCGATAGGGATGCCAGTAATCTCCATTCTAGGCACCTTTAAAACGTCACGGATGTCCTTGCGGTAAAAATCAATCACCCGTTTAATACGGTCCTGCTCCTGCTTTTCAAAGGTGCCTTCGGAGGAAGCAACGTCAACCATTGTTTTGATTTCTTCGCGTGAATACGTCTGGGACGGTCCTTCGCCCTTAGTAATCAGCTTAATAACGCCGCGGGTGAAAGAATTTAATAAAAACGTGAGCGGCTTAAAAATGAATACAAGAACTGTAATTACCGGTGCGACTATGTAAGCTACTTTGTCCGCAAAAGTAGCAGCAATAGATTTAGGCAGGACTTCAGCAAAGATGATGAGCACAAGCGTCAAAATAGCAGTAGCTATGCCGACAGAAAAATTGTAATTTAAGGCAAGCACCGTAACGAGTGTAGGAAGCATAATGTTGGATATATTGTTTCCGATCAGGATGGCTGTGATCAGTTCATCCGGTTTCCTCGTCAGTTTTAATAAATTTTTCGCCCGTTTGTCATTTTCTTCGGCACGGGCCTGCATTCGTGCACGATTTGCTGCTGTTAAAGCAGTCTCGCTTCCTGATAAAAAGAAGGAAACGAATAAAAAGAATATAATAACCGCTATCATAAGTACCCTCCACTGGCGTATTAGTTACATTTTATTTCCTGTTTCTCGTGAATTAAACATCTCAAACAACTATCCAACATTAAAAATAACATAAAAGAGCGCGGGAGGATTTAAATATGCAAAAAGATTTCATCTTCGTGTATGCTTTTTTGGCGAAAAAGAAAATGTAAGTTATTGTTCCGGCTTATAAATCATTTCAGAAAGAAAATGAAAGAAAAATCAAAACGTAGAGAGGATAAATTGTTGTTGACTTTCATTTGTGTAAACCCTTACAATAATAAATACAAATTAAAACAACACTAACAGACAAAAAACCAATAAAATGAAAGTTGTTTTGGTTAACAATTAAAAGGAGGCCGGCAGAGAAAGAATCTATAAACCTTTAAGGAGGAAATGGAATGAAAAAAGTGGAAAGAGGAAGTCTCGCTGCCACTCTTTCTGTATCTATGTCGAACTACCTCGAAGCTGGTTCTATTGTAGCCGGTGCAGCCGGGCTTACACTTTGGGTTCAGTACCTGGGTCTTACGGATGCTACAGTTGGACTACTTGGGGCGCTCAGTGCCAACGGGTTCGGGGCTGCCATTGGTGCACTGATCAGCGGCTTTTTAGTCGATCGGTACGGGAGAAAATTTATTTATAAATATAACCTGCTCGTATACATGCTCGGTATATTGCTTATTGTTTTTTCTTTTTCTTTTCCCATGCTTCTAGTAGGTTATGTGATTACTGGTATTTCTGTCGGAGCGGGTATACCGCCTTCGTGGACCTATATTGCCGAGGAAGCACCGGAGAAAGAGAGAGCCGCACGTGTCGGCTGGGGACAGTTTGCCTGGTCGATGGGGCCGGCAGTCGTCTTTATTTTATCCGTTCTACTGGCTCCTCTAGGACTGCTCGGAAGCCGGATTATTTTCTTCCAGCTCTTTTTGATCGCTTTTGTTACCTGGCTCTTCCAGCGAAAAATTGAGGAGTCCGCAATCTGGGAAAAACAGAAGAAGGAAGACCGGGCAGCGAACAAGGGCGGAATTTTCAGTAAAGAAAATATGAAAGAGCTGTTCACCAACCGTGCCAATCTTCATGCAATCACTCTGCTCGTCGGAGTTTATACGTTCTGGAACATGGTGGCTGGCGTCATGGGTTATTTTATGCCCTATATTTACGAAACAGTAGGCGGCCTTTCGGGAGCCCAGGCTAACCTGCTTCAGGCTTTCCTCTGGGGACTGACCGTTTTGTCCACCTATTTTGTATTTATTAAACTGGGTGACAGGGTAAACCGGAAGCTTATCTTCGGGGTAAGCGCTGTTATGGGTATTGTAGCCTGGATAGTGCTTTCATTTGGCGGAATGGGCACCGCGGAACTGCTTGTGTTCGTTGTTCTCTGGGGGCTCTCGGCAGGCTTTGGAGCGCAGGCTTTTTACGGTCTGTGGTCAGCGGAGCTGTTCCATACAAAATACCGCGCAGCAGCGCAGGGGCTGCTTTTCTGTACAGCCCGGGTATTTGTCGGTTTGATTTCGCTTGCGATTCCGACGCTGATTACCGTATTTGGTTTTCAGACAGCAGGGGCGATTATGATCGGGTTTCTTGTATTACACATGATCGTTGGTTTAACTCTCGCACCAGAAACACGAAATAAATCGCTCGAAGAAATACAAATCGAACGTTACGGCACGACCGAGGAAGCAAAAATACAAAAAGACCTGGTGAAATAAACGAGTAATATAGAAGGAAGAAAGTCCATTCTTCCTTCTTTTATTGCGTTTATCTGCTTCCAATAAAAAAAGGTAACTGAAAGGAAAATGAATATGAAACGTCTGGCGTTAATAATGTACGTATACCCCGATAAAGTTGAAGAATATATCGAGAAGCATAATCAACTCTGGCCGGAAATGAAAGAGGCCTTAAAACAGCACGGAGCAGCCAACTATTCGATCTTTCTGGAGAAAGAAACGAGCAGGCTGTTTGCCTATCTTGAAGTAGAGGACGAAGAACTGTGGCAGCAAATGGCCTCCACTTCCGTTAACCAAAGGTGGTGGGAAGCTATGGCTCCTTTAATGGAAACAAATGAAGATAACAGCCCGGTTACTACTCCTCTCGAGGAAGTGTTTCATCTTGAATAAAAAGTCCGCTGAAAAATTATTTTTCAGCGGACTTTTTGTTCAAAATGCATAAAAACAGGGAATAGAAATGTATAGGAATGATACTTGTCAGGCGGATAAAAACATCAGGGGGAATGCGAATGAGTAGACCCTTCGGCTTTCAATTGCTGAATCAGAAAATTGATGCTGGGGACCTTGCTTCAGTAATAGGCTAAAACTCAATTGCGAAAAGGGGGATACCTATGAACCGGCGATTGATTGATGAAGAATACGAGCGTGAAATAGACCGGATGGTCAATGAGGGCGGCTATATTCCTGTGGAAATGGATTTTATAAAAAAACGGGCTAAAGTTAAAAAAGAGGAAAAAGAAACCAATCAAAAGAAACAGGAAAACGAAAAAGAAGCAGATGATTTTAACGAAAAAGTGTGACTTATGAATAACAAGTAACAGCTGCTGCCGGCAGCTGTTTTTTTTGTTGGAAAATAGATGCGTAGTGTAGAAAAAAGCAAAGCAAAAGGTGCTATAATTTTTAATTCGTGTGGGTGCTGCGGTGCGTCCTTAGAGCCTCATGCATCAATGTACGAAGTTGGTTTGTAGAATGTAAATCACAATATTGTACATCAAATGTTCAAAGAACTGAGATGAAAACGTATACATTTGTGTTGCAGCGGCTGATAGAATAAAAATTAATCAAAGGGGGGAAGGAAATGCCGCTAAGTGAACGGGATAATGAAATATTAAGTGAACTAATCCGTAATCCATCGGTCACTAGCATGGCGCTTGAAGAAAAGTACCAACTAACACGAAGACAGCTGGGCTACAGCATGAATAAAGTAAACGACTGGCTTTTAAGCAAAGATCTCCCGGTTATTGAACGAACGCGCCAGGGGCATTTCATTATTGATCAGTCTGTTTACACGAATTTCGGTATGGATGAAGAAATTATTGCAGCTGAAAAACCAGTACTCACCGGAAAACAGCGTATTTATTACCTCATTATGATGCTCATTGGCAGCGAAGAGCCGCTTTCCTTAAATCATTTTACAAGTGAGCTTCAGTTGAGTAAAAACACCGTTTTGAACGAGCTGAAAGAAGTGCAGCAGTATCTCGATGATTATCACCTATCCATCAAATATTCCCGCAAAGAGGGTTACCTGGTGGAAGGGAAAGAATTTCAAATCCGCAAGCTGTTAATGAACGTCACCTACCAGCTGCTATTCATGCAGGAAGGCGCTTCACGAATCAAAAAAATAGCCGGTATTGGAGAAGAGGAGCTCGACGATTACCGCAAACGGATTGAAAATGTCGAAAGCAAGCTCAGCCTGAAATTCACCGATGAAAAGCTGGAAACGATGCCGTATATATTAGCTTTAATTTTAAAGAGAATTAAAAAAGGTTTTGCTATTAATACATTTTCCATTCAGTATGAAGAGCTTTCTGATACGAAAGAGTATCAGGCTACAGAGGAGATTTTCAAAAAAAATGAACATATTCCGATGGAAGAGCGGTTATTTGTGACATTGCACTTGCTGACCGTAAGCGTCTACAGCACCTCTTTTCCAATGGAAGATGACGTGATCCCGAATTTAGGAGCTGCCACAGATGACATGCTGCGCCAGTTTGAAAAAAGCGCCTGTGTATACTTGCATGAACGGGACCAGCTGCTTGATAAGCTGCTTCAACACATTAAGCCAGCTTATTACCGCATTAAATACCAGCTGTCGGAAACTTCATCCACACAGGTGCCGCTCAGCAAGGAATTTAAAGCGCTCCATCA
Source organism: Marinococcus halophilus (assembly GCF_900166605.1). Taxonomy (NCBI): domain Bacteria; kingdom Bacillati; phylum Bacillota; class Bacilli; order Caryophanales; family Bacillaceae; genus Marinococcus; species Marinococcus halophilus. The sequence goes on from NZ_FVZD01000006.1 coordinate 639,920, forward strand.
CCTGGTAAAGCAGTCTACAGCGCCGCTTGAAAAATTAATCGGCAGCCCGATTCCGGACAGCGAGAGCAGCTTTATTACAATGCTGATCGGTGGGTGGATGAAAAGGCAGGGCGAGAGCATTGAAAAGAAGGTAAAAGCCATTGTGGTATGCCCTCAGGGCGTATCTGTTTCAAGACTAATGCTGAACGAGCTGAGTGAGCTTTTTCCGGAATTTGTCTTTCTCGATTCTTTATCTGTACGAGAGTTTCTTCATTACCATCTCGAGTACGACATTGTCTTTGCTCCGACATTTCTTGAGACGAACAAAAAGCTGTTCGTGGTAAAAACATTTTTAGGCAGAGAAGAGCGGCAGCGTCTTCGCAAGCAGGTAATGCTTGAACTGTACGGATATCTGCCAAACCATCTGGACATTAATGAAATTATTCAAATTATCGGGCGCCATGCCCATATCCATAATGAGAGTGCACTTATAGAAGATATTCAAAATTATATTAATCAGGATAATGAAAATTCAGTCAATTACAGCATGGGCAAGGCTGAATACAATTTGGATGAATTAATCACTCCAGCCTCCATCACCCTGAAGGACAGCGTGGCCGACTGGAAAGAGGCCGTCTGGGCGGGGGCCGGGCCGCTACTTGAACGTAAAAGTATTACGGAAGATTATGTAAACAGAATGCTGTGTTATACAGAAGAAGACCCTTATATTGTGATAGGGCCTAATATAGCCATACCCCATGCTTCACCGGAAGACGGGGTGAACGAAGTAGGAATGAGTTTGTTGAGATTGAAGGAAGGAGTTCTTTTCTCTGGAGAATACCGGATCAATCTGGTGATCGTCATTGCTGCAGTAGATAAACAGAAGCACATTCACGCGCTGATGCAGTTAATGAAGCTTGCAGGCTCACAAACAGCAAGAAATCAAATAACAGCTTCAGATTCTGTTAAAGACATATACAAAATTATTCAGTCGTATTCCAAAGATTAACTGCGACAATTTTAATTCCACCAAGGAGGGGCCTGATGAGCGGCTTATATTTCGATACTCCCGTCATTCTTTTAGATATAGACGGAAGCTCTAAAGAAGAAGTATTGCGGATGATGGCACAGAATTTAGTAAGCAATGAGCTGGTAAAACAAAGCTTCGTAGAAGCGGTAGTCCAAAGAGAAAATGAGTACGCTACCGGCCTGCCGACAGGAGATATTGCGGTTGCGATTCCTCATACCGATGTAGAGCATGTGCAGCGAAAAGCAATCAGTGTAGGAATACTAAGGGACCCCGTTGATTTTATTGTTATGGGTGACGACACAGAAACAGTGCCGGTGAAAATTGTGTTTATGCTTGCGATGGATGAGGCACACTCCCAGCTGAAGCTTTTGCAGCAGCTTATGCAGGTGTTTCAGGACCAGAATGTTTTAAAAGAGCTTAGTAGTACCTCTGATAAAAAGCAGATCAAAAAGATGATGGAAGAGAAATTAGAGGCGTTATCATTTAAAGGAGGTGAAAGATAATGGCAAAAAAACAAGTATTAGTAGCATGTGGAGCAGGCGTAGCAACTTCTACAGTTGTTAACGGTGCTATTGAAGATATGGCTAAGGAGCATAAATTATCAGTAGATCTTAAGCAGATTAAAATAGCGGAAGTAGAAAGCTATGTTGATACTGCTGACTTGCTGGTAACGACAGCTACCATCAAAAAGGAATACCCGTTTCCGGTAATCAACGCACGTTCTTTCCTGACAGGGATCGGTATGGAAGATACCAAGCAGGAAATTCTGGATGAACTGAAAAAATAACAGCAGTCCCGGTGTCCTTGTTTTACGAGGGGGCCGGGCTCATTAATTACAGGTATGAGGGGGAAGCGGCATGCAAGGATTCGTAGATCTTGTACAAGGATTTTTAGATCTCGGGGCGACAGTAATTTTACCAGTCGTTATCTTTTTGCTCGGTTTATTATTCGGGCAGAAGCCGGGAAAAGCATTTCGGTCCGGTTTAACGATTGGGGTAGCATTTGTAGGGATTTTTCTTGTTGTCGATCTGCTGGTCAATAACTTAGGCCCGGCAGCGCAGGGAATGGTTGACCGGCTGGGAGTTAATTTAGACGTAATTGACGTCGGCTGGCCAGCGACATCATCTATTGCCTGGGCTTCTACGGCAGTGGCAGCCTTTATTATTCCATTGGGATTGCTTGTAAACGTTATCATGCTTTTGACAAAAACAACGAAAACGATGAACGTGGATATTTGGAATTTCTGGCACTACACCTTTATGGCAGCGGTAGTATACACCGTATCTGACAGTATTATTCAAGGACTTATTGCTGCAGTTATCTTTCAAATCGTGACCTTGAAAATTGCTGACTGGACAGCACCGATGGTGGAGGACTTTTACGAGCTTCCGGGGGTATCGATTGCAACAGGAAGCACCGTATCGTACGCACCAGGTATTTTTCTCGTAAAAGGCCTGCAGAAAATTCCCGGTATCAACCGACTCAACGCAGACCCTGACAGTATTCAAAGACGGTTTGGTGTGTTCGGCGAATCTATCTTTATCGGCTTGTTCCTCGGTGTTGTTATTGGTGCTCTAGCTGGCTACAGCGTAGGTGAAGTAATTGAAATCGGGATGGCAATGGCCGCAGTTATGGTACTGATGCCACGTATGGTTAAGATTTTGATGGAGGGATTAATGCCTGTATCAGAATCAGCAAGAAACTGGTTGAACAAGCATTTCAGCAACAAGGAAATTCACATCGGGCTGGATGCAGCGGTCCTTTTAGGCCACCCATCCGTTATTGCAACTGCATTAATTCTTGTTCCAATTACAGTTGTGCTGGCAGTATTTCTGCCTGGTAACGCCCTGCTTCCATTCGGGGACCTGGCGACGATCCCATTTGTTGTAGCATTTATCGTCGGAGCAGCAAGAGGGAACATTGTTCACTCTGTGCTGGTAGGTACCGTGATGATCGCACTTTCGCTATACATGGCGACAGATATTGCAAATGTATTTACGACTATGGCTCAAAACGCTGATTTCGACATGCCGGAAGATTCTGCACGGATTTCAAGTATTGACCAGGGCGGAAATCTGATTAACTGGCTCATCTGGAGATTCTTCGAGCTGTTTAATTAAACCTCTCTCAAGCAGAACATACATGAAAATTAACACACCGGGAGGATGAAAGCATGAAAGCATTGGTGAAAACCGATTTAGAACATGGAAGCATCGAAGTACAGGAAAAGCAGGAGCCGACGCCTGGGAAAGACCAGGTAAAGATCAAAGTAAAGTACGCAGGTGTCTGCGGCACAGATATTCACGCTTACGAGGGTCATTACAAAGTTAATGCGCCGGTGACGCTTGGCCATGAATTTGCCGGTGAAGTGGTGGAAGTCGGAGAAGGCGTCAGCAATTTTAAGCCCGGGGACCGGGTTACCTCTGAAACGACGTTTTATATTTGCGGGGAGTGCCGGTACTGTAAAGCCGGCGACTACAACTTATGCAGCTGGCGCAAAGGGCTTGGCAATCAGTACGACGGGGCGTTTGCGAAATATTTAATTGCCCGTAAAGCAAGCCTTCACCACCTTCCGGAAAATGTCGACTACGAGTCGGCGGCAATGACAGAACCGCTTGCCTGCACGCATCATGCGGTAGCTAAGACAGAAATCTCAGACGGCGATATTGCAGTAGTTATCGGACCAGGACCTATCGGGCTGTTTACTGCCCAGGTGGCGCAAAGCAGGGGAGCCAGAGTCATTATAACCGGACTGACAAATGATAAAGTGCGCCTTGAAAAGGCTAAAGAGCTCGGAATCGATTACGTTGTTAACTCGCAGGAAGAAGATCTTCATGAATTCGTTAACAGTGTAACCGATGGATACGGGGCCGACCTCGTTTTTGAATGCTCGGGAGCTGTACCGGCGGCCAAGCAGGCCATTGGGCTGCTGCGGAAAAAAGGGCAGTACGCCCAGGTAGGGATTTTTACAACGCCGGATATTCAATTTGACTTTGATAAAGTGATTCAAAAAGAAATTCGTGTAGTTGGCAGCCGGAGCCAAAAGCCTGCAGACTGGGAGCCTTCGCTTGAGCTGATGAACAGCGGGCTTGTGAATGCACGGGCAATGGTCACTCACGAATATGACATCACGGAGTGGGACAAGGCCTACCAAAAAATTAAAGACGGTGAAGCTATTAAAGTACTGCTTACACCTGTGGATTAATATCTGCTGGAAGTAAACAGTGGACAGGCGAATGAAAAACACAGGGAGCTCTAAATAAGAAAAGCTCCCTGTCCGCGGCAAATAATATATTAAAAAGCAAGGAGGAGCACCATGACAGAATTAATGCTTGATTTTATGCTGGGCCCAATGCGTGTAATCGGAGAGTTCTATTTTGACCATCAAATGATTTTTAATCCACTCATTGTCGGAGCAGCGTTGATTAAAATATTGTTTGGAAAGAAAAAGGCAAAAAATGAACCAGCCAATTCAGAATCGTAATATTGTTACTTTGAAGGGAGAAAAACATGAAAAGTCTTAAACTATACGGACAGCAGGACCTCCGATTCGAAGAGGCTTCAAAGCCGGTAATTGAAAATGCTGATGATGTTATTATTAAGATAAAAGCTGCAGGTCTTTGCGGCTCCGACATTTCCCGCTACAAAAAGCTGGGCCCGTACATGGAAGGAATGGTTTTCGGTCATGAATTTGCAGGGGAGGTCACAGAGACCGGCCCCGGGGTATCGCAGATACGCATCGGGGACCGCGTGGCCGGATGCCCAACGTTTCGGTGCGGGAAGTGTCTGAGCTGTCAGAAAGGGGAGCTGTCACGATGTGAAAACCTAACCGTCATCGGCGCCCGCCACCCGGGGTCCTATGCAGAATACGTCAAGCTGCCGGCTGAAAATGTTCTGCCTCTGCCTGAGAACGTGAATTATGACACAGCTGCCCTCGTAGAACCCGCCTCTGTGGTGGCTCATGGATTTTACCGTACAAGCATTCAGCCTGGGGCGGAAGTGGCCATAATGGGATGCGGAAGCATTGGCCTTCTGGCTGTCCAGTGGGCGAAGATATTCGGGGCGAAGAAAGTGTATGCGATTGATATCGATGATGTTAAGCTGCAAACCGCGAGGGAAGTCGGCGCGGACGTGTTGATTAATTCGAGTCAGCGCCCGGCCCATGAACAGGTAGAGGAGCATACGGGCGGATACGGGGTGGATCTTGCAGTAGAATCTGCAGGAGCGCCTGCAACATCCGCCCAGGTGCTTGCCCTTCCCAAAAAGGGCGGTGAAGTCGTGTTTATGGGGATTCCATACGCGGACGTAATGATTGAACGTTTTTATTTTGAACGCATCGTGCGTAATGAGCTAAGAATACTAGGCTCCTGGAACGCTGTATCGTCTCCGTTCCCTGGAAAAGAATGGGCATCTGCCCTTCACTATATGAGCACCGGCCAAATTAATGTAGAGCCGATGATCTCCCACACCCCGGGTCTTTCGCAAGGACCGGAAACCTTCAATGATTTAATTAACGGAAAAGGAAACTATGTAAAAGTCGTTTTTCATCCGGAAAAATAGTAAATTAAATAAAAGCGAGGCCTCCCCCTGCCTCGGGGGCAAGCCTCGCTTATTTTATTCTTCCTCTTCCAAGAGACGGGCAAGCAAAACGTCACAGTCGGCGCGGTGTACGATCCCCTCCGAAACGCTTCCGAGGAAAAACCGCTCTGTCGTATTCAGGCCGGAGGCGCCAACGACAATAAGGTCGGCTTTGTATTTTTTAGCCAGGTCTTCTGCAATAACCACCTTTGGGGCTCCGTGGTGAAGCTCTGCTTCTACATGTTCCAAGCCGGCATTCAGCGCTTTTTCCCGGTATTCTTCAAGCATCTTTTCAGAATAACTTTCCATTTCGATAAAAAGGCCGGTATCATGCTGCTCCATGGAAGTGAGCACGACTGAGTCAATAACGTGCGTGATCAGAACAGCTGCATTTTCTTCAATTGCCAGAGCTATTCCTTTGTCAAAAGCATGGGCCGCTTCTTTAGAACCATCAATAGCAATAATGATCCTTTTATAATCGCTGCCTGCGTCCTTGTTTCGGACGACAAGAACGTCGCATCTGGCGTTTCGCACAATGCCTGTGGATACACTTCCCATAATGAACCTGCCTACCGTGCCTGCTCCGGAGGCTCCGGTAATAATCAGATCTGTCCCGTACTCCGGAGTGAGTTCTTTGGTAATAATGGTTTTTGGAGCACCAGTTTCCATTACCGTCTGGACATCCACGCCGGAGCCTTCCGCTTCTGCTTTGTATAAGTTTAATAATACCTTGCCCTGTTCTCCCGCCGTTTCCATAATAGTTGGTATATACTGAACCAGGCGGTTTAGCGTTCTATACTCTACAACATGGGCGACCGTCAGCCGGCTCTGATGTTTTTTCGCCAGTGACAGGCCGCGGCGGAACGCCTGCATAGACTCGTCCGAACTGTCTACAGCAATGAGAATATTCTGGTAATGTCTGATCATAGTAACGCCTCGCTTTCTTGAACAAAATAGAGTTCCGAGTACGAAATGACCTAAAACAAAAGCGCAATGATTCTCTCTATATGTTTATTATGAAACAAATAGACGAAGAACACCACTGTATAATTTGGCAAAAAAGTACAATGGGAACATGGAAGATAATGCTATAATAAAAGAAGAACTACATTAACCGGGGTTATGAAGGCGAAAGAATCTGCTTTATTAATTCCCGGTAGGACGACGATGGATAGGGGGCAGGCAAAATGGAAAAAAGGTATAATCGTATTTTAGTAGCAACGGACGGCTCGGTGGAGGCTGGCTTTGCATTGAAAAAAGGTATTTCGCTCGCAAAGGCCTACGATTGTTCATTAGGTATCTGCTATATTATCGATTATAACCATTACAGCCAGGCTCGGCTTCACACTACGGATTTACTGCAGGCCTCCAAAGAAAAAGGGGAAGAGATCATCTCCGCCTGCAGACAGGAGGCCGAAGAAGCAGGAGTCACGGACGTAACCGTGTTTCTGGAAAACGGTTCTCCAAAAACTACTATTCCCAAGGATATCGCAAAAAGGTTTAAAGCGGATTTAATTCTTTGCGGGGCTTCAGGGATAGGCACATTTGAAAGGTTTATTGTGGGAAGCGTTTCCGCAGGGATCGTACGGAATGCGGAATGTGATACCTGGGTGGTCAGAAATAAACGGGATATTGAAAAATACAATAACATTTTAATTGCAATAGATGACTCGGAAATGTCAGCTAATGCTTTCCGTGCGGGGCTTGCAATGGCAGAGGAAGAAGAGGCGAAGGCGATAGTTGCCCATGTTATTCACACACCGCTTATTTCGTCAGTAGAGCAGTCGAGAGGCAACGTCACTGAAATATTTAAGAAAAACGGAAGAAATTTGCTTGAAATTTATCGTGAACTGGCATTAAAAAGCAATGTTCCCAACGTGTCATTCACTTTGGAGTACGGATCGCCTAAAATGGTTATTCCCAAGGACGCTGCAGAAAAATTCGAAGCCGACCTAATTGTTTCCGGTGCCTCGGGAGTGAGCAGTGCAGAACGGCTCCTGCTTGGAAGCGTCGGGGAAAGCATCGTCCGCAGAGCGGAATGCGACGTTCTTGTTGTTAGAAATGAACACATTTAATGTTCTTTTACAACTCCAACTCGCCTGAAAAGTGGACCTGTAACGCAAGATCCCCGGCTGGACGACAGCCGGGGTTCTTAATGGCGGTTGCTGTTTAGCAATAAAGTGATGCTTTTACTGGTAGTTGTTTTTTACCGTATGAAGAAGCCCGGCTTTTTCAAGAAGCGGTCCCGGAGCTAAAAAGGTAACAGTAACTACGCCGGGATGTCTTCCAATCTCAATAGAGCCTGTAATGGTCGCCCTGTTCATAATTTCCGGAACAGTGACGTCCAATGCTTCAGCTGCCCGTGCCATCCCATTTTCGGTTGCTTCATTCAGGCTTGCGCCGCTGCCAATGAAAGACACTGGATAAGCTTCTTCGAGCTCCGTGATCCCCCACTGCCGGGCAAGTTCGAGGGCGTCCTTTTTTTCCTGATCGCTAAAAGGCTTTGCCGTGTAGGGAAGATCTTCAACCAGAGGAAGCAGCACGGGGCCGTCTAGTTTCACTTCTTTTAACACATTGGCCTGAAGGTGCACGATGCCGGAAACATCGGCAGTATGCCCGGCAATTTCCCCATCTCCCTGCATAGCATGCATATCACCAAGGTATATGCCTCCTCCGGGAACTTTTACCGGACAGATTAATAAAGCTCCTGCACGGACACGGCTGATATCAAGGTGGCCATCTGTACGTTCTTCCAATTGTTCTTTAGTAATAGCGTATGCATGAGGAGCCTCGATTAATGCCTGCCCGAAGTCTCCAGCATTATGGGAATCAGGCAGAGCGCGTGATGGAATGGTGCCAAGCTGGCCCAGAAAAGGCCTGGTTCTTGCTGCTGCACCGATAATGTCATGGGGAGCAAAGGTCACTACTGGATTTTGAATCGAATTTTCAGGAGTATTCATATAATTTTTCCCGTCTTTGGCAATTTTTTCGGCTGCTTTCTGTGGAAGCGTGAGACCGATCGATTTGCTGTCATTAAAAGCCATGGTATAGGCGTTTGTAAATACAAACGGAGTGATATCCTCACCGCAGTTGGCACATCGGACCGCTTCCTGGCCAATACCTTTAATTACTGTTTTTGGATGCATTTGCCCGCAGCCCGGGCACTGCACAGCTACAAATGGATCACCGATAAACCGGCCGTCTACCGTTTTATCATTGCCGGAGGCTGTGGCCTGGGAGGTGATTTCAATAGACTTGATACGGATAGCAACAGCATCTCCGACTTCTGCTCCCTCGACATAGACCGGCTTTGTTACTTCATGTCCGCCACGCAGGGCAGGGGTGATCATCGGCCCCCAGCATCCGGGAGCCGTATTGGCAACAATCTGTCCGCCATCTTTAACCTTATACTCCATTTCAATTTCCGGATCGAGCATGCCATCTGTAAAGGTGTTAACATACACGGTTTGCTTGGCTTCCATATCCATTCCTCCCTATGTTAGAATATTTTAACTTTAACACGGGAAAGGAAGTTCGCCCAGTCAAGGCATGTAATCGTTATGTAAAAAGCCGGGCACCCTTTAGGAGTACCCGGTTAATCTTTTTTATTCTCTTACATTGTGAATCCATGCTTTGTCCTGATCCATCATTTTCTTCGCCGCCGCAATCGTCAGGAACTGGATGACGATTATTGGCAGCCCCATCAGGCCTGAAAGAACTTCGAGCGGAGGAAGGCCTCCAATTCTCATTAAGATCAAAGCGAGCGTGGTAATGATGACAGCGACCACAATACGCAGGAATTTAGAAGGTTCGTTTTTACTCATATTTTCGGTGCTTGCATATGCTGAAATAGTATACGTCGTAGAATCAAGTGTCGTAGTTAAGAAGATCAACGCGACAACCATAAAGATGATCAATGCAAGACCAGAGAGCGGCAGCGTAGTTAAAATTGCCGGTATAGCTGCCATATTCCCCTGGTTTTCCACGATGCTCAGTACGTCAAGGTTCCCGTTTAAAAACCTGTCTACGCCGAGTCCGCCGAGAACTCCTGTAGCTACCCAGGAGATAATTGTTGGTGCCGCCAGGTACGTCATAATCATTTCTTTTACAGTACGCCCCCGGGAGATTTTCGCGGCGAATACGCTGTGCAGCATCGCCCATGTAGCGTTATAAGCGAACCAGAATACGGTATTGCTCTTTATATAGCTGCCCTCGCCGGAAGAAAGAGCTTCAGTGTAAAAGGAAATGTTAATATAGTTGGTCATAAGAAAGCCGAGACTGCCGGTGAAATAATTCAAAATAAATATCCCGGGGCCGGCTATCATAATAAATAGAGCGAAAATCCCCGCCAGGTACATGTTAAACGTACTAAGGCGTTTGATGCCCCTTTCAATCCCGAGATAGGCGCTTAGGGAAAACATGAATACCCAAACGAGCGTTACGGCCAGCGTAAGGCCAAAGCTTATTTCTATGCCAAGCAGCTCTGCCAGATTGTTAGTAATAATCGGGGAGCCGAGCCCGAGTGTCACGGCAGCGCCTGCAAGAATACTGATCAGGAAAATAACATCTAAGAACTTACCGCCAAGCCCGTCAGTAAACCGATCACCAAAAAGCACGCGGCACGCTTCAGAAATACGCATTAACGGTCGCTTACGCACATGAAGAATGTAGGCCATTGCCGGGGCCGCCATAACGAAAATAGCAAATGTCTGAAAGCTCCAAAGGAACATGCTGTAAGAGTTTCCCCACATAAGGGCCTGGGTGGAACCGGCTTCCACCCCGGTTGGAGGATCGCTTGCTACGGAGGTCCACTGCACCATTCCGGTACGCATAATAGTGGAGCCGAGCCCCATAGCAATCAGGATCGACGCATATTCAAATAATGAAAAACGCGGTTTTTCCAACGGGTCCCCCAATACAACTTTTCCGTATTTGGAAAAAGAAAAATAAAGCCCGGCAGCAAGGAGTATTAAGCCATACCAGAGATATCCCCATGTAAATACTTCCACAATGGAATCGAAAATCCCATTTAAAACTTCCATGCTTCGTGTTTCGTACAAAGCAAGCGGTATACAGATTGCAATGATGATTAAAAGTGCCGGAACAAAAATCCGGTAATCAATCAGCTTTAATTTTGACTGCTGATCATTATTCTGTTCACTCATTGATATCCCCCTTTTTATTTTGTCTTTTCATGATGGCTGTGAAAATTAAGGAATGCAGAAAACAAATAAATCACAATAAATCCATATGAAAAATATCAATAATCCTCTTCTTCCTCAAAAAACAGCTGAATAAACTAAAGCATGAATGTTATTTACCCATTTACATTTAAAAATAACAATCAAAAAAAAAACAGCAGCGCCGGGACGAACGCTGCTGAAAAAATTATATTTAAATTGATCCCAAAAGAAAAAGCAGAGCAGTTACGCACGAAGTATTTATTACAACGAGAAGCACCTTCCGCCATCTTTTATAAAATACTTGTTCATAGTAAAAATAATGAATGACAAACACACTGACAAAAGAAACATATACAGGAACATGGAGCATTCCTGCAAGCGCAAAGAAGCACCCGGCCGACAGCAGCAGTGCCGGGAATTCCACCGTCGCTGCCGCTATCAGCCACGGCAGATTCATCTTTGTATTCACGGTCATCATCCGTTCTGATTATTTTTATTTTATTGTAAAGCAGGAAGCGTAAAAGGAGGATAGGGCCATATATATAATTTTTTTACTGGAGAGTCCGGTGCAGTCGGCAGTTGATGAAAAAGTAAAGCATTTCTAAGTCTGCAGTCCTGCTTTAAAGACTCCTATCAGGGGAATATAAATAAGAAGAAATCAAAATAAAAGGAGCGAATATCCATGGCGTCCATTAAACCTTTTCTTATGTTTCAGGGAAACGCAGAAGAAGCACTTAATTATTATGCAAGCCTGCTTGACGAGGCAAAAATTGTGAGTCTGAGCCGGTACGGTCCGCATGAATCCGGTGATGAGGGAGACGTTATGCAGGCAGTGCTATCCCTGCAGGGACAGGAGTTCATATGCATGGACAGCAACGTAAAGCATGATTTTACCTTTACGCCTTCTTTTTCGTTGTTTGTCAACTGTGACTCTGACCAGGAGATTGAGTACTTGTACAATCACCTTTCTGATGGTGGTAAAAAGCTGATGGCCTTAAAGGATTACGGGTTCAGCAAACGCTTCGCCTGGATCCAGGATAAATTTAATGTTTCGTGGCAGCTGAATTTGCCCTCTAATTAATAGTCCCTGGTTTCATTTAAAATTATTCGGATGAAAGCCCTCTATTCTGTTTTTCATTTATTAATTGTAGATAGATACAGGACCCGTTATAATAGTAATAATCGAATGAATCAATAATCTTGCCATTTTTTGAAAGCGCATACAATTAATGTTTATTATAATACAGCTTACGTTACCAGCAGAAAGCAGGAGATTCGAAAAATGAAGGAAAAAATTCAGAGTGAATTGCATGCGGTATTGGATGAGCTGTCGGAAATGAAATTTTCTACCCGGGAAGAAATCAGAAATAGTCGTGCTTTAACCAAGCAGGCGTTTAAAGGAGAAACTCCTATCAGCCGCAGTAAAGTAAGAGTCACAGATAAACACATCCCGGGCCAGGAAGAGGGGCAGAACATACGCATTCGTATATACGAGCCGGTGATGCCGGTGAAAACAATCTCTCCGGGCTTGTACTGGATTCATGGAGGCGGCTATTTGAGCGGCACGCCGGAGATGAATGATGACTTGTGCGAAAGGTTTGTACTTGAGGCAGGGTGTGTGGTTATATCTATAGCCTACCGGCTAGCGCCGGAACATCCATTTCCAGCCGGGGTAGAGGACTGCTATACAGGACTTAAATGGGTGTCGGATCATGCCGGGGAGCTTGGCCTGGACCCGGAAAGAATCGGAGTAGCCGGGCACAGCGCCGGCGGTGGCCTGACAGCAGCTGTATGCTTGATGGCAAGAGACAGGGGCGGGCCGAAAATAGCTTTCCAAATGCCCCTGTGCCCGATGTTAGATTATCGAAATATTACTACTTCAAGTCAGGAAATTACGGATACAAGAGTATGGAACTATTACTCGAATCAGGCAGCCTGGGAGGCTTATCTGGCTGGTCAAACCGAAGATGTTTCCGTCTATGCTTCTCCCGCTTCAGCAGAAGATTTTACCGGGCTTCCGGCTGCTTATACTATGGTAGGGGGAGCAGACCCATTTCGGGATGAAACGATCGAATATATCTCGAGGCTAAGCCAGGCTGGTGTGCATGCAGAATTTCATCTGTATCCGGGATGCTTTCATGGATTTGAAGGCATTGCCCCGCAGGCAGAAGTCAGTCAGCGGGCAGTTAGAGGATATATAGATGCTTTAAAGAGAAACCTATGAGCAATCTGTATTTTATAAACACTCCAGGCAAGGCCCCCTGAAATTCCAAGGGGGCTTTGTTGTGCATGCAGCATCTTATAATAACGACTGTAATCTCACCTTTAAAATTAGTTCCTTTGTAGAAGGTTAAAATAGGGTTGTAAAGGTAATGATACAACTAACGAAAGAAAACAGATAAATGGAAAGGACAATCCGGCGCGGTGAAAAAACACTCATCTATAAGGAGAGGTTAATCGTGTTAGTTCTTCCTGGACGAATAGTAAATATCCGTATCCCATTAGACGGTCAGGCTTCAGGAGAAAAAGAGGATGGAAAATACACCTTTGGGTTTCAATTTCCACAATGGCAGGGTAAAGGACGGTATGCTAACGGGGTGAAGAAACGGGCACGCATGATTTTTTATGCAAAAGATGAAGAGGGCCGATTAATATTTCAATATCCCATCACAGAAATTCAGCGGCAGGATCATTGCGTAATTTCTACAAGGTATGAAAAGCGTATTCCAGGAGAATTCCAAAAAGAAATCCGGCAGATTATTATCCATTTTGTCTAATAAAAACAATAATATATTCTCGAGCGGGAGAAGTGAAAAGAGGGATTGCATTGGCTAAAAAGGAACAATCATCAGAGGAGCAGGCAAATGTTGTCATCACGAATGAGGACGGAGAAGATGAAGAAGTAGATCTTTATATGATGAGCGTAAAAGATATTAAGGCTCTCGCCGAAGAGAGCGGTCTCGAATTATCTTCTACTAAAAAACAAGACATGATTAATGAAATCATGAACGAAGTAGAAAGTGAAGATAACGAAGAAGATCAAGGCTCAGAGGACGAAGAAAGCGAAAGAGCCCAGGACCAGAAAGAAGAAAATGACGAAGAGCTTCCTGAACAAGAGGAACAGGAAGAGCCGAGCAGCGAAGATGACGAAGAGGATTCCTCATTAGAAGAAGCGGAAGAACAGGCAAACGTTGTTATTACAAATGAAGATGGCGAAGATGAAGAAATTGATTTATATATGCAGAGTATAGAAGATATTCAGGCTCTTGCTGAAGAGAGCGGCCTTAAGCTCTCTTCAACAGATAAAAAAGGAATGATCGATGAAATAATGGCCGAGGTTGAGAGCGGTGGTGACGGAGAAGCGCCCCAGGAAAATATAGACGGGGACTCTGAAAAACAAGAGCAGGAAACAGCAGGCGGTGAGGAAGATACGGATGAAGATTCTTCAGAAGCAGACAATAGTGAAGAAGAAACCTCAGATGAAGAAGAACAGGAAGAGCCTGCTGCAGAAGACGAGCAAGCAGAAGACAAAGAAGACGCAGACTCTTCGCAGGAGCAGAAGAGTTCGTCAGAAGACCATGAAGAGGAAACAGAAGAAAACAGTGGTGAAGTGGAACAGAAAGAACCAGCAGCCGAAGAAGACACAGCAGAAGAAGGGTATTCGTTTATTTCCGAAGAAGCAACCAGCCAGCTCCTCGAAGATGTAAAGCATTCACTGATCGACGAATTAAAAGGTGATTTATATGAAGACGTTAAGCAGGAACTCGTCCAACAGCTGCGTAATGAGCTGGCCGGTGATTCTGAAAGTGATCTGTTGAATGAAATTAAGTCCGAGGTTATGGAAAGCGTTAAAAAAGACTTAAACAGCGCACTTGCAAAAGATGAATCATAAAAAAAGGCCCGCCCGGGTCTTTTTTTTATGCTTGTACTCGGGGAGAGATCTCTTCGATGTTTAATATGCCCGGCTAAAAGGAAAAGCTTAAATTGTAGTTAAAATAGATGTTCATTAATCATACCAGACATCTTCGTTTAGCTTAAAACAACAGGGAGGCTTAACTAATGAGCAGATTTACGATTCCAAGAGACATCTATTTTGAAGATAATGCGCTTGAAGTGCTGCGTACATTTGAAGGAAAAAAAGCCACGCTCGTTATTGGCGGCGGCTCAGTGAAAAAGAACGGTAATTTAACCCGCATCCAGGAGCATCTTGCTGCAGCAGGAATTGAAACTGAAGTTCTGGAAGGGTATAATACTGAACCAACTGCAAAAATGGTCAAAGAAGGAGCAGAAGAAATGCGTTCCTTTGCACCTGACTGGATTGTAGGCATCGGTGGTGGTTCCGCAATGGACGCTGCTAAAGCGATGTGGCTTTTTTATGAGCATCCTGAGCTTTCCTTTGAGGATGCAACGAAGCCTTTTGAATTGCCTCGTCTCCGCCAAAAGGCGAAATTTGCCGGCATTCCTACGACAAGCGGCAGCGGTTCTGAAGTGTCCAACCTTTCAGTAGTGGCGGACGAAACAACAAACGTCAAGTATCCACTTGCAGACTTTGGTCTGACACCGGACATTGCTATTATTGACCCGGTCATGGTGGAAGATCTGCCGAAGCATATTGCCGCTTACACCGGTATGGATGCTTTCACCCATACTATCGAATCATATGTAGCTAAGCCGCGTACGTTATATACTAACATTCTTGCTCTCGGCGGAGCCGAAGTGATTAAAGATAATTTGAAAGCATCGTATAACGGCGACCATGAAGCCGGAAAGCAGATGCACAGCATTCAGGCGATGGCCGGGATGGCGTTTGCGAATGCGGTACTTGGCAATGTGCATAGTCTTGCCCATAAAAGCGGTCCTACGTTTGATATTCCCCACGGCTATGCTAATGCAATTTATCTCCCGTATGTCATTGAGTTCAACCGTGCAGTGGTAGAAGACCGCTATGCAGAAATTGCGCGTCGCCTGCATTTAAAAGGGCAGACAGACAAAGAATTGACAGATTCGCTTGTAGAGTATATTTTTGAACTCAACAAAGATTTAGGACTAGCTGTTACGCTTGAAGAATACGGTGTTCCTGAAAAGGATTTCGAAGAGCATCTGGATACCATGGCTCAAAATGCACTAAGCGATCCGTGTACCGGCACCAATCCACGGGAAACATCCTTCGAACAGATGAAGGACTTGTTTAAGGCTTCGTATTACGGAAAAGAAGCTCTGGTAAAAGGCTGAGTATAAAAGGAAAAAAGGTGAACCGGAAACCCCGATTGCTTCGGGGTTTTTTCCTTTGGTACTGATCCTGTAGCAGAGATTAGGAGAAGGAGAGATGTGTTATGCCGAAAGAACAAAAGCTCGGGGCAGCCGACCGGCAGTATAAAGAACCTCCCGAGGTGGTACAGTCGTTTGGGGAAAATGGGCGTAACCACTTAAGTAAGGAATTCAAAGCACAATTTCTGCTGGCTATACTGGCGGGATCATTTATGACCTTCGGAGCTGTTTTTTCGATTCTCCTTGCAACAGGCGTAGAAGCGAAAGGGCTATACTATCTATTGTCAGGGCTTGGTTTTACAGCGGCTTATGTCATGGTATTTCTATCTGGCGCTGTATTATTTACAGAGATCAATATTCTGCTGCCAAGCTACTTGTTTCGAAAGCCCAGCGTCTATTTTATGCCGATTGTAAGGTTCTGGCTTGCTACCTATATCGGCAATATTGTTGGCGCTCTGTTTGTCGGGGTCATCATTCAGCTGTCCGGCTCCTTGACGCCCGAGTTTTACGGGGAGCTGCAAGTATATTTGTCGGATAAAATGAAATTTAAAGAGGCCGGCGGCATCGGATGGTTCCAGGTCGTGTTATCCGGCATTCTGGCGAACTGGTTAATCGGCATGGCCTCGTTTCTGACTACAGCTGCGAGAGATGTTACAGGAAAAGTAGTCGCAACCGCTCTTCCGGTCATTTTATTTGTGGCCGGCAATTTTCAGCACAGCGCTGCGAATATGGGATACTTCAGCATGGGCGTATTTGCAGATACCCAGTATGCCTGGTATGAATACCTGCTATTTAATTTAATCCCTGCAAGCATAGGTAATTTAATCGGCGGTGCTCTCCTTGTTTCTCTATTATTCTTATTTGCCTACCGGGAAGAGCTTCGCGACGGCGACAGTATTGAATAAAAAAACTGCTCCTGAAAAGGGGCAGCTTTTTTTATGGAATTCACTTTTCGTTAAAAGAAGCTTTCTGAGAAGAACTGGAGGACATAAGTCTGTCGAGCAGGTATCCGACAGCAGCTCCGATAAGTGCTGGTAACGCCCAGCCAAGCCCCTGCTCAAAAAATGGAGCGGTCTGAAGAATGCCTGTAACAGCTGGGGCAGAGATGCCGACGTTAGAAAGTCCCTCGTAGAGGGCAAATATTCCTGTGAAAATCATAGACAGCTGATACATCAGAGAGCCCTCCCCGATAAGTGGACGAAGAAGCGAAAGCACAATAAGCACAATAGCGAGTGGATAGATGAATACAAGTAAAGGCACCGCAATGCTCAAAATCAAGGACAATCCTAAATTAGTCACCATCATGCCGATGATGATGAAAAGCACGACAAAGGATTTGTAGGCTATTCGAGGCATAACGCTGTGAAAAAACTCGGAGCATGCCGTTATCAGCCCAACACAGGTGGTCAGGCAGGCAAGGAAAACAATTACGCCAAAAAACAAGCTGCCGGAAGGACCAAACAGCATGGCTGCGGCGGGTTCAAGAACGCCGGCCCCGTCAGAAATGCCTTCCTGCTGAAACATCCGGGAACCAATCCAGCCAAGCGAAATATAAACAACAGAAAGCCCAAGGCCAGCTACTATAGTAGCTGCAGTGGCGCCGGTCATCAGCTCGCGCTTAGAGGAAGCCCCCTGGGCACGCAGGCTGTTAACAATAACCATCCCAAAGGCAAGCGCTCCAAGAGCATCCATTGTCAAATATCCCTCAAGAAAGCCTCCGATAAAAGGTGAACTGGTATAAGGAGCATCAACCGTAGTGGGCTCTGCATCGAAAATAAAAAAAGCCCGAACAAACAAAATGGCTAAAGTTCCAAATAAAATAGGTGTGAGCCATTGACCGAGACGGTCCACAATCTTTTCAGGATTTAAGCTCAGCAACAGCGTGAGCAAGAAAAAAATCACAGAAAAAAGCAAAAGCGTCCACCAGGTGCCAACCCCTGCTGCGGGAACAAAGCCAATTTCATAGGCAACGTTTGCGGCTCTTGGAATACCGTACAATGCGCCGATAGATAAATAAATCAGCACTGCAAACAACAGTCCGAACACTGGATGGACTCTGCTTCCGATGCTGATAAGCCCGTGGCGTGCCTGGACAACAGCCAGAATGGCAAGAATCGGAAGGAGCACTCCTGTAAATAGAAAACCAAGGATGGCGGGAGTGAAATTGCTTCCCGCAGAATAGCCGAGAAATGGTGGGAAAATTAAATTGCCCGCTCCAAAAAATAAAGAAAACAGCATAAAACCGATAAACAGAATGCGCGACTTTTTCATACCAGCACCTCCTACACGTAAATAATGGCAGAACACAACGCAAAAAACCCGTTTCCAAAAAGGAAACGAGTCAAATTCTTAAGAGAGTCTTTAGAGCTTTATGTCATACAGGACTATCTTGTGAGAAATTGACTATATATACTGAATCGCACTATGTAACGTTAATAATCATTCTATAATGTAACGCGGATTTGCCTGGAAGTAAACCGTAATCATGCAGGAAGACAGGAAAATTATTGTAAGCGGATACCTGGGCTGAGAACAAAAAAGCAAAAGAAAAATCCGGATTTTTAATTATTTCAAGTGTATATAATGTATAATAGGGTATAAATGCATAGGTCCAATATCATTTGGGAGGAAAAAACTATGGGGAAGGGCATGGACTGGGTTAAAAACCATCGGTTTTGTTCTACAGTTGAAGAGCATAATGATATTGTCATTTTAGAAGTTCCTTATACAGCAAGTCATGAGCAATGGGAGGAAATACAGGAAATCATCAGCATTCTCCATGATCACGGTTATGTTGAAGGGCAGACAAAACGTATTGATCAGCTGCAGATTGAGCTTGTCGGTTTTAAAATCCCCTGGAGCCAGCAACGGACGAATTCGGGTTAAAAAATAACAAAAATAACCATTTGATGTATAAAAGATTAAAGAAATTACGTTTACGTTACAAGTGTATAATAAAACACAAAAATTACAATTGGGTTGATACGATGGTATTTAATTAATAATTTGGAGAAAAGAGGTCTGCAATTTGCGTAACCCAATTGTGTTGATGATGGTGATGGGGCTTTCTATGATTTATGTAATTGTGCCGTTTATGAATATTGAGCAAATGCCGACCATGTTAACAAATGTACAGCATATTATGAAATCCATCACTTCCATCAGTTTTTTATAATGCATACGACGTTCAGAGCCCCCCCCCAGTTTATCTGTGGGCTTCTTTTATAAGAAAAGAAACGCTGGATGATGAAGGTAACAAATATCAAAAGAAAGCCATGACTACACTATTTTTTCACATAAAAAGCAGCCCCGCTTTGGGAGCTGCTTTTTTAGGCAGATTGGCGAACACTAAATGCTGTAATGGAAAGAAGAATGATAGCAATACCGGCCGCCTGAATGATAGTCAAACTGTCCCCAAGAAGGACTACCCCAAACAACGAAGCGGTCACAGGCTCTGCCATAGCAACCATTGAAGCAGTGACCGGAGTGGTTCGCTTTATACCGATAATATAAAGGACGAAGGATATACCGGCCCCCACGAGTCCGAGCAGCAAAAACCATCCGACATCACTGGAAGCCAGCACAGAAGCCGCTTCCTGCCGGTCAATAAATAGTAAAAGAAGCACGCAGAAAATGAAGAAAGCGATGGTTAATATAGTTTCAGGCCTGCCGGCTGCAGAGGCATATTTGAACCCGAAAATAAATAACGCGTAGGAAAGACCGGCCCCGAGGCCGGCAGCGGCTCCTGCAAGCGTAACGGTAGAACCTCCAGTATCATAAGCACCGGTCAAAAGAAAAATCCCGACCAGCACTACTGCGATACAGCCCCATTTGAAAAAAGTAGAAGCTTCCTGTCGGAGAAAAAAAGAAATTAGAAAGACAAAAATGGGGGCGGTATACATTAGTGTAGCCGCAATCGCTACACTAGAGGCCTCAATACTCAGGAAATAAAAGGTGAAATTGCCGGCAACGCCTGCCCCGGCGAGCCCCGCCCATACGAATAAGCGGACAGTGGGAGAACCGGTCTTGCGCAGACGGAGCAGAAACCATGCAAAAATGCAGACAAAGCCTACTGCCCCCCGGTAAAAGGAAATGACCAACGGGCTCCAGCCCTTATGTAAAAGAATATCGGCCAGCCCGCCTGAAATGCCCCAAAGCATCGCGGCCAATACTACTAAAATTGTGCCTGAAAATTTCATTGTCGGCCTCCGTGCTAGTTAGTGTGAACAATAATGTTTACCCTGAAGGCATCTGTCTCAAACAGCTTCTGCAGTGCCGTCCGGATTAAAGTAACACTTCAATGAGAAAGTAGCCGAAAAAGGACAACAGCAGCGAGCCGGAAACGGCAACGATAAATATCTTTAAATTAACTGTCTTAAAAAAAGCAGCAGGCATTTGCATACCCAGTCCAGCCATGGCCATACCGAGAAGAATATAAGAAGCAGATACCATAAAGGCAGCCGTGGACGCGCTGAGCAAATGAAAGGTGTTAGCCAGACTCATTGCTAAAAAGCCAAAAATAAACCAGGGGACTGGGAGCTTACGGAGGCTTTCCTTTTCTTTACGGCCATGAAGCAATGCAATCACAAGAGCTGCCGGGATAAGAAGAGCCACCCTCGTTAGTTTGATCACAAGTGCGTTGTTTTCCGAAACGGCGCCCCCGGCTTCGGATGCTGCTACTGCATGAGCGATTTCGTGAAGAGTGCCTCCAGATAAGATGCCGTATTCATATGCGTTCATCCCAAGGAACGGAAACAAAAGAGTATAGGAAACAGAAAAAACAGTACCGATCAAGGCAATAATAGCGATGCTTGCTGTCGTTGTTTTTTGCTCTGCTTTAACAATTGGTGCAATGGCCGCGATAGCAGAGGCTCCGCAGATTGCTGTTCCACAGGCAGTTAACAGACTTAGCGTTTTATCGATTCTGAGGGCCGCGGCGGCAAAATAAATGAAAAGAAGGGTAATAAGTAAGCCTGAAGCAGCGATGAAAAAAGCGTTGAACCCTGCATCATAAATGTCCCCCAAATGAAGACGCGCGCCGAGAAAAATAATACCGAGCCGCAGCAGGAATCTGCTCGAAAAAGTAATGCCCGGTAATGCCCTTTCAGGTATGCCGGCGGTAGTCCGCCAAAGTATGCCTACAAGTATTGCGATAACCAAAGCACCCATTGCTGAGAATGGGGCAGTTTCAGCTAGTGCGCTGCTGAGCACCGCAGCAATAAACGTAAAAATAACTCCGTACAATAACATGGGAATGGAAGAAATAAATTTTTTCATCCGCCTTCAACTCCTAATCAGTACTGCTATTGTACTTCGGGCCTTTTTATTATAAAAACAAATATATATAATGTAATTAATTAATATTTTTAATAAACAGGAGGTCCGAATGCATATTGACGAATTAAAAACGTTTTTGACAGTGGTAGAGGAAAAAAACTTCACAAAAGCCTCTGAGGTCCTCTCCCTTTCTCAGCCAACTGTAAGCGTGCATATAAAAAACCTTGAAAAAGAATTCCTGGCCCCCCTGTTTCAGCGGACGACAAAGTCGTTAATGCTCACAAGAGAAGGGGAGGTTTTTTTAGACCATGCCCGTCAATTGATGAGCACGTACAACCGTATGAAAGAAGCAGTATACACGATGCACGAAGAAGTGAGCGGCACTATTCATATTGGTGCCAGCTTTACGATCGGGGAATACGTTCTTCCTGAACTGATGGCCAGAATGCAGGAGGAATACGAAGAGATTCATTTTGAAGTAACGATTGCCAATACAGAAGAAATTATTCAGCTTGTCCGCGCACTTAAGGTCGATATCGGACTGGTGGAAGGACATAGCGGAGCTGCTGACATTACGTTGACACCGTTCCAGGCTGACCGCCTGGGAGTAGTGAAAAATACTTCCACCCCTTTTTATCCTGTAACCCTTGAAGCGCTGCAGGACCAGAAGTGGGTCGTGCGTGAGAAAGGGTCAGGCACAAGGGAATCGTTTGATTATGTAATGAACGTAAATGGCATCCGTGTACGTTCACTCCTTGTGATCAGCAGCACGCAGGGAGTAAAGGAAGCTGTGAAAAATGGGCTGGGGTTGTCCTTATTATCAGAAGCAGCGATCTCGGAAGAACAAAAACATAATACGCTTGAGCTTTTATCTATTGAAGGCATCGATGCCAGCAGGTTTTTTTCCTACGTGTTGCCAAAGAGAGCGGCACGAACAAAAAATGTACAGTTTGTGATTCGTTCTCTGACAGAAAATTAGTAGAGCCGGATCTCGTTTGTCCGTTTTCTAACGTTTTTTACTAAAATTGATTTATTGTATACTAATATCGCTATTCACAGTCAGAGTCTGGCAGTTCGGAAAAAGAGAGGAAGCTTATTAACTGAAATGAGGAATGGATGAATGAGCCAAATGGAACCATTTTTGCGCAACGATCAGTTTAATTTTATCAAAGAGCATGTATGGAAATTTGCTCATGCGCATGCCACAGTGAAAGACGCTGATGTGATCCATGCATTAAAATACAGTGCTTTTGATCAAATTATCAATACCTTCTATTCTATGAATGAAGAACAGGAAGAGCTGTTAAAAAAGATTCTATATGTAGAGGACAGCAGTCAGGCAGAGCAGATACTGACTGAACTGAAAGCGTATGTGATTTCGTTTCCTGCTGTTACGGCTGAACGGATTAAAAAACTTTTCCCGAAAGTAAAGAAATTGACGATGCCGCCTTTGGAAGAGAAGAATCTAAGAAATATATCGTATCTGGGGTGGAATGATGTCCGCTCTGAACGAAAATATATTATTACGACAGATCAAAGAAGGCTGACCGGGGTGTTTGGAACTTTTCGAAGCTCTCCTGGTAAAGGGATCTGTACAATCTGTAACAAACACGAAGAAACAGGTCTTTTTATGGCTGTAGTAAAGGCCGGGAAAGAAACGTACACGAGCCGCGGCAATTATATATGCCAGGACAGCAGCAGGTGTAATCAAAATATTACAGACATCCGCCAGCTTGAAACATTTATGTATCACCTGAAAAAATGAATAACATGAAAGCCGGGAAGATTCTTACCTTTCCCGGCTTTCATTGTTATTGGAGCGTATGCAGATGGATGATACCGTCTTTTTTATAGTCGTTGATTTCCTGGCGGATGTGATCTGCAAGGCCAATCTGCTTCATAGTATCAAACATGGAACAGGCCTGGCCCCAATCCTGAAGAGCTGAGTCATCGAATCCGAGCACCAGAAGGTTTTGGCCCCTTTGGTACAGCAGCTCTCCAAACACGTAGCTGTTCTGCAGGTCAATGCAGCGGTCGATGCCCCTGGTACACCAATCAATGGACTGCTGGTAGGCTCCCTGGTAGGTTAGTGCTTTTGTTAACGTATATATCAGCTTTAATTCAATAGACTTGTTCTCCGGGTTCATCAGGTCCTGATGGTCCTGTAGAGCTTTTCGGCATATGTCAGCGGCTTTTTTATATTCGTGTTCGAGGTTATAAATAATAGCCATAGCATTAGTGATTTCGCCCTTGCGTTCCGTATAGATTCCTTTATGGTAAGCATCGAGGGCAGCAGAAGCCAGCTCGAGGGCCCGGGTAGGATCGTTGTCGATTTCGTAAGCGCAGATGGCTTCATGCCAGAGCATATACTGCTCGTAATAGCCGATTTTAAAAATGGGATTATTCTGCTCTTTGGAAAGCAGCTCCCGCATCGAAGCATAATCATGCTCGAAGCGGTAGGTTTCAAGCATACTAAATACAGAACGAACGTAGTCGCTCCGCTCGGTTAACGCTTCTTCAAAAAAGTAATACATGTTGGCTCCCAGCCGTTCGGCAATATAAAACATTGTGCTCGCATACGGAACAATCGTGCCTTTTTCAATTTTACTGATCTGCGCCTGGGTACAAATATCCTTGGCAAGTTCTTTTTGTGTATAGCCCCGGTATTTTCTTAATTCCTGTATCTTACGGCCCACTCTTGAAAAATCCATCAATATAGCCCTCTCCCTGTCTCTCAAATATTCCTATAGTTATTTTACGGGAAGAAATCGGGAGAAAAAAGAGGAAAGTCTTAGGAAAATAATCGATTTTGGTCCCGGAAGCGAAAAACACTCTTTTTGTAGTTCGAATATACTAAAACGAGCATATAATAAAGAGGTGAAGAAATGAAAAAGACAGGTGTATGGTGCGCTGTGTTAGCATTATTAATGGCATTAACAGTACCGGTTCAGCAGATAACGCCCGTTACAGGTGAAATCATAACAAGAGATCTCCCGCACCAGTATTAAAGAATAAGCCGCTGACATCACTGATGCCGGCGGCTTATCTCTTTATACTGTTTTGCTTTCTCAACGTACTCGGTCCGAATGCGCTCCATATCCTCTTTGTCCTCGGCTGTAAGCTCCCGGACAACCTTGGCCGGGCGCCCAAAAGCGAGCGTGCCGGATGGAATTTTTTTACCAGGAGGCACAAGGCTGCCGGCACCAATAAAAGCGCCTTCTCCAATTTCCGCTCCATCAAGTATCGTAGAGCCCATACCGACCAAGGCTTTTTTTCGTATAATGGCAGAATGAAGCATCACCTGGTGCCCAACGGTAACGTCGTCCTCAATAATTAAAGGATGCTTTGGGCTTTGATGAAGCAGGCACTGATCCTGAATGTTGACTCTGCTGCCAATCAGTGTGGGAGCTACGTCCCCGCGAATGACAGTGTGAAACCAGATACTAGACTCTTCGCCAATCGTAACGTCGCCTGTAATGATCGTGAAGTCTGCTAAAAAAACGGTGGAAGCAATGGAAGGGTACTGATTATTATACGGATAAATCATAAAAAACCACTCTTTCCGAAATTTATTCTGCATTTCTAATGCAAGTGTAGCAAAAATAATAGTAAAATAAAGAAAGATATAGTTCCCAGTGTACTGGACCGAGGGAGAAAGGGGGCGATGATTTTGGAAAAAAGGTTAGTAGACCGCCCGCGTGGGGTAGTGGTGCTGGTTCATGGATCAGGAGAGCATTACCGGAGATATGAATGGCTGATCCATGTATTGAAACGCCAGCATCTGCATGTGATTACCGGGGACTTGCCGGGACACGGAGAAACTAACGGGCGAAGAGGCCATATAGATAGCTTCCGTGAATATACTGATACCGTATATGAATGGTATAGAGAAGCAGCTTCTTTTAAGCTGCCTATTTTTATGCTTGGCCACAGCATGGGGGGATTAATTGTCATTCGGGCGGTATCCGAGCGGTATATGCCAGTAAAAGGTATTATACTGTCTTCCCCCGCGCTTGGGTTATACGCATATCCAAACAGGGTCCGGGAATTGTCCGGAAGGCTTGCGCACCGGCTCATGCCGGGCAAAAATTTAAAAACCGGCATCCAAGCCCAGTATTTAACAAGAAATCCGGAGACGAGAGCCGAGTACCAGAAGGATGAATTAGTGAATGATACGGTTACGGTCCGCTGGTACCAGGAGATGATCCGGGCAATGCGGATCAGCCTGGCACAGCCGGAAAGCTTTCCGGATACGCCACTTCTGGTTATGCAGGCCGGAGAGGATTATATCGTTGATAAAGAAGCAACTGTGCGTTGGTTTAACCGGCTGCATACATCGGAACGAACGATTAAAATATGGAACAATCTTTACCATGAAATATTGAATGAGCCCGAACAGGAACGGGTGGTAAGATATATTATTCACTTTATGAATCAGCATTCCTGAAATGAACCAGCCAATCAAGGAGGCCTTTTGAAATGTCAGCACCGACGTCGATACCGACTATTATGTACTACGGGGTGAAAGACGCCCTGCCGGCTGCCCGGCAATACTTAAGCGAATGGAAGGAAAAAGCAGAACAGATCCCTGAGACGCTTTACCGGGAGGCCGCGCTCGAAGCCATCGATGAAAAAACGTTCCACTACGAGGGGGGGTCTCTTTATGCCCTAATTGCTCCTGAACATGCCCAGAGCGAGCTGCTTCGTTTTATCGTGGCTTATCAAAACATCAGCGATTATTTAGACAGCATCTGTGACATGAGCCAGGAGGAAGGGGAGGTCTTTTATCGTGACATTCACGAAGCGATGAAGCATGCCCTGGATCCGTCGGCGATCCAGGAAGATTATCTCAAAAGAAAAAAAGGAGATGGAGACGGAGGGTTTTTAGCGGATTTAGTTGAAACGTGCCAGTCCGCCCTGCAGAGCTTTCCAGGCTTTTCCGGCGCCCAGCCGTTTATGGAAGAACTGTCCATGTATTACAGGGAGATGCAGATATATAAGCACATTGATGTTAATGAACGTGAGGGGAAGTTGATTGAGTTTTATGAGCACTTTAAAGACCGTGTTCCACCGATGACCTGGTATGAATTTTGCGCTGCTTCGGGGTCGACGCTCGGCATTTATGCACTGGCCGGATACGCTGCCCGGTCACCACTTGCAGAGCTTCAGGCGAAGTCGATTAAAGAAGCTCATTTTCCTTATGTACAAGGGCTGCATATTCTGCTGGATTACTTTATTGACCAAGAAGAAGACGTAGAGCAGGGCTCGTTAAACTTCACCGAAAAATATGCGTCTGCCGGCCATATGATGTCGCGGCTGGAATTTTTTAAGTCTGAAGCAGATAAAAAAGTAGCTAAGCTGCCGGAATCTGGTTTTCATAAACAATTAAACAAGGGGCTTCTCTCCATCTATTTGTCTGACGAAAAAGTACAGGCAAATGAAAAAATGAAGCAGCAGGCAAAGCATCTGCTCCGCTTCGGCGGCATGACCTCGCTTATTTACTATTGGAATTCATGGATGTACCGGAAAAAAATATAAACGAAAAACCGCCTCTTCCCGAAAGAAAAGGCGGTTCTTTTTACATATCAGCCGTATCCAGTGAAGTAAGTTCTCCGGTCTCCGGGGAAATAACCAGGCCGTGCACTGGTGTTCCCGGCGGAAGGAGCGGGTGATTTCTCATGACCTGAACGGATTGATGCACGTTGTCCTCTACATCCGAAAAACCGCGCAGCCATTCGTGTACGGAGACGCCCTCAGCATGCATCACTGCCTCTGCATCGGATGAAACTCCCCGGTCATATGCTTTTTCAAGCACCTGGCCGGCCTGAAGACCGGTCATGCCGCATCCGTAATGGCCGATAATCAGCACTTCTTCGGCCTTTAATTCGTATAAAGCAACCAGAATACTTCGTGTAATACTGTCATACGGATCCGTAATCATTGCCCCGGCGTTACGGATCAGCTTTGCGTCTCCATTCCGGATACCCATGGCTTTAGGAAGCAGTTCAATAAGTCTTGTATCCATGCAGGTTAAAACAACGATACGTTTATTTGGAAATTTATCTGTTTCAAAAGCTTCATATTCTTTGTTTTGAACAAACTGCTGATTGTGCTCTAAAATAGATTTCACCACTTCTGACATGATTCATCATCCCTTCGTAGATATATGTGAATAAGCTTGAACTAATTCAGATAAGTGAGGAGTGTCTTCTCCTATTTTTTCAAAAGTTAACACGTAAGGGGGCGCCTTCTCTTGAAATTCCAGGCTGTACCGCAGCACCCGAACTTCCTGTTCCAAAAGTTCAGCAGCAAGGTGCTCAATGGCTGTACGCTCTGACTTTCCTCCAGGGTGGCCGTGATAAACGACGACGATAACCGGAACGCCCGGTGAAAACGTGTGAAGATAAGAAAGCACCGCTGCTGTCGTAGAAGAAGCGGACGTCACTATCTGCTTATCGCTTCCGGGCAGATACCCGAGGTTAAAGACGGCTGCCCGGACGCCTGTACTTTCCATTTTGGTGAGCACCGAAGCCGCACGCTCATGACTGCAGTGATGGAGAGTGACATATGAATCCAGGCTTTCCTTTTTTAATCGCGCATATGTAGCCTGGATGGCTTCGCCCTGAATGTCAAAGGCATGCACATGCCCGGAGGGAGACACCGCCTCTGCCAGAAAGGCAGTGTCCCCGCCATTTCCGCATGTGGCATCAATCACGGTGTCGCCGGGGCGAACATTCTGTGCAATCATCCAATGGGCGAAAGCCACAGCTTTTGGCAGAGTCATAAAGCTGCCGGAGCAGGCTGATAATATTTTCCCTGCCAGCTGTTTCTGCGGACCTGTTCTTTATGAATTTCATTGAGTACTTCGAACTTGTTCACGCTCCACATCGGCCCGATGAGAAGCTCAGTTGGCCCGTCACCGGTAATGCGGTGAATGAGCATGTCAGGCGGCAGAATTTCGAGCTGGTCCACGACGAGACTGACGTACTCATCACGGCCGAGAAACTCCACCATTCCTTTTTCATACTGCTTAACCATCGGTGTTTTTTTCAGTAGATGCAGCAGGTGAATTTTAATCCCCTGGACATCAAGGTCAGCAACAGCCTGGGCGGTTTCCATCATCATTTGGTGGTCCTCCTGGGGAAGCCCGTTGATAATGTGGGAGCACACGCGAATGTTATGCTTACGGAGCTTGTCTACGCCCTCTTTGTAGCATTCAAAATCATGTGCGCGGTTGATCGTTTCGGCAGTTGTTTCGTGTACCGTCTGCAGCCCGAGCTCCACCCACAGGTAGGTGCGTTCATTCAGCTCGGCCAGATATTCAACGACATCATCCGGCAGGCAATCCGGGCGCGTCGCAATAGAAAGACCGACGACGTTATCCTGGGCGAGCACTGCTTCATACATTTCCCGAAGTTCTTCCACGGGGGCGTAAGTATTGCTGAATGCCTGAAAATAACCAATGTATTTTCCGTTTTTCCATTTCTTGTGCATGCGGTCTTTAATTTCATGAAACTGGGTGATCACATCGTCGGCCCGGTTACCGGCAAAATCCCCGGAGCCTGCCGCGGAGCAGAACGTGCAGCCGCCGTGAGCGACGTTGCCGTCGCGGTTCGGGCAGTCAAACCCGCCGTCGAGCGGGACTTTAAAGATTTTATGGCCAAATGATTCCTTTAAGTGGTGATTCCATGTATGATACCGCTTCTCTCCCCAGACAAGCGGTTCTTCGTTTGATAATTCCGAGCTCATGAAGAGCCTCTCCTTCCATCGTGCATAAAATATTCCTTCTTATTTTAGCATGTTTTGCCTCTATTCCCAAAGTGCAAAGGAAAAGAACCACGGAGAAAGGCTTGACAGCAGGGGGATAAATTCATAAAATATCAAGTATTGAATATCGGCGTACTTTGTTTATCGTTATGCACCCAGCAGACGCTTGACGAAACGGGTGAGCGAAGCGTCAGAGTCGGAAACGCACTTGAGTGGCGTGTGCGCATCCCGCCGTTTGTTTCGTGGAATTTAAGCCTCTCGTCCCTGCTTTCCAGCTGGGAGAGAGGCTTTTTTACAGATAAACTCATCACAGATGCTCCAACTATTTAAAGGAGGAACGACAATCATGGCATATCCCCACCAACAGATAGAACCCAAATGGCAGTCATACTGGGAGGAAAATGAAATCTTTGCCGTATCCAACGCAGATACCGGCGCCCCGAAATATTATGCACTCGATATGTTTCCTTATCCTTCCGGAGCGGGCCTGCACGTGGGCCATCCCGAGGGCTACACCGCCACAGACATCACCTCAAGAATGAAACGCATGCAGGGCTATGATGTCCTGCATCCGATGGGCTGGGATGCTTTTGGCCTTCCGGCGGAGCAATTTGCGCTTGATACCGGAAAAAATCCGCGGGAATTTACTCAGGCGAACATTACCAATTTCAAGCGCCAAATTAAGGAACTGGGCTTTTCCTACGACTGGTCGAGAGAAATTAATACGACGGATCCGCATTATTATAAATGGACGCAGTGGATTTTCACGAAGCTGTACGAACACGGTCTTGCTTATATTGACGAAGTGCCGGTCAACTGGTGCCCGGCGCTTGGGACTGTGCTTGCCAATGAAGAAGTGATTGACGGAAAAAGTGAACGCGGCGGCCATCCGGTGGAACGCCGGCCGATGAAGCAGTGGATGCTCAAAATCACAGCCTACGCCGATCGTCTGCTTGAAGATCTCGAAGGACTGGACTGGCCCGACAGTATTAAAGAAATGCAGCGAAACTGGATCGGCCGCTCAGAAGGAGCGGAGCTGACCTTCCACGTCGAGGGGAAGGATCTTTCGTTTGACGTGTTTACGACCCGTCCGGACACTTTGTTTGGAGCAACCTACTGTGTATTCGCACCGGAGCATGACTATGTTGGAGAAATTACTACGCCGGAGCAAAAGGAAGCAGTGGAAAAATACCAGCACGATGCAGCTATGAAAAGTGATCTTGAACGCACAGAGCTGCAGAAGGAAAAATCCGGCGTATTTACAGGTTCGTACGCCATTAATCCAGTGAACGGGGAAAAAATGCCGATCTGGATCGCTGATTACGTTCTCGCCACTTACGGCAGTGGTGCAATTATGGCCGTTCCGGCGCATGATGAGCGGGACTACGAATTTGCGAAAACATTTGATCTTCCGATTGTGGAAGTGGTGGAAGGCGGAGACACGTCCCGGGAAGCTTATACGGAGGATGGCCCGCATGTAAACTCAGAGTTTTTGAATGGCCTATATAAAGATGAAGCGATCGGTAAGATGCTTGAATGGCTTGAAGAAAAAGGGCTTGGCCAAAAGAAAACAACCTACCGTCTCCGCGACTGGCTCTTCAGCCGCCAGCGGTACTGGGGAGAACCGATTCCGGTTATTCACTGGGAGGACGGCACGATGACCACGCTTCCTAAAGAAGAACTGCCGCTCGAACTTCCGGAAATGGACGAGTTCCGTCCTTCAGGCACGGGCGAATCGCCCCTTGCTACCAACACGGAATGGCTTGAAGTCACTGATCCCGACACGGGCATGAAAGGGCGCCGCGAGACAAATACGATGCCGCAGTGGGCCGGAAGCTGCTGGTACTTCCTTCGTTTTGCCGACCCGGAAAATGAAGAAGAATTGGCCTCCAAAGAAGCGCTTGAAAAATGGCTGCCGGTTGACCTGTATATAGGCGGTGCGGAGCATGCGGTGCTTCACCTGCTGTATGCACGGTTTTGGCATAAGTTTTTATATGACATTGGAGTAGTTCCTACAAATGAGCCATTCCAGCGGCTATACAATCAGGGAATGATCCTGGGCGAAAATAATGAAAAAATGAGTAAATCCAAAGGAAACGTAGTGAATCCGGATGAAATTATCCGCACTCACGGGGCAGATACGCTGCGTCTGTATGAGATGTTTATGGGACCGCTCGACGCTTCGATTGCCTGGTCAAACAGCGGCCTCGATGGTGCAAGACGCTTCTTGGACCGGGTATGGCGTTTGTTTGTAACAGACGAAGGAGCCATCCGGGAGAGCATCCATGATGAGAAAGCACCAGAGCCGTTCGCGCGAACGTATCATCAAACGGTGAAAAAAGTAACCGAAGAATTTACTGAACTTCGTTTTAATACTGGTATCAGCCAGCTGATGGTCTTTGTTAACGAAGCGAACAAGCAGGAGACGCTTCCGAAACAGGAGTTAAAAGGATTTCTGCAGCTGTTGAGCGCTATTGCGCCGCATCTGGCAGAAGAGCTTTGGAGCCGTCTCGGGGAAGAGCATTCGATTTCAAGGAGCAGCTGGCCGGTACACGATGAGCAGATGCTGATCGAAGATGAAATTGAAATCATTATTCAGGTAAATGGAAAGCTTCGGGCAAAAGCAGTGGTGCCAAGAGATGCCGACGAGAAGGACCTCGAATCGACGGCAATGGAGCAGGAAAAAATTGTGCAGGAGCTTGAAGGCAAGACCGTGCGAAAGGTTATTGCCATTCCAGGGAAGCTCGTAAATATTGTAGCTAATTAAAAAAAGCTGGCCGCTATGCGGTCAGCTTTTTGAGTAGGAGGCAGGTGTTTCAGTCTGGGCGGCAGGATATTCGGAGGCAGCTTTTCCTGCAGTATATCCGGTGGAAAATGCGCACGTGATGTTAAAGCCGCCGGTATAACCATGAATGTCTAAAATTTCGCCGCAGAAGAACAGTCCGCTTTTCAGCCTGGACTCAAGCCGTTTTGGAAATACTTCTTTGATGGAGATCCCGCCGCCGGTAACAAATGCTTCTTCGATCGAGAGCGTGCCATCTGCCGGAAAACGGAAATCGGTAAATAAAAGCGCAAGTGAGCGCAGTTTTTTGTTTGTGGCTTCACCAATGGTCATCGTACTGGAAATGCCTGATTCCTGCAGGAGAAAAAGCAGCAGTCGCTCCATTGCAAGGCCTTTAAGAGCATTTTTTACCGTTTTTGCTTCGTGGTTTTTTTTCAGGGACACAAGCCGCTGGAACATGGATTCATGGTTTTCCTCAGGATAGAGGGAAAGGCCAAGCTCCACCTGTTCGGTTTTATACTTTTTCAGCGCTTTCACGACGTACTGGCTGCAACGCAGGCCGATCGGCCCGGAAACGCCGAAATGGGTAAAAATCATGTCGCCGGTGTGGGTTTTAATAGCTTTACCGCCTGGCCGGTAAACTGTCAGGGCTACGCCTGAAAGAGAAATTCCTTGAAGCGTGCGGTCCTGGATGTAAGAAGCCGGAGAAGTAATAGGCACCTCTGTAGGGTACAACTCTGTAATTGTATGGCCTGCTGCTTCCGCCCAGGGATAGCCATCGCCGGTAGAGCCAGTCTTTGGTACGGATTTGCCTCCGGAGGCAATAATGATACGGTCTGCCTGAAGATAAGCGCCGTCTTCTAAATAAAGCCCCCGGACATGGTCTTCGCCGTAATCGATGGAAGAGACTTTGGTTTTGGTGCGTGTATGCACCCCAAGGCGTTCCATTTCGTCGAGCAGGGTATTCACGACAGTGATAGCTTTATCGTTAACAGGAAACATGCGTCCCATATCTTCTTCCTTCAGATCGATTCCAAGGTTTTCGAAAAAACGGATAATGTTTTCATTATCAAAGATGGAAAACGGGCTGTGCATAAATTTGCCGTTGCCGGGAATGTGTTCGATCAGCTCTTTACGTTCCATGCGGTTAGTGACATTGCAGCGGCCGCCGCCGGAAATAGCAAGCTTTCTTCCCAGTTTGGAGCCCTTATCAATTAAAGTGACATCGGCGCCGTGCTCTGCGGCAGCGACGGAGGCCATTAATCCTGCTGGACCACCGCCGATAACAATGACATTCGTCATTTTATTTATTCTCTCCTTACGACCTCGAAGCAATTATCCGGTAAGATTAAAATGCTTCGGAATCGGTTATAATAGCTGTATTGTATCATAAGAGAAAATTCATTTTTACACAAGGATAAAGGAGGCGGCTGAAATGCTGCGAAAGCTCGAACTATCTACTAATGAGCATGCAGAAATGATAGACGTTACGGAAAAGGTCCGTACGTATGTGAAAGAAGAAGGACTCGACCACGGAGCGGTTATCGTTTATTCTCCGCATACGACAGCGGGAATTACTGTGAATGAAAACGCAGACCCAAACGTGCAGCATGATATGCTTATGCGCCTTGATGAAGTATATCCCTGGGAACATGAAAAATATCGTCACGCTGAAGGCAACTCTGCTTCTCATTTAAAAGCAAGTACAATGGGTACAGAACAGACGATCATTGTAGAGCAGGGTGAACTTGTGCTCGGCACATGGCAGGGAATTTATTTTTGTGAATTTGATGGTCCCCGGCCCCGCACCTTTTATATTAAAGGCTTAAGCGACGTATAATAAAAAGTACGCCCGTTTTACAAAGAACGGGCGTTTTCCTTTATTTCTGATATTAATTTTCAGGCAAAGGGACGCCAGAATGGAAAATAGTATGGTAAAATTCGCATAGAGAGCACAAGACGATTACACGATGGAGCTGAACATAAGAATGTCTGATTCAAAATTTTTGCGGGGAACGCTTCTGTTAAGCATAGCGACATTTGTTTCGAAATTTTTAGGTATGATTTACATATTTCCGTTTGCGGCCATGGTCGGCCAGCAGGGGATCGCACTTTACCAATACGGCTACCAGCCATACACATTAATGCTCAGCGTAGCTACGCTCGGTATACCGATGGCTATGTCGAAATTTGTATCCAAATACAACGCCATGGGAGATTTTGAAACAGGCCGAAGGTTGTTTAAGTCGGGTCTTTTTTTTATGACCATTACCGGCATTGCAGCGTTTCTTATTTTATTTTTTGGCGCTCCGCTTATTGTGAATTTAATTTCGTTTGATTCAAGTGAAGCTTTTACATCAGATGATGTTGTGTTTACGATCCGCATGGTAAGCTTTGCTTTAATGATTATTCCAACGATGGCGATTATGAGAGGGTTTTTTCAGGGGCATCAGTCGATGGGGCCTACCGCTGTTTCACAGGTTATTGAGCAGGTTGTGCGTATTGTGTTCATTTTGGTGATGGCTTTGTTTATTCTGTACGTAGTCGACGGAAACCTCGGCACTGCTATTGGATTTGCCACCTTTGGAGCGTTTGTCGGCGGGTTGGCCAGCATGGCTGTACTAATTTTTTATTGGAAAAAAAGGCAGCGCTTTTTGCAGCGGGAACAGTCCCAAAGCACGGTGTCGAGCGACCTGCCATTAACAAGCATGTACAGTGAACTGATCCGGTATGCTCTGCCGCTTTCTTTTGTCGGACTGGCTATTCCCCTGTTTCAAATGGTGGACATGTTTACCTTCACCCGGGCACTGGAGCAGACCGGGGAATGGACGTCCGGGCAGATCCAGACAGCGTACGGTGCGTTCGCGGGCTCTTCCCATAAGCTGATTCTCATCCCTGTAGCAATTGCTACGGCCATGTCGATTACCCTTATCCCGACGATCACAAAATCATTTACAGGCAATGACCAGGATTTGCTGCAGCGCCAGATTACGCAGACCTACCAGGTGATTTTGTTTTTATCAGTGCCTGCCGCAGTCGGACTGTCGTTGCTTGCAAAACCAACATTCGGAGTGCTTTTTGGGACAGAGTCACTGGAAATAGGCAGCTACGTGCTGCAGCATTACGCGTATGCGGCCATCGTTTTTTCCCTTTTTTCAGTAAGCGCAGCTGTTCTGCAGGGAATCAACCGCCAGAAATATGCTATTGCCTCTCTATTAATAGGGCTGCTGGTGAAAATTATCAGTGCTTATGTGCTGCTATTACTTCTTGGCCCGATCGGGGGCATTTACAGTACGATTATTGGCTTTGCGTTCGGAGTACTGTTCAACGCATGGGCGATCGCGAAATTTACTGGTTTTCATTTTGGAGGCGTCTCGCGCCGGGGCGGTGTAGTGGTTCTTTTGTCATTAATTATGGGCCTCGGGGTTTTAATTACAAGAAACGGCATGGAAGTTTTATTTGCAGGCACGAGCTGGATGGATTTATTCATGGTGGAAATTATTAGTGTCGGTGTTGGCGGTGTGCTTTTTATGGCACTTGCCATGAAGAGCGGCCTGGCCGAAAGGGTTCTTGGGAAGCGCTTTTCAGCGTAAAGAAAACTCCTGCTTTCTGATCTTTTGTTCCGCGAGGGATGGTGATATAATTAATTCACTTTATAGAAACAGAGACAAACGCATCAAGCCGCCTTTTAAAAGGGGCGGCATTAGAGGTGAAACATGAAAACGTGGAGATATAAAGATTATGACTGGCTCTTGATCGGTGCGGTCGCGCTATTAACATTGTTTGGCATTATTATGGTGTACAGCGCAAGCTTTCCGCTCGGGATGAGGGCTTATGATGATGCGGCCTTTTTTCTTAAACGACAGATAATGTTTTTTATACTTGGAGTAGGTGTGTTTGCTTTCATGATGCATGTGCCTTATGAAAAATGGAAGAAAACCACACCATTATTGATAGGGTTGTCTATTTTTTTACTGTTGCTTGTGCTTGTAATAGGTAATGAAGTAAACGGGGCAAAAAGCTGGATCGGCTTCGGGCCGGTAAACATTCAGCCCGCAGAATTCGTGAAATTAAGTTTGATTATTTATCTGGCC
This sequence comes from Marinococcus halophilus, assembly GCF_900166605.1. Lineage (NCBI taxonomy): Bacteria > Bacillati > Bacillota > Bacilli > Caryophanales > Bacillaceae > Marinococcus > Marinococcus halophilus. The sequence goes on from NZ_FVZD01000006.1 coordinate 675,878, forward strand.
CAGGTGTACTCTCAGAAGCAAAAGTATATTGACTCATTTATGAAGGGAGTACTGCCGCCGCTTATAGTTGTTGCTGTGCTGCTTGGATTCATCGTTATGCAGCCTGACGTTGGTACAGCGGCTGCTCTGATGATGACAACGATCGTAATTGTCTTCTTATCAGGAGCAAAGTTTCGGCATATGTTTATGCTCGGGGGAGTCGCGGCGGTGCTGTTTGCATATATTGCGCTGACAGAGCCTTACCGCCTGGCCCGGCTCGTCTCTTTTATGGACCCATTCGCAAATGCAGACGCTGTTGGCGGAGGCAGCTACCAGCTGATCCAGGGCTATATTGCCATTGCCCATGGTGGATTATTTGGGGTCGGCCTCGGGGAGAGCGTGCAGAAAATGAACTATCTTCCTGAAGCCCATACCGACTTCATTCTACCGATTATTGCTGAAGAGCTTGGGATTTTCGGGGTTCTGCTCGTCGTAGGCCTGCTTGGCGTTATTGCCTGGCGCGGCATAAAAATCGGGCTTCACGCTAAGGGGCAGTTTGGCACTTTGCTCGCTTTTGGAATTGTTTTTCAGCTGCTCAGCCAGGCTGTCATTAATGCCGGAGCGGTCGCGGGCATGATGCCAATTACCGGCCTGCCGTTTCCGCTTTTAAGCTACGGAGGCTCCTCTTTATTAATAACCCTGGCGATGCTTGGACTGCTGGCAAATATTTCCCGTAACAATAACCGGCTTGCCCGGGTCCAGGGCCAGGATATCAATAAACCAACTTCCGCATAGTGTAAAGAGACGTTGTTAACAGCAACGTCTCTTTTTCAGACCGGCAGCTGCACATACCGAAATGTATTGGAGGAAAATGAAATGTTAGTAGTAGGATCCGGGAGGCTAGCGAAGCTTGCAGTAACAAAAAGTGAACCTCCCTTTGTCTCTGTGATGTACCGGGGAAAGGAAAAACTCTGGATGAGGGAAACAAAAAAGGAGATTTCCCGGGTGGATGAGCTGGAGCTTCCTCGTTTTCCCTATATTTTTTTAGCGCTTCCGCCGGAAGGAATCAAAGAGTTTATTTATTGGCACGGACCTTATTTAGCGGAAGGAAGCGTTATATACATACCGGCTACGTCGCTCTGCTCGGAGGAGCTGGAAGTGCCTGCCCATGTGCGGAAGGCTGCGGCTAAATTTGCCGGTCATGCTGAAAGGGCTGCAGCTAGTAGGGGAGAAAACGTTTTTGTAGTTAACAGCGCAAAAAAAAGCGACCGCGAATATCTCCAGAACTGGCTCGGAGGGGCATTTACAGTTATTGAAGGCACTGAGCAGGAGGTAGAAGCTGCAAATAAAACAGCAGTGGAAGAAACATTGAAAATGATAGTGAGTATCGAAAAAAAGATGCAGGAGCAGAATATATCAAAAACCGTACAGGAAGCCGTGCTCCGCCAGATTCCGGCAGGAGTAATTGAAGCACATATAAACGGCTCACATGGGGAGTTTGCTTCGGGAATTCTGGAACAGATGGAGAGAGGTGATCAGCATGAGAATGGATAAACTGTTGGCGGAATTAGGATATGGAACTCGCAAGGAAGTAAAAAAGATGCTGAAAAAGGGAGGCGTATTTGTCGACAGGGAGCCGGTAAACAACGGGGCGGTTCAGGTGGATCCCGAAGAGCAGCAGGTCAGCGTGTTTGGAGAGGACATTCACTATACGGAATTTGTTTATTTTCTCATGCATAAACCAGCGGGGGTTATCAGTGCTACCGAAGACAGCGTGCATGATACGGTGCTGGATATTTTAGAACAGGAGGATGCGGTAAGAGAACCTTTCCCGGTCGGCCGGCTTGACATTGATACGGAGGGGCTGCTGCTGTTGACGAACGACGGCAAGCTTAATCATTTTCTCACGTCGCCGAAGCATGGCGTCGTAAAAGTCTACCGGGCGGTACTCGAGCATCCGATAGAAGAAAGGGATATTGAGCAGTTTAAAAAAGGTGTAAAGCTTGATGACGGCTATATTTGTAAACCTGCTGTTCTGCGACAAGTGCCTGATACACACCGGGAAGTGTATGTGGAAATAACAGAAGGGAAATTTCACCAGGTAAAACGGATGTTTGAAGCAGTGGGGAATGAAGTCGTTTATTTAAAAAGAGAGTCGTTCGGCAGGCTGTCACTCGATGAAGATTTACTGCCGGGGGAATACCGGGAATTAAATGAAGAGGAAATTCAGCTGCTTCGGGACAGCGTCGGGGAAAAATCACAGGGAGCAAGCGGCGATGAGATGTAGACTGCTAATTGCAGACCTGGGCACCTCGTCTTTAAAAGTAATGATAATGGGCGGTGGTGGACAGGTGGAGAGCAGTACATCAGAGCCTGTCCTTACTTATACCGAGGGAAAAAGGCACGAACAAAAGCCGGCAGAATGGTGGAAGAGCTTTAAAAAAGCATGCAGAACTCTGCATAATCAGGGGACGGGGCTGGATGTCGACGCGGTTGTATGCACTGGTCAGATGGAGGATTTCATCCCTGTTAAAGACGGGCTTGCGGATACGGCAATACTTTATTCCGACCAGGGAGGGAGCAGAAGGCTGCAAAACAGGCATTTAGCTTCGGATGCTGTTACGGCCGTCACAGGAAATGATTGGAAATCCACGACCCCTCTGATGAAATGGCTGGCGGATGAAGCCCCGGAAAAGTGGGAGCGGGTGTTATTTGGTTCTAAAGATTATTTAATTTACTGCTTAACGGGCGTATCAGTCTGTGATCCGGTAAATGGTACTGTCACTGGGATGATGAATATACATACAAGAACGTGGGACGAACAGTTATGGAACGGCACCGGCATTTCCTATCGTCAGCTTCCTCTTCTTCTGGAGCCCGAAGACATAGCCGGTTATGTATTGAAAGAGGTCGCCGTGCAAACGGGAATACCAGCTGGAACACCCGTTTGCTGTGGCCTTGGAGACGGAGGCGCAGTGACGCTTGCAGCTGGTTTTCAAGCGGGTGGGGACAGCGGCTATGCTTACGCAGGAACCACGGGATGGGCAGCGGTGCCGGCAGATACATTGGCAATGTCAAAGGAAGGCAGTGTTTTTCATCTGGCTGCCCCGCAGAAAGGCCAGTTTATTAAAATTATGCCGCTTCTCAACATGGGAAATGTGCATCAATGGGCGGTTCATACGTGGTGTGGCCATGGCAACTTCGAAGAGTTTGAAAAACTGGCAGCTGAGCCAAAGGCTATGCCCGAGTCGCTTGTATTTATTCCTTATCTAAACGGAGAAAGAAATCCAATCGTTGATGAAAAAGCCCGAGGGGCGTTCATTGGCATTGACAGCCAGGTGGACGAGAGCCATATGGCCCGCGCGGTGCTTGAAGGCCTGGCTTTTTCTTTAAAGCAGGTCTTTACTCAGGCTGGCCTGGCTTCTTCCAGCCTCTTTCTTGTGGGTGGGGGTACGAAAAGCAGAGCTTTGCGGCAAATAGTGGCGGACGTATTTCAATGCAGGGTGCAGGTGAGCGCTGAACAGGAACGGCTGGCTATGTTCGGAGCCGCTGCCTGCGGATGGAAAGCTGTTCATGAATGTAGCTGGGAAGAAGCAGGAAAGGCGTTGCGGGGCATAGACCATAGAGATATTATTGTGGAGCCTGACGTGTCAAAAAAAGAAATATTGGTGAAGAAGGAACGGCTTTTTGCCGAAGCGGCTAGAAGGATGCGGGGAATTTTTGACGTATGAAAAAACGCCAGGATGTTAATCCTGGCGCCAGGGGATAGGTATAGTCATTCAGGAAGCTTTTACTTTTCGGGCAGTCGTCGTCCAGGCCCCTCTAGAAGGGCTGCAGACCAATTCATTGTATTCAAGCACATTCAAATCACGCTGAATGGTGCGCTGTGTAATTCCGAATTCGTCAACCAATTCCCCGGTGGTCACCGTTCCTCTCTTTTTAATATAGAGATAGATAGACTTAATACGGGTTATCATTCGGTCGGTGGACGTTCTCAAAAAACCACTCCTTAGCCAATGAATTTATGGCACTTGAAGACATGCCCGGGACTGCGCACGTAAATAGGAAGTATAATTGATGGTTTCGACTGTTGTTGTGTCAACTGCTCTGTGGAACTTTCCGTAGGAAGTTCAGCAGCATGTAGGATAAAAGTATTCAAAATATTTTGTAAGCGTCCCTGTACTTAATAGTTTATACCATTTATTTATTTATCGCAAAATTTTTGACAAAAATCCATTCAATTTATTTACGAAGTAACACAAAAGTCGAATGATTTGCTAAAATAATGTTTTATTGTGCGTGATCAGTTTGAAAATACAAAATCGGCGATGGAACTATCCATTTTATTTCACAAAATACTTAATGTAAAAATTATGTAAAAAAAGACCCCCTTTTTGTAAAGGAGTCTTTGAAAAAGATTTTATTGATCGAAACGGAAAAGGTCAGTAGATAAATACCGTTCGCCAGTATCACAGGCAATTGCAACCACGACCTGATCCGGCGGCAACTGTTTTGCTGTTTCCATGGCAGCGTAGCAGGCAGCCCCTGAAGAGGGGCCAACCAGGATGCCTTCCTGGCCGGCAAGGTCTCTTGTGGTTTTATAAGCATCTTCGTCGGTAATTTTATAAATATGGTCGTATATCTTCTGATTCAAAATAGGCGGTATAAACCCGGGGCTGGTGCCGACGAGTTTATGGGGGCCTGGTTTTCCGCCCGAAAGCACCGGGGAGCCAAATGGTTCTACGACATGTATCTGAACGTCTGGGTACAGTTCTTTTAACTTTTCCCCAGTTCCTGTCACAGTGCCGCCGGTACCGGAAGCAGCGACGAACCCGCCCAGGGGCTTACCAATTTCCTTCATTGCTTCTTCAATTTCAAGTGCCGTGCTTTCCCGGTGGGCATCCGAGTTGGCTTCGTTTTCAAACTGCATGGGCATGAAGCTGTCAGCAATTGTTTCTACAAGTTCATGAGCCCGGGAAATGGCTCCGGGCATTTTTTTGTCGCCTGGGGTGAGTTCTACTTCCGCGCCGTATGCCTTCAACAGGTTGATTCTTTCTTGAGACATGGTGTCCGGCATAACTAATATGGCACGGTAGCCGCGGGCAGCGGCATTCATGGCAAGACCGATGCCGGTATTGCCGGAAGTAGGCTCGATAATAGTAGTATTTTCATTGATTTTCCCCTCTTCTTCGGCCTGCTTCAGCATATTTTTTGCTGCTCTGTCTTTAACACTGCCGCTGGGGTTTTGAAATTCAAGCTTCAAATATACGTCCGCTCCTCGAGTATCAGGAAGGCGGTTTAATTTGACTAAAGGCGTATCGCCGACTAGTTCTGACATATTGTTTGCTACACGCATGGCTGTTACACATCCTTTTTCTATCATTCATTTGTATATTTTAACACATTTGCATTGCTTGTTCGTTTTCAACGGCTTTAAAGCAAGAAAGGGAGGAAGTAAACCTTGGATAATCATTATTTTCTTGGAATTTCAGTACCGGAAGAGGCCAGGCTTTCCTGGGGGGCCTGGGCATCAAAGGTTAAAAATGATCTTCCATTTAAACAATGGGTACATCCGCAGGATTTTCATATTACACTTCATTTTTTCGGCCGGCTTTTACCAGACAAGGTTGATGCTGTCCAGGAAAAGATGAATAGAATAACATTATTATCCCAGCCTCAGATCAGGCTGGATGGGGTAGACTTTTTCGGTCCGGAAGGCCGTGAAAATGTGCTTTATACAAAAGTAGGCGCAGAAGATGGGCTGTTCACTTTGTACACTGAATGGAAAGAACAATTGAAAGGCATGGGAATAAAGACAGAGCAACGTCCGTACCGCCCTCATATGACTCTTGCCAAAAAGAGAATCAAGGAGCAGATATTTACGTGGCCGGCCGTGCCTCTTCCGGAAGCCTTATTTTTTCACGCCTCTCAATTGCATCTTTATCGCATTCACCCAGGACGAAGTGTAAAATACGAAACAGTACATTGGACGGAATTGACCGAATAAATGAGGGGAATGTATGAACGTATTTAGAATTGTCATTCACATACTGATTTTGTATGCATTTTACTGGACTGGTGTCTGGATTCAGGGAGTGCTTCAGCTTCCAATTCCGGGAAGTATCCTCGGCATGCTGCTTTTGCTTGCAGTTTTTATTTTTACTTCAGCCACGCCAAAATGGATTCAGGAGGGATCCGGGCTGCTGCTCGGAAACATGCCGCTGTTGTTTCTTCCGGTGACCGCAGGACTGGTGATCCACGGAGAGCTGTTTTCAGTGCTTGGAGCCGTGCTTGTGACTGCTGTGTTTATCAGTACACTTCTTGTAATGGGAACTGGCTCATGGGTGTCCCAGTATTTATTGAAAAAAAGGAGGGAGCATCGTGAATGAATGGTGGACAGGAGCTGCTGCTATTGCCGGGACGATGATGGTGTACGCCGCCTCCAAAAGAATGTACCGGCGTTTTCCGGCGCCATTAATGCTTCCGATCGTCACTGGTACCATTGTTATTATATTATTTCTGTTAATTTCCGGAATCCCCTACAATGCCTATATGATCGGAGGCCAGTGGATAGAATCGCTGCTGGGGCCTGCGGTGGTGGCACTGGCCTGCCCGCTGTATGAACAAAGGCATCTGTTAAAACGATATTCTGTTCCGATTCTCAGCGGTATTGGTACGGGAGCGGTGATAGGTATCATTTCGGGACTTGTTTTTACGAGAGCAGCGGGTGCATCTAAAGAATGGGCGGCAGCGGTGCTGCCTAAGTCAGTAACAACACCGGTAGCCATGGACATTACGACAACGCTCGGCGGAGACGCTCCCTTGGCGGCAATGTTTGTGATGGTGGCGGGTATCGGCGGAGTAGTGGTTCACGCCCAGGTGATGAAAGCGGTGGGGGTAACTGATCCGGTAGCGAAGGGAATAGGCATGGGTAGCGCGGCTCACGCGATAGGAACAGCTAAATCGCTCGAAAACAGTGAAACGGAAGGGGCGGTCAGTTCGGTAGCTATGACAGTCAGTGCCGTTATTGTTGCTTTTTTAGCCCCATTGGCAGGTAATTTATTCCTGTAATGTGAACATCAGCCGGACAATGACGATATAATAATAAAAGTGGAGGCCTGCAGCTTCTATGCAGAGACGCACCTTCTAAGAGAAAGGCTGCAATGAAGGAGAAGGGAGAGTTGAATGGCTCAACTAATAAAGATGAAAGACTATGCTTCGCGTTATGAATACCATTTTCTTCACCAAAACGCGGAATTTTTAGCTGCCAAAAAATCGTACTGGCAGCGTATGAAAACAGACTGGATGATTGCAAATAAATCGAGCCCAAAAGTGTCCGGAGAAGAGCCGCTCGAGAACAACACCCGGATGGGAAAAGCAGTGAACCGGTTAAAGTGGTGGAAGCAAGAAGAGGAGGAAGTGGAAATTAACGAAAGCGATGCCTACTTATTTTTTAAAGGAAAAACGCTCGAGGAGCTCAAGGATATCTTTTATGATAACTGGTTTTTAATCCAGCTGGAGTGGGCCTCTTCCACAATCTCTGAAATTTCAATGATGGATCCGAAATTAAAATACGACTACCGGCTGCGCACCCTTCTCAGGGAGCTTCCCGATACGTATTTTGTTATGTACTATCCGGTTTTTCATACAAAACAGACGACGATGGAGGGGGCCATTACTATCATTGGCCCAGTAGGGATCGACGTGGTACATATTTTAGAAGGAACAATGTACAGTGTATTTGAACCGGCAGACAGCAGGTTCTGGAAGGAGTACGTGAATCAGAAGCAGCATACATTTGTCAGCCCAGTCCTTGCGCTGAAAAGAACAACAAACGTAGTGGAAGCTGTATTAAAACAAGCGGGGACCACCTTTCCTGTCCAGGCGACAGTGGTTTCCCCCGCTTCCATTATTGATAACCGTGAAGTTTTATACGCATATACAGCAGATAAACGCGAATACAAACGGTGGATGGAAAGACGTATCAACAATCCATCCCCGGTGAAAAACCGGCAGTTGTTTTCCGCAGAAGCGCTTATGGGGCAAGCGGCAACCGTTTCTGTCCTCCGTAGTGAAATCTACTCTTCGAATGAATACGGCGAATAAGCAGCTTTACAGAAAAACAATCGTTTTATTGTCGTCGACAATGACACGGTCTTCTGCATGCCAGGTAACGGCTCTTGCCAGCGCAATTTTTTCAGCGTTGCGTCCGGTGATTTTTAAATCATTGGCATTGTACTGGTGATTGACCCGAAGGACGTCTTGTTCAATGATTGGGCCTTCATCGAGGTCGTTGGTCACGTAATGGGCGGTAGCACCAATAAGTTTCACGCCGCGTTCAAAAGCCTGTCTGTAAGGGTTCGCTCCGATAAAGGCCGGGAGAAACGAATGATGAATATTAATGATTTTTGCCGGGTAGTGAGCAACAAAATCCGGCGACAGTATTTGCATATAGCGGGCCAACACAAGAAAATCGATCGGATACTGCTCAAGCGTACGAAGTATTTTATTTTCTGCTTCCGGCTTGGCATTTTTATCTATCGGTATGTGGTAAAAAGGAATTTCATAGCTTTCTACTACATTTTTAAGCGTCGTGTGGTTACTGATGACGCAGCTGATATGAATAGGCAGTTCCCCGGAACGCCACCTCCACAATAATTCAGTTAAGCAGTGATCTTCTTTTGAAATGAAAATCGCCACACTTTTTTTGCGGTCTTCACGCTCTAATGACCATTCCATATCGAAATGCTCAGCAATAGGAAGAAATTCTTCTTTTACTTGATTAAATTTCTCCGGATATGGCGAAATGGAAAAAACAATTCTCATAAAAAAACGTCCGCCTTCCGGATCGTTTGTATGCTGGGCGGAATGAATAATATTAGCACCATGCTGGTGCAGAAAATCAGATATAGCGGCTACAATTCCCGGCTGGTCCGGGCACGTAATTAATAGCCTGCCATTGCCAAGCGAGCGGTCTGGCATAATAACGTCCTCCTTCATATAAGCAGTTGCCCTGTAATAATGAACGAAATTACTATACCACTCTGAATGAGGGAAAAAAAGGGTAAGTTACCAAGTAGGCTTAAATGGAAGATACGCAGAAAAATAGCAGATGAGAGGTCGGTCACAAGTATTATGGTCGATTGACTTCTAAATTCAATGTTTGCTATTATTAAGAACGATTCGCTGTAAAAATAAAAACGCAAATAGGAACACTTTTACCCGCACGAGAAGTAGAGGAGATCATTTCATAGAGGGTATTTTATACATACAATTAAATAAAACAAGACAGGCATTGAAATAAAATATTGTTAAAAAAGGATCGGCTATGAAATATTCAGACCACTATGATAGATCGAAGGTGAAAGTATTGGAACTGCTGATGGGAGACGGATGGACGATTGAACCAGCCGGTGGCTCTTCAGGAGAAGCTTACCTCGCGCGTGCCGGGGAACAAGTGTTATTTCTGAAAAGAAATTCTTCTCCATTTCTCGCTGTGCTTTCAGCAGAAGGAATAGTGCCTAAACTGCTTTGGACAAAGCGCCAGGCTAACGGTGATGTAATTACCGCACAGCGCTGGGTTGACGGCCGTGAACTAACGGGCGGCGATATGGATAACAAACGGGTGGCCCAGTTATTATCTAAAATACACTCCTCAAGTGAACTGCTGGACATGTTTATGAGAATAGGGAACCACGCCCGCACTCCGGAAGCAACAACCACTGTATTAAGAAAGCAGCAGGAACGGCTTCCTTATATTACGACTTCGATGGCTGGAGCTCTCGATGAACTTGCAGGGACGTCTGGCGAAGTACAGCCTCCCCGCCTCGTTGTCTGTCACGGTGATATGAACCACAACAATTGGATGTTTGATGCCAATGGAGATTTATATTTAGTGGACTGGGACAATGCAACAGTCAGCGATCCTGCACTTGATTTAGCCCTGATTCTGTATGAGTACATTCCAAAAGAAGAGTGGGAAGTGTGGCTGCAGGAATACGGGCTGCCCTTAACCTCCCATTTACAAAGGCGGATGCGCTGGCAGATTATCAGCCACCTGCTTGATCATGCCCAGCAGGCATTACTCACGAACCGGATAAAAGAAGCAGAGTTTTATAAGAAACAGCTTGAAGCAGTGCTCGACCGGGACTCATTGCAAATATAAAAATCCGCTGGAACGTCACTGCGTTTTCAGCGGATTTTGTCTGTCAAATAGGTAGTTATTATATGAAGAAAGAGGGAAAAGAAGGATGAGACTCCGACATAAGCCGTGGGCCCACGAATTTTTGCAAGAACACCCGGAGCTGGTGGTCACAACAGCGGAACAGGTAAATAAAAATTGGGGAAAAAGGTTTGGGAACGACCAGCCTCTTCATTTGGAAGTAGGCACAGGCAAAGGGAAATACTTAAGCGACAACAGCATCAAATACCCGGGTGTCAATTTTATTGGTATGGAAATGTATGAAAGTGTTCTTGCGACCGGGGTGCAGCGCGCCTTGTTCAAGCAGCCGGAGAATCTCGCCTTTATTCATGGTGATGTACGCTATTTAATGGACTATTTTGAGCCTGCCTCAGTAGAAACACTTTATATTAATTTTACTGATCCGTGGCCAAAAAAACGTCATGAAAAACGCCGGCTGACGCACCCGGATTTTCTGGAATTGTATAAGCAGGTTTTGGTACCGGGAGGAACCGTGCAGATGAAGACTGATAATCAGGGATTGTTTGAATATTCTCTTTCCTCCCTTTCCACGTTTGGTTTTTCATTAAAAAAGGTGCGTCTCCATCTGCATGAAAGTGAAGAGGCAGAAGAAAATGTGATGACAGAATATGAAAAGAAGTTTTACGCAAAGGGAGTGCCTATTTATTTTACTAAAGCGGTAAGGCCATAGTGTTTGATAAAAGGGATCATTTGTATGAAATGGAGGGGCTGTTTTCATGAACCAATTAACCATCGGCAATTATACCATTACATGGCTCGAAGGTGGCATGACAAACATGGACGGGGGTGCGGTGTTCGGCGTGGTACCGAAACCGCTCTGGTCAAAAAAATACCCGGTCAATGACAGCAATCAAGTTCCAATGCCGACAGACCCTCTGCTTATTCAGGGAGAGGGTAAAAATTTACTGGTTGATGCAGGGATTGGAAACGGCCGGCTCAGCAAAAAGCAACAGAGAAATTATGGCGTAACGAAAGAGTCAAATGTGGAGCAGAGTCTGCGGGAAATGAATCTTTACGCTTCAGATATTGATGCTGTGTTAATGACGCATATGCATTTTGACCATGCTTCGGGGCTGGCCCGTGAAGAGCAGGGCCAGAGTGTGCCAATCTTTCGCAATGCTGTTATTTACGTATCGGAAACGGAATGGGAGGAAATGAAAAATCCGAATATCCGTTCCGAAAACACGTACTGGGAAAAGAACTGGAAGCCAATCGCCCACCAGGTTGAAACGTTCGAGTCAGAGCTTCATATTACTGAAAACATACGAATGGTGCATACAGGCGGACACAGCGCCGGTATGAGCATTATTTTGATTGAGGATGAAAGCAATACACTAATCCACATGGCTGACAATATGCCTACACACGCCCACCAGAATGTGCTCTGGGTAACCGCCTATGATGATTATCCAATGGACTCAGTGTACATGAAAGAGCATTATATGAACTGGGGCTGCCAGCGCCAAGCATGGTTTACTTTCTACCACGATGAGCTGTACCGTGCTTTAAAGTTTAATCCTGCGGGAGAAGTAATCGAAGCTGTAGCCAGGGAAAAGCAGAGCGAAATCTGACCAGAACGTTCATATTTTTACACACGCCTCTAAAAGCTGAGGCGTGTTTTTTTATTTCTGAAATACATAACAATGCCAAACATGAAAATGTCAATTTCAATCAATGAACAAAAGTAAATGATTGTTTTTGAGTAAAATTGATTGATTATGATTAAGTAAGCGTGTACAATGAAGTTAATTAAACAAGCAAAAACAGAAAACGATCAAAACTTCTGCAGACGCCTGTTGCTTTTTATGCCAAACCCGGAAAGGAGAGGGAAGGTAATGCTTCACACGGAGCGCAGAGACACCATCATCGAAATTCTAAAAACGAAAGACACTGCTTCTATTCATGAGCTGGTGGAACTGACTGGTGCTTCAGAAGCAACAGTTCGAAGGGACTTATCCAAACTGGAATCGGATGAACAGATTAAACGAATTCACGGCGGAGCTTCTCTCTCCAGGCGCCGCCGGAACGAACCAACTATCGCAGAGAAGAGCAGTGTAAACCAGTGGGAAAAGAAAAAGATTGCAGAAGCAGCAGCTTCCCTGCTTGAACCCGGTGAATGTCTTTTTCTGGACGCCGGGACGACGACCCTGGAGATGATCCCTTATTTGGCTGACCGGAATCTTGTCGTGGTAACCAACGGCATTCCGCATGTACCGCTTTTGCTCGAGAAGGGCATTGAAACGTACGTCATCGGAGGTAAAGGCAAGCAGGGGACTGGGGCCCTCGTAGGAATTAAAGCTATAGAAGCACTGAAGGAATTTTGTTTTGACGCCTGCTTTCTCGGTATTAACGGTGTTCATCCTGTTCACGGGTATACCACCCCGGATCCGGATGAAGCAGTGGTTAAGCGGACAGCGCTTGATCTTGCGGAAAGGAGCTATGTGCTGGCGGATCATTCGAAGATTAATTCCATTACATTTGCCAACATTGGTGAACTTGCTTTAGCGGAAATTATTACGTCGGACAGGCTGCGGGACGATGAGCGGACAAACTTGAAGAAATATACAGATGTGAAGGTCGTGAGTACATGATATATACAGTAACGCTGAACCCGGCAATCGATTATGTAGTCGAACTAGAAGAGTTTATTCCGGGAAATATCCATCGGTCGAAAAATGATTTGAAATATCCAGGCGGTAAAGGCATTAACGTTTCGAGAGTGCTGCAAAGACTCGGAGAGCAGTCAACTGCGCTCGGTTTTGTAGGCGGGTTTACCGGCCAGTATATTAAAGAAAGCCTGGAAAAAGAAAACATTCAAACGGATTTTGTGCAGGTAGAAGAGGATACAAGAATTAACGTCAAAATCCGTGGCGGCGAGGAATCTGAAATTAATGGAACCTCCCCGGGCGTCTCGCGCGAAGACGTGGAAGCACTGTACCAGAAGCTGGATGTTCTGACGCAGGAAGATGAATTAATACTTGCAGGAAGTGTTCCTTCTTCTCTCCCTCACAGCATCTATCTGGACATAATGGAACGGGTGAGAAACAAAGGAGTCAGGGTGTGTTTGGACACAAGCGGCGAAGCGCTCGGTGAGGCATTGAAAGGCCGCCCTTATTTCGTGAAGCCGAACCATCTGGAACTCGCAGAGTTGTACGAAGTGGAAGTGAACAGTGTGGAAGATGCTGCAGTGTATGGCCGAAAGCTTCTGGAGGATTTTGATATTGAGCATGTGGTTATATCGATGGCAGGAGAAGGAGCTGTATATATTAATAAATCACAGACCCTTCACGCCTCCGTGCCAAAGCAAAAAGCCGTGAACTCTGTCGGGGCAGGTGACTCCCTGGTAGCTGGATTCGCCGCCGGAATCGCGGAACGCCTGGATCCGGCTCAGGTGTTGAACAAAGCAGTAGCTTCCGGAAGTGCTACAGCATTTTCTGAAACATTCTGCACGAAAAAAGAAGTAGAAGAACTAAGTCAAAAGATCACGATCCGTTCGCTCGAAAGCGAAGAGACTAATCAAGCTTAAAGGGGGAAGCAGAATGAAAATTACCGATCTATTAAAAAGAGATACCGTGCTGCTGTCTCTGTCTTCGACAGATAAAGCGGGAGTGATTGATGAGCTGGTAAACAAGCTTGACACTGCCGGTCGGTTAAATGATCGCCATGCTTTTAAAGAAGCAATTGAAAAAAGGGAATCAGAAAGCTCTACCGGTATCGGCGAAGGCATCGCCATTCCTCACGCAAAGACAAGCGCTGTAGATACACCGGCTATTGCATTCGGCCGTTCTCAGGAAGGTGCAGATTATGAATCATTGGACGGCCAGCCGGCGCATCTGTTTTTCATGATTGCAGCAACTGAGGGAGCGAATGAAGCACATTTAACTACATTGTCCCGTTTGTCTACGCTGCTGATGGATGAAAACTTCCGCCAGGATCTCTTGAATGCAGAATCCGAAGACGAGGTCATGGCGGCGGTAGACGCAAAAGAAAGAGACAAGCTTGGAAGTGATGAGGAAGAAGCATCCGAAACCTCTTCAGCCCAGGCTGCCGACGACAGCAATACGCCGAGGATTCTTGCAGTAACCGGATGTCCAACTGGTATCGCCCATACCTATATGGCAGCAGATGCCCTGAAGGATAAAGCAAAAGAGCTCGGAGTTTCTATCAAAGTGGAAACGAATGGATCCGGAGGGGTTAAAAACCGTCTCACCTCCGAAGAAATTGCAAATGCGGAAGCTATTATTGTAGCGTCTGATACAAAAATCGAAATGGACCGATTTAACGGAAAGCCGCTTTTATCCACCAAAGTTACGGATGGCATCCGTAAACCGGAACAGTTAATTAACCAGGCTGTGAACGGAGAATTTTCGAAATACCGCGGCTCTGGCAGAAGTTCATCGTCGGATGAAGAAGAGAGCGCTTCTAGCGGCGGAGGCGGAGCAAAAGCAGTTGGAAATGCTATTTACCGCCACCTGATGAATGGGGTTTCGAACATGCTGCCATTTGTTATCGGCGGCGGGATTCTTATCGCTCTTTCTTTCTTCTGGGGGATTAACTCGGCGGATCCTGAAAGTGACCAGTTTAACGGGTTTGCCCAGGCTCTGAATGCAATAGGCGGACAGTACGCCTTTGGATTATTCGTAGCAGTGCTTGCCGGCTTTATCGGTATGAGCATCGCAGACCGGCCTGGTTTCATGCCGGCAATGGTTGGTGGTTTCATGTCCACTCAGGGCATTCCAGGAGCTGAGAACGCCACAGCCGGTTTCCTTGGCGGTATCATTGCCGGTTTCCTTGGCGGTTATGTCGCTCTTGGCGTGAAGAAGGCTATGTCTGGACTCCCGCAGGTGCTTGACGGAATTAAAACAATTTTATTTTATCCAGTTATCAATATTTTGATCACCGGTCTTTTGATGTACTACGTGTTTATTACACCAGTTGCTTTTCTAAATACAGCTCTTCAGGACTGGATCACAGGTCTTGGTACAAGCAACCTGGTCCTGCTTGGGATTCTGCTCGGCGGCATGATGGCAATCGACATGGGCGGACCGTTCAACAAAGCGGCCTTCACAGTCGGTGTCGCTCTAATCGGCCAGGGCATTTACGCTCCGCATGCGGCTGTAATGGCCGGCGGGATGGTGCCGCCGCTTGGTATCGCCCTTGCGGTCACGTTCTTTAAGAACCGTTTTCCGAAAGAACAGCGTTCGGCTGGGTACACAAACTATGCGCTCGGATCATTTTTCATTACAGAGGGTGCCATTCCGTTTGCGGCAGCGGACCCACTTCGGGTTATTCCTTCCATCGTTACTGGATCTGCAGTAGCAGGCGGCCTGGCCATGTTCTTTAACGTGGAACTGCTTGCACCGCACGGAGGTTTTCTCGTGTTCTTCCTGAATGCTGTGCAGGGCGGCGGAGTTTTTCTATACTTCCTCGCGATCCTTATCGGATCACTTGTGACGATGGTTATGCTGGCTATTTTGAAGAAGCCGCTGGAGCAGTCGAAAAACGAAGTACAGGATTACAAGGATTCTAAAGAGAAAAAAGAAGCATCTTAACTAATACAAAAGAGAGGCGCCAATGAAGGTGCCTCTCTTTTGTATTATGAAGGAAAATAAAAAGCTTCCGGCCCTGGAATAAGGCCGGAAGCTATGTTGATTAAGAGCTCAGTTCTAAAATAGTGCCGGTTTCAGCATCTACAATAAAGTCTAATTGACGGGTCTCTCCCTGATTGGTGCTTGAAAGGCCGCCACGGTAAACCTTGTATTCCAGGTCGTCTTTTTTGTAGGTTTCCGGCGTCATGTGGATCCAGGAGCCGTTAACCGGCAGATGATCCTGTACGTTTTCTTTTACCGTCTTCAGCGCTTTTTCCGGGGAAATTTCATCTTTCTTTGTGAACTGCTTAACCAAAATTCCCAAAGCAACACCAAGACCTACTCCAATAAGGATATTCTTTGTATTCATTATTATGTCCCTGCCTTTCCATTTCTTATTATACTCAGTATACCGCAAATAATGCGTATATCCAAATACATACCCGTTTTCAATAGTGGTAAAAACGTGAGTCGTTCGATAAAATGAAAATTAGGCAGAGCCTGACAAGCGAAAGGAGTATTTTATGAAGCAGGAAACACGCGACATGTTTAAGTTTTTAACAGAGACACCGGCAGTACCGGGTTTTGAACATCAAATCCGTACATACATGAGAAAAGAACTGGAGCCGGTAAGTGACGAAATTATCCAGGACCGGCTCGGAAGCTTGTTTGGAGTGAAACGCAGCGCTCAGGAAGGCCCGAAAGTAATGATAGCCGGCCACATGGATGAAGTAGGATTTATGGTTAAATCCATCGATGAAAACGGAATGATCCGGTTTCAAACGCTTGGCGGCTGGTGGAGCCAGGTACTGCTTGCCCAGCGTGTTCAAGTGTATACAGAAAATGGAATCATTCCGGGGGTGATTGGTTCCACCCCTCCACACCTGCTGGAACCGGAGCAGCGGGAGAAGCCGATGCCGTTAAATAAGATGTTTATTGATATTGGAGCTGACAGCAGTGAGCATGCGGAACAGCTCGGTGTCCGTCCGGGTATGCCAATATCTCCGGTCTGCCCATTCACTCCAATGGCGGACGAGAAAAAAATTATGGCAAAGGCATGGGATAACCGGTATGGTGTCGGCCTGACTTTAGAATTAATGAAAGAAGTCCAGGATGAAAGCCTTCCAAACACGCTTTACGCAGGCGCCACAGTACAGGAAGAAGTAGGGCTGCGCGGGGGCCAGACGGCTGCACAAATGATCCAGCCGGATATTTTTTACGCTTTGGATGCAAGTCCGGCGAACGATTCCACTGGAGGGAAAGATGCCTTCGGCCAGCTTGGTAAAGGGGCGCTTTTGCGTATATTTGACCAGACGATGATCACTCACCGTGGCATGCGGGATTTCGTTCTAGATACGGCGGAAAGTAACAATATCCCGTACCAGTACTTTATTTCTCAGGGAGGGACTGATGCCGGGCGTGTGCATATGGCCAACGAAGGTATTCCATCTGCTGTTATCGGAGTCTGTTCCCGCTATATCCACACTTCTGCTTCCCTGCTGCATGTGGATGATTACGCTGCAGCAAAAGAACTGCTGACAAAGCTCGTGCGAACCACAGACCAACAGGCCCTCGATATGATTCATAAAGGAGTCTGAAGTTGAAAAAGGCTTTAGTAGGATCAAAAAATCCTGTAAAAATAGAAGCAGTACGCCAGGTGCTCTATCCGGAATTTTCCGTTTCCGGTACAGCTGCGGCTTCGGAAGTGAGTGATCAGCCGTTTTCCGATGTGGAGACGAGAGAAGGAGCTGTAAACCGTGCCCGGCATGTGCAAAAACGTGCTGATATTGGGATAGGGCTCGAAGGCGGCGTACAGGCTGAAGAAAATGACATATACTTGGTCAGCTGGGGGGCGCTTACAGATGGCACAGGTACATGGACGGCCGGCGGAGCCCGTATACTGCTGCCGGAACATATTGCTGCTATGCTCAGGGACGGCGTGGAATTAAAAACAGCAGTGGACCATTACTCACAGCTGACAGATACTCATCAAAACGAAGGGGCAGTCGGAATCCTGACCGCCGGCCGGGTGGACCGGACTGCCCTTTTTCACCATGTTGTATCCCTGCTTTACGGCCAGTGGCTGCATCAAACAGGGCGCCGGTTTTAAACGGCGCCTTTTCATTAAATTAAATTATGGTTACAATGGGAAAAAAGAGAAGGAGAGAGGACATGCGGTCATTTTTTTTGAAAAAGGGTGTAAATTTAAGTGTAAAGACATATGGAGTTACAGCTTTAAGCTACATGGCGCTTGGGTTGTTTGCGTCTTTAATCATCGGACTAATTATTCAGACAATTGGCCGGCAGCTCGGCATTACTTTCTTTGAGGACATGGGCACGCTTGCGATTTCATTAATGGGGCCTGCCATTGGGGTGGCTGTAGCTTACGGGCTGCAGGCTCCGGCGCTGGTTGTTTTTTCTGCGGTAGCTACTGGCGCTGCCGGAGCAGAGCTCGGAGGACCAGCAGGAGCTTTTATTGCAGCACTCGTTTCTGTGGAGCTTGGTAAGCTGGTTTCCAAAGAAACAAGGCTTGATATTATTGTGACACCGCTTGTGACGATTATCGCGGGATATGGGATCGCCCAGCTTCTTGGGCCAGGAATTCAGGCGTTTATGACAGGCTTCGGAGATTTGATTGTCTGGGCTACAGAAAGGCAGCCGCTTATTATGGGAATTTTAGTTGCCGGGCTGATGGGCCTTGCTCTGACAGCACCCATTTCAAGTGCTGCTATTGCCATTATTCTCGATTTGAATGGAATTGCGGCCGGGGCGGCTACTGTAGGATGTGCAGCACAGATGGTTGGTTTTGCAGCCAGCAGTTTTCGGGAAAATAAGTTTTCAGGCCTCGCCGCTCTCGGGATCGGAACTTCCATGCTTCAGGTGCCCAATGTCGTGAGGCGGCCGCTCATTTTGATTCCGCCAACGCTTGCAGGAATGATAGTGGCTCCTTTTTCTACGATGGTTTTCATGATGGAAAATAATGCAGCAGGAGCCGGAATGGGTACGAGCGGCCTGGTGGGCCAGATTATGACTTTCCAGACGATGGGATTTTCTTTTGAAGTGCTTGGAACAGTGCTGCTTCTTCATGTTGCTGCCCCCGCGTTAATCAGTCTCGGTTTGTCAGAGTGGATGCGCAAAAGAAATTGGATTAGAATGGGGGATATGAAAATACGGGAAGGGTAGCCTTTTCTGTATGTATTAATTCAAGGAGGAAAAACAATGGAAAATTTAACTACACAGGAATCTTTTAATCAAGCCATTGATAATGGAAATACAGTAATTATGTTCTCCGCCGGCTGGTGCCCGGATTGTACGTATATTGACCCGGCGATGCCCGAGATCGAGCAGCAGTACGATCAGTTTACTTTCTACAAAGCGGATCGTGATGAGCTGATGGATGTATGCATTGACTACGGCGTAATGGGTATACCGAGTTTTCTTGCTTTTCGTAATGGAAAAGAAGTACACCGCTTTGTAAGCAAGCAGCGGAAAACGCCGGAAGAAGTCCAGCACTTCCTAAACGAAGCATTGGAAAAAGCCAACGAGGCTTCATAAAGGTCCAGGAGGCTGTCCCTGAAAAAGGGACGGTCTTTTTTTAACAGTAAGCACGAGTGTGGGAGTACACGACTGCACGTGTTACGATAGAATTAAGAATGTTCAAGAGGAGCGATAGAAATGGAAGTACGAAAACTACAGCGCATACTGCGGGAACGATTGAAAGACGATGAGTCCCGGACGTTTAAATATGATGATGAACACAGCTCGCTGCGGGTCGAGCACAAGCAGCTGAAAACCGGAGTGGATTTGGATTTAAGCAAATGGGCGGCGAAATATGAACGAGAGGGAGAAAAAGCTGTGGAGGATGTCGTGCATTATATCGATACATCCTTTCGCGCCATGGAACGCGATGTTTCACTCTCCGGACAGGAAAGTTTTATTTATCCGGTCATCCGCTCTACCTCCTTCCCGACTGAGACAAAGGAGGGGAAAGAGCTCGTATGGGACGACCATACAGCGGAAACCAGAATTTTTTACGCTCTTGATATGGGAGAGGCGTATTCATTGATCGAACAAGAAACGCTTGAAGCTGAGCAGATTGAAACCGAAAACATCCGCCGCGCTGCCCGCAATAATTTAAAGACATTGGAAGTGCCAATGAAAAAAGATATGGTGGCCGGAAATACGTTTTATTTTATTAATACAAATGACGGCTATGATGCAAGCCGCGTATTAAATGAAGCTTTGCTGCAAAGTGTAGCTGAGGGTGTGCAGGGCGACATGGCAGTAGCAGTGCCGCATAACGATGTCTTTATTATTGCAGATATTACCAATGATGCTGGCTACGATGTCCTTGGCCAGATGGCTTTCCGCTTCTTCAATGACGGACGGGTGCCGATTACAGCCCTGCCGTTCATGTATGAAAATGGAGAATTTGAACCTATCTTTATCCTGGCAAAAAAACGCCCTAAATCCTGATTCGCGGGAGCGTGCAAGCTGTGATACAATAAAAGTTAAGTTAGCGAAAAGGAGTCTCAACGAATGAATATTTTTTATAACCCAACAGGAATTGGAGATGTGCTTCTCCTTTCCTTAAAACCAATAGATTCAAAACAGCGTAAAACGGTAAGGTACGGAGATGTCGCCGTGCTCACCCATGCGACAACGAAAGAAACAGCAGGTTATCATATTTTTAATGCTTCTTCCTATGGAGAAATTACAGGGACGGGCAGAATAGCAGGGGATGAAGCCCATATTCAGCTTGTCAATAGAGCTTTAAAAGAAAACAATGTAGACAGTTCTCTTGAAGTGCCGTCCCAGCCCAATTTCCTCGTAGGTGCCGTGACGGATAAAAAGCGGCATCCGGATGCAGACAAGCTGAGCGTCTGCCAGGTGGAAACGGGTACAGAGACGCTTCAAATCGTCTGCGGAGCTCCGAATGTCGACAAAGGCCAGAAAGTAGCTGTAGCCGTGCCGGGGGCAGTTATGCCTTCAGGGATGAAAATTAAAAAATCAAAACTCCGTGGCGTGACTTCTACCGGCATGATCTGCTCAGTGTCTGAGCTTGCACTGCCGGAAAAACAGACAGAAAAAGGCATTCTCGTTCTTGATGAATCGTACGAAACGGGTCAGGATTTTTATAAACAGTATCACGAACGCCCGGTTTCAGCGTCCGTGTAGGAAGTGAAAAACCGCTAGTGGTGCTAGGGGTTTTTCTTGTGCAGACAAAGTTAATTAGGACTCAAGAAAGTCCGGTAAGAAAAGGAGGGGTTGAAAATGCCGTCATCCTTTCAACAATGGATGAAAAGAATGCAGCATTTTCTTTTTAACGATGAAGAACAGCCAGAGGAAAACAACCGTGAAAATCGTATAAAGCGCTCCGGAGAGGATCCTCCTCCATACATAGCGAGAATGACGTATCAGGAATCTGAGCCGGTGAAAATGTTTAATGTTTATCCTAAAAGCTATGAAGAAGCTCAAAAACAAAAGAACAGCCCGCAGGCTCCGGAACGCCCAAGTGCAGCAAAGCTTTCGAGCACTTCCGCGAAATCGCGCGTCTCCGAGCGCGCGGAACGCGAACAGGAACGTGTCGGGGACGATGCTAAACGGGCTGGTTCAAAAGAAGAGAAAAAGACAGAACCAGAAAACGAAGGCTATTTTCAGGGTAAAAATTTCGAAGCAGGAAGTATTCCTTCTCCTGTCTTTGGATATCAGCAGGCTGATCTGCATCCGGGTAATTTAAGGGATCCAGATGCAGAAGAAAGAAAGGAAACCTCCGTTCAGGAGCAGATCCGGGAAGATATTGCTTTTCTGAATTCCATTCGCACTGGAGCAAGAAGACCTTCAGCTGTTACAAAACAGGTGGAAGAAAAAGAAGCAGGCCGAAAGCGCAGAGCTCCTTCCATATTACAGGAGGACACCGATCGCTTTATGGAGATCAGCAGAGCCCAGAGAAGCGGTAAATGGGATACAAAAGCGCAGGATGGGGATACAGATAACAATGAGCCGGCGGATGAACACGGTTCGGATGAAAAAAAAGACAATGATCTATTTCCTTCCGGCACTGCGTTTGAAATAGAACCGGAAGATAACAAGTCCATTGAGATAGAAGTGCCGGAAAAAGAGGAAGAGCCTCAGGCGGTTTCCGTGGGCCGGGAAAAAGAAAATATTCCAGTTGATAATACGGAAAACACGAAAGAGAAAGAAAGAACAGAGCAGCCAGCTTTTGAAAATAACCTGGAGCCACTACCGGAAAATAGCGGCCTGCCTGTAAAAAAACATGAATCAAAAACTGACAAGCCGAAGAGTGCTTCGGCTTCAGCAGTAAAAGAGAAACCGGCAGCACCGGCAAAAAAACAGTCCAGCAGTAAACGGCCATCTACCTCAACCCCGTTTAATGTCATGATGTATCCCAAGGATAAACGCTCTGCCGGACGACAGCCGAAGCAGACAGGATATCGGCTGCCGTCGCTGCAACTGCTCAATATTCCTCCAAAAAAAGAAGACGAAGACCAAAGTGAGCTAGAAGAGCAAAGGGGCCAGCTTGAAACCACGCTGAAAAACTTTCATGTGGATGCAAAAGTTTCTCAGATTACAAAAGGACCGTCGGTTACAAGGTTTGAAGTCCAGCCGGCTCCAGGAGTGAAAGTGACAAAAGTAACCAATCTAACAGATGATATTAAAATGGCGCTTGCAGCTAAAGATCTAAGAATGGAAGCGCCTATTCCCGGGAAGAATGCTATTGGCATTGAAGTACCCAATCCGACATCGGCGCCGGTATTTTTAAGAGAGATTCTCCGCCGGGACGTGTTTAAAAATCATCAATCGCCGCTTTCAGTTGCCATGGGTCTCGATATTGGAGGCAACCCTGTCATCGCTGACCTGCAGAATATGCCGCATGGATTAATAGCAGGCGCTACGGGTTCCGGAAAGAGTGTCTGCATTAATTCAATTCTGCTGAGCCTGTTGTACAAATCCTCTCCGGAAGAATGTAAATGGATGCTGATCGATCCTAAAATGGTGGAGCTTGCTTCTTACCGGGAGGTGCCGCACCTTATTACGCCGGTAATCAATGACGCCAAGGAAGCAACAGGAGCGTTAAAATGGGCAGTCCAGGAAATGGAAGATCGTTATGAACGTCTGGCCCGCGAAGGCGTGCGGGACATGAAAAAATATAACGAACGAATGGAAAAACAGGGGCGCCCGGCTGATAAAATGCCGTACCTCGTTATTGTAATTGATGAATTGGCAGATTTGATGATGGTGTCGCCACAGGATGTAGAAGATGCGATCTGCCGTATAGCGCAAAAAGCAAGAGCCTGCGGCATGCACTTGCTTGTAGCAACGCAGCGCCCCTCGGTGGACGTTATTACAGGACTCATTAAAGCAAATATCCCAACCAGAATAGCATTCTCCGTATCTTCACAGGTGGATTCCCGTACGATTTTGGACGGAGGCGGTGCTGAACGTTTGATTGGTAAGGGCGATATGCTTTTCTATCCAAACGGCGCATCCAAGCCAACGCGTGTCCAGGGCACCTTTGTGACAGATGAAGAAATAGACGCTGTCACAGATTTTGTAAAAGAGCAGAAAAAACCCGTTTATCAGTTTCAAAAAGAAGAACTGCAAAAGCACCTCGAAAAAGAGGAAAATCAGGACCCGCTCTATAATAATGCGTGTGAATTCGTCATCGACCAGAAGCAGGCTTCCGCCTCCCAGCTGCAGCGTCGTTTTTCGTTAGGTTACAACCGAGCGGCTAAGCTGATCGATACGATGGAAAATCGTGGGATCGTTTCCGAGGCGAGAGGGAGCAAACCTCGAAATGTATTAGTAACCCGGCAGGAGTGGGAAGAAACGGTATAGGCTTGCTTTCCCATTAAAGGTTTTATATGATAAATAGAATATTGAAGCAGCCCGTGGAAAATCACGGGCTCTTATTCTGATACATAGGTTAAGGAGCAGCTGTTATGAAGGAAATTGAACTTAAACTGCAAGGGAAACAAAAGCGATTAACAAATGAAACATTTAAATTCGATGAACGAGTAAAAGAAGGATGGTTTTCCGCTGTATATTTTTTAAAAACCAAAAAAATCGCGGAAAAATACAAGCCGGAAGAACGAGTGCTGATGCAGTTTTTTCAAAAAGATCACGCTGTATTATGCGGAGTAGATGAAGCGGTTGCTTTAGTTAAAACCTTTTCTTCCTACCCGGAGGATCTTACCATTCATGCTCTTGAAGACGGCAATAAAATTGCGCCGTACGAAACAGTGATGACAGTTGAAGGGAAATATCAGGATTTTGGCTTTCTTGAGGGCCTGATTGACGGTATACTTGCGAGACGTACCTCTGTGGCTACGAACGTCTTCAATGTAGTAAATGCAGCAAAACTCTCCGGCAGAAAAAAACCCGTCATTTTCATGGGGGATCGGGACGATCATTTCACGCAGCAGGCTGGGGACGGGTACAGTGCTTTTATTGGCGGCTCTAAAGCCCAGGCAACCCATGCCATGAGCGAGTGGTGGGGGAAAAAAGGAATGGGAACGATGCCGCATGCCCTGCTTCAGCTTTTCGAGGGCGATATCATTCAGGCGACCCGGGCGTACAAAGAAACATTTCCGGAAGATGAACTTGTAGCGCTGGTGGACTATAATAATGACGTCATTACCGATTCTTTAAAAGTGGCCAGGGAGTTCGGCAAGGACCTTCAGACAGTTCGTCTTGATACTTCGGCCAGCATGGTGGATCAATATTTCTGCCGGCATCCAGAAGTGCTTGGCTCTTTCAACCCCACCGGAGTAAATCCTGAGCTGATTTTTGCCTTACGGAGGGTGTTGGATGATGAAGGCTTTGATCATGTTAAAATAATGGTAAGCGGTGGTTTCAATGCCGCACGTATTGAGGAATATGAAGCTAAAGACGTTCCCGTAGATATTTATGGTATTGGGAGCAGCCTGTTAAAAATTCATATTGGTTTTACAGGAGACAATGTATTGTTAAATGGAAAGCATGAAGCTAAAGCCGGGCGGAAGCATCGTCCAAACAGCCGAATGGAGCTTGTTGATTATTAATTTCCGGAAAGGAGTTCTTTGCCGTGCGTTCGGATATACAGAGGTACCGGCAGCGCCGGCAGGTAGAAGCAGACCGGCGCCTTGAAAGCCTGCTCGCAGCATTTAAAGACTGGAAAGAAGAAAATACGAACCTGCGTGAAAAGGTACGTGCTAAACACCTTTTCGCCGAACAAACAGGCCTGGCGGTGGAACAGGTGGAAAAAAGGCCATGGGATATGCTGTTTGAGGAATGGTTTTCATACGATTATGTAACGATTATCGGTACTCATCTATTTGATATGTTCTTAAAACAGACGCTGACTGAGCGGACCCGGATGGATCTTCAACTGGGCGGACTGCTGCTGACGGCTTCCTGGCTGCCGGTGGAATTAAATGAAAAAAACCGGTGGGCCCGGGCAGTAGGAAAGCAGGAATTTTCCGGCCGGCTGCAGCAGGACCCTGCTTTAGAACCGGCTGTATCTTCCACCTGGCTTGTGCGGACAGCGCGTGTAGGGTTTGAAGACACCCGTCTGGGCCAGGCAGTGCCGATCCAGCCGAATAGTGAAGAGTTTCAGGCGTTGATGCTTGAGGCGGAAGAAGCCTACTATAAAGAAGAACACATCCGCTGGCATAAAGAAAAAGGGGCCTCCTGGCTCCATTTTGCACTCCCGTCCGTAAGTTTCTGATTTGTAAACGAGACGGGGGTCATGCTTTTATGCCCAATTTTAGTCGTTCCGTTGGAGGAACCAAAGGTTTTTGCTATAATAAGACAAGTATGTTTACATATGATAAACACCATGAAAAACGATCTCTTTCACCTGTGCGTTTTAGCGGCAAGGTTTTTTGAAAGAACGGAGGAAGACAATATGTCTAATTATCATTTTATTGGAATTAAGGGATCCGGCATGAGTGCTCTTGCCCAGATTCTGCACGATATGAATCATAGTGTACAGGGCTCGGATGTTGAAAAAACATTTTTTACACAGCAGCCTCTTGAAAAGAAAAATATTTCTATTCTTCCTTTTCAGGCGGACAACATCCAGGAAGGCCAGACGGTGGTTGCTTCAGCAGCTTATGGTGATACGCACGAAGAAGTGAAACAGGCAAAGCAGGCAGGGGTAGAGGTCCATTCCTACCCACAGTTTTTAGGAGAATTCCTTCAAAATTTCACTTCGATAGCAGTGGCGGGCTCACACGGTAAAACGACCACGACTGGTCTTTTAGCACACGTACTAGAGGCGTATAAGCCTACCTCATACTTAATTGGCGATGGCACAGGGAAAGGCATGGAAAACAGTCGCTTTTTTACATTTGAAGCCTGCGAGTACCGCCGTCATTTTTTAAACTATACTCCTGACTATGCGATTATGACAAATATTGATTTTGATCACCCCGATTACTTTTCAGACGTAGACGATGTTGTTCAGGCATTTAATGAAATGGCTCAAAAAGTAAAAAAAGGTATTGTAGCGTGCGGTGATGACGAACACCTTCAAAAGCTGCATGCGCCTGTGCCAATTGTTTATTATGGTATTGAAGGAAAGCATGATTTCAACGCGGAAAACATAATAGTAGACGAGAATGGAACCAGTTTTGATGTGCAAATCCGTGGGGACCGGTTTGGTCGCTTTACTATCCCAGGCTATGGCAAGCACCATATTCTAAATGCACTCGCTGTTATTGCTATCTGTCACTATGAAGAGGTGCCGGCCGCGATTATTCGCGAACAACTGGCTACTTTCAGCGGTGTGAAACGCCGTTTTACGGAAAAAACTTCCGGGTCGCAGGTGCTGATTGATGATTATGCCCATCATCCTACTGAAATTCGGGCTACCATCGAATCAGCCAAACAAAAATACCCGAACCGGCCGATAGCAGCTGTTTTCCAGCCGCATACCTTTTCAAGAACGAAAGCCTTTCTTGATGATTTCGCAGCCAGCCTTCAAATGGCAGACTATGTTTACCTTTGTGATATTTTTGGATCGGCAAGGGAACAGGATGGAAGCTTAAGCATCGAGGACTTAAAACAGCGCATTCCTGGCGCGAAAATAATTCAGGAGGACGGAGTACAGGTGCTTGAAACTCATAATGACGCCGTGCTTTTATTTATGGGGGCTGGAGACATCCAAAAGTTTCAAAGTGCCTATGAAGCTCATCTTGAATCCTCCAAGCAATAGAATCAGAAGACGGAAGGCTAGAGCTTTCCGTCTTCTTCGTATCGACAGTAAAAATGCTAAAGCATTACGGGGATGATATTTTCGCCAGCAGGCATACTTTTTGAAGGATAGGGAAAAAGAAATTAGAAGCCTCTCTCTGTGAAGAATGGAGTTTCAAAACAGACAAAGAGTGGTAAAATGGCGACAGGAGGTGTATTGTGATATGGCTATTTTAGGTTACATAAGCGCGCTGATTGCAGCGATCGCTTTTGCCGTTCTAATTATTTTCCTCGTGAAAACACTGAAAACAGCTACTACAATGATGGAGCGCGTAGGGAACACAATGGAACAGGTAGAGCAGCAGGTACAGGGCATTACCAGAGAATCAGAGGCTATGCTTAATCGTTCTAATACTATTATGGAAGATGTTCAGACCAAAACAGAGAGTATTAATGGTTTTGTAGGGTCATTGCAAAATGTCGGGGAATCAGTGGATAACGTCAACCATTCATTCCGCCGTGTAGCCGATTCTGTTTCCAATTATTCTTCAAAACAATCAGAGCAGGTCACCCAGGTAATTCAGTGGGGGAATGCCTTTATTGATTTGTATGCCCGCTGGAAGAAACGGACAAAATAAAAGGGGACGATAAAGAATGGCTTCATACAACACAAAAGATTTTATTATAGGAACAATCATTGGAAGCATTGTAGGGGCGTCGACAGCGTTGCTTCTTACCCCAAAATCAGGGGAGGAATGGCGCCAGAATCTTTCTGAAGGGACTCAGTCAGTAAAACAGAAATCAAGCGGGTTAACCTCTGAAGCATACGAAAAGGGCAGTGAGTGGGCAAATCTTGCAAAAGATAAGTCCAGCGAAATTGCCAAAAATGTTTCTGCCCAGTCTTCTCATCTGTATGAACGAGTGAAAGGAAGTTCGGGAGAAGATGAAGAGAAATCTGCTGAAAAGCTAGCACAAGAGTTGAATGAACGCATTGATGAAAGCGAAGAAGAAGCGGCAGAGGATGTAAAAAAAGACGTGCGTGAACTGCATAAAGATTCCTCAGAAAACAAAAATAATGACACGTAACAGCTAAAACCGCTGCGCTAAATGCAGCGGTTTTTATTATATTTTTAGTTAGACTTAAAAGAAAAGCTTATTTTAGAGGCAAAAATACTTTAACACTTAAAAGCGTTTAAGAAATAAAGAAAAAAGGGCTGACAGAACAGAATTCTTCGTTTATAATTGGGCGTAATCGAAAAGATAAGTAATTGACCGAAGGAGTGGAGAATATGAGTAACGAGCAGTTAGATGCCTTAAGAGAACAATTAGACGAAGTGAACGTAAAACTTTTGGAACAAATTAATGAACGCGGACGGCTGGTCCGGGAAATTGGGGATGTTAAAAGTAAGTCCGGGCAGAAGCGATTCGACCCGGTACGTGAACGCCATATGCTCGATCACATTGCAGAACATAACGAAGGGCCCTTCTACACTTCCACGGTCCAGCACATTTTTAAGCAAATCTTCCAGGCGGGGCTCGAGCTTCAGGAAGATGATAACCGCAAAGAATTGCTGGTATCCCGCAAGAAGAAGCCGGAAGATACAATTGTTGACCTGAAGGGCGAAAAAATCGGAGATGGCTCCCAGCGTATTGTTGCAGGCCCTTGTTCCGTAGAAAGTTACGAGCAGGTGTACGAAGTTGCCAAATCCATGAAAAACCAGGGCATTCGTCTTCTGCGCGGCGGAGCATTTAAGCCGAGAACTTCACCTTATGACTTTCAGGGGCTTGGAAAAGAAGGTCTTGAAATTCTGCGCCGTGTAGCTGACGAACTGGATATGGTGGTAATCAGTGAAATTGTAAGTCCGCAGGATGTAGAAATGGCCCTGGATTACCTTGACGTTATCCAGGTCGGCGCGAGAAACTCCCAGAACTTTGAATTACTGAAAGAAGTGGGAGGCGTGGACAAGCCTGTATTAATGAAACGCGGAATGTCCTCGACTATCGACGAATTAATTAAAGGCGCCGAATACATCCTGGCTAAAGGAAATGAAAATATTATTCTCTGCGAACGCGGTATTCGCACGTATGAAAAAGCAACTAGAAATACACTCGATATTTCTGCAGTACCAATTTTGAAAAAAGAAACTCACCTTCCGGTCATGGTAGATGTGACGCACTCCACAGGTAGAAGAGATTTGCTTGAACCAACTGCCCGTGCAGCATTTGCTATCGGCGCAGATGCGGTCATGGCTGAAGTACACCCGGATCCTGCGGTCGCTCTTTCCGATTCTGCGCAGCAAATGGATATTGCCCAATTTGAATCTTTCCTGGGCTCCCTCAGGGCTTCCGGATTATACAAATACTAATTCTCTACATGAAAGCACAGGGACTCTCCTGTGCTTTTTATATGGTGAGCAGTTATAACTAATTTAAATTAGTTGATAGCGTTTTCTTGAAAAGAAGTATGAAAACATAGTAAAATGAAAACAATTGAAAACAAGCTAAATCAAGAATAAAGACGTTAGGTGTTTATGTATGATACGATAAAAAAATCTGTAATTGTGAAGAGAAGAACAAAACTCGAATATTCATATATGCTCAGGAAGTTATGAAAAGTTTTCATAAATGAATTGCAGGGTTGATCAACATTATTATATGATAGCATCATCTGTTGAAAAGTGGATGAAAGGGATTTGAAGGAGGATTACTAGTGAATACAACAATTTATGATGTAGCAAGAGAGGCTGGCGTTTCGATGGCCACCGTTTCACGTGTCGTGAACGGCAACCCAAACGTAAAGCCGGCTACGCGGAAAAAGGTACTGGACGCCATCGAAGGGCTTGGCTATCGTCCGAACGCGGTAGCGCGTGGCCTTGCAAGTAAAAAAACCACAACTGTCGGTGTAATTATTCCAGATATATCAAGCATTTTCTTTGCTGAATTGGCCCGGGGGATTGAAGACATCGCCATGATGTATAAATATAATATCATCCTGAGCAACTCCGACCAAAATAAAGATCGGGAAATTAACCTAATTAATACCCTGCTTGAAAAACAGGTGGATGGGATTGTATTTATGGGTGGCGAAATCACCGAGGAGCACGTGGAGCAGTTCAAGCAATCCCCAGTACCTATTGTCCTGGCTGCAACAGTTGATGAAAACAAGGAAGTGCCCTCGGTAAATATTGATTATGCAGACGCTGCTTTTGATGCAGTGGAGGAGTTAATCGAGGGGGGGCATCAAAGAATTGGTATGGTTTCGGGCTCTCTTGAAGATCCGGTAAATGGATATAAAAAATTCAGTGGATATAAAGAAGCGCTAAATAAAAATAACATTTCTTTTGAGGAAGAATTAGTAACAGTAGGAGACTATTCATATGATTCCGGCCTCCGGGCTGCGCAGTCACTGATGAAGCTTGAGAATCCTCCTACGGCGATTTTTGCATCCACAGATGAAATGGCCCTTGGCGTAATCCATGGGCTGCAGGATGATGGGTTTAGCGTGCCGGATCAAGTGAACGTCATTGGTTTTGACAATACACGCCTTGCGACTATGGTACGCCCAACATTAACAACCGTAGTGCAGCCGATGTACGATATTGGAGCAGTCTCCATGCGCCTTTTGACGAAGTTTATGAACAAAGAAGAAGTAGACGAAAGTACTGTAGTCCTCCCGCACCGACTGGAATACAGACAATCAACGACCATTCCCGAAAAATAAGGGAAGCAGTTTAACTGCTTCCTTATTTTTTATATTTATGGTCTTTTTTCATTTCTAATATGAAAAAGGGCTTTTTCTAATGAGCGTATATTTTTTTCTTCAATTTCCGGTCGCCTCGGAATGGGGGCGTACATATGCTCCGGGTCCTGCCATCTTGTAGGAAGCTCAATGGGAGCACTTTCTCCCCAGCGGCTCCGCCAATCTTCCGGGCAGTTTTGTTCGTACAAGTGGGTCTGTTCACTCATTTCAAGCCACACAGCTGCCCAGGCTCTTGGTACGACTCTCCACATATCATAGCCTCCGCCGCCGACGGCAATCCATCTGCCTTCGCAGTATTCATGAGCTACTTGATGAGCGATGGCTGGGATAGCTTTGTACGACTCAATGCTTAAGGAAAGGTGGGTGAGTGGGTCGAAGTAGTGTGCGTCTGCCCCGTTAAGCGTAAAAATGACATCCGGTTTGAAAAACTCGGCAGCTTCACGCAGGGCTGCTTCGTAGCAATGTAAAAAAGACTCGTCCTCAGTAAATGCATCCACAGGTATGTTGATCGAAGTGCCGTAGCCTTGACCGGCTCCTTTTTCGCCAACGCTGCCGGTTCCTGGGAACAGGTATCTTCCTGTTTCATGAATGGAAAGAGTACAGACGTCCGGATCCTCGTAAAAAGAAAACTGGACACCGTCTCCATGATGGGCATCAGTATCAACATATAAAACACGTGCCCCGAAATGCTTACGTGCATATTCGATAGCAATGGCACTATCATTATATACACAAAAACCTGAAGCTTTTCCCTGGAAGCCATGGTGCAGGCCTCCGCCAAGGTGAAAAGCGTGAGATGCTTTACCTGAAAGAACGGTTTCTACAGCCTGTAGGGTGCCGCCAACAAGTGTAGCAGAAGCTTCGTGCATGTGGTCAAAAATAGGCGTGTCTTCGGTGCCGAGCCCGTAGTTATTTGCGACGCCAATACTCAGTTCACCTTTTCCGGCTGCTTTGACGGCCTCCAGATAGTGCTGGTCATGCACAAGCATTATTTCTTCATCTGTCGCCATCCGTGAAGGCACAAGCTTATCATCACTGATTGCCCCCATTTCAAGCAGAAGATCAAAGGTGATTTGCTGGCGCAATGGGCTGAAAGGGTGATCATCATTAAATTTATATTGCGGCATATCCGGAGAATAAACGAGGGCGTGATTCATCATGATCCCGGCTCCGGTGTTCTCGGCCATTGTACGGTATAGCCTTTTTCCTCTATGGCAGAGATTAGTCTGCGGGGGTCCATTGTCTGCACCCGAAAGCTCAGCACCTGCTTGTCGGTATCACTGTGCGGAAAGAGCAGTACGCTGATAACATTTGTGCCTTTCTCTTTAAAAATCAGTGATAGTTCTGCTAATTGCCCGGATAAGTTAGGGATAACAACATCTATTTGGGAAGACGGCTGATTGGCGCCTGTCATTTTAACTAATGTATGCAAAACGTTAGTTTCAGTTAGTATGCCCACAAGCTTCTCATCTGAAGATACGACTGGAAGTGCGCTGATATCGTTATCATACAGCACTACAGCAGCATCTGCCATTAAATCATATGACATGATTGTGATAACGGGAGCAGTCATAATAGTAGAAACAGGCTGTTCCAATTCTTTTTTATCGTCCCCCGGCTGAAAAATAGATGGGCTGGCATCGCGGATATCCCGGTCTGCGACAATCCCCACAACGTAATCATTTTCGTCAATTACAGGTATATGCCGGATGCGATGTTTTTCCAAAAGCTCTAAAGCCGTACGGATGAGTGTAGTACGTTCAATTGTTATGACGTCTTTAACCATGATTTCTTCCACGAACAAGCAAACATTCCTCCTCTAAACAGGCGGTTAAAACATAAATTTATTAGTGAAACGAACATTATCAAACTGTTGAACATCATTATCTGACACACGGGAGCCTAACCTTACCATTAAACAGTTTGCAGGATGGGAGGATATTTCGGGGTCGTCAGTAGCCATCCATTCAAGACCTCCGGCGTTCATCATTTTTTCCATCAGCTTTCTATACTCCCATACGGTCAACCCGCTGGATTTGAGATCCCAGTGCCAATAGTACTCTGTCGTAATAATAATATAATCTTCCATGGCGTCATCGAGCATAGAAAACTCCAATAGCCGTTTGCCGATTTTAGCCCCTCTGTATTCTTTGGCTATTTCGATGGCCCCTAGTTCGAGAAGACTGTCCAACCGTGCTTCGGACCAGCGCTCTAAAGGATCTGGATAGACAAAAGTGACATAGCCGACAATCGTTTTGCCGTCAGCGACAATGTTAATTCTTCCTTCAGGAAGATCAGCAATGCCAATTAATGCCTTCTTTTGTTCTTCATGAGAACGAAACGCTGTAAGTCCTGGATGAAAGTCATAATCGTGAAGTGTTTTACCGGAAACAGGGCCCTCCATGAGCAGAGTGTGGTTGTTCCATGCGATTTCCCTGGAATAATAGGTCTTTTTGTGAATCATGTACACCATCCTTCATCCACCTATGGTACTGCTTACATTATTATCATATCAGAAAAATGCTTCAGATTGGTGGAAGAAATGTGAATATTAAGAAATGAAAGAATTGAACAATATATGAACTTATATTATAATGAATTTGTGCAAATTAAGATCGACAGAAGGGAATGTTTCAAATGAAAGTGCAAACGCTTCCACCAACTGACGGAAATTACAACCTACAAGACTACGAAGAAGCAAAACAAAACTTTGACTGGTCGGAAATTGAAAAACAATTCTCTTGGCACGAAACAGGAAAGGTAAACATGGCATATGAAGCAATTGATCGCCATGCGGAGAATCCTGATAAACAAAATCAAGTCGCACTGCATTATTTAGATGGAAGCCGCAAAGAGGAGTACACATTTGCGGATATGAAAAAATACACAAACAAAGCAGCAAATGTAATGAAAGAAGCAGGTATTCAAAAAGGGGACCGTGTTTTTATATTCATGTCCCGTTCCCCGGAACTTTATTTTGCCCTTCTCGGGGCAATTAAAGTAGGTGCTATCGTGGGGCCGTTATTTGAAGCGTTTATGGAAGGAGCTGTCCGGGACCGACTGGAAGACAGCGAAGCAAAAGCGCTGGTCACGACCCCTCAGTTAGTGGAAAGGGTGCCGTTTGATGATCTTCCCAACCTGGAAACGGTGTTCATCCATGGAGGCGTGGATGATGAAAAAGGCGGTTTTTTGGATTTTGATGCAAGGCTGCAGCAGGCAGGCAGCGATTTCGAACCGGAATGGGTAGACCGGGAAGATGGACTGATCCTGCATTATACATCAGGCTCTACTGGAAAACCAAAAGGTGTTTATCACGTGCATAATGCTATGATTCAACACTACCAGACAGCAAAATGGGTCCTGGATTTGAAAGACGGAGATGTATACTGGTGTACAGCTGATCCAGGCTGGGTAACTGGTACTTCTTATGGTATTTTTGGCCCGTGGCTCGCTGGTGTGACAAACGTGGTACGCGGCGGACGCTTCAGTGCGCAGGATTGGTATGACACACTGGACCGCTACAATGTTTCTGTCTGGTATAGCGCACCAACCGCGTTTCGGATGCTTATGAGCGCCGGAGACGAGCTTATGAAAGACTATGACCTTTCTTCGCTGCGTCACATTTTAAGTGTCGGAGAACCGTTGAACCCAGAGGTTGTACGCTGGGGCGAAAAAGCATTCAATCTCCGTATTCATGATACGTGGTGGATGACAGAAACCGGAGCAATGATGATATGCAACTATCCTGCTATGACCATCAAAGCCGGTTCTATGGGGAAACCTATTCCTGGAGTCTACGGAGCTATTGTCGATGACCAGGGTAATGAACTACCTCCAAACCGGATGGGCAACCTGGCGATTAAACCAACTTGGCCTTCGATGATGCGGGCTATTTGGAATAGAAAAGAAAAGTTCGATAGTTACTTTGAATTGAACGGCTGGTATGTATCTGGTGATTCCGCTTATATGGATGAAGATGGATACTTCTGGTTCCAGGGACGTGTAGATGATGTTATTATGACTGCTGGTGAAAGAGTCGGGCCGTTTGAAGTAGAAAGCAAACTGGTTGAACACCCGGCTGTAGGGGAGGCAGGCGTTATCGGGAAGCCTGACCCTGTGCGCGGAGAAATTATTAAGGCATTTGTAGCTCTCCGGGAAGGATATGAACCTTCGGATGAACTGAAAGAAGAAATCCAAAGTTTTGTAAAGAAGGAACTTGCCGGACACGTGGCTCCAAAAGAGATCGAATTCCGGAAGTCACTTCCGAAAACAAGAAGTGGTAAGATTATGCGCCGTGTCTTGAAAGCATGGGAACTTGATCTGCCAACCGGGGATCTTTCCACCATGGAGGATTAGAGCAGGAAAACGCAAGAAGCCCCTGTACTTAATTATGTACGGGGGCTTCTTTATTTCTAATATTCCTTCGGGTATGATAAATAAAAGAAATGAAAAGGAGGAAGATCGCTTTGGTTGCGTTAATTATCGGTCTTATTCTTTTGTTGGAAAGTTTCTTCTTAATATTTAAAGGAAGTAAAGAAAATCGCCGGTTTTTGCGGACAGCGGGAATAGTTTCAGTACCACTCGCAATATTACTAGTATGGATTGGACTGGCTCAAATCGCATAAGTCTTAATTTCACTACATAACGGTTTTTTGTTTTCTATTCTTCCTGTTCAGAAGAAGAGCTTTCTTCTGTTTCATTTTCAGTACCACTTGAGGCCTCTGGCGAGGAACTTTCGCCAGGGGCTTCGCTATTTGTTGAGGAAGTGCTGGAATCTTCGTCACTCTCGGCATCGCTATCCCCGGAAGGAGCAGAAGAGGAATCCTCCGTGGACTCCTCTTCATCGGTGGATGCGCCGCCGGAGCTGCCGCTGTCCCCGGAGCCGTCCCCGGAAGGAGCAGAAGAGGAATCCTCCGTGGACTCCTCTTCATCGGTGGATGCGCCGCCGGAGCTGCCGCTGTCCCCGGAGCCGTCCCCGGAAGGAGCAGAAGAGGAATCCTCCGTGGACTCCTCTTCATCAGTGGATGCGCCGCCGGAGCTGCCGCTGTCCCCGGAGCCGTCCCCGGAAGGAGCAGAAGAGGAATCCTCCGTGGACTCCTCTTCATCAGTGGATGCGCCGCCGGAGCTGCCGCTGTCCCCGGAGCCGTCCTCAGAAGGGGCAGAAGAATCTTCTTCATTACTGCTGTCGTCAGAGGTTTCACTGTCGCTGCTTCCCTCTGAAGGGGAGGAGTCTTCACTGGATTCTTCTTCGTCTGTAGAGCTTCCGCCATTTTCTGTTTCATCCGTAGTATTCGATTCGTTTGTGCTTTCATCGGAGCTGTCATTGTTTGACGGCTCCTCAGAGTTGTCCTCAGATGTCCCTGAACTATCACTGGAAGAATCTGAAGAAGAATTATCTCCGCCTTCGCTTTCATTGTTTTCATCGGCACTGTTTTCTTCGTTACTGCTGCTGGAGCTGTCGTTAGCGCCAGAGTCACCAGAATTTTGATTATCGTTACCGTTATTTGAAGAATTATCACTGCCGTTATCTTCATCATTATTATCGTTAGAATTATTATTGTTGTTTCCGGAATTGTTGCTGTTGGCATCTTCATTGTTTTCGGAGCTTTCATTGCCGGAGTCGTTATTTCCATTGTTATTATTGGAGTCGCTATCGTCAGTCGAACCGCCAACGTCAACCCCGTTGGAATCGTTTGATTCCCTGCCGTGAGTGTCTACAGCACGAACGGTATATTCTCCATTTCCGTTGGTATCGAATTCCGTGGTTTCACGGTCGATAACATTGCCGGCCTTCTCGCCATCATTAAAGATGCGATAGCCAATCACATCGTTGTCACTAGAAGCTGACCAAGTAAGAGTGCCGCCATCATTGGATACCCCGGTGACCCTGGACGGATCTCTGTTATTTTCAGGAGCATCTTCATCCGGGACAACATTATCCCAGTCGTCCGGCAAATATTCCTGAACCTTTTCTTCATCGCCATCTAAAAGATAATTCTCATTTAAAGAAATGCCGTTTTCCATAAATTCAGAAGGAGTATCATCATAGCCAGGGTAACGATCTCCATCGATAGTTACATATTCAACTTCTTCGAGGCTGTCATCTTCTTCAGTCGGAGCGAATTCTTCATTGAGAATATCTTCATTTACCAGACCCGCTTCTTCACACAAATCAGTAGGCTGTTTGCCGGAAAGTCCACATATTTCTTCTGTAGAAATCCCCTCCGGCTCAGAGAATGTGTCTCCAGCACCGATTAAATCATCTTCAGTGTTAGAAGCGGCATTCATAACATCTGCCCAGATCTGCTGGGTTCTCTGCGAATAAGAGAGTCCCTGTGCGTCTTCAATGCTAATCTGTTCATTATACCCAAGCCACAAACCAAAGGTTACGTTGGGGTTGTAGCCCACAAACCAGGAGTCTATCTGGTTATTTGTGGTACCTGTTTTTCCAGCCCAATCACCGTCAATATTCAGGCGCTCGGGAAGAGAACTTGCTGTGCCGTCTGGGCCTAATACGTCTCGCAGAATATCTGTAATAAGAAAGCTCGTTTGTTCAGAAAAAGGATTGGTGGATTCTTCTTCATGCTCGAATACAGTTTCGTCTGTATTGTCGGTAATAGAAGCCACCATATAAGGATCATGGTGCTCACCGCCGGCAGGGAAAGTTGTAAACGCACTTGTATTTTGTTCTACACTTACGCCGCGGCTTAGCCCGCCGATCGCAGTGGAAGTAGAAATGCCGTTTTCGACTACATTGCCCATGCCCAAATCAGTAAGGGCTTCTTCTCTTGTCGATTCGTCAAGCATATCAAATACCCGCACTGCCGGTATGTTACGTGATTCGGCTAAAGCGCTTCTGGCATCAATAAAGCCTTCATACTCTCCGTCAAAGTTGTTGAGTTCGTCATCGTCTCCTCCATATTCGGTAGGAATATCAAGCAGCGTCTGCCCGGGATGTAAAATTCCTTCTTCAATTGCCGGCCCATAATCAAGCAGTGGTTTCATTGTAGAACCGTTTTGTCTGCGCGTCTGGGTGGCATAGTTTAACGAGCTTGTTTCAAAATCGCGGCCACCGATGAAACTTAAAATAGCACCGCTGTTATTTTCAATCATCATGCCGCCGACCTGCTCTGCTTCGCCTTCTTTTTCAGGTCCGAAGTATTCATTGTCCTCTACGGCCTGCTGCATCGCATCATAGGTATCTTTATGAACCGTCAGTTCGATATCATAGCCGCCTTCAGAGACTTCCCGGCTTGCTTCCTGGTTATACTGCTGGATGGTCTCCTGGCGCTCTTCGTCTGATAAGTTTTCGAGCTGGACGTTATCTTCTGCAAGCATCTGCTTACGCATAATTTGCGTTGCCCGGCGCTGGGTTTCGTTGATCAGGTAAGGGTACTCCTGGGCTACTTCTTCTTTTGGCTCAGCAAGATTGCTGCGGATATCATAGTTCATTGCTTCATCAAATTCTTCCTGAGAAATGGAGTCTATCTCAAGCATATTATGCAAAACTTCATTTTTACGGTTCAAACCTGCAGAAAGGTCATCTTTAACATCTCCATTACTTTCAAATGGGGTGTATGTGTATGGGTTTTGTGGAAGACCGGCAATATAAGCAGACTGGGCGATATTCAGTTCAGAAGCATCAACACCGAAGATTCCCTGTGCGGCTGCCTGAGCCCCTGCAATATTTTCTCCATTGGCATTCCGGCCGAACGGGACAATGTTCATATAGGCTTGAAACAGTTCATCCTTAGTGAAATAAGTCTCCATTCGCAAGGCCAAAGCAACTTCTTTGGCTTTTCGTTCAAAGGATACCTCTCTGGTCAGCAGCTGGTTTTTAACAATCTGCTGAGTTAATGTCGAACCGCCCGTTTGAGTAGAGGAATTTGTTACCTCCTGATATGTAGCGCGCATTAATGATTGAGGATTAATCCCGTTGTGCTCGTAGAAAGCTCTGTCCTCTGTGGATAAAAAGGCGTTCTGAAGGTTGGTTGAAACATTATCGAGTTCTACCCGCTGCCTCTCCAATTCCGAAGGCAGTTCTCCTAATTGCTCCCCACTGGCAAAATGAACGGTGCTATTTTCGGCGTAGCTATATATTGATTCCTGCATTTCTTCTTCCGTGTAAGCTTCCTGCCCTTTAACCAAAGAGGCGAAAAAGCCTGCACCGATTGACCCGATAAATACAAAGGCTAGAATAAAAACAATAAATAGGGTTAGAAATGAAAGACCAACAATGCGTAAGGTGTTTCTTGAGCTTGTTTGGTCGTGACGCCCCATAATTAATACGATCTCCCTTCTCTATGTAGCTTTGTCTATGGATTCATACATTGACAGTTTTGAAAGTCTTGTGCTAAAAATAAAAGAGCGCAAACTTGAAAACAAACTATAACATACAGCTATGAAGGATGAAAGTAACCATAGGACCTACAGTCACAGAGAGTCGACGTTTGCTGAAAGTCGACCTGCAGCCTTTGGCGAATTACACATCCAGAGCTTCTTTCAGGTCTTTTTTACCAAAGACCTGAAACGGTGTAATGCATCGTTATCAACATGAAGCCGGGAAGCGTATGCTTCCAATAAGGGTGGTACCGCGGTCATCATCGTCCCTTTTCGTTTTCAAAACGAAAAGGGACTTTTTATGTACCTACACTTATATATCCAAGTTGTGAGTGTTCTTAAACCAGAAAGGGGAAAGTTATGGGCATTTGGGAGGAATTAGAAGAAAGAGGGCTTGTGAATCAGGTGACAGAAAGAGAGGGACTTAAGAATCAGTTAAACAACGGCCAGCTTCGTTTTTACTGTGGTTTTGATCCTACTGGAGACAGCCTGCATATTGGCCACCTGCTGACTATTATTTTAATGCGCCGGATGCAGCTTCATGGGCATCAGCCGATTGCGCTTGTAGGCGGGGGAACAGGTATGATTGGGGACCCGAGTGGAAGAAATGCAGAACGCTCTCTGAACGAACCGGAAATTGTGGAAGGTTTTTCGCAAAAAATTCGAAGCCAGCTCGAAAAATACCTTGATTTTGATGGTGCGTACGGTGCAGAAATTGTGAACAACCACGACTGGCTTGGGAGCATGACCCTGATTAGCTTTCTAAGAGATTTCGGGAAGCACTTCAGCGTCAATTACATGCTTGCGAAAGAATCAGTGGAGTCCCGGATTCAGGAAGGAATTTCTTTTACTGAATTCAGTTATCAGATCATGCAGTCAATTGATTTTTACTATTTGTACAAAAATCATCAGTGTACGCTTCAAATCGGTGGCAGTGATCAGTGGGGAAATATTACTGCTGGTCTAGAGCTGATACGTCGTTTGGAACATGAAGACGCGGAAAAATCTCCTGCTTACGGTATGACTATTCCTTTGGTGACCAAAGCCGACGGCACGAAATTTGGAAAAACAGCCGGGTATGCGATATGGCTCGATCCTGAAAAAACGTCTCCATACGAAATGTATCAATTTCTACTTAATACGGACGATCGTGATGTATTAAAGTTTATACGCTATTTTACGTTTATTGATCAGAAAGAAATGAAAGAGCTTGAAGAAAAAATGCAAACAGCGCCTGAAAAACGAGAAGCCCACCGAAGGCTGGCGCAGGAAATCACCTCGTTTGTCCACGGCCGGGAAGCACTGAATCAGGCTGAAAACATTACGAAGGCTCTTTTTGGTGGAGGAAAGCTGACAGCACTTACAGCAGATGAAATAGCCCAGGGCTTTAAAGATGTACCATCGTACACGATGGAAGCAGAAGAACAAAATCTGGTGGACCTGTTGGTTCAGTCCGGCATAGCTGGCTCAAAACGGCAGGCCAGAGAAGATGTGCAAAACGGAGCCATATATATTAACGGTGAAAGGGAACAGCGTACAGAAAAAACGGTAGCGAATGATGATTTGATTGATAACCGTTTTATTATTATGCGCCGGGGTAAA
The DNA here is from genome assembly GCF_900166605.1 of Marinococcus halophilus. Classification (NCBI taxonomy): domain Bacteria; kingdom Bacillati; phylum Bacillota; class Bacilli; order Caryophanales; family Bacillaceae; genus Marinococcus; species Marinococcus halophilus. The sequence continues at coordinate 716,568 of NZ_FVZD01000006.1, forward strand.
AAGAAATATTTTCTGATTTTAAAGCACGGTTGATAAAACTCAATTCTAACCACGCATAAAATACAAAAATCCCGTGCAGACGTTAGTCTGCACGGGATTTTTACTATTAACGAGAGTAGTACTCAACGATAAGTGCTTCGGAAATTTCCGCAGGAAGCTCAGAACGTTCAGGATAGCGGCTGTAGGTACCCTGAAGGTTATCAGCGTCAAACGTAAGGTATTCCGGGACGAAAGAATTTGCTTCAATTGCGTCCTGGATAGCGCTCATGTTGCGGGATTTTTCACGAACACTGATGGTTTTTCCAGGCTCTACACGGTAAGACGGAATATCTACACGATTACCGTCTACAGTGATGTGGCCGTGGTTAACCAGCTGGCGTGCGCCACGGCGCGTGCGGGAAAGACCGAGACGATAAACAAGGTTATCGAGACGGGATTCAAGTAAAATCAGGAAGTTTTCGCCGTGTACACCAGGCAATTTGCCAGCGATATTAAATGTGCGCAGAAATTGGCGCTCATTTAAGTTGTACATGAAGCGGAGTTTCTGTTTTTCCTGCAGCTGCACACCGTATTCAGATAATTTTCTGCGCTGCGTTGGGCCATGCTCTCCCGGCGGGTAAGGACGTTTTTCGAGTTCTTTTCCTGTACCACTGAGAGAGATGCCGAAGCGGCGGGACTTTTTCCAGGTTGGACCTGTATAGCGTGCCATAATGGCATCCTCCTCTATAAAAACAAATTTTGGTATAAAAACACTGTTGGCGAATCTCCCGTCATGCTCATTTTACCCTCGTATGTCTTCGCCCCGACAGCTAGGGGTTACGCAACACACCTTGCAAGGAGCAAGGAGCAAAATGGAAAGCACATGCCAGGCTTGCCCAGGCTGTCTTTTACACAACCGTCATTATAACTTTTGACAGTTATCAAGTCAATACGTTTAAACTGAAAAGAAGTGCGTGAAATGAATTGACGGTTTCTGAGGAAATCAAAAATACCGGGGGTGCTTAAATTGAACACCCCCGGTTGTTTGGAACGGGAAGATTAATTTCCAGATGGAAACAGCCCTTTTTCAATTTCATCGGCAAACTGGCGTAAAAAGAATGCTTCTTGTTCGGAAAAACGGTTCAGGACCGGACTGTCAATGTCGAGCACGCCGTATACTTCCTTTTCAGGAGTGAACAGCGGGACCACTACTTCCGACTGGCTGGCAGCGTCGCAGGCGATGTGGCCGGGAAAGGCATGGACATCCTCGACGCGGACCGTCTGTTTTTTCTCATAAGCAGTACCGCAAACGCCCTTGCCCGGGGTGATGCGGTTGCAGGCAGGGAGTCCTTGAAACGGTCCGAGTACCAGTTCATTTTCTGCCTCGCTCCAGATATAGAAACCCACCCAGTTGACGTTAGATAAAAATTGATTAAGCAGCGCGGAAGCATTAGCCAAATTGGCGGTCGGGTCATTTTCTCCGGAAAATAAAGCTTTCGCCTGCTGACATAAAGTATGGTAGCTTTTTTCTAAAGACGTGTCGTAAGAAACTGGTTGAAAAGACATAAATATCCCTCTTTTATTGTTGTAATTGTCCTTCAGTGAGAACTGAAATATCTGTGCTTCCTGCTAATAATCCTGAAGAGGCGTGGGCATCGGAACCATACACAAGAGGTATCCCCATTTCCGCTGCAGTCTGAATTACGGATGGATGCGGATACGGCTCGAGGCAGCGATGTTTCGTTGTCCCGGCGCCGTTTACATCAAGTTCAAAGCCCCGGAGTTTAATTTCCTGCAAAATAGATTCGATAGTGTCTCTAACAAGGAAATCATGATCGTAATTTTTATGAAATTTACGAATGAGCGTCATATGGCCAATTCTTTTTGGCGCGTATTTTCCAAGGGGGGTCCGGATAGAGCGGAGCACGGCGTCGTAATACAATTCCGCTGCCTTTTGCGGTGACCCGGAAAGACGTACGTAACGATCAAAGTGACTTGGAGAAAAATCTATACATATATACTCGCTATTTATTTTAATGAAATGAGAAGAGAGAATGCAATCATCAAGCTCAGAGCCGTAAGTGTCCATAAATGTCTCTGTATTTTTCTCGAATCCTTCAATAAAATCTACTTCCAGCCCTTTTTTGATAATAATGTCATTAATATATTCTAATTGAAGATCGTTTAAGACATCTAAATACTGATCGAGCTTTTCGATCGGCATGGCGCTGTCTTTATCAGGCACAGGGTCGGTAAAGCCTTCAGGCAGAGGAGCATGCTCAGTAAAACTAATCGTTTTTATTCCATTGTTAATACAAGCTTCAATATAGGTATGAAACGAGTCTTTGCTTCCATGCGGGCAGAACGGAGTATGGATATGGCCGTCACGGGTGATTGGCATAGGTACAATTTCCCCTTTTTGTGGAAAATATAATGAAAAATCGAATGTTGTAGATAAGGAAATAAGGAAAATAGATTTTCTCAAAATTTTCTTTATCGTCATATAACAATCAGTGCGTTTACATGTTATCATAAGTTAAAGCAAACATAATTGAAAAAATATTTTGTTTACATTCATTTCTACTAAAGTATGAGATAAGTATAACCCATAACGTGTAAATTATTGAAAAACAAGGATGCACAGCGGGAAAAACTGGAGTGAGGAATTTGGCGACAACAATTGTAATTATAGTTCTGGTTATTATTATCGCCGCGTTTGTTATATACGGAGCATGGGGACGCAGACGCATTTACAGGGAAGTAGACCGCCTGGAGGACGCGAGGGCGAATATGGCTGACCAGCCTGTGGCTGAAGAAATCGCGAGAGTCAAGGGCATGACGATGTCGGGAGAAACAGAAGAAAAGTTTGAATCGTGGCGTAAAGACTGGGATGAAATTGTAGGAAAGCATCTGCCGGATATTGAAAAGGCCCTTTACGATGCCGAAGAAAAAGCAGATAAGTATAAATTCAATCAGGCTTCGGAAATTACTACTGCTGTCGATACGCAGCTTGCCAGTATTGAAGAAGAGATCAACAACATTTTCCTTGAAATAGAAGAGCTAGTACATAATGAATCTGAGAACCGCCGGGGCATTGAAGAGTCCGAACAGAAATACGAAGAAATAAAACGGTTTGTCTCCCAAAACTGGCATACACTGGGCAGGACTGCGCCGCTTTTTGACCAGCATATGCGCGATCTCCAGTCTTCTTTTGAAGCTTTTTACCAGGCGGTGGAACAAGGAAATCAATTTGAAGCGAAGCAGCTTAGGCAGGGGCTCGATGAAGATTTAAAACGCGAAGAAGCATCGCTGTATGCAGTTCCGGATATGCTTGCTAAAGTACGGCGGCGCCTACCCGAGGAATGGAAATCCCTGCGTGCAGGCCTCTATGAAATGGAAGATCAGGGGTATGCGATGGGTGCATTTGCTTTTGAACAGCGGCTGAATGAAAATGAAGCGGAAGCTGAACAATTGCAGGCCCGCATTGAGAATCTTGACCTGGACGGTGTGGCAGAACGGCTCACTGAAATGGACGCTTACAACGAAGAAGTGTACCGTATTCTTGAAGAAGAAGTGGAAGCCCGCGCAGAGGTCGAACGGCTGCTGCCGAAGGCTCATGAAGGACGGGATCAGTTATCTACGCGGATGCAGACGCTATTGGTGGAAAAAGAATTTATTGAAGCCAATTATCGTATCCCGCCGGAATCCGAACAGTTGATTGCTTCATCAAAGCGACAGGTTGATGGGATAAGAAAAAGCGTATTACAATTGCAGGAGCAAAAAGAAATCAAAGAACATTCTTATACACATATTGAGATGGAATTAAAACAAACTCTTGAAAAACAGGAAGAAGTAGAAGCAGGAATCCAGGAAGCAGAAAACCAGCTTGGCGTACTTCGGAAAGACGAGACTCAGGCAATGGAAACTCTTGAGGAACTAAAACGCCAAAATCGCATTGAAGAAATGAGAATGCAGCGAACAAGACTGCCCAAGCTTCCGCCGATACTGCTGAATGAAAAAGAATCGGCAAACGACAAGATCGCCCATGCCACTGCAGCCCTTTCCGAGACTCCGCTTGAAATGGCCCAGGTGCGCGATTCGGTGGCCCAGGCAGAAGAAAGCGTCCGTACAGTTTCCACCATGCTTCGGCGCATGGAAGAGCAGGCGCTGATGACGGAGCGTATTATTCAACGAGGGAATTTATATCGCATGAATGCTCCGGATCTCGACCAAAGCCTGAAAGAAGCAGAAAGTGCTTTCCGCAAAGGTCAGTATGAGAATGCGCTGCAGGTGGCTTCGTCGTCTGTGCGGGAAGTGGATGACCGGTTCGTTACAGAAGTGCTGCAGGAATCTAACGTACAGCTGACAGAAGCATAATCGACAAGCAAATAGCTAAGAAGCCTGAACTCAGGCTTCTTTTTTATGATGTTAATGAATGCTGGGAGGAATTTGAAATGTATTTTGATAATAGTGCGACGACCCAGCCCTACGAAAAAGTGCTGAGCGCATACAAAAAAGCGTCCGAAAGCTATTTTGCCAATCCCTCGTCTTTTCACCACAAAGGTGGCGAGGCTGAACGTCTGCTTGAATCTGCGAGAAGCCAGATTGCCCGAGAACTAGGCGTAGAGGCAAAATGCTGCTTGTTCACAAGTGGTGGTACAGAAGGGAACAACATAGTGATAAAAGGGGCCGCAGCCTCGAGGAAAAATATTGGGCGCCACATTATAACTACAGCCGTCGAACATCCGTCAGTGATGGAAAGCTGTGTCTATCTAGAAGAAAAAGGGTATCGAGTTACATACCTGCCGGTGGACAGAGAAGGACGCATCAGCGTTGAAGAGGTGCGCAGGGCGCTGAAGCCGGATACTATTCTTGTTACAGTTGGACACACGAACAGCGAAATCGGAACGGTACAGCCCATAGAAGCTATTGGAGAAATGCTTACGCACTATCCTAACGTTTATTTTCATACGGACTATGTGCAGGGGGCAGCTAAAAGCCCGCTAAATATTGAGAAAGCAGGGCTGGACTTTGTCACTGTTTCAGCTCATAAATTTCACGGATTGAATGGAACAGGAATGCTGTATAAGCATCCAAGAACAACGCTTGAGCCATTAATGCATGGAGGCGGGCAGGAAAACGGGCTTCGCTCAGGAACAGAGAATATCGCAGGAGCAGCAGCTATGGCCAAAGCGCTTCGCTTAGCGAAAGAAAATTATGCTGCAAACAGCAGGAGAATTGAAGAATTAAAGAAATGGACTGCTGCACGGCTGAAGAAAAGCGGCGGAGTGCTCAATTCGCCTGTTTCACGAAGCTCCCCTTTTATATTGAATGTTTCCTTCCCCGGTATCAAACCAGAAGTGCTCGTTGAAGCACTAGCGGGGAGAGGCGTTTCCATTTCTACCAAAACGGCATGCGCATCGAAAAACTCAGAGCCTTCTGCGGTTGTACTTGCTGTTACAGGGGAACAAAAACTAGCGGAGAGTGCGGTGAGAATAAGCTTCTCTGCGGATACACAGAAGCAGGAAGCTAATTATTTATGCAGCATATGTGAAGAGATATTGCCACAGTTAAAAAAGGTTATGGAGGAACAGCAATGAGAGAAGAGTATTTATTAATTCGTTTCGGAGAGCTTGCTTTAAAAGGTAAAAATCGAAAAGAATTCGAGCGTCAATTAAGGGAAAACATTGACCATGCGGTGAAAGGCTTTCCGAGCTGCGAAGTAAGGCGGACATACGGGCGTATTGCGGTAAACCTGCTCGGCGAGCCTGCTGAAAAAGTAATTGAGGCAGTAAAACCGGTATTTGGCATATCGTCAATCAGCTATGCAAGAAAGGCAGATCTAACAGAAGAGGAAATACAGCAGACGGCCCATCAAATGTTTTCGGAATACGAGGGCAGGAAAACAACCTTCAAAGTAGAAGCAAGAAGGTCCAACAAAGATTTTCCCATTCATTCGACAAAGCTTGCCCCGAGTGTTGGCAGCTATATTCTTCACCATACTGAGGAAGTCGAAGTGGACGTTAAAGACCCGGATGTCACCGTGGAAATTGATGTGCGCGAACAAGGGGCGTACGTCAGCTGCGGGCGGATCCCTGGAGCGGGAGGGCTGCCGACAGGTACAAGCGGAAAAGTAGTGAGTATGCTTTCGGGCGGTATTGATAGTCCGGCTGCTGCATATTTAGCCATGAAACGGGGAGTGACGATCGAGGCTGTTCATTTTCATAGCCCGCCGTATACAAACGAACGGGCGAAACAAAAAGTAGAAGACATCGTTCGGGCCCTTAGCCGGTTTGGTGGAAATATCAATCTCCATGTGGTGCCTTTTACCCGGGTTCAGGAAGCTATCCGGAGCCAGGTGCCGGACGATCATACAATGACAATTACAAGGAGGGCCATGCTTGAAATCGTCACAAAAATAGCAGAGCAGGAAGGCGCCAAAGCAGTAATAAACGGGGAGAGCCTGGGACAGGTAGCGTCACAGACGCTTGAGAGCATGAATGTCATTAATCAGGTCACGAATATGCCGGTACTGCGGCCGTTAATTGCTATGGACAAAGAAGAGATCATCAGCATCGCAAAGCGTATAGGCACATATGATATTTCCGTACGGCCGTATGAAGACTGCTGTACCGTATTTCAACCGGAAAGCCCGGCGACCAAACCGAAAATTGGTTTAGTCTATAAGTATGAAAAACGTTTAAATAAAGAAGAGCTGTTTAATGAGGCGGTAGCTGAAACGAAGACTATCTCTTTGTCTAACGTAAAAAGTGAAAAAGAAGAATTTGAAGACCTTCTTTAAAGTATTTTTTTATTTAAAAGTATGGTATAAAATGGAATTTTATAAGCCCTGAAACAAAACGGGCCTTCGCCCGTAAAAAGGAGAGGCGGTTAATGCTGTGAAAACACTTTGGTATAACGGAAATATTTATACGATGGAAAAAGAAGGAGAGCAGGTGGAGGCAGTCTTAACTTCAGATGGCGCCATTGAAAAAGCAGGCAGCCTGTCAGAGATAGAAAAAGAGCTGAAACGTCCATCTAGCCGCCGGGTAAATTTAAATGGAAGCACGATGTATCCGGGATTTACCGACAGTCATTTACATATGATCGGGCTGGGGGAAACGATGATCCAGCTGGATTTGTCAGAGTGCACCTCTGCAGAAGAAATGGCTGCACTGATTAAGGAGAAAACAAAAGAAATTCCTGCCGGAGAGTGGGTCATCGGAGAAGGGTGGAACGAAAACAATTTTCCGGACCGGAAAATTTTCCACCGGGAGGAGCTTGATGATTTAGTGCCTGGCCATCCATTGCTTTTGACCCGGATATGCCGCCACGCAGCACTGGTTAATACACGCGCCCTGGATGCGGCTGGTATTGATAAAGACACCCCGGACCCTGAAGGAGGCATTATTGTTAAATCGAGGCAAGGAGAGCCTACAGGTTATCTGCTGGACCAGGCAGCCGATTTAGTGAAAAATGAAATACCAGAGGTTTCCGAAGAATACCTTCACGATGCACTCGGGAAGGCGGTTCGCTATATGCATCAATGCGGACTGACCGGTGGCCATACTGAAGACCTTAATTACTATGGCGGGTTTAAGAGAACATTGAATACGTTTAGAAATATTTTGGCAGACACTTCTTTTCGGGCCCATCTTCTCGTGCATCACGAAGTATTTCCAGATTTTATACAGCAGGGTCATGCTTATGGACTCCTTGAAAACAACCTGGAGCTAGGTGCCATGAAAATATTTGCAGATGGAGCACTTGGCGGGCGCACGGCCCTTCTCAGCCGGCCTTACAATGATGCTCCTGAAACGGCCGGAGTGGCCATTCATTCGAGAGAAGAGCTAAAGCAGCTGGTTGCGGATGCCCGAAGGGAAAATATGCCGGTGGCTGTTCACGCTATTGGCGATTTGGCTTTGGAATATGTAATTGATGCTTTAGAAGCCTGGCCTGTGCCGGAAGGAGTAAGAGACCGGATCATTCACGTCCAGATCGCAAGAAAGGATTTGGTGGAAAGGTTAAAGGCTTTGCCGGTGGCGCTTGATCTGCAGCCCCGGTTTGTGCTTTCGGACTTCCCCTGGGTGGAGGAGCGTCTCGGTAAAGAAAGGCTTTATTATTCCTTTGCGTGGAAAACGCTTCTTGATCAGGGCATTGTCTGCGCAGGCAGTTCAGACGCGCCTATTGAATCGGTGGATCCGAGAACCGGGATTTATGCAGCAGTGGCCAGAAAAAACCCGGGGGAGAAGCATGATGGATATAGACCGGAAGAAAAATTGACTCCTTACGAAGCGGTGGATCTCTATACCGGCGGCAGCGCAAAAGCGATCAGCCGGGAGCATGATTTGGGGAGAATCGCCCCTGGTTACAAAGCAGACTTTACAATACTCCAAAACGATCTGTTTCAAATTGAACCAGAAGAGATATTAACAACTGAAGTGGAAGCAACCGTTGTAGGGGATGAAGTCGTCTTTTACCCGGAAAAAAGCAGTATTGAAATTATTAACGAGAGTGAGGAATAATGATGAATGCAAAAAGATGGTTTGCTTTACTGGCGGCAGCGGTGCTTCTTATCGTTTCCCTGGGTGCCCAGACAGCTTTTTCACTGTGGAATACAGTATCGAACCAGGCGCAAAATCAGCAGAATCAGGAAAACATAGTAAAAAGGGGTTCTTCGGATAACCGAATAGCCATGCTTGATGTAGAAGGTACGATTCAATCCTCAAGCGGCTCGGGAGCTTTTTCCGGCGAAGGATATAACCATGAAGAGTTTCTGAGCAACCTGGAAGAAGCCGGGTCAAGCGCAGACGTGGACGGCATTATTATTAATGTGAACAGCCCGGGCGGAGGAGTTGTTGAAAGTGACGAGATTCACGATGCCGTCGTTGAGGTGCAGGAAGAAGAAAATAAACCTGTGTATGTATCAATGGGAAATACGGCGGCTTCCGGTGGCTACTACCTGGCGGCGCCTGCAGACAAAATTGTCGCTCACTCGGCTACTATTACGGGATCGATAGGGGTAATTATGTCCTCCCTGAACTACTCTGAATTAGCTGAAAACCTGGGAATTGATAGTGTAAACATAACCAGCGGCGAATTTAAAGACATTGGCTCCCCTACAGAAGAAGTTACGGAAGAAGACCGTGAAATTATGCAGGGAATCGTTGACGATATGTACGAAGACTTTTTGCAGGTCGTGATCGATGGAAGAGGCTTTAGTGAAGAAAAAGCACGGAATTTAGCTGACGGCCGTATCTATACTGGTGAGCAGGCAGAAGAAAACGGACTGATCGACGAGCTTGGAACGACGGAGGACACCATTTCCATGATGGAAGAAGATCTTGAACTGGGGGATGCTACGGTGGAACGTTACACTTCAGACGGATTCAGCTGGCAGTCGCTGCTGCAAAATACTGTGCAGGGAATGTTCATTTCTGATGAAAAGCTGCTTGGGCTTCAGGAATTGCTTAAATCAGTCGGAAGCGCCAGCCCGCGGCCAATGTATTTGTATGAAGGATAGGAGGGATAACGATGACCACGACTACAAACGGCCGCTATCCGGAAGATGAGCAGGGAACGGAACAAAAGGACCCGGCAGAAAGCAACCGTGGCGGTAATTCCTTATATGGGAAGCCGGCCAAACAAAATTCCCGCGAAAGTGATGGCACGAACGAAGATCTGTTCGCGGGATTTTGGATGCGCTTTTGGGCATACTTTACCGATTTGATAATTCTTTTTTCGTTAAACGGCCTTCTTCTTTCTCCTTTTTACTTTACTGGAGAAGGAGAAATCTGGGGATTTATCACTTTATACGCTGTGTGTAATGCGATAATTACCTACGGCTATTTTGTGTTAATGACAAAATTTTATGGCCAGACACTCGGCAAAATGATTTTCGGGCTGAGAGTTGTCCGGGTGAACCGGGAAAAATTAAAATGGTCTGACATTATTTTCAGGGAAGTTGTTCTGCGCTTTGCTTACCGAAGCCTCGTTATTACAAATCTGGCGTATATTGTGGTAGCCTTCACACCACAAAAGGCAGGCATCCATGATATGATTGCGGACACGAGGGTCATTCATTCAAGAAAATAAGGCCCGAGGATAATAGTGAAGGAGGAGTAAGATGACAGCAGTAACATTTAAAGAAAAACCTGTAACACTTGTAGGAGGCAGAGTAGAAGTCGGAGACAGCGCTCCCGATTTCACTGTACTTGCTAATGACATGACTCCGGTATCGCTAAGTGATGCTTCTGGTAAAGTAAGGTTGATCAGCGTAGTGCCTTCCATTGATACCGGTGTCTGCTCGCAACAAACACGGAAATTCAACGAAGAAGCTGCTTCGCTTGAAAATGTAGAAGTATGGACTATCAGCTGTGACCTTCCTTTTGCCCAGCGGCGCTGGTGTGCTGCAGAAGGTATTGAAAATGTGCGGGTCCTCTCCGACCACAAAGATCTGGATTTTGGAAAACAGTTCGGCCTGGTAATGGACGAGATGAGACTGCTGGCGCGTTCTGTAATTGTAGTAGATAGTGAAGGAAAGGTTTCTTATAAGGAGATCGTTTCAGAAGGAACGAACCACCCTGATTATGAAGCAGCAATTAACGCGGCTAATAATACAGACTAAGGAAGAAAATGGCGCCTGCAAAGGCGTCATTTATTTTGTGCAGATACCAGGGAAGTGATTGTGCTTTTTTCTGTTTTCATTACTTCTCTTTACAGAACACATCTGCTATACTGGCGTATTGTAAAGCGAGAGCGGAGAAGCACTACGCTGCAGAAGGAGGGCTTGTCATGACCGAAACGACACCGGTGGAGCAATTATTTGAATTGCTGGATGACCTTACGAAAACGATACAGCAGGAGCTGAGCATAACGTATTTAGAAGCGATAGCCGAAGCCGGGGAAGATATCTTTCAGGGCACAGTGGTTCAGCGTATATCTGCCGAGGAAAAAGAACGCCTCGAGCAAAGCCTGGAAGAGAAAATGCCTGAAGCAATGGAACAGGAAGATATCCGCAAAGCATTTCAGCTTGCCTTGATTAAAGGAATGAAGCAATCCGTGCAGCAGCACCATGCTATTACCCCGGATGCCGTGGCTATTTTCATGGGATATTTAGTCGACAAACTAATGAATGGCCGTAAAGAGTTTGTAATCGCAGACCCAGCCGTAGGCACAGGGAATCTTCTCTCAGCTGTATTAAATCAACTGACGGAAAAAAATATTGAAGCATACGGTTCGGAAGTTGACGAAACGTTAATCAAGATTGCCTATACGCTGGCGAACCTCCAGGAACATGCTGTTCAGCTGTTTCACCAGGACAGTATTGAACAATTTGGCGCTTCCGCTCCGGATGTAGTGATGAGTGACCTTCCAGTCGGTTACTACCCGAAAAACCAAATTGCCGAATTGTACCAGATGGGCAGTACGGACGGAAAATCCTACGTGCACCACCTGCTTGTGGAGGGGATGATGAACCGGCTGAAGCCAGGAGGTTTTATGGTACTTCTCATCCCCAACAATTTGTTTGAAGACGAAAAAGCAGCGGAGCTTCAGGCGTATGTGAAAAGACATGCGCATACACTCGGGCTTCTTCAGCTCCCCGAAACAATGTTTCAGGCTAAAGAAGCCTCCAAAAGCATATGGATGCTTCAAAAGAAAAGTCCTGAGGTAAAGCAGCCAGGTCAGGCGCTATTGGCAGAACTGCCGTCGTTCAGCCGCCAGGAAGCTCTTCAGGATATGATGAAGCGAATTAATGACTGGTTTGTACAAGAGGGGTTTATCAATAAATAAAGAGAGTAATGTTTAGGAGTGGAGAAAGAATGTCTACCATTATTGCTATTAATGCGGGGAGCTCCTCGCTGAAATTTCAGCTTTTGCAAATGCCTGAAGAAACAATTATCACTAAAGGGGTCGTCGAACGGATTGGCCTGGAGACGCCTTTTATTACGGTAGAAGTAGAGGGAGAAAAGAAAACCGAATACCCATCACTGCAAAATCACGAAGAGGCTGTGAAAGCTTTACTGAACTCATTAACAAAATATGATGTAATTACCGACGTGAATGATATTGAAGGGGTAGGCCACCGGGTAGTTCACGGAGGAGAAACCTTTTCAGATTCCGTCCTTATTACAGATCAGGTGCTGAATGAACTCGAAAATGTAAGCGAACTGGCACCGCTTCATAATCCGGCCAACATTGTCGGTATTAAAGCGTTCCGTGATATTCTTCCGGACGTTCCCTCTGTAGCGGTGTTTGATACAGCGTTTCACCAATCGATTCCGAAAGAAAAGTACCTGTATGGTGTTCCTTATGAATACTATGAAAAATACGGCGTGCGTAAATACGGTTTTCACGGAACTTCTCATAAGTATGTCAGCCAGAGAATGGCAGAGTTAATGGACCGTCCGCAAAATGACCTAAAAATTATATCGTGCCATATCGGAAACGGTGCCAGTATAACAGCCGTGGATCACGGTATTTCGGTCGATACCTCAATGGGCTTTACACCGCTTGCCGGCGTGATGATGGGAACTCGTTCGGGCAACATTGATCCCGCCCTGATTCCTTATTTAATGGAAAAAACCGGCCAGACAGCTGCAGAAGTTATTGATACACTGAATAAGAAAAGCGGGCTGCTCGGCGTAAGCGGCGCATCCAGTGATTTGCGGGATGTCGTTCAGCAGGCGGAGGAGGGCAGTGAAAGAGCCCAAACCGCTCTGGATGTTTATCTGACCCGGATGCATAAATATATTGGTACTTATGCAGCCAGTATGGATGGTGTTGATGCAGTTATATTCACTGCTGGTGTAGGGGAAAACAGCGCACTGGTTCGTGAAAAAGTCATGGAAGGCCTTGAATTCATGGGCATCCAAATTAATAAAGAGAAAAATGGACAGGCTTCGGGTGAAACGTTCATCCAGTCGGACTCTTCACGCGTGGCTGTGGCAGTAGTTCCTACTGATGAAGAAGTTATGATCGCCCGCGATACCGTCCGGCTCGGTCAAATCCAATAAGTAAGAGGCAACTCCTGTTTCAATGAAGCAGGAGTTTTTTGCAAAATATATGATATTTCTGCATATATTCTCTGTATAATGGGAAATAAGGAGTAACAGTACTTTGAAAGGAGACAGACATATGCAAACAGCCGAAATGCGCTGCAAACTTCCTGTCTCAGCATTAGCGGAGCGCTGCGACCCGCGCATGTTTTCCTTTCATACGACGAAAGAATTAACAGACAGGACTCAGGGAATGATTGGACAAGAGCGTGCAGTGAAAGCTATGGAGATGGGTTTGGATATTCAGGAAGAAAACTATCACATGTTTTTAACCGGGGCGAGCGGCCTTGGAAAAACGACATACGCCCGCAGAAAAGCAAAAGAAGCAGCGGAAAAAAGACCGGCGCCGGCTGACTGGATTTATACATATTCTTTTGAAGACCCCCGGAGGCCGAAGGTAATAAGCCTGCCCGCCGGCATGGCTGTGCCGTTTGCTAAAGATATTAAAGAGCTAATTGAGGATCTGCAGGAAGAGATCGCGACGACGCTGCGCAGTAAATCATTTGAACGGAAAAAAGTAGCTATGGCGGAAAAGCACGAAAAAGCAATTAATGAACACTGGGAGAAGCTTGAAGAGGAAGCCTCTGTGAAAGGATTTGCTCTCGAAAAAACAGAAGAAGACATCGTTGCAGTTCCGCTTAAAGAAGACGGGGAGCCTCATAGTGATGAAAGCTATAACGAGCTTTCAAAAAGCCGGCAGGACTATATAATGGAAGAGTCACAGACGATTACCAGACAGGTAAATGACTTTTTGAGGCAAAAGCAGGTGGCAAAGCGTGTTTTAAGACGCCAGCTCAGGGAAGCAGACGAGCAGATGGTGCAAACATCCATTCAAGGTTTTATTGCGACTTTAAAGGACGAATATATCAATGAAAGCTTACATAATTTTTTGTCGGACATGGAAAAAGACATTATTCAGCACTGGCAGGAATTCCTACCTGTAAAAGAAACGCAGGAAGGCCGGCCGCCTGTATCGACTTTTTCGTTCCGTCGTTATGAAATTAATATTTTAGTGGATAATAGTGATACTTCCGCAGCGCCTGTCGTTTATGAGTCTCACCCGACATATGTCAATTTGTTCGGGAAAGTGGAAATTGGCCGCAACGGGGGGAGTCCTACGGATTTTTCCCATATTAGAGGCGGCGCTCTTCATAGGGCAAACGGCGGTTTTTTAATACTGCATGCTGCCGAATTGATGTCCCATCCGTTTGCATGGAAAGCATTGAAAAGAGCTATGCGGATGGGCTATATCCGGCTTGAGACCCCCTATGAGGATTCCGATATATTTGCAAGCACTTATTTGGAACCGGAGCCAGTGCCTTTTCAGGCAAAGGTTCTCCTGGTCGGGACCAATGCGTTATACCAAAAATTGCAAAAAGAAGATGAAACATTCCGCAAGCTTTTTAAAGTAAAAGTGGATTTTACTACTATGATGGAGCGGACGAAAGAAAACATATGGCAGTACGCCACTTTTTTGGCCTGTTTTTGTGAAAATAAACGGCTGCGCCCCCTGGCATCAGAAGCAGTAGCAAGACTCATTGATTACAGCACCAGGGAAGCAGGACACCAGCGCAAACTCTCCATTAAATTTCACGAAGTAACATCTCTATTAATTGAAGCGGATTATTGGGCAGCGCAGGAACAATCGGCTATTATTGAACAGGCCCATGTGCACGCTGCTTTAAAAGAAACAAACTATCGGTCGGCTCAGCCTGAAGCGGCTATTCACGAGTCGATCGAGGACGGAACAATCAATATCGCGACGAGCGGAGAAAAAGTTGGCCAGATCAACGCGTTGGTTGTTGCTCATACAGGAGACTATTCATTTGGTTACCCGACTCGCGTTACGGCGCGAACGTATGCCGGGAGTGGAGGCATCGTTAATATCGACAGGGAATCCCAGCTCACAGGTGCTTTTCATACGAAAGGCCTCCATACGCTGACGAGCTATCTGCAGGCAGAGTTTGCAAGCGACCGGCCGCTGCCGCTTGCAGCAAGCATTACTTTCGAACAATCCTATCATTTGGTAGACGGTGACAGTGCTTCAAGCACGGAACTGTATGCTCTCCTGTCTTCTCTGGCTGAAGTGCCTCTCCGCCAGGATATTGCCGTAACTGGAGCTGTTAATCAGTTCGGTGATGTGCAGGCGATTGGAGAAGTGAACGAAAAAATTGAAGGATTTTATTATGTATGCAAAAGGCAGGGACTCACAAAAACTCAGGGTGTAATTATACCGACGCAGAACGCTAAGCACTTAATGCTTCGAAATGAAATTAGGCGGGCAGTGGAGGCCGGTGATTTCCATATCTGGGCGGTGAACACGGTGAAGGAAGGCATGGAAATACTTATGAGTGAACATGCCGGTGAGGTAGGAGAAAATGGATTTTACGCTTCTAACACTGTTTACGGTAATGTGCAGCAGCGTTTAATGAAAATGGCAGAAAAGCACCAGGAATAAATGCAGCAGAGAGGCCTGCTTAGGCGTCTCTGCTTATTTGTGTGTTTATCCGGCTGGTTAACAGAAGTATACAAAGTCGTTTCTGATTCATGCATGCACATACATCAGATTGCATGTTATAGGGCGGATAACGCATAAAATATCAAAAAAAATAAATTTTTATACTAAAAAATTGTATTTTCCGGTTGCAAATTCTTTGTGGGCTTGTTAAAGTAATGAAAGAAGTTGAATACAGTAATCATAAAACAAAGACGACAGTCTTTTAATTTTTTCAAAATGATGTATAAAAATAATTTATCAAGCATGAATATTCAATTATAATCTGGAGGGGAATAAGAATGGCAGACAAAAAAGTAGTTCTCGCCTATTCAGGCGGTTTGGACACATCAGTAGCAATTAAGTGGTTGAGCAGTCAGGGTTACGAGGTAGTAGCGGTAGGCCTGGACGTAGGAGAGGGGAAGGATCTGGAATTTGTAAAAAATAAAGCCTTGGAAGTAGGGGCTGTACAGTCATACACAGTAGATGCGAAAAAAGAATTTGCCGAAGATTTCGTCCTTCCGGCCCTGCAGGCACATACGCTGTATGAACAAAAATACCCGCTCGTATCTGCATTATCAAGGCCGTTAATTTCAAAGAAACTGGTTGAGATTGCCGAGCAGACAAATGCTGATGCCGTAGCGCATGGCTGCACTGGTAAAGGAAACGACCAGGTAAGATTTGAAGTCAGTATTCAGGCTCTTAATCCTGACCTCGAGGTACTCGCACCTGTTCGGGAGTGGGGATGGTCGAGAGATGAAGAAATCGCTTATGCAAAAGAAAATGACGTGCCTGTACCTGTAAACCTCGATAATCCATATTCTGT
Organism: Marinococcus halophilus; assembly: GCF_900166605.1. Taxonomy (NCBI): domain Bacteria; kingdom Bacillati; phylum Bacillota; class Bacilli; order Caryophanales; family Bacillaceae; genus Marinococcus; species Marinococcus halophilus. Next base: position 732,925 of record NZ_FVZD01000006.1, read on the forward strand.
CGATCAAAATCTCTGGGGCAGAAGCAACGAGTGCGGTGTTCTAGAAGACCCGTGGGCTACACCGCCGGAAGGCGCGTATGATTTAACGAATCCACTCGAAAAAACACCGGACGAAGCAGACATCGTCGAAATTGAATTCAAGCAGGGCAAGCCAGTGGCGCTTAACGGCCAGGCTTATGAACTGCAAGATTTGATTCTGGAATTAAATGACGTTGCTGGCAAGCACGGCGTGGGCAGAATTGATCACGTGGAAAACAGAATGGTAGGAATTAAATCAAGAGAAATTTATGAGTGCCCGGCAGCTATGACGCTGATTCAGGCGCATAAAGAGCTTGAAGACCTCACGCTCCCCAAAGAAGTGGCTCACTTTAAACCGGTTATTGAAAAAAAATTAAGTGAAGTAATTTATGAAGGACTGTGGTTCTCCCAGGTACGGCCAGCGCTTGAAGCGTTTTTAAAAGAAACGCAAACTAACGTGACAGGCATTGTACGGGTGAAATTATTTAAAGGCCATGCTATCATTGAAGGAAGAAAATCAGACTACTCCTTGTACAATGAAAACCTGGCTACCTACTCCACGCACGACGAATTTGATCATAATGCAGCTGTCGGATTTATTCAGCTGTGGGGTCTGCCGACCAAAGTACAAAGTGCAGTTAACAAGAAAGGTGTTAATGTATGACCAAACTATGGGGCGGGCGCTTTACAAAACAAGCGGAAGAATGGGTGGATGCCTTTGGGGCATCCATTCCTTTTGACCAAAAACTGGTGGAAGAAGATCTCCAGGGAAGTATTGCGCACGTACATATGCTGAAGAATCAGGAAATCATCACCGAAGAAGAAGCAGCCGAAATCCATCGCGGACTGGAAGCGGTGCTTGCCAAAGCAAAAAATGGAGAATTGGAATACTCGGTCCAAAATGAAGACATTCATTTGAATATCGAGAAGTTTTTAATTGATGAAATTGGCCCGGTCGGCGGCAAGCTCCATACAGGCCGGAGCCGTAACGATCAGGTGGCTACAGATGTTCATCTGTACGTAAGAAATCACACGCACACTGTTATGCAGTCTATCCGGGCCCTGCAGCAGGCGCTGCTTTTGCAGGCAGAGGAGCATGTCGAAACCATTATCCCTGGATATACCCATTTGCAGCGGGCACAGCCTATCTCTTTCGGCCATCACATGATGGCTTATTTCTGGATGCTTGAGCGGGACTACGGGCGCTTTGAGGACAGCTTAAAACGCACGAACATTTCTCCTCTCGGAGCAGGGGCCCTCGCCGGCACAACGTTTCCTATCGACCGCCGCCAGACGGCAGAGGAGCTCGGCTTTGATGATATTTATCAAAACAGCCTGGACGCTGTAAGCGACAGGGACTTTGCCCTGGAATTTATGAGCGCGGCGTCCACTGTTATGATGCATTTGTCCAGATTGGCTGAAGAAATGATCTTCTGGTCAAGCCAGGAATTTCAATTTATTGAACTCGATGACTCTTTTGCGACAGGCAGCAGCATCATGCCGCAAAAGAAAAATCCGGATATGGCAGAGCTTATTCGTGGAAAAACCGGACGGGTGTATGGAAACCTTATGGGACTGTATACGCTTTTGAAGGGGCTGCCGCTTGCGTATAATAAAGATATGCAGGAGGATAAAGAGGGACTGTTTGACACCGTGCGCACCCTTGAAGGCTCTCTGGATATTTTTGCGGGAATGGTGGAAACGATGGAAGTTCGTACAGAAAAAATGGCGGAAACCACGAGCAAAGACTTCTCTAATGCGACAGAACTCGCGGATTACCTCGCCGTTAAAGGAGTCCCGTTCCGGGAAGCTCATGAGATTGTCGGCAAATTGGTGCTTGATTGCATTCAAAGCAATAAGTATCTTGCAGATCTTTCCATGAATGAATTTAAAGAAGCAAATGAAGCCTTTGAAGAAGATATCTATGAGGTCTTAAAGCCTGAGACGGTGGTAAGCCGCAGAAATAGTGAAGGCGGTACCGGCTTTGATCAGGTCCGGTCTGCCATCGAGCAGGGGAAAAAGGTAATAAAACAAAAGTTATAAATACAGATGCTGTCCCGTCCGGAGTAAATCTTTGGGCGGGGTCTTTTTAATGTGGAAAAGAATGCCGCCTGGGCGGAGATAAAAAATCCCGCGTCCGTATGGACACGGGGCCTTAGCTGGCAGTTATTTACGTACAATTAAGACGTCACATTTCGCATGGCGGGCAATGGCTTCCGAAACGCTGCCAATAAAGACGCGTTCAACAGCATTCAGACCGGTAGCCCCAGTGATAATTAAATCTGCTTCATAGTTTTTGGCCAGCTCACGCGGGATCTTTGTTTTTGGAGAACCGAACTCCAATGAGGAGACGACGTCAGGAACCCCTGCATTTTCTGCTTCTGCTGTATAGTTCTCAAGCAGTTCGTTGCCATATTCTTCTGCTCGTGCAATAATAGTACGGTCATACCGTTCCATTGTGGCAAATGTTCTCGTATCAATAACATGAGAGATGATTAGTTTTGCCTGCTGCTCCTGCGCAATCTCAACAGATTTTTTAAAAGCTGTTCTGGATTCGTCTGAGCCATCGACGGCAACAATAATAACTTCGTATCTACTCAATGCCATCCTCCCCTTTTGTCGTAGGATTTCTATTTCCTGTAGATAATTTTCCCTATTTTTTTAATTTAAAACGATAGTGTGTAGGTAAAAGGATGTGCCGGGAAAACAGAACAGAAAATGTTCAAATAATTTTCATTATTACATAACTAATGGATGACATAAAGGCGGGTGAATAACGATGAGGCACGCGTTAATTACAGCAGGCACGAAAGGCCTCGGCCGAAAAGTTTCTGAAGCTTTAAAAGAAAAAGGTTATACGTTGACCGTTACTTACCGGAAAAAAGACGAGGCTTACTATAAAATGAAAGAGCAGTGGGAAATGGAAAGCAGCCGCATCCAGTTCGTCCAGGGGGACATGGCCTCAAAGCAGGACGTAGAGCGGATGGTGGAAGAAGCTTATTCAGCCTTTGGCCGACTTGATATCGTCGTAAATAATGCTGGCCCTTACATATTTGAAAAAAAGCAGCTGGCAGATTATTCCGATGAAGAATGGCACCGGATGGTTGATGGCAACCTGAGTGCTGCCTTCCATTTGGCAAAAAAAGCGATACCGATTATGCGCCGGCAGCAGTTCGGCCGTTTTATTACTTATGGTTTTCAGAGTGCTCCTACAGCGCCGGGATGGCTTTATCGTTCAGCATATGCAGCGGCGAAAAGCGGCCTGGTGTCTTTGACAAAATCAATTTCTCTAGAAGAAGCATCCTACGGTATTACCGCAAACATGGTTTGTCCGGGCATAGTGACAGAAGAGTTTAAGGAAGCGGATATACATGCAGGCAGACAGGTGAGTGACCATTCTGTTCCTGTTGGAAGGCCAGCAACGGGCGGCGACATTGCAAGAACTATTTTATTTTTAACGGATGACGATGCGGATATGATTACAGGCTCTGTAATTGAAGTGACCGGCGGGATAGATGTGCTTCATAAACGCAGGTAAGTGGAAGGCAGTTTAAGTTAGGCTGGTAAAAGGTATAGTTCCCCGGAAACAGTTTTTGATTACGGAGGAGGATATACATGAAAGTATCTTATCATGGTCATTCAGTAGTAAAGATTGAGACAAACGGCAAAACAATCTTAATTGACCCATTTATTACAGATAACCCATTAACTGATTTAAATGCGGACGATGTGAAAGCAGATGCCATTTTGCTGACTCATGGTCATTTTGACCATGTCGGAGACACAGTGGATATCGCCAAGCGAAATAATGCGCTTGTAGTGGCACCGTTTGAACTGGCTCAGTATCTTGGCTGGCAGGGCGTAGAAACGCACCCAATGCATATTGGCGGCGGCTATACGTTTGATTTCGGCCACGTACAGTTAACTCAGGCATTTCACGGTTCCGGCTACTTCCTTGAAGAGGAACAAAAGATTATTTATACGGGTATGCCAAGTGGCATTATTTTCGAAGCGGAAGGAAAGAAAGTGTATCATATGGGCGATACCGGCTTGTTTTCTGACATTAAGCTTATCGCGGAAAGAAACAATATTGATCTTTTATTCGTCCCTATTGGTGATAACTTTACAATGGGTCCTAAGGATGCCAAAACGGCAGCGGAATGGGTGAATGCGGATTATACGGTTCCAATCCACTACAATACCATGCCGCCTATCAAACAGGATCCGCAGCAGTTTGTAGATTCCCTTTCTCCACTGAAAGGAAAAGCACTGGAAGCCGGCGGCTCGATTGAATTATAGAATTTAAAAAACCGTTCAGTCATTAAAACAGACTGAACGGTTTTTTTTAATACAATTGCCGGCAGGCAGTTGAAGGGAGGGTTTCTGAACCGTATAATGTAATAGTACAGATAATGAAACAGAAGTAATACAGTTAGAAATTTACGCAGACAGAGCGCTCCCGGTAAGTGCGTAAATAAAAAGGAAGGTACTGTGCCTATGGCAACCAAACATGAACAAATATTAAATTACATACTGGCCCTGGACGTAGGAGAAAAAATTTCCGTCCGTGGAATTGCAAAGAACCTGGAAGTAAGTGAAGGTACAGCGTACCGTGCAATTAAGGAAGCAGAAAACCAGGGAATTGTCAGTACGATTGAACGAGTCGGCACGATACGTATCGAAAAAAAGCAAAAAGAAAACTTCGAACGTCTAACCTATGCTGAAGTAGTTAACATTATTGACGGCCAGGTGCTTGGGGGCAGAAATGGGCTTCATAAAACCCTGAATCGCTTTGTGATTGGTGCCATGAAGCTTGAAGCGATGATGCGGTACGTGGAGCCCGGGAACCTCCTCATTGTCGGTAACCGGTACCAGGTGCATAAACTTGCCCTTGAAGCAGGAGCAGCTGTTTTAATTACCGGCGGATTTGATACGAATGAACATGTCATTTCTCTGGCGGATGAACTGGGCCTGCCGGTAATTACAACGACATATGACACGTTTACGGTAGCTACCATGATTAACCGGGCGATCTATGACCAGCTCATTAAAAAAGAAATTGTGGTAGTAAATGATATTTTAATTCCGCTACAGGATACGTATTTTATGACGGTGGATAATACAGTGGAAAAATGGCATGAAATGAACCAAAAAACCGGCCACAGTAGATATCCGGTGATCAGCGAAGACATGAAAGTTCAGGGAATGGTAGCTGCGAAGGACGTATTAGGCGCTTCGGTTCAGACTCCTATCGAAAAAGTGATGACAAAATCTCCAATTACGGTCAGTGAACGGACGTCTGTGGCTTCGGTAGCCCATACGATGGTATGGGAAGGTATCGAACTGCTTCCGGTAATGGACGATGCGAAAAAGCTGCTTGGAGTTATCAGCCGGCAGGACGTATTAAAAGCACTGCAGATGGTTCAGCGCCAGCCACACGTCGGGGAAACCATTGAAGATACGGTAACAAGCCGTTTCCGGGAAGCCCCTCCTGGATCGGGATTTATGTTTGAGTGCGATATTACGCCGCAGATGACCAATGCGCTCGGTACGGTGGCAAACGGGGTTATCATGTCTCTTGTTACGGAGACAGGCCAACGTCTGCTTAGAGACTACAAAAAAGGCGATATGGTGGTAGAGAATGTAACACTTTACTTTATCCGGCCGGTACAGATTGAAAGCAAAATTGAGTTGAACGGGAAAATACTTGAAGTGGGAAGAAAACACGGGAAAGTGGATGTAGAATTGTACTATGAAGGCGCGATCGTCGGCAAGGCGATGATGATGGTACAGCTACTCGACCGCTGATCGATGGGGGATAGACAATGCAAATATTTCAGGCAATCATACAGACGATAGAGCAGTACGATAAAATTATGATTTACCGGCACGAGCGTCCCGACCCGGATGCTCTCGGCTCCCAGGCGGGCCTGGCTGCGTGGATTAAAAAGCAGTTCCCTGACAAGCAGGTGGGCACTACCGGAGAAAATGAGCCTTCGCTTTCTTTTTTAACGACTATGGATGAACAATTGACTGAAGTGGATGCCGAAACGCTGGTGATTGTTTGCGATACTGCCAATATGGCAAGGATCGACGGCGAAGGCTGGGACCAGGGAGCAGCGGTTATTAAAATCGATCATCACCCGAACGAAGATCCGTACGGGGAACCGATGTGGGTGGATACAAAAAAAAGCTCCACGTGCGAAATGATTACAGAATTGATTCTATTTGCCCAAAAATCCTATGGATGGACAGTTCCGAATGAAACAGCCCGGCTGTGCTACGCCGGCCTTATTGGAGATACCGGCCGTTTTCAGTTTAGCAATACTACGCCAAACACGATGCGCATGGCAGCTGAGCTTCTTGCGTTCGATTTTGAACCGGGAGCAATTTATGCTGAAATGTATAAGAACCCTGAGAGCCTGGTGCGTCTACGCGGAGAGGTACTTCAAAGCTTTACCCTGACAGAGAATGGGGCGGCTTACATGTACCTAACTCAGGAAATGCTTCGTAAATACGGCATAACCATCAATGAATCCTCAGCAGTGATCAATTCGTTTGCAGACACAGAAGGGGTTGTTGCATGGGTGTTCTTTGTAGAAGAAGAACAGGGGTCGTACCGGGTGCGTTTTCGTTCGCGCGGACCGGTGATTAATCAGCTTGCTGTTAAATACCGCGGGGGCGGCCACACTATGGCAGCAGGAGCCAAAGCAGAAAACAGGCAGGAAACAGAAAATATTATACAGGAGCTCGAGGACATCTGCCGGAACTGGAAGCATAGATAAAACGCCCATCACCTAGCCGGCCACAGGGAGGATCAGGAGTATGTCACTGCACGTATATTCGGAATACAGCATGTTGCAAAGCACTATCAGGCTAGAGAATCTCGTCCGCAAAGCAAAAGAATACAGCTGGCCGGCAGCTGCGGTCACGGACCGGGACACGATGCACGGGGCAGTGGCTTTTTACCGTCTCTGCCGGCAGTACCAGGTGAAAAGCCTTCCAGGAATAGAGCTGTGGGTTCAGGGAGACGACGCAGAAGACCAGGAATTCCCGGTAATTGCACTGCCGCAAAACAACGGGGGATACAAGCAGCTCATGCAGTGGGCTGGGGACAAACAACAGGACAGGCAGGTCACATGGGAACAACTGGCGGATTCTGCCGGTTGTCTTTTTATCCTGCCGCTTGAACAGAGCGAACCCGGCACCTTCAGGAAAAGCAAAAATGACTTGTATGCATTTTTTGAAAAATGGAGCAGACGGTTTGCGCCTGGTGTTCTTTGGCTTGAAGCCCCGAAAATGGAAGAGGAGATGGAGTGGAGAGAGGCAGCGGAACGATTTGGCATCTCCATGGTGGCTTCTCCGTTGATTAATATGCAAAAATCTGAAGAGGCACGGGCCTATAAACTGCTGCAGGCAGTGAAGGACGGCAGGGTCTGGAAAGATACCGTAATTGACCGGAAGCCCTTTTCACTGGAAGTGTGGCAGGAGAAGGCGACTGAGATGTACGAAGCCGGCCATCTCAATAACTGGAGAAAAATAGCTGACAAATGTCACGTAGACCTTTCATTAGGTGAAACGCACATGCCGGTGTTTCCAACCCCCGGGGAGCAGCCAGCTTCTCTGTATTTAAAAAAGCTAGCGGAAAAGGGAATGCAGAAACGTTATAGTACTGTTTCAGAACATGCGCGGGAGCGGCTGAAGCATGAACTTAGCGTTATTATTGATGCCGGGTTTGCAGATTATTTTTTAATTGTGCAGGATTTTGTTGCGTTTGCTAAAAAACAGGGGATGTATGTAGGGCCTGGGAGAGGCTCGGCCGCAGGGTCGCTTGTGTCCTACCTTATCGGCATTACGGATGTGGATCCTTTGCAGTACGGCCTTCTGTTTGAGCGGTTTCTGAATCCGGAACGGGCTGCGCTTCCGGATATAGATATTGATTTTCCGGACCATCGGCGTGAAGAGGTACTGCAGTATTTGCGGACAAAATACGGGGAAACATGCGTAGCGCAGATTGTTACATTCAATACGTTCGGAGCTCGTGCTGCGATACGGGACGCAGGCAGGGTGCTTGAAATTCCACAGGGACTCATTAACCGGACAGCAGGCATGTTTTCAGGGACCGATTCTATAGCCGGAAAAACAGCCAGTGATAAAAAACTGCAGCAGTGGCAGCAGACTGAACCGAAGGTGGAGTCACTGCTCCGGGCTGCTTCCTATTTAGAAGGCCTGCCGCGCCAAACGTCCATTCACGCGGCTGGTATTGTATTAAGCAGTGGCCGGCTTGACTCCTACACTCCTTTAATGGATAGAAATGGTGTGCTCTTACTGACCCAGTACCCGATGGAAGACCTTGAAGCGCTGGGGCTGGTGAAAATTGACCTGCTGGGGCTCCGGAATTTAACGCTGCTTGAATATATGACCGAAGCAGTCCAAAAAGAAAAAAATGATTTTCAATTAAGGCACATTCCAATGAATGATAAAAAAACTTACCAACTGCTGAGCGAAGGGAAAACCAACGGCATCTTCCAGCTTGAATCAGCAGGGATGAAGTCTGCTCTGCAGCAGATCCGGCCCGACCGCTTTGAAGACATTGCTGCAGTGAGCGCACTTTACCGGCCGGGACCAATGGCTCAGATTCCTTTGTATGCAGAACGTAAGCATGGAATAAAAGAAATGCCTGCTCTTCCTGAGCATATTGAAGATATTGCTGGATCCACATATGGCATCATCGTTTATCAGGAGCAGATTATGCAGATTGCTGTAAAAGTGGCAGGGTACTCAATGGGGGAGGCGGATTCCTTCCGGCGGGCTATCAGTAAAAAAGACGCTCGTGAAATGAAAAAAGAAAAAAAGCGTTTTCTTGAAAAAGCAGGGGCTTCCGGCGTGCTGACAGCGGAAGCAGAAACAATTTTCAGCTGGATTGAACAATTTGCCAATTATGGTTTTAATAAGAGCCATGCGGTGGCCTATAGTGTAATTTCCTATCAGCTGGCTTATATCAAAGCTCACCACCCGGCCGTGTTTTTTTCATCGTTGATGTCAGGCCATGTGCGAAGTGAAGAAAAATTTCTGGAATACCAGCGGGAAGCAAAGGAAATTGGTATTGAGCTGCTCCCCCCTTCAATCAATCAAAGTGGTTATGGTTTTCGTATTGAGGAGGGGAATCTTCGTTTTGGCTTGAATATTGTTAAACAGGTAGGAAAAAGTAATATCCAGATGATTTTGAAGGAACGAAACAGCAGCGGGCGTTTTGAATACTGGCTTGATTTTCTTCACCGGGTAGATACTAGAGCGATTGGGCGGCAGGGATTTGTATATCTGATCCAGGCCGGCGTGTTTGATGAATTTGAAGTGGAACGGTCTACGCTGCTCGCTTCACTTGATCGTTCACTGCGGATAATTGAAGGGGAACAGGAATTTCAGGAATTTGGCACAGAACTGGCTCCTCGGATGCGCTGGATCGAGGCCGCCCCCCTTTCCTGGGAAGAGAAGCTCGAAATGGAAAAGGAGGCCTCCGGTTATTACTTAAGCGGCCATCCACTGGAGGCGTATAAGGAACTTTTTGCTGCCTTCGAGTTATGGGAGCTTGGAAGCTCTCTTCCCGTGGATAATCAGCTGCGCTGGGCTGGTGGGTTTGTGAGAACGGTGAAGACCGTGCGCACCAAAAATGGACAATCCATGTGCTTCCTGACGATAGACGACGGGACTGGAGAGCTTGAAGTGGTAGTTTTTCCGAATGTTTACCGGAATGTAAAATCACTGCTTGCAGAAAAATCAATTCTTTTGGTTCAGGGACGGACAGACAAGCAGTCCCGGGGGGACAAGATGATTGCGGAGAGCTGCCTCTCTCTGCCGGATATCGAAAAACAGGCAGAACACACGCTGTATGTTAAATTGCCGGAAGAGGAACAGGGACAAGTGCTGCGCCGGGTCAAACAAGTACTTCGGCAATCGCCTGGAGCGGTGACGGTCCTCGTCTATGACGGGCAACAGGGACGTGCTTTCCAGCTTGAAAACAGCTTAAAAACGGACGCCGGGGACACGTGCATGCGAGGACTTGAAAAGGTTGTTTCAAAAGAATCCATTATATTAAAATCAAATAAAGATGCCGCTGACTGATTATTCTGTTATAATAGGTAACGTTTATAATTAAATTGAACGAAACACTGAATGTGCTTCTGTAAGCACAGGGTTATCATTAAAATATAAAAAATGCTGAAGGAGAGTGGCACTATGCCTACCACCCGCGAAGAAGCACTACATATCCACAAACAGAATCAAGGGAAACTCGAAACCGTATCGAAAGTACCGGTGAAAAATGGAAGAGATTTAAGCCTGGCATATTCTCCGGGAGTAGCTGAGCCCTGCAAAGAAATTTTTGATGATAAACAAAAAGTATTCGAATATACAATGAAGGGCAATATGGTGGCAGTCGTTTCTGACGGCTCAGCCGTGCTTGGGCTGGGCAATATCGGCCCGGAAGCGTCTCTTCCGGTGATGGAAGGAAAAGCGGTTCTTTTTAAATCATTTGCCGGCGTGGATGCTTTTCCTATCTGTCTTGAAACAAATGATGTAGATAAAATTGTAGAGACGGTAAAGTTAATGCAGCCAACATTTGGCGGTGTCAACCTGGAAGATATTGCAGCCCCTAACTGCTTCGTTATTGAAGAGCGCCTAAAAAAAGAAACAAATATTCCTGTATTTCATGACGATCAGCACGGCACAGCGATCGTTACCGTAGCCGGCTTGATCAATGCTTTGAAGCTCAATAAAAAGCATTTGTCTGAGATACGGGTAGTTATTAACGGGGCAGGATCAGCGGGAATTGCCATTATTAAGCTTCTGCGCCGTTTCGGGGTGAAGGATGTCATTTTATGCGATTCTAAAGGCGCTATTTATGAAGGCCGTCCGGAAGGCATGAACGACATGAAAGCAGAAGTCGCAAAAGTAACGAACAATGAGAATGTTTCCGGCGGACTAAAAGAGGTCGTTCAGAACACAGACGTGTTTATAGGCGTTTCCGTAGCGGGAGTACTTTCAAAAGAAATGGTAGAGTCCATGAATGATGACCCGATCATTTTTGCGATGGCCAACCCGGACCCCGAGATCACACCGGATGATGCTAAAGACGCTGGGGCAAAAGTGATCGGTACCGGCCGTTCCGATTTTCCAAACCAGGTAAACAATGTGCTGGCCTTCCCGGGTATTTTTCGCGGAGCTCTCGATGTGAATGCCACTCACATTAACGAGGATATGAAAAAAGCAGCTGTATACGCTATTGCAGAGCTGATTACGGTAGATGAACTGAACGAAGACTATGTAATTCCAAACCCGTTTGATCCAAGAGTCGCTCCGGAAGTAGCTGCGGCGGTGGCAAAAACAGCCATGGAAACAGGCGTGGCGAGGAAAAACGCCGATCCGGAGAAAATCAAAGAGAAAACCAGGGCTCTTTCCGATATTGAAGAATAATAAAGGCCTATAGACCTAACCATTGAAGATGTCTGGCTTTTCCTATGTATTAGAGCTTGTCTGTGATAAACTATGTGGGAGACTAATAGCAGGAGCGATCGCTGACAAAACGGTCGCTCCTGATGTACGTCTGCAAATAAAACAACAGCGCTGCGTTATGTACACCAGCTGAACGGTGAAATACATTCCGGGACGCTGCAGTCTGCTTGCGTTTCTATTATTTGCGGAGCAGCCAAGCATTAAATATGAAGAAGGTGTCTTTATGATGATCAAAGATTTATTCAGTAAAAGGCGAAAATATGCTTCAATGCCGGCTGAACGGGAACAGCCGAAAACTATGAACGAGGGCGTTATGACAAAATGTCCCAAATGCAAAACAATTGTTTATACAAAAGAATTAGTAAAACATGCCAATGTCTGTATGCATTGTGGTCATCATATGCCGATGACTCCTTCCGAACGGATTGATTTGATCCTTGATGAGGATTCCTTTCACGAGCTGAACCCTCATATGGTCTCGGCAGACCCTCTGGAGTTTCCGGAATACAAGGAAAAGCTTGAAAAGGACCAGAAAAAAACCGGCCATAAGGAAGCTGTCGTCACAGGAGAAGGAACGATCGGCGGCACCCCGGTGGTCCTGGGCGTGATGGATCCGGCATTTCGGATGGGCAGTATGGGCTCGGTAGTTGGAGAAAAAATCACCCGGGCAATCGAGCGGGCCCTTGACCTCCATGCCCCGTTCATTCTGTTTTCTGCTTCGGGCGGAGCCCGGATGCAGGAAGGGATTCTCAGCCTCATGCAGATGGCTAAAACCAGCGCAGCACTGAAAAAAATGGATGAAGCAGGGCTTTTGTTTGTCTCAGTTATGACCCATCCCACCACGGGGGGCGTTTCTGCAAGCTTCGCCTCTCTTGGGGACTATAATTTTGCCGAACCTGAAGCATTGATCGGCTTTGCCGGCAGAAGAATAATTGAACAGACGATCCGCCAAGAGCTTCCCGAAGATTTTCAGACAGCAGAATTTTTGCTTAAACACGGCCAGCTTGACAAGGTGCTGCACAGGCAGGATATGAAAAACACTTTGTCTGCGATCGTGCAGATGCATACGTGAAGGGAGTCAGTGCCAATGGAAAATCATCTTCCTTTTGAAAAACCAATCATGGAGCTCCGAAATAAAATCGATGAATTAAAAAGCTTTACAGATGAGAAGGATATCGATTTAAGCGGAGAAATAGAGAAATTGGAACAGCGGCTAGAGCAGCTCGAAGCCGAAGTATATAACAATTTAAAGCCGTGGCAGCGTGTGCAGATCGCAAGGCACCCGGAGCGCCCCACCACTCTCGATTATATCGACAGTTTGTTTGAGCAATTCATCGAATTGCATGGCGATCGTCTGTTTGGAGATGACGAAGCGATTGTTGGGGGCATCGCTTTTTTTGAAGGAAGCCCGGTGACTGTCATCGGCCATCAGCGCGGACGAGATACGAAGGAAAACGTCCGCCGGAATTTCGGAATGCCGCATCCGGAAGGGTACCGCAAAGCGCTTCGGCTTATGAAGCAGGCGGAAAAATTTAACCGTCCGGTGATCTGTTTTGTCGATACGAAGGGCGCTTATCCTGGAAAAGCGGCGGAAGAGCGCGGCCAGAGTGAAGCCATTGCCCGGAATTTGATGGAAATGGCTGGCCTGAAAGTGCCGGTAATTAGTGTTGTTATCGGAGAAGGCGGCAGCGGAGGCGGGCTTGCGCTTGGAGTGGCGAACCATGTACATATGTTCGAAAATTCATGGTACTCGACCATCTCCCCTGAAGGTGCTTCCTCTATTTTATGGAAGGATGCTTCATATGCCCGGGAAGCTGCAGAAGCTATGCGTATTACGGCTGGAGACTTACAAGAATTTGGTGTGGTTGATGAGATTGTGAAAGAACCCCGGGGAGGGGCGCATCATGATCCAAAAGAACAAACGGCTATTTTACGGAAGACGCTTCAACAGTCTTTAAAGGACCTGCTTGTATTAACGCCGAATGAATTAATAGAATCAAGGTATGAAAAATTTAAGCAAATGGGCACGTTTGAAGAAAGTGATTTTTAGGAAAGCGCCGGGTGGCGCTTTTTTTGTGAAATAGAACCGCTCCTGCTGTTCAGCTGCAATTGAAAAGAGGTGCGGGCAACTGTGCGAGATGGCAATTTTGACTTGGTTTTTTAATAATAGCAGCTTTCGAAAATATAATTACTTTTGTGTCATCGGGTCTATAACGGGTATAATGATAAACAGGAATGCAAAGGGAAGGAGTTATGGAATGAAACGGATTGGAGTGTTAACGAGCGGAGGAGATTCGCCCGGAATGAATGCAGCCATACGTGCTGTTGTTCGGAAGGCGATCTACCATGATCTTGAAGTTTATGGCGTGCAGTACGGCTATGCCGGGCTGATCGAAGGTGACATTGAAAAAATGGAGCTTGGCGACGTAGGTGATATTATTCACCGCGGTGGAACAAAACTATATACTGCCCGCTGCGAGGAATTCCGCACGCCGGAGGGACGACAGAAGGCGGTAGATCAGCTGAACGCAAGAGGCATTGAAGCTTTGGTCGTTATAGGCGGTGACGGCTCGTTCCGTGGAGCGGAAAAATTAACTGAGCTTGGCTACCCAACGATTGGAATACCAGGGACCATCGACAACGATATTCCGGGCACAGACTATACAATTGGTTTTGATACAGCCTTGAACACAGTTATTGATGCGATTGATAAAATCCGGGATACCGCCACTTCACATGAACGTACATACGTTATTGAAGTAATGGGCAGAGACGCCGGCGATCTCGCTCTCTGGTCCGGCCTGGCCGACGGTGCCGAGACGATTTTAATCCCAGAGGAAGAGTATGATATGGAGCAGGTAGTCAGCCGTCTACGTCGCGGACATGCGAGGGGTAAGAAGCACAGTATCATCATTATCGCCGAAGGCGTAGGAAGCGGCACAGAGTTTGGCCAGAAGATCCAGGAAACAACGAATCTCGAAACAAGGGTAACCGTTCTTGGCCACATTCAGCGTGGAGGGTCACCGACCGGTTTTGACCGGGTACTTGCAAGTCGTCTCGGCGCAAGAGCTGTTGAACTTCTTTTGAATGGAAAAGAAGGAAGAATGGTCGGTATCGAGAAAAATGAGATCGTTGATAAATCGATTCCAGAAGTGCTTAAGCAGAAGCATCAGGTGGACTCTGGCATGTACAAACTATCCCAGGAGCTGTCGATTTAATTCCGGGGCAAAGGCTTTACCGCGGATGAAAAGTTTCTATGATACAATAAACTAGGATTTCAGAGAGAGAACAGGAGGAAGATCATGCGAAAAACAAAGATTGTATGCACGATAGGACCGGCAAGTGAAGCGCCGGAAACGCTGGAAAAATTAATTAAAAACGGGATGAATGTAGCGAGGCTTAATTTTTCCCATGGGGATTTTGATGAGCATCAAGCCCGGATTGACAGTATTCGCGAAGTTTCTGCCCGGCTGAAGAAAAATGTGGCAATACTGCTTGACACAAAGGGGCCGGAAGTACGTACTCATACGATGGAAGGCGGCGCCATCCAGCTTGAAAAGGGACAGCCGTTGATCATCAGTACGGAAGAAGTCGTCGGCACAACAGAAAAAATCTCCGTTACTCACGGTGGTTTAACCGAAGATATGGAAGTCGGCAAAAAAATTCTTCTCGATGACGGACTGATTGAGCTTGAAGTAACCGGTATCGAAGACAAAGAAGTTCATACGAAAGTGCTGAATAACGGCGAACTGAAAAACAAAAAAGGCGTTAACCTCCCGAACGTGAAGGTCAATCTGCCAGGCATAACAGAAAAAGATGCGGATGACATCGAATTCGGAATTAGAAATAACGTCGACTTTATTGCCGCTTCATTTGTACGCCGGGCTTCTGATGTTTTGGAAATTCGCGAGCTCCTGGAAAAACACGGAGCAGAAGATACGTTCATCGTGCCGAAAATTGAGAACCAGGAAGGCATCGACAACGTCGAGGAAATTCTTGAAGTGTCCGACGGGTTGATGGTGGCGCGCGGAGACATGGGCGTTGAAATTCCGCCTGAGGAAGTGCCGCTTGTACAAAAGCGCCTGATTAAACGCTGCAACTTCCTCGCCAAGCCGGTAATTACAGCTACGCAGATGCTTGATTCGATGCAGCATAACCCACGCCCGACGAGGGCGGAAGCAAGTGACGTGGCAAATGCCATTTTTGATGGTACAGACGCTATCATGCTTTCCGGGGAAACAGCAGCGGGAGATTATCCGGTGGAATCAGTAGAAACCATGAGCAATATTGCGCTGAGAGCAGAGTCTTCGCTGCAGTACCGCAATACACTGGACGAAAAAACAAAAGAAAGCAAGCCTTCAATTACCAACTCCATTGGGCAGTCCGTAGCCTACACCGCCCATTCGCTGAATGCTTCGGCGATTCTTACCGCTACCGAAAGCGGGTATACCGCACGTATTGTTTCGAAATATCGTCCGGAGTCGCCGATTATTGCGGTTACAAGCAATGAACGCGTCTACCGCCGGCTTGCGCTAATCTGGGGCGTCCAGGGACTGTTGGGCACGAAATCCAGTACCACCGATGAAATGCTTGATGTAACTGTAAGCAAGGCTCTATCAGAAGAACTCGTCAGCCGCGGAGATCTTGTTGTTATTTCTGCCGGGGTGCCTGTAGGAGAAACGGGAACAACCAACCTGATGAAAGTTCACGTAATCGGTGAAACAGTCGCCAAAGGACAGGGCATTGGCCGTTACACCGCAGCGGGAAGAGTAGTCGTTGCCGGAAGCGCAGAAGAAGCAAACGCCAAAATGACAGAAGGCTCCGTGCTTGTCACCCAGGCAACAGACAAAGACATGATGCCAGCCGTTGAAAAAGCGTTGGCAGTTGTCACAGAAGAAGGAGGATTAACCTCCCACGCCGCGGTGGTAGGCTTGAACCTGGGTATTCCTGTAGTAGTTGGTGTAGAAGAAGCCAGAAGCTTATTTGAAGACGGCGAAGAAATTACTGTCGACGCTTCAAGAGGCGACATTTACCGCGGGCACGCCAGTGTGCTGTAAGCGGTTCTGATTATTCTTTTTGGTCTTGCGGCGCCTGAGTTACGCCGGGGGCTGGATAAAAACTTAAACGAAGGGGGGCGGGCAGATGGCTAAATGGTTTTTATTACTGCTGATTATTATACCGGCTGCAGAAGTAGGGGTGCTAATATTAGCCGGCAATACGATTGGTATATGGCCGACAATTGCACTCATTATTGCAACCGGCCTGCTTGGGGCCTGGCTGGCGAAACGGGAAGGCCTGCAGGTGTTCCGTACGCTGCAGCTGCAGACACAACGGGGAGAAATGCCTGGAGATATTGTGCTCGATGGTGTATGTATTCTTGTCGGCGGTACGCTATTGCTCACCCCAGGCTTTATCACAGACGCTCTTGGCTTCAGCCTGTTGATCCCGTGGTCGAGAAGAGGAATGAAAGCTGTGTTAAAGAGATGGTTTAAAAAAATGGTAGATAACGGGAATATAAGAGTAATGGGGCGCAGGTGGTAATCCTGACGCCCCGCCCGCCCGATTGAAACTTCTGAAAACTTTCCGGGCGCACATGACATGAAATTGTCAAATGTGGTAGGATTATTAGGAGCGTTTAATTTGGAAGGATGACCATGCATTGTTATCGCAAGCCTCAGTTTTTTTACTTATACTGCTTGCGGTGGGAATTTTCGCAAAAAACCAGTCGCTAATTGTAGCCGTTGCTGCTTTAATTGTTATTAAATGGACAGGGCTGGGCGATAAAATATTTCCGTTTATGCAGGCAAAAGGCATTGAAATTGCTGTTACTATTTTGACGTTTGCGGTTCTGGTTCCTATTGCTACCGGGGATATTGGCTTTCGCCAGCTCGGCGAAGCAGTTCGTTCCTATTATGCATGGATTGCGCTTGCTTCAGGCATTCTGGTGGCTCTTATCGCCAAGGGGGGTGTAGAGCTGCTTCAGAGCGACCCGCATATTACCACTGCACTAGTGCTTGGAACTATATTAGCAGTAGCTCTGTTTAACGGTATAGCCGTCGGCCCTCTAATCGGGGCTGGCATCGCATATATTGCGATGAGAGCCGTAGAGTGGTTTTCCTCTCTCGGTGGATAACGGCTGAATAACAGCCGGGGTGTTTCTCCGGCTGCCTAAACAGGGAAATAGTCATTATTGTGTACACAATTGAATGCGCTACACCTCCAAAAAGTAGCAGTACAATGGGTTTTTATGACAAAAACAGACCAACCGTTCTGTTTTGAAACGTATGTTTTATTAAAAGGAAAATGTAAGCATTTTCTTCTTCGGTACATACGTTATACTTTTTGAATTAAAGGAGAGATTGTGTAATGAGTTCAACTCGTGGTTTAGAAGGCGTTGTAGCTACAACTTCCAGTGTCAGCTCCATTGTTGATGATGTGTTAAAGTATCAGGGATATCATATTGATGACCTGACAGAGCATGCATCTTTTGAAGAAGTCATTTACCTGCTTTGGTACGGAGAGCTTCCAAACAAAGAAGAATATAACAACTTCCGCCAGTCGCTCATGGATAATATGAGCGTTCCGGATGAGGTCTTTGATTATATGAAACAGTATTCAGTTGATAAAGTGCGTCCTATGGCTGCCCTTCGTACTGCAGTGTCCCAGTTAAGCTTATATGACAGTGAAGCTGACGACATGAGCGAAGAAGCAAACCAGCGCAAAGCTGTGCGTCTGCAGTCACAAATTCTATCCCTCGTCACAGGCTTTGCAAGAATTCGAAAAGGTAAAGATCCAATCAAACCCGATCCTGCACTGAGCTTTTCGGCAAACTTTATGTATATGCTAAACGGAGAAGAGCCAGATGAAACGTCCATCAAAGCATTTAACAAAGCGATGATCCTGCATGCCGACCATGAGCTGAATGCTTCAACCTTTACCGCCCGTGTATGTGTGGCTACCCTTTCGGACATGTACTCTGGAGTCACAGCTGCTATCGGGGCATTAAAAGGCCCGCTTCACGGTGGCGCCAACGAGCGTGTGATGGAAATGCTTACAGAAATCGGCACTCCTGAAAATGTAGACAGCCATGTGCAGAAACTTCTTGATAACAAAGAAAAGATTATGGGCTTTGGCCACCGGGTATATAAAACCGGTGATCCGCGTGCCAAGCATCTGCGCGAAATGTCCCGCCAGCTGACAGAAGTGACCGGAGAATCGAAATGGTATGACATGTCGATGAAGGTTGAAGAAAAAATTGAAAATGAAAAAGGATTGCTGCCAAACGTGGACTTCTTCTCGGCGTCTGTATATCACAGTCTCGGCATCGACCATGACTTGTTCACGCCAATTTTTGCTGTCAGCCGCACGTCCGGATGGATTGCCCATATTCTTGAGCAGTATGAAAACAATCGTTTAATCCGTCCGCGCGCCGAATACGTTGGCCCGGAAAACAAAAAGTATGTTTCTCTTGAAGAGCGGTAAGAAAGACTTTAAAAAGCAGCACTTCGCTTGTCTTGCTTTCAGCTTCAGCAGCCCCGGGCACGGTCCAGTGCCCGGGAAAAGTAAAGGTTTATTATATTAAAGGAGGATTTATTCATGTCTAATGGAGAAAAAATTCAAACTAGTAATGGTAACTTAACGGTGCCAAACGAACCGATTATTCCGTATATCGAAGGGGACGGCATCGGCCCGGACATCTGGGCAGCAGCGGAGAAAGTATTGGATGCAGCTGTAGAAAAAGCCTATAACGGAGAAAAGAAAATTCATTGGAAAGAAATCCTTGTAGGACAGAAAGCTTATGACAAAACAGGCGAATGGCTTCCGGAAGAATCCCTGGATGCTATCCGTGAATACTTAATCGCTATTAAAGGCCCACTCACTACTCCTATCGGTGGAGGCATCCGTTCCCTGAACGTGGCGCTGCGCCAAAAGCTTGACCTGTTTACGTGCCTGCGCCCGGTTCAGCACTTTACAGGAGTGCCTTCTCCAGTGAAGCGCCCGGAAGACGTCAACATGGTGATTTTCCGTGAAAATACAGAAGATATCTATGCCGGCATTGAATTCCAGGAAGGCACGGATGAAGTGAAAAAAGTAATCGACTTCCTGCAAAACGAAATGGGATCCGAAAACATCCGTTTCCCTGAAACATCCGGAATCGGCGTAAAACCTGTTTCCAAAGAAGGTACTGAGCGTCTCGTGCGTGCGTCAATTCAATACGCTCTTGATGAAGGCCGTGAAAGTGTAACCCTCGTACACAAAGGAAATATCATGAAGTTTACCGAAGGCTCCTTCAAAAACTGGGGTTACGACCTTGCGGAGCGTGAATTCGGGGATAAAGTCTTCACATGGCGCGAATACGATGAAATCGTAGAAAAAGAAGGCAAAGAAGCAGGAAATGCTGCCCAGGATAAAGCGGTAAGTGAAGGCAAAATCATTGTAAAAGATGCTATCGCAGACATCTTCCTGCAACAGATTCTGACACGTCCGAAAGAGTTTGATGTAGTAGCCACGATGAACTTGAACGGGGACTATGTTTCCGACGCCCTTGCTGCACAGGTTGGCGGTATTGGTATTGCGCCGGGCGCCAACATCAACTATGAGACAGGGCACGCTATTTTCGAAGCTACACACGGCACAGCGCCAAAATACGCCGGCCTGGACAAAGTAAATCCATCTTCTGTGATCCTGTCCGGTGAACTGCTCCTTCGTCACCTTGGCTGGAATGAAGCTGCCGAGCTTGTGCTTCAATCCATGGACAAAACCATCGGAAGCAAAGTCGTTACTTATGACTTCGCACGCCTGATGGACGGAGCAAAAGAAGTGAAGTGCTCTGAGTTCGGTGACGCTCTAATCAGCAATATGTAATCCAATCAATTGATAGGAGATGAGCATGCATGGCTATTACGCGCAGAAAAGTATCAGTTATAGGAGGCGGCTTTACAGGCGCTACTACGGCTCTTATGGTTGCCCAGAAAGAGCTCGGGGATGTAGTGCTTGTAGATGTCCCGGACAATGAAGGACCGACAAAAGGAAAAGCACTCGATATGCTCGAGTCGACTCCGGTAAATGGGTCGGATGTTAATGTGACCGGCACCTCGGATTACGCTGATACAGCTGGGTCGGACATTGTCGTGATTACAGCAGGTATTGCAAGAAAGCCGGGAATGAGCCGGGATGATCTGATTAATACAAATGCAAAAATCATGAAATCTGTCACAAAAGAAATTGTGAAACATTCACCGGAATGCATTATTGTCGTGCTCACGAATCCGGCAGATGCAATGACTTATGCGGTGTATAAAGAATCCGGCTTCCCTAAAAACCGTGTTATCGGACAGTCCGGGGTGCTCGATACGGCACGTTTCCGCACATTTGTTGCCCAGGAGACCGGTATTTCTGTGGAAGACATCCAGGGATTCGTTCTTGGAGGCCACGGAGATGACATGGTACCGCTGATCCGTTATTCGAACGCTGGCGGAGTGCCGCTGACTAAGCTCATATCCCAGGAACGTATTGACGCCATTATTGAACGCACACGCAAGGGCGGAGGAGAAATTGTGCAGCTTCTTGGTAATGGAAGTGCGTACTATGCCCCTGCTGCTGCTCTTACAGAAATGGTCGAAGCTATTTTAAAGGACAAAAAGCGCGTGCTCCCATCTATTGCTTATCTTGAAGGCGAATATGGATATAATGATCTTTACCTCGGAGTCCCGACCATTCTTGGCGGTAACGGGCTGGAAAAAATTATCGAGCTCGAGCTGACAGAGGAAGAACAAAATCAATTGAATACTTCTGCTGATTCTGTTCGTGATGTCATGAAGGCCTTACCGAACGATTAAAGAAGTACTGCGGGCTGCCTGTATCGTACAGGCAGTCTTTTTTTGCTTGCAGACGAAAAGCGATAAACATTGAGCTGTACTGTTCGCTTATAGTATGATGAATGTGACAGATGCAGCAGCTCGGGAAAATAATCAGGGCCAAGGGGGGCGCTGAGAGGCGGAGGGTTCATATGGCAACAAGGTTGTTGGTAGTGGACGATGAAGAATCTATCGTAACGCTGTTAAAATACAATCTCGAACAGTCGGGATACACGGTGGATACCGCTTATGACGGCGTGGAAGCAATCCGGAAAGCACAGCAGGTAAAGTACGATTTAATTGTGCTGGATCTGATGATTCCAGAGATCGACGGCCTCGAGGTGTGCCGGAAAATCCGGACAGAAAAAATACAGGTTCCAATATTGATGCTTACTGCAAAAGACGAAGAATTTGATAAAGTGCTCGGTCTTGAACTTGGAGCCGATGATTATATGACAAAGCCGTTCAGCCCGCGCGAGCTGGTCGCCCGTGTTAAAGCCATCATGCGTAGAGTGGACTATTCCGGGCAGGAAACGGAAATGGAAAAAATAGAAAGTAAAACCATCGGTCACTTAACAGTATATCCGGAAAATTATGAAGCATACGTGCAGGAAGAAGCACTTGAACTGACTCCGAAAGAATTTGAACTGCTCGTCTACTTAATTAATCATAAAGGCCGGGTGCTTACGCGTGACCAGCTATTGAATGCAGTATGGAATTACGAATTTGTCGGAGACACGAGAATTGTCGATGTACATATTAGTCATCTACGTGAAAAAATTGAACCGAATACGAAAAAACCGGTATACATCAAAACAGTCCGTGGTCTTGGCTATAAATTTGAGGAGCCCGCGCCTGCATGAAGCGATTCCGCACCCGCTTGATTGTAGCCTTGATGGCGATTATTTTAATCGTTTTGACCGTCGTGGGGCTTGTGATAGGGCAAATTGTCCGTTCCCTTTATGTGGAGGAGCTCGAGAATAGTCTGGAAAGAGAGGCCAACCTTTCTGCCTCTATTGCTGAAGAGCGGGAGGAAGGAAACTGGGAAGCACTGGCCCAGAATATAAGCAGTCAGCTGGATGTCCGTGTGACGATTTTGAATGAAACCGGAGAGGTTATTGGAGAAACAGAAGCTGAATCAGAGGAACTCGACAATCATTTCGGACGTCCGGAAATAGAGGAGGCCCGTGAAAGTGGTAAAGGAAGTAACATCCGATACAGTAATACGCTGGAAGCAGAGCTTTTATATTACGCGGTGCCTTTTTCGTATGAAAACTATACGTATTATATGAGACTTGCGATACCTGTCGAACGGATTAACGCGATTAACTGGCTGATTTGGGGAACGTTGATTGGCTGCTTTGGTGTAGCGCTCTTAATCATTTTATACATTACAACCAAAGTGACAAATCAATTGACCAAACCGATCACCCAGGCTACAAAAACGGCCAATGAACTGGCTAAAGGCAATTTCAGTGCCCGTGCTTATGGAAGCGCCCAGGATGAGGTTGGCCAGCTGACCCGCTCTATTAACGTGCTCGCATTTAACCTTGAAAGCGTGACAAAGGAAAACCAGGAGCAGCAGGAACGGCTTGAGACCCTGATTAATACGATGGAGAGCGGGCTGGTTTTTATAAACAGCCGCGGCGAAATTACACTGATGAATGCCTATTGCTCCCGCGTTTTTGAAGAGGATACAAGTGAATGGCTCAATTTATTGTATTATGAAGCGATGGATGAAAAAGAGATCATTAAGCTCATCCAGAAGATATTTTTAACTGAAAGCCGGACGAGCGCCACCGTCCAGATGCTGCATGAGCTTGAAGTGCGTTTTTTCCATGTATACGGGGCCCCAGTACTTGGAGAAAATGAAGAGCTGCGGGGTATCGTACTCGTTTTGCATGATATTACAGAGTTGAAAAAGCTTGAGGAAGTGCGAAAAGATTTTGTGGCTAACGTTTCGCATGAATTAAAAACACCGGTGACATCAGTAAAAGGCTTTACCGAAACGCTCCTTGACGGGGCCATGCATGATGAAGCGTTAAGCAGGCAATTCCTGGAAATTATGTGGAAAGAAAGCGACCGGCTTCAGGATTTAATCAGTGATCTGTTGGAACTTTCAAGAATTGAACAGGATTACTTTGAATTAAACCGGAGCCGTTTTGACATGAGCAGCACAATAACAGAAGCCCTGCGGCTTCTTGAATCTAAAGCGATCGATAAGCACTTGCTACTCACTTCCCGTATTGACACTGGAATTTATATGGACGGGGACGAAGCCCGGATAAAACAGATTATTATTAACCTGGTAAACAATGCGATTATTTATACTAAAGAAGGCGGCGAAGTGCAGGTCCGGCTGTTTGAAGAAGCGGAAGAGGCAGTGCTTGAAGTGGAGGACAATGGCATTGGCATTAGTCCCGAACAACTGCCGCGTATTTTTGAAAGGTTCTACCGCGTTGATAAAGCCAGAAGCCGCGGCTCTGGAGGCACTGGACTCGGGCTGGCTATTGTTAAACACTTGACGGATGCCCATGGCGGGCGTATCGAAGTGCACAGCAGAAAAAACGAAGGGACGACATTTACACTGCGCTTTCCGAAGTCACGGAATATGGAAGAGGAAGAATTTACAAATTCTTAATCTCTAATCCATAAGTCATTTACATTTATGTTATAACATAGTGGTCGAACGGGTTTTCATCCGCTGCTTGTTTCTGCAGCGGGCTGCATCCCCTCTGGAACGAAAGCACCCCTTGGCTTTCGTTCTTTTTTTGTGCTTTTTCAAGTGGACGTTCTGACGCTGCACGCGGTGTATGATAAAATATAACGATGAACATGAAAGTACATTAGGTGCTATACATAAGAAGCCGGTTTGGCTTTTTGAAATAAGGAGGACAATAATTTGAGTAAACTAGTGTTATTGGATGGAAACAGTATTGCTTATCGGGCATTTTTTGCCCTGCCTCTTTTAAATAACGATAAAGGCGTTTATACCAATGCCATTTACGGCTTTACAACCATGCTTTTGAAAATTTTAGAGGATGAGGACCCAAGCCATGTGCTTGTCGCATTTGACGCCGGGAAAACAACTTTTCGCCATGATACTTACAGTGAGTATAAATCCGGCCGGGAAAAAACGCCCTCTGAGTTATCCGAACAGCTGCCAGTTATTCGTGAGGTACTGGACGTTTTTAAAGTTCCTTACATCGAGAAGGAAAACTACGAAGCGGATGATATTATCGGTACGCTTTCGAAGCAGGCCGAAGAGGAAAACTGGGACGTGCGCATTTATACCGGGGACCGGGACCTGTTGCAGCTAGTCAGCCCCCGTGTTCACGTTTCCTTTATCAAAAAAGGAATAACGAATACGGAATTATACGACCCGGATGCCATTCGGGAGCGGTACGGCCTTGATCCTCTTCAAATCACTGATATGAAAGGCCTTATGGGAGACAGCTCGGACAATATTCCAGGCGTCCCGGGGATCGGGGAAAAGACCGCATTAAAGCTGTTAAAGGAATACGGCTCTGTGGACAAAGTACTGGAATCCATTGATGAAATTTCCGGGAAAAAGATGAAGGAGCGACTCGAAGAGAATAGAGAGCAGGCGAAAATGAGCAAGGAACTCGCTATTATATACCGAAATACCCCCCTCGATCTCGAGCTTTCGAAATTAAAGCATGAAGACTACGATGTAAAAGAAGTAACGGATCTTTTCCGTGAGCTGGAATTTCAAACGCTGTTAAATAAATTTGACGATGTGGATGAAGCGCAGCAGATCTTCGATGAACTGGCGTATAAGCATGTTACAGACGTCCAGGAGGACATGCTTGTGTCTCCGTCGGCTTTGGTTGTGGAAGTGCCGGAAGAAAATTACCATCACGGGAGCATATGGGGGATAGCAGTTATCAACGAAACCGGACGGTATTTTATTTCCACGGAGAATGCACTGCAGAGCGAAGCATTTCAGGCATGGGCTAAAGACGAATCGAGGGAAAAATATACATTTGATACAAAACGTGCCGTGGTTGCTCTTGGGTGGAATGACCTGGAGCTTCGGGGGATTACCCATGACACATTGATTGCTTCGTATTTAATTGATCCCTCCGTATCGTCTCATCATGTGTCTGATATAGCGAAACGCCGGAATCTGCAGGTAGTGGATACCGACGAAGCTGTGTACGGCAAAGGGGCAAAGCGCACCAAGCCGGAGGAGAAAGCACTGGCAGAGCACCTGATCCGTAAAGGTGAAGCGGTCTACCGGCTTCAGGGGAAAATCGAGGAGGATCTAAAGCAAAACGAGCAGCTCGAACTGTTTAAAGAACTGGAAATGCCGCTGTCGCTCGTGCTCGGACAAATGGAAACCCAGGGGATCTGCGTGGACCGTTCCCAGCTTGAGACTATCGGTGATGAACTGGACGGCCGTCTTGCCGAGCTTGAAAAAGAAATTTATAAACAGGCTGGTCGTGAATTTAACATTAATTCACCGAAACAGCTTGGGCCGATTTTATTTGAAGAGCTTGAGCTCCCTGCTGTTAAAAAAACAAAAACTGGCTACTCCACGTCGGCAGATGTACTCGAAAAGCTCCGGGATCAGCATGAAATTATTCCAAACCTGCTGTTGTACCGCCAGATTTCGAAGCTGAGATCTACGTATATCGAAGGACTTTTAAAAGTAATTCACCCATCCACCGGCAAAATCCATACAATGTTTAACCAGGCAATTACCCAGACAGGCCGGCTGAGTTCGACAGAGCCGAATCTGCAAAACATTCCGATCCGCCTTGAAGAAGGCCGGCGTATCCGGAAAGCTTTTATTCCTTCTGAATCCGGGTGGTCCATCCTCTCGGCAGATTATTCGCAGATCGAACTCCGGGTGCTCGCTCATATCGCGGACGATGAAGGACTCAAAGAAGCCTTTCAAAACAACATGGATATTCATACAAAAACGGCGATGGATGTTTTCGGCGTCGGGCAGGACGAAGTGACATCAAACATGCGCAGAAGTGCGAAAGCCGTGAACTTCGGGATTGTTTACGGGATCTCGGACTATGGGCTTTCACAGAGTCTTGGCATCACGAGAAACGAAGCGAAAGAATTCATTGAAAGCTATTTAAAAAGCTATCCTAATGTGCAGAACTACATGAATGATATTAAAGATGAGGCCAGGCGCGACGGGTTTGTTACGACGCTTCTGCACCGCCGCAGGTACCTCCCCGACATGAACAGCCGCAATTTTAACCAGCGCAGCTTTGCTGAAAGAACGGCCATGAATACTCCTATTCAGGGGACGGCTGCTGATATTATAAAAAAGGCAATGGTGGATGTAAGTAAAGCCCTTGAAGAAAAAGGCTTAGCCAGCCGCCTGCTGCTTCAAGTGCATGACGAATTGATTTTTGAAGTGCCACAGAACGAAGTGGAAACCATGCAGGAGCTTGTGCCGGAGCTGATGGAACAGACAATTGAGCTGTCGGTCCCTTTAAAGGCAGACGTGGCCCAGGGGCCGACATGGTACGATGCGAAATAAGGAGAGGAAAGAATGCCCGAATTACCGGAAGTTGAAACGGTCCGCCGGAATTTAGAACAGACGGCCGTTGGAAAAACCGTAGAAAACGTAAAAGTATACTGGCCAAACATTATTAAGCGGCCCGATGACCATGAAGCCTTTTCAATGATGCTTGGGGGCAAAACGATTGATCGGGTGCACCGTAAAGGGAAATTTTTAGTTATTTATCTCGAAGATCTGGCAGTTGTCTCCCACTTGCGCATGGAAGGCCGATATGAATGGAGTGACGGCGGGGAGCCGGATAAGCACACGCATGTGCGTTTTCATTTCACCGACGGCACGGAGCTCCGCTATCGTGACGTACGTAAGTTTGGCACCATGCATGTATTTGACCGCGGCGAGGAATGGGGCGAAAAACCGCTAAATCAGTTGGGGGCGGAGCCCTACCTTGATCCGTTTTTTACAGCTGAGTATTTGAGCACCCGTTTTCAGAAAACATCACGCAGCATCAAAGCAGTACTGCTCGATCAATCGATTATTGCGGGCCTTGGGAACATTTACGTGGATGAAGCACTGTTCCGGTCGGGCATTTTGCCTGACGCTCCGGCCGCAAATCTTAGTGAGCCAGTCATAGAGGTGCTTCGAAAGCAAATAACAGAAGTGATAGAAGAAGCAGTCAAACAGGGAGGGAGCACAGTGCGTTCCTATGTGAACGGGGACGGGCAGGCTGGTGCGTTCCAATTAAACCTGTATGTATATGGAAGAAAAGGAGAGCCGTGCAAAGTGTGCGGGCATGAAATCGAACGGGCCGTAGTAGCGGGCAGAGGTACTCATTACTGTCCAGTATGCCAGACGAAGGAGGGGAAGAAATGGTTATCGGCCTTACAGGCGGAATAGCAAGCGGTAAATCACTGGTGGCAGACACTCTTCGGGAGCAGGGGCTTCCCGTGATTGATGCGGATGTAATTTCACGGGAAGTGGTGGAACCAGGAGAGCCTGCCCTTGAACAGATTATTGAGCATTTCGGTCCGGAAATCCTTCAGCTTGACGGGACGCTCGACAGAAAAAAGCTAGGCTCGGTCATTTTTAATGACACGGAGAAACGTCAGGTGCTCAACCAAATCATCCACCCTGCTGTCAGGCAGCGTATGATGACCAAACGGGATAATCTTGTGCGTGAAGGGAACGAGCATGTGGTGCTTGATATTCCGCTTCTGCTTGAAAACAATTTAAATTTTCTGGTCGACCGTGTGATCGTCGTTTACGTAAATGAATCGATACAGAAGCAGCGGCTTATCGACCGCGATGGCCGGGGCGAAGAGGATGCAGCTGCAAGAATCAAATCGCAGATGCCCCTTGAAGAAAAAAGACATCTGGCAGATGCAGTAGTTGATAACTCGGGCACAGAAAAAGAAACAAAAAACCAGGTGAACGAACTGCTCCGTCAGTGGAGAATAATATAAAAAAGTATGCATAACCACTTTCCTTAAAAGAAAGTGGTTATTTTTTAAAAATAGGTTGCAAGAATACGCTATCAATATGTTATACTATTTTTAGATTTTACTCATAAAAGTATAACATATTTCCAGAGGAGGATATTAAATGAAAACAAGCATAGCGATCAACGGTTTCGGACGAATTGGGCGTATGGTTTTTCGAAAGGCAATGATGGACCCGGAAGTTGAAGTGAAAGCCATCAATGCTATGTATCCTCCTGAAACACTGGCTCACCTGGTGAAATATGATAGTGTGCATGGCCCGTTTCCGCTTGAGGTGAAATATGAAGGAGACGAAATGGTAGTGGGCGGTAGAAGGGTCCGGCTGCTTCAAAACCGAAATCCGCTTGAACTTCCGTGGGAAGAACTTGGCGTAGATATTGTGGTCGAAGCGACAGGCAAATTCAACCGCGGCCCGGACGCTGAAATGCATATAGAAGCTGGGGCGAAAAAAGTAGTATTAACCGCTCCGGGAAAAGAAGTCGATACCACTATCGTGATGGGCGTAAACGAAGAAGATTACGATGCGGAAAACCACCACGTGATATCGAATGCTTCCTGCACGACAAACTGCCTTGCGCCGGTAGTAAAGGTGCTTGAAGATAAAATCGGAATTGAAAGCGGTTTAATAACGACCGTGCACGCATACACAAATGATCAAAATAACATGGACAACCCCCATAAAGACCTGCGACGGGCAAGAGCCTGCGGACAGTCGATCATCCCGACGTCTACCGGGGCAGCTAAGGCGCTCTCCGAGGTGATTCCTTCCATGGAAGGGAAAATGAACGGTATGGCGCTTCGTGTACCGACACCAAACGTGTCGCTTGTGGATATGGTAATTGACATGAAGCGTCCGGTGACGGAAGAAGAAATTAACCAAACGCTTAAGACGGCATCAGAACAAGAGCTTAAAGGAATCATTTCCTACTGTGAGGATCCGCTCGTTTCAACGGATTTTAATGGAAATGAACATTCATCGATCATCGACGCGCTCTCCACAATGGTAATCAACGATCGCCAGGTTAAGGTGCTTGCCTGGTACGATAATGAGTGGGGCTACTCCTGCCGGGTCGTAGATTTGGTAAAGATGGTTGGTGAACCAGCTGTAGGCTATTCTTCTGTTGCTTCGTTTTAAAGATCGTCAATATGGGAAAGCGTCCCGTAAGCGGGGCGCTTTTTGTTTATTTTTCTGCAATATCGTACGCGGAAGCTACAAAGCGTATATAAGCATTGAAGAGAGATATGCAAGGTTCAAAGCCTCTGCACTGGAAAACTGGTTGCAAATTGCAAATAAACATCGTATACTGGATTTCGTGCCTGCATGTCGTTGAACTTAATGGCAAAAATGCATGTTTTTCAGACATCTCCAGGCCTGCTAACGGTTACTGCAAGGGTTAGTGCCAAATTGGACTAACTTTCCCCCAGAGTAACCTTTAAAACGTGACGGGCCGATGAAATAAAGCGACCTAATGATGGAAGAAAAAGAAACAAAGGGGGAAACGTACCATGGAAACAATGGGACGCCATGTCATTTCCGAGCTGTGGGGTTGTGACGAAGAAACTTTAAACAATGTAAACGCAATCGAACGTATTTTTGTAAACGCCGCTTTGAAAGCAGGCGCTGAAATAAGAGAAGTAATCTTTCATAAATTTGCTCCGCAGGGTGTGAGCGGAGTCGTTATTATTTCAGAATCGCATTTGACGATTCACAGCTTTCCGGAGCATGGCTATGCCAGCATTGACGTGTATACGTGCGGCGATCACATTGATCCGAACACGGCAGCAAAATATATTGCAGGCTCACTCGGTGCCGAAGCAGAAGAAACAATAGAGATACCCCGTGGTACAGGGCCTATCCGCGTGCAGCGCCCGGAAGCAAACGCCTTATAACGCGTATATGAACACCGTTCAAGCATACGATGTGCTTGAACGGTTTTTTATTGCCCGCAGGAAGAGGAATTCAAAGAAATACGCAAATTGTCATCTTCCTGACAGGAGCTAGTGTGATATGATAGAACCAATAAAAATAGAGATCGTCCATCAAATTGGAGATGATAATAATGAAGTGCCCAGTATGCTACTCCAATGGCACACGTGTATTGGATTCGAGGCCGAGTAATGAAGGCCGGTCCATTCGTCGCCGTCGCCAGTGTGATACGTGCCACCACCGCTTCACTACGTTTGAGATTGTGGAAGAACTGCCGCTTGTCGTAGTGAAAAAGAATGGAAACCGGGAGGAATTCAGCCGGGAAAAAATGTTAAGGGGCCTGATCAGGGCCTGTGAAAAGCGGCCGATCCCGATGGAAACGCTCGAGGGTATTGTCTCAAGGGTGGAAAATAAACTGCGGGAAGAGGGACGGACGGAAGTGAAAAGCGAGGAAGCTGGAGAGCTTGTCATGGAAGAACTCGCAGATATTGATGAAATCGCCTATGTCCGTTTCGCTTCTGTCTACCGCCAGTTCCGTGATATAAATGTATTTATCAATGAGTTAAAAGAGCTGATTGATAAAGAAAACAAAGAGGATTCATCTAAATCATAAAAAGGAGGGCGGCGCTTTGAGTCTGCATTGGATGGAAGTAAAACCGGTGGACGGGTACTATGTTCGCACAAGCAAAGAATTCAGCGAGAGCACCGATAAAACAATGTCTATGCTCTACCAGCCGTTAGTTGGAAGCAAAGCGATCGCTCTCTACCAGACCCTGCAGAATAAATTGGAAAAAGACTGCTATGAAAGCTCCGAAGCCACCCATCACGAGCTGATGGCTTTTTTGCAGATGCCTCTAAATGAAATTTATGCCGCCCGGCGCATGCTTGAAGGCATTGGCCTTCTCAGAGTTTATGAATTAGAGACACAGGCGCAGGACAAAACATTTGTTTATGACATCCAGCCTCCAATGTCGCCGCGGGCTTTTTTCCAGGACGACGTTTTAAGCGTATTTTTGTATAATCGCCTCGGAAAAAACAAATACATTCAGCTGCGGCAGCGCTTCGGTATTACAGCTGTACCTGAAGAAGCAAAAGAAATTACGGCTTCCTTCAATGAAGTGTTTGCTTCTCTGCATGCGTCGGAAATGGCTTCCGAACCGCCTCCGGCGGAAGAAGGGACTGAATTTATAGGAGGCAGTGAACCATCGCGTCTGCAGCTTGAAGAGAATGGGTTCGATATGGAACTGTTAAAGGCTTCACTTCCCTCCTTTCTTAACAGCACGCAGCTGTTAACGCCGTCGCTGCAGCAGACTGTCCGCCGTCTTGCTTTTGTGTACCAGCTCTCACCGATTGATATGGGAAAAGTGATTCAGGAGTCTTTATCGGCAGACGACGAAGTAAATATAGAAGACCTGCGCAGAAAATCGAAAAATCATTATCGCATGGAGCACGGGGCAGCTCCCCCGGCGCTCGGGAATCGTGCGCAAACAGAACACAGGGAGCATACCCCGGCAAAAGGACGTCCCCTGTCTGAACAGGAGCAGATGAAGCAGTTTTATGAACAAACCTCCCCGGTGACTTTTCTTCGCTCTGTTGCTGGCGGAGCCACAGTGCCGGAGTCTGATATCTACCTTGTTGAAGAGCTTTTGTTCAGCTACCGTTTATCCCCGGGAGTGGTCAACGTGTTGACCGATTACGTGATGCAGAATAACAATATGAAATTAAGCAAAGCGCTCGTTTATAAAATTGCGGGCCAGTGGACAAGGAAAAAAGTACATACCGTAGAGGACGCCATGAAGCTTGCGAAAGAAGAGCACAAGCAGGCCCAGGAACGAATGGCGCCTAAAAACAATTATGCAAACAAACGGCAGCAGGGGTATGTTCGAAACGATAAGCTGCCGAAATGGATGGAAAAAGAAGAACAGTCGGAAAATAAGCCAGCAGAAGATATAAATACCGCGAGGGATGAACAGCTTTCGAAGGAAAGGGAACGTTTTGAGGAAATGCTGAAAGAACGCCGGGAAAGAGCGAATCGTTAAACGAAAGGAGGCAGCTGGATGGATTCGATTGGTTCCTCGTTAAACGGATGGATGGATAAAGGCTGGAAAGAGCGGATGGCAAGACTTGAAAAAGAAGTATTTGCCTATCCGGGAGTGATCGATTTTAAGCACCGTCATCCGCACATACCTACGGAAGAATACGAAAAAAATAAGGCGGCTTTATTTGAATACAAACGGGAGCGCAGCAACTGTGATGCCTGTCCAGGGCTTGAAAACTGTCCCAACCTGATGCAGGGGTATCAGCCAGAGCTGATGGAAGACAAGGGAAAAGTAACGGTTGCCTATCACCGCTGTTCATTAAAAGTACACGATGACGAAAAGAAAAAAAGGCAGTCGCTGATTAAAAGCTATTATATTCCGAAAGAAATACTGCACGCTTCCTTTGACCAGGTGGATATGGACCACCAGTCAAGAGCGAAGGCCGGGACCACAGCACTTCATTTTGCATCGACCACCGTTCCCGGTGAAGATGGGAAGGGCCTTTACCTGTACGGAAAATTCGGGGTTGGCAAAACGTATATTGCCGGGGCTATTATGAATGAATTGGCAGAGCGGAGTATTGGCTCGATGATTGTGCATGTGCCGGACTTTTTCCGGGAGATTAAAGAATCGTTATCGGACAATACCGTACGGGAAAAGGTGGACAGCGTTAAAGGTGTACCGGTACTCGTCCTCGATGATCTTGGAGCCGAGTCGATGAGCGCCTGGACAAGAGATGATATTTTAGGCGTCATTCTACAGTACCGGATGATGGAAAAGCTGCCTACCGTCTATACGTCTAATTATGATTACAGTGAACTTGAAGAACATTTGACCTATTCCCAGAAAGGCGGAAATGAGCGGCTGAAAGCAAAAAGAATAATGGAACGGATCCGTCCGTTCACAGAAGAAG
The DNA here is from genome assembly GCF_900166605.1 of Marinococcus halophilus. NCBI lineage: Bacteria > Bacillati > Bacillota > Bacilli > Caryophanales > Bacillaceae > Marinococcus > Marinococcus halophilus. The sequence goes on from NZ_FVZD01000006.1 coordinate 766,195, forward strand.
TATTTATGGACGGGCAGAACCGCCGGGGATAATTGGTAATATACAGGACATTCTATGTGTATAATACAAATAAATATGCTAACATGATGATAGCGCCCAGCATGCAGAAAATGGGTTGGATTCGCGGTATTTTCATGCGAGCGCCACAAAGGAATTTTCTGGAGGGTATACAAAAATGAGCATTGATGGAATATTAGAACGTGCATTAAACGGAGAACGACTGACCATGGACGACGCTGTGCGCTTGTATGAAAGCGATGAAATAGAAAAAATGGGAGCGGCAGCAAATGAAATTAAAAAACGTTGGCATCCCGAGCCTGTTGCTACCTTTAACATAGGACGAAATGTCAATTACACCAACGTCTGCGATACATTCTGCCGCTTTTGTGCATTTTATCGCCGCCCGGGCTCAGAAGAGGGCTACCTTCTTTCAGATGACCAGATTCTGCAGAAAATTAAAGAACTCCAGGACGTTGGAGGAGACGAAATTTTGATGCAGGGAGGGACCAACCCGAATCTCCCATTTGAATACTATACAAACCTGCTCAAGAAAATAAAAAACCATTTTCCGGATGTGACGATGCACTCGTTTACTCCGGCAGAGGTGTACAAAATGATGGAAGTATCCGGCCTCTCCTTGAGAGAAGTACTGACGGCTCTGCATGAAGCAGGGCTCGACTCTCTTCCTGGCGGCGGTGCCGAAATTCTTACAGAGAAAACAAGAAAACGGATCAGCCGGCTGAAGTGCACGGCCGACCAATGGATCGACTGCATGAAAATGGCTAAAGAAGTTGGCATGCACGGTACCGCAACGATGGTCATCGGCTTTGGCGAATCAAACGAAGAACGGGCCGAACACCTTTGGCGCATTCGTGAGGCCCAGGACGAATCCAACTGCTTTTTGGCATTCATTTCCTGGACCTTCCAGCAGGACTACACGAGCATGAAAGGCGAACGTATTACACCAGAGGGTTATCTCCGGAACGTAGCCATTTCGCGCTTATTCCTGGACAACATCCCGAACTTCCAGTCCTCGTGGGTGACTGCTGGACCAGAGACAGGGAAGCGCTCCCTCTCCTACGGCTGTAATGACTTTGGCAGTACGATGATGGAAGAGAACGTCGTTTCTTCAGCGGGCACCACCCACAAGGTAAACATCAACCGGATCCTTCGTTTAATACGGGAAGCAGGCTACACGCCAGCGCAGCGGAATACGAAGTACCATACACTCCGTGTGTTTGAAGGAGAAGAAAACAGCGAAAAAGACTTTGTTATGCAAAATTAACTACTGGTTGCATGATAAGGAGCTTTTCGCTATGCTGAAATAGCGAAAAGGAAAATGCAAAGAAGAGGACATGAAAATAAAACAGGCGTCCCAGAGAAGAGAACCGCGGCTGAAAGTTCTCCACGAACCGTTTTATTTTTACCCCCTCGGAGCTCCGGCAGGGAACCTTAGTATCTGTCGGCGGGTCCCCGGCCGTTACCCGGATAGAGTCGTCTCTGCGAGTGGGGCGGAAACTAGGGTGGAACCGCGGCTGAGCCCGCCCCTTTCGAGGGGCGGGCTCTTTATGTATTTTTCTGTTTATTACAGTTACAAAAGGAGGACAATTCACATTGGCAGAACAGACAATCAACCTCATATTTCCAGACGGAAATGAAAAATCATATGACATTGGCACAACGACAGAGGAAGTAGCCGGCGGGATCAGCTCCGGACTGAAAAAGAACGCACTGGCAGGGAAAATGAATGGAAAAATGGTCGATCTCCGCACGCCACTTAGGGAAAATGGACAGATCGAAATCATCACGTACCAATCGCCGGAAGGGCTTGAAGTACTCCGGCACAGTACGGCACATGCGATGGCCCAAGCCGTGAAACGGCTTTTTGATGACGTACAGCTTGGGGTGGGGCCAGTAATTGAAAACGGCTTTTATTACGATATTGACATGCCGCATCAGCTAACTCCGGAAGACCTGCCAAAAATCGAAAAAGAAATGAATAAAATCGTCGATGAAAATCTTGAAATTATTCGTGAGGAAGTGTCCCGGGACGAAGCGATCCGCTTTTTTAAAGAGCTTGGCGATGAATTGAAGCTGGAATTGATCGAAGACATTCCGGAAGGAGAGCAAATTGCACTATACCGGCAGGGCGAATTTGTCGATTTATGCCGGGGCGTCCACGTGCCGCAGACGTCTAAGCTGAAAAAGTTTAAGCTGATGAATATTTCTGGAGCTTATTGGCGCGGGGACAGCAATAATAAAATGCTTCAGCGTATTTACGGGACGGCGTTTGAAAAGCAGTCCCAACTGGATGATCACTTGAAAATGATTGAAGAGGCTAAAGAGCGGGACCACCGTAAAATAGGCAGAGAGCTCGACATATTCACGACCAGCCAGACAGTAGGCCAGGGCCTGCCGCTTTGGCTTCCAAATGGCGCGACGATCCGTCGGATCATCGAACGCTATATTGTAGATAAAGAAGTGCGTCTTGGCTACGACCACGTGTATACGCCGGTGCTCGGCTCGTCTGAACTCTATAAAACATCGGGCCACTGGGACCACTACCAGGATGATATGTTTCCTCCGATTGAAATGGATAATGAAACACTCGTACTCCGGCCGATGAACTGTCCACACCATATGATGGTGTACAAAAATAAGAAACACAGCTATCGCGATCTGCCGGTACGCATTGCAGAGCTTGGAACAATGCACCGTTATGAAAAATCCGGGGCGCTTGCCGGACTGCAGAGGGTACGGGCGATGACGCTAAATGACGGGCATATTTTTGCCCGTCCTGACCAGCTGAAGGATGAATTCATCCGTGCTGTACGGCTCGTTCGTGAAGTCTATCATGACTTTGGCATCAAAGATTACACCTTCCGGCTTTCCTACCGGGATCCGGAAGATAAAGAAAAATATGTGGACGACGACCAGATGTGGGAGAATTCCGAACGTATTCTTAAAGAAGCGATGGATGCTATTGATGCTGAATATGTAGAAGCCGAAGGAGAAGCAGCATTTTACGGCCCGAAGCTGGACGTGCAGGTGAAAACAGCGATGGGCAAGGAAGAGACGCTTTCGACCGTCCAGATTGACACCCATCTGCCTGAACGCTTTGATCTCACGTATGTCGGAAGCGACGGCGGCGAGCATCGCCCGGTAGTAGTCCACCGGGGAATCGTTTCCACCATGGAACGCTTCATCGCTTTTCTGCTTGAAGAATATAAAGGCGCCCTGCCGACGTGGCTGTCTCCTGTCCAGGTAAAAATTATACCGGTCTCTCCTGATGTGCACCTTGATTATGCCAAAGAAGTGGAATTGGCGCTCCAGGCCTCAGACGTCCGGGTGGAAGTGGATACAAGGGATGAAAAACTCGGCTATAAAATCCGTGAAGCCCAGACGCAAAAAATACCTTACATGCTTGTGCTCGGAGACAAGGAGCAGGAAGCAAACGCCGTAAATGTACGAAGGTACGGCCAGCAGGACTCAGAATCGCAGCCGTTAGAAGATTTTGTGGAAAATGTAACTGGGGCCATTAATGAATATCGCTAAAATGGTTGACGCTTTGTTGGCTCCGTGCTACGATGTCCTAGTGTGAAAATAATTAATCCCTAAAGAAGAAGCGCCCGCTTCTCACCTGACCGACAAACGTTGGCTGGTTTTTATCAATATATTGAATGTGTAGAGCATATATTCTGTATACGTGTGGGCGCTTCTCTGCTTCAGAGGGTGCCTGCACGTTTTTTCGTTGTGCCAATGGTAAGCATTTGCGTGGAAGCCCCGCGCACTAAATTTCTGGAGGTGGCTTATTATTCGTAAGGACCAAAAGGTAAACGAGGGCATCCGTGCCCGTGAAGTTCGACTCATCGACGCTAACGGAGAGCAGCTTGGAGTAAAATCAAGAAATGAAGCTTTAGAGCTGGCCGGGAAAGAAAACCTTGACCTCGTTCTTGTCGCTCCAAATGCGAAACCGCCTGTCTGCCGTATTATGGATTACGGTAAATACCGTTTTGAACAGCAGAAAAAAGAAAAAGAAGCCCGGAAAAAGCAAAAAACGATCAATGTTAAAGAAGTTCGTTTGAGCCCGAGCATCGAAGAACACGACTTTAATACAAAACTTCGCAATGCACGGAAGTTTTTATCTAAAGGCGATAAAGTAAAAGCAGCTATCCGCTTCCGCGGTCGTATGATCACCCACTCTGACATTGGTAAAGAAGTACTGGACCGGTTTGCGAAAGAGTGTGAAGACGTGAGTACGATTGAAACGAAGCCAAAAATGGACGGCCGCAGCATGTTCCTCATGCTTGCTCCAAAAGCAGAACAGGAACGTGAACAAAAAGAAGAATCCAGCAAAGAAGAATAGACAGCGGTTTTTCCCGTTATATTAAAAAAGGAGGATGTCACTTATGCCAAAAATGAAATCTCACCGCGGAGCAGCAAAACGTTTTCGCAAAACAGGAAGCGGCCGTGTAAAACGCGCACGCGCATTCACGAGCCATATGTTTTCGCATAAATCCCAAAAGCAAAAGCGTAACCTTCGTAAACCGGAGCTTGTTTCCAAATCCGACTACAAGCGTATCAAGACACTACTGCCGAAAACGAAAAAATAAGCAAGACCAAATAATTAATATAAGCTAAGGAGGGGTTGACGATGCCAAGAGTAAAAGGCGGATATGTGGCACGTCGCAGACGTAAACGAGTATTAAAACTCGCGAAAGGATATAGAGGTTCAAAGCATACGCTGTTTAAAACAGCGCAGGAACAGGTAATGAAGTCCCTGCAGTATGCTTACCGGGACCGTCGCCAGCGCAAACGCGAATTCCGTAAGCTCTGGATTGCGCGTATCAACGCAGCAGCGCGGTTGAATGGCTTGTCCTACAGCCGCATGATGCATGGTTTGAAGCAGGGCGGTATTCAAATGAACCGTAAAATGCTCGCAGACCTCGCGATAAACGACGAGAAAGCATTCGCAGAACTTGCTGAAAAAGCGAAATCAAACCTAAACTAAAATGCAAAAAAGCGGAGCGCCCGTCAATAGGGAGTTCCGCTTTTTATCGTTTTCCCGGCCGCTCCGCTTCAAGCTGCTGCATAAACTCTTTCACCGGGCTGTTCCATTCAATGGCAGCCTCCGGGTAAAGAGCAAGAATTTCCCGCTCAAGGAAGGTGAAATCCTCCCGCTGGAAGCCGCGCAAATGCTCACTTTCAATCACCCAGAGCGAAATCGTAACCACTTCAAATGCTTTTTCGGTCGTACCTACGTATTTCTCTCCTTCAAACATGACGCCTTTATGCGTAGCGAGCAGGTTTTTACGTACGTTTTGCTGGTCATCAAGCAGATAGAATTGTTTTTTTTGATGGGCGGCTTCTAATTTTCTTCTTGAATTATTCCAGTATTTCCAAAACGAATATATGATTATAATGAGAGCAATCAGCAACAGCAGTCGCAAAAGAATTCCCAATCTTTACACCCTCCTTTGCATATACCGGATTAAGCGTACATGAGCCTCAGCATTTCTAATATATACGCACAGTATATTAAAAAGTTTCACCTGAACCCGGGCAAGATAGATTATGTTTGAGCCCCGGGGCAAAGTTCTTTATACTGAATATGGAAGAACCTGTACCACACTGCTTGTATTGATGAGAATATTAGTTTAAGACATTAATGATATTTTCCCTTTGCATGTGTGCGTAAAACAACCATACATAAAGGAGGCAGCATGAAATGGCAGAATTAGATCCGACATTGCAGATGCTAAAAGACCTCACGGACGCAAACGGCGTTCCGGGGAACGAACAGGAACCGAGAAAAGTGATGACTCAGTACATTTCACCGTATGCTGATGAAATGAGTACCGATCGGCTCGGAAGCCTTATCGCTAAAAAAACCGGCCAGGCGGGCGGTCCGAAATTGATGATCACCGGCCATCTGGACGAAATTGGTTTTATGATATCGGGGATTGATGAAAATGGTTTCTTGAAATTTCAGACTCTTGGTGGATGGTGGAGCCAGGTGATGCTCGCCCAGCGGGTGAGGGTAATGACGAAAAAAGGAAATATTACTGGTGTCATCGGTTCTAAACCACCGCATATTCTACCGGCAGAGCAGCGCAAGAAAGCGATGGAAATTAAAGATATGTTTATTGATATCGGGGCTTCGAGTAAAGAAGAAGCAGAATCCTTCGGCGTACGCCCAGGCGATTCGGTCGTGCCGGTATGTGATTTTGAAGTGATGAATAATGAAAAGTTTCTAATGGCAAAAGCCTGGGATAATCGCATTGGCTGTGCCATTGCAATCGAAGTACTCAAACGTCTCGAAAACGAATCCCATCCGAATGAAATTTATGGTGTCGGTGCAGTTCAGGAAGAAGTCGGCCTTCGCGGTGCGAAAACAGCAACCAACCAAATTCAGCCCGACATTGGCTTTGCTGTTGACGTGGGCATTGCCGGTGACACTCCGGGTGTGGCAAGCAACGAGGCTAAAGCAAAAATTGGCAAAGGACCGCAGCTTTTGATGATGGATGCTTCTGTTATCGCCCACAAGGGACTGCGTGATTTCGTTGTAGGAGTAGCTGAAGAAAAAGAAATTCCTTTTCAGTTCGACATGATGGCGAACGGAGGCACCGATGCCGGCTCTATTCATTTATCCGGAGAAGGAGTGCCATCGATGGCTATTACAATTCCGACCCGCTATATTCATACCCATGCGGCTATTCTGCACAGGGATGACTTTGAGCATGCCGTACAGTTAATCGTAGAAATTGCTAAGCGCTTAGACCGGAAGACAGTAGATTCGTTAACGTACGACGCATAAAAATAATAACCTTTCCTTCCATTACGGACGGAAAGGTTATTCGTTTTCTTACTGCCGCCAGGCAAAATGTGCTACGATGAGAGAAAATACTGGGGGAGACAACGAAGTGAAGCGGATAGAGTCGGCAAAAAATCCAAAAGTAAAAGAAATAAAAAAACTTCATAAACGTAAAGAACGGGAAAAGTCGGGCCTATTTTTAATTGAAGGAGACCACGCGTTAACAGAAGCCGTGCGGTCGCAGGCCTGGATTGAAGAAATTTTCATCGAAGAACACAAAGAGTGGCCGCAGGTTTTTAATGAAATACCGACCCCGGCAACGGAAGTAACAGAAAGCGTCATGAAAGAAATCAGCTCGACCGAAACGCCGAAAAATATCGTAGCTGTATGCAGGGTTCCTGAATTTTCCAATGTCAAAAGCGGCGGGTATTCTTTTTTTGTTTTAGTCGACAGCATTCAGGACCCTGGCAATTTGGGAACAATCATCCGGACGGTCGACGCGCTTGGAAAAGGTGTAGTTGTTCTCGGGGCAGGCACGGTGGATGCATACAATGCAAAAGTGGTCCGGGCGACGCAGGGATCACTGTTTCATGTTCCGGTTCTGCAGGAGGATCTGGGCGAATGGCTGGAATGGCTGCAGGAAACGGATATTCCGTGCTTTGGGACTTCACTTGAAGAAGGAACGTCGTATTCAGCCCTGGAGCCGCAGCCCTATTTTGCGTTAATCATTGGCAATGAAGGAGCAGGTGTGCAAAAGAAATGGCTCGAGCGGACCGATCAGAACCTGTATATTCCGATCCCGGGACAGGCAGAATCATTAAACGCTGCGGTTTCAGCCGGCATCCTGCTGTACCATTTGAAGCAGACGGATTGGTGATGGTTGCAATTGGGCCGGGCTTTTTCTATAATAATGCATATTGAAACGTATAAACACAAATGCGCAGATGAAGAGTAGTAGCATTGCTTCCTGCTGACCAGGGAAAAGGTATCGTGGACTGAAAATACCTTGCAGTAAGGATTTGTGAATTCACTTCGGAGCAGCCGCTGGAGTATTCCCCGTGGAAGAAAAGCGTGCCGGAACCTGTCGTTACAGGAAAGTGAGCTGTGCACTGCAGCTAACAAGGGTGGTACCGCGAGCCTTCGTCCCTTTTCAGGGAGAGGGCTCTTTTTATTTGGCATAAAAATGGAGGGAACCAGGATATGATAGAACGCTTGGAAGAGCTGCAGCAGGAAGCGCTGCAGCAGATTGAAAAAGCTGGAGATACAAAAGAATTGGAGCAGGTGAGAGTAAAATACTTAGGAAAGAAAGGTCCTATTACAGAAGTGCTCCGGGGAATGGGGCAGCTGTCCAAGGAAGAGCGTCCTGTGGTCGGCCAGAAGGGAAACGAAGTACGTGAAGCCATCCAGGAGCGTTTGGAGAAAAAGACGAAAATGCTTGCTGACGAAGCATTAAAGGAAAAACTCAAAAATGAAACGCTGGACGTGACACTCCCCGGACGCCCGGTCCAACGCGGGGCGAAGCACCCGCTCACAAGCGTGGTTGAAGAAATCGAAGACATATTTATCGGGATGGGCTTTGAAGTGACAGAAGGCCCGGAAGTAGAAACCGACTATTATAACTTTGAAGCGATGAATCTGCCAAAAGATCATCCGGCCCGGGACATGCAGGACTCTTTTTATGTCAGCAGCGATCTGCTGATGCGTACGCAGACCTCTCCCGTCCAGGCCCGTTCGATGGAGCGTCACCAAGGCAAAGGCCCGGTGAAAATCATCTGCCCGGGCAAGGTATACCGCCGGGATGATGATGATGCTACCCATTCCCACCAGTTTATGCAAATTGAGGGGCTGATGGTTGACGAAAATATTCGAATGAGTGATTTAAAAGGAGTGCTTGAAACATTCGTGAAGGAATACTTCGGGGAGGAAAGAGAAATCCGTCTCCGCCCGAGTTACTTCCCGTTTACAGAGCCATCTGCAGAGCTTGACGTTTCATGTGGCATCTGTGCAGGTGAAGGCTGCCGCATCTGCAAGCATACTGGATGGATCGAAGTGCTCGGGTGTGGAATGGTACACCCGCGTGTGCTTGAAATGAGCGGCTTTGATCCCGAAATCTATAGCGGCTTTGCCTTTGGCATGGGAGTGGAACGGTTCTCCCTCTTAAAATACGGCATTGATGATATCCGGCATTTTTACACGAACGATATGCGCTTTTTAAAACAATTCACTCGAGTATAAAAGGAGAATACAGACATGTTGATCTCATATAAGTGGCTGAAAGATTATGTAGATGTTGAAGATATTGCTCCCGAGGAAATTGCCGACCGCCTGACTACGGGAGGCGTAGAGGTGGACGCTCTGTACCGGCGCTCCGAACCAATTGAGGGATGTGTGGTCGGCTACGTTGTCGAGGCCAAAAAGCACCCCGACGCTGATAGTTTAAACATCTGCCAGGTGGATCAGGGAGCAGAGACGGTGCAGATTATCTGCGGTGCTGATAATGTGGCGGCCGGGCAGAAGGTTGTAGTTGCAAAGCCAGGCACCGTGCTGCCCGGGGGCATGGAAATTAAAGCGACGGACATCCGCGGCCAGGAGTCCAATGGCATGATTTGCTCCCTCCAGGAGCTCGGTATGGAAGCAAAGCTGGTTCCAAAACATGTGGCTGAAGGCATTTTTGTTTTTGATGAAAATCCGGAAACCGGTTCGGACGCAATAAAAGCCCTTGGCTGGGATGACACGGTGATGGATCTCGATATTACGCCAAACCGTGCCGACTGCCTGAACGTCCTCGGGGTTGCATATGAAGTAGCAGCCCAGCTCGACCGTACCGTGAAGCTTCCTAGGACCTCTGTAAAAGAAAGCGATAAATCTGCGTCGGCTGCGGTCAATGTGAAAATCGAAAACGGTGAGGACACCCCTTATTACGGGGCGAGAGTTGCCGAAAACATCCAGGTGAAGCCTTCTCCGTATTGGATGCAGAACCGTTTGATGGCTGCAGGCATCCGGCCGATCAGCAACATCGTGGACATTACCAACTACGTGCTGCTTGAATATGGACAGCCGCTGCATGCGTTTGATTTTGACGCTTTCGGCTCTGACGAAGTACTTGTGCGCAGAGCGTTCGAAGACGAAGAAATACAGACGCTTGACGGCAATAAGCATCACCTTTCAAGTGCACATTTAGTCGTAACCAACGGCACAAAGCCGACGGCGCTCGCAGGAGTGATGGGCGGAGAGCACTCAGAAGTCGGCGACGGGACGACAAATATCCTGCTTGAAGCAGCTCTGTTTCATCCGTCATTAATTCGCCAGGCCTCCAAAGACACACGGATACGAAGCGATGCAAGTGTCCGTTATGAACGGGGTCTCGACACAGAAAGGGTAGAGCAGGCAGCAGACCGGGCAGCTTATTTGTTTGCTGAACACGCGGGGGCTTCTATTCTGCAGGGCATCGAACAGGAGGATCATCGAAAGCCTGGCGGCCGGTGGGTCACGGTGAGCGACCGCAGCATCAATCAGCTGCTGGGAATGGAGCTCAGTGGTTCAGAGATGGTCCATATTCTCGAACGCCTTGGTTTTCAAGTGGCTGATAAAGAAACGGGCAGTATCGAAGTATATATCCCAAGCCGACGTCCGGATATTCACATCGAAGAGGACGTGGCGGAAGAAATCGCCCGTATGCACGGCTATCAGGACATTCCGAGTACATTGCCAAAAGGGGCAACGACGGCTGGGAGTTTAACGGCGGAACAAAAAAGAAAGCGGACGGTTCGCCGCTTTTTGGAAAGTGCCGGCTTGAGTGAAGCTGTCACCTATTCCCTGACGACTGCCGGCTCTGCCTCACGTTTTACGCTTTATCCGGAAAAGCATACGATGGAAGTAACTATGCCGATGAGCGAAGACCGCAGAGTGCTGCGTCAGAGCCTGATTCCACAGCTGCTTGAAGGAGTCAGCTATAACCGCAACCGCCAGACGAAGGACATTGCCCTATTTGAAATGGGCTCGGTGTTTCTTTCCGAAGAAGAACGTGCCTCCGTCCAACCGGAAGAACGCATTATGCTTGCTGCGGTAGTAAGCGGCAGGTGGGAAAGCCACTTATGGCAGGGAGAGACAAAAAGAGCAGATTTTTATGTGATAAAGGGAATTGCAGAAGGCATTCTTGAGGAACTGCACGTGGAAAGCCGTGCTTCGTTTACTCTGGCTGAACGCAGTGATATGCATCCCGGCCGCACAGCTGACATCCAGCTCGATGGAGAAACAGTGGGCTATGTCGGCCAAATCCATCCAATGACCGCCGGGGATTGGGATATTGCCGAAACGTACGCTCTCCAGGTTGATTTAACGTCCCTGCTTCAGGCAGCTGAAACACCGGTGCGTTATCAAGCGCTGCCGAGGTTTCCTTCCACTACCCGCGATATTGCGATCGTCGTAGATGAAAGCGTTCCTGCAGCTGACGTGAAAAATGTGATCGAGGCCGCAGGCGGCAGCACATTATACAGCACTTCTTTATTTGATGTTTATCAAGGCGAAAATTTGACGCCCGGCAAAAAGTCCCTGGCGTTCACCCTTGTGTATCTGGATCCGGAAAGGACGCTGACTGATGAAGAAGTCACCTCTGCCCACGACCAGGTCCTTCGCATGCTGGAAGAAAAAACGGGGGCAGAGCTCAGGCAGTAAATGGCTGGCGGGCATCTGGCGGTTTAACGAAGCAGCTTCACAGGGAAATATATTCAGAGCCTTTTTATTCTGTTACTATTAAAGAAAAGGCACACTTAAGAACAGGGGGCGGAAAACGTGGCTGATGATCAAAGTAAAAAACGCACTACGGTTACAATATACGGCCAGCAGTACACGATTGTCGGTGATGAACAACCCTCGCATATTAATCAGGTAGCCAATTATTTAGATAAGAGAATGAAGGAATATAAAGCATACAATCCTTATTTGGATACAACGCGCCTCGCGGTTTTGACGGCTTTAAATGTAGTGGATGATTATATTAAACTTAAAGAAGAAGTGAACAAGGACAAAGATTCTGAAGGATAATGCTTATGGAAATAGTAATAGATGTTCTGCTTGTTGTGATTTTAATCGGCAGCTTTTTCACGGGGCTTCAGCGGGGCTTTGTTCTTCAGCTGCTCCGCCTCGTCAGCCTGGTTGCAGCATTCGTTGTTGCGTTTTTATTTTATGAAGAAGTGGCACAGATGCTAGAACAATGGATCCCCTACCCGTTTGGTCAGCAGCCGGAAGGGTCGTTCCTGGCTGCTTTTGACACCCGCAGCCTGTTTTATTATTCTATCGCTTTTCTTCTCTTATTTGTTGGCACCCGTATTGTTGCCGGCTTTTTAACCGGAACGGCAGGCGGTATCGCCAGGCTGCCGGTGCTGAGAACGATCAATTACTGGCTTGGCGGTGTGCTGGGTGTACTGGAAACGTATGTTATTTTATTTATTGTTCTGGCTGCAGCAATGCTGATGCCGTTTCCGGCCCTTGAACCAGTAGTAAATAACTCGGTAATCGCAAACTTTATATTACATGACACCCCATGGCTTTCCGGCTGGTACGAGCAAATCATGCCGGAAGAGCCCGGGAACATGGATGGCCCAATAGAGAATGAAGGTTGACTTCCCTGCGTGTCACAGGGGAGTCTGTTTTTATGTCTTCAGCACGGCGGCATGAATTTAGACAGAATTATTAACTCCCGTTATACTCAAAAAAGAATGCCTAACATGATTAAAGCTGACGTGTGGAGGAGATTAGCATGAATAAAAAAGATCTTATCGGTCATTTGGAAACAATCGCTGTATATATGGAAATTAAGGGAGAGAATCCTTTTAAAATTTCTGCCTACCGCAAAGCAGCACAGGCACTTGAATACGATGAGCGTTCGCTGGGTGAAATCGATGATGCAGGCGCTCTGAAGGGCATCGGTAAAGGAACAGCTGCTTTAATAAAGGAATGGCGGGAAAATAACGGGGAAACTGAATTGATGAACACTTTGACAGAAGAAGTTCCGGAGGGGTTGATTCCGCTGCTGAAGCTTCCAGGGCTCGGAGGAAAAAAAGTGTCAAAGCTTTATCAGGAGCTCGACATAACAGACCGGGACTCACTGGAGCAGGCGTGTTTAACCCACGATGTTCAGAGTCTCGAAGGCTTTGGGGCGAAAACGGAGCAGAAAATACTGGAAGCGCTCGCGGAGGAAGGAAAGCGTCCGGAACGGCTTCCGATTGCCTATATGCTTGAAATGGCCCAAAAGCTCGAAGCGTCTCTTGAAACAGTGAGAGATGTACGAAAATATGCGCGGGCGGGCAGTCTTCGCCGGGTGGAAGAGTCAGTGAAGGATCTGGATTATATTATGAGCGTAAAAGATGCGGAACATGTTCGTAAACAGCTGGTAGAGCTGCCCGAAGTAGCCAAAGTCATTAACGATGGCACAAGCAAGGTCAGCATTGAAATTAAAGGGGAATATAATGTTCAAGTAGACATTCGTCTGGTGGAGGAAGAAGATTTTGCGAGCACCCTGCATCATTTCACCGGCTCTAAGGACCATAATGTGCAGATGCGTCAGCTTGCAAAGGAACGAAATGAAAAATTAAGCGAATACGGCATTGAAGACAAAGACGGACGTAAAACAACGTTTCAGGATGAAACCGAATTTTACGCTCACTTTGGCCTGTATTTTATTCCGCCAGAAGCACGACTGGGAAGAGGCGAAACGGATACGTTCCAAGAGCCGTATCCTTATATAGAAAAGAAACACATCCGCGGTGATCTTCATATGCACACTACGTGGAGCGATGGCTCTCTTTCAATTCGGGAGATGGTGGAAGAAGTGAAAAAACACGGCTATGAATGGCTGGCGCTCACGGACCATTCTAAGTATCTCCGCATTGCCCATGGGCTGGATGAAGACAGAATCCGCAGGCAGATGGAAGAAATACAAAACGTCAGAGAAGAAGAAAAAAATATTCAAATCTTTGCCGGTATTGAAATGGATATCCGGCCTGACGGAACGCTTGATATTGACGATGACGTGCTCAAAGAGCTCGATGTTGTCATTGCTTCCATCCATTCCTCCTTTTCCCAATCAGAAAAAGAAATTATGAACAGGATGGAGCAGGCTCTGAAGCATCCGGAGGTAAATGTGATTGCACACCCTACGGGAAGGCTGCTGGGACGCCGGGATGGGTACAAGGTGGACTTGGATTGGCTGATGAAGCGTGCCGGCGAAACGAATACGGCACTGGAGCTGAATGCCAACCCCAACCGTCTTGATCTCTCAGCCGACTGGCTGAGAAAAGCTGCCGAGCACGATGTCCGTATTGCAATCAATACGGATGCCCATAATTCTGGAATGCTTGATCATATGGATGTTGGCATATCTATTGCGAAAAAGGCACTTCTCCAGCCAGACCAGGTAATAAATACGATGTCTGCAGAGCAGTTAAAGAAGTGGCTGCAGCATAAGAAACAATAGAACAACCAAAGAGGTGAGCATTGGTGAATGATAGAACACTTCGCGTGCTGGAATACGAAAAAATGAAGGAACAGCTGCAGGCTCATGCTGGTTCGACTCTGGCAAAGGAGCGGATAGAACAGTTGCACCCCTACCGGGAGCTGGGAGAGGCGAAAGAAGCACAGAACTTCACCGCAGAAGCGGCCAAAGTAATCCGGCTGCGGGGGCAGGCGCCGCTTGGCGGTATACGCCAGATCCACGCCCACGTGCGCCGGGCGCAAATCGGAGGCATGCTGAACGCCGGTGAGTTGAACGAGGTTTCGGATACGCTGTACGCCGGGCGCCGGATACGCTCATTTATTCTGGATATGACAGAAGAAACGGTGGATCTTCCACTGCTTGAAGGTCTGGTACGTCAGATAGTGACGCTGCCGGAGATTGAAAAGCAAATCCGGGATTGTATAGATGAAAACGGGGCGGTTCTTGACAGTGCAAGCTCTGCCCTGCGCGGCCTCCGCCAGCAAATGAGAAGCCTTGAATCGTCGGTACGTTCGAAGCTTGAACAGTATACCAGGTCGCCGGATCAGCAAAAACGACTGTCGGATTCCATCGTAACGATACGTAATGACCGGTACGTGCTGCCGGTGAAGCAGGAATACCGTTCGTCTTTTGGCGGTATTGTCCACGATCAGTCTTCAACAGGGGCTACTCTTTTTATTGAGCCGCAGGCGGTCGTTTCGATGAATAACGAACTAAGAGAGGCAAGAGTGAAAGAACAGCGGGAAATTGAGCGGATTCTTCAGGAGCTGTCTTCGTATATTGCTGAAGATGGGGAAGAGATTCTGGTGAATATGAATACGCTGACCGAACTTGATTTCACATTCGCAAAAGCCTACTATGCAAGAGACCAAAAAGCAGTGCAGCCGGAACTGAACGATGAAGGCAGATTCCGGTTTATGGAGGCGCGGCATCCGCTTATTGACCCGGAAGAAATGGTGCCGCTTGACCTGGAACTTGGAGGCGAATTTGGAACGCTTGTTATTACCGGACCTAATACAGGCGGCAAAACCGTAACGCTGAAAACGGCTGGGCTTCTTACGCTTATGGCCCAGTCCGGGTTGTTTGTGCTCGCAGAAGAAGAAGCAGAAGCTGCTGTATTTTCGAAAGTATTTGCCGATATTGGGGATGAACAATCGATTGAACAAAGCTTAAGTACGTTTTCATCCCACATGACAAATATTGTAGATATTGTTAAGCAGGTGGACAGCAATTCGTTTGTACTGTTTGATGAAATAGGCGCCGGCACCGATCCGGAAGAAGGATCGGCTCTTGCGGTCAGTATCCTGGACTATGTTCAGGAGGCCGGAGGGAAGCTGATCGCCACCACACATTACAGTGAACTGAAGGGCTATGCGTATAACCGTGCCGGGGTGATGAATGCAAGCGTTGAATTTGATGTGGAAACATTGAGGCCGACTTACCGCCTGCTTGTGGGCGTGCCAGGCCGAAGTAATGCATTTGCCATTTCGAGGCAAATTGGCCTTCCTGATGCCATTATTTCGAATGCGGAAAAAGAAATGAGCACAGATACAAAACAGGTCGAAACAATGATTGCTTCCCTGGATGAACAAAGAAAAGAAACAGAATCAGTCTGGCAGGAGGCGGATGACCTCCGGCAGGAAGCGGCCAGACTCTGGCAGGAATTAAATAATGCCTGGAACGAAGTGCTGCAAAAACGGGACCAGATTATCGCAAACGCCGAAGGCAAAGCGAAGAACGAAGTTGATAAGGCGAAAGCCCAGGCGGAAGAAATTATTGCTGAGCTGAAGGAAATGCAGAAAGAAGGGGCCGAGATTAAAGAGCACCGCCTGATTGAAGCCCGTCGCCAGATGGAACAGGCGGCTCCTACGATGACCAAAAAGCAAAAACAAGTGAAACAAAAAGCACAGAAGGAGCGTACCTTTGAAGTAGGGGATGAAGTGAAGGTGCTTCGCTTCGGACAGCGCGGACACATCGTGGAAAAAGTGAATGACAACGAATTCCAGGTGCAGCTTGGTATTATGAAAATGACAGTGAAGCCTGAAGAAATGGAGAAGCTTAAATCAGAGCCCGCTAAAGAGCCCAAGCGACAGGTATCCACAACTTCTACAGCCGCTCCGGCCAGGCCCGAGCTGGATTTGCGTGGTGAAAGGTACGAGGATGCGGTGCAGCGCCTTGAAAAATATCTTGATGAAGTGGTGCTGGCTGGCTACCGTGAAGTCCACATTATCCATGGCAAAGGCACGGGGGCGCTTCGTAAAGGCGTAAAAGAATATTTAAGAAACCATCCCAGTATCAAATCCACCAGGGATGGCGGCATGAACGAAGGCGGGATCGGTAACACGGTGGCAGAACTTAAATAAGCGGAGGGGTGCATGTGGATGTGTGGATGGACAATGCTTTTATAAATACAGCCGGGAACTTCAGCGTTGCTGTGCTCTCTCTGGTAATCTTTTTGTGGATATTTGAAATTATTACCCCGTATCGTAACTGGGAAGAAATAAAAAAAGGAAATATCGCTGTCGCTCTTGCGACCGGCGGAAAGCTGTTTGGGGTATCCAACATTCTTCATTATTCCATCATGCACAATGACGGCATCTTGTTTATGCTCTTGTGGGGATTTTTTGGTTTTGTGCTATTAATTTTAAGCTATCTTATATTTGAATTTCTTACTCCCATGTTTAAAGTCGATGAGGAAATCAGTAAAGATAACCGTGCAGTAGGAATCATTTCCTTTATTATTTCCGTAGGGATATCTTTTGTAATAGGAGCCGGGATTATCATTTAAATAGAAAAAAATGTAATTTATTAGCCACAAATAGTTAATTTTTTAGGACTATTTAAGTGCGTTTCGGTTGACATTCCTGCGCGGATTATGTACATTTAGAACTAACTTAAATACTATGCCAGTATTACCCAAACGCAAGAAGCGCCTTACTCTGTTACGAGAGTGAGGCGTTTTTAAAGGCATATTTCGTCAGGGTGAAACGAAAACCGGCATGATGGATGGTTTTGTTTGAAAGGGTGACGGATAAAATGGGGAAAAATCCAAACAGAAAGCATGCACAGATCATCGAAGCAGGAATGAAAGTGATAGCTGAGCACGGTTATCACCAGGCGAAAGTGTCGGACATTGCTAAAGAAGCAAAGGTAGCAGACGGAACTATTTATTTGTATTTTAATAATAAAGAGCATATATTAATTTCTATTTTCGAAGAGAATATGCAGCAGTTCATGCAAAAGCTGGAGATAATTATGCAAAAAACCATTTCTGTCAAAGAGCAATTGTTTGAAATGGCCCAGCTGCAGCTTGAATTCATGGAAAATCGACCGGAGCTCGCTACGCTTGCCCACTTTGAACTTTTGCAGACAAAAGGGGAGATCCATGACAATATGCAGCGCATACTGTCACCATTTTTTCAGGCGGTTATTGATATTATTAACAGGGGAAAAGAAGAACAGGTCTTCCCTGGATCACTTTCCACAGAGATTGGCAGGATCTGTTTTGTCGGGATACTCAATGAAGCCATCACTACGTGGGTGATGGAAAAGGGAAGCTATTCGCTGGCAGCCCAGGGCCCGCTGCTTTCGGAAATAATGTATCAGGCGCTGCGGACAGAAGTATAGCCCAGGCAGCACCATTGGAAAAGTTTAAGCTAAACGTTAGCCAGTAAAGCGCGGGAATGCTATAATAACGAAGAATAAATGCAAAGATAGAGATATAAAGGAGGAACCATTCATGGCTATTGTCAATGTATCGGACCAAAACTTTGCAGGTGAAACGTCCGACGGAGTAGTACTTGCGGACTTTTGGGCACCGTGGTGCGGGCCTTGTAAAATGATCGCTCCAGTACTAGAAGAAATCGACACAGAAATGGGCGAACAAATCAAAATTGCTAAGTTGGATGTAGATGAGAATCAGGAAACAGCCGGAAAATACGGCGTAATGAGCATTCCAACTCTGATGATCTTTAAAGACGGCGAAGTCGTCGAACAGGTTGTCGGCTTTCAGCCTAAAGAACAACTGGTGGAGCTTTTGAACAAACATTTGTAAAACACGAAACTGCTGGTCTCTGGGCCGGCAGTTTTTTGTTTCCTTTTCTTTAAAAGAAGGAAAACACCATAGATACTACACGCCAAGAGGGGTTGGGCACATGACTCAATTAAAGGAAAAGCTGGCGATTCTGCCGGATCAGCCAGGCTGTTATTTAATGAAAAATAAACACGGTACCGTTATATATGTAGGTAAGGCAAAAGTGTTAAAAAACCGGGTGAGATCCTACTTTACCGGTTCGCATGATGGAAAAACCCAGCGGCTTGTGATGGAAATTACCGATTTCGAATATATTATGACGTCCTCTAATCTAGAAGCATTGATTCTTGAGATGAACTTAATTAAGAAGTATGAACCAAAATACAATGTGCTTCTTAAAGATGATAAGTCCTATCCGTATATTAAAATTACCAACGAAGAGCATCCACGCCTTATTATCACGAGAAAAGTAAAAAAGGACGGGGGGAAATACTTCGGCCCGTACCCGAATGCCGGTGCGGCAAATGAAACGAAAAAACTGCTCGACCAATTATATCCGCTGCGTAAATGCCGGACGATGCCAGACCGGGTCTGTTTGTATTATCATATCGGCCAGTGTCTGGCTCCATGTGAGTTTACGGTGACAAGAGACCAGTACGACGATATGATTCAGCAGATCGCCCGTTTTTTAAACAACGGCCACCATGAAATCCGGGCGGAGCTTCAAACCAAAATGGAGACTGCTTCCGAACAGCTGGAGTTTGAACGGGCCAAAGAACTGAGGGACCAAATACAGCATATTGACTCTGTGATGGAAAAGCAAAAAATGTCTGTAAAAGACCAGGTAAACCGAGACGTCTTTGCCTACAGCTATGATAAAGGCTGGATGTGTGTGCAGGTATTTTTTGTAAGACAGGGAAAATTAATTGAAAGGGACGTTTCCCTTTTTCCAATGTATCAGGAGCCGGAAGAGGATTTTCTAACCTTTCTGGGACAGTTTTATATGCAGGAGCAGCACATGAAGCCATCGGAAATATTCATCCCGGGCTCAGTAGATGCAGCGATAGCTGAACAGTTTGTAAATGTGCGGGTTCAGCAGCCAAAGCGCGGCCAGAAAAGAGAACTGCTTGATTTGGCGGAGAAAAATGCGCGGCAGGCGCTCAGTGATCGATTCGCATTGATTGAACGGGATGAAGAGCGGACAATTAAAGCGGTTGAACAGCTCGGAGAAGCAATGGGCATTGATACGCCATACCGCATGGAAGCCTTTGACAACTCAAATATACAGGGCACAGATCCAGTAGCTGCAATGGTTACTTTTGTAGACGGCAAGCCCTGGAAAAAAGGATATAGAAAATATAAGGTCAGAGACGTGCAGGGACCGGATGATTATGCGTCAATGCGGGAAGTCGTACGAAGAAGATACATCCGCCTGTTAAAGGACGAAGCCGCGCTTCCGGATCTAATTCTTATTGACGGCGGAAAAGGACAGTTAAGTGCAGCTGTCAGCGTTATCGAAGACGAACTTGGCCTAAATATTCCCGTAGCCGGGCTTGCCAAAGATGACAAGCATCGAACGTCAGAGCTTTTAATGGGGGAGGAAGCTGCAAGAGTGCCGCTTGAACGCCACAGCTCCGCCTTTTACCTGCTGCAGCGCGTTCAGGATGAAGTGCACCGTTTTGCGATTACATTTCATCGCCAAACGCGTGGAAAAACGATGTTCTCTTCCCTTTTAGATGATGTTAATGGAATTGGACAAAAACGGAAGCAGATGCTTTTGAAGCATTTTGGATCGGTGAAAAAAATGAAGGAAGCATCCTTTGAGGATTTTAAACAACTTTCGCTTCCGGATGACGTTATTATGGAACTGATGAAAAAGCTGGAAGAAGATTCTACACTTTCCAAATAAAAAGCGTTCGCTGATGCGTATCAGCGAACGTTTTGCTTTGAGACAGCGGTTGGATTACTCCCATTTAATATGCATAGTGATAGATTTTTGCTTTTCTTCTATGTAGGTTTCGGCGTACGTATTTTTCATCTGTGACCATTGCTCTGCCAAAAATCCGCCCTCTAACGCTTTCGTATATGGAGCTTCCTTGGCGTAGTAAGACAGTTCAGCGATGGCATCCTTTTTTCTTTCTTTTTTCCATTCGATCTCACCCCAGCCGGCATCGCGGAAAAAATCAGCTACTTCCGCCGGTGAACTGCAGGGATAGCTGCGGGCAAGCTGTTTACCCGCCCAGTATAATATTGCATGCTCGTCCGAGCCTAAAATATCAGGGAGGACATTTTTTCGAAGCAATTCATACCCGAAGGCAGTTGATTTATTTGTTTCTTCTTCCATTTCCATCACCACTTTCTTCATCTGATATTATACATGCTGGAGTTGGAAATCTCTATAGATTCCCAAAATCATACATGATATACTAATGCACGATTATGACGGAGGGACCGATATGAAAAATATTTTTGCAGAAAAAATGACGCCATTTCGTATGATCATCGGTGCCTACGTTTTTTCAATGCTGTTGTTCAGTTTATTGCTCTGGCTTCCTATTTCCCACCAGCCGGGGCATGAATTAACATATATCGAAGCTTTATTTACCTCAGTATCAGCTGTTAGCGTAACCGGCCTGACAGTCATTCAGGTATCTGACACGCTGAGCGCTGTTGGGATAGCATTTTTAGCGCTGGCAATGCAGGTAGGCGGCATTGGAATTATGTCACTCGGCACCTTTGTGTGGATGGTTTTTGGAAGAAAAATTAATTTATCTCAGCGATTACTGATTATGGTGGACCAGAATCAGTACAAGTTTTCGGGAATGGTCAAGCTAATGAGGAACATTCTGCTTCTTGCTTTAGGGATCGAAGCAATGGGGATGCTGATACTTGGCACCTACTTTCTGCGTTACTTTGATTCAACCTGGGAGGCTTACTACCAGGGAGGGTTTGCGGCGTTGAGTGCTTTCACCAATGCCGGCTTTGACGTTACAGGACAGTCTCTCATTCCGTTTGCTGAAGACTATTACGTCCTGTTTGTGGTAATAACATTGATTTTTGCTGGAGCTATTGGATTTCCGGTTCTGATGGAGGTCAGGGAATACTTAACAAACCGGGAACGCTTTAATTTCAGCCTGTTCACAAAAGTGACGACGACTACTTATTTTCTCGTGTTTGTACTTGGTGCCGTCAGTATATGGGCGCTTGAATTCGGATTTTATTATGACGGCATGGCATGGCATCAGCAGTTCTTCTTCTCGATGTTTAACTCTGCGACTACAAGAAGTGCCGGATTATCGGTGATGGACGTTTCGGCGTTTTCCATGCCGACGCTTCTGCTGATGTCCGGTTTAATGGTTATTGGAGCGAGCCCGTCGAGTGTGGGGGGAGGTATCCGTACTACTACACTTGCGGTAATGTTTTTAACCATTCGAAGCTTTGCGCTCGGACGTTCAGATGTAAAAGTGTTCAACCGTCAGATTGACCCGGAGGATAAGCAGCGGACTTTTATTGTCATTTCCTTTTTTATTGTAGGGCTGCTTGCAGCGATTACTTTAATCAGTGCCTTCGAGCGTGGCAATACGGAAGTAGAATTAATTGATATTATTTTTGAAACAAGCTCGGCCTTCGGAACCTGTGGACTTTCCACCGGATTAACGGATGACTTTTCCACTCCGAGCCATCTGTTGCTCATGTGCCTGATGTTTATTGGACGCGTGGGGATTTTAGTGTTTTTATTCTCGGTGAAAAAGAAAGAGACAAAATCTCATTATAGATATCCAACAGAACGCATAATTATTGGCTAGCCGGGGAGGATGTCCTCCGGCTTTCTTTATTGACGGGAGAGTGAAGCGCATAAAGAATGAATAACATACGTTTGAAATGCTGTATACGTTTTCTTGACGGGTAATTTTAGGGGGAGTACAATTAACGTAACGTTTCGTACAATTCCTTGAATATTTCTTTTCCATTTTGTGACTAATTGGTTGTATCGTGCATGCATATGCATTTTGCACTAATGGAAAAGAAGCAGGAAGCGCAGCCGGCATATATGTACATAGAGAACGGAAAGCTGTACTTCTATTTATTGTGCGGGCGGTGGAAAGTTCAGCAAGGGGGTAATGGAGCCGGAAAAGAAAGCATTACAGACTAACAGGATGGAGAGAGAATTTTTATGCTAATGGAGGAGGATGAATATGGCTTTAAATAAGGAATTTGCCGCCCGGAGGCTGCACTCGCTTCTTGGTATCATTCCAATTGGACTGTTTTTGATGCAGCACTTTGTAGTAAACCATTTCGCGACAAGGAGTGCTGAAGCATTCAACGGTGCGGCTCACTTTATGGAAAACTTACCGTTTCGTATCTTTTTAGAGATGTTTCTCATTTATATTCCTATATTGTTTCATGGTATTTATGGACTTTTTATCGTATTTCAGGGTAAAGCAAACGCGAAGCGCTTCGGCTATTTCCGTAACTGGATGTACATTTTTCAGCGTATCACCGGCGTCTTCCTGTTGGTGTTCATTACCTGGCACGTCTGGGATACATGGGTGCAGGCGCAGTTCTTTGGCGCTGAGGTGAACTACCAGATGATGGCAGACATTGTAGCGAATCCTTGGATGCTCGCATTTTACATTGTAGGCATACTGTCTGCTACCTTCCACTTTTCTAACGGTTTATGGTCCTTTTTGGTTACATGGGGCATTACGGTTACACCAAAAGCCCAGCTGGCTGCAACATACTTTACGCTGGTCGTTTTCGTAGCAATGTCTGTGATTGGCCTGCGGGCTATTTTTGCATTCGTATAAGATAAGCTTTTTACTAAACTAAAGGAGTGAAACATCCGCATGAGTAATGGAAAAGTTATTGTCGTAGGCGGCGGGCTGGCAGGACTGATGGCAACAATCAAAGCCGCTGAAGCAGGTTCTCAAGTGGACTTGTTTTCAATTGTACCGGTAAAACGTTCTCACTCTGTCTGTGCTCAGGGCGGCATGAACGGTGCTGTCAATACAAAAGGGGAGGGCGACTCTCCATGGGAACACTTTGATGATACTGTATATGGAGGCGACTTTTTAGCAAATCAGCCTCCAGTGAAAGCTATGACAGAAGCAGCGCCAGGGATTATACACCTGATGGACCGCATGGGCGTTATGTTTAACCGTACTCCGGAAGGGCTGCTTGACTTCCGCCGTTTTGGAGGCACGCAGTTCCACCGTACGGCATACGCTGGTGCTACGACGGGACAGCAGCTGTTATATGCACTGGATGAACAGGTTCGCCGCTATGAGGTGGAAGGCCTTGTTAACAAATACGAGGGCTGGGAATTTCTTTCAGCTATTCTCGATGAAGAACAAACCTGTAAAGGCATTGCCGCCCAAAATCTTCGTTCGATGGAAATTGAAACATTCCGTGCAGACGCGATCATTATGGCTACAGGCGGCCCCGGCATTATTTTCGGAAAATCTACGAACTCAATGATTAATACCGGCTTTGCTGCTTCGTCGCTTTATTTGCAAGGTGTTAACTATGCCAACGGCGAATTCATCCAGATTCATCCTACTGCTATTCCCGGCGACGATAAACTCCGTCTGATGAGTGAATCTGCGCGCGGGGAAGGCGGTCGCATCTGGACATACAAAGACGGCAAGCCATGGTACTTCCTGGAAGAAAAGTATCCGGCTTATGGTAATCTGGTTCCTAGGGACATTGCCACACGCGAAATCTTTGATGTTTGTGTTAACCAGAAACTGGGCATTAATGGAGAAAACATGGTTTATCTGGATCTTTCCCATAAAGATCCGCAGGAGCTTGATGTAAAACTCGGCGGTATTATGGAAATCTATGAAAAGTTCATGGGTGATGATCCAAGGAAAGTTCCAATGAAAATTTTCCCTGCCGTACACTATTCCATGGGCGGCATGTGGGTAGATTATAATCAAATGACAAACATCCCCGGCATTTTCGCCGCCGGTGAGTGCGACTATTCCCAGCACGGTGGTAACCGTCTTGGTGCCAACTCTCTGCTCTCCGCTATTTACGGCGGCATGGTCGCCGGGCCGAATGCAGTAGAATACGCCAACGGCCTGGAGAAATCAGCGGAAGATCTTTCTTCTTCGCTTTTTGAAACAAAGAAACAGGAAGAACAGCAGGAGTTCGACAAAATTATGAATATGGACGGCACTGAGAATGCATATGCACTTCATAATGAACTTGGCGAGTGGATGACAAACAATATGACCGTGGTCCGGCATAATGATAAGCTGCTTGAGACAGATGACAAGCTCCAGGAGCTTCTCGAGCGCTGGGAAAATATCAACATGCACGATAGTTCCAAATGGAACAACCATGCGGCCATGTTTACGCGCCAGCTTAAAGGAATGATTCATTTGGCCCGCGTGATGACTCTGGGGGCTTACCACCGTAATGAAAGCCGCGGTGCGCATTATAAGCCAGAGTTTCCGGAGCGTAATGATGAAGACTTCCTGAAAACGACGAAGGCTCAATACAACCCGCAGACCAATCACCCTGAATTTGAGTATGAAGATGTCGACACTTCGCTGATTAAGCCGAGAAAACGGGACTACTCCCAGGCAAAAGCATCTTCTGAGAAAGGAGCAAGTAACTAATGAGTGATGCACAAGCACAAGAAACGCGTAACCCGGAAGAAACCGACGCAAAAAAAGTGAAGTTTATAATTACCCGGCAAGACGACCCGGACAGCCCCTCCTATGACCAGGAATTTGAGGTTCCTTACAGAGAAAATATGAACGTCATTTCTGCTCTAATGGAAATCCGTAGAAATCCTATCGACAGCCAGGGCAATCAGGCGAACCCTGTTATCTGGGATATGAACTGTTTAGAGGAAGTATGCGGTGCATGTTCGATGATTATTAACGGAACGGCCCGCCAGTCCTGTACTGCCCTTATTGATCAGCTTGAGCAGCCGATTCGTCTAGAACCGATGAAAACATTCCCGGTTATGAGAGATCTTCAGGTAGACAGAAGCCGGATGTTTGATTCGCTGAAAAAAGTGAAGGCATGGATTCCAATTGACGGCACATATGACCTGGGCCCTGGGCCTAGAATGGCAGAGAACAAACGTCAATGGTCATATGAGCTTTCCAAATGCATGACGTGTGGAGTATGCCTCGAAGCCTGCCCGAACGTAAATGATAATTCTTCGTTTATCGGACCGGCAGCTATCTCCCAGGTTCGTTTATTCAACTCCCACCCGACAGGAGAAATGAATAAATCCGACCGGCTGGAAGCTTTGATGGGCGAAGGCGGCATCAGCAGCTGCAGTAACTCTCAGAACTGTGTGGAAGTATGTCCGAAGGGGATCCCTTTAACAACTTCCATTGCAGCGATGAATCGTGAAACAAACATTCAGTCGTTTAAAAACTTTTTTGGCGGCGGAAACTAATACAATAAAAAGGCAGCCCCCGGGCTGTCTTTTTTATTATATTTATGAAAAGTCACTGACCGTTTTGCCTGCCAATACAGCGAAAGCAGCTTTGTTCACTATAAGAAAGCCGGCTGCTGCGCCTATTCTTGTTTCCCATAAAACTCAGTGGTACAATATAACAGTATTTACATACTGAAACCGTTGATAATAGCAGTGTACAAGGCTCCGGGTTTATGGAGCAGATCGCAGTTGCGACTTTATTAAGGGTGAAGTACAATATAAA
Organism: Marinococcus halophilus; assembly: GCF_900166605.1. Lineage (NCBI taxonomy): Bacteria > Bacillati > Bacillota > Bacilli > Caryophanales > Bacillaceae > Marinococcus > Marinococcus halophilus. The sequence goes on from NZ_FVZD01000006.1 coordinate 792,222, forward strand.
AAGCCTGCTTTCCAGAAAAGCGCACATGGTGCGTGCTTCTTAGTGAAAGCGATCTATATTGAAAAGGGGTATAAATCATGCAGGAAAAAACATTCACTATTACAAACGAAACAGGAATCCACGCGCGTCCGGCGACGCAGCTTGTAAACAAAGCCGGCCAGTTTTCTTCAGACATTTCTTTAGAATACAACGGCAAATCGGTAAACTTGAAATCCATCATGGGCGTTATGTCTCTCGGCGTTGGAAAAGGATCCGAGGTAACGGTTAAAATTGAAGGCAACGATGAAGAGGAAGCGATGGAAGCAGTGGATCAAGTGATTAAAGAAGGGCTTGGAGAATAATGAGTGCCAGCCTGACAGGGATTGCTGCCTCAAAAGGAATAGCGATTGCAAAAGCTTTTCTTTTGGAAGAACCGGAATTAGACGTAAGTAAAAAAACGGTGGATAGCGCCCAGGACGAGATCACAAGATTTAAAGAAGCAGTTCAGGAGTCCAAGCATGAACTTCAGGTGATTAAGGAAAAAACACTTCAGGACATGGGAGAAGACCAGGCGGAGATTTTCTCTGCCCATCTGCTCGTTCTGGAGGATCCTGAGATTATGGATGGTGTCTCCAGTAAAATTACGGAAGAGAGCGCCAATGCAGAATATGCTCTCAGCGAAGTAGCCAATATGTATGTGGATATGTTTGAGAACATGGATAATGAATACATGAAAGAGCGCGCCGCAGATATCCGGGATGTGTCAAAACGTGTTCTTATGCATTTATTTGGTCTTGAGAACACCAGCCTGGCAACGATTGACCAGGAAGTAGTAGTTATTGCTGATGACCTGACCCCGTCTGATACGGCCCAATTGAACGAATATGTTCGAGGCTTTGCTACAGACATCGGCGGGCGTACGTCTCATTCTGCTATTATGGCCAGATCGATGGAAATTCCGGCTGTCGTGGGCACAAAAGAAGCAACGGACACGATTAATCAGGACGACCTTTTGATTGTAGACGGCCTGGAGGGCCGGGTTATCGTTAATCCAAGTGATGCCGAAGTCCAGGAGTACAAAGAAAAGCTAGAACAGTTTAACCGCCAGAAAGAAGAGTGGGCGAAGCTGGTCAACGAGCCGACGGAAACAGAGGACGGGCACACGGTAGAACTGGCAGCTAATATTGGTACCCCGAACGACCTCGACGGCGTCTTAGCTAACGGAGCAGAAGGCATCGGTTTATACCGGACAGAGTTTTTGTACATGGGCAGAAATGAACTTCCTTCTGAAGAAGAGCAGTTTGAGGCTTATAAAGAAGTGCTTGAGCGCATGCAGGGAAAACCAGTAGTTATACGTACGCTTGATATCGGCGGCGATAAAGAACTTCCATACTTGGATCTGCCAAAAGAAATGAATCCGTTTCTCGGCTTTCGAGCGATCCGTCTGTGCCTCGAAAAAAAAGATATGTTTCGGACACAGCTCCGCGCTCTCTTGCGGGCGAGCTCCTACGGGAAGTTAAAAATTATGTTCCCGATGGTTGCTACAGTAGAAGAAGTCCGTGAAGCCAAAGCGATGCTCGCGGAGGCAAAAGAAGAGCTCCAGGGTGAAAATATCGAAGTTTCCGATGATATTGAAGTAGGTATTATGGTAGAAATTCCTTCCACAGCGGCGGCAGCAGAAATTTTTGCTAAAGAAGTGGACTTCTTCAGTATAGGTACTAACGATTTAATCCAATACACACTTGCTGCGGACCGGATGAGCGAAAAAGTTGCTCATCTGTATCAGCCTTACCACCCGGCGATTCTTCGTTTAGTTAAAAACGTAATCGACGCTGCTCATAAAGAAGGCAAGTGGGCAGGAATGTGCGGCGAAATGGCTGGCGAACCTGCAGCGGTTCCTCTTCTGTTAGGGCTAGGATTGGATGAATTCAGCATGAGCGCCACCTCAGTGCTCCCGGCAAGAACCCAGCTGCGTTCGTTGAAGAAAACAGATGCAGAAGGGCTTGTAGAAGAAGCGATGAAATGTGCCACAGCGGATGAAATCGCTGAGCTTGTGGAAAACAGAGGGTTTATCATTCAGTAAGCAGGACGCAGGCAAGTGAAAAGTCTGGAACCGTTGATAGGTTCCAGGCTTTTTTGTGGGTGATGAAACGCTCATTTTCTTGTATACTGAAAAAGTTGATGTTCCTGAGTGAAAAAGCTCTTTACAAAAATTATAATATTGGTAGTAGTCCTGAGGCAGGGCATAGAGTGAAAAAACCTGGTTAGTCCAAGTCCGGACAACACGGGCTGAAAATGGAGAGAAGCAAACATGAAACAACCTATTGGCGTTATTGATTCAGGCCTCGGAGGCCTGACTGTTGCCCGGGAAATTTTAAGGCAGCTGCCAAAAGAAGAAATGATATACATAGGGGACACTGCCAGATGTCCGTATGGCCCGCGGCCGATTGAAGAAGTAAGGATCTTTACCTGGCAGATGATTGAGCGGCTGCAGTCTGAGAATATTAAAATGCTTGTGATCGCCTGTAACACAGCAACAGCCGTGGTTCTTGAAGAAGTAAAACAGGCGTTGGACATTCCGGTCGTAGGTGTAATAACTCCTGGAGCCATCTCCGCACTGAAAGTAACAAAGACAGATCAGGTAGCCGTTATCGGTACGAGTGGCACCGTCAGCAGCGGCGCATACGAACGGGCCTTGAAGTCCATAAATGAAGAGGTAGAAGTCACCTCGCTTGCATGTGTGCCATTCGTTCCGCTTGTTGAGCAGGGGCAATGCGAGGGGAAGGCCGTTCTCGATATCGTGAAGCAGACACTGCTGCCATTAGAGCACGTTTCGTATGATACGCTGATTTTAGGCTGTACTCACTACCCATTGCTTGAAAGTGTCATCCAGGAAGCAGTTGGGCCGGACATCCAGTTGATTTCCTCCGGCGATGAAACAGCCAGGGAAGTAAGCACGCTGCTTAATTATCATGAAACCTTAAATGCGGGAGATATTCCTCCAATTCACAGGTTTTATACTACAGGCCCTGAAACAGAATTCCGAAACATAGCAAACCAATGGATGGACCAGCATATAGAACAGGTAGTTTCTATTCGGCTTGATACTAGCGGAAGGTTTACCGGGAGTGAAAAGAAAGGAAGATTGTATGAATCGATTGGACGGAAGGGAATGGAATGAACTTCGTTCTATTCAAATTGAAACAGATTATTTAAAGCATCCTGAAGGCTCGGTGCTGATTTCCTTTGGACAGACAAAGGTGATTTGTACGGCGAGTATTGAAGAACGGGTCCCCCCTTTTATGCGTGGGGAGAAAAGAGGATGGATTGCGGCAGAATACTCGATGCTGCCACGAGCGACTGAAACCCGTAATATCCGGGAAGCGGCACGGGGCAAGCTTACGGGAAGGACTATGGAAATTCAGCGCTTAATTGGGCGTGCGCTCCGGGCGGTAGTGGATCTAAAACTTCTCGGTGAACGCACCGTATGGATTGACTGCGATGTCATTCAGGCTGACGGAGGGACTCGTACCGCTTCGGTAACAGGAGCCTTTATTGCACTTGCTATGGCTGTGCAGTCCTACCACGAGCAGGGGAAATTTAAAGGCTTTCCCATAACGGATTATTTAGCGGCTGTATCTGTAGGGCTTGACGCTGAACAGAAGACCATCCTCGACCTTGCTTATTCAGAAGATTCACAGGCAAATGTAGATATGAACGTAGTGATGACTGGAAACGGGGAATACGTAGAAGTACAGGGTACAGGGGAAGAAGCCTCGTATACAAGAGGGCAGCTTAATGATATGCTCGATACTGCAGAGACAGGAGTATATGAGATCATTCAGCTTCAAAAGCAGGTTATTGGGCCCGCAGCGGCTTCTATCGAAGAAAAGTTTTCAGATGATGGCAGCGGAAGGATGGTGTAATTGAAAACGATCGTAATAGCTACAAAAAACGCTGGCAAAGTAAAAGAGTTTGAACACATGTTTGGCAGTCAGTATAAAGTGGAATCTTTACTGGAGAAAAAGATTGACGATATCCCTGAAACAGGCGTTACCTTTGAAGAAAATGCCATTATTAAAGCAGAGGCTGTGAGAGACCATCTCAACTGTACAGTGATTGCAGACGATTCAGGTCTGGAGATTGATGCTTTAGACGGCCGTCCGGGCGTGTACTCTGCCCGGTATGCAGGAGAAAACAAAGATGACGAAGCGAACATGGAAAAAGTTTTACAGGAATTAAAGCATATTCCTCGTGATAGACGCAGCGCCCGTTTTGTTTGTGTGCTGGCCGTGGCACTGCCAGACGGAAGTGTGCATACATTTACGGGAACGTGTGAAGGGGAAATAGCAGAGGCGCGGGCTGGAACTAACGGTTTTGGTTATGATCCTGTGTTCTATTTGCCAGGCTACAAAAAGACGATGGCAGAGTTGAATGCAGAAGAAAAGCACCGTATCAGTCATCGGGGCAGGGCGCTTGAAAAGCTTTGGGCTCAGGGCCGGAAGCTGCTGCTGGACAGCTGAAAATAATTTTATGAATCATAAAGAGTTGGAGGCAGAATCAATGGACATTTTAGTGGTAAGCGACAATCATGGAAGCGAAGAAGTATTAAAGCAGGTACTGGACCGTCATCAGGAAGGAGTAAGCGCTGTGCTGCACTGCGGGGATTCGGAAGCCTCGCCGGATGACAAAATGTTAAATAATGTGCACATCGTACAGGGCAATGTCGACAGTCCGGGAAATTTCCCTGATGAATTAACGGTAGATGTGGGGCACATTAAAACGTATCTTACTCACGGACATTTATACCAGGTAAAAACATCGTATGCTTCGCTCTTTTCTAAAGCTGAGCAAATCAACGCTGACCTGGTATGCTCCGGCCATACTCACGTAGCTGGGGCGTTCGAAGAAGACGGAACAATTTTTGTGAATCCCGGAAGCCTGCTGCTTCCGCAGGAACGGCCCGAACAGACGTATGCTATCGTAAATGTCTCCAATCAGGGCCAGTCGATTAACGTCCATTTTTACGAGAGAGACTCAGGCAATGAACTTCTTGATCTTTCAAAAAGCTTTCCGTTTCCAGAGGGTGAATAAAATCCCTCTGGAAACCTTTATTGACTTTTAAGGAAAAATATTTTAACATAATGAATGTCGCAAAAAACAGATGTCCCAGTAGCTCAGCTGGATAGAGCAACAGCCTTCTAAGCTGTAGGCCGCAGGTTCGAGTCCTGCCTGGGACGCCATTTTTAATTATCGATATGTTCAAGGGACAGAAAAGGGGCCTCCTTTTCTGTCCCTTTTATTTTACTTTCAAACCGCTGTTGGAAAAGAGAAAAGCGGAAAATATGGAAGATTATATTTCAGCATAGTGGACACTGGAACTTATATCTGATGCAGAAGTACAAATTATCTAAAAAGTTTATTTAAAATGGTTGACCACAAACTAGATTGGGCGTAATATATACGTCAAACGTTAAAAATGTAGTCAGAGAAAGAACATTTGCCTTTTGAGGGTGTACACATTACCCTGTTAAATTAGAAAGGCAGACGATAGATTGAAGGGACGCAGAGGTGATATCAGTGTCGGAACAATGGATATTTTTGGACGGAGAATTCGTCAAAAAGGAAGATGCCAAAATCTCCGTATATGATCATGGTTTTTTATACGGCGATGGCGTTTTCGAAGGCATTCGCGTATACAATGGCAATATTTACAAGCTGGATGAACACCTTTTGCGTTTATACCACTCTGCGAAATCGATCATGCTTGATATACCTCAATCTAAAGAAGAGATGACGGAAATCATCAGGCAGACACTGCAGAAAAATAAACTTGAAGATGCTTATATCCGGCTTGTCGTTTCAAGAGGCGTAGGAAACCTTGGCCTGGATCCTGCATCGTGTGCAAATCCTTCTATCATAGTTATCGCAGAGGAGCTTGCAATCTATCCAAAAGAATTTTATGAGCACGGCCTTGAAATTGTGACAGTGGCGACCCGGCGGAACCGGCCGGATGTGTTAAGTCCTAAGGTGAAATCATTAAATTATCTGAATAATATACTGGTGAAAATGGAAGCAAGCCTGGCCGGCGTCAGTGAGGCATTGATGCTGAACGATCAGGGGTATGTCGCGGAAGGGTCCGCAGATAATATCTTTATTATTAGAAATGGAGCGCTGATGACGCCGCCGGGATACATTGGAGCTTTAGAGGGAATCACCCGGCAGGCGATTCTGGAAATGGCTGCAGACATGGGATACGACGTGCGCGAAGAGGCCTTTACAAGACACGACGTCTATACCGCCGAGGAGGTCTTTCTGACCGGCACAGCTGCAGAAGTCATTGCCGTTGTGAAGGTAGACGGAAGAATAATTGGGGACGGGGAGCCGGGAGAAGAAACAAACCGTCTTCTGCGCGCTTTCAGACAGAAAGTAGTAGAGGACGGAGTAAAAGTTTATTCAGACAATTCCCGCATAGAGATTGGCTAATTGACTGAATAGATGTACAATATAATTAAATAGTATTGAGAAATCGACGACAGGGACCAGTAAATAATGTATTTTCCTTCACAGAGAGCTGCCGTGGCTGAAAGAGCAGCAGGAAATCGTATTGAACTCCCCCTTGAGAGCTTTCCTGAACCTGAGTAGGGAAAGCCGGATGCCGAGTGGGCCTCCGTTATGGCAAACCGAACCGGAAAAGCGGTTCTTAAGGCAATAAGTGCGAGCTTATTGTAAAAAAGGGTGGTACCGTGAAAAGCAGACGTCTTTTCGCCCCTTTAGAGCAGCAGCAGCTGTCTATTGGAGGTGAAAGGGCGTTTTTTATTATCCAGTAGTTCCCTTCTCGGAGGGCGTATATAGAGGCAGGCAGTGAGAAAGAAAAGATTTGAGTATAAAAGGAGGAGCGAGTATGAATACAAGAGTGAGAGAAGTAAAAGGGCGCGAACTGAAAGACGAAAACCAGGAAATGAGTGGCTCAAGCATGCTGATCCAGGCTTTGGCCAGGGAAAATGTAGACACTATTTTCGGCTATCCCGGCGGGGCTATTCTTCCCACTTACGACGAAATCTACCGTACCGGTATCCGTCATATCCTTTCGCGGCATGAGCAGGGGGCCATTCATGCAGCAGAGGGATATGCAAGAGTTTCAGGGAAGCCCGGTGTGTGTGTCGTAACGTCAGGACCAGGAGCTACAAACGTGGTCACCGGCATTGCTGACGCTATGATTGACTCTCTCCCTCTTGTGGTTGTGACCGGTCAGGTAGCTACCTCCGTGATTGGTACGGACGCTTTTCAGGAAGCAGATATCCTGGGTATTACGATGCCGATCACGAAGCATAATTTTCAGGCACGAACGGTAGAAGACCTGCCGAGAATTATCAGGGAAGCATTCCATATTGCTACCACAGGGCGTCCGGGACCGGTCGTAATTGACCTTCCTAAAGACGTATCCATTGCCTCTGGAATGTTTCATTACGATGATGAGCCGAACCTCCCTGGCTACCAGCCAACGTACACACCAAACAAACTTCAGATCCGCAAGCTTGCCGAGGCAGTAACGAAAGCCAAGCGTCCGGTAATTCTCTCCGGAGCGGGCATTCTGCATGCCGGTGCTTCCCCGGAACTGCTTGAATTCGTTGAACAGCAGCAGATTCCGGTTGCTTCAACGCTTCTTGGACTTGGCGGATTTCCAGGTACTCATGAACTGGCGCTTGGCATGGCCGGAATGCACGGAACGTATGCAGCCAATATGGCCCTCCACGAAGCTGACCTGCTTATCAATATTGGCGCCCGCTTTGACGACCGTGTCACCGGGAATCTGGAGCACTTCGCCCCGCAGGCGACAGTCGCCCACATTGACGTTGATCCGGCAGAGATCGGTAAAATCATTGAAACGCATATCCCGGTAGTGGGGGATGCCAAAGAAGCCCTTCGCCTTTTGAATGAAGTAAACCCACAGCCTGGCGAAAGCGTGCGCTGGAGAATGAAAGTGGACGAATGGCAGCAGGAATTCCCGCTCTGGTACAAGGAAGGCTCTGAGTATATTAAACCGCAGAAGCTTACAGAGTTAGTGTATGAGAAAACTAATGGCGAAGCGATTATCACGACGGACGTTGGCCAGCACCAAATGTGGGCTGCCCAGTATTATAAATTCGACCATCCGAACGCCTGGGTGACAAGCGGAGGACTCGGAACAATGGGATTCGGGTTTCCAGCTGCAATCGGTGCCCAGTTTGCTGAGCCGGACCGTCAGGTGGTAGCTATTCTTGGAGATGCCGGCTTTCAAATGACAATGCAGGAGCTATCGATTCTGCAGGAGCTGAATCTGCCGGTGAAGGTGCTTTTGGTCAATAATGCCTCCCTTGGTATGGTCCGCCAGTGGCAGCAGCTCTTTTATGAAGAGCGGTATTCGAACTCCCTGTTCCCGATCCAGCCGGATTTCGTGAAAATGGCGGAAGCGTACGATATTAAAGGGTACAAAATCACTGACGAAAATGAAGTAGCAGGAGTGCTTGAAGAAGCATTTAATTATAATGGCCCGGTGGTTATCGACTGCAGAGTACACGAAGAAGAAAATGTGTATCCGATGATCGCTCCCGGGCAGGGGCATCATCAAATGGAAGGAGTGAAACCATGAGGCGGACCATTACAGCGACAGTAAACAATACAACAGGAGTAATGAACCGCATTACGGGCCTGTTTGCCCGCCGTCATTTTAATATTGAAAGCATCACGGTTGGGATGACGGAAAACCCGGAGGTGTCGAGAATGACATTCGTGGTGAACGTGAGTGACCAACGGGGGCTCGACCAGGTCATCAAGCAGCTGAACAAACAGGTGGACGTACTAAAAGTCCGTGATATTACCGATGAAGCGATTGTAGCCAGAGAACTCGCGATGATTAAAGTCATGACAGGTTCCGGCCAGCGTGGAGAAATATCGGATTTAATTGCCCCGTTCCGTGCCACAGTCATCGATGTCGGCAGAGAAAGCGTCACGATTCAGGTAACTGGGGACACACCGAAAGTAGAGGCGCTCATCGATCTCTTAAGGCCGTACGGCATTAAAGAAATGGCCCGCACGGGTGTAACGGCTTTCCAAAGAGCTACGAAAAAAAGCAATGATCAAACCAGGTATTCCATTATTAATTAATGAGTATTCATAAAAGGAGAGGTTCTAGCAATGGCAAAGGTATTTTATAACAACGATGTAAATGAGGCAGCACTTCAGGAGAAAACAGTAGCAATCGTAGGTTATGGCTCTCAGGGCCACGCCCACGCCCAAAACCTTCGCGAAAGCGGCGTTCACGTTATCATTGGACTCCGCAGAGGAAAGTCATGGGACAAGGCGTCGGAGGATGGATTTGAAGTATATTCTGTAAAAGAAGCGTCAGCAAAAGCAGACGTTATCATGATCCTCCTTCCGGATGAGTATCAGCCGACGATCTACACAGAAGAAATCAAGCCGGAGCTTAAAGCTGGAAAAGCGATTGCGTTTGCGCACGGTTTCAATATTCATTTCAGCCAGATTGTGCCGCCGGAAGATGTGGACGTATTCATGGTAGCACCTAAAGGGCCGGGACATATTGTGCGCCGGACATTCGAACAGGGAGCCGGTGTGCCTGCCCTGTATGCTGTGTATCAGGATGCAAGTGGAAATGCCATGAACTCTGCACTTGCTTATGCAAAACAAATTGGCGCCGGTCGTGCCGGTATTTTAGAAACGTCTTTCCAGGAAGAAACAGAAACCGATCTCTTCGGGGAACAGGCTGTTCTTTGCGGCGGAACGTCCGCGCTTGTTAAAGCCGGGTTCGAAACGCTTGTTGAAGCCGGATATCAACCGGAAATTGCCTATTTTGAGTGCCTGCACGAGCTGAAGCTGATCGTTGATTTGATGTATGAAGGCGGTCTTGAAGGTATGCGCTATTCCATTTCAGACACCGCCCAGTGGGGAGATTTCCAGGCTGGACCGCGCATTGTAACAGAAGATACCAAACAGGCCATGAAAGGCATTCTGACTGATATTCAAACCGGCCGTTTTGCTAAAGGATGGATTGCAGAAAACCAGGCGAACCGTCCAGAATTCAACGCTACCAACGCCCGGGAAAGAAATCACCTCGTTGAGCAGGTAGGCCGTGAACTCCGCGAAATGATGCCGTTTGTTAACCCAAATTCTAAGGGAGTGTAATGCTGTGAAAAACATTAACGTTTTCGATACGACGCTTCGAGATGGAGAGCAGACGCCGGGCGTCAACCTGAACTTTGAAGAAAAGCTTCAAATTGCGAAACAGCTCGAACGTCTGGGTGTTGATATTATTGAAGCGGGATTTCCAGCTGCTTCTAAAGGCGACCTCCGTTCTGTAAAGGAAATCGCGGATACTGTCAAAAACAGTTCAGTAACCGGCTTGTCCCGGGCGCTTACTTCTGATATCGATGCCTGCTGGGAAGCGTTAAAAGGAGGGGCGGAGCCAAGAATTCACGTGTTTTTGGCTACTTCCCCCATCCATCGTGAGCACAAGCTTCATATGACACAGGCACAGGTAATTGAGACAGCGGTTAACGCGGTACGCTATGCAAAAGAACGTTTTGCCAAAGTCCAGTTTTCTGCAGAGGATGCCTGCCGGACAGAGCTGCCATTCCTGGCAGAAGTCGTCGAAGCAGTTATCGATGCCGGCGCCGACGTAGTGAACCTGCCGGACACAGTCGGCTTTATTATGCCGGAGGAAATCCGCAGTATGTTCCGCTATATTAAGAATGAGGTACCGAACGCCGATAAAGCTGTACTGTCAGCGCATTGCCATGACGATCTCGGCATGGCGACCGCTAACTCGCTGGCTGCTGTAGAAGGCGGCGCCGAGCAGGTGGAATGTACCATCAACGCGGTTGGAGAACGTGCTGGCAATGCTTCGTTGGAAGAAATTGCAGTTGCTCTGCATATCCGGAATGATTTTTATGGCAAATCGACCAATATTACGCTAAACGAAATTAAACGGACGAGCAGCCTTGTCAGTTCCCTGATGGGTATGCAGGTTCCAAACAACAAAGCCGTCGTCGGCGACAATGCTTTTGCCCATGAATCCGGTATTCATCAGGACGGCGTATTGAAAGAAACGTCAACGTATGAAATTATTACGCCGGAGCTTGTCGGTGTAGAAGCGAACCGGATGGTACTCGGCAAACTTTCCGGCCGGCACGCCTTTAAAGAAAAAATTATTTCTCTTGGTTACAATGCCACCGAAGAAGAGATCAATAAAGTCTTTAAATCATTTAAAGAACTGGCAGATAAGAAAAAAGAGATTACGGATGAAGATATTTTTGCTTTAATGGCCGATGAGAAAGCCGGCGATGCGGTAAAATACTATACTCTTGAAACTCTGCAGGTCACGTATGGAACCGCCAATATACCAACTGCTACGGTTACGGTATTGGATCAGGCAGGAGAGCGCCTCGAGCATGCAGGTACTGGCTCGGGAAGTGTGGAAGCTCTTTACAACACGCTTGAAAAAATTGTTGGTGAAGGATTTACACTTCAGGATTATCGTATCCAGTCCACCACCGGTGGCCGCGATGCGTTAGCAGAAGTATTTGTGCGCCTGGCATTTGAAGAAACAGAATCAAGTGGACGCGGAACAGATAACGATGTGCTTGAAGCTTCTGCAAAAGCGTATATTAACGCGGTGAATCGTGTAATGAACCAGCGGCGTGCAGAAAACCAGCCGAAAGTAGCAAATATATCCACGCCATAAAATAATTACTGAAGCAGCGGACAAGGGAGAGATCGAAATGGAAAAGAAGATTGCGATCCTGCCCGGTGACGGTATCGGACGGGAAGTAACAGAGGCTGCAGCTCAGGTGCTGAAGCAGGTTGAAACATCGTTTAACCATTCATTTACGTTTGAGTATGCAGATATCGGCGGAGGTGCGGTGGACAAGTACGATGACCCGCTTCCTGCTCATACGCTTGATATTTGTAAAAAAAGCGATGCCATTCTGCTCGGGGCAGTAGGAGGCCCGGCGTGGGACCACCTTCCGGGAGAAAAACGTCCGGAAAAGGGGCTGCTCCGCATCCGTAAAGAATTAAGACTGTTTGCCAATCTGCGCCCGGTCCGCAGTTTCAAAAGTTTGCTGCACAGTTCGCCTCTGCGTGAAGAAGTTATTGATGGAGTCGACGTGATGATTGTCCGGGAACTAACCGGAGGTCTCTATTTTGGTGAGCCGAGAGAACGCCGGACCATCGATGGGGAAGAAGCAGCGGTGGACACATTGGTATATAAAAAATCAGAGATTCAAAGAATCGTTCAGCAGGCTTTTGAAATTGCCCGTTTACGCACGCAAAAAGTAATATCAGTTGATAAAGCGAACGTTCTTGAATCAAGCCGCCTGTGGAGGGAAACAGCCGAAGAAACAGCCAGAGACTACCCGGACGTGGAGCTTGAGCATATGCTTGTAGATAACGCTGCCATGCAAATTATGTATGATCCCAAAAAGCTGGATGTCATCGTAACGGAAAACATGTTTGGAGATATTTTAAGCGATGAAGCGTCCATGCTGACAGGGTCACTCGGCATGCTGCCGTCTGCGAGCATAGGCAGTGAAAAGCCAGCTTTATATGAACCGGTCCACGGGTCGGCACCTGATATCGCCGGAAAGAAAATAGCCAATCCTCTGGCCACGATCGCTTCAAGTGCCATGATGCTGAAATATTCATTCGGCCTTCAGAGAGAGTCAGATGTCGTAGAAGAAGCTATTGAACAGGTACTTTTAGAGGGGCTTCTTCCAGCAGACCTAAGCAGGGGTGAAACCTCTGCTGCCTCGACCGACGAAATCACAAAAGCTGTATGCCGTCATATTGAGAGGCTGGCATTAAAATAATAAAAGGAGGAAGTTCCATGAAGCCTAGAACTATCATTGATAAGATCTGGAATGAGCATGCAGTTCGTGCCGAAGCCGGTAAGCCGAATTTAATGTATGTTGACCTTCACATGGTCCACGAAGTCACGTCCCCGCAGGCCTTTGAAGGACTCCGGCTGAGCGGACGCCCGGTAAGGCGGCCGGATCTGACCTTTGCGACGATGGATCATAATGTGCCGACGTTGAACCGGGAGTCTATTACAGACGCCATTTCGAAAAAGCAGATTGATACTCTTTTTGATAACTGTAAAGAGTTTGGCGTGGAACTTGCTGATATTCACAGCCCAAATAACGGTATCGTGCATATTATCGGTCCAGAGCTCGGACTGACCCAGCCAGGGAAAACGATAGTTTGCGGTGACAGTCACACGTCTACTCACGGTGCTTTTGGAGCTCTTGCTTTTGGAATTGGTACAAGTGAAGTGGAGCATGTGCTTGCCACGCAGACGTTGTGGCAGTCTCCTCCGAAAACGATGGAGGTCCATGTGGATGGAAGACTGGGCACCGGGGTAACAGCCAAGGATATTATTTTGTCGATCATTGCAAAATTCGGCGTTGATTTCGGCAGCGGTTATGTACTGGAATATACAGGCGAGGCAATCCGTGGACTGACAATGGAAGAGCGGATGACGATATGCAACATGTCTATCGAAGCCGGCGCGCGTGCCGGTCTGATCAGCCCGGACCAGGTGACGTTTGATTACTTGAAAGGCCGCCGATTTGTACCGGAAGGTGCAGCGTTTGATGAAAAAGTGAACCAGTGGCGCCAGCTTGCTACAGACGAAGGAGCCGAATACGATGAACGCGTGGTGATCGCCGGAGACGAAATTGAGCCAATGGTAACATGGGGGACCAATCCATCTCAGGGTGTAGGTATCCATGGCACCGTTCCGTATCCGGAAGACGGCAGAAATGCCACTGAAAAAAAAGTGATTAAAACATCGCTGGATTACATGGCACTGGAGCCCGGGACGAAAATTACAGATATCCATGTGCAGCATGTGTTTCTTGGTTCCTGTACCAATGCACGGATCGGAGACCTTCGTGAAGCTGCTAAAATTATCCGCGGCAACAAAGTAGCTGAGGGCATCCGGGCAATGGTGGTGCCGGGCTCCCAGCAGGTAAAGCTGCAGGCGGAAGAGGAAGGACTCGACCAGGTGTTCAAGGAAGCTGGATTTGAATGGAGAGACTCGGGGTGCAGCATGTGCCTCGGTATGAACCCTGATTTCGTGCCGGAGGGAGAGCGGTGTGCCTCCACCTCCAACAGGAACTTTGAAGGCAGGCAGGGAAAAGGAGCAAGGACACATCTGGTCAGTCCGGCTATGGCAGCAGGGGCTGCTATTTATGGACACTTCGTAGATGTGCGCAATTTAGATAAAACAGTTTCGTCATAAGGAGGGACCGGGATGGAAGCACTCACGGTGCATGAAGGAAATACGGCTGTACTGGAAAGGGCTAATGTGGACACAGACCAGATTATTCCGAAGCAGTTCTTAAAGCGCGTGGAGCGTACTGGGTTCGGTCAATTCTTATTTTTCGATTGGCGTTTCAAGTCAGACGGGGAAGAAGACCCTTCTTTTGAACTGAACTATCCATCGGCAGTCAATGCTTCGATTTTGATTGCTGATCACAATTTTGGTTCAGGCTCGTCGAGGGAACACGCCCCGTGGGCCCTTCAGGACTATGGGTTTCGGGTTATTATCGCACCCAGCTATTCAGATATTTTTTACAACAACTGTGTTAAAAACGGCATACTGCCGGTAAGACTACCCGAAAATCAGGTTTATGAACTGATGCAGAACGGGAAGAATAAAGAGTACCACTTAACAGTAGATTTACAAAAACAGCAGATCTCTGATAAAAATGAAGGTTTTCAGGCGACATTTGAAATAGATCCTTACTGGAAAGAGATGCTGTTAAACGGATGGGATGAAATTAGTATTACGCTTCAATATGAAGAAGACATCGAAGCGTATGAAAAACGGGTCAAAGTTTAGCGGGATAGGCGGCCCATAGCGGCCGTCTTCTTTTGTGCATTAAGATTTGCTGCATAGCTTTATACATAATATACAATTTGACCTGCCCGCCCGAAAATGTATGATCTACTGGCATAGCGGATTTGCACAGAAGGAGGCTTCAGATGGGTAAAATGCCGAAGCAGAAGGTTGTTTCTTTCCCCGGAACAGCCAGCCAATTGGTTAAGCAGGGACTTGAACAACTGAAAGCGGGGGAAAAAGAACAGGCAGTACATGTGTTTCGCCATGCACTGATGCATGACAGTGTTAACCCGGATGCTTCCTATGGTCTTCTGTTGGCGTATGCTGAAGCAGGGCAACTGCAGAAGGCAGCCGCATGGGGGGAAGAGCTGCTGCAAGACAGGACCAGTGATTTTCTCGAAATCCTGCAAGTATATGTGCCGGTCCTGGCCCAACTGGGCAGGTACGACCAGGTAGTTGAAACGCTGGACGAAGTACAGGAGACAAAAAGCATCCCTAGCCATCTTCGGGAGCAGTTCGAGGAGTTGTATACCCTGGCTGGCGGAATGATGCAGACGGAAGTTGATACAGAACAATATAATAATCCAATACTGGAGGACCGTTCTTCGCTGCCGGTGGAATGGGAAATGATACTTCAAATGGGCACGGAGGAGCAGAAACTGAATGTGTTAAACGTGCTTCGAAAAGAAGGGCCGGAAACATGGATGTCTGCGATAAGGGAGCTGCTTGCCCGCCCGGAGACCTCTCCTTTAATGAAGAGTTTCCTTCTGCTGCTCTTAAAGGACTGGCAGGTCGAGGAGACTATATGGGTGGAGAAGCTGGGAAGGAAAGGGGAATTTGCCCCCTCGACGCTGCCGGCTTTGGAAGAAAGCAGTTCATATAAGGAGTCCTCGTTTCTGCTGGACAGCTCGCTCAGCGACAAAGACCCGGTTCTTCTGCAGCATGCAAAAGAGCTGCTGCAGCAGCTGCTGTTGTACTACTATCCTTTCCCGCCTTCAGTCCAGATTGAAGTGCTGGCAGCAGTTCTGCACTTCGAGACGCTCCGGCAGTTTGAGCCGCTCCCGGACGAACAGGGTATCAGGGATTTTTACGGGGTGGCTGAACCAGGATTTAAGTCGATGCAGCAGGAATATGAAAGGATTCAGGGGTTCATTCAGGAAATTTGAAACACCCCATTTGAGAGTATTGTTTAATCCCTTGTGGGAGTAAGTTTAGCGGAAAATGATTCATTCATTGAAATGGTTTAGTGTTATGTTATAATAGGGTAGTTGTTTACACGGTAGAACCTAGTTATTTGGAGGGAATTTGAATGAATGCCAGTTGGGAAAAGAAAGAAGGAAACCAGGGAGTCTTAACCGTAGACGTAGAGTCGGAACGGTTTGATAAAGCTCTGGATCAAGCATTTAATAAAGTGAAAAACGATGTATCTATTCCAGGATTCCGTAAAGGAAAAGTACCGCGGAAGCTTTTTGAAAGCCGTTTTGGAGTAGAGTCTTTATATCAGGACGCATTGGATATCCTGCTTCCGGATGTTTATGCCGAAGCAGTGGATGAAGCGGGAATTGAACCAGTTGACCGGCCGGAAATTGATGTGGAAGAAGTGGAAAAGGGCAAAGACCTGAAATTCACAGCAACAGTTACCGTGAAGCCGGAAGTAGAGCTCGGCGAAATTAAAGGGCTTGAAGTAGAAGAGTTCGATACCTCTGTATCAGATGAAGAAGTGAATGAAGAGCTTGAAAATCTTCAAAGCAAATATGCAGATCTTGCCGTGGTCGAAGAAGGCGAAGTTCAGGACGGGGATACTGCTGTACTTGATTTCGAAGGCTTCGTAGACGGAGAAGCTTTTGAAGGCGGCAGTGCGGAAAATCATTCGCTTGAAATCGGCTCCGATTCCTTCATTCCAGGATTTGAAGAGCAGGTTGTAGGCATGCAGCCGGGTACAGAAAAAGACATTACGGTTACCTTTCCGGAGGAATACCATGCTGAAAACCTTGCCGGGCAAGAAGCTGTCTTCCATGTCAAACTTCATGAAATCAAGCGTAAAGAGCTTCCAGAGCTCGACGATGAATTCGCGAAGGACGTAGAAGAGCACGAAGCAGAAACACTCGACGAACTTAAAGAAGCAGTGCGCCATCAGCTCGAACATGATCGTGAGCATGAAAAAGAGCATCACGAGCGTGACACAGTAGTTGAACAAGCAGCGGAGAAAGCTTCAGCAGAAATTCCGCAGGCAATGATCAACACAGAATCCGACCGTATGCTTCAGGAATTCAGCCAGCGTCTCCAGTCCCAGGGAATGACTCTTGAAATGTATCAGCAGGTTACTGGTACGGACGAAGAAGGCATGAAAGAGCAGTTCCAGCCGGAAGCTGAAAAACGTGTCCGCATGAATCTGACACTCGAAGCTGTAGCCGAGCAGGAAAACCTCGAAGCAAGTGAAGAAGACGTGGAAAACGAACTTCAAAAAATGGCTGACATGTACCAGCGTGATAAAGAAGAAATCCGCAGCCTCATCGAAATGCAGGGCGGCGTGGATATGCTGAAACAGGATCTTCGTCTGCAGCGTGCGATTGATTACCTTGTAGAGCACAGCAAAACTGTACCGAAGAAGGAAAAACCAGAAGCTGAAGAAGCCGAAAGCGAATAAGGCATAAATGCTGTAAAAATCCTGAGGGTGAAGTGTGCCTTCAGGATTTTTCCGCCTAAAACGCTTAAAACCCAATTGTTTTGCCCTGCGCAGGGCGGAGGGTATTGTTTCGATTTCCATAGGAAAGTATGATACAATTCAACTCAAGCGCAATAATTGTGTTATTTAAAAATCTCCTATATAGTAAACGAAGAATTAATATTTGTTTGTAGATAGAACAGAGAATATGCCGCGCTGAGAAGAATAGCTGGAAGGCTCAATCAGACGGTTTGATTGTATACATTACGCTGTTTCAAGCGTTTCATATTTAGGTGAGGGGTGAACCAGTTGATTAAATTCAATGAAGAAAAAGGTCAGTTGAAATGTTCCTTCTGTGGAAAAACTCAGGATCAGGTTCGTAAACTGGTCGCCGGGCCCGGGGTATACATTTGTGATGAATGTATCGAACTGTGCACGGAGATCGTGGAAGAAGAATTAGGTTCAGAAGAAGAAGTGGAATTCGAAGAAATTCCGAAGCCGTACGAAATTAATGAGACACTTGATGATTATGTTATCGGCCAGGAAAGAGCGAAAAAATCACTTTCTGTAGCGGTCTATAATCACTACAAACGTGTAAATTCGACTAAGAAAACCGACGATGTGGAGTTGGCCAAAAGTAATATAGCGCTTCTAGGCCCGACCGGTAGCGGGAAAACGTTATTAGCCCAGACGCTGGCCCGTATTCTGAACGTCCCGTTTGCGATCGCGGATGCGACTTCTTTAACAGAAGCAGGGTACGTAGGCGAAGACGTGGAAAATATTCTGCTGAAGTTGATCCAGGCAGCTGATTACGATACAGAAAAAGCTGAAAAAGGGATTATTTATATTGATGAAATCGATAAAGTAGCCCGTAAATCAGAAAACCCGTCTATTACTCGTGATGTGTCCGGGGAAGGGGTGCAGCAGGCCCTCCTGAAAATTCTGGAAGGAACAACAGCAAGTGTTCCACCGCAAGGCGGCAGAAAGCATCCTCATCAGGAATTCATCCAGATCGATACAAGCAACGTGCTTTTCATCTGCGGCGGTGCATTTGATGGTATCGAGCAGATTGTAAAAGAACGTCTCGGCCGTAAAATTATCGGTTTCGGAGCGGAATCTGAAAATGCAGAGATGGGCCACGATGAATACATGAGCCGGATTCTGCCGGAAGACCTGCTCCGTTATGGCCTGATTCCTGAATTTATCGGCCGTATCCCGGTTATTTCCAGCTTGTCGCAATTGGACGAGGAAGCATTGATTGAAATTCTTACGCAGCCGAAAAACGCGCTCGTTAAGCAGTATCAGAAGCTGCTGGAAATGGACGAAGTGGAGCTTGAATTCACTGAAGACGCGCTACGTGCGATTGCCCGCAAAGCAATTGAGCGTAAAACCGGGGCTCGGGGACTTCGTTCTATTATCGAAGGCATCATGCTTGATGTCATGTATGATCTGCCTTCCAAAGAAGAAATTGTTTCCTGCACTATTACAGCAGAAAGCGTAGATAGTGATGGATCACCTCTTCTAAAAACAAAAGACGGCAAAGAAGTGACATTAAAACAGTACAAACCGAAAGAAAGTGCATAAACGGTTTTTCGCCTGAATGAAAAGGGACCTTATACAGAAACCCCCGCATCCGTATGGTGCGGGGGTTCTGATTATTTATACATAGTATTTATACGCCACTTCCTGTCAATGAGTAATGTTTCATAGACAGTAAATTTATAAATAGGATAAAATAAATAGTATACCTTTAGAACGTAACAACTGTATTATTGCCCAGCAAACGAACATAATTTGACGATAGAGGTGTTAATGAATGCCAAATACAACCACGATCTCCATTCCGATGCTGCCGCTTCGCGGGCTGCTTGTTTTCCCTTCGATGGTGCTTCATTTGGATGTGGGAAGAGATAAATCAGTAGAAGCCCTTGAACAGGCTAATGCGAAAGACAGCCGCATCCTGCTCGTAACGCAGAAAGATTTATCAGTAGATAATCCGGGAGAAGCTGATGTGTATCATGTCGGTACGGTGGCAAAAATCAAGCAGATGCTGAAGCTTCCAAACGGAACTATCCGTGTGCTGGTGGAAGGTCTGGAACGCGCAGAAATAAAAGAGTTTATCGACAAAGACGATTTTTTCGAAGTGGAAATGGAAGTACTGCCTACAGAAGAGCACACAGATTCAACTGAAGAGCAGGCGCTTATGAGAAAAGCACTCGAGGCTTTTGAACAATACGCCACTGCCTCCAAGCGTATTTCCAGTGAAACAATACAGTCGGTGCAGGATATAGCAGGAGCTGACCGGCTCGCTGATATGATCAGTTCCCATCTGCCGTTAAAAGTGGCAGAGAAGCAGGAGCTGCTTGAACAGTTCACTGCATCGGAGCGGCTTCGTAAAATTATCGATATTCTGCAGAAAGAACAAGAAGTATTAGGACTTGAAAACCAGATTGGCCAGCGCGTGAAAAAATCCATGGAAAAAACGCAGCGGGAATACTACCTGCGCGAACAAATGCGGGCCATCCAAAAAGAACTCGGAGAATCTGACGGAAAAGAAAGCGAAGTCGATGAACTGCGGGAAAAAATTCAGCAGACAAACATGCCGGAGCAGGTTCAGGAAAAGGCCGAAAGGGAGCTCCGGAGATACGAAAAAATGCCTGGGGCTTCTGCAGAGACTTCCGTTATCCGGACATATATCGAATGGCTTGTGGATATACCGTGGTATGAGGAAACTGAAGACCAGCTCGACATTAAGCGTGCCCAGCGTGTGCTCGACGAAGATCATTACGGCCTCGAAAAAGTCAAAGACCGGGTGCTCGAGCACTTAGCTGTACAACAGCTGACAGAATCAGTGAAGGGACCTATTTTGTGCCTTACCGGACCGCCAGGCGTTGGAAAAACATCCTTAGCACGTTCCATTGCCCGCTCGCTCGACCGTAACTTCACGAGAATGAGCCTCGGAGGCATCCGGGATGAAGCAGAGATACGCGGCCACCGAAGAACGTATGTCGGCGCTATGCCCGGACGCATTATTCAGGGCATGAAAAAAGCTGGAACTGTTAATCCGGTATTTCTGCTTGACGAGATCGACAAGATGGCAAGTGATTTCCGCGGAGACCCGTCCTCAGCCATGCTTGAAGTATTAGATCCGGAACAAAATAATACATTTGAAGATCATTATGTGGAAGAGCCGTACGACCTTTCCAAAACGATGTTTATCACCACCGCCAACAATATGAATTCCATTCCTGAGCCGCTGCTTGACCGTATGGAGGTTATCCGAATAGCCGGGTATACCGAAGTTGAAAAAGAAGGTATCGCCAAAAATCACCTTGTAGAAAAGCAGATTAAAGAGAATGGCTTGACAAAGGGCAGTATTCAATTCCGGCAGGGGGCTCTTTTGAAGCTGATCCGCGAGTACACGAGAGAAGCAGGCGTCCGGGGACTGGAAAGAGAAATTGCAGCGGTTTGCCGGAAAGCAGCAAAGCTGATCGTTATGGGTGAAAATAAAAAGGTAGTAGTAACGCCAGGGAAAATTGAAGAACTGCTTGGACGTCCAAGATACCGCTATGGACGCGCGGAAGAAGAAGACCAGGTGGGGGCAGCTACCGGCCTTGCCTATACCTCGGCTGGCGGCACAACTCTATCTATCGAAGTTTCTCTTGCAAAAGGAAACGGCCAGCTCCAGTTAACCGGAAAACTAGGCGATGTTATGAAAGAATCCGCCCAGGCCGCTTTCAGCTATATTCGGGCAAAAGCGGACGATTGGGGAGTGGATCCTGATTTTCAGGAAAAATGGGATATTCATATCCACGTCCCGGAAGGAGCCACTCCAAAGGACGGGCCTTCCGCTGGTATTACGATTGCAACAGCCCTGGTGTCTGCATTGTCCGGACGAAAAGTGAAAAAGGAAGTAGGAATGACCGGAGAAATCACTCTGCGCGGCAGAGTGCTGCCGATCGGCGGACTGAAGGAAAAATCAATGAGCGCCCACCGGGCCGGTCTAACGACGATCCTAATACCGGCCGATAATGAAAAGGATCTGGAAGATATACCGGAGAGCATCAAAAAAGACATTACATTTATCACGGTGAAACATCTTGATGAAGTGTTAAAAGAAGCATTGGAGGAGAAACATGAAAGTTCATAAATCGGAGCTGGTGATAAGCGCGGTCAGCCCTAAGCAGTACCCTGAGGGGGGGCTTCCGGAAATTGCTTTGGCCGGAAGGTCCAACGTAGGGAAGTCTTCATTTATTAATTCCCTGCTGGCAAGAAAAAATCTGGCCCGGACTTCCTCAAAACCCGGTAAAACACGCACGCTCAACTTTTATAATATCGAGGATCGTTTTTTGTTTGTAGACGTCCCCGGCTACGGCTACGCGAAAGTTTCAAAAAGTGAGCGGGCTGCCTGGGGCGAAATGATGGAAGAATATCTTAAAAGCAGAGATGTGCTTAAAGCCGCTTTTTTGATTATTGATTTTCGCCACGAGCCGACAAAAGATGATATCGCGATGTACGATTACCTGAAATTCCACGAGCTTCCGGTAGTCATTATCGCCACAAAGGCGGACAAAATTACAAAAAACAAACGTCCCCGGCATTTAAAGCGTGTCAAAGAAACGCTTAATCTTAAGTCAGAAGACCAGACGGTGGTGTTTTCTGCAGAAACTGCCCAGGGAAAAGATGAAGCGTGGCGGGCTATTGAGCAGTTTATTTGAAAATAAAAAGTGGAAGTTATACATTGTAAAAGTGAGTGAATGATAAATAAATCAGAAAAGAAACTGTCAGCCCTTGTTCACAAATTAACGCTAAAAGATAAATGGTTGTGTGATACAATGGGTTGTGTGAAGAGTGGAATGTAAAAATAGAGTTGAACATCTGGTGGTTGCATTAAACATGGTATTGATGACGCAGGGGGTGAAGATACGAACATGCATATTATTGTCGCTGGATTAGACTATAAAACAACTCCAGTTGAAACGAGAGAACGATTGGCTTTTCAAGAGGATACGCTTCCTCAGGCACTGCAGGAGCTTCGTGATATGAAAAGTATCCTGGAATGCGTCATCGTATCTACTTGTAACCGGACAGAAGTGTATGCGGTCGTCGATCAGCTGCACACAGGAAGACATTTTGTGAAAAAATTTCTCGGCCGCTGGTTTGAAATGCCGCAGGAAGAATTCGGCCCTTTCCTGAATATACGTGAAAATGATGCAGCAGTGCAGCATTTATTTCAGGTCACAAGCGGTCTGGATTCCATGGTGATCGGAGAAACGCAAATACTGGGACAGGTGAAAAATGCACTTGCTACTGCCCATGAAAATGATACCACCGGCACAATATTTAACGAACTGTTTAAACGTGCAGTCACGTACGCCAAACGGGCCCATCACGAAACAGAAATTAATGACAATGCCGTTTCGGTCAGCTATGCGGCTGTAGAGCTTGGAAAAAAAGTAGTCGGCTCGTTCAAAAATAAACGCGTGCTTGTTCTGGGAGCCGGAAAGATGAGCGAATTGACAGCTAAACACCTGCATTCGGGCGGTGCTGCCGAAGTGACGGTGTTTAACCGCACGTACGAAAAAGCAGAACAGATTGCCAGACAGTTTAATGGAAAAGCAAAATCGATGGATGAGCTTACTAATGCGCTTGTACAGGCAGACGTGTTGATTTCCTCCACGGGATCGGATGCGTATGTACTGAGTAAAGAACAGGTTGCTTCCGCTAACAAGAAACGAAAAGGCAAGCCGCTGTTTATGGTGGATATTGCTGTGCCAAGAGATCTTGATCCGGCACTGAATCAGCTCGATAACGTTTTTCTGTATGACATTGATGATCTGCAGGATATCGTAAATTCCAATATGGAGGAACGTAAAAAAGCTGCGGCACTGATGGAGAGAATGATCCATGCCGAAGTGTCGGACTTCAAGGACTGGGTACACACGCTCGGAGTGGTGCCGGTGATTTCAGCTCTGCGCACAAAAGCTTTGGCCATCCAGGCAGATACTATGGAAAGCGTAGAGCGTAAACTTCCGGAGCTTACGGAGCGGGAGAAAAAAGTACTGCGTAAGCATACGAAAAGTATCATTAATCAAATGATCAAGGATCCGATAACAAAAGCAAAAGAAATGGCTGATAATAACGATGCAGAAGAAATGCTGCAGCTGTTTACTGAAATCTTTGCACTTGAAGAGGAAGTAGAAGAAGCAAGAGCAGCAGAGGAGCGCCAAATACGCAAGGAAGAAGCGGAGGAGGAATGGAATGCCTCTAGAGAATCACGCGGATTCCGCCTTCCGTATGCTTACGCGACAGACGTCGCTGTTCGTTCCTAAGAGAGGGGCGTCAGGATGGTTGCAGCCGAAGGAATTATTTATATTTTAACGATTGTACTATACGGCCTGAGCGTCCTTTGCTACTTCGTTGATTTTTCCCAGACCAACCGGAAGGTGAACCGACTCGCCTTCTGGTTGCTTTCTATTGTCTGGGCGTCGCAGACGGCCTTTTTAGTACTTAGAATAATTATGTATGACCGTGCGCCCGTAATAACGCCTTTTGAAGGCATGTACTTCTACGCCTGGTCTCTTGTAACCATTTCACTTATTGTGAATTGGTTTTTTCGAATGGATGTACTGGTTTTCTTTTTAAATGTGATCGGTTTTTTACTGATGACGTTCAGCTCGTTTTCGTTTAATGGCGATATCCCAAACGAGCTTGAAACACTGCTGCTATCTGAAACGCTCGTTGTGCATATAATTTTTATTCTGCTTTCTTATGCTTCGTTCACACTGGCATTTGTATTCTCAGCGATGTATGTGCTGCAGCACCAGCTTTTAAAAAGAAAGCTGTGGGGGAAACGGTTAATCAGGATGGAGAACCTTCCGAAAATGGAAAAGCTGGCAGGCACGACCACAGTGATCGGAGTCCCTCTTTTATTCGCAGGGCTGGTCTTTGGTTTTCTCTGGGCAGGCAGGTGGTACGATGCTCTTCCCTGGCAGGATGCGAAAGTGATTGGCTCGATCATTCTTCTTGGTTTTTACAGCACGTATATTTATTTACTGGCTGTTCATCATTGGCGCGGTTACCGAATGGCGCTTTTAAATGTTGCCTGTTTTGTGGTTTTACTGATTAATTATTTTATCTCCAGTGATTTGAGTCAGTTTCATATATGGTACTTATAATAAATAAGGATGCTTAGAAAGGAATGGCTAGACGCATGCGGACAATTACCCTTGGTACGAGAAAAAGTAATCTGGCTTTAAAACAGACGGAGTGGGTGCAAAAAGAGCTTGAGAAGCTGGACCTTCCATATCGCTTTGAAGTAAAAAAAATTTCCACAAAAGGTGACCGTGTTCTGGATCGAACGCTTTCCAAAGTTGGCGGGAAAGGACTTTTTGTAAAGGAAATTGAACAGGCGCTTACAGACGGTGAAATCGATATAGCTGTGCACAGCATGAAAGATCTTCCCGGGGAGATGGCGGAAGGTTTCGAAGTTGGTGCGGTGACAAACCGTGTGGATCCAAGAGACGCCTATATTGCAAACGATCATGTAAAATTTCATAATCTTCCGCTCGGGGCTGTGATCGGTACAAGCAGTCTGCGACGCACTTCTCAAATTAAAGCGGAGCGTCCGGATTTGAACGTTCAGTGGATTCGGGGCAATATTGAAACCAGGCTTCGAAAGTTGCGGGAGGAAAGCTTCGACGCTATTATTCTGGCGGCTGCAGGCCTCGAGCGTATGGGCTGGAGCGATGAAATTGTAACAGAATTCCTGGACCCTGCTATGTGCGTACCGGCTGTAGGACAGGGAGCGCTTGGTATTGAATGCCGAAGCGGAGATGAAGATATATTAAAGATCATTCAACATCTGCATGATGAGCCGGTAGCGGTATGTGTAGCTGCGGAACGGGCTTTCCTTAAAGCAGTAGAGGGTGGATGTGCGGTGCCGATCGGCGGGTATGCTACTTTAAATAAACAGGGGAATGTGCAGCTAACTGCGATGATCGGCTCTACAGACGGAAAAAATATACTGAGGGAAAAGCTGACAGGTGATAATCCAGAGGATATGGGCAAAAAAGCTGCTCATGCCCTGCTTGGAAGAGGCGGCAAAGAAATTCTGGAACAGGCCCGGGAAGAGATGGGGGAAGAGTAGTGACAGCAACAGTGCTGGTGACAAGAGGGACCGGCCAGAATGCAAGTCTGGTGCAGGGTCTTCAGTCTGCAGGCTGTTGTGTTAAAGCGGTGCCGGTTATTACTACGGTGCCAAGATACAAACAGGAGGAGGAGGCAGCAGGGCGCTGGAAGAACGGCGATATAGACTGGATGCTTGTTACAAGCGTGAATGCCGTCTACTATTTGGCAGGATGGAAAAAACGGTATGGTCTTGGTATTCCTGACGGTTTAAAAACAGCTGCTGTAGGACCAAAAACCAGACAAGCGTTGGAACTGGAAGGCTTTCAGGTAGAGCTGATGCCGGAAAAATATAACGCCGTTTCGTTAGCTGAATCAGCCGGGCGGGTAATCGACCGCCGGGAAAGTGTACTTCTTCCTCAAAGCGCCCAGGCGGCTGATACCTTGCACCGGTTGCTGGCAGCCCAGGGTATCAACATTTGGGTGTGGCATTTGTATACAACGGTACCTGAAGAAAAAAATAAGTCCCTCCTTCAGTCTGTCTTAAAAACCCGGGAGATCGACGTGCTGACAGCGGCGAGTCCCTCCTCTATAAATGCGCTGCACCAGCTTGCAGGTGCTTACCGGCAGGTGCTTTCAGCTATTCCCGTAGTGGCAATCGGCCCCTCGACCGGACGCGCTGCCCGCGAGAGCGGCTTCAAGTATGTTTATGAAGCAGAGGTCCATTCCGTCGAAGGGATCATAGAAAAAACCAAGGAAATCATTTAGGAGGCTTCACATTGGCTGAT
This sequence comes from Marinococcus halophilus, assembly GCF_900166605.1. Taxonomy (NCBI): domain Bacteria; kingdom Bacillati; phylum Bacillota; class Bacilli; order Caryophanales; family Bacillaceae; genus Marinococcus; species Marinococcus halophilus. The sequence continues at coordinate 818,683 of NZ_FVZD01000006.1, forward strand.
TTACATTTCCGCCGGCACCGCAGGCTGCGGACGACGCCGGGTATAAGAGCAATGGTAAGAGAAAACGAACTAAGGCCCAACGATTTAATCTATCCTATTTTTGTGGTCGAAGGAGAGAATGTGCGTAAAGAAGTACCGTCCATGCCGGGCGTTTACCACGTTTCTCTGGATTATTTGAATGCAGAAATGGATGAGTTGGAATCTCTCGGAATTCCGAGCGTTATCGTATTTGGCGTGCCTCATGAGGAAGAAAAAGATGCAGAAGGGACGCCGGCTTTTCTAAAAAACGGTATCGTCCAGCGGGCAATCCGGCAGATAAAAGAACACAATCCGGAGTTAACAGTAATTGCGGATACCTGTCTGTGCCAGTATACGGACCATGGACACTGCGGGGTGATTCATGGAGGCTATGTGGATAACGATGAATCGCTAAAAAACTTAACAGAAACTGCCGTGTCCCAGGCAGAAGCCGGGGCAGATATTATTGCCCCGTCGAACATGATGGATGGCTTTACAGCGGCGATCCGGGAAGGACTTGACCGGGCTGGGTACGTCACGGTCCCACTGATGTCCTACACAGTTAAATATGCCAGTGCCTTTTACGGGCCTTTCCGTGACGCGGCTCACAGCACGCCTTCGTTTGGGGACCGGAAAACCTATCAGATGGACCCTCCGAACCGGCTTGAAGCGTTGAAGGAAGCGGAAACCGATGTCGAAGAGGGAGCCGATTTTCTTATCGTGAAGCCGGCTCTTGCTTATCTCGATATTGTGAGAGAAGTGAAAGAGCGCACCGGTTATCCAGTGGTAGCGTATAATGTGTCCGGGGAATATGCGATGATTAAAGCTGCTGCCCAAAACGGATGGGTAAATGAAAAAGATATAGTTATGGAAAAGCTGACCAGCATGAAGCGTGCCGGTGCGGACCTGATCGTAACCTACTTTGCCAAAGACGCTGTCCGTTATATGCGGGAAGACAGTAAATAATAAAAACAAGCTCTGGAATGTATTCAGTCCAGGGCTTGTTTTCGTTATAATAAGGACGGGAATAGCAACAAGATAACTTTAAGTATTCAGGAGGTATGACATGAAATCGTATCATAATTCAATACACGCACATGAACGCGCAAAGAAAGTAATGCCGGGCGGCGTCAGCAGCCCTGTGCGGACATATGAATCTGTCGGCCATCCGGCCGTTTATATGGACGAAGGCAAAGGTTCCCGCATTAAAGATATCGACGGAAACGAATACATTGACTATGTGATGTCCTGGGGACCGCTTCTTCTCGGGCATGCGAATGAACACGTGGTCGACAGCTTGAAGATCGTGGCTGAAAAGGGTACGAGCTTTGGAGCCTCGCACGTAACCGAAGCCGGCCTGGCAGAGCTTGTCGTTGACCGGGTACCATCTATTGAAGTAGTACGGATGGTAAATTCGGGCACGGAAGCGACCATGAGCGCTCTGCGCCTAGCCCGCGGATTTACCGGCCGGGATAAAATCGTGAAAATGGAAGGCTGTTACCACGGCCACGGGGATTCCCTTCTTATTCGAGCCGGCTCCGGTGTTGCTACGCTGGGGTTGCCGGACAGCCCGGGCGTCCCGGGCTCCATTGCCCAGAACACGCTGACGGTTCCGTACAACGATCTCGACAGCCTGCAAAAGGCATTCGACGAGTACGGTGACGAAATTGCCGGAGTTATCCTCGAGCCTGTTACCGGTAACATGGGCGTTGTCACCCCCGGAGAAGGGTTTTTGGAAGGCGTTCGTGACATTACGAACCAGTACGGAAGCCTGTTGATTTTTGATGAAGTTATGAGCGGCTTCCGGGTGGACTATAACAGTGCCCAGGGCCACTACGGCGTGACGCCTGATCTCACGTGCCTTGGAAAGGTCATTGGAGGCGGCCTTCCGGTGGGAGCCTACGGTGGCCGTGCCGATATTATGCAGCAGATTGCGCCGGACGGGCCTATCTATCAGGCAGGCACACTTTCCGGCAATCCACTGGCGATGACAGCCGGACTTGAAACGCTCAGGCAGGTGGACAAAAAAAGCTACGAAACGTTTCGTGCCCGTGCTGCCCAGCTTGAAGAAGGACTGAACCGAGCGGCTTCTAAACACGGTATCCCTCATCAAATTAACCGGGCCGGGGCAATGATCGGCTTGTTCTTTACCGATGAACCCGTTGTTGACTTTGCCTCTGCGAAAAAATCTGATTTAGGGATGTTCGCCCGTTATTTCCGTGGAATGATGGCAGAAGGCATCTCGCTTCCGCCTTCGCAGTTCGAAGGGCTGTTTTTATCGACAGAGCACAGTGAAGAAGACATCGAGCGGACCATTGATGCGGCTGACCGCGTCTTTGCAAGCCTGGCTGCAAATAAAGAACACGGGGAAGACAGTTGACGCATGGGTCTTCGTTTCGTAAAATAAAGACACTAAAGCAATATTAATAATAAAAGCAGAAACAGGGAGGAGTACGCACGCAGGTTCGTTGTACAGAAAAAGAATCCAGGGCTGAGAGATTCTTTAACAACCCGTGCGGAAAGTCGCCCTCGAGCTTCTTTTCTGAACGCATACAGTAAGAAAAGACGGTAACCGCCGTTATGGGAAAGTGCCTGCTTGGCAGCGGGTATTAAGGTGGTACCGCGAAAACTCTTCGTCCTTACTAGGGATGAGGAGTTTTTTTATGAGAAGAAAGGGGATTTGTATGGGAAAACAAGAAATGGAAATGGCGAAAAAGTATGATCCAAAAGAAACAGAGAACCGCTGGTATGAGTTTTGGAAAGAAACCGGCCAATTTGAAGCAGGCCAGACAGATGGCACCCCGTATACTATCGTTATTCCGCCGCCGAATGTGACCGGCCGGCTTCACCTCGGCCATGCGTGGGATACAACACTTCAAGATATTTTAATCCGCATGAAACGCATGCAGGGCTATGATGCTTTATGGCTCCCGGGGATGGACCATGCTGGTATCGCCACCCAGTCCAAAGTCGAGGCGCAGCTGAAGGAAGAAGGCACAAGCCGATATGAGCTCGGGCGGGAAGCGTTCCTCGAAAAAACGTGGGGGTGGAAAGAAGAATATGCAGATTTCATCCGCAGCCAGTGGGCCAAGCTCGGGCTGTCACTCGACTATTCGAGAGAGCGGTTCACGCTTGATAAAGGCCTGTCGGAAGCGGTGCGGGAAGTGTTTGTTTCATTGTATGAAAGAGACCTTATCTACCGGGGTGAATACATTATCAACTGGGACCCTGAAACGCAGACGGCACTTTCAGATATTGAAGTGGAATACAAAGAAGTACAGGGTCACTTTTACCATATGCGTTACCCGGTTAAAGGCGAAAACACCTCGATCGAAGTAGCGACGACCCGGCCGGAAACAATGCTCGGCGATACGGCAGTAGCCGTACACCCAGAGGACGGTCGTTATAAACACCTTATTGGTAAGACAGCCGTGCTCCCCGTGATTGGAAGAGAAATTCCGATCATCGCAGATGACTATGTAGACATGGATTTTGGTTCAGGGGCAGTGAAAATTACGCCTGCGCATGATCCGAATGATTTTGAAATGGGCAACCGCCATGATCTGCCGCGCGTGCTTGTGATGAATGAAGACGGCAGCATGAATGAAAATGCCGGCGTCTACGAAGGCATGGACCGCTTTGCCTGTCGTCGGCAGCTGACGAAGGATTTAAAGGCAGAGGGCATTCTGTTTGATATTGAAGAACATATGCACTCTGTCGGCCATTCCGAACGGAGCGGCGCCGTAGTTGAACCGTATCTTTCCACGCAGTGGTTTGTAAATATGGGGCCGCTTGCGGACCAGGCCGTAGAACTTCAGAAGAAGGAAGAAAAAGTCACCTTTGTGCCGGAACGCTTCGAAAAAACGTATCTGCAGTGGATGGAAAATATCCGGGACTGGTGTATTTCCCGACAGCTGTGGTGGGGGCACCGTATCCCGGCCTGGTATCATAAAGAAACAGGTGAAATTTATGTCGGGCGCACGGCACCGGAAAACCCAGAAGAGTGGAAGCAGGATGAGGACGTGCTTGATACCTGGTTCAGTTCGGCTTTATGGCCGTTTTCCACTATGGGCTGGCCGGAAAAAAGCACAGACTATACGCGCTATTACCCAACCAGTGCGCTTGTCACCGGCTACGATATTATTTTCTTCTGGGTGTCGCGGATGATTTTTCAGGGGCTGGAATTTACCGGAGAACGCCCGTTTGAGGACGTGCTTATTCACGGCCTGGTACGTGACAGCGAAGGACGGAAAATGAGTAAATCCCTCGGCAACGGGGTGGACCCGATGGATGTTATCGATCAGTACGGGGCGGACGCTCTGCGTTTTCTGCTCGCTACAGGCACAACGCCGGGCAATGATATTCGTTTCCAGTGGGAAAAAGTAGAGGCCAACTGGAATTTTGGCAATAAAATTTGGAACGCCGCCCGGTTTACGCTGATGAATGTGGAAGGGGTAACGGCAGAAGACATCGAGCTCAAAGGCACAAAAACGGTAGCAGATCGCTGGATTTTACACCGGCTGCAGGAAACAAAACAGAACGCCACCCAGCTGATGGAAAAATATGAGTTTGGCGAAGCCGGAAGGACGCTTTATAACTTTATTTGGGATGACCTCTGCGACTGGTATATCGAAATGGCTAAACTTCCACTGTACGGCGAAGCCGAACAGCCGAAACAAATGGCCCAGTCCGTGCTTGTTCATGTATTCGACCAGACGATGCGCATGCTTCACCCGATGATGCCATTTATTACAGAAGAAATTTGGCAGCACCTTCCTCACGAAGGGACGTCGATCATGAGTGCTTCCTGGCCGACAGCAGACCCTCAGCTGTTTGATGAGGAAGCGGTACGTGATATGGAATTAATTCAGGAGGTTATTCGTTCAGTCCGGAATACACGGGCGGAAATGAATGTTCCACCGAGTAAAGCAGTGCCGATGAGCCTGAAGCCGTCCAGCAGCCAGGTCTTGGAACGAATCGAACGGAGCCGGGACTATATTGTACGGTTCGGAAACCCGGAGACATTGACTATTGATGCGGCACTGGAAGCTCCGGAAAAGTCCATTTCTCACGTTCTGAGCGGGGCAGAAATCTTTCTGCCGCTCGAAGGCTTGATTAACGTAGATGAAGAAATAGAGCGTCTGCAGCGGGAAAAAGACAAGCTCGATAAAGAAGTGGAACGGGTGACCAAAAAGCTGAACAACGAAGGATTTGTCAGCAAAGCTCCTGCCCACGTTGTTGAAGAAGAAAAAGAAAAACAAAAAGATTATGAACAAAAAAGAGAAAAAGTAACGGCCAGAATGAAAGAACTGCAAAAAAGCTAAGCAGCAACCGGCTCCCGGCCAGGGGGCCTGTTGCATGGCTGTTTAAAGGGAGGTATATTTTGCACACATATAAAGAAGCAGAAGCATGGGTGCACTCACTCGAAACGTTTGGCATCCGCCCGGGCCTTGACCGGATGAATATGATGCTTGAAGCTGTCGGCAATCCGGAACGCCGGCTGAAAGGCATTCACATTGGCGGTACAAACGGTAAAGGATCTACCGCAGCATTTACGAGAAGCATTATGACAGAAGCAGGCATTGTCTGCGGGTCATTCACCTCGCCGTATATCCATCATTTCCGTGAGCGGATTGCGACAGACGGAGAGCCGATCAGTGAGGAGGATTTTTTGGAGCTTGCTGCAGTACTCCGCCCGGTAGTAGAGAGTATTGCGCGCACCCCGTTTGGTTCGCCGACGGAGTTTGAAGTGATTACTGTCATCGCGGCAATGTATTTTGCCAGAAAAACGTTTCCGGACGTAGTCATATGGGAAGTTGGCCTTGGCGGCCGCTTGGACGCTACTAATGCGATCCACCCTATGGTGAGCATTATCACAAACATCGGGCACGATCATCAGGGAATACTCGGGGACACGCTCGAAGAAGTAGCCCGGGAAAAAGCCGGTATTATTAAGGGCGGGGTACCTGTAATAACGTGTGAACAGAATGAAGAGCTTGCTGGCATTTTTGAGGAAGCTGCCGATTACCAGCGTTCGAAATTTTACCAGCTTGGCCGTCAGTTTCATGTCCGCCGCCTCGCACCATCAGAATCGGGAACCCAATTTTCTTTTTATTCCCTGCTTGGAGACATGGAAGATCTCGAAGTGTCCATGCTCGGGGAGCATCAGGTAGAGAATGCGGCAGCCGCTGTGATTACTACACGTTATTTAAAAATGTATTACGCCCTGCCCGCAGAAGATGAGCACATCCGGGCCGGCCTGAAGAAAGCATCCTGGCCGGGAAGACTTGAAAATGCGCCTGGCGAACAGCGTGTCCTTTTCGACGGTGCTCATAATGAAGAAGGCATGAAAAGTCTTAAAGAAGCATTAAGACAGCACTATCCCAACAGTCGTTTCCACTTTATTGTTGGCATGAAAGAAGATAAATTACAGGCACCGGTGCTCGACCAGTTGGACGGATTGAATATAAAATCTATCACAGCAGTGCCTTTTGATTTTCCGCAGGCAGCAGCCCCGGAAGATATTGCGGCAGCCAATTCGGCAGATGTTCAACAAGCCCGGAGCTGGCAGGAAGCATGGGAAAACGCCAACACGGGCCGGGGACAGGAAGACGTGGTCGTGTTTGCCGGATCCCTGTATTTCATCTCCCAGCTGACGCAGGAGTGGAATCAATAATGAAACGAAAAGCAGAAGCCGGCGTGCTTCTGCTTTTTTAATATATTTTCGAGCTAATAAAAAGAAATTCATGCTATAATAAGAAAAAAATGGAAGAGGTGTTGTGATGAGCATATTGCTCGCTGTATATATTACAGCGGCAGGGATGATAGTGAGTTCCTTCTGTAATGTCGCCGGCATGCGTCTGGCTGCCGGCGGGTCCGTGTGGCGGCCCCCTTCGCGCTGCCCGGTATGTATCCAGCCGATCAAAAAAAGAGATTTAGTCCCCTGCTGTTCATATTTGTATCTGGGCGGTAAATGCCGTTTCTGCAAAAACCGTATTTCTGCGATTTATCCTCTTATGGAAGGCGCCGGTGGTGTCTTGTTTTTCCTCGCTTATGCCCGCTTCGGGCTGACGGCAGAATTCGCTGCAGCTTTACTTCTTATTTCCTACCTTTTTATTATTACTATCAGTGATATTACAGCCATGCTCATTCCAGACAGGGTGTCGCTTCTGTTTTTACTTGGAGCGGTGCTTTTAAAATTTTTCTGGTTGGAAGAGCCTGCCTGGACCGAAAGCTTCATAGGCGCAGTCGCCGGTTTTTTCCTTTTATCAGCCATTATCATGACGACAAGAGGAGGGATGGGCGGCGGTGACCTGAAAATATTTACCGCTCTCGGTTTTTTCTTTGGGCCTTGCCTGCTTGCCGTCAATTTTGCGGCTGCTGTATTTACAGCCTCTATGGTTGTTTTCCTCCTGTATCCTTTTGGCATTTTTAAAATAGGAAAACCTTTCCCCTTTGCTCCCGCTATTGCCGCTGGTGGTATATTTACTTTGTTTGCCGGAGAAATATGCCTGAAGTGGTACCTATCGTTTTTGTAACCCCCATTTTATATCCCCGCACATGAAGGAGACGATTACTAATGAATGTAACTGTAATGCCTGCTGGAAAAGAACCGTTTCGGCCCCGTGAGAAAATGGAACATAAAGGAGCGGAGGCGTTGACGGAACAGGAACTGCTGGCCGTGCTTCTCCGCACAGGTACAAAGCAGGCGCCGGTACTGGAAGTAGCTGCCCGGGTAATGGAACGCTTTGACGTTCTGCCATTATTGAAAGAAGCTACCAGAGAAGAGCTGATGGAAATCCCGGGAATTGGAAAGGCGAAAGCACTGGAACTGCAAGCAGCACTCGAACTGGGAAAGCGTATCTTTCGTTATTCTTACCCGGACAGGTACGTTGTTCGTTCTCCGGAAGATGCAGCAGAATACATGATGGAAGATCTAAGGTTTTTACAGCAGGAGCATTTTGTAGTATTATGCCTGAATACTAAAAATCAAATTATCCATAAACAGACATTATTTATCGGCAGCCTGAATTCAAGTATTGTCCACCCAAGGGAGCTATTTAAAGAAGCTCTGCGCCGTTCAGCAGCGTCGATTATCTGTCTGCATAATCATCCATCCGGAGATCCGGCGCCGAGCAGTGAAGATATTCAGGTAACCAAACGGGTGGCAGAATGCGGCAGACTGCTGGGCATTGAGCTGCTTGATCACGTTATCGTAGGCGATCACCGCTTTGAGAGTATGAAAGAGCAGGGTTTTATGTAAAACAACAGATTAAAAATTATTTGCTTTCTGAAAAAAGAGGAAATTGGCCGGCGTGAAAATACACCTATCTAAAAAAACAGGTGCATTGACCCTATGTTTTTCAAATAATTTTCAGTATAATAAAAAATAGTGCATGCAGGGGCAATTATAATTTAATGCATATTAACGGGGCGTCAGAAGTGCGAAAAATCTGCAGATGACACTATTCATCTAAAGGCCGCTGAACGCCCACTACATACAGGCATTCTGGGGATGCCGAAAAACATTATCCAACATAACAATTTATTAGACAATTTAATGATAATACCTGCTGAAAAAAGGCTGTCATGCATTTTGCAAGACGAGAGGAGATATACATAGATGTTTGGAACGAGAGACCTGGGGATCGATTTAGGTACGGCAAATACGCTCGTTTACGCCAAAGGAGAAGGAGTCATTCTTCGTGAACCCTCGGTGGTGGCCATACGGACAGACACGGGAAATATTGAAGCTGTAGGTCACAGTGCAAAAAACATGATTGGGCGTACGCCAGGGAATATTACGGCCATACGTCCAATGAAAGACGGCGTCATTGCTGATTTTGATACGACGGCTACCATGATGGAATATTTTATTGGGCAGTCGGTCAAAAAACGTTCTATATTCTCAAGAAAGCCGAACGTGATGGTGTGCGTGCCGTCAGGTATTACAGCAGTTGAGAAGCGGGCTGTAGAAGACGCAACCAAACAGGCCGGGGCAAGAGAAGCCTACACGATTGAAGAACCGTTTGCAGCAGCCATTGGAGCTGACCTGCCCGTATGGGAGCCTACGGGAAGCATGGTCGTTGATATTGGGGGCGGAACAACAGAAGTGGCGATCATTTCTCTCGGTGGAATTGTCACAAGTCAATCAATCCGTATTGCCGGTGATGAAATGGATGAAGCAATCATCCAGTATATAAGAAAAACCTACAATGTTATGGTTGGAGAGCGTACAGCAGAAGCCATTAAGCTTGAAGTCGGTGCTGCTGCTCCTCCTTCAGAAAATGAAAACAATGAAATGATGGAAATTCGTGGGAGAGATGTAGTGACCGGACTTCCCAAAACAGTTACAATTACCTCTGAAGAGATTTCAGGCTGTCTTAAAGACACGGTATCGACTATTATTGACACGGTGAAGAGTACACTTGAGCAGACGCCGCCGGAATTGGCCGCGGATATAATGGACCGCGGGATCCTGTTAACAGGAGGAGGGGCGCTTTTGCAGCACATTGACCGGGTGCTCAGCGAAGAAACAAATATGCCGGTTTTAGTGTCAGAAGAGCCTTTGGATTGTGTGGCACTTGGTACAGGACGCGCTTTAGAAAATATTCATTTATTCCGCTCGAAAGCAGGTATTACATCCCGCTCAGGCCGGAATGCTTAATCTATCTTTAGAGTAGGTGGGTAACCATGCCGCACTTTTTTAACAACAAGCGATTAATCATCTTGATGGTAAGCATTATTCTTCTTGTTATACTCATTGGGTTCTCTATGAGAGAACGGGAATCGGTGCCGTGGCCGGAAGAGTTTGTAAGAGACTCTGTCGGGGTCTTTCAATCGACCATCAGCCGCCCGGCTCACTTTGCAGCAAATCGCTTCGAAGCTGTGGAAAACCTGCTGGATACATACGAGGAAAATAAAACCCTCAAACAGCAGCTCGAAAAGTATGCTGCCACTTCGGCAGAGCTTGAAAATACCCGTCAGGAAAATGAAACGCTCCGGGAATCATCAGAGACGCAGGAAATGCTGAGCGACTATGAAAGCCGGCAGGCGCTTGTTGTCTATCGTAATCCTGACCGCTGGACACAGACGATTGGCATCAATCAGGGTACTCAAAACGGTATTGAACAGGATATGGCTGTCGTTACAAACGAAGGTCTTATCGGGCGTGTAGCAGAGGCTTCCGAATTTTCCTCCACGGTCCAATTGCTATCAGACGGAGAACGGACAAACCGTATCAGCGCCAGCGTTGATACTGGTGAAGATCCAGTCAACGCCTTTATTGAAGGCTGGGACGAAGACCAGGATGGCCTCATGCTCCGGAAAATTCGCAGCGATGCAGAAATTGAAGAAGGCCAGCAGGTGGTTACATCAGGAATGGGCGGGGCGTTTCCAAGCGGTATCCCGATTGGTGAAGTACAAAGCGTTGAGCCGGATGAGTACGGTTTAACGTACAATGCCCTTATTGAACCAGCGGCAGACTTCAGTGACCTCACGTATGTGAATGTTTTAGACCGGAGCATTGAAGACTTGAGTGAAGAATTCCCTTCACTCGAAGAAGATCAGGAGCAGGAAAATCAAGAAGAAGAAAACGTGGACCCGGTCGGTGAAGAAGGCGGCGGAGAGTCATGACGCGCTTTCTTATCCCCGTATCGATCTTTTGCTTATTTCTTGTCGAAGGAACGTGGTTTGAAATCCTTTTTCCACAGGAAAATGAAAGTGGATGGGTGTGGATGCCAAGGTTTGCGCTTATCGGGGTGGTTTTGACCAGCATATACCGCGGCCCGGTCGCAGGAGTATGGGCAGGTGTTTTTGTTGGTTTTCTCTATGATTTTACGTACACGCAGATTCTCGGTATCTATACGTTCTGCTTTGGCTTTATTGCGTATATGAGCTCCTACTCTCTGCCGGTGGTCCGAAACAGTTATGGGTGGCAGTGGCTGATCATATTTTGTGCGCTTTTCGTATTTGAGCTAATCATCTATTTTATTTATTTTTTGTTAGGCATTGCCGGACTTTCTTTCGGGGAATTTTTAGTGAAGCGTATGATTGCTTCGTGGCTTATTAACGGAGCTGCTGCTTTACTGCTGCTTGTTCCTTTCCGCCGTGTTTTTGACTGGATCGAAAACCAGGAAAAGATCAGACAGCGATAATTTTCAAAAAAAGAAGTGGTTTGCTGTTTATTCCTGTGAAATGAAACCGTATAATGGAAAGAACGGCATTTACTAAGAATGGAGAGCGCTTAAGGGTTCAGGGGTGAAAATATGACGAATAACAATGGAAATTATGTAACGATTAAAGGCACTAAAGAAGGACTAACCATTGTATTAAATGATCAGTGCTCTTATCAGGAACTTCTTGAAGAATTAAAGAAGAAGATTGAACGGGAGCAGCGTTTGTTTGAAAACGGGCCTCAAGTGGAAGTCCGTGTGCATGCCGGGAACCGTTATTTAAGTAAAAGTCACGAAGAAGAAATTACGGAAGTGTTGAACAAAACGGGTTCCGTACGGGTGCATGAAGTCCATTCGAACGTAATGACAAAAGATGAAGCACACGAGGCCATTGAAAAAGCCACGGTGACCTCTGTCACACAGATCGTCCGTTCCGGCCAGGTGCTCCGGAAAAAAGGCGACATCCTGATTATCGGCGATGTCAATCCCGGCGGAGTAGTCGAAGCTACGGGTAACATTTATGTTATCGGGGCATTAAAGGGAATAGCAAGAGCCGGCACAGAAGGTGAAAGCCATGCTGTGGTATGTGCCTCAGTAATGATTCCTAAACAAATTTCTATTTCGGATACGTATTTCTACGCACCGGAAAAGCATGAAAAGCAGGAACAGAAGCCTGCTATTGAAGGTCCGGGCTACGCGTATGTCACTGGAGAAGAATACAAGGCAATTGCATTTGAGGAAACAAAAATGCTCGGGCATTATTTACGCTCGGTCTCGTATACATAAGCATGTCAGGCCGAAAACACTTTCCGGTAACCGTTAGCCGGAACGAGGAGCATGTAAGGTCTGAAAGGAGGAACCGTTGGTGGGAGAGGCAATAGTAATTACATCCGGAAAAGGCGGGGTCGGGAAAACCACGACTTCGGCTAATATCGGTACAGCACTTGCACTGCAGGGACAAAAAGTATGTTTGATTGATACCGACATCGGGCTTCGGAATTTAGATGTCGTAATGGGTCTGGAAAACCGGATTATTTATGATCTGGTGGACGCCGCAGAAGGACGCTGTAAGGTACAGCAGGCATTAATCCGGGACAAGAGGTTCGATTGCCTGCACTTGCTGCCGGCAGCTCAGACGAAGGACAAATCTGCGGTGAACCCGGAACAAATGCAGGAGATTGTAGAAACACTGCGCCCAGAATACGATTTTATTCTTATCGACTGCCCGGCTGGTATTGAGCAGGGATTCAAGAATGCCGTATCCGGCGCAGATAAAGCAATCGTCGTCACCACGCCGGACACGGCAGCTGTCAGAGATGCTGATCGTATCATTGGGCTCCTGGAAAATGAAGACATTGAACCGCCTAAGCTGGTAGTGAACCGGGTGCGGAGCGATCTTTCCAGAGAGGGCAATGTGCTGGACGTGGAAGACGTCGTAGCTACACTTGCAGTAGACCTGCTTGGGATGATTGTAGACGAGGAGCATGTGTTAAAAGCAGCTCATAAAGGCGAGCCGATTGCAATGAATCCCAACAGCAGAGCTTCGCTGGGGTACCGTAATATTGCGCGCCGGCTGCTAGGGGAATCGGTGCCGCTGATGGCAGTAGAAGAAAAGAAAAGCTTTTTCTCTAAAGTGAAAAGTTTATTCGGAATAAAAGCATAGCAGATACTTGGACAGGGAGCATTCTTCCTGTCCTTTTTGGGCAGATAAGCCAATTTTGTTTTCTTTAAGATCAGCGTGGTATAATAACAATGAAAGGGCATGCTGTTTTGGATCTGATTCCCGAATCGCCTGTCTTTCCTGCAAAGGTTTTTACAGAATGAAAGGCTTCGAGTATCTATCCGAATGCGCGAAGGAGGAATCACTGATGACCGTTATAGAAAAGCACCCTTATCTTTCCGATGAAGAACGCCAGAAACTGGCTCTTTTAAATAAACAAATGCAGGAAGCAGCCTCTGAACAGGAGCTGAAGCGGCTGACTACGCAGATTGCTCTTCTTCACGAAAAGGCGAAGGTCAGAGAAGAAAATAAGTCTAACTGAATGACTGCCACCAGCAAGTGGCAGTCTTTTTCTTTCAGAAAGAAATGTACCACTGGAGGAACGTTCGATGGAATTAATTGCAAATATGAAATCCGGGGAAGCAAGAGCGGCCCTGAAACATAATGGAAGAGTGAAAGAGTTCTTTTTCGAGTCAGCAATGGATGACACGGCGGCCGGAGAAATCTATAAAGGAAGAGTCGTGGATGTGCTTCCAGGCATGGATGCTGCATTTATTGATATCGGTAAAGGGAAAAAAGGATATCTGCACAGGGACAATATTATGTCGTACCGGCTGCTGAAAGAGCCGCTTGCTGAAAAAAAGCAGCGGGGGATTAAAAGTTTCATTAAAAAGGGGGAGTATTTATTTGTGCAGGTCGTGAAGGAAGAAACGGCCAGCAAGGGTGCCAAACTTAAAGAAAATTTGTCACTGCCGGGAAAATATTGTGTCTACCTCCCCGATGAGCCGGGTTTGTTTATTTCACAAAAGGTGGAGAACGCTGTAAAAGAAGAATGGCTCGAACAGGAAGAAGCCCTGCCGTTGAATGGGGACGGGCTGATCGTGCGTACAGAAGGAACAACACAGCCTCTGGATGTAATTAAAAAAGAAGTATCCCAACTGCAGAGCCTGTGGCAGGACATGATCCTCCGGGGGGAGAGTTTATCTTCGCCGGGAAAGGTGTCGCAGGAAGAACACTTTTTAATAAAATGCCTGGCTTATGTGCCTGGAGAGCAAATAAAAAGAATTGTTGCAGATACAAAAGAAGCGGTGGAAACAGCAAAGGCACAATTCAGCGGGCGGGCGCTGGAACAACGGCCGGAATTTGTGCTGCTGGACCATCCGGAAAACATTTTTTCAAGAGAGAATGTGGATGCGGATCTCGAGCGGGCTTTGAAGCCTGTCGCCTGGCTGAAAAGCGGAGGATTTTTACAGATCGAGAAAACAGAAATGTGCGTCACGATTGATGTAAACACGGGAAGGTTTACCGGAAAGCATGGTCTGGAGGATACGATCATAAAAACGAATCTCGAAGCAGCTGCAGAAGTAATGCATCAACTGCGTGTAAGAAATCTCTCCGGGATGGTCATGATTGATTTTATACGCATGCATGACGAAAAAGACCGGAGGCGTTTAATGCAGGCATTAGAAGAAAAATCAGATGAGGATCCGCAGAAGATCCGAATTGCCGGCTTCTCTGCACTTGGCGTTCTGGAACTGACCCGGCAGCGCTCCCGCCAGAGCCTCGAAGAACACATACTCGAACCCTATGGAACTGAATACGGTAAAGGCTGGAGACTGTCGGAAAAAGAACTCGCAGAAAAATCGAAACGAATGCTCGGCGCCTGGAAGGAAGAAGAGGTGGATGCGATTGTATTAGAGGTGCCGGACCGGCTGCTCATCCGGGAAGGCAAAGCGCTGTATGAAGCCCTGCAGCAAATAGCGCCGGGACGGTTGTTCATTGTTTCTGCGCCGACAGAACAGGAGATCATTGTGCGCTATGCGGGAAGTCTTGAAGTAGCAGCACAAAGAAATGAGGCATTGAAAGCTCAAATGAAGCAGCGGGGAATTGACTTTCGTTTTTAATATATGCTATTATTTGTAACGTTAGTTGTTTGGAAGCACCCAAACTACAACCGCACAAGAACAGGTTTAAGCCCTGGAAAGGCACCTGTATTGGCGAGTCTAAGTGATTAGGAGGTGCAGAAATGTACGCAATTATTGAAACTGGTGGAAAACAGTTAAAAGTAGAAGAAGGCCAGACCATCTTCGTTGAAAAATTGGATGGAGAAGCTGGAGATGAAGTAACATTCGGCAATGTAGTATTTGTCGGAGGCGACGATGTGAAAGTTGGTTCTCCTTTTGTGGAGGGAGCTAAAGTTACAGGCAAAGTCGAAAGACAAGGCCGTAACAAGAAAATCATCGTTTTCAAATTCAAAAAACGTAAAAACTACCGCCGTAAGCAGGGCCATCGTCAGCCATACACAAAAGTTACAATCAACAGCATTGATGCGTAATTATGATACGGGTCACTGTTAGCCGCGATGAAACAGAGCGTATTCGTTCTGTTACCATGACCGGTCACGCTGAATCAGGCCCTTACGGTTATGATTTAGTATGTGCCGGCGCCTCGGCAGTATCCTTTGGGGCTGTTAATGCGATGGCGGCTCTCTGCCATACAGATCCAACAGTGGATTTAGGCACAGAAGGCGGTTATTTTCATTGTGTGCTTCCGGAAGAAAGCACTGAAGAGGATAACCAACAGATGCAGCTGCTGGCAGAGGGTATGATTGTCTCTTTGGAGACCATAGCTGATCAGTACGGTGAATTTATATCAATTGAAGAGCATAGGAGGTGAATGTTGATGTTGAAATTAGACCTGCAGTTCTTTGCTCAGAAAAAAGGGGTAGGTAGTACAAAAAACGGTCGTGACTCCATTTCCAAGCGTTTGGGCACCAAACGCGCCGATGGCCAGCACGTAACCGGTGGTTCTATCCTCGTCCGCCAGCGCGGTTCGAAAATTTTCCCTGGCAACAACGTCGGTAAAGGCGGAGACGATACTCTTTTCTCCAAAATCGACGGCGTTGTGAAATTTGAGCGTGTCGGGAAAAAACGTAAACGCGTGAGCGTTTATGCAAAAGAAGCGTAACGTTTGTATCCGTTTAAACAGATATTTTCTGTTTAAACGGATTTTTTTATTTGAAGGGAGCGGGGGAAATGCAAATAACGATTATAGGCTTTTGGCATGCGTTTCCGGAGGCGGGGGAAGCAGCTTCCGGTTACCTGCTTGAAGAAGAAGGATTTCAGCTGTTGCTTGACTGCGGAAGCGGGGTGGTTTCCCAGCTGCAGCATTATACAGAGCTTAGCGGAATTGATGCTGTACTGCTTTCCCACTACCACCAGGATCATGTAGGTGATTTTGGAGCTTTTCAGTATTATCGCCTGCTTGAACCTATACTCTGGCCGGAAAAGCATCATCAGGTGCCGGTTTATGCGCACCGGCAGGATGAAGAAGGCTTTCAGCGCCTGTTTTATAAAGAAGTAGTACAGCCGACAGAATACCGGGCGGAGGATCCGTTTGTAGTTGGGCCGTTTACTATTACTCCTGTGGCTGTAAAACACGCTGTGCCCTGCTTTGGTTTTCGGATTGAAACGGCTTCCGGAAGCCTGTTTTTTACCGCGGACACTTCATATATACCCGAAATTGCACAGGCAGCTGCCGGGGTGGATATACTTATAGCAGAGTCGAGTTTTTATGCCGGGCAGGATGGGTCATTTGCCGGACATATGAATTCCGAAGAAGCAGCAAAACTAGCTGAAAAAGCGGAAGCAGGAAAATTAATATTGACTCATCTTCCTCATTTCGGAGAGCACATACAGTTAAAGAAAGAAGCAGAAAATATATTTTCAGGTCCCGTAGAGCTTGCAGCAACGGGCCTCAAGTTAACTATCGAATGAAGCAGAAATCATTTCTCCCGGGGAATGATTTTTTTGCGTTTAAATGAAAACGGAAGCATTTTTACCTTTACAAATTCTTAACAGTTCAGCTACTTTCTCTTAATAATTAAGTCCTATACTAAGAACTGGGAGCAAAAGAGTTGCTTTGCCTTGACTACATAAATAAAGAGGAGGAAGTTGGTTTGAACTTTAAAAAAGTATGGATGATTCCAACATTCGCTACGCTGGCAGTATTTGCATCCGCATGTGGCGGCGGGGGAGAAGAGCCCGGGGGTTCGGAAGAGAGTTCCGGCAGTGAAGGCAGCGGAGAAGAAAGTGCTGGCCAGGAAGGCGGAGGCTCTGGGGATATTGCTATTGACGGCTCCTCTACGGTTTTTCCGATTATGGAGGCAGTATCCGAAGAGTTTCAGCAGGAGCACGGGGATATCGAAGCTCCTGTAGGGGTTTCGGGTTCCGGGGGAGGATTTGAACGCTTTATTGCTGGCGAAACAGATTTAAGTAACGCTTCGCGTCCTATTGAACAGGAAGAAGAAGAGGCGCTGGAAGAAGCGGGTATTGAATATACCGAGTTGGAATTGGCTTACGACGGCATCACCGTAGCTGTAAATACGGAAAATGACTTCGTGGACAATTTAACATTTGAAGAATTATCACAAATCTTTGCAGATGGAAGTGATGCACAGAACTGGTCTGACATTCGTGATAGCTGGCCAGAGGAGCCAATTGATATCTACGCGCCAGGCACGGATTCCGGCACGTACGATTATTTCAGTGAAGCAGTGCTTGAAGAAGGAGACATTAACCGTGAAGCACAGCTTTCCGAGGATGATAACGTACTGGTGAACGGTGTCGCAGGCAGCCAGAACGCTATCGGCTTCTTCGGTTATGCGTACTATGCAGAAAATCAGGATTCCTTAAAAGCAGTTCCAATCGTACCGGAAGAAGACGGAAATGAAGGTATTGAGCCTAGCGAGGAAACAATTAACGATCAATCATACCCACTTGCGCGCCCGTTGTTCACATATGTGAAAAATGAATCTCTTCAGCAGAACGAAGATGTTGTGGAGTATGTGCGGTTCATGAATGAAAACGCAGGAAGTTTAGCGGAAGAAGTAGGATACGTAGCGGCTCCAGAGGAAGTGTATGAAGAAAATGCCCAAAAGATTGACGAAGTAGTTAATCAATAGAAGAAAATGGCACGGAGAAGCGAGGGAGAATATACTCCCTTGCTTTTATCCTTGCACTTAGAGAATTATCTGTTAAAGGGATGTGCAGAAATGGAAGATCGTTCAAAACTCTCGATCAGTGAACGAATCGAGCAGAGAACCAAAGGTTCGGGTTCATCGAGTTTCATGGAAAAGCTGATGCCTATTGTCTTTTTTATTTGCGCTTTAATATCGGTACTTACTACTGTCGGTATTGTTTTTACTCTTTTATTTGAAACAATAACATTTTTCAGTAATGTGCCGTTTGCTGATTTCTTCGCTTCTGTGGAATGGTATCCATTTTTCTCTGACCCACAGTATGGTATTTGGCCATTGGTGAACGGGACATTAATGATTGCAGGAATTGCTATGCTTGTGGCAGTACCTTTCGGACTGGGCGCTGCTATTTATTTAAGTGAATACGCATCGGAAAAAGTACGTAAAACAGTAAAACCTGTTCTTGAGGTATTGGCAGGCATACCGACGATTGTGTATGGCTTTTTTGCTCTTACGTTTGTTACACCGATTTTACGATCCATTATACCAGGGATGGATATTTATAATGCGCTTAGTCCCGGAATTATCGTTGGTGTTATGATCATTCCAATGATTGCAAGCCTTTCGGAAGATGCAATGAGTTCTGTGCCAAATTCGATCCGCCAGGGCGCTTTTGCTTTAGGGGCCACCCGAATGGAAGTGACCGTAAAAGTAGTTATGCCGGCAGCTTTGTCAGGCATTATTGCTTCTTTTGTTCTGGGAATATCCCGGGCGATTGGAGAAACAATGATTGTAACAGTGGCCGGTGGAGCGAGTCCAACAATGACATTCGATCCGACAGGGGCTGTACAGACTATGACTGCCTACATTGTGCAGGCAACTCAGGGAGACGCAGGGTTTGGTACCCCGATTTACTACAGTATCTACGCTGTCGGAATGACGTTGTTTGTCTTTACTTTGGCTATGAATCTGCTGGCTCACTACATTTCCCGCAGATTCCGGGAGGATTACTAAATGAAATTTGCAAATACGACAGTACCGCAGGAAGTACAGAAGGAAAACTCCCCGCAGTTAAGTAAAAGACAGATTTGGAATAAAGTTTTCAAGGGTGTATGCTTTACCGCTACAGCTTTTAGTATAGCAATGCTTCTCATATTACTGGTACGAATAGTCACCCAGGGAGCAGGCTTCCTTGATTGGGGCCTTTTGACTAATTTTGCGTCAAGAAACGCTGAAGATGCCGGACTGCTGGCTGCCTTAGCTGGCACAATTTGGCTCATGCTGGTTACGGCACCTGTTTCATTTATTTTAGGGGTCGGTACTGCTGTTTATTTGGAGGAATACGCACCTCGAAACAAATTTACAAACTTGCTTCAAACCAACATTTCGAATCTTGCTGGTGTCCCGTCTGTTGTATTCGGCCTGCTGGGGCTTACAATATTTAACCGTCTCATGGGCATGGGAGCAAGTGTCATTGCTGGGGGACTGACGCTCTCCCTGCTTGTGCTTCCGATTATCGTTGTGGCTTCTAGAGAGGCTATCAGCGCAGTGCCGACAGATGTTAAGCATGCCTCCTATGCGATGGGGGCAACAAAATGGCAGACAATCTTTAGAATTGTTGTGCCTACAGCTTTGCCGGGGGTGTTAACAGGCACCATTCTAGCTTTATCCCGGGCGATCGGTGAAACAGCTCCTATCCTGGTGCTTGGTGCGTTAACATACGTCGCTTCCACCCCTTCAAACCTATTTTCGAATTTCACAGCAATGCCGGTTCAGATATATAACTGGACCGGCCGGCCACAGCAGGAATTTCAGGATATTGCAGCAGCTGGGATCATTATTTTACTGTTGATGCTTTTGGTTATGAACTCGATTGCTGTATTTATCAGAAGTAAATTCCAGAAGCGCTTTTAATAAAAGGCACAAAGAAAGGGGTAGCCAGATGCAAACCAAGCATGAAAACCGTTCAGTAGAGGATAATAGTATTAATGCCGAGGAAAAAGCACCGCTTGCCTACAATGTTGAGCAGTTGAATCTTTGGTACGCTGATAACCATGCGCTGCAGGACATTTCAATGAAAATCCCGGAAAAATCTGTGACAGCTATTATTGGTCCTTCAGGCTGTGGAAAATCGACATTTATTAAAACATTAAACCGAATGACCGAAATGAACCCGATTGTGAAAACAAACGGCTCTATCAAATATCGGGAAAATGAGATTTTTGCAAAGAATTTTAGTGTAGAATATTTACGGACTAAGGTAGGTATGGTGTTTCAAAACCCGAACCCGTTTCCAAAATCAATCTACGACAACGTCACGTATGGCCCGAAAATTCATGGCATTAAAGATAAAAAAACGCTTGATGAAATCGTAGAAAGAAGCTTAAAAAAAGCAGCCATCTGGGATGAGACGAAGGACCGGCTGAAAGAAAATGCTTTCGGCCTTTCCGGCGGCCAGCAGCAGCGTCTATGTATCGCCCGCTGCCTCGCAATCGAGCCTGATATTATTTTAATGGATGAGCCTACCTCAGCATTGGACCCGATTTCCACGCTGAAAATAGAAGAACTGGTCCAGGAGCTTAAAAAAGACTACACCATTGTTATTGTTACCCATAATATGCAGCAGGCCGCCCGGATTTCGGACAGTACAGCTTTCTTCTTAAATGGCGTCATTGTAGAACATGATCAAACAGATAAAATCTTTTCCTCACCGGAAAAAAAGGAAACCGAAGATTATATTTCCGGCAGATTCGGCTGATCCGGAAGAAAGAGGTTATATAATGGGCGTTCGAAAGTCGTACGAGCAGGATTTGACGTATTTAAAACAAGAGGTGCTCGCTATGGGAAAATACGTGAAGTATGCTTTCGAGCAATCCCTGCTCGCCCTAAAAATCAATGACAATCAATCACTTACCCAAAATATTGTTGCAGACGATAAAAACATCAATTCCATGGAGTTGAAAATCATGGATGCTGCAATGCTCACCATTGCCAAGCAGCAGCCGGTGGCTACTGATCTTCGAAGATGCATTGTGGCTTTAAAAATGGCTGGTGATCTTGAACGAATGGGGGATATTGCAGTAGATATTGCCAAAGGCTCAGCCAGACTAAGTGAAAATAGAAGCCGGAATGATACTGACCAGTTAACTGATATGGCGGAAATTGCCAAGCAAATGTTTGACCAGGCCATGGAGGCATATGAGAATCAGGAATTGATGCACGCCCAACGTGTTGCTTCTTTAGATGATCATGTGGACAGTAAATACAAATCATTTATACAGAAGCAGCTTCGGCAGAAAGCCGATGAAGTACTGCTGGAAGATATTACCCAGCTATCTTTTATCGGCCGCTATATCGAGCGGTTTGCGGATCATACAACCAACCTGGCAGAGTGGGTGGTTTATGAAGTGAATGGCCAACATTTTGATTTAAATTAACATGAAAAGCATGAAGAAGCCTCCGTCACATATAGCGGGGGCTTTTATGCTTTCCTGAAGCCGCAAGGCCGCCCGAATCCCTGAAAGAAAAATTTTACTCTGCTCTTATCTCAAATACCTGCTCCGGGCTGTCGATATAAAAAGAGAAGATGATGTTACAGCTCACCATTGATTAGTATTGAGTTCAAAAGGCGGAGGTACAGGCATGAGCCATACAGAATATTTGGATATGTTTATTGAAGAAAGCCAGGAGCACATTCAGGCGATTAACGTCCACTTGTTGGAACTTGAAAAGCAACCGAAGGATGAAACGATTATAGGGGAAATTTTTCGTTCAGCCCACACGATGAAAGGCATGGCCGGGACAATGGGGTACGATGATTTGACGAATGTGACGCACGCCCTCGAAAATGTTCTTGACCAAATGCGTGAAAAAACAAGACTTGCAGATGCAGAAACGATGGATGTATTGCTTGAAGCAGCAGATATAGCTGAAGAAATTGTAGAAAATATCGCTTCGGGTGGTGATGGAAAAAAAGATATAAAGGCCATTACGGCAAAGCTTCTTGGCAAAAGCACTCAATCTGAGACAGCTTTGAAAACAGAAAAAACAAAGAGTCTTGCCATGGATTGGAACGAATACGACCAGGCAGTAATCGCCCAGTCGGTGGATAGCGGAATGCAGGCATATACAATTCAAGTCGTACTTGAGGAGCATGCCATGCTAAAAGCAGCACGTGCCTATATGGTGTTTGAAGCTCTTGAAGCAGACGGCTATGTTATTAAATCTGTGCCGGAAGCTTCAGATATTGAAGCAGAACGGTTTGATAACGAATTTACTGTAGCAGTAGTGACCGCCGCTGCAAAAGAAGAAGTGGTCAGCCGGATAGCTTCTATTTCCGAAATTGGAGAAGTGCTGGCAGAGGAAATTGAACTAGGGAGTAAAACGGAGAACCGGGAAAGTTCCGAAAAGCCAACGGTTCCAGTTGAGAAAGAAACCAGTGCTCCAGAACGGAAGCGTGCTGATACCAACAAAACGATCCGGGTTAACATCGACCGGCTGGATAAGCTGATGAACCTCTTTGAAGAGCTGGTTATTGACCGCGGGCGCCTCGAGCGTATATCCGAAGAAATACGAAGCAGTGAGTTGACAGAGACAGTCGAAAGAATGTCCCGGACGACCGGAAGCCTGCAGGAAATTATTTTACATATGCGAATGGTGCCGGTAGACCAAGTGTTCAGCCGTTTTCCGAAAATGGTGCGGAGCCTGTCTAGAGACCTTGGCAAGCAGATTGAACTTGAAGTCATCGGGGCAGAAACAGAACTCGATCGTTCTATTATTGATGAAATCGGGGACCCACTCGTTCACCTTATACGAAATTCGATCGACCATGGAATTGAGATGCCCGAAAAAAGAAGGCAGAACGGCAAGCCGGAAGAGGGACACGTAGAGCTTCGTGCCTATCACAGCGGGAATCATGTGTATATTGAAATTGAGGATGATGGCGGCGGGATTGACCGGGAGCGTGTATTGAAAAAAGCAGTGGAAAACGAAGTAATAGCTGCAGAAGATGCGGACGCCCTGACGGATTACGATATTCATCAGTTTATTTTTTCAGCAGGATTCAGCACTGTCGATAAAGTGACTGATTTATCGGGGCGCGGTGTAGGCCTGGATGTTGTGAAAAACACGTTTGAGTCGCTCGGCGGTGTAATCAGTGTGCATTCCGAGAAAGGGAAGGGGACGAAATTCAGTATTCAGCTTCCGCTGACTCTTTCAATTATTGATGTAATGCTTGTGGATGTAGGACAAGAGCATTACGGGCTGCCGCTGACTTCGATTGTAGAAACGGCAAGTATTAAGAGCGACAGCATATTTTATGTGCACAAGCGGAAAATGATTGATTTTCGCGGAAACATTATCCCGGTGATGTTTTTGGAGGATGTGTTTGAAGTTCCAGTGGCACGGGAGTGGGATCGGGAAAATTATTCTGTAGTAGTGGTTCATAAAGGGGAAAAAATGGCCGCTCTGGTCGTCGACAGCTTTATTAGCCAGCAGGATGTCGTACTGAAATCGCTTGGCCATTACCTCAGGGACGTGCGCGCCATATCCGGAGCAACGATCCTTGGTGACGGCAATGTAGCATTAATTGTAGATACGAATGCTCTATTGTAAGGAGGAAAAGATAGTATGACAGAAGAAAACGCCGTGAAAAAAGTCATTATATTCCGGCTGGAGGCCGAAGAATACGGGGTTGAAGTAAGTTATGTCCAGTCGATCGAACGAATGCAGAATTTCACTCGTATACCGAATGCAGAAAAAAGCGTACGCGGGGTAATTAATTTACGGGGTGTTATCATTCCAATCATTGATCTTCGAAAAAAGCTTTCCTACGAAGAAGTCTCATATACGGAAGAAACGAGAATTTTAATTTTAGCTTTTGAAGGCAACCATGCCGGCCTTATTGTGGATGCGGCGAACGACGTGATGGATATATTTGAAAGTGAAATCGGAGCGCCGCCTCAGGCAATGTCGAAAGAAGAACAAATGTATTTAAAGAATGTAGTTAAGAAAGAAAACCGCGTGTTCACTCTATTAAATGTCTATGCAGTAGCCGAGTCGTTGGATACGGCGTCTGTTTGATTCAAAGGGCTGTTCTCCTTTACGATGAGGAAAACAGCCCTGTTTCTTATAGGGAAGCGCAAAAACCGAAGAAGGAGAACGGTAAAAATATTCACAGGACTGTACGCCGCAGGTAGAACAAGGTATGATGTTAACAGCGACGCCGTGCGTCCGAAATTTTATATAATGGGGACATGCTTCCATGAGTTTACATCAATCGACCGAAGAAAAACAGTATGATATCAATATGATGTTCGTATTGTTTTTATTTTCAGTAGTCAGCTGTTTCTACATTTTTCAGGCACAGCAGCTTGAACAGTATGAAGGTAATTTTATGATTCAGCAGATTATTTTTTTCGTGCTGGCTTTTGCGATTATGATGGTAGTTCTACATTTTGATTTTGAGTATTACTTGGTACTGCACTGGTTTTTATACGCTGTGGGGCTGGCTCTTTTGGCAGGGCTGCTGGTCGCTCCGTCAAGTATCGCCCCGGTAATCAATGGAGCGAAATCATGGTATATCATACCGGGCCTCGGCCAGTTTCAACCAGCGGAATTCATGAGGATTTTCCTGATTTTGACGCTCAGCGCTATTATTTACAATCACCATACAGAGTACAGTGGAAGCAAAAATATGCGCTCTGACTTTATACTTATAGGGAAAATGTTTTTGCCGACACTTCCGGTGGTTCTGCTTTTGGCGACACAGCCGGATATGGGGAGCGTCATGCTCGTAGGTGCTATTTTCGTTTCTCTCTTAGTCGTTTCAGGCATTTCCTATAAAATATTGGTAGTAGCTATCGGAGGGCCGCTTTTAGCAATACTTGGATTTGTCGTTTCATTTTTTCAGTTTCCCAATTTGATGGAGCGGTTTGTATTTTCTAATATGGACCCTTACCAGGTAAGCAGAATTCAGGGGTGGCTGAATCCGTTTGAAAATCAGGATGCTGGTTTTCAAACAGCAAGAGCACTGACGGCTATCGGCTCTGGAAGGTTGTTTGGCAATGACGGAACCCAGGTTTATATTCCGGAAGCCCATACGGACTTTATCTTTGCAGTTATTGGTTCAGTGCATGGCTTTCTGGGCGGCGCGATGGTTATTACCCTTTATTTTGTGCTACTGTACCAGATCCTTTTGATTAGCATGCGTTCACATAACGCTTATGGCAAGTACATCTGCGCAGGCGTGATTGGGCTGTTTGCTTTCCAGATATTTCAAAATATTGGTCAAAGCCTTGGCCTTCTGCCTGTTACTGGCTTTACGCTGCCGCTTCTCAGCTACGGAGGAAGCTCGCTTGTCGGGACAATGTTTATTTTAGGAATTGTAATGAGCGTACGCTATCATTCAAAAAATTACTTTTTCGCTCATCACAAAAATCAATAAAAGCCAGCCGGATCACGGCTGGCTTTTGTTTATGGTTTTTTGGCGTGTGTAGAATTCTTTAGTGCCCCGGGTCTCCCGGAAAAGGAAAAGAGCTGTTCATTCTGCCTCTGCACGGTCCAGATAAGTGTATCCAGTTTACGCTCCATCCGGTAAACGAGAAAAAAGGCTAGCATTACAGCGGCTCCCTGGTCTCCGGCTAACTTTATCCATTCCTCCACGAAAAATCCTCCTTTATAAAGAATCCCCCAGCCCGAGAGGCTGAGGGAAGCGGGTTAATTGGTTTCCCAGACAGTGTTCACATTTCGTTCCACGACTCTTGCATACACTTTTTTAGTAACAATGCCATCACTTGTGAAAAAGGCTTCCTTAGCAATAATGCTATCCATTAATGCTTCTACTGCTGTTTCATCAACAGGTTCTGCTGGATCCTCAATGGAAAGGGTAGTAGCTTTGCCATAATCGCTTTCAAAACGAAGCTGTAATTGCTTGCTCATCATTTTCACCTCCTGCGGTTAAAATTATTCCGGGCTTTTACACCGGGACCTGCATACTGTACTCGTTGTTGCGCTCGAGGCTTTGTACGACGTGGGACTGAAGAGCAGCAATACCATTCGCAATTTCCTGCAGATCATCATCTGAAATTTCAGGGGTTATATTGCGGAATGTTTTTCGTTTGTATTCGCCGCTTCCGTCTTCACCGGGGCCTAGATAAAACTCAAATGAAAGATTAGTTCTTGTTAGCTGAGCCATGTGTCTCACCTCCTTCACCGTATATATTGACGGTCCGAAGCGAAAGGGGGGAGGCTTGTGTTTATTTTGTGAAGGTTATGGGAATATCACCATGGAATGTTAATCGAAGGAGGTCTTGCAATGAATGTATTGGTAATTGGAGCGAACGGAAAAATTGCACGTCATCTGGTGGAGGAACTGAAAAAAACGGAACACCATGTGACGGCGTTAATTAGAAAGGAAGAACAATCTGAAGAGCTAAAGAGCCTGGGCGCGGACGAGACAGCAGTCCGTGATTTGGAAGGGGATATCTCCGACGCATTTGCCGGTAAGGATGCAGCTGTCTTCGCAGCGGGTTCAGGCGGGCATACTGGCCCTGATAAAACTACCATTATCGACTTGTGGGGTTCGAGAAAGTCCGTAGAAGCAGCCAAAGCCCACGGAGTGAAACGCTTCATCCAGGTAAGTTCAATGAATACAGACGAACCAGAGAACGGCCCGGAAAAAATGCGCCATTACTTTATTGCTAAACGAGTGGCGGATGACTACCTTGAAGAAAGCGGTCTTGATTATACTATTGTACGGCCGGGGATGCTTACAAACGATGATCCTAGCGGCACAGTAGAGTTAAAGCAAAAACTAAATGAAAAGGGCGAAATTCCACGTGCGGATGTAGCGAAAGTAATCGCAGCTTCTCTGGATACGCCGGGCACTATCCGCAAGAAATTTGATTTAATCAGTGGCGATAAAGAAATTATTGCAGCACTCAACGAACTATAAGAAACAGATAAACAGCCGGCTAAGCTCGCCGGCTGTTTTTATATAACAATCATAGGAGGAAGCAGCTATGATGAATAGTTCAGGGTCCCGGATCTCCGGCCGTGCTCTATGGTTGAATTTTTTGCTGCTGTTTGCAGTTGGTGTTGGCGTTGTTGCTGCTGTATTTCAGGGGGAGGCTTTGAGATATATAAGCGGTTTATTTCCTTTCAATTCAGCTGTTTCCGATAGCTTTACCGGGCTCTGCACAGGAATAGCGGCGGGATTTTTCGCCTGGTGGGCACACGAAAAACAATGGTTTGCCGTGCCGGACAATACATATACTGATCTCTTAAAGGAGCTGATTCGCCGCCGTGGAAGCTTTTGGGCTGTGACAGCAGGAGCAGCGGTATCAGAAGAAATGTTGTTTCGGGCAGCGGTGCTTGGCACACTGGTGCTTATACTGCCGGATTTTCTTGCGTTAGGTGTTTCCGCTTTTATTTTTATGCTGGTGCACGTGCCGCAATATGCCGGCCAACAGCTGATCCACGCCTGGATTTTTGTCCTGGGGCTCCTGCTTGGCGGCCTGCTTTTATGGCAGGGAACGCTGTGGGGGGCTGCGGCTGCCCATGCAGGATACAACGCGGTCTCTTTTCTGATTTGGAAACGAAGTGAGGCCAGGGAGAAACCAAACTCCTAAGCTAGTGGCTGGAAGAATTAATAGCTGTTACCTGTTTGGTGCCGTTCAAGGCGAAGCTGCGTTTTCATTTGTTCTTCGGAAGAAACAAGATAATAGCTTACACCGTTTTGCTCAGCAGCGCTGCCCTGGATTTCAGTCGTCTGGATCCGGGAGAGGGCAGGGGTGTAGTGATAAGAAAAGCTGCGGATATCCTGGAACGTCATATCCGTTTGTATGTGGTCACCGAGGGCGTAAAGCAGTTCTTCCGCTTTTTGCAGAGTAGCCGGGCTTTTTGCTTTTTCAAGCAGTGCTTCGAGCACCTGCTGTTGACGAATGTTTCGTCCCAAATCCCCTTTTGGATCCTGCTTACGCATACGGACATAATAAAGGGCCTGATCCCCATTTAAATGAAGCTCTCCCTCTGTATAAGTAAAAGGCTTTCCTTCATCTTTAGTAAAGGTTAAGTCATTTTGGATGGTGACCCCGTCGTACGCATCGACAATTTCCCGAAAACCCTCCATATCTGCTTCGACTGTAAAATCAATGGAGGTGTCCAGAAATTCTTCAGATGTTTTTTTCAATAAAGGCATTCCTCCATAACTGTAGGCATGATTTATTTTATCCGTGCCTTCCCTGCCCGGAATGTAAACTTTAGTATCTCTTGGAATGTTAAATAACAGAGTGGATTCATTATCAGGATGAATAGAGACAATCATAATGACATCTGCGCGGGAGGCTGTTTCTTCTTTGTCTGTGCCTGCCACCAGAATGGTCTGCGGGCCAGAAATTGTAGAAGCTTCTTCGTGCAAGGGCTCCGTTGTTATTTTCTCTTTTTGTCCAGCAGTTATAGTGTAATAATAGTAAAAAAGGCCGCCGAGGGATAAGAAGCATGTGAATAGGAATGTGATTATAAAAAACAAATATACGTTTCGCATCATTGGACGTCCTGTCTTTAAAAGTCAAAATCTCTCTTTTTATATCGACAGGAAAGGGAATATGTTCAGTAGAAAAGAATGCTCCCTGCGTTGACAAAAAAAGAGAGCAGCGTTATATTCAACGTTACTGCTAGTTATAATCTCGTTAGGTGAGGCTCCTGCATAGATAGAAGCTTCTGCCCAAAAATGTCTAAAGACGCCAATGGGTCAACAGAATTCATCGAATTAAGGTGTTTTTTAATGAAGCTGGATGATACATTCCTACGCTGTGCAGTGCTAAAGCTCGACGAAGGGGAACAGAACGGGCATATATGGTGATTGGCTGATTATGCACGTCTTCCCAACGGTGGAAGGCGTTTTTTGTTTGAAACAGTGGAAAGAGAGCAGTCGGCAGAAAGAATAACCGCGGTTGCCTGTTTCGGCCTGGAGAGGAGGAAAAGGATGGAGAAATTAAATGAACAAGCACGGGAAGAATTCGTGGGGCTGATAGCAGAATCATTGCAGCAGGAGCGCATGGAAACGTTTCGGGAATTATTTCTGGATCTGCATCCTGCGG
This sequence comes from Marinococcus halophilus, assembly GCF_900166605.1. Lineage (NCBI taxonomy): Bacteria > Bacillati > Bacillota > Bacilli > Caryophanales > Bacillaceae > Marinococcus > Marinococcus halophilus. The sequence goes on from NZ_FVZD01000006.1 coordinate 847,672, forward strand.
ACCAGGCAGAAGTCTTTTTGGAGCTTGATGAAGAGCGGGCGGTTGTCTACGAATTTTTGTCTCCGGAAGAATTTGCCGAAGTGTTTGACAGCTTTGAACCTGAAGTACAAAAAGAAGTAGCATTGCAGTTGAACGATCAGTACGCTGCCGAAGTGTACAATAATATGTATGCAGATGATGTTGCTGACTTTTTAGGAGAGCTCGAGCCAAGGCAGATGACTCATATTCTGCAGGCAATGGATCAAGAGGGCGCCAACGACGTACGGGAACTGCTGGCCTACGAAGATAAAACAGCCGGGGCCATCATGACAAAAGAATTTGTCTCTATCAAAGCAGCGGACACGATTGAGGCAGTAATCGAGCATCTTCGGCGGGAAGGGCCGGATGCAGAAATGATCTATTATCTGTATGTAGTTGATGCACAGGATAAACTTGCCGGGGTTGCATCGATCCGTGATTTGATTGTAGCGGATTCAGACCGCACCGTGGCCGAAGTAATGAGCAGCCGGGTCGTTTCCGTTCACGTAGAGGATGACCAGGAAGAGGTCGCCCAGCTGATACAAAAATATGATTTTCTGGCTACGCCTGTTATTGATAATGAAGGCCGGCTTGTGGGAATCGTAACGGTAGATGACGCACTCGATGTGCTTGCAGAAGAAGCGTCCGAGGACATCGGAGAAATCTCAGGTTCTCGTGGCTCTACGGATGTAAGTGTCAACGCTTTTAAAGCAGCTAGGCTCCGGGCACCCTGGATTATTCTACTGATGTTTTTAGGGCTGTTTACAGCCCAGGTAATCGGTTGGTTTGAAAGCACACTTGAAAGCGTCGTTCTGCTTGCGGCATTTATCCCAATGATTATGGGGTCAGCGGGAAACACAGGTACACAATCGCTTGCTGTATCCGTGCGGGCGCTTGCAACTGGAAATATTGAGCGAAAAGGGCTGTGGCGGACTATAAGCCGGGAGTTTTCCACGGGAATTATGATTGGGGTTGCCTCTGGTATTGTAATTACGATCTTATTGTATCTTTTTTACGGGGAGCCTCTGATAGGAGTTATTGTCGGTTTTTCCATTATGATTTCGCTTGGAGTCGCCAGTGTTATCGGGACACTTGTACCGCTTGTGATTAACAAGCTGAAACTGGACCCGGCCATTGCTTCAGGCCCATTCATTACAACACTCACTGATATTATCAGTCTGCTTATTTATTTTACGGTGGCATCATCGCTCATTCAGAGCATTTGAGGCTCCATTTTTCTGCAAAAACCACACAAAAAAGAGGAGACGCTGTCTCTTCTTTTTTTGTGGGCAGTTAATTAGATTAACATTTACGGGGTGTGTTAAACTAACACTATCCTGGATGAAAAGGAGCGAGGGCTTTGCAGTTAACAACCTATACGGATTATGCATTACGGATGGTAATGTATTTGGCTGCTCATGATGAAGACGAGTCCCTGCACAGCATTAAACAAATATCGACAGCATACTCTATTTCATACAACCATCTGACAAAAGTCGGGCATGAGTTGTCGAAGCTTGGCGTTATTCATACGGTGAAAGGGCGGAACGGAGGAATTCGTTTAGCTAAAGAACCGGAAGAAATTAACGTTGGCTGGCTTGTAAGGCAGACAGAAGATAACCTGACGCTGGTGGAATGCTTTGATCCGGAAACGAATCAATGTATTTTAGCAGGAAGATGCCGGCTCCAGGGTGTTTTGGGAGAGGCTCTGAAAGCTTATTTAGCAGTGCTTGATAAGTACACGGTTAAAGATATCACAGTGAATAAGGAAATGCTTCATGGTCTGTTTGCAGCTTCCACGGCAAAGAATCAGCCGCCGATTTCTTTTTCTTAGAAAAAGTATCATCGTGCTTGCCCCGGTCACGGTGACTTCGTTAATCATCCAGGAATTAATTATACATAATAAAGCAGCAGCCCCGTTGGTACGGGTACTGCTGCTTCTTTGTATGGTCAAAAGGTTAGTTGGTCTCTTCAAACCGCCGGAGATCATTATTATGTCCGATGGCAATGAGTATATCTTCTCTGTAGAGACGGTCCTGGGCCGTCGGAGAGATATTAACATCTTTGCCGCGGCGGATGCCTAGAACGGTGACGCCGTATTTAGCACGAATATCGAGCTGGGCCAGCGTTTTTTTATGCATAGATGCTGGAGCGGTAATTTCTATAATAGAATATTCTGCTGAAAGTTCAATATAGTCAATCACCCGGTCAGAAACGAGGTGCTGGGCAATACGGTTACCCATATCATGCTCCGGATGAATGATTTTATCTGCTCCGATTTTATCGAGAACTTTATGGTGGTGAAAATTCTGCGCCTTTACCCAAACCGAGGGAATGTCCATTTCCTTCAGTAAAAGAGTGCACAAAATACTTGCCTGAAGATCATCACCAATAGCAACGATGACATGGTCAAAGTTTGTAATGCCCAGGTTTCTTAATTCTTTTTCATCTGTGCCGTCAGCGACGGCGCTGTACGTAGAATGATTAGTAATATCATCGAGTTTTTCTTCATTATTATCAATGGCCAGTACGTCATGTCCAAGCTTATACAATTCTGTACTGACGCTGACACCGAACCGGCCGAGTCCGATAATGGCAAATTGTTTTTTCACACGGCTTTCTCCTTTTGCGAAACTGCGGGTTTTCTTCCTGAGATTGTATCGTTAATGTACCGCCGCAGGCCTGATTTGTCAAACGGAAGCCGGATGCAGCACTTCGTCATTGGTTAAAGCGGAGCGGCCGGCAAAATAAAGATGTAGACAGCGCTCTGTCTGTTTTTTTAAATTGGCATTTAAATGGGAGGTGCGGCCCGAGCCGCCGTCAAGATAATACACGTAATGCGTAAAGATACCATCGTTTCGATCAAAGGTAATGTGTATGTTCTTTCTATTCATGTAAAGGCGAAGTTGGCAGAGGTCGTGCTGAAGAGCATCGAAAGCCTGGTGAAGCAAGCGCTCATAGGGCTCCTGCAGGCGAAAACCAGAAGATTTAAGCGCCTCGGTGTCAAGCGCCAGTACTTTCTTTACAATCGGGAGTAGAACAGCATAGTGGATAACAATATGCTCCTTTTCTGTAACAACCATTCCTGCCCCCTCCTTCCGATACGTAGTTATATTCATTATACGAATGTGTGTTCCCTTTTTTCAATGAAATTTTTTGGCTGTACAATAATTTTTTCAATTGTATAACTCGAATTTTTATGAATAATGGTCTATAATGGGATTATGTAAGCGGATACAATTCGTTTTTATTTTCCATGAAGTTGTCAGACGATTAGTTTTATTGGCATTAAAGGTGGGTATAGTGCAGTACACACAAATTATTGGCAATCAATAGAGAGGCATTGGGAGGCCATGCGCGCGTCGCCCGCTTTAAAAAAGATCAGTGCCCAGCGGGCGCTGCAATAAGAACAGGGGGTTCGACGAATATGTTACATCCAACTCATGAACAGCATTTTATGAAAAAAGTAAAGCCAATTCAGAATGGAAGAAGACCTTCAAGGCAGATTCTTCAATCTCTATATGCTCAAATGATGATGGAGTACGCTGTGTTTGAATTTAACAGAGAGCGGCTTCTGCGCAAAATTGATGACTCCCTGGATATGCATGACAAGAAGGCTTTTAACGAATGGACAGAGGCCTATAAAGAATTGATGGATGAATACAAGGACGGAAAAGTATTGTTTGAACAAGGATACAAGCTGGAACTCGAATTTGTATAACACGGCATTAACACCCTTCTGGCTCCGCCTGGAGGGTGCTTTTTTGTGAAATAATAAAAAGAAAAATTTTCCCTTGCTTTGCGGTGTTGGCGTTTTTCTTCATTGTTCTTTATACTGGGAAAGAAAGAAATGCGAAGGAGGCAGAGCTGGTGATACTTTCCGACCAAACAATCCGCTCGATGATGGGCCAGGGCGCTCTCAGTATCGATCCGTTAGAAGACCATCAAATCCAGCCGGCATCGGTAGACATTCGTCTGGGCACGCACTTTTTAAAAATCGACGAAAACGCTATTGAGTCGATTCAGCTGGACCAGGCCGCCAAATATGTAGAATTTGAAAGCGACCAGGTGATTATACCTCCGCATTCGTTTCTGCTTGCGACTACAAAAGAATATATCAGGCTCCCCCAGCATATTACAGCTTTTGTGGAGGGGAGAAGCTCGATCGGGCGAATGGGGCTCTTTATTCAAAATGCTGGATGGGTAGATCCAGGATTTGAAGGAGAGATTACACTCGAGCTTTACAACGCCAATCGCCTTCCCATTCGTTTAACGTCCGGAAGACGGCTCGCCCAGCTCGTATTTGCTGAAATGGACCAAAAAGCAGGAGTGCCTTATACAGGTAAATACCAGGGACAGCGGAATGCGATGGGAAGCCACGCTTTTTTAGACCAGGAAAATGAATAACATTATGGTCAGAAACGTACATACGTGAAATGAAAAATAACGATTCAAAAGACTCGTGACCTTTACTGTTCACGGGTTTTTTCGAGGTAAGCGTGAGCAGAGGCACGTACGCAAAAAGATGTTATAATAGGAACGCTGTGAAATGTCTTGGTGGAAAGAAGGAATAACAATTGGGTTTTCAAAATGAAAAGGCGGTCGTTGTCTTTAGTGGAGGCCAGGACAGCACGACCTGTTTGTTCTGGGCATTAGAGCAATTTGAAGAAGTTATTGCCGTAACTTTTTCTTATGGACAGCGGCACGATGAAGAGATAGAAGTAGCAAAGCGGATTGCTGAGGATATTAATATTGAGCATCATGTGCTGGATATGGGACTTTTAAGTCAGCTGGCGCCGAATGCATTAACACGGGATGATATTGAAGTGGAGGCAGGGGAAGACGGAGAGCTTCCTTCTACATTTGTAGAAGGCCGGAACCTGTTATTCTTTTCTTTTGCAACGATTCTTGCCTCGCAGAAAAAGGCAAAACATATCGTTACAGGTGTATGCGAGACCGATTACAGCGGATACCCGGACTGCCGGGATGTGTTTGTGAAATCACTGAATGTATCGTTAAACCTGGCGATAGGCAAAGAGTTTGTGCTGCATACACCGTTAATGTGGCTCGATAAAAAAGAGACCTGGGAGCTTGCCGACCGTCTCGGTAGGCTTAAATATATAAAAGATGAAACGCTCACCTGCTATCACGGCATACCAGGAGACGGGTGCGGGGAATGCCCAGCCTGTAATCTGCGTCGTGCCGGGTATGAGCAATACTTGGAACAAAAAGAAAGGGAAGGATTATGATCTATTCGTATTACCCACAGTGGCCGCACAACTACCGGTATGAATTAAATAAAGATATGCATTTAAGTGCGGCGCACTATATCCCGTCTGAAGAAGCGGGGAAGTGCCGCCGGGTGCATGGGCACACTTATACGATCAATGTGACGGTGGCCGGTGATGAATTGAACCAGAACGGATTTTTAATTGATTTTACTGTATTAAAAAAATGGATCCATAAGCGCTACGACCATACGATGCTGAACGACCATCCAGAGTTTGCCAGTGAAGAAACTGAAGCCGCTTATCCGACGACAGAGGTGGTGGCCCAGGTAATCTGGAAAACAGTCCAGCAGAAGCTCGATGAAACGTCCAATAAACCGAAATGCCTGCAGGTGCTCGTCAGGGAGACTCCGACAAGCTATGCTGTGTTTCGGCCCAAAGAGGGGGACTTTTCCTAAATGAAAGCAACACCGGTACTGGAAATATTCGGACCGACAATTCAGGGGGAAGGCATGGTTATCGGACGGAAAACGATGTTTGTTCGCACTGGCGGCTGTGACTACCGGTGCTCCTGGTGTGATTCTGCCTTTACGTGGGACGGATCGCAAAAAGCAGCAGCGATGAGTGCAGAAGCCATTTATGATAAATTAAAAGAAACCGGAGGAGAAGCCTTTAATCACGTCACCATCTCTGGAGGCAATCCAGCCATGCACCCCGGGCTCGGAGATCTTGTGGAGCTTTTGCAGCAGCATGGAATTGAGACGGCGATTGAGACGCAGGGGTCTATCTGGAACGAATGGGTAAAGGAAATTGACGAAGTAACAGTTTCTCCGAAGCCGCCGAGTTCGCTGATGAAAACGGACTGGCCCAGGCTGGACCGTTATATGGAAGAACTGCAGCCGCGCAGGGATAAAGCCCTCAGCCTGAAGGTCGTCGTTTTTGATGAAAACGATTTGAAATATGCGATAGACGTGCATGAGCGTTATCCTGACGTAACAATGTATCTGCAGGTGGGAAATGACGACACCGCAACGCCGCAGGTGGAGAAATTAAGAGATCACCTGCTTGCGAAATACGAATGGCTTACAGAAAAAGTGCTGCAGGAAGAGCGTTTAAATGGAGTGCGGGTCCTGCCGCAGCTGCATACACTGCTCTGGGGAAACAAACAGGGAGTATAAGGAGGAAAAAAGCATGCCGGAAAGAGAAGACATTGAACAATTAGACCAGCTGGGCAGTGAAAAAACATCGTATACATTTGAGTACGACCCTTCTCTGCTGGAAACATTTGAAAATACGCACCCATATCGGGACTATTTCGTAAAATTTAACTGTCCGGAATTCACCACGCTCTGTCCAAAAACCGGACAGCCAGATTTTGGCACGCTGTATATCAGCTATATTCCGGATGAAAAAATGGTGGAAAGCAAATCGCTGAAGTTGTATTTGTTCAGCTTTCGAAACCACGGAGGCTTCCATGAAGATTCCATAAATACGATTGTGAACGATCTGGTCCATTTAATGAACCCTCGTTATTTGGAGATCTGGGGCAAATTCACTCCGCGTGGCGGTATTTCGATTGACCCGTTTGTAAACTACGGCAGGGCGGGGAGCAAATACGAACAGCTTGCAGAAAACCGGCTGTTTCAGCATGATTTATACCCTGAGCCGATAGACAACCGCTAAGCCTTTCCCAATATGGGAGAGGCTTTTTCAGTAGTGACAGGAAAAAACGCCAGGAGGTTTGAAGTAAATAAGAAGAGGGGTAGAGAAGTAAAGAATTGTGAAAATTCGTGAAAACAGGAGGAACGGGTGCGATGGGTAATCAAACAGCAGGAAATAAAGTGGTGGAAATACTTAAAGAATGGGGAGTAAGCCATCTGTACGGAATGCCCGGGGATTCCATTAATGAGCTCATGGAAGAGCTGAGAAAGGAGAAAGACGGCCTGGAATACATCCAGATCCGTCATGAAGAGACCGGGGCTCTTGCCGCCGCAGCTTATGCGAAGCTCACAGGAAGGCTGGGAGTTTGCTCTTCCATTGCCGGTCCCGGTGGTGTTCATTTATTGAACGGCTTGTATGACGCGAAAAGAGATAAAGTGCCGGTGCTTGCTTTGGTCGGTCAGGTGGACTCTTCGATCATAGGCACAGACAATTTTCAGGAAATCCAGCTGAACCAAATGTTTGCTGATGTCAGTGTGTTTAACGAGCGTGTACAAAGTGCCGAGCAGCTTCCGGATATGCTGCACCAGGCGATTCGTACTGCATATACAGAGAAGGGTGTGTCCGTGCTCGTTATCCCGGACGACATCTCCACGGCAGAAATTAAGCGCGAAGTCCCTATGTCCTCTAGTGCGTTTGCCAGGCCGCAGATCTGGCCGCAGAAGGAAGATATGGTGGAAGCCGCCCGACTGCTGCACGAGGCGCAGAGGCCGGTAATTCTAGCCGGGAAGGGAGCTAGGGAAAGCGTCAGTGAACTGCTTTCATTTGCTGAACATATACAGGCCCCGGTGGTATCCACCCTGCTTGCAAAGAGTATCGTCCCTGACGAGCACGAGCACAGCCTGGGACAGAACGGACAGATTGGCACAACGCCGTCCTACGAAGCGGTTCAGGAAGCGGATTTGCTGATATTGGCTGGAACATCCTTTCCTTACCGCGATTTTATGCCAAAAAACACGAAAGCGATTCAGATCGATATTGACCCAAGAGTGATAGGGAAATACTATCCTGTGACGGTTGGTTTAGTTTCTGACCTTGGTATGGCTCTGAAGTGGTACACGGAAAACCTCGAACGCCGGGAAGCTTCCGCCTTTATGAAAAAATATAAAGAAAAGAGGAAGGAGTGGTGGGAGGAGCTTGAAAAAGATATGACCGAGGAAACAGACACGCTGCAGCCGCCACAGGTAATTCACGAAGTGCAGCAGTTTTTGGAGGAAAATGCGGTAGTGTCTGTAGATGTTGGAAATGTCACCGTATGGGCGACTCGTTATTTGAAGCTGAAAAAACAGGATTTCGTCATTTCTGGATGGATGGCTACGATGGGCTGCGGTCTTCCGGGTGCAATCGCCGCTAAGGCGGCCTGGCCGGAAAGGCAGACCGTTATGCTTGCCGGGGACGGGGGCTTCGCAATGGGCATGCAGGATTTTGCCACTGCCGTGAAGTACAGGCTTCCAATGATATGTGTCATATTTAACAATGAAAAAATTGGAATGATTGAGTACGAGCAACAGCAGATGGGTCACTTGGATACGGAAACAGATATCAGTGATATTAATTTTGCGGAATTTGCCAAGGCGTGCGGTGGTGAAGGCTACAGAGTAAGATCAAAAATGGAGCTGCATGAGGCTTTGCAAAAAGCTGTGCTTGCCACCAAGCCGGTAGTCATTGATTGCGTAGTGGACATGCAGCCTCCGCTTCCGGGAAGAATTTCGTACCAGCAGGCAGTGCATTACAGTGAGTTTATTATAAAAAACATATTTGAACGCGGGGAGCTTTCTCTGCCGCCTTTGAAAAAAGGGTGGAAACGGATAAAAAAATAAAAGAAAAACCAGCTGATTTTATTCATCAGCTGGTTTTTGCATTGATTGGTGCTGCATACTTGATGCACCTTTGATACGGGCTTCCAGGCGGATATTATCGAGTTTACCGTGCAGCAGTTCGTACCGGACTTTTCCGGATTCATACAGCTTTTCGGCCCGGGCGTTCGCTTTTCCTTTCACCCGGGCGGGTGTCTGCTGTACGGTTCCTGCTCCGGAAGATACTTTGCGGCGGTATTCTTTTCCGCTTTTCGGAGCAGTGAGCAGACTGGCAAGCACCGAAACAGCATATCCGGCAGCAACTCCCGACCATAGGCTTTTTTTATGCATTTCCTGTATTCTCCTCTTTCCAGTCCTTGATAGCCTGGCGCTTCTGGTACATGTAGTATCCTAAAGCAAGAGTGCCGTAAAGGCCGCCAAGAGCCTGCTCGTTCACTTTACCTTTACCTTCAGTGGAGCTTCGCTTCATGCCTGCTGTCATATCAACAAGGCTTGAACTGAGCTTTCTGGAAGCTTCCCCGGCATCTCCAACAATATAAAACAGCGGGCTCAACGAATGGAGCTTTTCATTCACATCCAGAATCGTCTCGTTGCTGTTATGTAAAATCAGCTCCGATTGATTCATTACCTGGTCAAGCTGGTCAGGCAGCTTGTCTACTGTTTCGTTCACCCCGTTCAATGTTTTAGTGAGGTTACTTAAAACGCGGGCTAAGAAAATAACTAATACTGCAAAAGCTACCGCAATGATAAGTAAAGCTATGCCACCGATCATATCCATAATTCACCATTCCTCCTTACAATAAATGCGATTAATCCTACAGCCTAATAAATGGTACCATGATTTATGGCAGAGCACCAGGGCATGTGGATTATATAATAATGTCTAGTTCTCTCGTACCCTGCTTTTCAGTGCCCTAAACAGTTTCTCATACAAATTATCCTAAAAAATTAAAGCTCTGCTCTCCTCTAAAAGAGAAAAGCTGGTTTTTATTTAAAACCAATGAGGGAAAAGAAAGGTAACTCAAAAAACAAGGAGGAAAGAACATGCCCTGGACGATGAATGATTACCCTTCATCCTTAAAGAATTTAGACAAGCCTGTGAAGAAAAAAGCAATTGATATAGCCAATTCCATGCTCGATGATGGCTACGATGAAGGACGGGCCATTCCAATAGCGACCGAACAGGCAAAAGAATGGTACAATAATGCTTCTAAAGAAGAAGTAACCGAATTCATGGAAGAAGAAGATCCTAAATCCCGTGACGACGGGGAAAGCAGTTCTGACCCGGAGCTGATGGAAAAAGCCGAGCTGGTGGAGCCGCATGAAGATGGCTGGGCTGTCCGGGCGAAAAGTGCGAAAAAACCGGATATTGTCTACGACAACAAATCAGACGCTATCGAACGTGCAAAAGAAGTGGCAGAAAAGAAAGGCACGGAAGCCGTCATTTATAAAAAAGATGGCACAGTAGAAAAAAAGCATTCTTATTAATTGAAACAGGGGCAGCTGCATAAAAGGCAGCTGCCCCTGTTAATGGGTAAATGAAGAATTTTTTTGTTGTTTTCCTGCATAAAAGCCATTAGTTTTGCTTTTGGTACCGGACGGCTGAAGTAATATCCCCGGACATAGGAAGAGGTGCTGTACTGCTGTACAAACTCCAGCTGTTCGGCATTTTCAGCCCCCTCCGTAACAACGTCGAGCCCGAGCTCTTCTAAGACGGTAAATGCCGGTTAGAAGTGTTATATCAAAATTAGCAGAAGGAATATGGAGGATAAAACTGCGGTCAAGGTTTACCAAGTCAATAGGAAGATCCTGCAGGGAATGCAGCGGCGAACTTCCCGCACTAAAGTCATTAAGCGCAACTTTGACTCCGCGCTGCTGGAGGCGGTTAATAAAAATCAATGGTCATTTGGGGATCGTAATAGATATTATCCTCTGTAATTTCAACTTGGACAAGACGGGGCGGAAAGCAAATTTCTGCCAGCCCGGCATCCAGGGAGTCCATAATATACTCAAGCGATTGAATCTGTATTTAAGACAAATTATTAATATAAGTATCTCTGTTACATATGTAAAGGCATAAAAGTCTGTATAAAGATACATGTAAATAGTGACTTTAGCCTCGCAAAATAAAGCAGCTGCCGATTCAAAGCTTCGGCAGCTGTTTTTAGACGAATTATATAGAAAAGAATTTAAGCGCTATTGGACATCTTCAGCAAGCCGTTCTACTTCTTTAGCTGCGTTAAAATCCTTTTCGGTGACGCCGCCCTGATCTACAGTAGTAAAAGAAATAGTTACATTGGTGTGGTCCACGGTAATTTTTGGGTGGTGCTGAACATTTTCTGCATGTGCCGCGACCTCTTTAACAAACTCAATGCCGTCTAGATAATTGGAGAATTTATATTCACGCACAATGGCCCTGTCTTCGTCGTTATTCCAGTTGGGCAGATTGCTAAGCTCATTTTGAATCTCTTCTGCAGACATGATCATTGTTCCACGTTCCTTTCTTTATTAATAATTTTTTCTTCCCGCCGCAAGGGGAGAGTAGTACATCTGAAAGAGCCCCCGGATTTGATGATTTCATCGTAGGGCACTTCATGAACTATAAATCCGTATTCCCTTAATTGTTTGTTAACATGCATGTTTTCCGGCAGCGATATAATGTGGCGGCGGCCCAGGGAGAATACATTGGTGCCAAGCCGGGCCTGCTCTTCGTCTGGTACAGAGATTATATTAAAACGTTGTTTGACTGCTGCCAGGCTGTCTGCTTCAAACGCAGGTTCATAAACAATAGCAGTAGCACTGGCCACAATATTAAAAATACAGTCCAGGTGAAGATGGCGATGGTCGAAATGGAGCGGTATAATCTGCTTATGGGGGCACATTTGCTGGAGTTCTTCAAGTCCTTCGCCAGACGTTCGGGAGCTCTGGCCGATAAAAAGAAGATCATCTGAAAGCATAACATCCCCGCCTTCGATGGTGCCTTTTTTTAAATAGAAGCACGAGCCGTAACGACGCTCATACCAGTCTGCGAGTGCTTTGGTTTCTTCTAAACGGATAGAGGCGCCCATATTTGATACGATCAATTTCTCATCAATAACAAATCCGATGTCCCGGGTGAAAACCTGCTCGGGCAGAGAAGCGGAAGCAGGGAGAAAATGCACAGAAGCCCCGAATTCCTGAATGACAGCCGAGAGCTGGTTATGCTGAAGTATTGCTTTTTCTATATTGATATTGGCGGAAGCATGCTGCTTCTGCATTTCATTTATTACTTCTTTAATGGCCATATGCCTGGGTTCGCACATGATAACATCCGCTAAAACAGAATATTCATCTCTAACATATGTAGTTACAGTGTTGGTCAACAGAACCCACTCCTTTTCTCTTTAAGCATCTATTATATCAGACAAAATGGCTGGGTTTATGTACGCTTAACAGGAAGGAAAGAAAAGTTTTAAAAAAATTGTTGAGAAGAATTGACAAAAGGAATAAAATGAAGGGTAGTATAATTATGAAAAATCCTTACATATCAAGGGTTTTCGAGATAGATTGTCAGCGGGGGCAGGAATCAGCCGCTGGTTGTTTACAGAAAGAGAGGCGCGAAGTATGTTTAAACGAATATTAATAGCCAACCGCGGTGAGATCGCCGTTCGTATTATAAGAGCCTGCCAGGAGCTTGGAATCGAAACCGTGGCCGTGTATTCAGAAGCAGATAAAGATGCCCTGCACGTCCATATGGCGGATGAAGCTTACTGTGTAGGGCCGTACGCTTCCTCGGAAAGCTACTTAAAAATGACTAATTTAATTTCTACTGCTTTAAAAACCGGAGCTGAAGCAGTTCATCCAGGCTACGGATTTTTAGCCGAAAACGCAGAGTTTGCCGAGATTTGTGCAGACCATGATATTACGTTTATCGGTCCCTCCCCGGAAGCCATCCGGCGTATGGGAACAAAGGACGTGGCAAGAGAAACAATGAGAGAAGCGGGCGTGCCGGTTGTACCAGGAAGTAATGGACTGATTGATGAAAATACGGACGTTCATGCGCTGGCAGAAGATATCGGTTATCCTGTTATGATCAAGGCTACTGCCGGCGGTGGCGGCAAAGGAATGCGCGCAGCCCAGACCGCTGCAGACCTGGATAAATGCATCCAGATGGCCCGCCAGGAAGCAGAGAGTTCTTTTGGAGACGCCGGTGTTTACATGGAAAAGCTGGTCGTGGAGCCGAGACATATTGAAATTCAGGTTATGGCAGACAGTCACGGAAACGTTATCCATTTAGGAGAACGGGACTGTTCGATTCAAAGGCGTCACCAAAAACTTGTAGAAGAAGCCCCTTCACCGGCCCTTGATGAAGAAACGAGAGAGGCGATGGGAGAGGCTGCCGTTCAGGCTGCAAAAGCAGTTGACTACTGTGGGGCAGGTACAGTGGAATTCCTTTTGGATGCCCATAAAAAGTTTTATTTTATGGAAATGAATACAAGGATTCAGGTAGAGCATCCCGTGACAGAAGAAGTGACCGGTGTCGATCTAATCAAGGAACAGATTTATGCAGCAGCCGGCCATGAGCTGCAGGTAAAGCAGGAGGAAATTGAAATAGAGGGGTGGGCGATGGAATGCAGAATCAACGCGGAAAGCCCTGCCAAAAATTTCAGGCCTTCCCCCGGAAAGCTTGATCTGTATCTGCCGCCGGGAGGCCTTGGAGTAAGGGTGGACAGCTCAATGTATACCGGGTTTAAAATTTCTCCTTATTATGATTCGATGGTAGCTAAGCTTATTGTCCGCGGGAAAAATAGAGAAGAAGTGATTGCCCGGATGAAGCGGGCGCTGCGCGAATTTGTCGTCGACGGAGTAGATACGACGATCCCGTTTCACTTAAAGCTTTTAGAGCACGAAGATTTTGTTTCCGGAAACTTTACTACAAACTTTTTGGACACCTATTCTATTATGGAAGAAGAAAGCAGTGTCTAGCATATAGGAAGGCGGAAGGATCGATGGCGACCAGATCGACGAAAAAGCGAATTACGGATGCAGCTTTAGAGCTGTTTGAAGAATTTGGCTTCCATGCGGTCACCGTCGATCGCATTGTGAAACAGAGCCACACATCTAAAGGCGGTTTTTATCACAACTTCACGTCTAAAGAAGAACTTCTCTATACTATTCATGAATCGTTTATCACCTACGTGCTCACAAAGGCCGATGAAGTGCAGTCCAGGTATGATACGCCGGCTGAGCGGTTATATGAAGTGATACGCTCGTTTGTCCGCATGTTTGAAGTGTACCGCCCGCACGTAACAGTGTTTTACCAGGAAGGAAAGCATTTATCTGCAGATTATTTCAAGCGGCTTGAAGCTAAACGGGATGAATACAAGAATACGATGTTTCAATTGGTCGAAAAGGGTATTGAAGAAGGAGAGTTTCGAAAGGAGCTTCCAGTGCCGATTACCTCGATGGCGATATTTGGAATGATGAACTGGACATACAAGTGGTACAAATCAAGCGGTTTGTATTCGCTTCAAGACATCGCAAACATATTTGGCGATCTGGTAATGAATGCGGTGCTTACTGAAAAAGCGAGGCAGCAGCAAAAGTATCAGCGCTTTTTCTTAAGTTCAACGCATGTGTAAGTGTTTATTTTTGAGAGGAGAGAAGCTTAATGTATTCTATTGAAGAAATTAAAGAGCTCATTCAGGCGGTGGACGACTCGTCTGTCGGAGAACTGGAAATTCGAAACGACATGAAAGAAAAGGTTACTATACGTAAAGAATCAGCAATGAGGCCCGTGGCACAGCAAGCTGTAGAACCGGCGCCGCAACCTGTCGCCCAGCCGTCCCCACAGCCGGCAGAAACGAAAAAAGAAAGTGCGCCGGAAGGCAGCGAAGAAAAGAACAATGAATCTAATTATCATGAAATTACTTCCCCGATGGTAGGCACATTCTACCGCTCACCTTCACCGGAAGCAGGTGCTTATGTAGAAAAAGGGGCAACGATCAAGCCGAATACCATCGTTTGTATCGTAGAGGCGATGAAATTAATGAATGAGCTTGAAGCAGAAGTCAGTGGAGAAATTGCAGAGATCCTGGTGGAAGACGGAGAATTAGTAGAATACGGGCAGCCTCTTTTTCGGGTGAACCCTTCATAACAAATAAGCCCCGGGGCTGAAGTTCCCGGGGCTTATTTATATTTTTTCAGGGAAAGGAAGCGCCAATGAACATTAGAAGGACGCTGCTGAAGCTGAGAACAAATGGAATGTTTGCCATAAAGGTAAACCTTCGATGCCAGAGTACAAACAGCTGATCAAGCGTGAAGAACAAAACAGCAGCGAAAATCCCCATAAGTGCAATGTTCCAATGCTGGGAAAAAACGTAAACAAAAGCACCGCCAATAATATGCAGAACGAGAGAGACTTCGGGGAAACGCTTGAAAAAAAGATTAGTGATCCAGTCTGAACAAATGGAGAGGATAGTTCCGTAAACAATGATTGGTACGAGGGAAAAGAAGCCATAGATCGTATAGCTGTGCATTAAATCAGCCAGAATACTGGTGCCGTTTGTCGCAAAAGGGAGAACAAAGGCCATAACAAATAAAAAAAGTGCCCAGACAGCCAGTGAGGTGTGCAGTTTGTTCATCAACAATCCCCCCTGAGGTATTTAAAGTTGTATTACCGCTTTCATTCAGAAATAAACCCGTATATACGGCTGAGGGAAAAAGCTTCTGTTTCTGATGGGGAGGGAGGATATGATACGATAGGAAAGGAATTTTTAACGAAGACATGAAGAAAGGATTAGACGATGATTTGGACAATAACCCCCTGGATTTTTTACGTCATATGCGCCATTGTTACACTGGTAATAGGAGGAGCGGTTGCATATGCACTGCACCGGGCGGGCGCAAACCGGTCGAAACGCATAGAACGGATGCTTTCCCCCTTGCTCGCTGTTTTTATGGTAGGTTTATTTTTTTACTTGAGCTTCAGCTTTGCCGACCGCCTGCAGCCGGGGGAACAATTAATTACCGCGGACAGCCTGGAACAGGCGCAGGAAACAAAAGCCATTATCCCGCTGGGCTCTTACGCGGTGCTGGATAACGTATACGCTTTTGGATATTATAAAAACGACCAATGGAACGGAAGTGACGTTCTTGTTCGAGTCCGGGTAACCGGGGAAGAGGCTTTTTTGGAATCGTATGATCAGTATATAGCCGGAAACGGAATATTTTTTAACCATTCCAGGGTAAGGTTTGAAGAAGCGTATGAACAGGAATGGCAGGCTTCTGCAAAAGAAGCCGAAAGCCGGCTGCTGGACGGGGGGACCCTAAAGCTCGACGGAGTAACGATCAGTGCTGAGCAGACACAATAATGTTCAAGGAGGAAAATAATCATGAGGATTGCAGCGGTAGAACAAAATGGCCAGTCGTTTCTTGCGGGATACGATGAGGAATTTGACGTGTATGTTGATTTGGAAATTGGGGAAGATGGCGATTTAAGAAAGTGGCTTGAAGAAACTGTTAATGCAAATGCCCTGCTTGTGGAGCGGTGGCAGGATTATGCAGAGCACCGCCACCAATTCAAAACGTACGCTGCTGAAAACGTAAAGGTGCTTCCGCCGGTAAAGCGGGAAGGGCAGAACATTATCTGCATTGGAAAAAATTATGCAGACCATGCTGCGGAGATGGGTGAAAAAGACGCTCCGGAAGCACCTCTGGTCTTCACGAAAGCTTCTTCGTCACTGATTGCGGATGGGGAAGATATAGAGTTGGACGAAGCGTTTACAAAGGCTCTTGATTACGAAGGGGAAATAGCTGTAGTTATTGGAAAGGCTGGCCGGCGGATTTCCAAAGAACAAGCGATGGAGCATGTGTTTGGATATACGCTGTTCAATGATGTTACCGCCCGGGATGTACAAAAGCGACATCAGCAGTTTTTTCTTGGCAAAAGCGGGGACACGTACGGACCGATTGGGCCATATGTTACTGTCGGTCCTTCCGATCAGTCCTCGGAATGGAAACTAGAAACGTATGTAAACAAAGAGAAAAGACAGTCCGGAAGCACATCGGACCTTATCTTCGGCATTGCCGAACTGATCGAACAATTATCCAGCGGAATGACGCTTCGACCTGGCGACGTCATTGCGACAGGGACGCCGTCAGGGGTCGGGTCAGGTTTTACTCCTCCTAAGTATTTACAGGATGGAGACGAGATAGAGGTCTATGTAAAGGCGATTGGTACACTTTCGAATAAAGTCAAAAAAGTATAACCTATGCGATGCCCGAGCCGTACTGAGCCTGAAGAAGCAAAAATAGCGGGGCAGCGTGCAGGAACTGTTTGACGTCGATGCCAATCCGGTCTGTCACTTTGTCGAGCCGGTATTTCAGCGTATTCCGGTGAAGGTGAAGCCTTTTGGCAGTGGCGCTGCTGTTTAAATTTTCGAGGAAAAAAGTATAGAGCGTATGCATTAATTCTTCATCCTGCTCGAGTCCGCCCAGGGCATAATGGATCAGCTCTTTTTTTGAGAGCTGATTATTTTCGGCCATATGGATACAGGGCAACGCTTCAAAGGGAGCGAAAGAGCGCCTGGAAGGCTGCTGCTCCTGAAGAAACGAAAACATTTTCTGTTCCTGCTGAAAAATTGAACGGAGATTTTCACTGCGGTAAATTTTTCTCCCGTAATACACAGAAGCGTCAACCATCGTGTCTCCCATAAGCAGAGTTGATAGTTCCTGAGCCTCAAATACTTCTTCCTCTTCCGGGCCATCATCCGGGATGATGGCAAGAAGCTTTTCATCACCAATTGCTGAGAGGACGACAGAGCGCTGGTAATATTCGAGAAGTGTATCATGAATATCGTTTCTCCAAAGATGCAGGCTGGAGCCTTCAAGAAACAAAAAGCGAAACGGATCAGGAATCCGTTCAGGCAGCTTATCGCTTCTTTCCTGAAGGTAATCTGCCCATGGAGAAGCTTCCTCTATGCCGGGAGAAATCGGTGTAAGCATAGCTTCGAGCAGCCGCTGCTCCCGGACAGACAGGGATTGAATGGGAAGAGCCATTTGCGAGCCATCCGGAAGCTGGTAATAAAGGTAGTGTTCGGGGCGGGTGATTTTTTTCCACCGCTCCTTAGGCACTGCTTCTGGAAACAGCGAAATAATATCGTTATTCAAGCTGACCGCCTCCTATTCTTACATTATTGTATCAGAGACGGCATATTCAAAGGTACAAGACTTTTAACGAATCAGTATATAGATGGTAGAATTAATCCGAAAGTTAATATAGAAAGGATGAACCAGTATGGCCTATGAATTAGAAGGAATCCGTCAAATAGATGTAAACGAACTGAAAGAACAATACCGCAGCAAAAAAAATACACCAATCATGATTGATATAAGAGAGCCGGGGGAATATGAGGAACGGCACATACCGGGGGTGCCTCTGCTTCCGATGAACCAGGTGCCTGAAGTGATCGATCAGTTCAAAAAAGATGAATCATATGTGTTTATCTGCCGGAGCGGCTCGAGAAGCCAGCATACGGCTCAGTATTTTCAGGATAATGGGATCGAGAATGTCTATAATTTTGCTGGAGGAATGCTCGCCTGGGATGAAGAAACAAATTCCGGCATGGAAAACCCATTGAAAGACGTAAACGATCTATATAAAAAATAATTCGGGAAAAGCTGCAGATTAATTCTGCAGCTTTTCTATGTAACATTTTTCATAAAGAAGAAGGGTTTAGTATTAAATGATTTGGGAAATAGCGAAAAGAAGCACTGAAATCAGTTGATCGAGACAGGAGGCATATTGTATGCAGAAAAATGGTATTTTATGGACCGTACTGACGGCACTAATTGTGGGCGCAGCCGTCTACTTTCTAAAAGACGGAGAAACAAGGGCCCAGGTAAAAGATGTATCTAAGCGCACTGCGGCTAAGGTAGGCGGCAAAACGAAGGAAGATGAAGATAAAGAATTGAATGAAACGGTGGGCAACCCGGACCCTCAGGATTTTGAAGACAACAAAATGGTCTCTGAAGGTGCTCAATATTCTGTACTTCATTATGAAGAAGCAGAGGAAAAAGAGGAAGAACCGCTCCGGACAGCAAAGGAAAAAGATGAAAAATAGGCAAAAGAGAGACAGCTGTCGAAGTGCTAAATGCACGCAGCTGTCTTTTTTGTTTCTAGAGCACATGGAAAGCTTCGGTCTTTTCAATAATTGCTTTACTGGGGTACAATATTCAGAGTGCACTACTATAATGGCTGCAAAGGATGGAATAGCATGATTACCATTGAAAACCAAACGATCGCAGATATTCCAAGCCTGCATATCTTCAGGCAGGCAGATAAACTTCATCCGCAGCCTACGGTTTTATTTTGGCACGGACTTGGCAGCAGTAAAGAACAAAATCTTTCCTTTGCCTATTATCTGGCAGAAAAGGGGATCCGGGTCGTGCTCCCCGACGCTCTTTATCACGGAGAGCGCGCGGGAGATATTGATGCTGGCAGAAGAACCTATGCGTTTTGGAATATTGTTATGCAGGCGGTAAACGAAACCCAAAGCCTGGTGAATGAAATGACTACATATAAATGGATTGACAGCGGCCGCATATACGTTTCCGGCACTTCCATGGGAGGAATCATTTCATGCGGGGCGCTTAAATCGTTTGAATGGATTCAGGGGGGCATAATCATGATGGGGTCGCCGTCCTGGAAAGCAATGGCCGAAGAGCAGATACGTTCGCTAAAGAAAAACTCTGACTGGGAGCTGTCAGAGCACGAGGAACAGGATCTTTTAGAGAAGCTGGCCACCTACGATCTTTCTCTTGAACCTGCTAAAGTTGAATCGAAGCCTATCTTTTTTTGGCACGGAAAAGAAGATGATGTGGTGCCTTACGAACTGTCGTATCGCTTTTTTGAACGTCTCCCATATAGAGAGTCATCCAGGCAGGCCTATTATCTTCAGCAGGAAGCAGGTCACAAAGTAACGAGAGAAGGGATGATAGCAGCCTCAAAATGGGCTTCTTCCCATATTTAGAATAAACATTGCAGCAGAAAGGGGGACACTATGCTTACAAGCCATTCATCTATTGTCTCAGAGGTCACACGCGTCCTGGTTATCGTATTTGGGGCCTTAATTATGGCAGTCGGCCTAAACTTGTTTTTGGAGCCGGCAAACGTATTTGCGAGCGGGGCTACAGGGATTGCGCAGATTATTGCAGGCTTTCTGCCGTTCTCCACTGGGGTGCTTTTGTTTTTAATTAATATACCGATTGCAATGCTAGGCTGGTTCAAAGTAGGACGGCTGTTTACGTTTTACAGCTTTTTACACGTAGCGCTGACGACCTTTTTTCTGGACCTTATACCTATTACCGAGCTTTCGGGAGACATTTTATTAAACAGTGTCTTTGGTGGAGCGATCACAGCAGCTGGGGCTGCCGTAGCCTTAAAGTGGGGTGCTTCGGCAGGCGGCCTGGATATTGTAGCCCTCGTACTGGCCCGTATGGGTGATCGTCCGGTCGGCACATATTTTATGCTGTTAAACGGGATTATCGTGATAGCAGCCGGGTTTTTATACAACTGGGAAAGCTCCTTATATACCCTGGTAACGCTGTATGTCGGCTCGAGGGTTATAGATACTATCCACACACGCCATGTAAAACTGACGGCTTTAATTGTAACGAAAAATCCGGACGAAATGCGGGATGCTATTCATCAAAATTTGACCAGAGGAATTACACGGATTCCGGCGCGGGGAGGATTTGATGCCAGCGAAAAAGAAATATTAATGACAGTGATTACGCGTTATGAAATGTACACGCTTCAGCAAGTAGTCCAGGAAGCAGATCCGGAGGCGTTTACAAACATTATTAACACAACTACTGTGTTCGGTCTGTTCCGTAAAGACGACTGATCAAAAAAGCCGGGAAGTGAGAGGAATGGCTGTAAAAAAGTGGTTAGCTGCGGTGATAGCGTGTTTCTGTATATTTCCAGCTGGCTGTGGCAGCGAACAGGCTGAAGAATCTTCCCCCGGCACTCTGGAAGCTTCAATGGAAGAAAACACGTGGACGCTTTCCGGGACGCTGGATACTGAAAACAACACGTGGCATTTAGAATTTGAAAATACGGGAAATGAAGAAATGAAGCTGAATTTCCAGGACGGCCAGGAAGCAGAAGTAATTGTTAAAAAAGAAGACGACTCTGAGACGGTTTATGTTTATTCAGAAGGAAAGGTGTTTACGCAGGCGGAGAAATCCGTGGAGGTCAGCCCGGGAAACAAACGGAGGTGGGACGGGGAGCTTGATGCAGATCTTCTCGACCCTGAAAATTCGTACCAGGCAGAATTCCAAATGCTTGCTGAAAATCTGGATTCTCCGGTTTTGGACACGTCCAAAAACCCGTAAGGCAGGAGCTGGCAGAGCTCCTGCTTTTTATATTAATAAATAAAAAAAGCAGCGAGGGAAAGCAGCCCGACAGTGCCGCAAATAATAGCAATAAATTTTCCGCCTAAAAAGGCAATCAAAAAAGCAGTGCAGAGTCCAAGCAGACCAAACCAGGTATCAGGCGGAGAATGAAGGGCTCCCGGAAGCAGCATTGCTCCGAGCGCGGCGTAGGGAATAAGCTGAAGTGCCTGCTGAATTGGAAGGGGCAGGCGTTCGATATTTAACGAAAAAAAGGGCACGACTCTCGTTACGTATGTAATAACACCCATTCCAATGATTAAGAGAAGCATGTTCATGGCTGACTCTCCTTTTCCTGCTTCAAAGAACTGGCATATACGACAATAAATACTGAAGCTGTCATTGCTGTTGGAATGGCCCATCCGGAGGGAATCCAGAGTCCAAGAAGTGTGTTGATTGCTGCGCTTAAGCCAGCGGTATATAGAGCCATCCGGTATTTTAAAATCATTGGAAACAATAATGCCGCAAACAGGGCATACAGCGCAAAGTCCATGCTGATCTGAAGATAATCGGGAAACAAAGCGCCAAAATAATATCCTGCACACGAAAAAGCTACCCAGCTGATGTAGGCTGCCAAGAAAACCCCAATCCCAAAAAATATATTTGTTTTATCTTTTCTGGCAGAAATCAGGGCGAAGACTTCATCCGTTAAGCCGAAGGCTAAAACAGCCTGATTCCATTTAGAAGCAGAAGAAAAAATTTGTTTAGCAGATGCGCTCATCAACAAATGCCGGATATTCAGGAGAAAGGTGGAGACCCATATACTGTATAAACCGGCGCCGGCAGTGATTAATCCAAGGGCCATATACTGGGCGGCGCCGGAGAAGATAATAATGCTCATGAGGGCAGTTTCAACGATGGAAAGGCCGCTGTTGGCACCTAGCAGGCCAAATCCCAAAGCAGCAGGGATGTAGCCCGCGGCTATGGGCACCCCCTGAGTAAGGCCGTTCATCCAGGAGTGTTCTAACGAAGCTGTACTGCTCATGATTTTCCCTCCTTTTTGATTTCAGTATACATTTGTATGTTATATTATACAACAGAGGTGAAAAAATGAAAGAATCAATAGGGAAAGAAATCGGTAAAACTTTACGTCAGCTTCGCCATGCCCGCGGGTGGAGTCTGGATAAACTGGCGGAAGCAACTGGAGTGAGTAAACCTATGCTTGGACAGATTGAACGCGGGGCATCGAATCCGACGATTACGACAATGTGGAAGATTGCAGAAGGAATGGGTGTAGGATTTTCGGCATTTCTGCAGCAGCACCGCCCGGATACGGAATTTGTTCCTGCAGATAAAGCCGAATGGCTGGAAGGAGAAAACGGATACGCAGTCAGAAATATTTTTTCCAAGCATGAGCAGGCCCCAGTCGAATGGTATGAATTCGTGCTTTCTTCCGATGGTAGTCACTACTCCTCTGCTCATCCATTCGGCGTGGAAGAGTATATTTTTGTGCACGAAGGGCAACTGGAAGTACAGACGAAAGAAGAAAGCAGACAATTTATGGAACCTGGAGACGCGCTTCGTTTTCAGGCTGACCATGACCATGCCTATATTAGCGCAGGGCCGAACGAAGTCAAAGGAATTCTTATGCTCTTCTACACTGCCTACAGGCAATAAAAAAGTCTTCCCGATATAAGGGAAGACAGGAGTTAAAAACGAAAGCCATAACGTTTAGAAATAACATCGTAAAACCCGAGTGAATTATACAGTGCTTTGGTAGCTGCGTTGTTCACGCCGGTTTCTAATTCAATACCTTTAATATCATTATGTTCAGCCCAGTAAATAATTTTTAAGAGCAGCTTTTTCGCAATGCCCCGATTCCGGTACTGCTGATTCACATAGAGGTCATTCAGCCAGACATAGTAGCCGCCTTTTTCCAGACTGATACCGATATTTAAGAAAGCGGCACCTACGATCTGTTCATCGGTTTCGGCTACGAAAATATGGGCAGTAGAATCGGAGTCAAGGGAAAGGTTAATGGCCCGCTGCAGAAACCTGTATGCATCCTTCATGCCGATAGAATCCATCTGACCCATCAACAGGTCAGCTATTTGATTCCTCACATGCTGTTCGGTATCTGTAGGTACTTTATACACCTGCATTGTTTGAACACATCCTTATTCAAAA
Source organism: Marinococcus halophilus (assembly GCF_900166605.1). Classification (NCBI taxonomy): domain Bacteria; kingdom Bacillati; phylum Bacillota; class Bacilli; order Caryophanales; family Bacillaceae; genus Marinococcus; species Marinococcus halophilus. Next base: position 871,016 of record NZ_FVZD01000006.1, read on the forward strand.
TCAAGCATTTAATTCTTAAAAAGCACCGCGTTATCCGTGGAAAGCTTCAACCGTTCTTCTAAATAATGGGCGATGCCGTCTTCTTCATTTGTACCGATAACTTCATCTGCTGCTGACTTCGTATCTGTACTTGCATTTCCCATCGCAAGCCCCGTTCCAGCAGCTTCAAGCATTTCTAAGTCATTATTTTCGTCCCCAAAAGCGATCACATCCTCCATGGTGAGCCCCGCGTAAGCAGCGACTTTTTCCAGGCCGTTTGCTTTATGATTTCCCTTTTTAATAATTTCAATCATATGATGAGGCTCGCCCCAGGAGCGTTGGTGCATACCCTGAGCTTCACTGGATGAAAGCAGGTTCTGCAGCTGCTCTGCTGTGCCCTCCTGAGGATACACGAGCAGGGAAGTAGGAGAGTGGGAGAGTACTCTCTCGAGCCTCCCGGATCCGGTCACCGGTCCCTGGAAAGCCAGAAGATCGATAAAGGATTCATCATGCTCATCCATATACACGTCGTCGAGCACTTCTGCGAGCATGTTTTGCACATTTAACGTCCGGCAGGTTTCGATCACTGTCCGGGCAAGGTCAAGGTCAAGCGGTTCATGAAAGGAGCGGAAAGATCGATCGGCCGGGTGATGTACGTATGCACCATTAAAGTTAACAATAGGCGTAGAAAGGCCGAGCTGCTGATAGTACATTTTGCTGGCCCGGTATGGCCTGCCGGTAGCAATGGCAACTGTATGTCCTGCCTCTTTAGCCTTCTGGATCACTTTCCAGGTTTTTGTGGAAATTGTTTTATCGTCTTTCAGAAGCGTCCCGTCTAAATCAAGAGCTATCAAATGTTTTTTCATAAAAAACCTCTTCTTTCCTAATGGAAATATAAATGCATATGGCCAGCTGTGTAGAAGCAGTATAGAAAAAAACAAGATTCGTTCCTTATTTTACTGGAATGAAAACAAAAAGAAAAGAAAAGGAACGGTGCTATTTAGTGAAAACGAAAATAAAAACTCATCACCTTTATACATTGATAGTACATTTTCATACATAAAATGTTTTTCCGCAAAAAGCGGTATTTAGATGGAAAAAGCTTAAAAACTTGCCTTCTGCACAGATATAAAAAATATAAAGAAAAAATAAAAATACAGTTGCATTAATATATATTCAGACTTATAATAATCAACAGAACACATTGTATAAAGATAAACAGAGGTGCAACTTTATGAATATAGCGATTATTGGAGCAACTGGTTACGGCGGTGTGGAATTAATACGCATGCTGGCCCAGCACCGCGGGGTTAAACAGATTGACGTTTATTCTTCGTCGAAGCACAATACGATGCTTTCTGATGTGTATCCGCATATGAAAGATTTATATAATGAAATTCTACAGCCGCTCGAAGCAGCTGACTGGTCCGCGTATGAGGTGGTATTTCTTTCCACGCCTCCCGGCATATCGGCGGATTGGAGCGAAACCATTGCAAAGCACACAAAAGTGATTGATTTATCCGGAGACCTCCGGTTGAAGAACTCCGCCACATATGAGGATTGGTATCAGCGCGAAAGCGCTCCGGAAACGCTGCTGAAAGAAGCCGTCTACGGTTTAACAGAATGGAATAGAAACGAAGTGGCAGGAACTTCACTGCTTTCCAATCCCGGCTGCTACCCGACTGCGGTGCTGTTGGGTCTTTTGCCGATCGCAGGCAAAGGTGCGATTGATCCTTCAAATATTATTATTGATGCTAAAACAGGAACCACAGGAGCCGGGCGGACGCCGTCAGCAGTTACTCATTTTAGTGAAATGGACGGAAATTTTAAAATTTATAAAGTAAATGAGCATAAGCATACGCCGGAGATTGAACAGGCACTGGACATGCGTACGGGCGAGAACCATCCCGTTACTTTTAGTCCTCATTTAGTACCGATGACTAGGGGGATTTTAGCGACTATGTATGTACCGCTTACCAGCGGGACGAAGAGCGGGCATATAGAGGAGCTGTTTCATCAGGCATACGACAAAGAGCCATTTGTCCGGGTACGTGGAGAGAAAGCATTCCCGGCAACAAAAGAAGTATATGGCAGTAACTTTTGCGATATCGGCTGGACAGTGGACGAACGCACCAGCCGGCTGACGGTCGTTTCAGTAATTGATAACTTAGTTAAAGGCGCCTCGGGGCAAGCGATACAAAATATGAATGTGATGCTGGGAGCAGACGAGAAGGAAGGGATTTCTCAGCTTCCGGTTTATCCATAAGAAAGGAAGAAAAATCATGGTAGAGGCATCGACAGCAGAGCAGGTAATAGAAGTATCGGGAGGCAGCATTTTGAGCCCTGCCGGTTTCTCCGCAGCGGGTATTCATACAAAGGTCAAAAGAAAAAGAAAAGATCTCGGAGCTATTATTTGTGACGTGCCGGCGTCGAGTGCCGCTGTATATACGCTGAATAAAATTCAGGCAGCACCGCTGCAGGTGACAAAAGAGAGCATTGCCGAAGAGGGGAAGCTCCGGGCCATTGTCGTCAACAGCGGGAATGCCAATTCATGTACAGGCAGACAGGGACTTGAAGATGCTTATACCATGAGAAAAAACAGTGCCAAAAAATTCGGGCTGCCGGAACATCAGGTAGCAGTAACTTCCACCGGGGTGATCGGTGAAGCAATGCCGATGGATAAAATCAATGAAGGCATCGCACATCTCGAACCGGAAACGGGTTTTGAACGGGCGCAGGATTTTAACGAAGCGATTATGACCACAGATGTTGCCGGAAAGCACGCGTGCTTTCAGACATGGGTGGACAATAAAGCAGTGTTTATCGGAGGCGTGGCTAAGGGGTCGGGTATGATACATCCGAACATGGCCACAATGCTCGGGTTTGTGACTACGGACGCTGCGATTGAACCTGCTCACCTGCAGACGGCGCTTTCGGAAATAACAAACAAAACATTTAACCGGATTACCATTGACGGAGATACGTCAACAAACGATATGGTAGTTGTCATGGCGAGCGGTAAGGCGGAAAACAACCCGCTTCATCCTGAGCATCCTGACTGGAATGCTTTTGTTGCCGGATTAAAAGAAACTTGCGAGTCTCTATCGAAAAAGATAGCAAGAGACGGCGAAGGGGCCACTAAGCTGATTGAAGTAAAAGTGGAAGGTGCTGCTACGGATGAAGAAGCCGGCCAGGCGGCTAAGCAGATTGTCGGCTCAGACCTGGTGAAAACCGCTGTATACGGCACAGACGCCAACTGGGGCCGGGTGATTGTCGCTCTCGGGTACAGCGAAGTGGAGCTTGATCCGGATACGGTGGATATATCAGTAGGGCCGGTGGAGACCTTGAAAGCAAGCACGCCGGTTCATTTTTCCGAAGAAGAAGCAAAAGCTTACCTGGAAAGTGACACGGTGGAGATAACAGTAAATCTCCACATAGGAAGCGGAAGTGGTAAAGCATGGGGATGCGACCTGACATATGATTATGTAAGAATCAACGCCGGCTACCGGACGTAAGGGAAGAAGGAGGAGATGAGCGTGGAGAACATCACTGTAGTCAAATGCGGAGGTTCGACGGTGAACAAGCTCACAGCAGAATTTTTCAAAAGTATAGCTGCTATGAGAGAAACAGGAATGAATCCAATTCTTGTGCACGGGGGAGGCCCTGAAATCAACCGTATGCTTGAACAGATGCAGATTGAGTGTGAGTTTGTAAACGGCTTGAGAAAAACAACCCCAGAAGTACTCGAAGTGGCAGAAATGATTCTTTCTGGAAAAGTGAATAAAGCTCTCGTTTCTTCTCTTCAAACCACCGGTACCCGGGCTTTTGGCATGTCCGGTGTTGACGGGGGGCTGATTGAAGCAGAACAGGTGGCTGATCAGGACCTTGGACTCGTCGGGGAGGTTGTAAACGTCAATACTGCCTGCATAAAGTCTATGATTGAAAATGGGTTTGTCCCAGTAATAGCTCCGATTGCAGCTGATAAAAACGGCAAAAAACTAAATGTGAATGCTGATGCGGCTGCTTCCGCTGTCGCTCAGGCAATAGGCGCAAAAGAGCTTCTGTTTATTACAGACGTTGAGGGAGTGCTCATCGATGGAAGCAAAGCCGACTATATACAGGTAGAAAAGCTTGAACAGCTCATTTACGACGGAGAGATTTACGGCGGGATGATACCGAAAGTGCAGGCAGCTGCGGCAAGTTTGACTGGCGACCTGGAAAAGGTCGTTATTGCCGGGGCGGACGGTCACACAGATCAAGCAAATGGAAAGCTGAAAGGAACGGCAATAATCAGAGAACAGGTCCAGGCCCTGACTTGAAAGGAAGATAACAATGCAGCAGACAGAACAAAAATCGCATTTATTTGAAACGTATAAAAGATGGGAACTCACCTTTTCACATGCAGAAGGGTGTACAGTAACAGATAAAGAAGGTAATAAATATACAGATCTGATGGCCGGCATCAGCGTGTTGAACCTTGGCCATGGGGATCCTGATGTTATAAAGCACGTAGAGAAACAGCTGCATGCTGGATGGCACGGCTCCAACTTTTTTCAATATGAACAGCAGGAGCGGGCGGCCGGGCTTTTAACGGAGCTTACGGGCGGGGATCTTGTGTTTTTTGCAAACAGTGGTACAGAGGCAAACGAAGCAGCTATAAAATGCGCCAGAAAATACACGGGGCGTAAGAAAATCCAAAGCTTTGTCCAGTCTTTTCACGGACGGACATACGGAAGCATGGCAGCAACCGGCCAGGACGCCATTCATCAGGGATTTGGCCGCATGCTCCAGGACTTTGAATATTTACCGTATAACGATGTGAATGCGCTGGAGAAAGCTGTGGACGAGGATACTGCAGCAATTATGCTTGAGCCGGTGCAGGGCGAGGGCGGCGTCATTCCAGGAAAACATGCATTTATCCAAAAAGCCGCAGAGCTTGCAAGGCAGTACGGAGCCCTTTTGATCCTAGATGAGGTACAGACGGGACTCGGCCGTACCGGTACAATGTTTGCGTATGAGCAGGCAGGTGTAAATCCCGATATCGTTACGACAGCAAAAGCACTTGGAAATGGCTTCCCGGTGGGAGCGATGATTGGCAAACAATATTTACAGGAAGCCTTTGGTCCCGGAGCCCATGGATCTACATTTGGTGGAAATCCGCTTGCCATGGCAGCGGTAGAGGGGACACTTCAAAAGCTGATGAGCATCAATGCCCCGAAGATGGCAGCAGAAAAAGGACGCTTTTTCACGGGCCTGCTTGAAGAAAAAATAGCCTCCCTGCCGTCGGTGAAAGAAATACGCGGGCCGGGGCTTATGATTGGCATCGAGCTTAATGATAGTGCTGCACCTTATGTACTCGCCATGCAGAAAGAAGGGTTTCTGCTAATCGCTGCAGGGCCTAACACGCTGAGACTTCTGCCACCACTGACAATTTCAAACAATGACTTGGAAAAAGCCGCAGCAGCGCTGAGAGAAGTGCTTGAAAAATAAAAGCGTACCAGGAGGGTTTGTAAATGAAAAGTTATATAAAGTTGGAAACAGGCGAAATATTTGAAGGCAGCTGGCAGCAAGCCTTTCCGGATACGTATGGGGAAATTGTATTTTTTACAGGAATGACCGGCTACCAGGAAGTAATGACTGATCCTTCCTTTCATGGACAGATAGTGGTTTTTACCTACCCCCTGATTGGAAATTACGGTGTGAATCCAACCGACAATGAAAGCACGCAGCCACAGCCGGCGGGTATTGTTGTTAGTGAAGCATGCAGTACTTCAGGACACTACGAAGGCGACCAGACGCTTGCAGAAGCAGCACTTGCTGCTGGAATCCCTGTTATGGAAAATGTAGACACCCGGGCGCTCGTCAAAAATATCCGGGAAAAGGGAGATATGGGTGCTGTTATGACTGGTGATCCGGATTCTGTAAACGTTGGAGCGTATGAGCCGCTCGGCGAGCGTGATGTGATTGAAACTGTAACGGTGGATAAGCAGATAACGGTCGGCAGCGGCGACCGGCACGTAGTGGTGATGGACTTTGGCTACAAACAGTCGATGGTGGATCAGCTGAACAAAAAAGGGTGCAAAGTGACGATCGTGCCTTACGATACGCCGAAACAAACTATTGAAAATCTGGCTCCCGATGGCCTTCTGTTTTCCAATGGCCCCGGCAACCCCAAACAGCTTGAGCATTATTTGAGTACGTATAAGGAGCTTGCCACAACCTATCCGACATTAGGAATCTGCCTGGGCCATCAGCTACTTGCGCTGGCTTTCGGCGGAGATACGGAGAAGCTGCGCTTTGGCCATCGCGGTGCGAATCAGCCGGTGCAGGACCTGAAAACAAACAAAGTTTTTATGAGTTCTCAAAACCACAGCTATGTCGTTACGGATGAATCCTTGCCGAAAGACTCCTTCCAAATAAAATATAAAAACGTCAATGATGGCTCGGTAGAGGGCATGGTGCATACAAAATTTCCAATCATGACAGCACAGTTTCATCCCGAAGCCCATCCAGGGCCGGCAGACAGCGAAGAGATTTTTGATGAATTTTTGGAAACGATAGAGAATAAAGGGAGAGAAGCCACCTATGCCTAGAGATAAAAATATAAACAAAGTATTGGTGATCGGCTCCGGCCCAATCGTCATTGGGCAGGCTGCAGAATTTGACTATTCAGGTACCCAGGCCTGCCTGGCGCTGCGGGAAGAAGATATCGAAGTCATCCTGTTGAATAACAACCCGGCGACTGTGATGACAGATGACACCTGTGCTGACAAAGTATATTTTGAGCCGCTTACTGTAGAAACAGTGGAACGGATCATTGAACAGGAGCGTCCGGACGGGGTACTCGCCACCCTTGGCGGCCAGACCGGACTAAACCTTGCACTTGCTTTTTCCGAACAGCAGACGCTTGAAAAGTACGGGGTAGAGCTTCTTGGTACCCCGATCGACTCCATCCGGCAGGGAGAGGACAGAGAAGCATTCCGTGCTCTCATGCACGAGCTCGGAGAGCCAGTGCCTGAAAGTGAGATTGTGGAGAAAAAAGCAGAAGCACTGGCGTTTGCAGAAAAAACAGGCTATCCAATTATCGTGCGACCCGCTTACACGCTTGGCGGCGGCGGCGGCGGTATCGCCCAAAATGAAAGCGAGCTTAGCTACATCATCGAAGGAGGGCTTGAAGCAAGCCCAATTCATCAATGTCTGGTGGAGAAAAGCATTGCCGGCTTCAAAGAAATTGAGTATGAAGTAATGCGGGATGCAAATGACACGTGCATCACCGTATGCAACATGGAGAACATCGATCCAGTAGGAGTCCATACCGGAGACTCCATTGTGGTGGCTCCGTCCCAGACGCTGACAGACGTAGAGTATCAGATGCTTCGGAGCTCTTCGTTAAAAGTTATCCGGGCGCTTGGGATTGTAGGCGGATGTAATATTCAGTTCGCACTCGATCCTGCCAGCAAGCAGTATTATTTAATTGAAGTGAATCCAAGGGTCAGTCGTTCCTCCGCGCTTGCTTCTAAAGCCACCGGTTATCCGATTGCCCGTATGGCAGCCAAAATCAGCATCGGGTATCACCTCCATGAACTGTTAAATCCGGTCACCGGACATACGTATGCAAGCTTTGAACCCGCACTGGACTATGTAGTAGTCAAATTTCCGCGCTGGCCATTTAATAAGTTTTCCTACGCTGACCGCACGCTTGGCACACAGATGAAGGCAACCGGAGAGGTCATGGCCATCGAAAGAAATCTTGAGGCCGCTCTGCAGAAGGCGGTAAGGTCGCTTGAGATCAAGCATGACGGGCTGGCTCTGCCGGAATGCAGGGAAGTGCCAGATGAAGATATACTGCCTGCGATACTAAAGCAGGACGACAAGCGGTTCTTTTATATTATGGAGTGGCTCCGCCGGGACGGGGATATGGAAACGATCCACAAAAAGACAGGCATTCAGTACTTTTTTCTCAGAACATTTTCAGCTCTTATTCAAAAAGAAAAAGACATTGCGGCGCTTCCATGGGGACAGTGGAGCGAAGGCCAGTTGCTCTCATGGAAAAAGGCTGGTTTTACGGACGAACAGCTGCATACGCTCTCCGGCGTCGGAACAAAAGAAATACTTCAGCTGCGGGAGCAGTTAAATATGTTTCCTTCATACCATATGGTCGATACGTGTGCAGCAGAATTTACTGCAGAAACACCGTATTATTATTCAAGCTGGTATAAGGAAAGCGACCGTGAGGCCGAGCCAACAGAAAACAAAGTGCTCGTCCTCGGGTCAGGCCCGATCCGTATCGGACAGGGCATTGAATTTGACTATTGCTCGGTGCACGGAGCACGTGCCTTGAAGGAGGCAGGCTACGAAGCCGTAATAGTAAACAACAATCCTGAAACGGTAAGCACCGATTTTGAAATGGCAGATCATTTGTATTTTGAACCACTCACAGCCGAAGATGTGCTTCACGTGGCAAAGGAAGAGCAAGTAACAAAAGTGATTGTGCAGCTTGGCGGCCAGACCGGCATAGCGCTGACTGAATCGCTTGAACAAGCAGGGATGGAAGTGCTGGGGACGACGTCTGATATTATCGACCAGCTGGAAGACCGGGACCGTTTCTACCAGTTTATGCAGCAGGTAAACGTGCCTCATATTCCCGGAGTTTCCGGCCGCAGCAGAGAAGAAACGCTGAAGCAGGCGGAAGAAATCGGCTATCCGGTGCTTCTCCGGCCTTCCTATGTAATTGGCGGCCGCGGCATGGCAATTGCGACCAAAGAAGAAGAACTGGTGGAGTATATTGAAGATCCGGCCAACGATATTGAATACCCAATATTAATTGATTCCTACAAGCCGGGCACAGAGCTTGAGGTGGATGTATTAACAGACGGCAAAGACATATGGATACCTGGTATATTTGAACACGTGGAGGAAGCGGGCGTTCATTCAGGCGATTCGATGGCTGTGACTCCTCCGTTCAGCATTAGCGAAGAGGTAAAGCAGCTGTTGGTGGACTATACGCAGAAAATTGCGGAAGGCATGGATTTTCACGGTATTTTTAATATCCAGTTCGTCTACGAAGCCGGTGAATTGTACGTAATTGAAATAAACCCAAGAGCATCGCGGACAGTGCCGGTCTTTGCCAAAATCACCGGAGAAAAAGTGATCGAAGGGGCGGTGCATCTGCTGCTTGGCCATTCACTTAAAACATGGATGGAAGAAGCGGGCCTTCATGAGGAGCCGGGCTATTACACAGTGAAAGCTCCGGTCTTTTCCAACGATAAATTAAGCGGACTCGACCCGGTACTGGAAGCAGAAATGAAATCCACCGGGGAGCTGATCGGTATATCCAAAGATCTTTCCGGGGCTTTCCAGAAAGCATTTGCATGGTCAGAAACCCAGGTGCCTCTTCTGTTTAAAAAAACTGGAAGTGTCTATTGCGAAATTGCTGCCGGGGAATACGACAAAGCAAAGCCGTCCCTGGACAAACTCGAAGGCATGGGTTACACATTAGTGTTCCCGCAACAAATACCGTTTGATGAATGGATTCACTCAGAGGATGCTTTAGCTTTTATCAGTATCCCGGAGGTGGGCCATAAAACAGGCAAAGAGCGCCGCCAAAAAGCATTAATTGAACGTAAAACAATTGTAACGAATGCACGTACGCTAAGTGTGATGGTTCAGGCGATTCAGGGAGCACCAGAGCTGCCTGCCCCAATTGAATCATGGCTGCAAAATTACGCTTTGTCCGAAAAAGGAGTGTAACAAATGGCAACGAACCTGAATAATCCTGCCTCAAATCTGCAGCAGCAGAGTATCTTAACACTGCTTGATTTTTCTGCGGAGGAAATCAAGCAGCTGCTTGAACTGGCAGCAGATATGAAAAACAACCCTGGAGCATATTATACCCATCTCGCGCACCGGTCCCTTGGAATGATTTTTGAAAATGCGTCGACGAGGACCCGCGTATCCTTTGAGGTAGCAATGACCCAGATGGGCGGCCATTCCTTATTTCTGAGCCCCCGGGACATGCAGATCGGCCGCGGGGAGCCGATCAAAGATACAGCCAAAGTGCTCTCAAGGTACGTGGATGCTTTAATGATTCGGACAAACGACCACGGGAAAGTGGAAGCACTCGCAGATCATGCGGATGTACCGGTGATCAATGCTCTCACTGATTTATACCATCCGTGTCAGGCGCTTGCCGATTTGTTAACTGTGCAGGAGCAAAAGGGAAGCTTTCAGGGCTTAAAAAGCGCCTTTATTGGCGACGGGAACAATGTTGCTCACTCCTGGATGATAGCAAGCGTGAAAATGGGGATGGATGCGGTGCTCGCAGCGCCGGAAGGATATGGCCCAGATCCGGGAGTCTGGAAGCAGATTGAACAGGCCGCGGAGCAGTCCGGAGCTTCAGTCACCCGCACCAGGGACCCCGAAGAAGCAGCAGAAGGAGCGGACGTTATTTATACGGACGTCTGGACAAGCATGGGATACGAAGAAGAGCAGGCGAAACGCCTCGCGGCTTTTAAAGGCTTTATGATTTCTGAAGAACTGACAGCAAATGCAGCAAAGGACTATATCTTTTTGCATTGCCTTCCTGCACACCGGGAAGAAGAGGTGGCGGCGTCGGTCATTGACGGCCCTCATTCAGCCGTTTATGATGAAGCGGAAAACAGGCTGCACGTGCAAAAGGCAATACTCGCTTCAGTCATTAGCTAGACCGGGTAACCGTTCCTGTACACAGGGGCGGTTTCTTTTGTGAGAAGAAAGGAGGATAATCACTTGGATTAGCAGATGCCTGCTTGTATAATTGCCGGGAAGGCGGTAAGAAGCGGGAGGGATGACATGACAATGCAGCGTGCTGTGGCAGGGGTAATTATTTTTATCTGTGTATTGATTGCTGTATATTCAGGCATCGTTTATTTTTTTGAGGGCAGCCAGACGACAGCTGTTCTTACAGCCATTATAGGAGCGTTAATCGCTGAATGGACCTATCACCGGTCGTTTGTAAAGGAATAAAGGTTATATGAACAAAACGGCGTGCAGAAAGTAGACAACTGTGCCCTATTCGTATAAAATTATTGCCAGACTAATGAAAATATCCAGTCTGATTCGGTACATAGGCCTGGAGAATATACAGGAAAATGCGGAAGATAACAAAGGAGAGAGTGGCATGAATGAAAACAGGCGAGTGGTTGTAACGGGAATGGGAACAGTCAACCCGTTAGGCCAGACAGTGGAATCCTCATGGAAAAACGCTGTCGACGGAGTATCCGGCATTAATGCTATTGAGAGGGTGGATGTTTCTGAGCTTCCGATGAAAATCGGGGGAGAAGTCACAGATTTTGACCCTTCGGCTTATTTGGAAAAGAAAGAACTTCGGAAAATGGACCGCTTCACCCAGTTTGCAATTGTTGCTTCCATGCAGGCACTCGAAGATGCGGATTACACAATTACAGAAGAAAATGCAGCTCGGACTGGTGTATGGATTGGCTCTGGCATTGGTGGAATGGAAACGTATGAAACCCAGTTCCAAAATTTTATGGAGCGTGGCTATAAACGGGTAAGCCCGTTCTTTGTGCCAATGATGATTCCGGATATGGCTTCCGGCCAGGTTTCCATCTATACAGGGGCCAGGGGAGTGAATTCCTGTACGGTTACGGCATGTGCTACAGGCTCCAACTCCATCGGAGACGCCTATAAAGTAATTCAGCGCGGCGACGCTGATGCTATGATTACCGGGGGCACAGAAGCGCCGATCACAAAAATGGCAATCGCCGGATTTAGTTCCGCCAAAGCGATTACCATGAATGAAGACCCGGACACAGCGTCCCGTCCGTTTGATAAAAACCGGGACGGGTTCGTGATGGGTGAAGGAGCAGGCATCTTAATGCTTGAAAGTCTGGAGTCCGCTGAAGCGAGAGGCGCAGAAATTTATGCTGAAATCGTGGGCTACGGCTCCACCGGTGACGCCTATCACCTGACGGCACCAGCGCCGGACGGCGAAGGGGCTCAGCGGTCCATGCAGATGGCTATGGATGATGCCGGACTTAAAGCAGAAGATATTCAGTACATTAACGCTCACGGCACAAGCACCCAGTACAATGATAAATTTGAAACTACTGCCGTGCGTAAAGTGTTTAAAGACCACGCGGACCACGTATGGATGAGCTCGACGAAATCCATGACCGGCCATCTGCTTGGAGCAACCGGGGGAATTGAAGCCATTTTCAGTATTCTATCGTTAAAAGATAATGTAGTGCCGCCGACCATTAATCTGCACGAGCCGGATCCGGAATGCGATCTTGATTACGTGCCGAACGAATCCCGTAAAGGCGACATTCAGGCTGTTCTCAGCAACACCTTTGGATTTGGGGGGCATAACGCTACCCTGGCATTTAAAAAATGGCAGGCATAAAAAGAGCCCGGGCAAAGCGCCCGGGTTTTTTTATGCACTTAGGGCTGGCAGCTGTGAATAAGAGCTTCCGCGTAATTGAGCGCTTCCTGGGAAGAAGTGATTTCTTCATTAATAATGGCTTTTTCGGTTTCACTGATAATGAATTTATAGAGCGGTCCGGGGCGGAGTCCGAGGCGCCGAAGGTCAGCGCCGGAAATCCAGGAGGGAAGCTCTTGCCATTTCTCCTGGTACTGTCTGAGCAAAGACGCTTTTTCCGGCTGCCGGGCACTGTATTCAAGGCAGTAAACAGCGATGTCAACTGAAAGAGGGGAGACATGCGCAGCTATCCGGTGAAAATCACCGGGTCTTTCAATAGAGAGTGCCCAGCTTTCATCGAGCAGGTGATGCACATGCCGGACCAGCTGTTTATCCTGTTTCCGTACGGCCACCCGCCCAGCCGATAGCACCCGCCCGCTTTCCTGAAGAAACAATGGCAGCAGGGTCATGAACAAAGATGATTGAAGACTGGTGATATAAGGAAGCAATCGTTCTGCCGTATTATCCCAGACCGCTCCAGGCAGAAAGGCAGATAAAACATCTAGCTTCTGGAGACGGTGAAATAGCTGGGCAGGAGGCATTTCAGCTGTGAGTCGCTGAAATTCAGCCAGTATTCTGTCTGTCGACAACGCATGAATAGCGTTAACCGCCTGGGCAATAAAAGCTTCGGTTTCATGATCCATGGCAAAATCAAAGCGATGTTCAAAGCGGATAGCCCGAAGAATGCGGGTTGGGTCCTCCACAAAGCTTAAATTGTGCAGCACCCGGATAGACCCTCGTTTTAAATCCTCGAGCCCGGAAAAATGGTCAATGAGATTCCCGAACTCTTCAGGATGAAGGGCAAGAGCCATAGCGTTAATCGTAAAATCCCGCCGGAATAAGTCCTCTTTTAAGGTAGAACTTTCCACGTCCGGCAGGGAGCCGGGCTTTTCATAAAATTCGGTGCGTGAGCTTGCGATATCCATTTTTAATCCGTCCGGCCAAGTAATTGTAGCAGTTCCAAAAGCTTCGTGCTTATGAATTTCACCGTTCCACTTGGAAGCGATATCTGAAGCAAAGGCAATGCCGTCGCCTTCGACAGCAATATCTATATCTTCATTGCCCTTCTGTAGAATAATGTCGCGAACGACGCCGCCAATTAAATAGGTGCGCAAATGCTGCCGGGCGCCTTCTTCACCGACTGCCCGAAGCCGCCGCTGAATCGAATCAGGCAGAGTCATGCGCATGTTTTCTTCCATATTGACCGTTTCAGAGGCAGTAGAATCTTCACGAAGGCGGGCAATGATGTCACTGCGCGAAACGAGGCCGATTAACGCCCCGCGGCGGTCGATAATGGGCAGCCGGCCAACGTTATGCTGAACCATCTGCTGCTGCAGTTCTTCAAACCGGTGGTGTGGGGACGCGGTATGCAAATTAGAGCTCATGTATCCCTTAACAGGAGCATGCCCCAGCTGATGATGCATTGCTTTATCAATATCGCGGCGGGAAATAATGCCTACCAATTCATACTGGTCGTTTACGACCGGGAAGCCACTATGGCCGTAGCGGAGTACCATACCTTCTGCTTCTTTGATGGTCGTTTCAGGTTTTAACGTCTTCACCGGCCTGCTCATTAGTTCTTCTGCAGTAATGGAACGTCCTACTGCAGCCTGGAGCTGTGATTTAATCTGGTCATAAACATCATCAAGCAGCTGATCTTTGATGGTGGCAGACCCGGCCCGGGAATGTCCGCCACCGCCAAAAGGGGCTAAGATATCCGGAAGATGAATGCGGTCGGTAGCCGATCGGCCGATAACGAATATTTTTCCCTGGGCTTTGGTCAAGGTAATGACAGCGCTAGCACCGGTTGTTTCTATCAAATTCGAAGTAACAGTATTCAAGCCGCCGATGTGCTTGTCGCCGGCATCAAATTTTGTGATTAAAAGCTGAAGTCCTTCGCGTTCGATGATCTCTGCTGCTCCGAGATATGCCCTTAGAGCATACTGCTGATCCGGAGAAAGAGACTCTTCCATATATTGACCCACAGTATCTAAATTCATGCCCTGCTCCATTAAAAATACTGCAGCCTGCAGATCTCTAAGCGTTGTACTCGGGTAGACGAGCGATCCGGTATCGGTATATAACCCAAGAGCTAACAGAGTGGCCTCGGTTGGAGTAAGAGAGAACTGGCGCTGTATTAGTTCTTCAATAAGAATGGTGACGGCAGCGCCTGTTGGTTCGATCCTTGCATCGATTGCTGCTTCCGGTGACCCAGGCACTTTTTTGTTTGTATGATGGTCATAAATAATCCAGTGCGGTGCTGAGGAAAAGGTGAGTCCGTCCCTGGCCCGGTCCGGTTCGGAGACATCAGTCAAAATTACTGTATGCAGATCATTCCAATCGATATGGCGGGAGGACACAAATGGAAATTCATCTTTAAAAAGCGCCAGGTATTCATTAACTTCTTCGGATTGATCCTCCTGCAGAACGAGACGGGCTTCCGGATAAAGCCTGGAAGCAGCTACAGCAGAAGCGAGAGCGTCAAAATCCATATGGCGGTGGGTCAAAATTACATCCATGGCAGCTGCCTCCTTAGTCGCTGTTTTTTACATGCATCAAATGACTGTGGAAGTGATTGAGCGCCATGGTAAGAATGGCTTCAGGCCGGGTCTGGTCGGCCTCCATATTCACTTCGTCAAAATACCGGGTAATATCTTCAAGCTGGTCTTTTTGCTCCTTGTATAAATGAACCTGCAGCACCCGGGTTTCATTTGCAAGTTCCCGGGCCAGCTGGTTGATGGACTGTTGCAGCTCCTCAGATTGTTTAAGCAGCTCGCGCAGCTGTTTTTGTTTTTCTTCTCGTACAGTCACTTTCGACCCTCCAGGTGCGAGATATATTTCCTCTATACTAATACCCGGGAAGGAAAAAATAAAAGCTCCCGACTTGGGAGCTTCTACCGTTTCTTTCGTTCAAGGCCCATGGCACGCTCTGCTTTTGCAAGCATTTTGGAGGAGGCCAGGCGGGCCGTTTCTGCCCCTTGATCTAATATCTCATCGAGCTCTGAAGACGCCATCAGTTCTGCGTGGCGCTCCTGAAGCGGCACGAGAATATCAGCAACAGCGGCACCGGTCTCTTCTTTAAGAGAGCCGTAGCTTTCTGAGCTGAGCTTTTGCTCCGCCTCTTCGATGCTGATGTTTTTAGAAATAGCGTAAATAGTAAGGAGGTTGCTTACTCCGGGTTTATTTTCAGTATCATAGCGGATCTCCCGTCCCGAATCCGTAACAGCGCTTTTCATTTTCTTCATGATCGTCTTTTCATCATCAAGCATAGAGATGAAAGCTTTTTGATTGGAATCAGATTTGCTCATTTTCTTATCCGGATGCTGCAGAGACATAATCCTTGCCCCGTTTCCGGCAATTTTTGTTTCCGGAACGGTGAAGATATCATTGTATTGCTGATTGAAACGTTCAGCGAGCGTCCGTGTCAGTTCCAGATGCTGCTTCTGGTCTTCACCGACGGGAACAATATCTGTACCATATAAAAGAATGTCTGCTGCCATCAGCGGCGGGTAAGTCAAAAGAGCGCCGGGCACTCCTGAGCGTCCTTCAGCCTTGTCTTTAAACTGGGTCATGCGTTCAAGCTCCCCGATATAGGCAATGCATTGAAGCATCCAGCCAAGCTGGGCGTGGGCAGGAACCTCCGATTGAATAAAAATCGTTGCTTTTTCAGGATCGAGGCCGGCGGCGATATACAATGCTGCCAGACTCCGAGTGTTGTGCTGCAGCTCCTGCTTACCTTGAGGCACTGTGATAGCGTGCTGGTTTACAATACAGAAAAAACTGCGGTAGTCCTTCTGTAAATCGACAAAATGTTTGATTGCTCCCAGATAATTGCCGATGGTAGGTGTTCCGCTCGGCTGGACACCGGAAAAAACGGTTTTCATATTATACATCCTTTCATCCAAAACTTACTTCCGCTGATTTTTATATTTAAGAACAAGAAGGGCGGACCACTCAATAACGAGTGCGATAAAGAGAATAAATCCCGGCCAGGCAGGAAATCCTCCGAAGCGAGCCTGCAGGGCAAGCGCTGCTATCCACAATAGAGCTGTTATAAGCATCCACAGACGAAGGCTGCTTTTCATGGCTTCATCACCACTCAGCCCCCAGGCCGATAAAGGTTAAGTAGGAGGCGATAAAGTAAACAATGACAAGGGTTATGGAAGGCCAGAGATAGAAGGCTGGTGTTTTCCGCTTGCTGCCTCGCAGGACTGCGTAAAATACTATGGCAGCAAGAAGCGTAATGCCGAGAGAAGTCACCAGGTTTGTCCGGCTTGCTGCGGAAATGATTGGTTCTCCTCTGTAAAAAATATCACTCAGGGCAAGCAGAGTTAAATTGAACAAGTTGCTTCCCAAAATAGAACCCAGCGCCAGATTGTAGTTTTTCAGCTTCATCGCTACATAAACAGAAACTGCTTCAGGCAGGGAGGTTGAAGCAGCTATTAAAAAACTGCCGATAAAACTTGAGCCCAGGCCTGTTATTACAGCGATCTGGTCGCCGGTAGTCGTGAGGACTGTACCAGCGGCCAAGGTGAATAAAGCAGCGATAATAAATCCAATTCCAGCCTGGCGCAGTGAAAGATTCGGCTTTGGCACCTCTTCTTCTTCTTCGTCTGGAATAACCCCTTCATTCTGGCGGTTTGCCCAGACTATCCCGACTGCATAAAAAATTAAAAGGGCGAGCGCATCAATACCGACACCAAAAATATTCCAGGACAGCTGAAGAAGAAAAGCTGCTCCCGTGACAAAAGCAAGCAGCGCTCCCAGTCCAGCTGTATATGTATGTCCTGGGGAAACTCGGTTGAACAGCCTTCTTCGGCGGTAAAAAATATCAAATACAGCAATAATAAGAATGTTAAATAAATTACTTCCAAGCACGTTGCCTACGGCAATATCCGGATTATCCAGAAATACAGCCGTTAAACTCGTCGTAACTTCCGGCAGGGAAGTGGCTCCAGCAAGTAAAAGAGTACCGACCATCATGCCGCCAAGAGAAGATTTTTCGCTGATAATATCAGAGTACGAAGACAGCTTAGTGGCAGCGATAACTGTAACAACAGCCGCTATAAAAAAGAATACAAAGACCAATGATGGGGCCCCCTCTCTAACAATAATTTCAGCTTAAAACGCTTTAGAACAGGGTTAGTGTACCTTAACTTGCCCGGAAGGTCAAAAGGAAGCTGCGTGAAAACCCCTTCATCTATGTAAATATTGGAGGACAACGTCTATAATAAAATAGAAAGACTTCAAAGGAGGGCTACTATGAAGATATTTGCTGTACTGCTTACAATGAAAGACGAAGAAAAATCGCAAAAGTTCCGTTCCCAGCACCTGAAGTTTCTTGAGGATGAAGAACTGAACGGGAATGTGCTGGCTTATGGGCGTTTTGTTGATGGAGCCGGAGGTTTAATCATGTACCGCGGGGAAGAAGAGGAGGCTGTACGGAAAATAGTTGAACAGGATCCTTACATACAGCTTGGCGCCCGGGATTATCACATGCATGAGTGGGATATGAACTCGCATGTCTGGACGAAAGGAGAATAGTATTTATGAAAAAAGCTGCTTTCATCGGCCTTGGAAACATGGGCATGCCGATGGCCATCAATATTTTGAATAAAGGATTTGACGTATACGGAATCAACAAAGGAAACGAAAAGGAAGATCGCTTTCAAAAAGCCGGGGGCACTACCGGCATCACTCCGGCTGAGGCAGCCGGGCAAATGGATGTCGTCATGACCTGCCTGCCGAAACCAGAGCATGTAGAGGAGATGATGCTCGGTGAAAACGGGGTAATTACGAATGCTTCGCAGGGACTTCTCGTCATCGACTTCAGTACGGTGTCGGCAGAGCTGCATGAAAAAATTGAAGCAGAGGCAGCTCAAAAAGGCGTGGATTATCTGGATGCTCCGGTCAGCGGTGGAACAACGGGAGCAGAAGCAGGAACGCTTGCTGTCATGGTTGGCGGGAGCGAACAAGCTTTTGAAAAAGCGGGGCCAATTTTTGAAGCGGTAGGCAAAAATATTACGTATGCTGGCAGTATCGGTAAAGGCACCAAAGTGAAATTGATTAACCAGTTTATGGTAGGTATGCATACCGCAGCGGTAAGCGAAGGGTTAACAATGGCCGAAAAAGCCGGAGTTGATCTGGAAATGCTTCATTCCGTTATTACTAACAGCATGGGGCAGAGTAAAATCTATGACCGTCACTATACAGAATTTCTTCATGACAATAAAGAAGAGACTGGATTTGCGCTTGAACTGCTTTTGAAGGATCTCGGCCTGGCTAAGGAAATGAGCGATCGTGTTGGAATTTCTCCAAGAGCGGGAAGAGAGGTACTTTCATTGTTTGAAGGAGCAGATCGCGAAGGATTCGGGAAAAAAGATATGAGCAGCTTGTTTTATTACGTAAAAAACAATGAAAAATAAAATATGTAGACACGGAACCTGCCTTCCTGCGTGAAGGCGGGTTCTTTTCATTTTACGAATGCATAGCTTCCGAAACAGCACGCCCAAGGCGTTCATCGAGAGAATGAAGGCGGGTGAATGCTTCTTCTTCTGTAATCGTCCGGTAGTGATGCCTTCCAGACGGCTCTTCATCAAGTTCATCTGCATCCGCAACTACTTGCTGCAGCGGAGTGCGCTGGATATTAGCTGCCGGAAGATACGAATCGGTATGCAGTAAAACGGCCATACTGACTTCTTTTGCCCGAGCCGGTTCTTCGCCGAGCCGGATTAACAGCTTGTGCGCCCGCTCTGCTCCCTTAATAGCATGAATGTCGTTCGTCCGGTACTCTTCAAAGTCCCATTTCCCATTTTTGTAAAAAAGGTAATGGCCCATATCATGCAGAAAACCAGCTTTTACAGCGAGATCAACATCCACGTTTCGTTCTCCGGCAAGCTCTAATGCTATATCAGCCACACGGATGGCATGGGCAAGTCCGGAACGGCGGACATACTTTTGAGTAATTGGGTGTTTGTAAATATCAATCATCGTTACTCTGCTCATTATTGTTCCTCCTTTGTAGATTATTTTGCAAAAGGGCCCCGGCCAATGAAGGCTAAGGACCCTGTGGAAGTACTGCAAGTTTTAAAGATATTTTTAATAGTATAATAACTGTGAGCCCAGATTGCAAGAGAAATGAAAGATTAACTGCCATTCAGTTATTATTTTAAATATTTAAATTTATAAGCAAAAAAATAGCTGAAAATTAAAAAGATGGTTGGTAATATGTATTATTACACGTATAATTGAATAAAGAAAATAATTCCAGTAAACAGTGACTATTTAATTGCTTTTTTTACAAAAAATATCGAAGGCAGGGACAATATGAAAAAAAAGTTAGGCATTTGGACCTTATCAGCAGTATTAACTGTTGTTTCAGGACTTACTGTGGCAGAAGCAAAAGCAGAAGAAGGAAACGAACACGATTTGGCGACGATGACGGCCGGCGGGCATACATTAACCCTCGCAGGCAGCATGCCGCGCTTTACATATGACTCAGGGCTGGATTTCAGCTACCCTGAAGAGGGAGTTAAAGGAATATATGTGACCGGTCACTCGGCGGGCGGCGCTCGAATGGATAAGTTAATTGATCTTATTGACTCCACGGATCTGAACGCCATGGTAATAGATATTAAAGACGATCACGGGAATTTAACATTCAGCGTGCCGGAAGGCTCGGAGCTTCCTGATATAGGGAAAAATATGATCAAGGACCCCGAAGCCCTGATGAAAAAACTGGAAGAACATAATATCTACCCAATCGCCCGTATCACTACCTTTAAGGATAATGTGTTTGCCAAAAAGCACCCGGAATATTCCTATCAGACAGCTGGGGGAGCTACGTGGTCGAATGGAAGCGGCCATATGTTTACTAACCCGTTCATGAAAGAAGTATGGGATTATAATCTTCAAATAGCAGAAGAAGCGGCGAAGCTCGGTTTTCAAGATATCCAGTTCGATTACATTCGTTTTCCGGAAGGGTTCGAAACACGGGATGACCAGCTCACTTACTCTACTGGCGACTATGACAATGGGGATGACAATGTGCAGGAAAGAGTAGACGCCGTTACAGATTTTGTCGCCTATTCTGAAGAGACGCTTCAAACAAAGTATAATGTAAATGTCTCAGCAGATATCTTCGGTTATTCAGCTACCCAGGAACGGGCTCCGGGTATCGGCCAGGATTTCCGGCTGATTTCTGAAAATGTAGACGTTATCAGCTCCATGATCTACCCAAGCCATTGGGGGAGCGGTTTTTAATATTGATAAACCAGACAAGCAGCCGTATGAGGTGATCGATGCTTATGCAAAGGCAGAAACAAAGATTTTATCAAGTCTCGAAGAGCAGCCGATAACCCGGCCGTGGATTCAGGATTTTACTGCAAGCTATTTAGGAAGCGGTAATTATCTTCATTACGGAAGCACTGAAGTGGAGGCGCAGATTCAGGCGCTGCAGGATAACGGCATTGAAGAGTACCTGCTGTGGGACGCCCAGAATTCTTATTCCAAAGGTACAGACTATACGCCGTAAAAAGAAAATCAAAGGAGCGGGGGATGAAAACCGCTCCTTTTTGCTGTGCGCACGAGTGTGAAAGAGTAAATGCAACAACATTTCTCTTTGGGGCTTGTATATAGGAAAGAGCGCCTTCAGAAAGCTTAAATAAGTACTGAAGACACTTACTATATACCAGGTTTCGCGTTATAATATACTTAACACAAATTTGGGGGTCATTATGTCTAAACTAAACTGGTACGAAAAATTGAACCAATACTTTCCAGTTGAAGAGATGAAATCAAAAAAGCATATGGAAGTTCTGCTGGATGAAAAAGGTGATATTTACCATAAGGATGAGGGACCTCGCCATGTTATGATGTATGTAGAAACCGAAGAATTTGTTTTTATCGACTACCTGCTGGTAGCGAAGGAAGCTAGAGGAGAAGGACTCGGACAGAAATTACTTGATAGCCTTAAAAGTAAGAATAAACCGATAATTTTAGAAGTGGAACCCCTTGATTATGAAGAAAGTGACACAGCGAAACGGTTTCGTTTTTATGAAAGAGCCGGGTTCCGGCAGGCGAAATCCATCGGCTACAGCAGAATTTCTCTGGCAACAAATGAAGTGAACACGCTCGAAATTTTGTATTGGTCGCCGGACGATGCCTCAGAAGAAGTTATTTATGAAAAAATGAAGCATACGTACAAAAACATTCATACGTACAAAGACGAAGAAATCTATGGTAAAGCGTATCAGGATGTGACTGAAGTGCTCACGTATGATAACAAAGATGAATTAAAGAACGCTTAGAAAGGAGGGCGAAGCGGTATGAAAAATGCAGTTGCAAAAAAACGCAGAAAAATGAAAAGAGAAGTGCTGCGGGATATGCTTAAAAAGAATCTCAAGGGCCTGAACAAAGAAAAATCGCCCGAAAAGGGCGTTCCAACTCCTTCAAGACACACCGCTTAATACAATGGAAGCGCAGCTCAGACGGGCTGCGTTTTTTATATGCCGTAAGGTTTGAGAGGCTGGTTGAGGTGGAACAATCCTTAATGTAAAGAAAATAGGAGGGTTCCTAATGCAGACACATCAACTGTATATCAATGGAGAATACGTAAACGGATCCAGCGATGAATATATTGAAATTGAAAACCCGGCGACGGAAGAAACCATTTCGCGTACGGTAAAAGCGACAAAAGAAGACGTGGATAAAGCTGTTGCTGCCGCATCTGCAGCCCAAAAAGGATGGGAACTGACACCAAATATCGAACGCGGTAATATTGTCCGCGCTCTTGGAGATAAAATTGAAGCAAACAAAGACCGCTTTATTGATCTTCTGCAGGAAGAGCAGGGCAAGGATTACGGACTTGCGAGCGGTGAAGTGGAACTTGCTATTGATTATTTCCGCTACATGTCCGAGTGGGCAAGAAGAATTGAAGGAGAGATTCTTCCGAGTGATCGGGAAAATGAGAATATTTTCATTTACAAAAAACCGATAGGAGTCGTCGGAGGCATTGTGCCTTGGAATTTTCCAGTATTTATTTTAGCCAGGAAAGTAGCCACGGCTTTGATGACCGGCTGTACAATTGTCCTGAAGCCGAGTCAGCAGACACCGAACACAGCCATTGAATTCACGAAAATCATTGACGAAATGGATGAAGTGCCAAAGGGCGTCTATAACCTGATTACAGGTACAGGCTCGGAAATAGGCAACGCCCTTGCTTCTCATGAAAATGTAGATATGATCACAATGACAGGCAGTGTGCCTGCAGGAACAAAAGTAATGGAAGCTGCGGCGCAGAACATTACAAAAGTGAATCTGGAGCTTGGCGGGAAAGCCCCAGCCATTGTAACAGCAAACGCAGATATCGAGACTGCAGTGAAGCATATTACAACCTCCAGGCTTGCCAATAATGGCCAGGCCTGCACGAACGCAGAACGGGTGTATGTGCATGAAAGCATAGCTGAAGCATTTACCAAGCGCCTGCAGGAAGCGTTTGAACAAAAAACAATGGGGGATCCGCGTGCCTCTAAAGATGCAGACGTCGGTCCGCTCGTAAGTAAAGATCGCCTCGATGAAGTGCATGCGATGGTGGAAAACGCTAAAAAATCTGGAGCGAAAGTAGTAGCTGGCGGTGAACAGGGTGACCAGAATAAAGGTTATTTTTATAAGCCGACGGTAATCAGCAACGCCCGTCATGACATGGAAATTATGCAGGAAGAAATATTTGGGCCGGTTATTCCTATCGATACGTTCCAAACACTTGATGAAGCAATAGAAAAAGGCAATGACACTGTGTTTGGCCTTTCCTCTTCTGTGTACAGTGAAGATATGAATGAAATTATGAGAGTAGTGAACGAGCTGCGTTTTGGCGAAACGTATGTTAATCGGGAAAACTTTGAAGCTGTGCAGGGCTATCACGCCGGTTTTCGCAAATCCGGACTCGGAGGCGCCGATGGCAAGCATGGGGTGGAAGACTTTCTGGCCACACATGTTGTGTATATGCAGTATAATAACGAAAAAAATTAAAGAAATTTGGCTGGAGGGTGAACCTTCAGCCATTTTCTAACGTATGTATAGTAAGGGTGGAAACAATTGAATGATTTGTTGAAAAACAAAGCAAGTAATTGAGAATCGTTCATTCAAAATAAAAAGTGAACAGTTTAGATGAATTGTCACAAAACGTTAACAAATTAAACGCTTATAAAGTTTTAAAACCATGATGAAGAGGTATAAACAGAGTATTGCTAAATTAAAGTCCAAAAGTATAGTTGTTCACAAACTAATTAAAACCTCTTTTCAAATTAGAATAATTATTGTATAATAAGCTTGTGACTAAAAAGCAGAGAATATTATACGTTGTTTTCGCCCATTTTAATCCCAATAGTTGGGGAAGGAGAGATTTGTTAACATGGTGACATTGCTTACATCTCCAAGTTGTACATCCTGTCGGAAAGCGAAAGCATGGTTGGACGAACACGAGATTGCTTATAATGAAAGAAATATTTTTGCAGAACCTTTAACTGTGGATGAAGTAAAAGAAATCGTCCGCCTTACAGAAGACGGCACAGACGAAATTGTCTCCCGTCGTTCGAAGGTTTTTCAGGAATTAGACGTAGAAATGGAGAATCTTCCATTGCAGCGCCTTTTTCAATTAATCAGCGAACATCCCGGTCTCCTCAGAAGACCGATCATCTATGATGATAAACGACTGCAGGTAGGATATAATGAAGCTGAAATCCGTCGTTTCCTTCCAAGAAAAGTCCGTACTTTTAACTTGATGGAAGCGCAAAAAATGGTAAACTAAAAAGAAAGAAAAATTTCGGCGCCGGTCGGAATTTTTCTTCTTTTTATAATTACGCTTTGTTTTGCTAAAATGAGTTTCATTCCTTGACATGAGTGTGATTTTATCTGAAAATATAAAACCAAACCAGTGTTATATTATTGATGCTCCGCTCCCTCAACGAACGTTGCATCCTGGGATGAGCACAACTCACAAAGGGTCTAATACGGTGCTGTGATTAAAAGGATTACTATATGTTATTGTTAGGGTATAGTATTTTATAGTAGTCAGAAAACCGACCCTAGCTTGAGGAGGGAGAAAAATAGTGGAAATCGAAAGAATCAACGAGTCGACAGTGAAGTTTTACATTACGTACACGGACATCGAAGACCGTGGTTTCGATCGGGACGAGATTTGGTATAACCGTGAACGTGGAGAAGAATTATTCTTTGACATGATTAATGAAGCTCACGACTTAGAAAATTTTGAAATAGAAGGCCCGTTATGGATTCAGGTACAGGCACTCGACCAGGGCATGGAAATTGTTGTAACTAGAGGACAAGTGACTGATGGAAATGTGAAGCTTGAAATTCCGGTTTCAGAAAACAAAGAAGAAGCTCCGGTAGACGATAACATCGTAGATATGCTTGACGAACAATACCGTTCGTCAAAATCAGACAGAAATGGGTCGCTTGAGTCTGAGGATTTGGAAATCGTTATTTCGTTCCAGGATATGGAAGATCTAATCAGCTTGAGTAAAGCTTTTCATGTATCGGATGTGCACAATGAAGTATACTTCTTTGAAAACCGGTATTATCTTTATTTAGTATTTGATCAGCGTTATACAGAAGATGAACAGGACAATATGGTAAGCCACGTGCTGGAATACGGAAATGAATCAGATCTATCCATTTTCCGTATACGTGAGTATGGTACAACGATTGCCTCTGAACACGGTCTTCAGACCTTTAACGAAAACTTCTCATAAGTGTGTATCCCTAAGAGACTGGCGTGTGGCGCTGGTCTTTTATTTTTTTATAAAATCCCCTGCATGTCATTCCCCTGAAAGGCAGATGCTCATGTTTAATGCCCTTACCTCAGAGGGCCGGGCAATTTCAAGCCTGGATCCTTTCATTCACCCCCCGTACTACTGCCCGGATTGTCATCATGAATTACAACTGCGTAAAACCCGAACCACCCGTCCCCATTTCGTTCATTCCCGAAATGCGGATTGCATCCAAGTTTTTGGAGAGTCGGAGGGACATACACAAGGAAAAGCTTTGCTGGCAGACTGGCTCAAAGGCCAGAACCTCTCGCCCATTATGGAAAAACAATTACCAGAAGAAGGACGAAGAGCAGATGTATTCGTGCAATGGGCGGGTAACAACGTGGCTATAGAGATGCAGAGAAGCGCGATTTCTTCGTCATTGCTTTTGGACAGAAGCCGTACATATACAGGCAGCAGGATCCTGCCACTGTGGATTTTTGATTCAAACCTGGTCCAGCGAAAAAGCAATGGACGCTGGTTTTGGAATGAAGCGGTGTGGGGTTCGGTGTTTTCTGGATATTTTAATGCGGTGCCTGTACTGAAGTGGTCTTCCCAGGAACTTCTAATTGTACAGCCATTTTTTGAAACCTCGCCTAATCGCATCGCAGCAAGAGCGTCAAGATTCCCGTTATCAGCTATTAAGCTGCCGCATTTTTTCACTCCCATGAACCTGCCCTTCGATGGTTACCGTGAAATACTTGCCCATAAATATAAATGGCGCTATACCTCTCGCCGATTTGCAGGATGCGGGCAGTATTGGGCCGGTTTGGAGATATATACGCGGTTTCTTTCCCACATCAGTATGCATCCTGCCGAATTAGGATGGCCGACACCGTATTGTTACGTTTTTCAGGGGCCGCCCCTCCTGTGGCAGACGCTGCTGTTTTACCGGGTTATTTACCAAAAAGGCGCTGCCTTAAAAAATATTTTAGCTTCTGTACAGGAGGATCCAATGCTCGCGCCTTTGATACGTCCGGGTCTTCGTTCGGAGGTGTATATGCACCAGGCGGTATGGCACTTTTTGCAGTGGCTTAAGGACCGGAAGGCGGTCTGTTTTCACAACGGCCGCTGGCATGTAAAAAAAGAGCTTCTGCCCGAAGTTTCGGTGGAAACAGGATGGTCGAAGGACCGCAGTTTCGTCAAAATGTTTACAGTCTTTCTCAAAAAGCTTGAAACAGAAAAACGATTCATTGGTACAACTGGAGATAGTTCGATACAATAGGAGTTAAAGATAAAGGGAGGTGCATTCCATTGAGTTCATCTGCTGTAGAACAATTGCCAAAACGCGAAGAAATCAGTGAACAGTATAAATGGAATTTAGAGGATATTTTTTCAAGTAACGAAGAATGGGAAGAGGAATTTAAACACATTCAAAGCTTAATTCCAGCGATCGAGTCGTATAAAGGGCGTCTTGGAGATTCAGGCCATATGCTGTACGAAGCATTGCAGCAGCAGGATAAAATTACTGAGCGGTTCAGCCGTTTATTTGTTTACGCGCATATGCGCTATGATCAAAATACAAACGAATCGCTGTATCAGGGAATGGAGGACCGGGCAAGAAGACTGGCGAGCCAGCTTGGGCAGGCGACGGCTTTCCTTGTGCCGGAAATATTGACGATACCGGAGAAAACGATTAAAGCTTTTTATGATGAGGAGCCCGAGCTGCGCCTGTATGAACACGCTCTCGATGCCATCAATAAAGAACGCCCGCACGTGCTGACAGAATCTGAAGAAGCATTGCTCGCACAGGCTTCAGAAGTGATGGCAGTGCCTGGGAACACCTTTGGCATGCTTAATAATGCAGATTTGGAATTTCCGTCCATAAAAGATGAGAACGGCAACGATGCCCAGGTGACGCATGGGCGCCTGCTGAACTTTTTGGAAAGCGACGATCGGCGTGTGCGCGAAGAAGCCTTTAAAGCTGTCTACAGCACATACGGCCGGTTTAAAAATACGATTTCAAGCACGCTTGGCGGCCAGGTGAAAAAGAATACGTTCAATGCGAGTATACGTAAATACCGTTCGGCGAGGGAAGCGGCGCTAAGTAATAATCATATCCCGGAAAAGGTTTATGACCAGCTGATTTCGACTGTTCATGATTATCTGCCGCTGCTTCACCGCTATGTTAAGCTGCGCAAACAGGTGCTTGAGCTTGATGAGATTCATAACTACGACCTGTATACGCCGCTAGTCAAAGATATTGATATGAAGATGACATATGAAGAAGCAAAAGAAACCGTGCTTAAAGCGCTCGAGCCGCTGGGAAAAGAATATACAGAAACAATTGCCGGAGGATTTGAAAGGGGCTGGGTGGACGTTTATGAAAATGTTGGAAAACGAAGCGGTGCGTATTCTTCCGGCGCATATGGCACGATGCCATACATTTTGATGAACTGGCAGGACAGTGTTAATAATGTGTATACGCTTGCCCATGAACTCGGGCATTCGATGCATAGCTATCTGACTCACCAAAACCAGCCGTATCCTTATGCGGATTACACCATTTTCGTGGCGGAGGTGGCTTCTACTGTAAATGAAGCGCTGCTTACCCGTCATTTGCTCGAACAAACAACAAACAAAACGGAAAAAGCGTATTTGTTGAACCAGTATCTTGAAGGTTTCCGGGGCACGGTTTTCCGCCAGACGATGTTTGCCGAGTTTGAGCAGTTAATTCATGAAAAAGCGGAAGCAGGGGAGGCATTAACTCCGGATTTGTTAAATTCTCTTTATTATCAGTTAAACGAGCAGTACTTTGGTCCGCACATGACGCTTGATGATGATATTGCGCTTGAATGGGCCAGAATACCCCATTTTTATATGAACTTTTATGTATATCAGTACGCTACCGGCTACAGTGCAGCAGCTGCTTTGTCGCAGCAGATCGTAGAGGAAGGAGAGCCTGCGGTAGAACGCTACCTCGAGTTCCTTAAATCCGGGAGTTCAGATTATCCGATTGAAGTTCTGAAAAAAGCGGGGGTTGATATGACTACTTCGACACCGATTGAATTAGCTATGAAATCCTTTGAAGACACGTTGAATGAATTAGAAGAATTGCTGCTTCAATAAAAATTAGCGGAGATGTTTTAGAGCATCTCCGCTAATTTTTTGCTTCTTTTAGGTAAAGGAAGGAGTATACTCCCAATAGGCACCGTTTTTTAATGGCACGTGCTTCATTTTTCTCATTAGCACAAGCTGCTTCAATTGCTTTTCAGCTTCTTTTTCACTCCAATCGAATACAACAGAAATTTCTTTTGTCGTAATACGTGGATAGCGCGCGAGAAAATCTTCAAGCTTTAAGGAATGCGAGGGCTCCGGATTCGGTACGTACCCGAGCATGTCAGAAAGGATTTCTTCATATACCTGATAGGGATAAAGTCCGGACACTTTTAATCCGCCATCTTCGACATGATCGTTAAAGAAAACGAACGTTGGTGCCTGATCGACTTCCATTTCCCGGGAAGTTCTGATATCGCAATTCAAAGCTTTACGGGTGCAGGCAGAATGAATATCCCGCTGGAATTCTTCAATATCCAGTCCGGTAGCTTCTGCAATTTGAACAAGCGTTTGTTCTGTAGAAATATCCCGGCCGTGCAGAAACAAATTTTCTCTAATATTCCGGAAAAAAACGGAGGCCAACTGCTTGCCCTGCATTTCTGCTGCTTTCATGGCCAAAGCAGGAATGTAGGCAGAAGGAGCCGAATGCTTCAGCCATACGCTTCCGTCTGCCGGCATACCTGACCATGTGGAAACTTCTTCGTAAAACAGGGACATTTCTTTTTTCGTATCTTCTTTTAACGGCTTCTGCTTCTCTTCGCTCCAGCATTCAATATTAGAAGTAAGCAGGAGCTTTGGCGTGAAATAGTGGCCGTATTCGATGAGCAGCTTTTTTAGTACAGGTTCGAACGCCCAGCATTCCGGGCATAATGGATCCATAAAAATATATAATTCAAGCGGCTTTTTCGATAAAGATGGGCTGGTAGACTGCGACAGGCTGCAGGAACCGGAACTGTCATCACAAAAAGAAAAATGCTCGTTGCTCATGACCAGTTCACGCTCCTTTCATTATGAATTTTCTTCAGTATTATTTATCATGTGTTGGGCTGTCACCACAAGCCGTTGGAACATTTCCTGCCGAACGTTGTTTTCCAAGTTTATTTCTTCCATCGCTTCATCCATGCATAACAGCCAGGCCTTCGCCCGTGTTTCCGTTATTGGAAATGGGAGATGGCGGGCGCGCAGGCGAGGATGGCCGTGTTCTTCTGTATATAAAGGCGGGCCGCCTAAAAATTGAGTCATAAATTGCTTTTGTTTACGGGCGGTTTCCGTAAGGTCGTCCGGAAAAATAGGAGCGAGATCCGGATGGGCGCCAACCTTTCCGTAAAACGTATCAATCAGCTCGGAAAGTTTCTCTTCGCCAATCTGGTCAAAGCTCGGTTTAAAAGCAGCCATAGTGAACCTCCGGAACAACGTTTTAACGCTCATGCCTGAAAAGACAGAGCAATTGGGCAAAACGTAATTATTGTATTTTCAATTTTTATTCTAGCAATGAGACATGTTAACCGCAAATATTTTGAACGAAAAGGGGAACGGGGCAAAAAAACAACCCCGGTGTGGAGTTGTTTTAAAGCAAATTATACAAGGTCCTGATAGTTGGCGAGTACGTTTGGTACGTATTTCTGTGTTTCTTTGAAGGGCGGAATGCCGTCATACTTATCAACGTTGCCCGGGCCGGCGTTATAAGCGGCAAGGGCAAGCGTTTTGTTGCCATTGTACTTATTGAGCATATCTCTTAAGTAGCGTATGCCGCCGTCAAGATTCTGTTCAGGGTCCATTGGATCATTTACCTTCAGCATGGAAGCTGTTCCGGGCATCAGCTGCATCAGCCCCATAGCTCCAGCATGGCTTTTAGCGTCTGGATCAAAGCCGGATTCCTGCTTGACCAGTGCACGTACAAGCTTGCTGTCTACGCCGTATTTTTCTGACAAACGTTCAATCGTCTGAACAATGCCGGAGCTTGAATTTGAACTCTGCTTGGAAGAAGAAGTACGTTCAGAAGCAGGTTCGGCATTCTGTTTCACTTCTTTATTGGAAGGCTCGTTTGGAACAGCGGAGGAATCATCGCCTAAATGACGAAAATAACTGCCGGCGCTCGCCGGGTTTAAAAATAGCGAGGAAGATACCGGGCTGAAACCACTGCCGGTCTGCTCAGCCATGATAGCCTGCGTTGACTTTAGGGAATCGTATAAAAAGGAGCCAAAGCGTCCCGCAGCAAACGCAGGCTGCGAGGACGTGGCCTGCTGGCTGTTTCCAACTGCTGAGCCCGTGGAAGACGGAAAAAGAGAGGAAGAAATCGTCAAAAAACTCACCCCACTAATAAAATTCAGATAAGAAAAATATACCAGTATTTCAAATGAAGAACAATGTGCGTATGTTACTGTTCTTCATTTTGCTCCCGGTTTCGTTGAAACAGGCGTTCAATTTTATTTGGAGTATTACGAAGAGGAAAGTGGTGCTGCTCTGAAAGCTCATTCATCCAGGAAGAAACATCTTTTTCACTCGGTCCCTCTATTTCAAGTTCATAATCTGTGACTCCCAAATAGTGACTTCGATCAAAAAAGATTTCTCCTGTGCGAAAGGGCTGGGAAGCCCGGTAGGTGGTCAACGTCCCTATATTTTCGACACGCTCGGCACCGATCAGTGACCGAAGGCGCTCGGAAACTTCACCGGCAGGCAGTGTCCCGCCCGAAATAGCCTCACGGGCGTTCTGAGCGCTGACAGACTGATTCCATTCGGTAAGCCCTTCCGGGGCAGGTTCTTTTAAGGTCAAGGTGAAAGTGCCGGCGCGTTCCCGAATGCGCAGAGCGGATTTACGGGAACGCAGAGCAAAGCTTTTTGTGTCAAAATATGTATTTTGCTGCGAAGAAAAATCGCTTTCGTGGATTGCGAAGCCGGTCACCAAAGAGGAAAATTCTTTTTCCGTCAGAAGATTCTTCGCTTCAATTTCCTGTTCTTTCGCCATAATGAATCGTCCTTTCTGCTACCGGATTACTGGAAAAACGCTATGCATTATCTTATCATATGGTTTGAGCTCTGTCTGTGTACATAAGTTATGATAAAATTAAGTACAGATATGGGATGTATACTTGCCATTTTTGGAGGAGTTGTGACATGCAGCATATATTGACTGTAAATCATTACGAAGAAGACAATGAAACATTAATAATGTATCCGGTGGAAGAATGGCCGGAAAAAGAATGGGGAAAATTAAGCGATGGCGGCCAGATGCTTGCAGACTCCGATGCGTTGACGCTTGTTTATGTGCTTGATATGGAAGACGAATTTGTGCAGCTGCGTATTCCAAAAAGAGTATGGCCGCTTTTGAAATCGGCTTATGAAAGCGAGAAGCATGTTTACGTAAAAAGCGGAAGCAAGCTCCATTTAGAAAACTTCCATGAAGAAATTGAGTATTTAATGGATAATGTGCCTGGAAACGGGAATTATGGTACTGAAATGGTATCTGCATTTGAAGAAGCTTTCAACGTATAACCTCATAATAATGTAAATGAGTGGTGGTAAACCATGAGCAACTGGCAGACATTTCTTTCGCCTTATATGCAGGCAGTAGAAGAAATGAAAGTGAAATTAAAAGGGTTAAGAGAGCAGTACCAAACATCTTCACAGCATACACCAATCGAATTCGTTACCGGGAGGGTCAAGCCTGTAACCAGCATTCTCGATAAAGCCCAGCGTAAGGATATCCCGCTCGACGAAATTGATACAAAAATGCAGGACATTGCCGGTATTCGTATCGTCTGCCAATTTGTCAGCGATATTGATACCATTGTGGAGCTGATGCGGACAAGACAGGATTTTGAAATTTTAGAGGAAAGAGATTACATCAAAGAAAAGAAAGATAGTGGGTACCGGTCGTTTCATATGGTCGTTTCTTATCCCGTGCATACGATCGATGGGCGCAAAGACGTACTCACAGAAATCCAAGTACGAACAATGGCGATGAATTTCTGGGCAACTATAGAGCATTCTTTAAATTATAAATATAGCGGCGAAATTCCGGAGGATATTAAGCACCGGCTGCAGCGAGCTGCTGAAGCCGCGTTTCAGCTCGATGAAGAAATGTCTAAAATTAAAGGCGAGGTACGGGAAGCCCAGCGTATCTATATGCAAAACAGGGAAAGTGAGGGTCCAAATACATGAGCATCCCGTCCACTGATGAAAACATGCGATATAATGTCACGTCCCGTGGAGATGATACCTCCAATGAAATTAGGGACAAAGTGCTTTCCTACCTGAACGAATTTGGGCTGATTCATGACGAAGTCCACCCGGACATTGTCATTACTGTCGGCGGGGACGGCACGCTGCTCCAGGCGTTTCACCATTACTATGAATCGCTTGAAGATGTTTGCTTTGTAGGTATACATACCGGGCATCTTGGTTTTTATGCAGACTGGCAGCCGGAAGAAGTGGAGAAGCTGGTGATCCATCTCGCGAAAACGCCATTTCAGGTAGTGGAATATCCGCTGCT
This sequence comes from Marinococcus halophilus, assembly GCF_900166605.1. Classification (NCBI taxonomy): domain Bacteria; kingdom Bacillati; phylum Bacillota; class Bacilli; order Caryophanales; family Bacillaceae; genus Marinococcus; species Marinococcus halophilus. The sequence continues at coordinate 903,849 of NZ_FVZD01000006.1, forward strand.
TGAAGTGATTGTCCGCTACAATGAACATACGAGGTTCGAACGGTACTTGGCTCTAAATGAGTGTATGGTAAAAACGCTTGAAGGTTCTCTCGTATGCAACGTCGACATTAAAGGCGAGCATTTTGAAACGTTTCGCGGAGACGGTCTGTGTATTTCTACTCCTTCCGGAAGCACGGCATACAATAAATCACTGGGTGGAGCGATTTTGCACCCCTCCTTATCAAGTATTCAAATAGCCGAAATGGCAAGCATCAATAACCGGGTCTACCGGACGATTGGCTCGCCGTTAATTCTGCCGCAGCACCATACCTGTCTTCTGCGCCCGGTGAACGATGTGGATATGCAGATCACCATCGACCATATTACTCTCGTCGATCAGGGCATCGAGTCCATTCAGTACCGGGTGGCGGAGGAAAAAGTCCGATTCGCCCGTTTCCGCCCGTTTCCTTTCTGGAAGCGCGTGAAGGAATCGTTTATCGGGGAGTAAAAGGATGCGGACGATTACATGGAGTGTTCCTGCCGATGCGGAAGGCTGTACAGTGAAAAAGTTTTTGAGCCAATACAAAGATGTCTCGAGGCGTGTGTGGAAAAAAATAGATAATCCCTATCTGCAGCTCAATGGAGAAGCAGGACGTGGAAACGACTATTTGAGTGCCGGGGACCTACTGCAGATAAAGATTCCACCCGGGAATATACCGCCGCATTTTAAAGAGTCCCTGGAGCCCATGGATGTGCTGTATGAGGACGAAGACGTGATAGTAGTCAATAAACCGCCGGGGCTGCCGACACTTCCAGGAAGAGCAGAGGGGGAGGAATCACTGGCTGGAAGACTTGCCGGTTATCTGCGAAATAAAGGCATGCAGTCTGCTGTTCATCCGGTGTCCAGGCTGGACCGCGGTACAAGTGGCATTGTACCGTTCGCCCTGCATGCATATGCCCACTCCCGCATGGAAAAGCATATGGATACGGGGTCTAAAGAATATATTGGGGTGGTCGAGGGAGAATGGCCGGAGGAGCTTACAAGTATAAATCTTCCACTCCGCCCGAGCACGATGAGCCTGATTGAACAAGTGGCAGCTCCCGATGGAAAAAGAGCCGTAACCTCCGCAGCGGTTCTCGAATTACTGCCTGAGCATACTGTTTTAAAGCTTGGGCTGCAAACCGGCCGGACACATCAAATCCGGGTGCATACTTCTGCGTCGGGATTCCCGCTTGCGGGAGATACACTGTACGGAAATAAAGACGGGTACATGAAAAGACAGGCGCTGCACGCCTGCCGTTTGGAATTTTTTCATCCGGTCCAGGAAAGAATGATTACCATTACAGCTCCTCTGCCTGAAGATATGAGTGATTTTCTGGCCTATCAGCGGTTAAAGGTGTTTAAGTGATCCGGCTGGAGTGGCAGGGTGGAGGGCACTTCTACGAATTCATGCTCCGGATACCGGTAGGCGGTAAGCTTGTTACCAAATGAACAGCCGGTATCAATGTTTAACGTCCGGCCAACGAGTCTTGCTTCCCATACGGGAGTATGCCCATAAATGATGAATGGCCTGCCGCTGTAAGAAGGAGCCCAATCTATACGCTCTGGCTCGCGCCGGCCATTTAGTTTCGTCGGTCCATACAAAACGACATTCCGGGTTCTTCGATCTGTCCGGCCGATCAGCTCCTTTTGCATGCCTCCATGGGAAGCAAGAACGTTTCTATCGTCGAACAGCTGATACAGCGGTGCTTGTTCAAATAAGTCCATAAACTTCTGCTTAACCTTTTGCTGCTCGTCCGGGGGGAGTGCTTTCCATTCCTGGATGGTTTGCTCGAGGCCATGACCAACCTGAACTGGGCGGCCTAAAAACCAGCGGTACAGTTTGTCACAGTGGTTTCCGGGCAGATACAGGGCATTTCCGTTTTTTACCATGAGGTCCGTCACGCGGATAACCTCTATAGAATTCGGCCCGCGATCAGTAATATCGCCAACGATTACGAGCTGGCGTCCATTGGGATGCGTATAATTTTGACGATGCTCATAGCCGAGCGCAGAAAGCATCACTTTCATCTCTTGTGCACAGCCATGGATGTCGCTGATAAAGTCAAGATGCCTGGACATACAGTCAAAGCCCTCCTTCCCGAAGAAATATAAAGGCTGTTGGACAGCCCGGCTGTTCAATGATATAAAGGTAAAGAAATTATTTGATGCTGGTATAATCATATCTAAAGGAGAGACAAAGATGCAATTATCACTTGAAGGAAAGACGTTTGTCGTAATGGGCGTTGCCAATAAAAGAAGCATAGCGTGGGGAGCAGCTGAAAGCTTGGCAGAAGCAGGGGCTGATTTAGTATTTACATACGGGCAGCAGCGTACCGAAAAAAGCGTCAGAAAATTGGCGGATTCGCTGGAACAGAAAGAACCGCTCGTTGTGCAGTGTGATGTCACCAATGACGAGCAGATCCGGGAATGCTTTGCGAAAATTAAAGAAGAAGCGGGAACCATTCATGGTGTCGTTCATTCCCTTGCCTATGCGAAAAGAGAAGAGCTCGAAGGGGAATATTTAAATGCTACACGCGAAGGTTTTCTGCTCGCCCAGGAAATCAGCGCGTACTCCTTTACGGCTGTAGCGAAGGCTGTAAAGGAGTTCGATTTGATGACAGAGGGCGGTTCTTTTGTAACGATGAGCTACCTTGGGGCAGAGCGGATCGTAAAAAATTATAACGTTATGGGCGTAGCGAAGGCGTCTTTGGAGGCGAGCACCCGTTATTTGGCAAATGATCTGGGCGCAGATGACATTAGAGTCAATGCCATCTCAGCCGGTCCGATTCGTACGCTGGCAGCTAAAGGCGTCTCTGGCTTTAACGATACTATCAAGGCTATGGAGGAGCACGCTCCGCTGCGGCGTACGGTTACTCAAAAAGAAGTCGGGGACACCACGGCCTTTCTGATGAGTGGAATGTCGAGTGGGATCACAGGTGAAGTTATCCACGTTGACGGGGGCTATCACGCATACGGTATGTAAATCAGAGCTGCAGGAACATGGTGGTAAAAGATGAAAGTAATCAAAGGGTTAAACAATAACGTTGTTATTGCAGAACATGAGGACTACGGAGAAGTTATTCTAACCGGGCGGGGGATCGGTTTTTCTAAACGCCCGGGGGACCTCATTGATGCTAATGCGCCGGAAAAGTTTTTCATACTGAGAAATGAAAACGAACAGACACAGTACCGACAGTTAATCGAACATGTCGACGAGACCTTTATCGCATGTATGACAGAAATTCTGCAGGTGCTTGAAGCCGAGTGGGCGGAAACGTTCGAAGAACACATTCATGTAGCGTTAACGGACCATCTCAGCTTTGCACTTGAGAGAACAAGAAAAGGTCTCACAATCAGCAATCCATTTTTAAAAGAAACGCAGCTTGCTTATGAAAAAGAATATCGTGCGGCTGGATGGATCATTGACGAAATTGAACAGTGGACAGGAGTGCGGCTTCCGGAAGAAGAAAAAGGGTTTATTGCTCTGCACCTGCACGGGGCAGTGACGAGAACACCGCTTGACCAGGTGAGCGCTTATACGCGCCTGGTTAAGGATATGACGGTAATGGTAGAGCGGGCTCTTGACATTCAGCTGTCTCCGGAGGATTTAGATCACCGCCGGCTTTTCCGGCATCTGCAGCAGGCTGTCGCAAGGGTAAGGAATGGTGAGTTTGAAGAGGTGTCTGAACCATTAAAAAAAATGTTGCAGGCCGAGTACCCCTTCTGCTATAATTTGTCCTGGAAGCTCATACGAACGATGCAGCGTGCTTTGCAGACGACGATACCAGAAGGCGAAGCCGTTTATTTAACCATTCATCTGCAAAGGCTTTCATCGAAACGAAAATATTGATCTAGTGTTCCGTGTTACTGGTAAAGCAGGCATGAGAGAATGCTGATCGCGTTTAAACCAAAGGGAGAAGCAGCTTCTTGTCTCTTTGGGACCGCGCGATTAGTGTATCTCTCATGCCTTTTTTTATGCGCTGGGGTCTGGGGTCAATTACGAGCCTTCCAAAAAAACAGTTAGGAGAGATACATATGTGGAAACAATCATTTGGTGTACTTCAACGTATCGGGCGCGCCCTGATGCTTCCGGTGGCCCTTCTTCCAGCAGCCGGCCTGCTTCTTGCTATCGGTACTGCCATGCAGGAAGATCAGATGATCGAACTGCTGCCATTTCTGACTTCTGCACCGGCAGAATTAATCGCCGAGCTGATGTCGGAAGCCGGCGGGGTAGTATTTGATAATTTAGCGGTGTTATTTGCGGTCGGTGTAGCACTCGGCCTGGCAGGAGACGGAGTTGCAGCTCTTGCTGCTCTGATCGGCTTTATGATTATAAACGTTACGATGAGCGTATTATTAAGTGTAAATACAGATATGCTCGAAGAGCCGGGTTACGCGTCAGTATTAGGTATCCCTACACTTCAGACAGGGGTGTTTGGAGGGATTATCGCCGGTATATTAGGAGCAATGATGTACCAGCGCTTTTATAATATTAATCTGCCAACCTACTTAGGATTTTTCGCAGGAAAAAGGTTTGTGCCTATTGCTACGGCTGTCGGCGGTCTGGTTATCGGTGCTGCTTTGACACTCGTCTGGCCGCCGATCCAAAGCGGATTGAATTCCCTGTCTCTATATGTGACAGAATCAAATCAAACACTTTCCGCATTTATTTTCGGTGTGCTGGAGCGTTCTCTCGTACCATTTGGCCTGCACCACATTTTCTATTCACCGTTCTGGTTCGAATTTGGGAGCTATGTGAACGATGCGGGAGAAACGGTCCAAGGCGACCAGCGGATTTTCTTTGAACAAATGAAAGACGGGGTGCCGTTTACTGCCGGAACTTTCATGACTGGGAAATTCCCGTTCATGATGTTTGGTCTTCCAGCTGCGGCGCTTGCAATTTACCACTGTGCCCGTCCGGAAAATAAAAAGATGGTTGCAGGTATTATGGGTTCAGCGGCATTAACGTCATTTCTGACAGGTATTACTGAGCCGCTTGAATTCAGCTTCTTGTTTGTAGCGCCACTTTTGTTTGCGATTCACGCGATTTTTGCCGGATTTTCCTTTATGATCATGCAGCTGCTTGATGTCAAGATTGGGATGACCTTCTCCGGAGGGGTTATTGACTTTCTGCTCTTTGGGATTGTACCAAACCGCACAGAATGGTGGCTCGTTATTCCGGTTGGACTATGCTTTGCATTAATTTATTACTTCGGCTTCCGATTTGCGATTCTAAAATTCAACCTGATGACTCCAGGACGCGAAGCTGCCACAGAAGGTGCCGCTGGAATGTCTGGTTCAGCTTCTGACGATGAACTGCCAAGAGAAATCATCGCCGCATTTGGGGGCCAGGAGAACTTAAAACATTTGGATGCCTGCATCACAAGGCTCCGGATTACCGTCAATGAAAAAGATAAAGTGAATAAAGACCAGCTCAAAGCCCTCGGCGCTTCCGGCGTGATGGAAGTCGGCAACAACATCCAGGCCATTTTTGGTCCAACATCAGATGCAATTAAGTCCCAGATGCAGGACGTTATTGCAGGGAAAACGCCTGAACCGATAGCAGAAAAAGAAACAGCGGCTACAGCAATGGCTACTGCTTCTGCTGAAGATATCCAGACCATGTCCATTGCAAGCCCAGCCGCCGGACAGCTGATCCGTATCGATGAAGTGGAGGATGAAGTGTTTTCCGGAAAAATGATGGGGGATGGATTTGCCATTGTGCCGGAAGAAGGTACCTTCCATGCTCCTGCCAACGGCACTATTACTACTGTATTCCCCACAAAACACGCTGTAGGCATGCAGACGGATGAAGGCACAGAGATTCTCATTCATATCGGTCTGGACACAGTTAATATGAAAGGGGAAGGCTTCGAGGTCTATGTCGCAGAAAATGATAAAGTAAAGCAGGGAGATATACTTGTGAAAGCTGACCTTGAGAAAATCCGCCAGGAAGCAGCTTCTATAACGACACCGGTAGTGTTCACCAATCTGGATAAAGAATATACTGTCAGCGTAGAAAGCGGAAAAACGGTCCGGGCGGAGGAAGACGGTATTATTACGATTAAATAATGGCCTGAAATGCTTAATATATGGAAAATAGGGTAAAGAATACTAGTGATCATTTTTTCAGCAATCCATGCTTATAAACAGTGGAGGAGGCTCTGAACATGACACTTGTAGTCCCATATATTAATGCCTCAGCCGTTCATTATGCCAACCGTCAGCAACCGCCGGCAAAACCGGGAATGCACCGCGTTCAGCGGGTACAGCCGGTAGAACCGAAACGGTATTCGAGTGAGCAGCAGGAAGCGTATCGTTCGCTTGAAAAAAGGCATGAGCGTATTTTAAAAGAAGAAAATAAAAAAGGGCGGCGCATTCATACGCTTGCCTGAGAGAGCTGCCGTCCGGCAGTTCTCTTTTTATTACGAAAAAGGAGGGAAAGTAATTGAAACAGGCGAAATCAGTGGGCACGTGCGAGCTGTGCGGAAGAGAAGATGTCGAACGCACAGTGCACCATCTGGTCCCAAAAGACGAAGGAGGAACGCATGGTACAACTGCCTGGCTGTGCAAAGCCTGTCACCGCCAGGTACATGCTTTATATAGTAATAAAGAGCTGGCCGTAAGACTGAACACGATCGAACAGCTGAGGGGGGATGAAAAGATTTGGCGTTTTATTAAGTGGATACGAAAGCAGCGGGGAGAAAAAAGGGTAAAGGTACGAAGGTCGAAGACGAAAAAAAGGTGAGCATCTCTGCTCACCAGCTAATTGACTTTTTCATTTCGACATGGGGGATGCCGGCATCCATAAATTCTCCGGACGTCACTTCGTATCCGAGGGATTGATAAAAACCGGAAGCATATTTTTGTGCGTTGAGCTTCATAACGGGCTTTTCCATTTCCATTGCTTTATATTCCATGGCCTGCATAAGGAGACGGCCGCTTCCGGTCCCACGGAAGGAGGAATAAATACATACACGTTCCGCTTTAGCGTAGTCCTCTTCAAACCGAAGCCGCGATGCTCCGATTGCTTTCTCGCCGTCATATACAACAAAGTGGACGGCTTCTTCTTCAAATTCATCAATTTCTTCTTCCTCGGGCACATTCTGTTCCTCGACGAAAACGTCAAAACGTACCCGGAATGCGTCCTCAAGCTGCTGTCTGTTACTGACTTCATAAACTTCAATCATTCAAAGCAGTCCTTTCTCAATCTAATTCGATGTCAAACATGTAAGCAAGCGAATGAAGTACGTCCTGTTCCCATACTTTCCACAAATGGCCGCCCTCGAGCTCTTTATAATAATAGTTGGAGGCTTTGGAGGAAAGATAATCATACAACTCCCGATTTGGCTTCAGAAAATCTTCGACCGTACCGGCAGTCGTGTCTACTTCCTGCTCCTCAGTGCCAATAGTATGGTACATTGTAAACGTAGGCCACTTTTCTGAATTTTTCAGGGCGCTGAACACCGTTTCGTTTACAAGCGGGGAATGCATTACAATCCGCTGAAAAATGTTAGGATAACGCAAAGCAGCCATTAAGGATACCGTCCCTCCGAGGGAATCACCAAGCAGCGTCCGTGCTTCGGGCGAAGGCTCTGTGTGATATTCTTTTTCCATAAATGGAAGGAGTTCTGATGCCATAAATTGAAGATAATTATTATGGCCGTCTTCATCAGGGTGGTACCAGTTTCTGCGCTGGCGTACAGAGGGATAGGGGACACCTGCGATTACTATGTCGGGAGCTCCTTCCTCCATAGCCCGTTCGGCGTAGCGTACTAGATGGCCAAGCCGGAAGTAATCCTTGCCGTCCTGGGCGATGATTAAATGATATGTAGACATAGGAGTGAATCCATCCGGGGTGTATATGCGTAAATCAAATGAGTGATCCAATATTTCGCTGTGAAATGTGATATCCTGCTGGGTACTGTCCATGACGTTTCACAATCCTTTCATAGGGAAATAATATTAGTGGAGTTTCTTATTGTTGCAATAGCTATTGTAACATAATTTTAAGGGCTTTTTATGTATTCCGGATTGCACTCGATAAAGGAGGCAGCAATATGACTAAAGAAAGAGTATCAAGCGAAAAAGTAGAAAAAGCAGCAAGAGACATGCTCGAGGAGCGCGGCGTCACCCTGCAAGACATTGCCGACATCGTATATAATATGCAAGCAAAATATGCGCCCAACCTGACGATGGATGACTGTTTGGAAAGCGTGGATGCTGTATTGTATAAAAGGGAAATTCAGCATGCTATATTAGTGGGCGTAGAAATCGATAAACTGGCTGAAAATAATCAGCTGTCTGAGCCATTGCAATCCCTGGTTGATACGGACGAAGGACTTTTTGGCATTGATGAAACAGTAGCACTTGGTTCAGTATTTGGCTTTGGCAGTATAGCCGTCACCACATTTGGATATTTGGACAAAGCAAAAGACGGTATTATTAACGAACTGGACACAAGCGAAGACAAAGTGCATACCTTTTTGGATGATCTGGTGGCAAGCATTGCTTCGAGTGCTTCTGCGCGTCTTGCCCACCGGATGCGTGATAAGGAAGAAGAACGAACAAGCAGGCAGATCAAGCACCGGGAAGATGAAGAACTGATCGGCTGAAAATAAAATGATTAACCCCGCAGTTATTTGGCTGTGGGGTTTTTGTGCGAATGATTGTTATACTTAACAAATAAAGCAATTGAGAGTACAATATGTAGAGAAAAAACAAATTTAAATATATGATAAAGGAGTAGAAATTCTAGTGCAGGAAACCAAACCACGTTGGATATACTGGAAAAAAACGTTTCACTCAAAGTTTCAGGCCGGCTGTCTCAAAGCAAAGCTGGAAGAAAACTGGCACAATGGATATGAACTGGGTCCGCTCGTCGAAATAAGAAAGCTGCGCTCCAATAAATATGTAGTGCGATATACGTACGATGAAGCTTGACATTTACACATACAGCTTTGTAACAAACAAATTGAATAGAAAAATGTAAGAGCCGTTCTATGTCCATAGGCATACAGCGGCTCTTAGTTATGATGAGCTATTCGGTACTCTCTTTCCATCCTTGTTCAAACAGCATTTTTCCCGGCCAGGTGTAGGCCATCAAGCCGCCATCAGCTAAAATAGTTTCACCGGTAACAAAAGAGCTGTCATCCGAGGCAAGAAAAAGGGCTACTGTAGCCATTTCCCGGGGATCTCCAAGCCGCCCCATCGGTGTCACCCATTTTTGTGCCTCGCGGAACTGCCGGCCGCTTTCTTGCTCCTGGCTCCCGGCAAGATCATCAATCAACGGAGTTTCAATAGTCCCTGGGGCGAGGGCGTTCGCCCTGATTTTATTCCGGCCGTAATCAATTGCCATCGCCTTTGTCATATTTGTGATACCGCCTTTAGCCGCGTTATAGCCTGAACGGTCCAGGTCAGCAGCGAGACCGGACATAGAAGAGACGTTGATAATAGCACCGCCCTCTTCAAGCATTAACGGTATTATATATTTGCTCACTAAAAAGGTTCCCCGCAAATCGACACTCATAATCTGGTCGAATAATTCAACCGGGTATTCATGAAGCTTGCCGCCCTCCTGATCAACACCAGCGTTGTTAAATAAAATATCGATAGTGCCGTAATTGCTTTTCATGTGCTCTGCAAACTCTTGCACACTTGACTCGCTTGAAACGTCAAGCTTAACAGAAGCAGCTTGGCCATTATTATTATTGATGGAGGAGACAGTATCAAGCAAATCGTTTTCATTCACATCAGCGCAAACAACTTCTGCTCCTTCTTCGGCAAACACCGCAGCTGTAGCCTTTCCAATTCCGTTCGCAGCACCAGTTATAATAGCTGTTTTTCCGTTTAGTTTTCCCATAGTTATTTCTCCTTTCAACCATAGCAGATGTCAGCCTGATACCAATACCTGTTCCTATCTCTTTGTAAACATTTGTAAACGTATGCATGCAAATATTTTATATATTTGCATCAAATGAAGAACGGCGGCATAATTTTAGGAAGAATATAAAATCGTTAGAAAGCAGAAAAGAGGAAGACTGATGAAACGTATTACCGTAGTTGGCGGGGGGATTACAGGGCTTACTATTCTGTATTACCTGCAGAAATGGAAACTGGCAAGCAGCAGCAATATTGAATTGACCCTTGTAGAAAAAGAAAATAAAGCAGGCGGAAAAATACGAACTGTGCATCATGAAGACTTCATTATGGAGACAGGGGCTGACTCTGTCGTAGCCAGGCACGGGGCGGTGCTTCCGTTGATTGAAGAAGCAGGTCTCGAAGAAGAAATGGTTTATAACAGTACCGGAGTGTCGTACCTGTATGTAAAAGACCAGCTTTATCCGCTGCCAAGGGATGCGGTTTTCGGTATCCCGCCGGGCCCGAAATCACTCCTGAAAAGTCCGCTTCTTTCCTGGAGAGGAAAATGGCAGGCGCTTGGAGACTATGTGAAAAAGAATAAAGAATTCACGAAAGAAAGTTCGGTAGGAGAGTTTCTTGAAGCCTTTCTCGGTCGTGAACTAGTAAAAAACCAAATCGCGCCAGTATTATCCGGGGTGTATTCCGGAGATATTTATTCGCTTACCATGGCATCGACGCTGCCATACCTGGTGGACTATAAAAATGAATTTGGAAGTATTATGCGGGGGATCGCCAAGAATAAAGAAACGTTTGGTTCGGGAGGCAGCAAAAAATTTATTTCATTTCGAAATGGTTTGTCTTCACTTCCAGAAGCGCTTCTTTCAAAATTAACCGGAACAGAGGTGCTGCTGGGGCGATGTGTAAATTATATTAAGCAGGAAGAGGAAGCGTACCAGCTGCAGCTAGATAACGGAGAACGTCTGCAGGCAGATGCCGTAGTCATAGCGGCTCCTCATCAGACTGCCTCGCGTATACTGCAGGACGAAGAACTGACGGAAATGTTTAATCAGTTCCAAAGCTCTTCTCTTTTAAGCGTGTACGCTGGTTTTTCCCTGCCTCCGGACAGTCTGCCAAAAGACGGGACAGGGTTTATCGTTTCTGAAGACAGTGATCTTGAATGCAATGCGTGCACATGGAGCAACCGGAAATGGGCCCATACTTCGAAAGGGGAAAATGTGCTTGTACGATTATTCTACAAAAGCTCGAAGCCTGCCTATGAACGAATGCAGACAGGAGGAGAAGAGCAGATCAAACAGACAGCGTTGAAGGATCTAAAGAAAAGCCTTCACATTGACCAGCAGCCAACAAGCCTTGAAGTAACAAATTGGGAACAGTTGATGCCAAATTATCATATCGGGCATAAATCAGCGGTCGACCAGCTCGAAAGGATGCTGGAAGAAAAATATCCTGGGGTTTACTTGGCTGGAGCTTCGTATTACGGGGTAGGCATTGGTGCCTGTATTCAAAACGGAATAAACACCGCAGAAACCCTCTATAATAATATTTAAGAGTAAGCCTTTTCCAGTGGGAGAAGGCTTGCTTTTTTATATTATGTATCGCCCGGATACCTGGTGCGCAGGTAATCCTCCATCACCGTCTGCTGGCCGCTAACAATTGTTTCGGGAAGATCCGAAGGATTCAAAAAAGCGACCGAGGCTGATTCCTCAGGGTCAGGCTGGATAGCCCCTTCCAACTCTTCCACAGTGTAGACGATAATAACACAGTAAAAAGGATCACCGTTTGGTGCCACCACGAATGTATCCTCCCCGGAATACACGTTAAAGAGACGGAGGCCCTGGGCGCGGAGCCCGGTTTCTTCCAAGGTTTCCCGTACTGCTGTTTCTTCGGCTGTTTCCCCAAGCTCCATTAAGCCTCCAGGAAAGCTCCAACTTCCCGGGGGACTGGTTCTTTCCTGTAATAGAATACGTCCATCGTCGTCTTCTGCAATGATGAGAGCACCTACAAGAATAACTGTTTCTTTGCCGACGAGGTGCCTTAAGTTTTCTACATATCCCACGTGAAACTCCCTCTCTGTAATATTTTCTCTACCATATCATGAAAGCAAGCGCAGGAGAAAAGCGACCTGAATATTAATACGTAAAAATATGGTATGTTAAAGTAAAACAATCAATAGTATTTATGCTGTGTCCGACTTCTGCCGTCAAAGCAAAACAAAAGCTGTATAAACTGGCAGAAAACCGGGAACAATATGTTAGAACAGAAAAAACGAAAGTGAAGTAACAGAGGGGGCGTTTCTATGTTTAAACGATTATTAATTGCAGTAGATGGTTCTGATCATTCCGCCCGCGCGGTGGAAAAAGCAATTGAGAGCATCGCGCCGGAGCTCGCAGAAGTTTATGTAGAGGTGGTATATGCCACCAGCTCCGCGCAGCCAAAACCAGGCAAGCTGAGTGAGCATGAATTATATATTCATCAGCAGAATGAAGAGGAAATCCTGCAGCCTGCGGTCGAACGGCTGAATGCAGAAGGAATAAGAACAGAAAAAATAGTGCTGCACGGGGAGCCGGCGGCAGCCATCAGTGAATATGCCAATGAATATGAATTTGATTGTGTTGTTGTTGGAAGCAGGGGACTAAATCCGCTGCAAAAAATGGTAATAGGCAGCGTCAGCAGAAAAATCGTGGAACAAATACGACACCCAGTGCTTGTTGTAAAATAATGGCGAAATATTAGATGTAAGGTGACTTCTGCATAAAGCTACAAGCATTTAATGCGGGTCTTGATTGTTTGCAAGGTTATGCTTCATTGTTCTTAAAGGTACTTATGCCTTAAACAATATGAATAATATGCTGCACTGCTTGCGAAAAATCCGCAGGTGCAGGACTCGATAGCTGCTATTGAAATCAGCAGCTATTTTTGGATAGGGAAAATTCTTTTCAAGGTGTACGTTTGTCCATTACAAACAGGCACTGGAGTGGTAAAATGGTTTCCGTGCTGAATAATTTTTTACATAGGAGTTTTATACATGGCAGAACAAGAAGAAAAGTTAGAAAGAGCCGTAGGGGCCAAATCTATCGAAACGTTGGACTTCAGGATCGGGGCTTTCGGTGCTGCAGTGCCGTTATTGTTTTTTGTTGTCTGGGCAATCACTACCAGCGTCCTTCAGTTGTCCTCTGAAATTGGACTGGTCCTTGGAGCGGTCATTGGTTTGACCCTGGGAATGCTGTTTTGTAAAAGCCGGTGGGCAGACTATGCCCAGGGCCTGTTTGACGGACTGGCTCAGCCTATTGGCGTAATCGCTATGGTTGCCTGGTTTTATGCAGGTATGTTCGCCCAGGTGCTGCAGGTGGGAGGTTTAGTGGAAGGGCTTGTCTGGACAGGGATAGCCACTGGAGTAACCGGCGGCCTGTTCACCGCCGTGACCTTTCTGCTTGCTGCAGTCTTTTCTACAGCAGTAGGCACCGGCTACGGTACGACTGTGGCGTTTTGTACGTTGATGTTCCCTGCTGGTGTTGCTACCGGAGCAGATCCGGTACTGCTGTTTGCTGCGATACTTGCTGGAGCAGTTTTTGGTGACAATCTTGCCCCTGTTTCAGATACTACGATCGTTTCAGCGACGACGCAGAATGCGGATGTGCCGGGGGTAGTGCGCAGCAGGTTCAAATACGCCATTGCAGCAGCTATCCCAAGTGCAGTGTTATTTGCAGTTTTTGGCGGTGGGGGCGGCAGTGCTGTTCCTGGCGTTTCAACGGCAAATGCAGTGGAAGACGTTTCGCCGGGCGGGTTGATTATGCTTTTGCCGTTTCTGCTCGTTCTTTTACTGGCTTTATCCGGCCAGCATTTAATCACCTCGTTAACGTGGGGAATTGTATCAGCCATTCCATTAGTGGTTATTTCCGGCCTTGGCTCATTTTCAGATATTATTCGCTTTAATCCTGAAGCAGATGCTGTGGTCGAAGGAGCGTTGGTCGATGGAATTACCGGCTATGTAAATATGGCTATCCTGATTTTATTAATTGTAGCAGCAGCCTATTTGATGAGACTTGGCGGCACGATGCAGGCTATTACGAACGGACTGGTGCGCTGGATCAAACATTCGGTGCGCCGGGCAGAGCTGTCAATGTGGGGGATTGTGGCTCTGTTGAACAGTTCTATTACCATTAACACAGCTGCAGAAATTGCAGCAGCCCCGTTCGTGCGGGACATAGGCGAAAAATATGGTATCCACCGTTATCGCCGGGCCAATCTGCTGGACGCAGTAACGTCGGCACTTGGTTATATTTTTCCATGGGGAGCGCCGGTGCTGCTAGGCTGGTCGACAATTCAGACCATGCAGGAGCAGTACAGCTGGCTGCCGGTAGTAGAGCCGACCGCAGTATTTCCCTTCGTCTTTCAGGGCTGGTTTCTCGTTTTAATCATGCTGTTTGCAGCGATTACCGGGTGGGGACGTCGTTATGAAGGAAAGAACGGGGAAGAACTTCGGGAACGTCCTTCGAAATAAACGAAAAGTATGCTGCTTTGGCGGCATGCTTTTTTTATTTATGGGAGTTTTTTGAAACATCTACAGTGGTTGTTATATTATCTGCGAAAGAACAATAGCAGAGCGATAAAAATTAGTGAAAATGCCTGAAAAAAGTTTCGGATTTGTATCAGAATGACCAATGAACTTTGTCTTTGAATTCTCTAGTATAAAACGTAAGAAATTCAAAGAAGGTGAAAAAATGAAAGAACACGCAGAAGAGACGGAGAAGCCGCAGCCCCACCCTGAAAAAAGCAGCAGGTTTCATATGCCTCATGTCTATGTGATTTTATTTATGTTTACTGCTTTGGCAGCAGTCGCTACTTACATAATCCCTGCCGGTACATTTGAAGAGATCCCAGGACCCGAAGGGAGAACGACAATAGATCCGGAATCATACCAACAGATTGCTTCGGATCCAATAGGTATTGTTGATTTTATGCTTGCAGTGCCAAATGGACTGGTTGCAGCAGCAGAAGTGGTATTCTTTACTTTTGTGATTGGCGGTATGTTTATGGTGCTGCGCCGCACCGGTATAATTGAAATTGCCGTGGACCGGCTAACGCGGAAATTTTCAAACAAGAGTCTTGCGATAGTGCCGGTACTAATGTTTGTATTTGCTTTTATATGCAGTCTGATAGGTACGCAGGAGCTTAGTCTAGTGTACGTACCTGTTATTTTGCCTCTAATGGTTGCCTTAAAGTACGATTCGGTAACTGCCGCGGCTATTGCGTTAATAGCGACCACTGCAGGTTTTACAGCTGGTTTTTTAAATCCCATTAATACGGGGCTTGGGCAGCAGGTAGCTGACGTTCCGCTGTATTCAGGGCTTGGGGTTCGTATTGCTTTGTTTCTTACACTGGCTGTTATTGGAATCCTGTGGGTGCTTAAGTATGCGAAAAAAGTGAAACAGCGGCCGGAATTGAGTCTGACCTATAAGGAAGACGAAGAAAAACGATCACTGTATCTGCATACGGATGACACAAAGGCTTATATTTTTCATAAGCGTCAGAAAGTTGCTTCCATGTTTATTTTCATATTTTTTGGAATACTTATTTATGGTGTGCTTGCCCAGGGATGGTTTATGCTTGAAATGGCTGGATTGTTCATCATCATGGGTATTGTAGTGGGTATGATTGCAGGATTGACACCGTCTCAGGTATGTGATGGTTTCAACGAAGGCTTTCGGGACGTACTGGCCGGGGCGATGATTGTAGGTGTGGCAAGAGCGGTAGCCGTAGTCATGGAGGAAGGGCAAATCATGGATACCATTGTTCACGGACTGGGGACAGCGGTAAGCGGCATGCCGGTTGTACTGAGCGCTGGGGGAATGTTTGTCATTCAGTTTCTGTTCAATTTCCTAGTGCCATCAGGAAGCGGCCAGGCGCTCGTAACGATGCCAATTATGGCTCCGCTTTCGGATCTTCTCGGAGTAACCCGGCAGACCTCAGTGCTCGCTTACCAGCTGGGAGACGGTTTAGGGAATATTATTTTTCCTACATCCGGTTATTTCATGGCCACTCTTGCGCTTGCGGGCGTCCCCTGGCACAAATGGGTAAAATTTTATTTCCCCCTGCTTCTCATTTGGATGGGTATCGCAATTATCTTTTTAACAGGCGCCCAGCTGCTGCAGTGGAACGGCTGAATGTGAGCAGATTGCTTTGCATGGATCCCAGATACGATTACAATGGGATCTGCATTAGCGAAAAGAATGTTTAAAAAGGTGCAAGGAAAGAAAAAGCCTCAGACATTCTTTCGGGCTTACTCAGAAGATAATTTTGGAAAGGGTGACAAACGTCATGGCAAAAAATGTATTAATGGTTGTAACAAGCCATTCCAAAGTGAACAATGAAGCAAAAACCGGTATTTGGCTTTCTGAATTTGCGGAAGCATATATTGAATTTCAAAATAAAGGTTATAATGTAACGATCGCAAGCGTAGACGGCGGGAAGCCGCCTATCGATGAAGGCAGTGTGCAGCAGGAAACGCGCCAGGAAATTCTGGATGCAGAAAAATATCTCGAAGAGACCGTGAAGGTGGATACCGTCTCTGCTTCGGATTTTGATGCCATCTTTATTCCTGGAGGCCACGGAGCGATGTTTGACCTGCCGGAAAGCCAAAAAGTCCAGGAACTTGTCCGGGATTTTTATGAAGCGGATAAATATGTGGCTTCCGTATGCCACGGCCCGGCAGCATTGGTTAACGTTACACTCTCTAACGGGGAACCACTTGTTTCGGGTAAACGGGTGAACGCCTTTACAGATGCCGAGGAAGAAGATACCGGACTTACGGCACACATGCCTTTTCTACTTGAGAGTCGTCTTCGTGAGCTTGGAGCTGAATTCGTCACAGCACCGAATTGGACTGAGCACGTGGAATCCGACGGCTTTTTGATCACTGGACAAAACCCGCAGTCGACAGAAGCAGTGGCAAAAGAGTTTGTTCAAAAACTGGGCAGCTAAAGCTGTCCTAAAACAGTGAGCCCCGGACTTTCCAACCAGCTTGGAAAGTCTGGGGCATTTTTTACAGAAAAGACCGTGCGCATCTGCACGGTCTTCATTTGTTAAATTAATATAATTTTCCGCGAATATGGAGCATTGTACAAAGCGACATAATGGAATGAATGTAACAGTTTTGACGGAGGGCATAAGGGTCTCCAAAAAATTCAGGGAGCACGCGGTCCATCGTTTCTTTCATTTTATCAAACAAAATTTTCGTCACCTGCTCCTCGGAATAATACAACGTTTCCCGGCCCTGCAGCCATTCGGAGTAAGAGACGATCACACCGCCGGCGTTGGCGAGGATATCAGGAATAATTACAACCCCCTGTTCGGCTAAAATAGCGTCTGCTTCAGTAGTGATAGGGGAGTTGGCGCCCTCAATAAGAATGGAAGCTCTAACGTCCTGAACATTATCTTTATTAATAACTCCGCCAAGAGCGGCGAAAAACAGAGCATCTACTTCAAGAGAAAGAATATCGTCACGGTCACGGAGCTCTGCACTAATGCCAAGGTCATGAATTTCTTCCTCCGTAGTAGGAAGGTCTCCATGATGGTCATTGGCAAAGTCGAGAAGAGCCGGGATGTCGAGTCCGTCTTCATTATAAAGAGTCACATTGTGGTCGCTGACGGAAATGACCTTCGTGTCGAGGTAATCGCAATTGTATGCCTGCATCGCGGTTACTGAGCCAACATTGCCAAACCCTTGGACGGCTATAGATAATGGACGGTCGTAAAATTCAAGAGCTGTTTTAAAAAACTTGTTTTCCGATGTTTGAAATTCATCGCGCCGATTCTTTAAAAAATCATGCAGCAGGTAGCGAAGACTGAAATAAACACCTTTGCCTGTGGCTTCTCTTCTACCGAGGGAGCCGCTGTTTTTTACGCTTTTACCGGTGAAGCTGCCCCGGTACGGAATTCCGGGATTAATGTTTTTATATTCTGCCATCATCCAGTCCATTTCCCTGGCGCTTGTGCCGGCGTCCGGAGCGGGAATGTCCTTATCCGGCCCGATCACGTCGTTAAAGTACTGTACGTACTTTTTACATATAAGGTTTAATTCTTTTTTAGAAAAATCCTTCGGATTGATGCTGATACCGCCTTTACCGCCGCCGAACGGCACGTCGTGCAGGGCGTTTTTAATGGTCATCAGAGAAGCAAGAGAGGAGACCTCATCTTCATTCACGCTTTCATGGAAACGCACACCGCCTTTATAAGGCCCCATCGTGTCGTTATGCTGCACCCGGTAGGCAGGAACCCGTACTACTTCACCGTTTTGAAGGGGCACACGGAGAAATGATTTGTGTACGTGGTTGGGAGTGGAAAGGATGGAGATGAGAGAGGAAAAAGCCGTTTCACGCTCCTGACCCTCATAGTCGGGAAGAAAAGTATCATCCTGCATCAGGGCATCGAGCGATTCCTGAATGATTTTTGTCGCTTTATCTGACATATTATGTCCTCCTTAAGGTATTTGTACCTATGTAAGTAGTCTAGTAAGTAATACCACTTTTCAGTAGAATGCAAACGAGTTCCGGTAAATTAGCATCAAAAAAATACAGAGGTTGAGCGGATAAGTTGCATTTGGAAAAACGATGCGTGCATACTGATTTTTGCATACTACTTAATATATGGTGACAGCAGAAAGGAAGTTGTAATAATGACAAAGGAAGCATCTAATCAGCAGGCAGCGGCTCCGTTATTTGAACCCTTTCAGATAAAAGATCTGCATCTTGAAAACAGAACGGTAATGGCTCCGATGACAAGAGGATTCTCTCCGGGGGGCGTACCAAATGAAGATGTGATAGCCTATTATCGGCGGCGTGCTGAAAACAACGTGGGACTGATCGTAACAGAGGGCACCGGCATCAATCACCCGGCGAGCGTAGAAGACCCTGGAGTTCCGGCTTTTTACGGAGAAAGTGCATTGGCAGGATGGGAAAAGGTTGTAGACGCAGTGCATGAAGCGGGGGGCAAAATCATCCCCCAGCTCTGGCATGTAGGTATGACCCGGCCGGTCGGAGCAGAACCGAACCCTGAGGCGATGCCTATTGGGCCTTCCGGTTTAGCGTTAAGCGGGGAAGCAGTGTCAAAGCCATTAACGGAAACAGAAATTCAAGAGCTAATACAGGCCTATGCGGATGCGGCAGCAGCAGCGAAGCGTATTGGCTTTGACGGCATTGAAATCCACGGGGCTCATGGTTATTTAATTGATCAGTTTTTCTGGGAAAAAACTAATAAACGCACGGATCAATACGGAGGCGATTTCGTGGAACGGACCCGGTTTGCCGTGGAGGTAATCGAAGCGTGCCGCCGTGCGGTAGGAGAGGATTTCCCTATTTTCTTCCGGTTTTCGCAATGGAAGATGTCTGATTTTGAAGCCAAGCTTGCTGCTACGGCTGATGAACTTTCCCAATTCCTGCAGCCGTTGTCTGAAGCAGGCGTGGATGTCTTTCACTGCTCTACCCGACGCTTCTGGGAACCGGAATTTGATGGTTCTTCCCTTAACCTTGCCGGCTGGACAAAGTACTTAACCGGCAAGCCGTCCGTGACAGTAGGCTCTGTAGGGCTGAACGGCGTTTTTACAAGCTTTGAAAAAGCAGAAAACGACGACATCCAACAATTAGTCGAGCGGCTGGAAAACGGTGAATTTGACCTGGTCGCTGTCGGCCGTCCGCTGTTAACGGATCCGGCGTGGGCGAAAAAGATGCAGGAAGGCAGAACGGAAGACCTCGTGCCTTTTACTAAAGATGCATTAAGTGAGTTGTATTAAATGCCATAGAACGTAAATGAATAACTCTCCGGCTGGTGCTGGGGAGTTATTTTAATAGTCAATGTGTGAATGATATCTGGGAGGGAAAAGAAGAACAAAGCTCTAGAACAGCTACAGTCAGGAGAATTAATAAATGAAAAAAGCAAGTTCCGAGCTAGAAATATCTGTTTTAAACAATCCACAAAATATTGTTTCGCTAGTATGCTTATTAGTCATCCTTGCGCTTTCATTCGTGTCTTATCACATATCAGGCTGGTCGTATGTAATGCTGCTCTGGATTGGTTTTTTTCTCGGATTTTCCCTTTTCCACGCCCGCTTCGGCTTTTCGGCCGTTTACCGGCAGATTATTGAAAAAGGCAATACGGAGATGCTCCGGGCCCATATGCTGATGCTTATCCTGGTTTCCAGTTTTTCAGCTGCCATTTTTATTCTCAGCCCGGCTTTCTTCGGCACCGTGCCAATACCGGCTCTTTCCGCTGTGAGCGTGGGGTTGGTAGTTGGAGCTTTCATTTTCGGTTTTGGTATGGAAATAGGCAGTGGTCTTGCCCCCTCCTCATTTTACGAAGCAGAGGGCGGCAGAACCGCCTTAATTTGCACATTGGCCGGTTTTACAGTGGGGACAGTGGCAGGGGCCTCCCATTTTGGCTTTTGGAACACGTCACTACCTTCATTTGAACCAGTCTCTCTGGCAGTGGATACGGGAATTGGTTACATTTGGGCCTGGGTGATTCAGATTGTTTTTCTCAGCTTAATTGCTTTTGGCTCATATGTGCATAAAAAACGAACGAGACCCCCGGCTCTTCCACCACTTCCTTCAGCTGCAAGCTGGAGCCGGATAATCTTTGGATCCTGGCCGCTGTGGGTGGGTGCTGTTATTCTGGCAGTATTAAACGCGCTCATCTTTCTCGTTCAGGGGGAACCGTGGAAGCTGACAGCCTCCTTTACTCTATGGGGCTCAAAGATAGCGACGGTTCTTGGAATGGATGTTAGCGACTGGAAATACTGGTTTGAACAGGATCAGTTTGTCGCTCTTCATCAGCCAGTAATGATGGATTCCATGAGCATCATTAATTTTGGTGTGGTCCTCGGTACCGTAGTAACCCTGGCAATGAACCGCCAGATTCGTTTCTCCAGAATTGCTCCGCGTGTGGCTTTGATTGCTCTGGTTGGCGGGGCACTGATGGGATATGGCGCCAGTATTTCATTTGGCGCCAACATTGGGGCATATTTCAGCGGTATTGCCTCGTTCAGTCTGCATGCGTGGATATGGCTTGTTATGGCCGTGCTTGGTGTTTACACTGCCTATTATTTTAGTCACTGGCTGCCGTTGTATCATTACGAAGAAGGAAAACGTACGGATGAATAAGAATAACCTCCCAGGCCAATCAAAGCCTGGGAGGTTATTGTTTTATCATTGTTTATTCACTCGGGGAAACCATTTTGGCCGGATCTACAATTAATTCAAACTCTTCCTCATTTAGCATACCGCTTTCAAGCACGGCTTCCTTCAGTGTTTGCCCATTAGCGTGGGCTGATTTAGCAATTTTAGCTGCGTTTTCGTACCCGATGTGCGGATTCAGCGCTGTGACAAGCATCAGGGAATTTCGCAGATGCGCATCGATACGTTCCTGGTTTTCTTCAATGCCGACCGCACATTTGTCGTTAAAGGAAACGAGCGCATCAGCGAGCAGGTAGCTGGACTGCAGGAAATTGTAAACAATAACCGGTTTAAACACGTTTAGTTCAAAATTGCCCTGACTGGCTGCAAAGCCGATTGTAGCATCGTTGCCCATTACCTGTGCTGCAACCATAGTCAATGCTTCGCTCTGGGTTGGATTTACCTTCCCTGGCATGATAGAGCTTCCTGGCTCGTTTGCGGGGATGGAAATTTCTCCGATTCCGCAGCGGGGGCCGCTTGCAAGCCAGCGCACATCGTTTGCAATCTTCATGGCATCAGCAGCCAGCGCTTTTAATGCCCCGTGTGCGTAAGAAATTTCGTCATGGCTGGTGAGGGCGTGAAATTTGTTTGGGGCGGAACGGAACTCCTTCCCGGTATAGGAACTGATTTCTTCAGCTACGTATTCCCCGAATCTCGGATGGGCGTTGATCCCTGTACCGACAGCAGTGCCGCCGATTGCCAGGTCCTTTACGTGATCAATGCTTTCTGTAATCATTTCAGCAGAACGCTCAAGCATCCGGTGCCAGCCACTGACCTCCTGGCCGAGAGTAAGCGGAGTGGCATCCTGGAGATGCGTGCGGCCGATTTTAATGACATCCTCAAACGCGTTCATTTTGTTCTCAAGGGTCGCACGAAGCGTTTCCACGGCAGGAAGAAGCTGATCCTCCACTTTTTGCACAGCGGCTACGTGCATCGCTGTTGGAAAAGTGTCATTTGAGCTCTGGGAACGGTTGACATCGTCGTTTGGATGCACGCTCTCAGAAGATCCTTTTTCTTCGAGCAGCTGGGAAGCGCGGCGGGCCACCACTTCGTTCATATTCATATTAGATTGAGTGCCACTTCCGGTTTGCCAGACAACGAGTGGAAAGTGGTCGTCGAGTTTTCCGGAAAGTACTTCGTCGCAGGCTTCAACGATCGCGTCGGCCTTTTCTGCTTCAAGCTTATCCAGGCGTTTGTTTGCGAGAGCCGCGGAGCGCTTTAAAATAGCGAATGCGTATACTACATCGATCGGCATAGTTTCCTGGCCGATTTTAAAGTTTTCAAGGCTGCGCTGGGTCTGGGCGCCCCAATGCTTGTCCTTCGGTACATGCATGTCTCCAAGTGTATCTTTTTCTACGCGATAGTCCATCGATAGGTCGACCTCCTACTAGTATCAATAAGGTAAATAGAGTAAGCACTCTTCCTCTAGATTAAAGAACATTTTTAAAAAAAGAAAGGCTTTTCAAAGGAGAAATACTAATTTCCTCGTCTATGCCGGCAAAGAGAACCTGATCACGAAAAAATGAATGTTGCATGGACGATCGTTTTGCTATAAATTTTACGAAAAGGAGGCAGCTGGCATGTGGTACTCAATCAAAGTCCCGGCTGGGGATAATGAAGCATGGAGCCTGCGGCTCTATGAGTATGATATTTATACATTTTATATTGATGAAGCAATACAGACAATGAAGGATGAAGACGGGTATACATACGAATTCAGCAGCGGGGAAAAAAGCAGGTTGTATGTTTACACGGAAAATGTCCCGAAAGAAGAGCTGGGCCGGATGCTTGGAGTCAACGCATGTGATATACATGTGTGGCAGCCGCCGGAATGGAAAGAGGCCTCCTATGAAAACATTGCACTCGCGGAAGGATGGGAGGTTGTGTACCCTCCGTTCCAGGAAACACAGCTGAAAAAGGAGCTTCGGCTTGATCCCCAGGGAGCATTCGGTACAGGAATTCACGAAACCACGAGAGATGCTCTCGAATGGATTGTCACTCAGGCAGAGGGAAGGAGAGCGGCAGATATCGGTGCTGGAAGCGGAATATTGTCAGTTGCCCTGGCAAAAAAAGGGGTGCAGGTAGCAGCTTATGACACGGAACCGGTAACGCGGGAGATTGAACAGCAGGCAGCATTAAACGATGTAGAAAACCGAATTGCAGTGTATGAACAGGATGTAGTTGGCACAGTCTTTCCGTACGAGGCGTATGACTTAGCCGTCATTAATATCGGGGCTGACACTACAGTACACTGGCTCGAACGAGCTGAATCTATACAAGACCTTCCTTTAACGATTGTCGTATCAGGATTGGTTGACTGGTCCGTTGAACGGGTCGAAAAAGCCTTCCAGAATAAAAATTATGAAATTGAATGGCGTAAGCAGACAAATGAGTGGCATACTATAATGTTTCAAAGGAGAGGATAACAGTGGACAAACCACATATCTTTATTGCAAGACCGATGCCGCACTGGCTAATTGAAAAGCTGGAACAGGAAGCCACGGTAGATGTATGGAATAAAAACGAAGCAGTGCCAGAAGAAGAATTAATCCGGAGGACAGAAGAAGCAGACGGGTTGTTTTGTACCGTCTCGGAAGCAGTTACGAGAAATGTAATTGAACAGGCGCCGCGGTTAAAAGTAATAGCAACGATGGCAGTGGGATATAATAACATTGATCTTGAGGCTGCAAGAGAGAATAAAATTAAAGTGGGCCATACTCCCGGCGTGCTGACAGAAACGACAGCGGATTTAACCTTTGCTTTACTGATGGCCGCAGCACGCAGGCTGCCGGAAGCAATGGATACGATCCGGAATAACGAATGGGGTTCCTGGGCACCCTTTGCATTTACAGGACAGGATATTTACGGGGCAACGCTTGGAATTATCGGCATGGGTCGTATCGGAGAAGCGGTGGCGAAACGGGCTGCTGGGTTTGATATGAATATTCTTTATCATAACCGTTCGAGAAAGCGTGAGGCAGAAGAACGGGTTGGTGCAGTTTATACAGAGCTTGACGAGCTCCTTGGGCAGGCCGATTTTGTCTGCGTGCTTGCTCCGGCGACGCCAGAGACAGAAAAACTGATAGATGCGGAGGCCTTTCGCAAAATGAAAAAAACGGCGGTTTTTATCAATTCCTCGAGAGGAGCAACGGTGGATGAGCCGGCACTGATAGATGCGCTCCGGGAAGGAGAAATTTTTGGCGCCGGCCTGGACGTATTTGAGAACGAGCCTATTGGGGCAGACCATCCACTTGTCAGCCTTTCCAATGTTGTGGTGCTCCCGCATATCGGCAGTGCCAGCGAAAAAACGCGCCGGCAAATGGCAGATATAACCGCAGACCATATTTTGCAGGGACTCAAAGGGGAGCCGCTCACCCATGAAGTGCCCGAAACGTGAAAAAGCACCTCACGGGCCCATTACAGGCTCAGTGAGGTGCTTTCGTTTTGCTATTACTTGTTCCAGGTAGCTGTACCGTTCTTTTCTTCCTTCATTCGTTTACGGAAGCGAACCGTTTCCGCGGTGATAACGCCAGAGAGCCCTAAGAGGGCGATCAGGTTTGGCGCGGCCATCAGGCCGTTCATTGTGTCTGCAAGCGACCAGACAATTCCGAACTGGACCACAGCGCCAAAAAACACAGCGATAACAAAAATGACACGATAGGCAAACACAGCCTTGTACGTTTTGAAAAGGTAATAAATACACCGTTCTCCGTAATAGGACCAGCCCAGAATAGTAGAATAGGCGAAGAAAATGAGTCCTACAGAAACGATAATGCTGCCGGCCGGTCCTAAAAAGTACTCGAACGTGGCGGCAGTCAGTGGAGCGCCGTCTAACTCACTGCTTACAAAGTTCTGGCCCATCACAAGAGAAATACCGGTAATGGAACAGATAATAATTGTATCAATGAAAACCTGAGTCATAGAGACAAGCGCCTGCCGCCCGGGATAGTCAGTACGGGCTGCAGCTGCTGCAATTGGTGCGGACCCAAGGCCTGCCTCATTGGAGAAAACCCCGCGGGCCACTCCGTACTGGATAACAACCCCGACAGCCCCGCCGGCAGCAGCCTGTCCGGTGAATGCGTCGGAAACAATGGAGCCGACTGCGGCAGGGACGAGATCTATGTTACCTAAAATGACAATCAGCCCGCCGACAACATAAAAGACAGCCATAACCGGCACAATAAATGAAACGACCCGGCCGATGGACTTAATGCCGCCAAGAATAACCACTCCGGTTAAAATACTGAGTATAATACCGGTAATCCAGGTAGGCACGTTCCAGTTGGAGTCCAGAACGTCTGCCACAGAGTTGGACTGGACAGTATTTCCGATCCCAAAGGCGGCAATCGCAGCAAACACGGCAAACAAAACCGCCAGCCATTTCCATCCAAGTCCTTTTTCTATGTAGTACATGGGCCCGCCGGCCATGCGCCCCCGTTCATCCTGGACACGGTATTTAACAGCGAGAATGGCTTCACCGTATTTTGTGGCCATTCCGAATAGGGCACTGATCCACATCCAGAAAACCGCCCCGGGGCCGCCAATTACTACGGCTGTAGCGACCCCGGCAATATTACCCGTTCCGACCGTAGCGGCTAGTGCGGTCATCAGCGACTGAAAGTGGGAAATATCCCCATCTGATTTTTTGTCCTGTTTTGAAAAGGCGAGCTTTAATGCGTAAGGAAGAGTAGAAAATTGCAAAAACCCTAAACGAATCGTTAAAAAGATACCTGTTCCCAAAATAAGAATTAAAAATGGAGGCCCCCACACAATGCCACTGATAGTGGTAAGTAATTCCTCAACGCTGTTCATAAATCCTGACATATGTAACAACTCCCTTCCATAGTGCAACTGTACATAAGATGTTATAAAGATGTGAACAGTTTGTGAGAAAAGTTTACTATAAAAATAATAAATTTGGTACATGTTTTGTAAAAATTGTGAAAATTTCAGAAAAAGAGGAAAAATAATTTACCCAAGAAATTTGAAATAAGAGGTTTTATGGAGAAAAGATTCGGGCATTCGTATAGGTAGACGTAATCGGATGAAGGAGGACTAGGCAATGAAAACAATAAAAGTAGATGAAGTTTTTACAGAAGATAAGGAACAGCTCCGTTATACAGACGGTGAGTTGGAAGTCCGTGATGATAATGGAGAGGACTGGGAAGTGAAGCTGTACGGAGTAGATAATCAGCGTTTCTTTACAGATGCTTTAAAAAATAATGAAAAAAAGCATTTAACGTTTGAAACCGATAAAGGCAGTATGTACGGCCTTGTATCAGTGGAAGCTCTGGATAATGCCGGAGTGGCCAATGAAGATGTAGTAACGCTTGTTGGAACAGGCCCATTAAACGGTTTTTCCTAAGAAAATATAACAATTAAAGAAAAAACAACGGCCCGGGCAATTAAGCCCGGGCCGTTGTTTTTAATGCAAGGAGAGAAAAGGCTTCAAAAAAATAAAGCAGGCAGCCGGATGAACGGCTGCCTGCTTTATGTAAATATTACGAACCACTGCATGGAAGTTTTACAGGGGGATAGCCCTGCTCGCCTCTGCGCACTACGGCGTAGCCGGTAACGGTGAAACCATTTTTTAACAGCAGCCGGGTGCTTAGATTGCGTGAAACTTTATCTGGAGCAATGAGAAACACTTCTTTTTTCGGAACGGTCTGCAAATGCCTTTTTAAATGCGGATACGGAAGAGCGAACGCCCCGTTCACCGGATTGCGGTCTGATTCCTGGTATTCGCGTACATCCAAAATATGGGCCCCGGTGTCCTGACTTTGAGGAAGGGATGAACAAGGAACGCGGAAAACAGGCATCCAGCGTTTAAATGCCGGTATCATAACGAGAACAATAACAACTATGGTAATACTAAGCCAAAAAAGCATCAACGCCCTCCTCATTCCTTTCTTATAGCGATTCATATTGTATATTTTTCGGCAGGCAGATTCAAGAACTTTGCTTGCGCTTTTTATACTTACCCCTTCAGGAATTATGTATAACCACTTCATGCTATTAATTCTTCTCATGAAATTCAAGCATATTGGTTTCGGGGGACGTTAATTTTTGATAAGGTGAATACAGAAAGTAGGAGGTGAAGCTTCCATGGCAGAGACAGAAGAAAAAAAAGAACTGGAAGAACGAGTTTGGGCTGAACTGGAAAATGTTATTGATCCAGAGCTCGGTGTTGATATCGTAAATTTGGGGCTTGTGTATACAGTAACAATTGATGATAACAGACAGGCGAATATTGAAATGACTTTAACCGCAATGGGTTGCCCGCTTGCAGGAACGATTGTTAATGATATTAATTTCGCCTTGAATGATTTAAAGGAATACGGAGAAATCAGCGAAGTAGACGTGGACATTGTTTGGAATCCACCTTGGAGTAAAGATAAAATGTCCCGTTACGCCAAAATCGCTTTAGGTATTCCGGATTGATAACAAGAGAGAGCCGGTTGGAATAGTCCAGCCGGCTTCTTTTGTTTATTTATTATTTTCATTTATCAGAAAAAATAAAATTTTCGGTTGAAATATATCGAAGAATGTATTATTATGTAAACATACTCAAAGGAGGCATTATTGTTTTGACAAACAGTCAACTGAACACAAATGAAATGATCGACAAAGGGATGCAGCAAGCCCACAGCATGAGCGTAGAAGAATCGGTTCGCACGATTGAAAACATCATGCAGGTCGAAGCAGCACGCCAGAAGGACTACGAAGACAATAAGATTGAAAATTTATAGGTAGTGAAAAGCGCGGACCCAATGGGGCCGCGCTTTTTGACGCTTACAGGCTCTCCTGGCTCGTTAAAATAACCGGGCCTTCTTTTGTGATCGCAATTGTGTGCTCGTACTGGGCAGAATGACCTCCGTCCCGGGTGGTGGCGGTCCATCCATTGGATGTCATTTTGCTTTGCCAGTCTCCGGTGTTGACCATCGGCTCGATCGTAATAACGTGGCCGGGCTTTAAGCGTCCGCCTTTGCCTGGAGCACCGAAATGAGGAATCTGTGGATCCTCGTGAAGGGTAGGCCCAATGCCGTGTCCGGTGAAGTCGCGTACCACCGAAAAACCTTCGTTTTCCACGTATGTTTGAATGGCGTGGCCAATGTCACCGATGCGGTTGCCCGCTTTGGCCTGTTCAATACCTTTATATAAAGATGATTCTGTAACCTCCATCAGCCGTTCGAGTTCACTGCTTACGTCACCAACGGCATAGGTCCAGGCAGAATCCGCCAGAGCCCCGTTTAAATTCACTACCATATCAATTGTAACGAGATCACCATTTTCAAGAGGACGGGCTCTTGGAAAGCCGTGACAGATTTCATCATTTATGGAGGCACAGGTTGCGTATTTGTATCCTTGAAAGCCTTTTTGTTCAGGAGTGGCACCGCGCTCTGCCAGAAATTTTTCGACAAAATCGTCAATTTGTTTTGTGGTGACGCCTGGTTTGACCATTTTGGCGATTTCTTTATGGCAGGCGGCAAGAATCTTCCCAGCTTCGTGCATAAGCTCAATTTCTCGTTCTGTCTTCAACGTTACCATCGTCTGTCTCCTTTTATTCAGTATCAAATACCATTGTAAAACATTCATACAAGAAATGCATTGTTTGGTGATTTCCTTTATAATTGCGGAATTGCACGATAGAAATGGAGGAAAATCATGAAGCAGCAGAAATGGTATGTAAAGGTCAGGGACAAGTTTTGGTTCGTTCCAGGCTGCTACGGCATTCTTAGTTTAATTATAGTAATAGGTACTTCTATTATGGACCAGCAGCTGCTGCGGCCTGTGTACAACAATGTGCCTTCTATGCTGCTCGTAGAAAATAACACCGCTACTTCCCTGTACAGCGCGTTGGTTACTGCATTATTGACGCTGACCACTATCAGTTTTTCTTCGATTATGGTTGTTTTGACAACGTACGCTACACAGTTCACGCCAAGAGCCCTGCAGGATTTTATGAAAAGCCCGACGACACAGCATACGCTCGGGGTGTTTACATTTGGGGTATTGTTCACCCTGGTAAACATGCTGCTTTTTTCAAGCGAAGGTAATAACCAAATTTTGATGCCTATGCTGACAGTTTTTGTGGCGCTTGGCTGTCTGGCCTTTTTTATAATCTTTATTTATCACTCCACCCAGTGGCTGCAGGTCAATCATCTGATCAGCCACATACGGTCCGATGCCTCGAGGGTGATCCAGGATGCATATACATATTCTGGAGTAAACAGCTTCAGCGAATGGAACGGCAATTTCCGGAACGATGAAGAAACAATCGTTCATGCTGAACGGTCGGGATACACCAATATGGTGAAGATGCCTGAACTGATTGCCTGGGCCAGGCAGGAGGAAGCCGTCGTCGAATGCTTGTTTCAGGTAGGAGCTTATGTTCATCAGGGCGAGCCATTATTTCGCTACTGGTCAAAGCAAAGTTTATCCCCAAAAATATTAAGAGGTTTTGTATTAGTAGGAGAAGAGAGAAGCAATGTTCAGGATATTGAATTCTCCATGCAGAAAATTGTAGAGATAGCGCTGCGGGCCATTTCTCCGGCGATTAATGATCCACATACAGCAGCCAATTGTATAAACCGTATTGGGGCACTGCTCTCCGAACTCAGTCATGAACACAGAAATGATCAGTACTTTGTCGACAAGCAGGATGAACTGAGGTTGTTTATGCCTGTAAAGCCCTTTAGAGAGTATTTATACAAAAGCTTTTACCAGATCAGACTGTACGGCCGGGAAGATATCTCGGTGATGGCAGCCTGCATGGAAGCACTGACGATGCTCGTGAAAACGGGAGATTCGTCTGTGTTAAAAGAAGTGGAATCATTTTCCTTTTATATGGAGCGGGCTGTCGAAGATGAACAGCTTGCCGACTGGGACAGAGAATACTGGCACACGCGTGTACAGGAAAAGGATACAGCTCTGCATCAGGCACTTACAAAAAGTAAGCAGATAACTTGAAACAGCCGGTAACGTGTGTGTATGATATATAAATGAAGTTCAACACGAAAGGATGAAAGATCAAATGAAAGTAGCAGCTATTGTAGGAAGTATCCGTCAGGAATCCTTTAACGGAAAATTAGTGGAGTACATGCAGGACCGTTACGGCGACATCATGGATATTGATATTTTAGATATCCGCGATCTTCCGCACTATGATCAGGACGAGGAAAGCAATGCTCCGGACTATGTGCAGGAGTACAAGCGTTCTGTACGTGAAGCGGACGCCGTACTTATTGCAACTCCGGAATACAATGGTTCAATTTCCGGCGTGCTTAAAAATGCTCTGGATTGGAATTCCCGGGTCGATTACGACTTTGCCGGCAAACCAACCATGCTGGTGGGAGCTTCTCTTGGCGGCCTGGGCACCGTGAAAGCGCAGATGCATCTGCGCCAGATTTTGAGCGCTCCGGGCATGAGTGCAAAAGTACTTCCCGGAAATGAAGTGCTTATTGGAGCTGTGCATGAAAAAATGGACGAAAACGGAAACTTAACGGACCAGGGCACAATTGATTTTCTCGATAATGTCGTAGCCGAATTTGAACGCTTTTATCAGGAAACAACGACTGTAGCCAACCGGGCATAAAAAAATCCCTGCAGAAATATCTGCAGGGATTTTTTTATGCTTTTGGAGCTTCGGTCTGTTCGGTTTGCAGATCTGTTCTGCTCCATCCAATAAACAATAAAGCTGCTGCGCCAAGAACACCGGCGACCAGGTATGGAAGATGGGCTGATAATGAATTACCGATTAATCCCGACATGACCGGTGCAAAAGCAGCGCCAAGCCAGCGAAGGAAATTATATGCTCCAGAAGAAATACTGCGCTCGTAAGGCGAATGCTCCATTACATGGCTGGTAAATAAAGAATTATTCAGGCCGGAAAATAATCCTGAAAGTACGATGAACATAATCATTAATACTGAGGAGGACGCAAAAAACAATCCTAAAAGCGTTAAAATAAAAGCAGAGAGGGTGAACGGCAGTAATTTCACAGGAGTAAACCGCCTCTCAAGCCTTCTCGATAAAACAGCCGAGCCGAAGGCCAGGCATAATCCCCATCCAAAAAAGACGAGACCGATTTGAATAGAAGTTAAAGATAAAATTAAAGGGGAGTAAGCAAGCACGACAAAAAAACCATAATAATAAAACATGCCGGCAAGCGCACCCTTAATGAACGGCCCGTGTGTAAAAAGATGACGAAGCTCCTGCCATCCAGCCGTAGCTTTAGCTTTTTTAGGAGCGGGCGGATGGACGAAAAAGATAACTAAAATAAAAGCGATAAGCATTAAAAGACTTGTACCAAAAAAAGGAGCACGCCAGGATAGATCCCCGAGAAGGCCGCCTACAAGCGGACCGCCGGCGAGGCCCAGGCCAATTGCCGCCTCATACATACCTACCGCTGTTTCCACGCTCCTCGAGAGAGCGATTAACAGGGTCATAGCAGTGGCGAAAAACATAGCGTTGCCAAGCCCCCAGCCGCCGCGAAAAAGGGCCAGTTCAGTAATGCCTCCCGCCACACTGCAAAGCAGGGCGAAGGCTGTAACGATCAAAAGCCCGGCGCTCATCAGCCGTTTATCACCAAACCGGCTCGAAAGGATCCCGGCAGGAATCATCATGCAGGCCATCACTAAAATATAGGACGTAAAAAGCAGCTCCACCTGCCAGTGAGAAGCACCGATAGAAGCCGCGATGGAAGGAAGGACGGGGTCCACGACGCCGATACCCATAAAAGCTAAAAATGTGGCGAAGATCGTAATCCACCGTGCCCTGGTTTGAATATTCATAAAGCAGTCACTTCTCCTTATTGAATGAAGATAATACGTTGTCAGCTTGGTTTTTCAGATTTTCCATTTCCGTTTTAAACGTTGTCATCTGGTTGATTTTTTGGTCGAGCATATCAATCTGGGCCTGAAGGCTATCAGAAATTTGTTTCAAATCCTCGTGCTGCATCGTCGTTTCCTGTACCGACTGGTAGTGGCTATAGACTGTTTTTACCTGCTCTTTCAAATCGAGATACTGCTGCAGCTCCTGAAGAGAAAACCCAAGAACCTCCTTTGCGGTTACTACATTCTGCAGACGTTCAATATCCTGGTCATCGTACACTCTGGTTCCTTTTTCTGTACGCTCTGGTGCTGATATAAGACCAATTTGTTCATAATAACGTATTGCACGTTTCGTTAAGCCTGTGGTTTGAGCGGCTTCTTCAATTTTGTACAGCATGCATCACCCTCCTGTTAAGTTTCATGATATAACCTTAACGTTAACGTCATATTTTGTAAAGGCAAAATGGGGCTTTGACTTTCTGAAATAATGTGATACAGTGTAGACAACTTAATAGGGAATCCGCTAGGGGTGCCGGTAACGGCTGAGATAAGGACTATCCTTAATCCCTTTGAACCTGATCTGGTTAAGGCCAGCGTAGGAAAGTGGAGACGGTAGAATACGTCTATATCAGAAGCAGCAGCTTTATAATAGCGGACGTTTATTCGAAGCCACTCCACCAATGGAGTGGCTTTTTTTGCTCCATTGGTCTTTACTGCCCGTAGTGGTTCCCTCCTAATTTAAAGGAGGAAGTAACAATGAAATTTTCAGAGCTTTTATGGCAGGACACAGAGCACATTTTTGAAGCCTGCTGGGAAAATCCATTTGTGCAGGGCATCGGGAAAGGTGATGTCCCAAAAGAAGCTCTTATCCATTACGTGAAGCAGGATTTTGAATACTTAAATGCCATGATCAAGACAAAAGCAATTGGGATAACAAAATGCACGTCCAGAGAAGACATGATCATGTTTAAAGATACCATTGATTTTGTGTTAAACAGTGAAACGCACCCGCACCATAATTTATGTGCGCAGGCGGGAGTGGCTTATGAAGAATTGCAGGGCTACGCGCTTGCCCCGGCTTCCCAGCATTATGTGCTTCATATGCTGCACCATGCTGAAAAGGGCACACTTGGCGATGTGATTGCGGTAACGCTCGCCTGCCCGTGGGTGTATTTGTATGTGGGTGAAAGGCTGATGAAAGAAGTGAATCCGAACGAGGACCATCCGTTTAACGACTGGATTCGTTTCTACGGAGACCGTGAAGAGCGGGAAATGTACAAATATATTGACCGCCTTGATGAACTGGCAGAAACAGCTACAGAAGAAGAAAAGCAGCGTTGGCGGACGTTATTTATGGAAGGGTGCCAGCTCGAGTATATGTTTTTTGAGGACGCGTATCATGCAAAAGACTGGCCCTTTGCCAGAACATTAACAGACGGAAAAAAAGCTTAATGATAAACAAACGCTTAAACCTCAGGGATATCGTCGTTATCTCATTTATTTCAGCTGTTCTTGGTGTCCTTTATCTTCTTTGGGTACTGCTCGGACAAATTGTTACGGGCGTCCTCGGGCCAGTTGGGGGCGGACTGATGGCAGGCTTCTGGATCCTCGCTCCGGTAATATGCGCCTATATCATTCAAAAACCAGGAGCGGCGCTGCTGGCAGAGCTTATTGCGGCTGGCACTGAAGTTATGGCCGGGTCTGTGAGCGCGGGAGCAGTGCTCGTTCTCGGCTTCACGCAGGGGATTGCCGCAGAAATTATTTTTGCCATGTTTTTCTACCGAATCTTTCGTCTGCCGGTATTAATGCTTGCCGGAATGGCAGGGACGTCTGCTGCATTTTTAACCCAGTATATTCTTTATGGATTCAGTCAGTACGCAGGTTCTGTTGTTGTATTTATGCTGGTAACCATGCTTATAAGCGGTGCTCTTTTAGCCGGGTGGGCAGGGAAAAGCTTTACAGACGCCCTGGTAAAAACAGGCGTTCTCGACCGCTTTGCTCTTGGCCGCCAGCGTCGGGAAGGGCAGCAGAGGAACGCTGTATGATTTATGCAGAGAATGTAACCATTGCATATCCTTACGCTGAGCCTTCGGTAGAGGGTTTTTCGGCTGAAATACGTACTGGGGAAAACGTGCTGCTGCTCGGCCCGAGCGGCTCGGGTAAAAGTACGTTGGCACTGGCCCTTCAGGGAATTCTTCCGCGCTCAGTAGAGGCAGAAGTGTCTGGTGAATTGAACGTATTCGGAGAAAATCCAGCGGTGAAATGCATTACAGAGGCTGCCAGAGAGGCGGCTCTGTTGTTCCAGGATCCCGATACCCAATTCTGCATGCCGACAGTGCGGGAAGAGCTTGTATTTACGCTTGAGAACCTGCGCGTACCTGCGGAGGATATCGAAGGCCGGATGCTTGAAGCCTTGCAGTTCACAGGCATGCTTTCTTGTATTGACGCCCGTATTGACATGCTTTCCGGAGGGATGAAGCAAAAAATAGCTGTGTCCTGCATAGCTGCTGTGAATCCGGAGATCTGGATTTTGGATGAACCGCTCTCCCAGCTCGATCCGGTAAGCCGTGAAGCAGTGGCCGCACTTCTTGGCCGTATTGCAGAAGCCCCTGATAAAACATTAATTTTGATTGAGCATCAGCTAAATGAAGTGATGGAGTGGGTGAGCAGGGCGGTCGTATTGAACCGCAATGGTCAGGTGACAGCGGATGGAAGCCCCGGCCGTATATTTTACTCCCACGCTGCTGTACTCGAAGCAGAAGGAGTGTGGCTGCCTGCACCTGCAGAAGCGGGAAAAAAGTTGCTCAGAAAGACG
The DNA here is from genome assembly GCF_900166605.1 of Marinococcus halophilus. Lineage (NCBI taxonomy): Bacteria > Bacillati > Bacillota > Bacilli > Caryophanales > Bacillaceae > Marinococcus > Marinococcus halophilus. The sequence continues at coordinate 938,625 of NZ_FVZD01000006.1, forward strand.
GAGACAACCAAAGCTGCTCTTCCCGTCACTTTGCGGGAATGGGAGGTGTTTGCAGCGGATTACCCTGTTGCCGAGGTTCATGCATCTCTGCCGCAGTCGAAACAGGGGGGTGAGCCTTCTCAGAAGCCGCCTGTCCTGAAGGTGGAACGGGCGGCCTCTGCCTATAGTATGCAGACGGTTTTCGAAAACGTGTCTTTTTCCCTTTACCCTGGAGAAATGACTGCCGTCGTAGGGGCAAATGGAGCTGGGAAAAGCACACTCGCACGAGTTCTTACCGGATGGGAGCCTATTAAAAGCGGTACCGTGTATGTTAACGGACAAGATATAGCCGGTCTGAAGCCGTACGAAATTGCCAAAACCTTCGGGATTGTTTTTCAACAGCCCGAGCACCAGTTTCTAACGCCGACCGTAGAAGAAGAAATACGCTACGGAATGGAGATAGCAGGATGGTGCGAGGAAGATATTGTTCAGCAGACAAATGAACTGTTGATTCAGTTTCAGCTCGGCCATATTCGGAAAAACCATCCGTTTCGGCTCAGTCAGGGGGAAAAACGGCGTCTCTCAGTGGCAGTAATGGTGACAAACAACCAGTCCATTTTAATTTTGGATGAGCCGACGTTTGGGCTTGATAAGCGAAATGCTGATGCTTTGTTTGAAGTGCTGGAGCAGTGCCGGCAACGCGGAAAAGCGGTTCTCTGGCTGACGCATGATATGGATCTGGTTTATACAAAAGCGGCACGGGTCCTTGCGCTGGCAGAACGAACGCTTGTCTACGACGGGAGTGTAGAAGCATTTTTTGATGGCAGCATAGACTTAGGAAAAATCGGTGTCCGGCTGCCTTCGGTACAGCTTATGCGCCTAGGAGGGGGCAGCCATGCTTGAAGAGCTCCAGACCCGGGACGCTTTTTTACAGCGGGTACATCCAACGCTGAAGCTGCTCAGCCTTTTCACTGTATTTTTCTTTATGATTTTCATTTATGATATATGGCATCCACTTGCTGTGCTGGTGCTAACTATTGCTGCCATCTTCTTTCTGGGAAAAGTGCCGTTAAAGCTGCTGCTCATACTCCTGCTCCCGTTTGCACTTTTTGGTTTCAGCTTTGTATGGCTTCAGGTGGTTTTTCCTGAAGAAAGGGGTGCTACGGTTCTTTTTTATGTATTTCACATGCCGGTGGCTCTTGAAAATATCCAAACAGGTGTCTCGCTAGGCTTAAGAGCGATGGTGTTTGCTTCCTGGTCGCTTCTTTTTGTCCTCACCACCTCTCCAGTGAGTTTAGTGATGAGTTTGATACAAAAATGGCATATGCCTCCGAGTATTGGATATGGAATGATGGCAGCCTACCGTTTTCTTCCCCAGCTTCGAAAAGAACTGGTGGTAATCCGCAGAGCCCGGCAGATTAGAGGAATGGGTTCAAAGCCCAGAATGCGGGAGTGGAAAGAGGCAGGGGTGCCATTGATGGCAGGGGCTGTACGAAAAGCAGAAAGAACAGCCCTGGCGATGGAATCCAAAGGGTTTGACGGCTCGAGAAAAAGAACGAGGTATGTGCAAATGAATTATAAAAAAACGGACGTCTGGTTTACTGCCGGCTTTATACTGTTTATTACTGTCGTTTTTCTGCTGCCCCTGTCGTAGCAGGGCAGCGGAATTGATTAAAATAACCCCAGGGGCCGTGGGCCTCCGGGGTTAGTCGGGTTGCCGGTTATTTTACTAAAAACTTTTCTTCGATGCGGTCCACATAGCTTTTAATATCTTCAGCAATGTTATCCATTTCATCCACATCGACTTTCATGGTGGGAATATCACCTTTATGTCCGCGTTCACGGAATTGCCCGATCATTTCATCCACAGCTCCGGCGAAGTTTTCATACGCATGATCCCCGGAGCCAAAGATGGAAATCGAAAGGCCGGAAATATCATAGGCGAAAAGGTCTTCCAGAAAGTCTTCTGTTTCTTCAGGAATATCGCCTTCGCCCCACGTATATGTGCCCATAATGAGCAGATCATGCGGAAGGGGATCTTCGTTTGGAAGCCCATCGGCGATCATGTCCATCAGCTCTACTTCGTGCCCGCGGCTGATAAGTTCTTCTTCTGTGTCGATCGCCATATCTTCAGTGTTTCCAGTCATTGTGGAATAGAACAAAAGTATTCGCATATGTCCATTCCTTTCTTATATAGGTTCGTGCTTAAAATACATATTTAGTATACTTATTATATATGCTGCTGCCGGCTTGTGCAATCACCCCGGTAAACGTACGCAAAATATGTTAAAATATATATATCGAAAATATATATTAGTATTTTTGTGAAGGGGGAGAAAAAGTGAAACAAATAGGTATTATCGGCGGCCTTGGGCCGGAATCAACGGTAGAATATTATCAATCCATTATTAAAAAATATCAGAAAAAGGAGAACAGTCTTCAGGTGCTTCCGGAATTGTACATCAACAGTATTAATATGTACAACATTTTTAAGTATATTTCGGAAGAACGAATGGATGATCTGATTGAGTATTTGGGCAATGCAGCCCGGAAGCTTGAACTGCTGGATGTCGACGGCATCATTATTGCAGCAAACACGCCGCACCTTGTATTTGAAGAGGTGCAAAAGCAGGTCGAGGTGCCGATGCTAAGCATTGTGGATGCCGCAGTGGAAGCAGCAGAAAATCAAGGCGCCGAAAATATTGGGCTGCTTGGTACAAAATTTACGATGGAGCAGAATTTTTTCAAGAAACCGTTCATAGAAAAAGGGAAAAACATCTATGTGCCAGATGAAAGCACGCAGCAGTATTTACACGAAAAAATCGTCAGCGAGCTTGAAAATGGCATCGTAAACCCTGAAACGAAAAAGGAATTTGAACGGATCACCAGGGAGATGATTGAACAACATAAACTCGATACCGTGATCCTTGGCTGCACGGAACTGCCGATGATTCTTTCTGAAAAAGATTTTTCGATTCCTTTTTTAGATACGATGCAGGTTCACGTAGACAGGATTGTAGACTTTATGTTTGAAGAAAGTAAAGCATAGGGAGGGCGGTAATGGTGATTCAACTGAAAAGAATTTATGAAGAAACAGAGGAAAAAGAAGGGCGCCGGGTATTAGTCGACGGCGTATGGCCGCGGGGAATAGCAAAGGATAAAGCCAAAGTGGATGAATGGGCCAGGGACGTTGCTCCTTCCAAGCAGCTGCGGCAATGGTTTTCCCACGACCCGGAGAAGTTTGACGAATTTAAAGAGAAGTATAAGCAGGAGCTCGAGCAAAATACCGAACAGGCTGAAGCTCTCGATCAGTTAAAGCAGACCGTACGTGAACAGAACAAACAGGTGACGCTCGTATTTGCTGCAAAGGAAGAAACATATAATCATGCCCGTGTCTTAAAAGAAATACTTGATCGTCAGCCGAAGGACTCTTAAAGAAGAAGAGGTGAAAACGATGGAGGAGTATCTGGGCCAATGCAGTGATTGCGGCAAAGAAATTTACTGCAGGGACGGGTTTTTAGAAGGGGTTCATGAGAATGGCCGGCTATACTGCTTTGAATGCGCTGAATAAATGTTCAATACTCCGTGTCCAGGTGGGTACGGAGTTATTTTGTATATAAAAGCTGATTGTGAACGTTTAATGAAGTATTTCTAAAAGTATAGATTAAAATATGTATTTATAATACACTTTTTATAGAAGTTAAAAACGTTTTCACTGGAGGAATTCGATGCTTGCACCACAAACGATTGAAACAGTAAAAGCAACAGCCCCAGCTATTCAGGCTAACGCCGCAGCTATTGGCAACCGTTTTTATGAAATGCTCTTTGAAAAAGCACCTGAGCTGCGAAACATGTTTAACCAGACGAACCAGGAAACAGGTGTCCAGCCGGAAGCTCTTGCTTATTCTGTCTACCAGGCCGGAGCGAATATTGACCGTCTGAAAGAGCTTCGTCCTACTATTGAACGCATAGCGGAAAAACACCGGGCCCTGGATGTCAGGCCGGAACATTATGGATTAGTAGGGGAAACACTGCTCGAAGCGGTGGAGGAAGTGCTTGGAGACGCAGCCACCCCGGAAATTCTGGACGCGTGGGGAGAAGCGTATCATGCGCTTGCTGATATTTTTATTCAAAAAGAAGCAGTAAAGTACGAAGAAGTGGAAGCCGCCCGGGGCGGGTGGACGGGCTACCGTCCGTTTTATGTAGCGGAAAAAGTGCCGGAGAGCGATGTCATTACTTCGTTTTACTTAAAGCCGCAGGACGGGGAGGCTATTATACCGCAGCAGCCAGGACAGTATTTAACGCTGCAGGCAGATATTGAGGGTGAGCCCTATACACATATGCGCCACTACAGTCTGTCGGATGCTCCAAATGAAAACTATTACCGGATCAGCGTGAAGCGGGAGGATCCTGAGAATGGAAATCCGGCCGGCATTGTGTCGAATTATCTGCACCGGGATGTAAACGAGGGAGATGTACTGCTGTTCGCAGCGCCGGCAGGAGAATTCGTGATAGAAACAGAGGAAATGCCAATTGTGTTAATCAGCGGGGGCGTTGGTATTACTCCGATGATGAGTATGCTGAATACACTTGTACAGGAAGATACGAAACGAAACGTGACGTTTATTCACGCTGCTGACAGCAGCAAGGTGCATGCCATGAAAGCACGTGTGGAGCAGCTCGCAGATACGTATTCAAATATTGAAGCCTACACCTGTTACTCCGCACCAACGGAGAACGACCGCACGCATAGAATGTTTGATAAAGAAGGATTTATAGACGCAGATTGGCTGGAAACTGTCCTTCCTGAAGAACAGGCAGATTTTTATTTCTGCGGCCCAATACCTTTTATGAAGGTAGTTAATGAAATTTTAAAGGACAGAGGAGTGCCGGCTGAGCGCCGTCATTATGAAGTTTTCGGTCCGGAAAGCACGATTGAATAATTAATACCTCAGAGATAAAACTGATTCAGCTGCGGCATATCTATTTGGATTCTGCCGCAGCTGTTTTAAGTTCAATTAATGAAAGGATGAAAAAAATGAAAATCCAGAGTCTTACACAATTAGCTCCTTTCAGCGGGGATCGAATGGCAAAAGAAATTGTGTTTAAAAAGAATAACTGCAAAGCTGTGGTGTTTAATTTCTCGCCCGGCCAGAGCCTCCCTCTGCATGACCATCCATTCACTCAAACGTTTGCATTAGTCGCAAGCGGCGAAGGACTCTGCTATACAGAGGATGAAAACTTTCCCATCAAAGAAGGAGACCTTATTCAATGCGGCCCTGCAGAAAAAATAGGCTTTGAAAATAATAGTTCCTCTAATTTGAGTGTGTATGTGACACTGGTGTATATCGAAGAAAATTAGCATCTGCTAAATAAAATAATGTCTGCAATAAATATCAGCAGCCTCCCTGTCAGTGATAGGTAATAGGTTAGTAAGTAAATAGCGGGATACTGAAAAACTGCTACTGAGGTTCACTGATGCTCACTGGCATACACTGGCACAGCTTATAGAGCTGGACGCCTTCTAGAGCGCTTTGTTTATTCCAGGGCCGAGTTGATACGGTTAGGGAGTAGATGAAAGGAAGGATGCTGATTTATGCAGACTTTAAACAACGAAGCCAAAACTAACCAAACGAAAATGTACAGACTGATCGATACTGATATCCATGAACGGGTAATGTATGAAGATTTATTTCCCTACTTAGAGCAGCCGTGGAGAAGGTATATTGAAGATTGCAACTGGCAGCAGGAAAAACATATGCCGTTTACCCAGCCAGCCGTAGCCGGTGTGGACCGGGCCGACGCAAAAACGCCGGACGGAAAACCGGCGGGCACAAGCCTTCCATTTATGCAGGAGCAGCTGCTTGACGCTAACAATCACGAATTTGGTATTCTAACTGGAGCGCTCGATCCCTCCCCTTCCTCCATGCACGGATGGTACGAGATGGCCACAGCTCTTGCCAGCGCCTATAATGACTGGCAGATTCACGAATGGCTGGATAAAGACAGCCGCCTGTACGGCTCCGTTCACATTGCCGCCCAGGAAGTAGCGAACGCGGTGAAAGAAATTGAACGTGTCGGCTCTCACCCGAAAATGATTCAGGTGCTTTTGCCTATTGATGATATTGCATGGGGAGATCCGTACTATCATCCGATATTTGAAGCTGCTGAACGCCATGACCTGATGATCGGCATGCATCACAATGAACCGCCGGCTCCGCTCGGGAAATGGCCGAGATACTTTATTGAATGGCATTCCCTGATCGCCACCTCCCATATGGCCCAGATTACAAGCATGATCTTCAACGGGGTATTTGAAAAATATCCAAAGCTCAAGCTGATGATGATTGAGGGCGGATTCACATACGTACCATTTCTAATGAAGAAACTTGATCAGCAGTTTAAGGATCTTCGCCATGAAGTGCCGTGGGTAACTAAGATGCCGAGTGATACTATTAAAAGCCGGATGGCGTTTACGACCCAGCCGCTTGAAGAAATGAGCAGAAAGGAATGGAATCTCTTAGTAGAGCAGATGGGAACTGATGAAATCATCTGTTTTAGTACGGACTATCCGCACTGGGATTATGACTCTCCGGACGAAGCCGTGCCCAAAGGACTTGAAGACGATGTGCTTGAGCGGATCTACGGTGAAAACGCCAGAACATTCTATCCAAAACTGCCAGCACGGGGTGACATCTGATGGCAGCCGTTATCTGCAGAGAAGAGGAATTGGAAAAGCAGGAGATGATTCCGGGGAGCGTGGATAATATCCCGGTTTTTGTCTGCCGGACGTCGGAAGGGGAAATCAGGGCATTTATCGACCGGTGCCCCCATCAGGGTGCCTGCATGTCGAAGGGAAAAATTGACGGGGCGCCTATGAGCACTGCACCCGGCGAATATTCCTTTGAACACGAAGGTGACATTGTCCGGTGCCCATGGCATGGCAGGGAATATAATCTCCGGGAAAGCGGTAGACCGCTTGCGCCGGTAAGAGGTAAACTAAAAGAGTTTTCTGCTTATATAAAAGACAGCTATGTATATGTAGAACTAAAGAGAGGCTCGTAAGCCTCTCTTTTTTATTAATATTTAGCTGGGAAATAATTAGCTGTTTAAATTACCGCCGCGGACTTCCTGCAGCTGGCGGACGGCTTCAATCTGCTCGTCGTTTAATTCAGCGTAATTGCCGGCAGCATCCAACGTCAATATAACGGACGTTCCGGTCAGGGAGTATTTATTCGTAAGATCCCCGAACTGCTTGGATTCTACTTTATAATCTGCTTCTTCGTACTGATCTTCGTTCGCAAGAGCGTAAATATCAAGCTCCGGAATCATTTCGAGCATGATGGCATCGTTGCCCATGATACTGTAGATATCATTTTGTCCCTCTACTTCGCGGACTTCAATTTCCTCATTAGGTTTACTGATAATAATATTCATCGTGACATTCATCCTTTCTGCTTCCAAATCAATAGTAGTTACCGTACAAAAACGTTCCTCTCCTGCTATAACCGTTTCCTTCTTCCCACAAACATGAAAAAAAGATAAAATCATAATGGGAATAATCAGATTCTTTAGGCGTATAAGTGGACATACACTGCTGCGGCGCATATGATGGAAAAAGATAAAATAGTGGTAAGGGAGATATGTAATTATGATTAATGCAAGTCAGCTGACACCAAATGAAACCTATAATTTAATCGAAGAAATGGAGCGCTATGATTCAGAGCGTCTGGCGTTGAAATGGCAGGATGATAAAGGCAGCCGCCGGGAGGTTACATATCATGAACTGATCCAGCAGGCCAATCAGTATGCCAACGTCCTTACCGGCCTTGGACTATCCAAAGGTGACAAAGTACTTGTCATGGTACCCCGTCTTGTAGAAGCCTATGTTACATATTACGCTTGCCTGAAAGCAGGCCTTGTGATTATTCCTTCTTCAGAGATGCTCCGGGCAGACGACATTAAGTACCGGGCGGAACATTCCGGTTCCCGCGCGATTATCTCTTATGCTCCGTACGCAGAGGAAATCGACCAGATGGAGCCTGTGCCGGAAACACTTGAGCATAAGCTGATGATTGGGGGAAGTAAAGAAGGCTGGAAAGAGATTGAAACAATGGCAGCAGAGGAGTCCCGAAGCTTTAACATTGTTCAGACTCACCGTGATGACACTGCTTTTCTTCCATACACTTCGGGGACGACGGGTAAACCAAAAGCTGTCGTGCACAGTCACGGCTGGGCTTACGCCCACCTGCGGGTAGCGGCAGATGAGTGGCTCGATATTCACGAAAACGATGTGGTCTGGGCTACCGCCGGGCCAGGCTGGCAGAAGTGGGTCTGGAGCCCGTTTTTATCTGTACTCGGCCAGGGCGCCACCGGATTTGCCTACAACGGCCGCTTTGATCCGGAGACTTACCTGCAGCTCCTTCAGGACGAAAAAGTAAATGTGCTTTGCTGCACGCCGACAGAGTACCGGTTGATGGCTAAAATTGAAGGTCTCGAAAAGTATGATCTTTCAGCGATGCACAGCGCGGTATCAGCGGGAGAGCCCCTGAATGAGGAAGTTATCCAAGTGTTCCGGGAGAAGTTTAATCTTCCTGTGCGTGATGGTTACGGGCAGACAGAAAGCACGCTCCTTATCGGAACGTTGAAGGGCGTGCCTGAAAAAATAGGTTCGATGGGCAAACCAATGATCGAACAATTTATTGAAATAGTGAATGAAGACGGTAATCCGGCGAAGGCCAATGAAATTGGCAATATCGCTGTGCATCGTAATCTTCCATCGCTGTTTCAGGGCTATTACAAAGAGCCGGAACGTACGAGTGCTTCCTACCAGGGCGATTACTTTTTAACCGGTGACAGGGCGATGAAGGACGAAGATAATTACTACTGGTTCCAGGGACGCAGTGATGATATCATTATCAGTTCAGGCTATACCATCGGGCCCTTTGAAGTAGAGGATGCACTTACAAAACATCCTTCCGTCAAGGAATGCGCCGCAGTTGCAAGTCCCGACGATATCCGCGGCAACGTCGTGAAGGCATTTATTGTACCTAACGGCCAGGTGGAAAATGAAGAGGCTCTAACGAAAGAACTGCAAAACCATGTTAAAGAAATGACCGCCCCATATAAGTATCCACGCCGGATTGAGTTTGTAGAATCATTGCCAAAAACAAGCTCTGCGAAAATCCGCCGTATTGAACTCCGCGAACAGGAGCTTGCAAAAGCGAACAAAAATCAATAGTATAAGCAGCCTGATTCGACTGCCCTGCGGCATATGCTGCAGGGCAGTCTTAAGTTGTTACGAAACAGGTTTCGTAACTTATGTACAGTTGACCAAAAATTAAAAATATTTTTAGGAAAGCGTTTACCTTATTGATAATTTCGGTTAGAATAAAAACAACCCCGCCGAAGGGGGAGAAGTTGAAACAAAATAATAACAATTGTTTTGTTTCAATTTTTGAAATATGTCATAGACATACAACTAAAGGGGGGCTTGTTATTTTATCTCTTATCACATTTATCATGATCGTCGGGGCAATCTGGCTTTTTGCTTATACCCGCAGCCGGTCGGTTAAAACAGACAGTGCCGAAGGATACTTTCTGGCCGGCAGAAGTTTAACCGGTATTACGATTGCAGGTACGATTATTATGACGAACTTATCGACTGAGCAGATTGTCGGACAGAACGGCCAAAGCTATGCTTCCGGGATGGAAGTAATGGCATGGGAAGTAACTTCAGCCATAGCGATTGTATTGCTGGCACTTGTGTTTCTTCCGAAATACTTAAAATACGGCGTAGATACTGTTACCGATTTCATCGAGAGCCGTTACGACAAAACGACGAAACGAATTGCTTCTTTTCTTTTTATTTTTACTTATATGACTTCTTTCTTACCCGTCGTGTTGTACTCCGGCTCACTCGTATTTAATCAAATTTTTGCCGTAGATCAATTACTCGGCGTAGAGCCTTTAACTGCCGTTGCCTTTATCGCTGGATTGACCGGGCTTATCGGTCTTTTATATCTTTTGATGGGCGGCTTAAGGTTAAGCGCTTTCAGCGATACCGTTTATGGCATTGCTCTTTTGGTCGGCGGGTTAACGATTCCTGTGCTTGGACTGATGGCTTTAGGCGACGGTAACTTTTTCCGCGGGATGGAAACGATTCAGGCCAATACTCCTGAAAAATTAAACTCGATCGGCGCTATTGATTCGGCTTACGTGCCGTGGCCGACGCTCTTTTTAGGAATGTTTTTTAATAACCTGTTTTTCTGGTGCACAAATCAGATGATCGTGCAGAAGGCACTGGCAGGAAGAAACTTGAAGGAAAGCCAGAAGGGTGCTTTATATGTAGGTTTCTTTAAAATATTTGGTGCGCTGTTCCTCGTATTTCCAGGTATTATTGCGTTCAATTTATTTGGCGGAGAGCTTAGAACTGCAGACAACGCGTATCCGCGCTTAGTTACAGAAGTGCTTCCTCCGTCGGTGGAAGGGATTTTTGCAGCCATTATTTTTGGAGCTATTTTAAGTTCCTTTGTGGGCGCTCTGAATGCCACAGCCACGTTATTTACCCTGGATTTTTACAAGCCATTAATTAAAAAGGATGCAAGCGACAGACAGGTGGCACGTGCTGGTAAGTTGATAACAGTGATAGTAGCTTTGATAGCTATTTTAATCGCCCCGCTGATTTCGTTTGCGCCGTCGGGACTGTACAACGTTGTCCAGTCGTTTAATGGATTATACAGTATGCCGTTGCTTGTCATTATCATCCTCGGATTTTATTTCAAATATGGTACTGCCTTTGCCGCAAAAGTGACATTTATCACTCACGTGGTACTCTATGGTATTTTCTGGCTGTTTATGGATTATCATTATCTGTATGCCTTCAGCGTGTTGTTCTTTGTCGACATCCTCGTTTTATGGCTGGTAAGCCGATTGAAACCGATCGATAAACCGTTTGAATTCCAGGAAAATATCAACAAAGTGGATATGACTCCGTGGAAGCACAGAAAATGGGTGAGTGCAGTCATTATTATTACGGTGGTAGCGACGTACCTGCTGTTCTCTCCTATTGGACTTGCCGGGTAACAAGAAATGAATATCGAAAGTGCTGGAGTGCCGAAGAGGCCTCCAGCTTTTTTATGGCTGCAGGCCGAGCCATTTTTTGATTTTCTTTCGAAGAAAAAAACCGGCCGCGCTTAAAATAAAAAGAAATGCGATTGCGATCCAGAGCAGAAGGCGGCTGACGGAGACGATGCTTTGCCCGAACGTTCCGTACATCAGCATTCCGGGGATAATACCAATCATGGTCGCTGAGATGAAATGTGAGTATTTGATTTTCGAAAAACCAGACAAATAGCTGAGCATGCTGAACCCCATCAGCGGGATAAGCCGCAGCACCAGTACAACCAGGAACCCGCGGTTTTCCATCAGGTACCTCATACGGACATTCCATGGAATTTGGCGCTTGCTGAATATGGTTCTCCCCATAAAACGCCCAATAAAATATCCGCTGGTTGCGCCGCCAAGAGCACCCGTCCATATATAGAGAATTCCAGGCCAAATGCCATAAGTAATACTTGCAGTAATAGACAGCAGGGAGGAAGGAAAATAAATAAAGGGAGCGAGTGTGTAAGCAACCAGAAAAATGACCGGTGAAATCCAGCCAAACGAAGTGATAAATTCCTGAATTTCTTTTGGGTGGATGCTTAGTCTAACGTTGAAGAGATAATACAATCCGATTAAAGCAGCTACAAACAGGCAGCCTTTGACAACATTCAAGCGTGAGCGCATATTTTCCCTCCTTTGACGGCAGAAACCTGGCAGTATACAAAAGGCGTGGCTGTGTATTTAAACTATTTTAAGCTTAACACGGAAGCCGTAGGCAAACGACAATAATAAGCGCAGGAGCCTGCTTGTTAAAAACACGCATACATAAAGGCGTTGAGGGGAAATCTTCTAATAGCAGGAGGCAAACATATAGAAAAAGGAGGAGAATTGTAAATGGCAAACAGTGTAGCAGGTGTAAAAATACCTGACAGTAAAATAGCAAAAGAAGCAGCAGATCTATTGCGGGAGTATGGCTCTGAACTGCTTTGGAATCACTCGAACCGGGCGTACCTTTTTGGAGAAATTCAGGGAAGGGAAGCCGGGTTGAAGTATGATTCGGAGCTGTTATATGTAAGTGCATTATTTCATGATCTCGGATTGACCAGTCAGTACAGCAGCCCGGATAAACGTTTTGAGGTGGACGGGGCGAATGCAGCCCGCAGTTTCCTCCAGCAGCATAATATGGAGGATGAATCTATCCGTCTTGTGTGGGATGCTATTGCCCTTCATACTACGATTGGCGTTGCCGAATATAAAGAGTCGGAGGTATCGCTTCTTTATTCAGGAGTAGGGCTCGACGTCATGGGAGACGGCTATCACCAGTTTCCGGAAAAGTTACGGGAAGAGGTGGTGAGCGCATATCCCCGGAATAATTTTAAAGAAAAAATCCTTCCCGCTTTTTATGAAGGGTTCAAGCACAAGCCCGAAACCACATTCGGAAATATTAAAGCAGACGTCTGTGAGCGATTTATGCCGGATTATAAAAGCCCGGACTTTTGTGAATGCGTTCTGCATTCTCCGTGGAAGGAATAGAAAATTGATAATAAATAGAAGTGCTGCCGTTTCGACGGCAGCATTTTTTAGGGGGACTGGACAAGCGAGGTTAAACGCTTTACTATGGTCTCTCATAGTTTATTAAAAAGAGGTGGCAGAGATGAGTATTTTTCGTACGAACCGGGCCATTATTATCGCTTTTATGATAGGAACTTTTTCCATCGGGATGACGGAATACGTAATTACTGGTCTTGTCACTCAATTATCAAATGATTTGGATGTACCCGTTTCACTAACAGGACTTTTGCTTAGTGTGTACGCTATCAGTGTGGCAGTGTTTGGACCGATATTTCGTATAACGACGATGAAATTTCCAGTCAAGCCGGTACTGGTTTCCTGTATGGCGGTTTTTGTGTTAAGTAACGTTTTAGCAGCAATGGCTACGTCTTTTACTGTACTTGTGATCGCACGCCTGATTTCAGCAGCGATCCACGCTCCTTTTTTTGGCCTCAGCCTGGCCATGGCCCACCATATTGTGGCTCCGTCGAAAAGAGGACAGGCAATTGCTGCCGTGCAGGGAGGTTTAACGATATCTATTATGCTTGGGGTGCCGTTTGGTTCATATCTGGGCGGTGTGCTTGAATGGAGAGTCGTATTTTGGATGATTGCTGGGCTTGGGCTTGTTACGCTAATTGGACTTGTGCTGACCCTGCCAAACGAAAAACCTTCTGAAATACCGCAAGTGAAAAATGAACTGGGCGTTTTCAAGGAGAAAACATTTCTTATAACGCTTATGATCGTGATTCTCGGTTATTCCGGTGTTTTTACCACCTACGTCTTTAAGGAACCAATTTTACGCGAAATAGGCGGAGTGGACGTAGTGGGGGTAACGTTTGCGTTATTTGCCTTCGGTACTGGGGCTGTGGCCGGAAATTTCCTTTCCAGCCGTATCCCGCTTCACCATTTAACGAGCAGGCTGCGTATTGCTTTTCTGCTTTTGACACTTATTTTAGTTTTCTTTATCCCAATGATCAGCGTTATCGGTACTTTATTTGTCGCAAGCTTTTTACTTGGAATGTTTGCATTTGGCACGGTGCCGCTGTTGAATGCCAAGCTGCTGATCAGCGGTCAGCATGCGCCTTCTCTTGCCGGAACGATAGCAGCAGCTGCTTTTAACCTGGCCAATGCGCTCGGAGCTACTCTTGGAACTATCGTACTGAATGCGGGAGCCACGTTTTTTGTGCTCACACTCTGCGGAGCGGCGCTCTCTGTCATCGGTATTTTGCTAACGGTCATCCTTCACAGCATGGAACGCAAAGATGCCGCTGCATCTTCGAATACAGCTTAAGCATTTTAAAATGAAAAAAGCAGGCTGCTTCCGGTATAAATCTGGAGCAGTTTTTTTGTAAGCTTGGAGATACGTCTATGCATTAAAATAAAGAAGAATTCAAACGGGATTTCATGGAGATAGAATACTTTAATCATTGCTTTGCCAGCATGTCGTCAATATTTATGTATTTAAAAAGATATTATATTTTATTTACCTAATTAATGTATAAAATATTACTTTTATTAAAATGAGATTACAAATGACCTAATTCCGTTGTTTAAGAAAGCAGGGTCGGATATACTCGGTCATGTTGAGTCGCTGATTTAACACATATAAAATTTTTAAACTACTTAATGGAGGTGCAGTTTCACTCTGTCGTGTCCAGCCGTTGTTACTCCAGTCGTGTGACATAAAAGGCAAGTAAACATATAAGAAAACTTAACAATACTTATTCAATCAAGTTTCGGTGATGGATGCTACGACTAGTGAACATTATAATGAAAAAATATCTTTTTGGAACAGCAATTACAGCAGGAGTCCTACTTGGTGCTCCGCAGGCAGCAGACGCGTCTATCGACGATCATGGTTCTTTGTCCTACGGCGATACGAATTCCTCGGTAAACGACCTGCAGGAAACATTAAAGGATGAAGGTTATTTCCACGGCTACACCGGCTCGCGTTTTGGCCCACGGACGTTAAGTGCGGTTAAAGAATATCAATCCGATCACGGCATTTCTTCCCCAGCCGGAGATTATTACGGTGTAGCCGGTCCAGCGACCCAGGATTCTTTAATGGGATCGGGTGAACAGGTAGCGGGCGTTTCCACAAGCAGCAGCTCCGGGATTACAAGCACGGCTAAGCAATACATCGGGTCACCTTATGTTTGGGGCGGCACGTCCCCGAGCGGCTTTGACTGCAGTGGATTTATTAATTATGTTTATGAGAAGCACGGTGAAAACATCCCTCGGACTGTCTCCGGCATGTACAGTGCGAGCTCGAAGGTTTCGAATCCTTCCCCGGGAGATGTTGTATTCTTTAACACGAGAGGCGGAGCTTCTCACGCGGGTATTTATATAGGCAACAATGAATTTGTTCATTCCGGCTCTTCTACAGGCGTAACTACTTCGAGCCTTGACAGCTCCTACTGGGGTCCACGTTACATGGGTGCCGGCCAGCTTTAAAACGAATATTAAAAACAGGAGGGACTCTTTGAGGAGGCCGCTCCTGTTTTTTTATCTTAAAATAGATTCATTATAATGAAGCCTCCTGCTCCTGCCAAAACGCCGTAAAGAATAGCCGGGCCGAGCGTCTTACGTATTACGCTTCCTTCTTTTCCTTCCATGCCAACCACCGCACATGCAGCGACTACATTATGGATACAGATCATATTTCCGGCTCCGGCCCCAACGAGCTGGGCTCCGAGTACGACTGTGGGATCCACGCTGGTAGCGTTAGCGATGCTGTACTGCACCGGGGAAAATGTGAGAGTGGAAACGGTGGCACTTCCGGTAATAAAAGAGCCAAGCTCTCCAAGAAAGGGGGCGACAAGGATCCACATGGGACCGAAGGCGGCTGCCATGCCGGCTGCGATATACTCAGGCATACTGGTGATGTCGTTAGCATTGATACCCGAATTGCTGAAAACATGAACCATCGCAAGGGTGGCAAATAAAGTAATGCCGGTGATTTTGATGGTGGAAAAAGCATCCTTTGCAGAGGCAGTAAAGTTTTTAAACGAACGTCGTTGAATGATTACTGCAAGCAGGGCAGTAACGGTGAGGATGGTCCCGGGAGAATACAGCAGTTCCCAGTTGGAAGTCACCCCTTCAATGCCAAGAATGTTTGTCCATGAAAGATCAAGCACGTTGGTAGTGAATTCCCGGAGCCACGGAATAATTCTTGTAAAAAGCAGCAGAACCACTACAATCAGGTATGGCGACCACGCAGTCAGAAGGCTCATATCGGATTTTTCACTGTTAATCTTAAAATCATCCTGCAAAGCATCTGTCCAGGTTGTTTTCGGAAGAAGGATGCCTTTTTTCGCAGTAAATGCAGCCACAGCAAGACCGGTGAGAGCTCCCAAAATAGCGACAAATTCCGGGCCGAATAGAAATGCGTATAACAGCGCAGATGACGTATACACAGCCCCGATCATCAAAGTCCATGGCAGCATTGGCCATGCATCATGCAGCCCTTTTCCTTTTCCAAAGAAGAGGGTGAGTACGGCAACCAGTATAAAAGGGATAAAGGTGCCGCCAAATAAATCAATTAAAGTAACCGTAACACCAATTTCCTGAAAAAAAGCCGGACCAGCCGGGTCCAGGGTACTAAGGCCGACAATTACTGGTGTACCAACTGCTCCAAAAGCTACAGCCGAGCTGTCTGCTATAAGTGCGGTGGCTACGGCAGCGAGCGGCTTGAAACCTAAAGCAAGCATTAAGGGAGCTGTAATCATGGCCGGTGTCCCGAAGCCGGCAGCTCCTTCGAGCAGGGAGCCAAACAGAAAAGCTACAATGATCAGCTGTACCCGCATGTCCTCTGAAATGCTTTTAAACCCCTGATTAATTCGATCTACAGCGCCATTTTTCCGCAGGGTATTCAGCAGCACAAGTGCTCCAAATAAAATGAGCAGAATCGTTAATGTTTTATGAGCCCCCTGAAGAATAGAAGAAAGAATGATATGCCCTCCCATTCCCCAGACCGTAACAGCAAGCAGGATCACTATAATAGAACTTAGTGTCATTCCTTTAATAGCAGGCATGCGAAGCAGAACAAGAAAAATAAAGGGAAAAATTACAGCACTTAGAGCGACCAGCATCAGCATAGAGGAATCTCCTTTACAGAGGAAGTAGGAAACTAAATCATTCTTTTTAAAGGTTTGGTCATCATATGTCTTAATTCTACCTTAAACGCTTTCATAAAAGCGTGCAATAGGAGAGATCCGTGCAGTAAAAGGAAAGGGAGGATTGTCTTATTTTTGACATAACTCAGACAAGATTCTGCCACAGGAGACAAAGAAGAGTTGCTTTAGGAATTATTGCTCTGCTTCAGCTCGAAGGCACAGTGGCGCAGGCTTTATTTATCGCCAGCTCATTTCCTATGTCCAAAAACAGCGCCCTGTTCGCGCTCGAATATGATAATTATCCCGAATATGCTGCTCAGAGCGTGCTTATTTCGACAATATTTGGCGGCATTACCGTTTCCATAGTTATCTTTTTATCCCGGGTGTGGTTCGGGTGAGGCAGAAAAAGCTGCAGCGCTGAGAATTAAAAAAGCAACAGTGATAAAAATAAGAAGCCTCCGTTCAGCAGTGAGCGGAGGCTTCCAGTAATTAATCATCGTTTTTTACGTGCCGCAGTACGTACGGTAGGGCACAAGTGAAGGAGCGGGAGGTGCTGTATATTTTTCCTGCTCTTTAGTATGGGCGTAAGGCTCTGAAAGTACATTCAGGAGCTGGTTCATCACGCTGTAATCCCTGTTTTTTTCAGCGGCTTCAATCGCCTCTTCCACATGATGGTTCCGTGGAATGACCGCAGGGTTATGGTCACGCATCAGCTGTCCGGAGAGGTCTTTGGATTCCTCCTGCCTTTCGAGGCGCTCAAGCCACTGTTCCTGCCAGGAAGCAAAGTCACTGTCCGTAAAGAGCCCGGAGTCATCGAACTGGTTAAAGGTCAGAGCACGGAAGGTATTCGTGTAATCGGCTTCATGCGTCTGCATAAGGCTGAGCAGGCTGGTGATAAGCGCTTCGTCTTCCTGTTCTTCCGTGAAAAGTCCGAGTTTGGCACGCATCCCCTGGAGCCAGTATTCATTAAATCGCTCAGGGAACTGAGAGATTTCTGCCTGAGCAAGCTCCACGGATTTCTCCTGGTTTTCATCAATAAGCGGCACAAGGGCTTCAGCAAACCGGGAAAGATTCCATTCTGCCATAATCGGCTGCCTGCCGTAAGCGTAGCGGCCGCGCGCATCAATCGAACTAAATACAGTCTTTGGATCATAGCTGTTCATAAAAGCGCATGGGCCGTAATCAATAGTTTCTCCGCTGAGAGCCATATTGTCGCTGTTCATTACTCCATGGATAAAGCCGGCAAGCTGCCACTTGGAAATTAACGAAGCCTGGCGTGTAACGACTTTGCGGAGCAGCTCCAGATAAGGATTTTCCGTTTCCCGGACTTCTGGATAGTGACGATCAATTGTATAGTCAGCGAGAGCCTGTAGATCGTTCATTGAGCCGTGGTTTAAAGCATATTCGAATGTGCCGACACGCAGGTGGCTGGAAGCAGTACGTGTCAATACTGCCCCGGTCAGCACGCTTTCCCGGAAAACGGGTTCACCGGTTTTAACAACAGCAAGACTCCGGGTGGTTGGTATGCCAAGCGCATGCATTGCCTCGCTGATAATATATTCCCGTAGCATTGGCCCAAGCGCAGCACGCCCGTCACCGCCCCGGGAATACGGGGTCCGGCCGGACCCTTTCAGCTGAATATCAACTCTGCGGCCTTCAGGGGTTATTTGTTCCCCGTGAAGGAGGGCGCGTCCGTCCCCGAGCATCGTAAAATGGCCAAACTGGTGCCCGGCGTAAGCCTGGGCAAGCGGCAGTCCGTTCTCCGGCGTCTGGCTGCCTGCGAGTACCTGTAAGTTTTCGTCTTCCCGCAGTGCTTCACTATCAAGCCCGAGAGAAGCAGCAAGCTGTTCGTTCAATATAACAAGCTCCGGTTCCTGGACAGGAGCTGGAGTGAGTTTGGAAAAAAAGGTTTGCGGGAGGGCGGCATAGCTGTGTTCAAGCTGCCAGCCCGCTTTTTTTGCTGTGTTTTTTTCAGCCATAAATACTCCTTTAAAATATATTTTTGAAGCTAAGCAGCGTATATCGAAAAATCATTATTTATATTATGATACATCTTTCATTATACAAGCCTTCCTCCCAGTTCTTCAAATTTAAAGATGCAGAGTGTAGGCATTTAAAAACGCTTCCTGCGTTACACAGAAAGCGCTTGCGGCCATTAATTTCCTCGTAAATGAGATACCTATACGTCTTTATGATGAAATGGGCATTTGCCTTCTATTGGCTTAATGTCGTCTCCAATGAAAAACTGCTTCCACTCGTTGTGTGTTGGATCACCAAAGTGGCTGATATCCGGGTGAGTAGGGAGGTTATCCCATTTCTCTACGCGGGCCCGGACTTTTTCTCTCGACATGATGCCTCCTTTTTCTGTGCCTTCAAGCCCTTCGAAAATAGCACGGGGCTGAAAGCCGAGAATCAAACTGTTCCCGAGGTCTC
The DNA here is from genome assembly GCF_900166605.1 of Marinococcus halophilus. Taxonomy (NCBI): domain Bacteria; kingdom Bacillati; phylum Bacillota; class Bacilli; order Caryophanales; family Bacillaceae; genus Marinococcus; species Marinococcus halophilus. Next base: position 957,809 of record NZ_FVZD01000006.1, read on the forward strand.
TCGTTTTCCGCTGCTTATAGGCAGGGGCATTACCGAAAACAAAAACGGGTTCGCCGGCAAAATGGTAGTCCCAAAGAAAATGATCGGGATCTTTTGGCTTGTCTCCCGGCCAGCTGTACCTGTCCTGTTCATGCAGGTGCTGCAGTACCTCCCAGAAATAGGAGCGGTAATAGTCGACGGACTGCTCACGTGCTTCGGGTTCGACGAAAAGAAACAGGCCGTGCCTGGTAAAAGGCGGTTCCGCCATTAAATGGAGAAAGCTTTCGAGCACACCACCAAGGTGATCCCAATGGTCATGAGTGATATAAGAATAGCGCAGTTCTCCTTTTCGCTGTGCTTTCATGCCGAAAAAGCAGGGGAACTCGGGGTTGGTTACTACGTGCTTGAAGGTCTGGTATTCCTCCTGCAGCCAGGAGGGGAGCCGGTCGGACGTTTCCATATCTTCTTTCGTCAGCAGATAAGGACTGGACGTTTGTAGCATGCTGCTGCTCCTTTCATTCAGGGGAATCAGGGGAGAACTTTCTCTCCTCTGGGAAAAAAGCCTTCAGCCTGTGCAGAAGCGGATGCTGGCTGAAAGCTTTTATATAAAACATTATTTAACTGCTGCTTTTCACAGCATTAGTAAGCGTATTAAATTCCTCATCGCTCAGTTTAATGCCGGCTGCAGCGATATTATCTTCCAGGTGGCTTACTGTAGAAGTGCCTGGAATTGGAAGAATAACGTCGGAACGCTTCAGGAGCCATGCCAGTGCGAGCTGAGCTGGTTTTGCGTTATGGTCTTCGGCCAGCTGGTCCAGCGGGCCGCCTTCCTGGGCGAGTTCACCGGTGGCAAGAGGGAACCATGGAATAAAAGCAATATTGTTATCGTTACAATAATCAAGCATTTCTTCTGATTCACGATTGACCAAGTTATAGCGGTTTTGAACAGAGGCAATAGAAGTTACCTTTTGTGCTTCTTTAAACTGTTCGGTATTCACTTCACTGAGCCCGATATGACGGATTTTGCCTTCTTCCTGCATTTTTTTCAGTTCACCGACCTGGTCTGCAACCGGAACTTCAGGGTCCACCCGGTGCAGCTGCATAAGATCAATGCGTTCAAGACCTAAATCCATCAGGTTCAGCTCAACCTGCTGGCGCAGATATTCGGGGCGTCCCACCGGGCGCCAGTCATTAGGGCCTGCTCGGGTAAGGCCGACCTTTGTCGCGATCGTCATATCGTCGTTATACGGATGGAGCGCTTCTTTAATAAGGCGGTTGGCTGTAAACGGGCCATAGGCGTCTGCTGTATCAATAAAATTGACCCCGAGTTCTGATGCCCGGCGGAGCACGCGGACAGCTTCCTCAGGATTGGAAGGCTCTTTCCATACGCCCTCGCCGGTCAGCTGCATTGCGCCGTAGCCTAAACGGTTCACTTCTATATCGCCGCCGATCCGGAATGTGCCGGCCTGGTCTGCGGTAATGTTTGAATTTCTCATATATGATCCTCCTTCAGTAGAAACAAAGTTTATACACTTTGTTAATCATACCCGCACTGCTGGTTTTTTAATCCGGTGCGGTTGGTTAGAGGCGTAGAAGCCAAAAGGGAAAATTATTTGTATAAAAAGAAATGGAAAGGTGGTTTTTCACGGCTTTTGGAAAGGTATAGAACAGAAGGCGCATGAAATTGTTCTCAAACATAGAATGATATTCAGCAGAAAAGGGCGTGTAATGGATGAACTCTTCATGGATCGAAATTAACGTAAAGGCTGTACGCAATAATATTAACCAGATTAAGCAGCGGATGCCGGATAAGTTTTTTGCCGGTATTGTAAAAAGTAATGCCTATGGGCATGGGCTGGTTCCGATGGCAAAGTATATTGAAAACGAAGTGGATTACTTAGCAGTGGGGGTCGAAGAGGAAGGCATTGAACTGCGGAAAAACGGAGTAAATACCCCAATTTTAGTTTTAGGGCCGTATTTTAATGAGGAACATGTAATCGATTACCATTTGACGCCTACCGTTGACACAATTGAAAAGCTAAAAAAATTAAATGAGGCAGCGGAAAAGAAAAACGCAGGCCAGTATCCATTTCATTTGAAAATCAACATTGCGTTGAACCGTTTTGGACTGGATGAAAAAGATTTAAATCCATTTCTGGAAACGTACCAAACGCTGCATTCGGTGAAGATGGAAGGCGTTTATTCTCATTTTGCTGCCAATAGGCACGCGGAAAAAATTACTTTTCAGAGTGACCGCTTAAAGCAGTGCGTAGAAATCATAACGAAAATTTATGGCATTCATCCTGCATATGTACACATGGCCAACAGCGCGATAGCTGTCAAATATCCGGAGCTTGGCTTTAATATGATCCGTATCGGCAACGCCATGTTCGGCCAGGCAGGGAGCAGAAACGGCCTGCGATTTGAAGAAACGTTCGAGCTGAAAACCCCGCTTCTGGAAACCCGGGAAATCAAAAAAGGAAGCACGGTGGGCTACGGGGATACAAAACCATTGAACGAAAACATGACTGTAGGGCTTATTCCACTTGGAGAAGCACACGGCTTTAACTTTGCCCGGGAGAACCAGTCCAGCACGCCGAAAAAACTGGCTTTTAATATTCTTCGGAGTGTACGTTCCTACGTCCGGCCGCCGGCAAAAATATTCTGGGGAGAGGAGCCGGTGGACGTGGTCGGGAAGCCAAGCTCGCAGTTTTCGCTGATTGATGTAACCGGGAAGGCCATCAGCGAGGGAGACGCTTTAACAGCACGAGTTTCGATCATGAATGCGCAGGAGTCCATCGAACGAAAATATATAGAATAACAAAACAGGGCCCGCAGCTTCTGAAACAGAAGGCTGCGGGCTTTTCATGATTTAATAAGCTGTTCAAGCACGGACGCATTTTCTTTAAATCCGTCCGAGGGCCAGTCTCTTCCCTCCAGCAAACCAAGAGAAAGCGACTGCATGCCGGTGACATAATAGTTATCTGAAATAGTTTCGCTGTAGGATTCTCCGCTTTCCAGTTCGATGGAGACCCTGCACGGCCGCTCTGTCGGGATAAATGCCTGGTGGGCGCGCAGGACTCCCTTTGTTCCGATTACTTCATACTCGTTGCGGGTGGCTGCATTCATGCCGGAGTCAAAGTGGGCAAGCCGGCCGTCGGGAAAGGTAAGGACTCCCGCAGCTGCCCAGTCGCTCCGTTTGTTTTCATGAAAAGAATAAAAGGCGCTTGCATGGTCTGGTTCCCCCATAACCTGCCGGATGGCGTGAATGCAGTAGCAGCCGACATCATAGAGGCTCCCGCCGCCGTCAGCCTGAGAATGAAGGCGGATATTGCCTTCGGTATGCTGCAGCGGAAATGTAAACGAAGAACGCATCGTCACAACGTCTCCAATTGCATTGCCTGCAAGCATCTTTTGGACAAGCTGATGCTGGGGGTGAAACCGGTACATGAAGGCTTCCATAAACTGGACCTTATTTTCTTCGCAGACGTTTTTGATTTCCACAGCTTCCGCCTGTTTCAGCGCAGCTGGCTTTTCACACAGTACGTGCTTTTGTTTTCTGGCAGCTTTGATGCTCCATTCTTTGTGCAGATGATTAGGGAGGGGAATGTAGACCGCATCGATATCGGGATTGTCAAGAAGTTCGTCGTAGCTGTGATAGACCTCCGGAATATGAAAAGCTTCTGCGAGTGCCTCTGCTTTGCCGCTGCCGCTCGCAATTGCATGAGCTTGTGCATTTTCCGTATGCTGCAGAGCAGGCAGCATTTGTTTTTTGGCGATATCGGCAGTGCCCAGGATTCCCCATCGAATTGTTTTCATCAAAAAGCCTCCTAATTAAATAGTAGTTTAAAAGATCCCTTGAAGCAGAAGAGCCAGTGCCAGGAAAAATCCGCACAGTACTGTACTTTTAATTGACGCCCCCATGAGCGGTCCGTAGGATTCAGAGGGATTAGTATCCTCCAGGGCAGTATATGCTTTCATGAGCGGCCAGGCAGAAATAACAGCAATCAGGGCATACCAGGGAAGCGCCCCGACAAGGATACCTAAGGGGATCGTGAGCATAGCGAGCAGGGTGAAGGCTTTTGAGAGAAGCAATCCTTTCTTTTCCCCGAGGACTACTACAAGCGTATTTTTTCCGGAATCACGATCGGCTCTCCAGTGAAGGAAGTGGTGATTGTAGAGCACCATAGTGGTGAGGATGCCAATCGGAAGGGAGAGAAAAAATGCCCGGGTGTCAAAAAAGCCTGTCTGCACGTAGTAGCTTCCCATTACGGGAAGAACCCCGAACGAAAGCAGAATGGCGACTTCGCCGTAACCTTTGCCCCGGTAGCCGAACTTGAACGGAGGGGCTACATAAAAGTAAGCAAGCATCCCGCCAGCAGCTGCAAGCACCAAAAGCGGCCATCCTTTGGCGATACTTAATATGATACCGCATAATAAAGCCAGGGTTAAAAACATCCAGGTGACAAGCGCGAATGTCTTCTCAGACACCCGCCCTTCCGTCAGCATACCGGAATTGGTGGAAACATCATTTGCGGTATCCTGAGCCTTAGTATCAACGCCGTTGCGGTAGTCCCATAAGTCGTTCACCATATTAGAAAACAGATGGGCGCTAAACGCACCGATCAGTGTAATGATAAACCAAAGCGGCTCGAAGACACCGTTCCATGCGAAAGCCCCAAGTGCTCCCAGCAGCACTGGCATCAGCATAACAGACAAAAAACTCGCCCGCGCGGCTTCCAGCCAGAAAGAAATTGTATGTTTCATGAGCAATCGTCCTTTCAACGTGAAATAAACATAACGTGGGCAGATAAAAACTGCCTAAGAATTATATCAAAAAGAAAAGACGAATACCTGAATGAGGCTTATTAAGTAATATAATATATTTTTCAAATATAGACTTTAGCTATTTTCAGTGAGCATAAAAATTCCAAATAAGAGTAATTTCAAATAGCCAGATCATTTTAAAAACGAATAAAAGTATAACTGGATGGTATTTCACTTAAAGTTAAAAATTCGATAAAGTTAAATGTAAGCGATTACAAAGGAGGCATTATTTGAAGACATTAACGAGAATCTCAACTAGTTTAGTACAGCGTTACCTGCCGGACCCTTTTCTTTTTGTTCTTGTTTTAACTTTAGTAGTGTTTTTTTCGGGATTACTTTTTACACCTAGTACACCAATCAATATGGTGACTTATTGGGGAGATGGGTTCTGGGACTTGTTAGAATTTGCAATGCAAATGGTTCTTGTATTAGTTACAGGGTACGTACTAGCGAGTAGTCCGTTTTTTAGCCGTCTTCTTAAGACAGTGGCATCGATAGCCAAGACACCAGGACAGGCTATAGTTTTAGTAACGTTAGTAGCTTTGGCGGCAAATTGGATTAATTGGGGTTTTGGTCTAGTAATTGGGGCATTATTTGCAAAAGAATTAGCGAGACAAGTGCCTAAAGTAGATTACCGTTTGTTAATTGCCAGTGCATATAGCGGATTTATAGTTTGGCATGGCGGTCTTGCTGGTTCTATTCCCTTGACAGTTGCTACTCCAAATAATATTTCACAAAACTTAATTGGTTTATTATCTACAAACCAAACGATTTTTTCTGCCTTTAATTTGACTATCGTTGCTTCTTTATTCGTTACTGTGCCAATAGTTAATAGAGTAATGATGAACCAAAAGGAAGCTGTAACAATTGATCCAGTACTGCTAGAAAATAGAAAAGCAGCAACAAAACAAATATTTCACGAGGAGCAGACGCCGGCAGAACGGTTAGAAAACAGCAAATGGCTTTCTATGATTATAAGCGCGTTTGGTTTAGTTTTTCTAATTTATTATTTTGTTACGAATGGTTTTCAGCTTAATTTAAATATAGTAAATTTTATGTTTTTGACCTTAGGCATTTTCTTTCATGGAACCCCTGTAAATTTTTTAAGTAGTGTTGGCGAAGCTGTAAAAAACGCTGGCGGCATTATTATCCAGTTCCCGTTCTACGCTGGGATTATGGGGATGATGGTAGCCTCTGGCCTTGCAGTACAAATATCAGAATGGTTTATTGCATTTTCTACAGAAGCAACATTTCCACTTTTTTCTTTTTTAAGCGCGGGGATAGTAAATTTCTTTGTACCGTCCGGCGGAGGACAATGGGCTGTACAAGCACCCATTATGCTTGAAGCGGGTGAAGCATTGGGTGTTGATCCAGCAAAAACAGTTATGTCTGTAGCCTGGGGAGATGCTTGGACGAATATGATACAACCATTCTGGGCTTTACCTGCACTTGCTATTGCCGGTTTACAAGCAAGAGATATTATGGGTTTTTGTTTATGGATTCTCGTAGTTAGTGGTGTGATTATTAGCGTAGGATTAATGTTTTTATAAATTCAGCCTAATACGGTATATAAATTAAGCAAAAGCTTCTTCCACAAAAGAAATCCACGCCTGGGCGGCCTGAGTCTGGTAGCTGTGCTTCCGCCAAATAAGCGCAAGCCGCCAGTGCAGCAGCTCATCATCTACCGCAAGCACAGAGACATTTCTGGTGTCGGCTTTATGGACAACAGTTTCAGGAAGCAGGGCAACGCCGAGGCCGGCCATGGCGCTTTCAAATAAAAAGTCCCACTGGGAGCTTTCGTAAAGAATGTCAGGTTCAAAGCCTGCCTGAATACATGATTCGAAAACCCGGTCATACAAAGAAAAGCCCTGTTGAAACATTAAAAAGGACTCGTGTTTTAAATCTTTCATTTGAATTTTTTCTCGTCCGGCAAACGAGTGATCTGCCGCGGTAACAGCGAGAATTTTCCGGTCAATAATATGGCGTATCTCAAATTGTTCGTTATCGACCGGGAGTATGGCTACTCCTACGTCAATATTTCCTTCAAGCAGGGACTGTTCCATGATTTTGGCACCTTCCTCGATGATACGCATGCCCGCTTCGGGATAAACTCTGCGGAAGTTGGCAATAATTTCGGGGAAAAAGCTGGAGCCGATGACGGGCGGAAGTCCAAATGTAAAGCTGCCTTTTTTATGCAGTTTAATTTCCTCTGCTTCCTGCCACAAATCTTCCGCGCTTCGAAGCACTTTCTGGGCGTGCTGGCGGATGATTTCCCCTTCCCTGGTCACAAAAAGATTACGGGTAGAGCGGTCGAGCAGCCGGAGGCCGATTTCATCCTCAAGCTGATGAATCGTTTTGCTTAAAGCCGGCTGTGAAATGTGAAGCTTCTCGCTGGCCCGGGAAAAGCTTAGCTCCTTGCAGACCTCCAGGAAAAAACGAAGCTGTTTGATATCCATGCGGCACCTCCTATTCCATTTAGTAATAAATTTATTTTATTTATCTATTTTACTTATGAAAGCGCTGTTAGTAAAGTGGAAGTACCAATTAAACAACCGAAGGGAGTTCATATCATGACGAAGGTACAAACGTCTTTTGAAGAGAGCGTAGCCCGCATCCAGGACGGCGATACCCTGATTGTTGGAGGATTTGGTCTTTGCGGCATTCCGGAAAAAGCCATTCAGGCGCTGGCTGAAAAAGGAACGAAAAACCTAACAGTGGTCAGTAACAACTGCGGCGTTAACGATTGGGGCCTTGGACTGCTGCTTGAAAACAAGCAGATCAAAAAAATGGTGGCTTCTTACGTAGGGGAAAATAAAATTTTTGAAGAGCAGTACTTGAGTGGGGAACTTGAAGTAGAGCTCGTGCCCCAGGGAACGCTTGCAGAGCGTATACGGGCAGGAGGGGCCGGTATTCCCGGCTTTTACACTCCGACAGGCGTAGGTACTCCAATTGCCGAAGGCAAAGAGCACAAAGTTATTGGCGGCAGGCAGTGCATTCTTGAGGAAGCTATTCAGGGAGACGCAGCTCTTGTAAAAGCGTGGAAGGGCGATGCCTATGGAAACCTCATCTACCAGAAAACAGCCCGTAACTTTAACCCGCTGGCAGCAGCGGCAGGGAAGTTTACGATCGCAGAGGTGGAAGAACTGGTGGATGTTGGAGAACTTGATCCGGACTTTATTCATACACCAAGCCTGTATGTTCAGCATCTTCTTGTTGGAACCTTATACGAAAAACGCATTGAGCGCAAAACAGTCCAGCAGGCATAGAAGGAGGAGAAAGAGCATGAGCAGTCAAAGAGAAAATATTATCCAGCGGGCGGTGCAGGAAGTTGAAGACGGAACAATTGTGAATTTGGGCATTGGCATGCCAACAATGATTGCTAACTACATTCCGGCAGAAAAAAATATTTTTCTGCATTCCGAAAACGGCCTGCTCGGCATTGGCCCGTATCCCGGGGAAGATGATGTGGATGCAGACTTAATCAACGCTGGTAAAGAGACAGTGACCGTAAAACAGGGAGGATCCTTTTTTGATAACGCAGAATCCTTTGCTATGATCCGCGGCGGCCATATCGACCTGGCGATTCTCGGAGGAATGGAAGTGTCCAGCCAGGGAGATCTGGCAAACTGGATGATTCCTGGAAAAATGGTGAAAGGCATGGGTGGCGCTATGGATATCGTGCAGGGAGCGCAAAAAGTAGTTATCATCATGACTCATACGAATAAAAACGGAGAATCAAAGATCCGTAAAGAGTGCGCTTTGCCGTTGACAGGTGAAAAAGTAGTAGACCGGTTGATTACAGATATGGCCGTTTTTGATTTTACCCCATCTGGTATGGTGCTGAGAGAAGTACTGAACGGAGCAGATGTAAAAACCGTGGAACAGTATACAGACGCTCCTTTTACAATAGATGAAACCCTGATAGACCGGGAGGCAAAATAATGAAAACAGAACATGTTCTGCTTGGCGGAGCGGTACGTACGCCGGTCGGTGGCTTCATGGGGAGCTTAAAGGATGTACCGGCTGTAAATCTGGGAGCGCTTGTGATTGAAGAAGCGCTTGAACGTGCCGGCGTTCCGAAGGAAGAAGTGGATGAAGTCATTATGGGAAACGTTCTTCAGGCAGGTCTTGGGCAGAACCCGGCAAGGGTCGCTTCTTTAAAGGCCGGTCTCTCTGAAAATATACCTGCAATGACCATTAATAAAGTGTGCGGGTCCGGCTTGAAGGCCGTACACCTGGCGGCTCAGGCCGTACTGACCGGCGATGCAGATATCGTCGTTGCCGGGGGTATGGAAAACATGAGTCAGGCTCCGTACCTGCAGATGAACGCGCGCAGCGGCTTTGGCATGGGAGACCAGAAGCTCGTTGACAGCATGCTCCATGATGGGCTGATGTGTGCGGTGGAAAACTATCATATGGGCGTGACAGCTGAAAACATTAATCATGAGTACGGCTTTACACGCGAAGAACAGGACTCGTTCGCCGCAGCCAGTCAGCAAAAGGCCACGGCAGCAAGGGATAACGGAGTGTTCAAAGAGGAAATCGTGGCTGTCCACGTACCACAGCGAAAAGGAGAGCCCATCGAGGTATCGCAGGACGAACACATTCGAAGCGGTACCACGGTAGAAAAGCTCAAAAAATTAAAACCGGCGTTTCAAAAAGATGGAAGCGTAACCGCAGGCAACGCCTCGGGCATTAATGACGGGGCCGCAGCCATTATTGTTATGAGTGAAAAGAAAGCGAAGGAGCTGGGCATTACAGGCATGGCCCGTATCGCCAGCAATGCTAGTGCCGCCGTGGATCCGAGCGTGATGGGGCTGGGGCCGGTGCCGGCCATCCGAAAAGCTTTAGACAAAGCGTCCATTTCGATGGAAGAAATTGACCTGATTGAAGCAAACGAAGCGTTCGCCGCCCAGTCACTTGCTGTACAGAGAGATCTGGATATTGATTCAGAAAAGCTGAACGTAAACGGGGGCGCAATCGCTTTAGGGCACCCGATCGGAGCAAGCGGCACTAGAATTTTCGTGACCCTGCTTCACCAGATGAAACGCCAGCAGGCAGATAAAGGGCTGGCGGCATTATGCATCGGAGGCGGCCAGGGCGTCGCCACCGTCGTGGAAAGAATTTAACCAAGGTTGAGCACAAGCAATTAAAAACATCTCCGGGCCGTCGCAAGCTGATTGGCTGCCGGAGATTTTTTCGTTAGATAAAGTTTCCGGTTCTATTGAAAAAATTTTCAGGAGCGTTAACATTTAATCAGTAACGTCAGCCGCAATAATGGGGTGGGAGTCATGAAACATTTAGAAGGCATGGAGCATATTTGCAACATATTGTTCGGCAGTCTGCATCATTGTGTGGTTATTGTCAATGAACAGGGAATCATTACGTATATGAATGAACGCTATTATGAATTTCTCGGCACAAGCGCCTCCAGAGCGGTCGGGCGTCATGTGACAGAGGTAATAGAAAACACGCGCATGCATCTTGTAGTAGCTTCAGGAGAAGCAGAAAAAGCAAACATGCAGTACATCAGAGGCAATTATATGATTGCCGACCGCGTGCCTTTGTATAATAATGGGCATATTATTGGGGCGCTTGGACTGGTCATGTTCCGGGACAGAAAAGAATGGGCGGAAATGAACCAGCACATTAAAACCTTAATGCTCGAGCTCGAATCGTACCAAAAGCAGGTGGAGCAGCTGAATGGAACGTCTTATTCCCTCCATGATGCGCTCAGTGTGTCTCCGGAAATGGAAGAAGTAAAACGAAACGTGCGTAAAGTAGCTTCAAGTGATGTGTCCGTACTTCTGCGCGGCGAAACGGGCACCGGGAAGGAATTATTTGCCCAGGGGCTGCATAAGTTGAGTGAAAGAAGCATGAAGCCTTTCGTGAAAGTGAACTGTGCTGCGATACCGGCAGATTTACTTGAGTCCGAGCTGTTTGGCTACGAGGAAGGAGCATTTACCGGTGCGAAAAAGGGCGGGAAGCCCGGGAAATTCCAGTTAGCCGACCAGGGAACCATTTTTCTGGATGAGATAGGTGATATGCCGCTGAAGACCCAGGTAAAGATTCTGCGTGTGCTACAGGAGGGCGAAATTGAGCCGCTCGGCGCACAAGGACCCCGGCAGGTGGACGCGCGGGTGGTTGCTGCTACTAATCAGCCGCTCGAACAGCTGATAGAAAAGCAGCAGTTCCGGGAGGACCTGTACTACCGGATCAACGTTATTTCGTTTACAATACCTTCTCTGCGTGAGCGGCCGGAGGATATTCCTCTTCTCAGCAAATTTATGCTCCAAAAAGTTACAGAAAGATTGGGTAAACGAATTACGGCGTTCGATGAACAGGTGCTTGACCGTTTTCTGGATTACTCGTGGCCGGGCAATGTGCGGGAACTTGAAAATACAATTGAGGCAGCCGTGCATCTTGCCGAAGGAGAAACAATCCAGCTGAGCGATCTTCCGGAACGTATGTCGGGTAAGATTGCTGCAGACGGAGAGCGGGGAACGAAACCGTTAAAGCAGGTATTGACAGAAGCAGAGAAGCAGGCGGTTGTTCAGGCATTAAAAGAAGCGAACGGGGATAAGCGGGAAGCCTGCGCGCTGCTCGGGATAGGAAAGTCCAGCCTTTACAATAAAATCATGAAATACGGCCTGGAATAACAACAGTTTTTTCCAGGTTTCCGGAAAACCATTCCATTGTTTTGGAATGGTTTTATTTTTTTGAGCTTGCCTCGTAAAAGAATATGTTAGCGGCGGGGCTTCGAAACAAAAATTTTTAAAGCAGATGTTGGCACGGTTTTTGCAATTAAGTAAGAGGAGAACGAATTTAAAATGAAATTCGTTTTGTAAGCGATTACTTAAAAACATAATCAGGAGTGATAAACATGGTTCAAGGAAGAGTAGTCTTTATCACAGGTGCAGCGAGCGGTATCGGGCTTGCAATCGGAAAAGCCTTTGCCCGGCAGCAGGCAAAGGTGGTACTGACAGATATCGATCAACAGAAAGTACAGACTGCTGCCAGGGAGGTTGAAGATGAAGGCTTCACCTGCATCGGACTGGCCTGCGATGTTACTAACGAAGATGCGGCAGACGAAGCTTTTGCGGAAACGCTGCGAGTGTTCGGCCGGGTAGACATTCTCATTAATAACGCCGGGATGCAGTATGTGGCAAAGCTCGAAGATTTTCCTACAGAAACTTTTGAAAAAATGACCAAAATCATGCTGACTGCGCCTTTTTCCATGACGAAAAAAGCCATTCCGATTATGAAAAAACAAAAGTATGGCCGCATCATTAATATGTCTTCGATCAATGGGGTGATAGGCTTTGCCGGGAAAGCAGGATACAACAGCGCCAAGCATGGACTAATCGGTCTCACAAAAGTAGCGGCTCTGGAAGGGGCGGAGCACGGTATTACAGTGAACGCTCTATGTCCTGGGTATGTGGATACGCCGCTTGTCCGCAATCAACTGGAAGATCTGGCGTCAGACCGGGGCGTGACTCTAGAGAAAGTGCTGGAGGAGGTTATCTATCCACTCGTACCTCAGAAGCGGCTGCTCGACCCGCAGGAGGTAGCAGATTATGCACTTTTTTTGGCCGGGGATCAGGCGAAAAGCGTAACCGGACAAAGTGTATTAATAGACGGCGGGTACACCGCGCAATAAGCAGGAACCTGCTTAAGAGAAAAAGGAGGAAAAATCATGCTTGGAATTTTACTGGGCTTAATAACATTAATGGTCTTCGCTTACTTAGGCTGGTCCATTATCTGGGTGGCACCGGTGGCAGCAGGCATCGTAGCGCTGACGGGAGGGCTTGACCTGCTTGATGCGTATACGGGCACATATATGAGCGGCTTCGTCGATTTCGCGCAAAGCTGGTTTCCGGTGTTCATGCTCGGAGCTGTCTTCGGAAAGCTGATGGAGGACACCGGGATGGCACGTTCTGTTGCTTTGGCTCTAACAAAGCTGATTGGTACTAAACGGGCAATTCTAGGAGTTCTGGTAGCTTCGGCGGTGCTTACTTACGGCGGTGTAAGCTTATTCGTGGTCATCTTTGCAGTCTACCCGCTCGCCATTTCACTATTCAGGGAAGCGGATATCAGCCGCCGGCTGCTGCCCCCGACGGTAGCTTTAGGGGCATTTACGTTTACAATGACGGCTTTGCCCGGCACGCCTCAGATTCAAAACCTGATTCCGATCGAATATTTCCGTACAAGCGCTACGGCCGCCCCGTTAATGGGTATTGTTGCAGCCCTGGTGATGGCCGTAGGGGGATACTTTTATTTGCGGTGGCGCGAGAAGCAGATCACAGCAAAGGGAGAACATTTCACTGAACCGAAGGATAAGAGCATGATGGAAAAAGAAGAACAGGCCCCGCCATTTATGCTGTCGATTCTGCCATTGATTACAGTGCTTTTAACACTGAACCTTTTCGGTTGGGACATCGTTGTAGCACTCCTCGCAGGAATAATACTTATTATGCTGCTGAACCTTTCTAAATTTAAAAAGTTCGTGCCGGCTATTAACGGAGGAGCGAGCGGCTCCGTGCTTGCCATCATTAATACGAGTGCTGCTGTTGGTTTTGGGAGTGTAGTAAGGGAAGTGCCGGGATTTGACCAGTTGACTTCATTGTTAATGGGAGTACGCGGCAATCCATTAATTTCCGAAGCGGTGGCGGTTAACATTCTCGCAGGATCGACAGGCTCAGCTTCCGGCGGGATGGGGATTGCGCTCGAAGCACTTGGGGAAGAATACTACCAAATAGCGATGAATACAGGGATTAATCCCGAGGCATTTCACCGTATTGCTTCGCTTTCTTCAGGGGGGCTGGATGCCCTTCCGCACAACGGAGCGGTGCTGACTTTACTGACGATTACAGGCATGAGCCATAAAGACAGCTATAAGGATATATTTGTCGTTGCTGTATTGATTCCAATCATTTCCGTCATTGTCGTTATTCTGCTGAACACAATCGGAGTTTTGTAAAGAAAAATAAAGACGTCCTGCGGCTATGGCAGGGCGTCTTTAATGTGATGTTAATCAATCTTGGGTTAATGGGGCGAGCGTGGTGTATTGGTAATCAGGGGGAAGCTGCAATTCTTCGATGGGCTGTTCGCTGCGGTTAATCCAGGCTGTGGTAAAACCAAATGCTTTAGCGCCGCTGATATCCCAACCGTTGCTTGATAGAAAAGTAACTTCATGCCGCGGGGCCCCGACAGTTTCTAAAATGAGCTGATACGATGCCGGGGAAGGCTTGAATTGCTTGATGTCGTCCACGCTGATCACATGATCCAGATAGTCGTTTAAACCCGACTGTTCAAGCAAGGGCTCGAGCATATCTCTCGAGCCGTTGCTGAATACGATCAGGGTAGAAGATTGATCTTTAAGCTTCTGCAGAACGTGCAGGCTTTCCTCATAGAGAGAAAGGTGGTTATAAGCTTCCATTAGTGTTTGCTCAGTATCTGCCGTCCATTCCAGATGGTGGGCGGCTAACGAAAATCGCAGGGCATCTCTTGTGACAGAGGAAAAAGGGACGTATTTTCCCATTGCCTGGCGAAGGAAGGAGTACTGGATTTGTTTTTGTCTCCACAACTGGCCGATGCTTTCCCCATGACCGGGAAAATATTTTTCACATGTGGCGTCGACCGATTGAATATTAAACAAAGTGCCATATACGTCGAAAGCAAAGATAGAATTTGCGGACATCAAAAAGCTCCTTTCTTTGTTGCTGCTTTAAGAATAAAAATTATCCCGGAAAAACAAATACCGTATTATAGACTAAACGACGTCATACCGCCTTCAATGTAAATGTTTTAACCGTTCACATAGCTCGATCCGGGGGCGCCAGATACAATACGGAAGTTTTAAGCTCGTCAAGGCGGCCGGGGCGCTGTTCGACGGAATGCCGGAAATCGTCGTCTTCAAGGGAGGCGGCATTAAAATCTGTTTTAAAGAACCACGGGCTGAGCGCATTCACTGTAATGCCATACGGGGCGTGCTCTCTGGACAGCTGCCTGGTAGATTGAATAAGGCCTGCCTTACCGGGGCCATAAAGAGAGCTGAAGAAAAGACTTACGCCACCGAAGCAGTATTTAAGATGCGGTCGTGATTAGCTTTTTTCATACAGGGAACAAGCAGGGATACCCTATACGGATACCCCTGCTTTTCTACATTTAATCTATGAGTTTATATGCTTCAGGACAATACCTTCACAAATCTGCAGCCAACGCTGTCTTCATTATTCATTATAACCTTAAAAATGGATTTATTTGTTTTCCACTGTAAATTATTTAAATTATGCGGATAAGAAAGCATAGGCCGGCCATTAATACAGCTTTTTCAAGATTTTTCAGGAGGCAAGGCCGAGCCATCGTTTGACGGGTTCCCGGAAGTAATAAGTAATGCCGACTAACAATAAAAATAAAGCGGCAGCAGTAATAAATATAAAAATATTGCCTGACGCAATGCTGGCACCAAGAAAACTATAAGCAAACGTGCCCGGTACCATTCCCAGTACGGTAGCAAGAATAAAGGAATTAAAGCGGACTTTTGCAATCCCGCCTGCATAACTGAGTAAATCAAAGCTTACAATTGGGATGAGCCGTAATACGAAAATATATATAAACCCGCGTTTTTCCATCTGGCTGAACAGTTTTTCCGACCAGGAGAAATTTTCTAATCTCAAAACTGAACGGCCGAGCAACCTGGCCGTGACATAGCCTGTAATTGCTGCTCCAGTAGCCCCGAAAATGATGTAAAGAACACCGGGCCAGACACCAAAGGCAAGCCCTGCCCCGAGCGAAAGTACAGAAGTAGGGAAAAATACGAAAGGACCAATCATATAAATAACGAAGAAAATCACTGGAGCCCACCATCCAAATGATAATACGAACTTACGGATATCGGTGGGGCTGACCTCGAAATAAAAGTGAGTAAAGTAGAATGCGGCGCCGAATGCTAATAAAATGAAAATAATCTTAAACCAACGCGGGAGTGGAAGCACAAGTGCTCATTCCTTTCGAAGCGGTTGTGTACTCGAGAGCAACTGCTTATAGACTGGAAAAGGATGCAAAAGAAACAAAAAACTAATTGTGAAAATAACGTATCATTTTTGGGCTCATTCCCCCAAAGAATTTCTACTGCGATGTTTTTCGCTTTGGTTTATTAAAGATAATTAAAAGTACGAATGTTATCGCTGCCATAGTTATATAAAGTAAAATAACAAAAAAGAAAACGATTATATTTACGATGGCGGCATGTGCTCTTCATTATTAGAATAAAATTTAACAAGGAGGCTTGTTTTGAATAATAGCTTTGAACCACAGAGAAGAATAAAAGAATTGGAAGATAACTTTTTAGTACAGGACTGGATGGACTCTGCCCCTTTGACCGCCGGGGCAGATAATAGTGTGCAGGAGCTGGCGGAATTGATGACAGGCTCACAGAAAGAAAGCGTAGTCATTGTAAGCAGTGATAATAAACCAATTGGACTCGTTACGCCGCGGCTTTTGCTTCCATATCTGTTAGCTGACGCAGGAAGCAGTCCGGTTGCTGACTTTTTAGGTAAGGAGGATTTTATTATCATTCAGCAAAACGAGCCGTTGCTGAATGTTTATAGAAGTAATTCGGCATGGTTTATCGTCAGGGACGGAAATAACAAATTACTGGGCTTGCTGAACCGGAATAATATATCGGATGGTCTGTCGGATTTATTACAGAAGGCGGACAGGCTCGAGCATACGGCTGAAATTTTGGATATTGTCCTTGAAAGAGCCTACGAAGGAGTGGCGGTAGTAGATCACAACGGAATTATTATTCAATTTAATGATGCGTACAGCCGTTTTATTGGGATTGATAAACATTATGCGATAGGCAGGCAAGTGGAGGAAATCATAGAGAATACAAAATTACATCAAACGATACGGACCGGCCTTCCGGAGCGAGGGGCTATCCAGTATATTAATGGCCAGGCTATGGTCGTTCACCGGCTTCCGCTATGGAAAAACGGCAAAGTGGTGGGAGCAGTTGGCATGCTTATCTTTGAAGGGTTAAACGAACTGTATAAAATCTATGAGAATATGCAAAAAAGCTACAGAAATGAGCAGTTAACAAACGAAGTCGTGAATATAAGTGCAGAACGCCGTGCCCGGTTCACGCTCGATGAAATTATTGGACAAAGTGAAAGTACAATGCTTTCAAAATCGTTGGCACGAAAAGTAGCTAAAAAGCAAATAACTGTGCTTATAACCGGAGAAAGCGGCACGGGAAAAGAAATGTTTGCTCAAAGCATTCATGAGTTGAGCCCTTTTTCAACTGGGCGGTTTGTCACCGTCAATTGCGGAGCAGTGCCGGAGCATTTAATTGAATCCGAGCTTTTTGGCTATGAGGAAGGAGCTTTTACAGGAGCAAAAAAGGGAGGAAAACCGGGGAAATTTGAATTGGCTCAAAAAGGAACAATATTTTTGGATGAAATTGGCGAAATGCCTTTATATATGCAGACGAAACTGCTCCGGGTGCTGCAGGAGAGAGAATTCGAACGGGTGGGCGGCCTGGAGTCGATTCAAACTGACGCCCGTATTATAGCCGCATCGAACCGGAACTTATATGAGGAAGTAAAAAAAGGAAGCTTCCGGGAGGATTTGTACTATAGAATTAACATCGTAGAAATCCCCGTCGCTCCTCTTCGGGAAAGAAAAGAAGACATCCCTTCCCTTGTTTCTTTCTATTTAACTTCAATATGCAGCAAGCATCAGGCAGCGGTGAAAACTATCACGTCCGAAGCGTTGCAAATGTTTATTCAGTACAAATGGGAAGGAAACATCCGCGAGCTGAGAAATGTAATAGAAAATCTTGTGGTCTTATTAGAAGAAGAAGTGATTGAAAAGAAACATTTACCTGCTTATTTATTAAAGGAGAGAGAAAATAGGAGTGTGGAAGGAAAAATCCCCACATTGAAAGCAAATGATGAAGAAAGAGAAAAACAGATTATTCATAACTCGCTTGAAAAAAATAGCGGAAATAAATTGAAAACAGCAAAAGAACTGGGGATTCATCGCACTACTCTCTATCAAAAGTTAAAAAAATATAATTTAAAATAAATGTATACTATAATGACATGTCGACTGTAGATTGTACAAAAAATCTACAGTTTTATTTTTGTAAGCGTTATTATAAAGGGGTTTAAATGTTGGCATGCTTTTTGCAATAAGAATGATATAAAGGAGGAGAAATTTAATGAATATACCTACAGCTTTTCAATCGCCGTCAGTTATTCACTACGGCAAAGGGTCATTCCAGGAAGTAGGAAAAGAAACTGCCCAAAAGGGAAAAAAAGCGCTTATTATTAGTGATCAAATGATGGATCAATTAGGATACATTGAAAAGTGCCGGACTCATTTGCAAGAAGAAATGGTAGATAGCGTTACGTATACCGGAGTAGGCTCAGAACCCACGGACCAGTTTGTAGAAGAAGCATTGCAACTATTCCATCAAAAGGAGTGTGATGTAGTTTTATCAATAGGCGGAGGGAGCTGCATCGATACGGCTAAATCGGTAGCGGTGCTCAGCACCAATGGTGGATATATAGGTGATTATATGGGAGGAAAAAAACAGGCTGCGTACGCCCCCGCCCCTCATATTGCCATTCCGACCACTGCCGGGACTGGTTCGGAAGCAACGGACGTTACGATCATTACTAATACTGCTAATGAAGTGAAAATGATGGTGAAGCAGCCTGCGTTTCTGCCTGAGGCAGCCATTGTTGACCCTGAACTTTCTAAATCAGCTCCTGCAAAAGTGAAGGCTGCTACGGGGGTAGACGCCTTAAGTCATGCCATCGAGGCATACATTTCTCAGAAGGCACACGCTCTGTCAGATATGATGTCACTGTCGGCAATGGAATTAATTGTGCCGAACCTGCAAAAAACGTATGACGATCCAGAAGACGTGGAGGCCCAGGCGAAAATGGCTTTAGGTGCGCTGCAGGCAGGATGGGCTTTTTCGAATTCTTCCGTATGCTTAGTGCATGGGATGTCACGTCCAATCGGAGCCCTTTTCCATGTGCCTCATGGTTTTTCAAACGCAATGCTGCTGCCGGCTGTTATGGAATTCAGCCGCGAAGCTGCCATTGATCGTTTGGCTGACTTAGGAAGAATTTTCAAGCCAGAAGCTAAAGAATATTCAAACGAAGCAGCAGCAGACATTGCCATCAGTTCTGTGAAAGAACTTTGCCGGAATCTACAGATACCTAATCTGCAGGAGTGGGGTATTGACCAAGCACAATTTGAAAGTGCTGTTGATAAAATGGTAAAAGATGCATTTGAAAGCGGCAGCCCAGAAAAAAATCCCAGGGTACCATCCGGGGAAGAAATGAAAGAATTATACCGGATTTGCTACAGCTATAATTACGATGAAGAAACCGTGAGGTAAAAGGGAGGGCGAAAAATGAGTATTGTGGGGATGTTAGGGCTGATTGCTTCTCTTGCCCTGTTAATTTACCTTACGATGAAAGGTATTAATATCATCGTAGCAGCGCTGCTTAGTTCCATCGTTGTGGCGGTTACAGGAGGGTTAAACCTTCAGAATGCCCTGTTGGATAACTATATGACTGGTTTTACTGATTACTTTGCCTCCTGGTTTTTAGTATTTCTTCTCGGAGCTATTTTTGGAAAGATTATACAGGAGACCAAAGCGGCGGATAGTATTGCCCATTGGACGAAAGAAAAGCTTGGAGCGAAACGGGCAGTTTTTGCGGTTGTAGCTGCTGCTGCGATTATGACGTACGGCGGAGTAAGTTTATTTGTGGTCGGCTTCGCAGTTTATCCTATTGCTGTTTCATTGTTCCAGGCAGCAAATCTTCCCCATAGGTTTATTCCGGCAGCTTTAGTGTTTGGCTCTATTTCATTTACGATGACAGCCCCGGGGTCTCCGGAAATCCAAAATATTATACCAACAGAATTTTTTGATACAGCACCGACAGCCGGCGGAGTTATAGGTATTTTAAGCGCCCTGCTGGTGATGGTAACCGGCGGCTGGTGGCTTGGGAGAATGGTTAAAAAGGCCAGCGACAATGGAGAAGAATTTTCTCTTCCGTATGGGCCTTCTCATAAAACTAAAGAAGAAACCGCTGCGGCAGTTGAAGCAGAAGAACTCGAGCCGGAGCACGATCCGGATCCGGAGCATCAACCCAAACTGCCGAACATTTTCTTGGCATTCGCTCCTTTAGTGTTAGTTATTATCATCTTGAATGTTCTATCCCAGTTTATTGATCCTACGTCTTCATTGTTAATTGCTTTAACCGCAGGAATCGCATTAGCTTGTGTTAGTATGAGTAAACACCTGCAGGCTTTTTGGGATTACCTGGCTACCGGTACGCAAAATGCTTTAGTAGCTTTAGCAAATACATGTGCCGTGGTCGGTTTTGGAAGTGTGGCAGCGCAGGTGGCAGCTTTTGATACCGTGGTTAATGGCTTGGTAAATATGCCGGGGCCGCCATTATTAGGGTTAGCTATAGGCGTAACAGTAATATGTGGTATTACAGGGTCAGCATCCGGTGGGCTGGGCATTGCACTTCCTATCCTGGCGCCTATTTACATGGCTCAGGGCCTGAACCCGGGAGACATGCACAGAATTTCTGCGCTGGCTTCTGGGGGAATCGACTCCCTTCCGCATAATGGTTATGTGGTCACGACAGTAAGAGTTATTTGTGGAGAAACGCACAAAAGATCTTATAAACCAATCTTTTTTGTAAGCGTTGTCGTGCCTTGTATTGTTTTATTCCTGGCTGTCATGGCTTATTCAATTTTTTAAACAGTTTACTATATTAAAGGAGGAATTTTATTATGCAGGAACAAGCAGTAACGACCTTGAAAAATTTTATCGGCGGCGAATGGGTGACCTCCCGGTCCGCCACCGACCAGGTGTACAATCCGGCCACCAGTGAGGTGATCGCCCGCGTCCCGCTTTCCTCGAAGGACGAAGTGAACGAGGCCGTGGAGGCGTCGAAAATGGCGTACCGCGACTGGTCGACCAAGCCCGTGCCGCAACGCGCCCGTATCCTGTTTGCCTACCAGCAGCTGCTCGTGAGCCACTGGGACGAGCTCGCCGAGATCATTACGCTCGAAAACGGCAAAAACCTGAAGGAGGCCAAAGGCGAAGTGCAGCGCGGCATCGAATGCGTGGAATTTGCCGCCGGGGCCCCGACGCTCATGATGGGCGACCAGCTCCCGGACATTGCGACGAACATCGAGTCCGGGATGTACCGCTACCCGATCGGCGTCGTCGGCGGGATCACCCCGTTCAACTTCCCGATGATGGTGCCGTGCTGGATGTTTCCGCTCGCGATCGCCTGCGGCAACACGTTCGTGCTGAAGCCGTCCGAGCGGACCCCGATGCTCGCGAACAGGCTCGCCGAGCTGTTCGAGGAAGCGGGCCTCCCGAAGGGCGTCCTGTCCGTGGTGCACGGCGCGCATGACGTCGTGAACGGCCTGCTCGAGCACGAGGACGTGCCGGCGATTTCCTTTGTCGGCTCCCAGCCGGTCGCGGACTACGTGTACAAAACCGGGACGGCGCACGGCAAACGCGTGCAGGCGCTCGCCGGGGCGAAAAACCATACGCTCGTGATGGAGGACGCGGACCTCGATAACGCGGCCTGGCAGATTTTAAACGCCGCCTTCGGCTCCGCCGGGGAACGGTGCATGGCCGCCTCCGTGGTGGCGGTGCAGGAGAGCGTCGCCGACGAGCTGGTGGCCAGGATCCAGGCGTATGCCGACGACGTCACCATCGGCAACGGCCGCGAGAAGGACGTGTTCCTCGGGCCGGTGATCCGCGAGGGGCACCTCGAGAAAACGAAGGCCTACATCGACAAAGGCGTCGAGGAAGGCGCGACGCTCGTGCGCGACGGCCGCGAGGACGAGGTGGCCCGGGAGGGCTACTTTATCGGCCCGACGATCTTTGACCACGTGCAGCAGACGATGACCATCTGGCAGGATGAGCTGTTTGCGCCGGTCCTGTCCATCGTGCGGGTGCCGGACCTGACCGCCGGCATCGCGTGGGCGAACGAGTCCCGCTTTGCGAACGGCGCGTGCCTGTTCACAAGCTCCGGGCACCACGTCCGCGAATTCCGGGAAACGATTGATGCCGGGATGCTCGGGGTCAACGTCGGGGTGCCGGCGCCGATGGCGTTCTTCCCGTTTTCGGGCTGGAAGGATTCCTTCTACGGCGACCTGCATGCGAACGGCAAGGACGGCGTGGAGTTCTACACCCGCAAGAAAATGGTGACCGCCCGCTGGTAATCCAAAATTCAAAAAGTAATATCCTTTTAATAAAGGGTATTACTTTTTTTGTACTGTAGACAATTACCTGTAATAAAAGTAAATTAACAAACTATAAAATATAGCGGTTGTAACGATGATTCTCAGGGAATAACATCTTCAGTATAAAATTAAGGGAGAGTGTAATATTATGAGTGCACGCATGGGTCAGGAAATGGATGAAATTCTCAGTCGATTGGAAGAAGATTATGTGAAGGCTGTGAAAGGTAATGAGAGCGGAAACGTAGAAGACTTCGTAGAAAAATTCTTGTATGATTCATGGGCATATAATGAAGAAAATATGGATAATATTAAAAGTGTGTTAAGCCGTTATACAAGAAAGGAAATTCATCAAAGCACCTTTAGTGGTTCTTTCAATGAAATGGTTGGACATTTGCAGAAAAAGCTAAAAGAGCTTGACCGGGATAAGAATTACCCTGCGCTGCATACAGATTACGGGGCTTCGGTAGTGGTCGCCTTTGTAGATGGTTTGATTATTCAATATTATGTAGGGGTTTACAGTATCGATCAACTGAAAAATATGACACCTGCCTTTAAGCGCCTGATTCTTGAAGCACTAACGGTAGAAACATAAGTACAAAGCGAATCTTGTTTTTGCCCAAAATCCGGCTAATATGTTGGGGGATTCTCAGGTATAGATTTGAAAAGCAAAAATTTTATCGTGGCGCAGGTTTATATGAACTGCTTTATTTGCTGGCTATTTTCGTATAATATTCTATAGCTTTTTGAATTTCGAACCCCTTGAAGCCAATCGAAATTATTTGTGGGCATCTCTGCTTTTTCTATAGGGAAGTTAGGATGAAAAGCCAGGCATTCACGAAATAGGGTCTAGCTATTTTCAAAGGCTTTAACTTAGTTCAGCAAATAGCTTTTGTGAAATCACACCTTACGCATGAAAAACGTACCAGGCTTCTTATTTAAACCATTATCCTTATTGATGTATTCTGATAAGTTTCGGGAAAATATGATATCTGTACGGATTAGTTTATGCTCGCGGGTAATGAAATTAATTCGAATAAAAAGCCTCCGAAAATGAATATCGGAGGCTTTTAACGAAAAAAAGAAGTGAATAAAACTGGTTACTAATAATTATTGTTTGTCCATATTTGGAAGAGTGTTGTGCATATAGTCAGGAGCAGGCTTCAGCTCAGGCTTGCCTCCATGAGCCTTCGGCTCCGATACATATTCAAAGGACTGGCCGTCCGGTGCTTTGTCTTTCAGCCAGTTAAGATTTGCGCTTTGCTCTCCTTCAGAAAAGTTCATCAGCTGGTGGGAAAACTCAGTTGCTTCCCACTGTGCCGGTACAGTGGACGGTGCAGTAAAGCCTTCTTTTTGTTCGAGTTCTTTAATTGCTGCAGCCCACTGATTCTGGTGCATCGTATCACGGGCGAGTAAGAAAGAAAGCATCTGACGGACACCTTTGTCTTCGGTCATTTCATACAGGCGTGCTACCTGCAGGCGTCCCTGCGATTCCGCATTAAGGTTGGCCCGGAAATCACTGAGCACATTGCCGCTCGCGATAATATAGCCTGCATTCCAAGGAACACCATTGCTGTCTTTAGGAACGGCGCCGAGTCCGGAAACAATCGCATGCTGCGGGTTCATGTCTCCCATTATGGATTCGATAACTGGGTTTTTAGCTGCTTCTTCCTGTTCTTCTACAGGAGCGTCATCGAGCAGCTGGGCGATCATGGTCGCGATCATTTCAATATGGCCAAATTCTTCTGTGCCGGTATCCATCAACATATCCTTATACTGTTCGTTGCCGCGGGTATTCCATCCTTGAAACATGTATTGCATCGCTACAGAGATTTCACCGAACTGGCCGCCGAGAATCTCCTGCAGTTTTTTGGCAAAGACGGGATCCGGACGGTCTGGTTTCGCGTGAAATTGCAGCTCTTTACGGTGAAAAAACATAAATGAATAACTCCTTTTTTGTAGTAAATAGTTAGTCTATCTAATTGGATGTTTATAGTTCATGTCGTGAAAAAGACAACATACCGCCCTGGCGCTTGGTGGACCGCCCTCCTTTCTGAAATCATAAAAAAAGAGCCAGAAAAAGAAGGTGTCTCCTTTCTCTGGCTCATAATCCAGCTTTTTATCTGGTTATTCCCGCCACGCAATATGCTGTACTGATTATGTTATAGCCGATAACGGCAAAGTCTAAACGTAGAGTTGCCATTTCTTTTAAAAACATACAGGAATTTTAAAATTTAGATGTTTTTATAAACAGAGGCAGTATACTAAGGTGGAAATGATATTTTGTAATTGGTTTAATGTAAAAGGACGAGGAGGAGAAAAAATGAGGCTGGATACTTTTACCCCCGGCCAGAAATTTGAAACACGTGCATACAGGGTGACTAAGGATGATGTTTTGCGGTTTGCCCGGGAGTTCGATCCGCAGTATATGCATGTAAACGAAGAGAAAGCCCAAGCGGGGAGATTTAATGGCATTATTGCCTCCGGTATTCATACGATAAGTATCACATTCAAATTGTGGGTAGAGACAGGGGTGTACGGCGACGATGTCGTAGCGGGTACAGAAATGAACCATATCAAATTCATCAAGCCGGTGTACCCGGGTGATGAACTGCGTGTGTATGCGGAAGTGACCAACATAGAAGCAAAAAGGAAAAACGAAGGCATCCTCACGGTGATGCTCAGAACATACAATCAAGAGAACACGAAAGTGTTTGAGAGTGAATTGTCTGTGCTGATTAAACGATAATGCCGAATAAAAAAGCTAATCTCCTTATGAAATGAGATTAGCTTTTAACTGCTGCTATGAGCTGCTGCCTTCGGCAAATTCCCGAAGCCGCTTCAGATGAATCGGCGCATCCATCTGGTCATCGACGTTCATTTCGATAAAATGGAGCGTATCGTTTTGGCCAATGCGGGCCACGGCTTCTTCAAATTCCGTGGAAGTGGACACGCTCACCGTTTCCGCGGCAGGATAAAAACTTTTTACGAGCTGCATGTAATCCCAATGCGGAATATCATTGTAGCGGGCATGGGTATTTTCTGTGTTTAAATAACGTTCAACAGTGTAGCCCTTGTTGTTTAAAAAGAAAATAACCGGCTTAAGATTCTGCTCGGCCATCGCACTAAGCTCCTGGGCGGTCAGCTGAAACGATCCATCTCCCATAAATAACAGGACGCGCCGGCCGGGAGCTGCAAGCTCGGCCCCGAAGGCCGCCGGGAGGGCGTATCCGATACTCTGCCAGGAGCCCTGGGAAATAAAAAGCGTATTCTCAGGAAGACGTACGTGCGGCAGTCCGTAAGAAAATGTGCCAGTCTCGACGACTACAATATCCTTCGGCTGGAGCAGCTTTTGGATAATAGGATAGTACGTTTCTGCCAGCAGTCGTTCCGAATAGTTTTCGGACGGAAAATCATAGAAGGACGGAAGATAGCCAATCTGTTCAAACGTACGGCACTCCATTAAGGTAAGAGCATCAATCACTTCTTCAACCACTGTATTGTACCGTGCTTTGTTTTGAATGGAAATCTCCTGTGGCTGGATATCGATCCGTTTTTCCGCCGGGAGATCGGCAGTGAATTTTGCCATGTTAAAATCGGATTCAAGCAATCCGGCAGTAATAATTAAATCAGCGTTCTCTACATAACCGCGCACCTGCTGGCTGCCGAAGGCCCCGGCGTAAATACCGATGTATAGCGGATGCTGTTCATTGAACCCGCTTTTGCCCTGCATCATCTGGGCTGTCGGAATGTTCAAATGTTCTGCCAGCTGTAAAATAATGTTCTCCATGTGGTAGCGGGAGGTAAAAATATCTACAAGCAGCACCGCTTTTTCTGCCTGATCAATGGCTTCCTTCATCAGCTGGGCTGTTTCCTGCACGACCAGCTCATCGCTCATGTAGGAAAGCTCCTGCTGGATACCGGGAGTCTCGATGCGCGTGGTCGCTGTATCCTGCGGAATATCCAGATAAACCGGCTTTCGCTCACGGACGGCAGAAGCGATCGCTTTTGGAATTTCCTCGGCGGCGTTTTCGGGGGTGATTTTTACTGCATAACAGGTGATTTCCTGATGCATGCGCAGAAACACCGAATAGTCGCCGTTCATTAATGTATGATGGGCTTTAGTCCCGGCTTCCTGCATAGAGAAGGCGGGTGAGCCGACAATATGGATGAGGGGAATGTGTTCACTGTAGGCTCCGGCAACAGCATTCGAAGCGCTAAGCTCCCCCACGCCGAACGTGGTAATCATAGCGCTGAGGCCTGCGACGTGCGCATAGCCATCTGCCGCATAACCGGCATTCAGCTCATTTCTGTTATCAACAAAGCGAATGCCGCTGTAGCTTTCAAGCTCATCAAGCAGGGCGAAGTTATAATCGCCCGGTACGCCGAATATTTCTGTAATACCTTCTTTTGCAAGGCAGTCATATAAAAAGGAACTGATTGTTTGTTGTGCTGGCATAATGAACCTCCTGAACGGGATGATAGTAGGCTGTTCCCGTATTCGTGAAGATTTAGACATAGGTCAGGAGAAAAATCGCCTGCAGCGGTAAATAGATAAGAAAAAATTACGAGCCTACAGTGTAGTTATAATCGGGCCGTCCCTGGTGAGAATAATTGTATGCTCGTATTGAGCTACATAGCTGTCATCGGTCAACAGGGTCCAGCCATCTTCAGCCGGAAAAACCTCCTCTTCAAACGTCGAAATAAAAGGCTCAAAGGCAATGACCGCTCCATCCTTTAAAATTTCATCGTCCCAACGGGAAAAGTAGTTAAAAATATGCTCCGGCGGTTCATGAATCGAGCGTCCAATGCCGTGCCCGGTAAGATTTTTGATAACCGTCAGACCATGCTGCTTTGCCACGTTGTGTACAGCTTTTCCGAGAGCGCTCTTTTTTGCCCCGGGTTTAGCTTTCTCCAGGCCGGCATCGAATGCTTCTTTGGCAGCGTCGCATATTTTTTGTAACACCGGTTCAGCACTGCCAATCACAAAGGAAACCCCAGTATCTGCGAAATAGCCGTTTTTCGAACCCGAAACATCAATATTGATAAGGTCGCCTTCCTGAATGGCCCGATCGCCCGGGATTCCGTGCGCTACTTCTTCATTGACGCTGATACACGTCTGGCCGGGAAAGTCGTACACTCCTTTCGGGGCAGATTGAGCTTCTGATTGTTCAAACAGCTTTTCTGCAATGGTATCGAGTTCCTTTGTTGTAATCCCTGGTTTAGCAGTCTGGACTAGTTTGTTCCGAATCGTTCCACAAATTTCGCCAATTTCCCGTAAACCCTGAAAATCCTCTTCCGTTTTTGCAATCATTGTGTATCCTCACTTTTTAAACAGTTTATGATAATCATTACATTTAGATTCTATCATAAAAATTTAAAAGAGAGCTGCCCGGGGCAGGGGAAAAGCTTCTATTAAAAACAGGAGTAAAATCTAACTATATGCCAGGCAATGCATTATTTAAAATCGAAAAATTGGTATAGTAATGTTAAAAAGCAATTAACAAACATTAGAGTGATAGTATAAAGGGGCACCTGACATGAAGAAACAATTAGTTATGATTAGTCTGTCATCACTATTAGCACTATCTGCTTGTGTAACTTCGGAAGATTCAGGCAGTGATTCAAGCGAAAACAAGGAGAATAAAGACGAGGCTTCTGCAAATGATTCTTCCAGTGAAAAAGATACGAAGACAGAAACAGCCGAAATGGCGGCTGAAGAAACATCCGAACGTTTTGAAAAGTTGCACGAAACGATGGCCACGTTCAGCCTTCCCGAAAAAGGACGTCTAAGTAGTAAGGAAGCAAAACTGCGGTTTGGGGAGATTCTTCGACCAGAAGACGAGTACAAAGATGTTATTGTCTATGATAATTCGATGATTTTTTATAAAAATACGAAAGAAACGTATA
The DNA here is from genome assembly GCF_900166605.1 of Marinococcus halophilus. Taxonomy (NCBI): domain Bacteria; kingdom Bacillati; phylum Bacillota; class Bacilli; order Caryophanales; family Bacillaceae; genus Marinococcus; species Marinococcus halophilus. The sequence continues at coordinate 985,829 of NZ_FVZD01000006.1, forward strand.
CTTACTCCTGGATCAATTACGATACATTATCGCAGGAAGACAAGCCCAAACCGTATGGAACGCAAGCGTTAGGGGCGTTAAAATATAGAGTGAATCATGACATGGTATTTTATCCTTCAATATTCGAAGGAAACGCAGGTACACCTTTAAAAAATTTAGATGAATACAAAGGGGACAAAAAAACTCTTATTGCCTCAGGGGAGCTTGTAGAAAAAGAAGGGAAGAATCCCACAGGCTACGAAGCTATTGAGGCAGGTTCACAACGTATGTTAAGCCAACTTCACCAGCTTGAACCTTACGTTGAACAATTCGACGCCGTACACGACTGGACGACAGAAACAATTTATTACTTTGAAGAAGCCGAATCATACGATGAAGAAGAATGGAAAGAAGCTTATAAGTATTATAAAAAAGGCGTTGATAATATTGACGAAATGGACAAAGCAATAAACGGATAACTGGTAAACACGCTGTCCTTGTTTGGGCAGCGTCTTTTTCGTGAATAAATATTAACAAGAAAGGACGTGATTGGTTGAACCGTCTACAATACGAAAAATCGCCCTATCTCCAGCAGCATAAAAACAACCCGGTGGACTGGTATCCATGGGGAACAGATGCTTTTGAAAAGGCGGAGGCAGAAAACAAACCGCTTATGGTGTCCATTGGGTATTCAACGTGCCATTGGTGTCATGTAATGGAGCAGGAAAGCTTTGAAAATGCGGAAGTGGCAGCAGTGTTAAATGAAAAATTTGTGCCTGTGAAAGTGGACCGGGAGGAGCGCCCGGATGTGGATGCAATCTATATGTCAGCATGCCAGGCTATGAACGGACACGGCGGCTGGCCGCTGAACGTGTTTATTACGCCGGACCAGAAGCCCTTCTATGCAGCCACCTATATTCCAAGGAACCAGATGGGCAGTATGCCGGGAATTATGGATATCCTAAGCCAGCTTTCAGATATCTACCGCGACGACCCCGAGCGAGTGGCGCAGGTGGGCAATGATATTTCCAAAGCGTTGGAGCCGCGGGCTTTAGAAACGAGACAGCTGAATATCAATAACGTGCATACAGCGTTCCGCGCCTTCACTCAGCAGTTTGACTCTTCGTACGGCGGATTCGGGTCTGCCCCAAAGTTTCCAAGTCCGCATATCGTAATGTACCTGCTGCATTACTATCATCAATTTGAAAGCGAGGGTGCGCTGTACATGGCCACCTCCACGCTCGATGCAATGGCTTCAGGAGGCATCAGAGACCATATTGGCGGCGGGTTTTCCCGTTATGCGACGGATGAGGCGTGGCTTGTGCCGCATTTTGAAAAAATGCTGTACGATAACGCGCTGCTCTTAATGGCGTATACGGAGGCGTATCAACTGACAGGTGAGACAAGGTATAAAGAAGTCGTGGAGGAAATTATTGAGTACGTGCACCGGGATCTGACGCATGAAGAAGGCGCGTTCTTCTGCGGAGAGGATGCCGACAGTGAGGGGGAAGAAGGTAAATTTTACGTCTGGACCCCGGAAGAGATTGAAGATGTGCTTGGGGAAGAGCTTGGCGAACAGTTTGCGATTGAGTACGGTATCGACCCCGCCGGAAACTTTGAAGGGAAAAGCATTCCCAACCGGATCAACCGTCCGACCGCTGGCTGGAGTGATGCAGAACGCCGCGGGGCACTGCAGGCCTTATACGAACATCGGGAAAAGCGTGTGCGTCCGTTCCGGGATGAAAAAATACTTACGTCCTGGAATGGCTGGATGATTGCTTCGATGGCTAAGGCAGGACGGGTTTTCCAGAAAGAGGAATGGACGACGTTTGCGGAGGAGGCGTACCGTTTTATTGAAACCCGGCTCCAGGATCAAAACGGGCGCTTCAAAGCCCGCTGGAAGGATGGCGACGTGCAGTATGATGCATATGTGGACGATTATGCCAATATGATCTGGGCCAGCACTGAGCTTTACGCTTCGACTTGGAAGCCGGAGTATATTGAAAAGGCGTCTGTCTGGGCAGAAACGATGGTTAGCTACTACTACGATCAGGAAAACGGGGGATTCTTTCTCACAGCGTCCGATGGGGAATCACTTCTGTTCCGGCCAAAGGAAGCTTTTGACGGAGCCGCACCTTCCGGCAACAGCGTGGCTGCGGTGCAGCTGATGAGACTTGCTCGTCTTTCCGGGAAAATGGAATTTGAACGAATAGCCGAAAAAACGTGGGAAGCTTTTTCGGCCTCCATCGAACAGGCGCCAACTGCCTTTGGTCACCTCATGCAGGGGCTGGTGCTTTTTCACGGCGACAGAAAGGAAGTAGTTATCCGGCCTGCGCAGGATGATGAAGCGTTTCGGGTGAAGACCTACATCCAGCGTGCATTTCATCCCGAAGTGACAAGCCTGGCGGCCGAATTGGAGACTGACCTCAGCCGGGCGGCTCCGTTTGCAGAGGATTATCCAGTGCAAAACGGAAAGACCACTATCTATGTCTGCCGGGACTTTTCCTGCCATGCGCCGGTGCACAGCACAGAAAGCATGAAATATTTATTCGGCACCGGGCAGGGGGAACAATGACGATTATTACGGTGGAAGCAGAAAACAACGCGTGGATTCCAGAGCTTTCCGGCCGGCTTAAGCGTTATTTTCCCGAGGCAAAGCTGATCGAACGTTTGGCGCAGCTTCCTGAGGACCCATGGGAGTGGGTCGAAGCCGAACGGCTGCGGAACCGGGAGGCGAAACAGTGGGAAGAGGAAGGTGTACCGGTAATCGTGGAAGGAGACGTGCTTGCCCCATTTATGAAGGCCTGGATGCACTATTTCCGTAAGCCCTGGCCTGAACTTTACGAGCTTGATGATTACTACCGTAAGCGCCTGCAGGATTTTCGGCTTCATCTGTCGCAACGGTACGTTTTCATTCAGCAGGAAGAAAAGAAAAAATGGCGGTGGCCGAAGCGGAAATCTCCGCTCGAAGAAGAGAAGGAAGCCAAATACCGCTATTATAACGGCATGAAGTCGCATACACCGGAACTGATTGATCTGGTGGCTTACGATTGGCTCGGCACGTATCCCGACTATCTTGACCAGCACTGGCCGGCAGAACATCCTAAACGGGAATGGCCGATACAACTGTATGAATTTATGATTTATTTTGCTGCTAATCAACGGGCGTGACAAAAGTCGCTCCCGTTTTTTCTCTCTTTATTTAAAGCATGATACAATAATAAAAGCATGTAATGAAGGGTTCTGACAACATGAGTGCCATTGGGGAATTTATTTTAATCGCTGTTATTATTTTTACAGGAAGCTTTATCCAGGGCGTCAGCGGCTTTGGTTTCGGCTTGTTCGTGATGAGCTTTGTGCCGTTTTTCTTTACGCTGCAGTTCAGCTCGCTTCTCGTTATTTCACTGTCAGTTATCACCGCCCTGAGCATTATAGGCAAGGTCTATAAGCACATTCAGTGGGCGCAGCTCGGATATTTGCTGGCAGCCACCGCAGCAGGAAGATTTGCAGCTTTTTTTATACTACATAACTTTGGGGAAATGGATATTCTGAAAAAAGTACTCGGTCTCGTGCTTCTCGGCATGGTCGTGTATACCTTTGCCCAAAAGCCGGAAAAAAAACTGCGGCCGGTCCCGAAATGGATTCCGCTCACGCTCGGCTTTTGCGGTGGGCTGGTAGGCGGCGTATTTGGTGTTGGCGGTCCTTTTTTTGTTGTTTATTTTCTATTAACCACAGCCAACAAATACCATTATACGGCGAACCTGCAGATTACATTTTTAATTGGAAGTCTTTTAACTGTTCTTGCCCACGCAGGCGCCGGTGACTATTCAAAGGAGCTGCTGCTTTATGTTCCTATAGGAATTGTGTGTGTGCTGCTTGGAACAAGGATTGGTATCCGATATTTTGAAAAGCTGCCGCAAAAGCATATTCGTACACTTACGGCCGTTATTATTGGAATAGCCGGTCTGAATATGCTGTTTTTTGCTTGATACTGAATGGAAAGGAGGAGAACCCTGATGCCTAGGCAGCGAACAATAGACCGCCGAATGCTTTTTCAGGAAACGGAAAAGCTAATCGTGGAAGAAGGCTACCATTCGTTTCATTTTAAAGCCCTGTCGGAACGGCTCGGGGTGGCGAGAAGCACCATTTATAATTACTATGCTAAAAAAGAAGAATTAGTAACGGCATACATGCTCGATAAACTAGAGCAGGTATTCGCCCAGCTTGATGAAGCCGATCGGCAGGCGAATTTTTCCGTACGTATGAAGGCCTATATCCGGGTATGGGTGCAGCAGGCATCGGTCCATCAGGCCTTTGATATTTTCCCGGTCATGGACCACCATGCTTCCGCACAGGTGGAAATAAACGTAGAACAGCTTCAGCAGTACTTGGGGCAACTGGGGAGCCGGGCGTCTACTCTAATCGAAGCCGGTAAAAAAGAAGGGGCTATTCGAGGGGACCTCCCGACGCAGGGCATCACGCGGCTGCTGATGGTGGCCGTACAGGCACCGGACCCGTCTCTGAGCGAGGAGGAATGGGTAGAGACCATTTATAATATTTTTTTAAACGGTATCAGACATCCGTAAATAATTTTTAAATTTAAATGACACTAGTGTCATTTTCGTTCCAAACAAAGTATACTGGGGTAATAATACTGTGGGGGGAGAAACGTGAAAAAAATAATTGCAAAACCGAAGCTGATTTTATTATTTATGGCGATGCTTGTCATCGTCGGTACGCTGTCTTTTTTCCAGCTGCCGCAAAAAGAAATTCCATCAACCAATCCACCGGTGGGGCAGGTGACTACGGTGTACCCTGGAGCCTCGGCCGAGGAAGTGGAAACGACAGTCACGAACCAGCTTGAAGAAGAGATTGATAACGAATCGGCCACAGCGTCGATTTCTTCGGTCTCCTCGCCCGGGCTGTCGTCCATTACTGTAGAGCTTGATGAAAGCACTGAAAATCCAGAGCAGGTGTGGAATAGTCTCGAGCAGAGGCTATCACAGGTGAGCACCACGTTTCCGGATGATGCAGAAGAGCCGTCCATCAATAGCGAACTGAGTCAGCAGGGGCTGGCTATTTATCAGCTGACAGTGGAGGAAGAATCGGTTCCGGAAGCGGTACAGCTGATTGAAAACTGGGAGCAGCGGTTCACTGGTATAGCAGATATCGACAGCCTGGAAATTACTGGCGACGTGGAGCGCGAGCTGCAGGTTCGCCCCGATAGTGAAGCACTCGAGGAGGAAGGATTGCAGTCCGGCCAGATTATTGGGGCGCTCTCCTCAGCCTCGGAGATCGTTCCGCCCGGAGAGTGGCAGCGCGGAGGAGAGCTGTATCAAGTAGAGCTTGAAGCACTTGAAAACGTAGAAGACTGGGAAAGCATTGAGGTGAGCCAGGGCCAGCAGGGCGGCGGAGAAAGTGTTCTACTCGGGGACGTTGCCACAGTGGAAAACACTTATGAGCCGATAGATGAACAGGTGGAATACAATCAGCAGTCGGCCCTGTCGGTAACATTCTTTCTTGCGGATAATGCGAGCGTGCCGCAGGCACAAAGTAGTTTAGATGACGTGATAGGGGATTTTGAACAGCAGCTGCCTGCAGGCATGGAGCTGACCCAGCTCTATACGCAGGGCGACGTCGTAGAGGATTTATTTTCAAGTCTGGCTATCTCATTTGTGGTGGCATTTGTGTCGGTATTAATTGTGTGTTCTATCGGCCTGCGGCTGCGGACAGCCCTTTCGGTAGCTATATCGATTCCGGCAGCACTTGCGATCGGGATGATTCCTCTTCCGTTTACCGATGTCGGTCTGAATCAAATTTCGTTGATTGCTTTTATCATTTCGCTTGGGATTCTCGTTGACGATGCCATTGTCGTAAACGACAACATTGACCGCCGGCTCCGGAGGGGCGACAGCCCGATTGAAGCAGCAAGCAACGGGGTGAGGGAAGTGCTTGTATCCGTTATTGTGTCAACGCTTGCTGTTGTATTTACCTTTTTTCCGCTTTTATTTCTTCCGGGAGCGGCTGGTTCGTTTATCCGCCCCCTGCCTGTCGTGCTGATTACGGTATTGATTTCGTCTACGCTTCTTGCGATCTTTTTTATCCCAATTTACCGGGGCATTGTAGAAAAAAGAAGAACAAAGACACTCAAGCGCCCCTCACCGGGATTTCTGGGCTCCTTTCTCGACCGTTCAGCCAGATGGTACAGTAAACGAGTGTTGACGCGTCTCGTAAAGCGGCCGATTATCGTGTCGCTTGCCGGCCTTATACTCGGAACATCGGCATTTGCGCTCGTGCCGTACACGCCGCTCGAGTTTTTCCCGGACACGGAGCGGGAGGAAGTATTTATCGAAGCATCGGTGCCCGAAAATACCCCGCTTGAGGAAACGGAAACCCAGGCGGAAGAAGTCAGCGCCTGGCTGCAGACACGAAAAGGAGTAACGTCGGTGTCTTCTTATGCCGGGACGGAAATTCCTACCGTATTTTCGGGTGGGGCAGGAGGCGGTGCTGCCGGCCCGAACGATATGAATTTTCTCGTTTACGTAAACCCTGAAGAGATTCCGGCAAGAGAAGGAAGTGAAACGTGGCCGCAAGAGATCCGGAATACCTTCGACAACGTCGAAGCCCAGGGGTCAATCGTTGAATCCGGGCCGCCGGTGGGTGCTCCGATTGCGATTGAGCTTTCCGGGGAGGAAACAGAGGAGCTCTTCTCTGCAGCAGCGGAAGTCGAAGCATTGTTTGACGCAACGGACGGAGTGGATTTGGCTGTGTCTAACGCCAATCAGAACGTGAATCAATGGCGGTTTGAACAGGACAGGGAGGCCATGGAAGGGACAGGCGTCACCAATGAAGCTGTAAGCACCGAGCTCCGGCTGCTTGGGGAAGGCGTGCCGTTTGGCCAGTGGAATACGGATAATGAAGTAGTACCGGTCCAGGTGATGTATGATAACGGAGAGCAGGTTACAAACAGCGACCTGAACCAAATTATTATGGCCAGAGACGACAATGGAGAAGACGTTACGTTAAATGATCTGGGGGAGGGCACAGAGGAAACAACGATTTCCGCTGTCCCGCATGAAAATACAGAGCGGACCATTACAGTCCGAGCGTACCCGGGAGATGTCTCCGAAGACGAAATTTTAGCCGCAGCTGAAGATTCTCTTGATTCGATTGAAAATGAATACGGAGGAGTCAGTGTCCAGATAGGCGGCGAAACCTCTGAACGAAACGATGTATTTATTGATATTGGGCAAATATTTATCGTAGTAGTCTTTTTGCTGTTGATTTTGTTTGCCCTGCAGTTTTATTCGCTCCGGATCCCGTTTATCGTATTGAGCGCAGTATATGTTGCTATCGCCGGAGTTATTCTCGGTCTGTTCCTAACTCAGACAGGACTTGGTTTTATGTCAATGATGGGGGCTGTCAGTCTCGCCGGTATCGTCGTACGGAACGCAGTCGTTATGATAGAATTTATGGAGCAGCGCATCCGAGCGGGGGCAGATGTGCGAACGGCTGTCACGGCAGCCGGAGAAGAACGGTTCCGGCCAATTCTTTTAACAAGCTTAACGTCCATCGCCGGCCTGCTTCCGATTGCCCTTGGGGACAATCCATTGTTTCAGCCGCTCGGCACAGCCATCGTAACTGGCCTTGTCTTTTCCACAATAATGACGCTTCTTTTAGTGCCGGCTCTGTATACGTGGAAAACGGAAAGCGACCAAAAAAGACATACACGAAAATTAAAGAAAAAAAGGTGAATGAAATTGAAACAGCTCGCAATTATTCCCTGCGGGGCGAAAAAGGCCTGGGATGCAGATCCGGGCCTTGGCCCCCTCCCTGTAAAACATGTGTACCAGAGTACCTTTCATCAGCTGTGCCGGGCTTACGCCGAAGCGTTCACTGACCAATGGACTGTGCTCTCTGGAAAACATGGCTTTATGTATCCGCAGGAGCGTATTGATGCAAATTACGACGTCACGTTTGGGAAAAAACAGCGGGAAGAAGTTTCCACGGAGTTTTGTCTGCAACAGTGGCAGACAAAGCAGATGGGTGAGTATGACCAGTATGTAGTGCTTCTGGGACGGAAATTCAATCCGCTCATTGCCAGAATACTGCCAATGGAACGGACTGTTTTTCCGCTGCGGGACTACCGGGGGATGGGATACATGCAACAGGCGTTAAAGCAGGCGGTGGGAAATAATCGTCCGCTGCCCGGCCACGCGCAGGAACAATTATGATTGAGACGGCCGTGTTTTTCCTGACAACAGCAGTCGTGCTAACAGCCCTTACCTATACACCGGTCGTGGGTACCTATCTTTCCCTGTTTCAGACACTGGTACATGAGAATGGCCATGCTTTTATGGCGCTTGCCACCGGCGGAAAAGTGCGCTCCATTTCTTTATTTTATACGCGGGAGGGTCTCGCTGAAACCGGGCATAAAGGCAAACTGGGCCAGGCGCTTACAACATTCGCGGGCTATCCGTTCGCAAGCGGCATGGCTCTTCTATACAGCTGGATATTTACGTCCGGGTGGTACAGTGGGCTCATGCTTGGTCTCGTAGGTCTGTTCATTTGGAATACACTTTTCTGGGTCCGCAACCCTGCCGGGATTATCTGGGGGCTGGCAGCTTCTGCAGGAGGACTGTATGTGCTGATTGAAAATATGGAAATGCTTAAGATATGGATAATGTTTATTCTCGGGGTGCTTCTGCTCACCCAGTCGGTGCGTTCAGCCTGGATTATCCTGCAACGTAGTCTGCGGATGCCTGGCGACGCCGGAGACGCTACCGGTATGCATCGTGTGAGCCGTGTTCCCTCCCAGGTGTGGGGAGTGCTATTTTTCGCTATGGCACTTGCAGCCGCATGGTTTTCAGCCGGATTCTGGCTGCAGTGGGACAGCTCTGTATTAATTCAAAGAGGAAACGCCTAGGCGCTTCCTCTTTTTTATATAGAGAAAAGGCCTGCTTCGGCAGCCTGGGAGGGAGGCTTCTGAAAAAACGCCTACATTAAAACTAGAAGCATACTTTCATGTAAAAATGGGAAGAGTTGAAAAGAGAAATAAAGTGATTTGTTAAGAAATGAGGGAGAGCGTGTGACTGAAACAGTCGATTCGAGTCAAAAAATACTCTCGACAGTGGATAAACTGTGGGGAGAGGAAGTGGAGTTTTTACAGACGATCGCCCGGTTCCCAAGTACGATCGAACATGAGGGCTCGCTTCAACTATACTTAAAGGATTTTTTTCAAAACGAGCTGCAGATGGATGTGGAAACAGTGGAGGTTGATGAAAAAGAGATTAGCTCTCTCCCCGGCTATGCCCCGAGTGAGTGGTCCTACGCGGGCAGGCCGGTTGTCGTGGCGAAAGCACCGCGCAGCATTCAGGAGTCTAAAGGAAACAGTCTGCTGTTTCAGGGACACGTGGATGTAGTGAGTCCCGAGCCCAAACATAAATGGAGCGTGGATCCGTGGAGTGCTCTGCAGATCGGGAACCGTCTGTATGGGCGCGGGGTCCTTGATATGAAAAGCGGCGTAGCGGCGATGATTTACGCCTACAAAGCCATTCAGGAGGCAGGCTACGAACCGGCTGCTGATTTTTCCATCAAAACCGTTATCGAAGAAGAAGCTACGGGCAACGGGACGCTCGCAGCAGCGAATGCGGGGTATCTGGCAGATGCGGTGCTTATTCCGGAACCGTTCGGCCAGTGCCCCTCCACTGCGCAGCTCGGAAGCATCTGGCTTCGTATTCATATTGATACGAGCAGCAACCTTCAATCGGATCGAACCGGCGTCGGGGCAAACGCCATTGAAAAAGCCCAGACTATCATTGAGGCTTTGCAGAGCTACCGGGAATATGTCAATCGGGATGAACAAAAGCCACCGGAGTTTGCCCATATGAAAGAACCGATTGACGTAGAGGCAGGCACGATGCACAGTGGAGATTTTGCCTCAAATATTCCGGTAGAAGCCACCCTTGAAGTACGATCGGCCGTTTACCCGGGGAAAGATCCAGCCGAAGGTAAACAGGATTTAATCGATTGGATTCTCGATAAAACGAAAGATGATGAGTGGCTCCGCGAGCACCCTCCGTCCTTTGAATCCTTCGGCTTTCATGCAGAGGGAATGATAATGCCCGAGGAAGACCCGCTGTTTGCCAGACTCGATGAAGCCCATGAATTTGTAACTGGCACACATTGCGGCCGGCAGGCAATACCAGTTACGACAGATGCCCGGTATTACGGTCTTTATTACGATACTCCTGTTACGTGCTACGGGCCGTCGGGTGCAAAAATGCATGAACCCGATGAATGGGTGGATCTTGAAAGTGTGAAAAACGTAACAAAAGTGTACGCCGACTTTTTAATCCGGTGGTGCGGCATTCATAAAAAGAAAGGAGACACTTGATGAGCTATTCGCGTGCCTTGATTGTGATTGACTATACGGTGGACTTCGTAGCGGAAGAAGGAGCCCTGACCTGCGGAGAGCCGGGACAAAAAATCGAAAACGCCATTCATCAATTAATCGAAACCTCTCAGGCAGCCGGTGATTTTATCGTATTCGCTCTCGATCGTCATGAAGAGGGGGATGCCTATCATCCGGAAACGGAATTATTTCCTTCCCATAACATAGCAGGCACAAAAGGAAGAGACCTGTATCGAAGCATTCAGAGCCTGTACGAAACTATACAACACCAGCCGAATGTTTGGCAGATGGATAAAACAAGGTATAGTGCCTTTGCAGGAACGAGCCTGGAAATGAAATTAAGAGAACGGGGCATCACCGAGCTCCATCTTGTCGGAGTCTGTACCGATATATGCATCCTCCATACTGCGGTGGATGCTTATAATAAAGGGTTTAATATCATTATTCACCAGGACGCCGTAGCCAGTTTTGATGAAGCAGGGCACGCATTTGCATTAAAGCATGCAGAAAATATTTTAGGGGCAGCAGTCCTATAGAAAGGAAGAGCATCGTGGCTGAACAAAACCAGGGACCGCTTGGCGTTGTACATCAACAGATCGCTGAAGCATCCCAGCTTATTCAACTGCCAAACACTATAGAAACGATACTGAAGCATCCGAAAAGAAAGGTAGAAGTTCAGTTTCCAGTGGAAATGGATGACGGCCATACCCAGATGTTTACAGGCTACCGCACACAGCACAATGACGTTCTCGGGCCGGTGAAAGGCGGCCTCCGTTTTCATCCCCAAACAGATGAAGAGGAAACAGAAGCGCTTGCTGCCTGGATGACATTTAAGTGTGCACTGGTGCAGATTCCGCATGGGGGAGCGAAGGGCGGAGTCGTATGTGACCCGTCTCTTCTGAGTGACCGGGAAATTCGCCAGGTAAGCCGGGGGTACACCGAGGCGCTGTTTGACCTGCTTGGCCCGAATAAAGATGTGCCGGCTCCGGATGTGTATACAGATCCTAAGATCATGAGCGTAATGATGGACACGTATTCCCGTATGGCCGGAGGACATGAGCCCGGCGTTATCACTGGGAAGCCGCCTCTCGTCGGTGGTTCAAAAGCAAGAGAATCAGCGACTGCCCGCGGCGCTGTGTATATTATTGAAAAAATGCTTGAAAAAGAAAACAAGCGTGCTGAAGATGTACGCGTAGCCGTGCAGGGATTTGGCAACGCCGGTCAGATTGCTGCGAGACTTTTGTATGATATGGGCTGTAAAATTGTTAGCGTCAGCGATTCCAAAGCAGCTCTTTACGAAGAAAATGGGCTTGATATTCCAAGAGCCCAACAGGCAAAAGCAGGGAATGGGCTGCAGGAATACGGAGAAAACTATATGCTTGAAAACAATATGGACATTCTTTACACAGAGGCTGACATTCTGATCCCAGCTGCCATGGAAGGCGTTATTACAGAAAAGAACGCAGAGCGGGTAAAAGCGCCGAAAATTATGGAACTTGCAAACGGACCGACAACGCCGGAAGCAGATCATATTTTAAAGGATCAGGGGCAGCAGGTGTATCCGGATATTTTAGTGAACGCCGGAGGAGTCATCGTATCGTATCTGGAGTCGGTCCAGAACCACATGAACTACTATTGGTCTGAAGATGTAATTAATGAACGAATGAAAGCCTTTATTCTTGAGGCGTATGAACAGACGGAAAAATCCGCCTACGAGCACAAGACAACGAATAGAAACGGCGCCATGACCTTTGCTATAGGCCGCCTGCAGGAAGCAATGGGTTATCGTGGCTGGATTTAAAAAATTAACGAATTATACGTGAAGCTATAGCCATAGTGCATAGAACGAGATAAAATGCTAAGTGTGAGTTTTTCCGGAAACGGGAAGGAAAATGCTAAGAGTTCTAGGAGGGATTAGATGGATTGGTCAAAAGAATTTGATTTTCATAAAAACGACACAGAAGACACTACGGCAGAAAAAATGAAACGTATCAGCAAGTGTATTGATAAGCTCTGGGGCGATTTCGACGAGGTTTTAATGGAAATTGTGGACCAGGGTGAATTGGAAAAAGAAGATTACAGAAAACGGTTCAGAGATGAAACTTTCACCATTGAACTTCTGGAATCAGAATTAAAAGGTTCCGTCAGCGGTCACTTCGACCGTAATATTGACGTTATGGTTGATTTAACACTGGATGAGCCGAAAAAGAAAGCACTCAGTCAGGTATTTCTACCAAACGATAAGCTGTACCTGATTGATACACGCAGCAACCAGTGGGTAATTGCCGAAGCCGGCAAAAAGCCAAAAGACTGCACGAAGCTGGAGAAAAAGCATATAGAGCAGGTATTTGCTCATATGCTCCGCGAATACAAAGTAACGAATTAATAGCAAAACAGGCACCCAGCTTCATAGTTGGGTGTCTGTTTTATCATATAACTTAAAAAGGAAACCTTGACAATAAGCGCTTTTACACGTATTCTTACATTTGTCTTTGCTCTTTGCGACAGAGGTTTCTGTATCCTTATGAATGTATATTTGCCCTAGTAGCTCAGGGGAAGAGCAACAGCCTCCTAAGCTGTAGGTCGCAGGTTCGAATCCTGCCTAGGGCGCCACTTGTAAAAATGTACCCCCGTGCCGGCGCACGGGGGATTTTAATATTTACTCTTCGACTGGCTGAGTGAGGGCCGGGGGATGCATATTTTATTGTGCCTTGAAATTTCCAATATAAAAGTTGCCTTTGGGAAAATGTATGTCCAAAAGTGAAAAAGGTTTGAAAAGACCGGACAGATACACTAAAATTAAATTAAAGATTCTGACAAAAAGCGGGAAGGGAGTTAAAATGATTATTATTATTTTATCCCTGATGTTGTTTGCTGTGCTCACTTATTTATTTTACGAACTGTGGAACACAAATGCAGACATGAAAGAAAACAGGCAGCATTGTTCACTACTGTACGGAAGCTCGCTGCTTGCGCTTGTGTTGTTAAATACATCTATGCTTTTATGAAACTTCGCCGAGGCGGAGTTTTTTTGTGAGATTTGGTAGTGCTAAACTAATAAATGAAAGAAAGTGATGGAAGTATGTATCATCCTGGAATTGTATAATATAAGGTAGTAACCAGGATAATAATCTGCAATAGGGGTTGCAGCTATAATATTATTCACTGAAGAAGCACAACTGGAGTGGGGAATATGGGGAAGTTTTATGCGATTGTTACAGTGCTTGGCCTGGGCATTGCCGGACTGTTCGGATATCATTGGTACGATACAGAGTCGAGCATACAGACGATTCACATGCACAAAGAAGACAACAATTTATCGAGAGAAGCAAATGTGCCTGCTGCATCGCCTTTTTTTCTATTCAACGACAGGGGAGAATTACATTTTTTGAGCATTACTGAAAGAGATATTATGTCCCAAAAGCAACAGAAAAAATATTAAAAAGCAGGCAGAAAACTTTAATAGAGCAAGGCTTGTTTTTATGGAAGAAATTGAATGTGCCTTAATGGTTGCTTTTCAAACCCTGGAATGTGAATATATAATAAAGAAAAGATTTGCCAGGCAGTGGGAGCCAGGGCAATTGTGGAAAGCAAACTTTATGGAATAACGATTATAGCCGATAGTGGGACATCTGCCGGAACCTGCTCTTATAGAGCGGGTTTTGTACGGTTATTTGCAGGGAGGGAAGAGATTTTGACTTCAATTATAGCTCATCGGGGGGCTTCAGACCGCCGCCCGGAAAATACAATGTCGGCTTTCCGCCAGGCCGTTACAGACGGGGCAGACGCAATTGAAACAGACGTGCAGCTTTCAAAAGACGGGGTTCCAGTATTAATTCATGATACGCTTTTGAAACGAACGACTGGAGCTTCCGGGAGTGTTCATGAATATACATACAAAGAACTGCAGGACTTAAGCGCTGGGGCGTGGATGAACAAACGATACCGCAAAGAAAAAATCGTCAGCCTGGAACGTCTGCTGCAGGAAACAAGCACGGAAGAGATGAAGTTTGTGCTTGAGCTGAAAAATTCCAATGTTGCACATAAAGGGCTTGAAGAAGCTGTAATTAACCTGCTGAATGACTACAAAAAGATTGAGTCAGCTACCGTGTCAAGCTTTAACCACCGCTCGATGGCCTACGCCCGGGAGTTATCGGAAGAGGTAAACATCGCAATTCTTTATGCGGTGCATCTATACCGACCGTGTGAATACGCGAAAATTGTCGGGGCTACTGAGCTTCATCCTCATTACCGTACAATTGACAAAGCTTGGATTGACGACGCTATCAACGCGGAACTGGAAGTAGTTCCGTACACTATTGATAAAAAGAGTGGATGGAAAAAAGCCATAGAGGCTGGCGTTACTGGGATCATTACGAATAAGCCTAAGGCACTGCAGCAGTATTTATATCCCGCAGAACCAGAACAGCTAGAGGGCGGCCCATTGAAATCAAACTCATCGGAACAACCCAAACAGCTGGAAGAAAAGGGAGCCTCGAAAGAGTGAAACTTCCTTTCGCAGCGCGTGTCTATAATTTCATTGACCGAATAACAATCATATTAAAAGAAGCCTGCCTTTACAAAAAAGGGGGCTTCTTTAAGTGCTCTTTTTTGATAATCCGAGCATCCGGTACTGCTAAAACGGTCACTACAGCAGCCCTACTTTTTCAAGTCCACGCGCAATACCGTCATCACCTACATCAGCTGTAATATGGCGGGCACAACTTTTGACCTCGTCCGGGGCGTTCCCCATAGCAACACTGTTGGGTACGTACTGAAGCATTTCTACATCGTTATAATTATCCCCAAAAGCATAGCAGTTCTCAAGCTCGATGCCGGCTTCAGCGATGAGGTTTTTAATACCGTTTGCTTTGGATCCTCCTGGAGGAATAACATCGAGAGAGTAAGGATGCCAACGTACAAATCGCAGATCCTGCATCTGATCTACATAACGGTTTTCCTCATCTTCGCGGGCAAATAGAAGGGCCTGGTAAATATTATTCTGCTCTGCAAAAGAAGCATCAAATTCGGGATGTTCTACGCCGAGTGTCGTTATGCTGTCATGAATGTCGTGGTGGAATTCAATATTTGCTTTCATGGCAGTGCTGCCCATAAACACAATCGGGTGTTCTTTCTCAGCAGCGAAGGCCTGCAGAGACTGAAGTGTTGTAGTAGGGATCGTATTTTGATAAATAGCATTTCCCTTGTATTTTACAAACTGGCCGTTGAATGAAATAAACGTATGAATATCGAGTTCTTCCCGGAGGTCATCGAACAAATAGGGAGCTCTTCCAGTGGAAATCGCGATGTCATGGCCCTTGCTGCGAAGCTTATGAATAGCATTCCTGGTAGAATCGGGAATCTGTTTGTTTTCATCATACAGCGTTCCGTCAATGTCGAAAAAAATCATTTTTTTACTCATGTATAGGGTCTCCTTTTCTGCGCTTCTGCCCGTCCAGTATACTACAATCACTTGTATTCTACCAACGCAGCCTCAAAAGAAGCTAATAGTAATCATGAAGCAGAGGGGCAGGATGCTTTTTTTGCCGCCTCCGATAGACAAGTGCGTTAATTTCTCCGCCAATAACAAGAAGCATACCGACCAAAAACAGCCATATCATTAATACGATAACACCGCCAAGGCTGCCGTATGTGGAAGCGTAGTTGGCAAAATTGTTAACATAAAAGGAAAACCCAAGTGAAATTATCTGCCAGAGTAGCGTAGCTGTCATTGCCCCCGGCAAAACAGTCCAAAATGGCATGTTGTTATTCGGTGCAAGATGATAGAGCGTGGCAAGAATAACAGAGGTGACTGAAATAGTGACAATCCAACGGAGAAGCTGGACGAGAAAGACGGTGTCCTCCGGCACATAAATGAATGATTGTATAGCTGATAAAATCAGGCTGCCGAAAACGGGGAGGAAAAGAGCGATAATTACTGAAAGCATTAATCCAAAGGTTAAACCTACCGATATCAGCCGTACTATAAAAAAGGGTCTTGTCTCCAGCACATCATACGCCCCGTTCATTGCCCGTATAAAAGCATTCAGTCCAAGGGAAGCTGTCCATATTGTTCCAATGATTCCGATGGTAAGCAGCCCATTGCTTGAGCTGTTGATCGTATCTTCAATCGTCTCCTGGAACAATGAAGCAGTCTCTGCAGGAACGAATTGGTACAAAAGTGAAACAGCCCGGTCGGCGTCGATGTTGAAATAAGGAAGAAGCGATAGAAACAAAATAAGCAGTGGAAAAATGGATAATAGATAATAAAATGCCTGTTGAGCAGCAAGGCCGGCTGCGTTATCCTTCGTTAATTCTGAGAAAAGATTTTTCATAAAAGCAGTTATGTTTTTGATGCTACCCCTCCTTTAGTTTGGCCTTATTCTTATTATACAAAACGGGAGGAAAAGAAAAACCTGTGCACAGCTGCTGCACAGGTCACAGGGATCAGAACCATCCCCGGCAGCTCTTCTAATCTGTGTCTTCAGAAGAAGGTACGGGGGCCTCCTGTTCAATATATTGCTGGAATGTAAAAAGGTCCCGGAATTTATGTCCTTCCCACTTCCATTCGGCGCTTGAAGAAGAAGGAAAGGAATTATCTTTCAGAGTAACATAGTTACTAATATCTTCAGTAGCATCAATGTAAAATCCTTTGAACGTGTTTCCTTTAAATTCATTGTTCATGACGTTTAAATGACGGATGGAGGACTGTATGCGCAGCTGCGCGGATCCCCGGCTGCCGTGCGCGTTTTTCCAGACGTTTTCCGAAAAAGAAACGCGGCTGATCGGGCGTTCGGCAGGCCCCTGAATAAGAGCGGTGCCAGCCGACGTCTGATCCCGCCATACATTGTTTTTAAAGGACAGGTCCTCTGTATCAGCAAAGGAAGTATTGCGGACAAGCGTCCCTACAGAACCACCGTGTATAGTGTTATGGGAAAAAACGATATTATGGGCGCCTTGGACGGCAATGCCCGGCTCGGAGCTCCTGCCCGAAGAATTAATAGTATTATTTTTCACATTGCCTCTGGATGGTACGCGCCCGTTTACTTCTCCCGGAACTGCCTGTAAATCGAGAGAAGTCCCGGAAGCCTTTTCAAAGTGGTTGTGGGAGATAGTAAATGAACTTACGTTGCCGACCAGTGAAAAGGCGGGGGAATACTTCCATCTTTCAACGGTGTTGCCGCTTATGACTATGTCCTCGTGAATGCTATCTGCATTCGGGCTGGAGATACGCACCGCCGAGCCTGATTTTTCTTTTGCTCCCTGAGACGAGCGAAAGCGGTTATCGAGTATTTGAAGGGAGCGTGTTTCCCCGGAGGAGACGATAACGGAAGCCTCGTTCTCCTGATAAAAGGTAAACTTTTTGATTGTTATGTATTCAGTGTCCTTTAAAGAGAAAAACGGTTCTTTGCTCTCCGTTTTCAATTGAACGTCTTCATCTTTAAACGGGCGGATAATGATGGGAAGGTGTTCTTCGCCCTGGTGATTCATTTTTACATTTTCCCGGTAGGTCCCTTTCCGTAAATAAATCGTATCTCCGGCGCTTGCCGTGTCAACTGCTTTTTGAACGGATTTATACGGAGCATCGATGGTGCCACTTTGATTATCACTGCCTGAAGGGGCGACAAATATTCCCTCAGCTGTCTTCCCGGACTCAGAAGAAAAAGGGAGCATGCCGCAGCCGCTTATAAATAGCAAGAAAAAAAGCATGATAGCAACAGAATAAAAATGTGGCAACCGGGTTCCCTCCCTGTTTTCTAATAAGACGTTAAACGCAAGTGTATAAGCAAAAACTAGCGTAGCATAATTGTAATAATTGTAACAGTTATAAAATGGAAGAAGGCGCACGGCATTGTGCGCCTTCAGTTTGATTACAGCGTTATTGCAGCCGAAGCAGAAGTTGAAGAATTCAATGCCTGCAGTGCCACCGCCCGCTGTGCTTCGAGCACTGCCACGGGCAGACTGCCACCGTTCGTATAAGCATGGTGGGCAACGGCAAGCTGCAGGGAAATATGAACTGCGAAATGATGAAACCTCCGAAATTCTCCCTGTCCAGCCAAACGGGCGTGTATGCTCCGGGCGTCGTCTATAATAGCCGGAAAAGAAGTTGTAAACCCAAGCACGCCCAGCAGTGAATAATAAAACGGACGTACGTGCCATTGATCAGACTTCCAATATTCAAGCAGTTCATCGAAACGTTCAAAGTAAGCAGTCCCGCCCAAGCTCTCAAGATTCAAAGCAGCTAAGAAAGAAAGATACTGAAGCTGAGGCCCCTTTTTAAAATCTCGCTCCAAAAGCTGGTGATGGACGTTATTCATATGCTCGATCATCTGTTCTTTATTCCCGGGAAACTGATGAATGCAAAGTGCGTGCAGAGGGTAATAATCCGCACTTGTCAACTCCGGAAAGGATTCCTGCAGAAACTGGTACCAGGCAGTGAATGCCGGTACAGCTGCAAAGTCGTCTTTGTAGAATGCATAGTAGGATAAAGCTGCTGCATACGTAGATGTGCCGCGTCCCCACGGCCCCTGCACCAGCTGGCTGTATAATTGTTTAAAGCCGGGCCAGCTGTTTTCAGGATCTTCGGACAAACAGTCAAGCATGCCGGCGATTGGAAAGCGCTGATGGGACCGAAGCGGTGAAAACCAGCTGTTTTTCTTTTTAATCGTCTGCTGAAGCCGGTCGAACCTGTGACTGTCAAATGGCTTTTGATACAGGGAGTACATTGAGGCCATCAGCATGAACATCCGGGCATCAGAATGATACCAGGGGTACTTTTTCTTTAATGCTTCGTAGGTGTGTAAATAATCATTTGTCATAGCTGTAAGCTGTTCCTTAGTTTCCATCTGCGGACCTCCTTTTCTCTGGCTGTATTACAATTATAGCATGAGAAAAGCGGAGTATTACTGCTGTGTTAAACCGTGCAGGGAAGAGACAGAGCTGCCAACCTGGGAGATGGCCTGTTCCACCTCGTGCAGCTCCCGGATGAGCGAATGAACCTCTGTTTCTGCCTCGTTGCTCTGCTGGCGGCTTTTTGCCATTTCCTGCACGATGCCGTCAAACATGCTGTTAATCTCGTGAACCCGCTTTGTGCCGTCGCCGATCTGATTGTCCGCATTTTCAATATGGTTACTTACAAGCTGAATCTGGTCGTTGGTCTTCCGGACAAGATCGGACACTGTATCTACTGATTTTTTTGTTTCACCAGCAAGCTTACGGACCTCAGTGGCAACAACCGCGAAACCACGCCCATGTTCTCCAGCCCTGGCAGATTCAATGGAGGCATTCAGAGCCAACAAATTTGTTTGCTCGGCGATTCCTGTAACGATGTTTGTGATATCATCAATTTTAGCTGCTATTGCTTTAAGTTCATTCGTTTCGGTACGCATAAAATCCATGAGCTCCTGCAGGCTTTTCATATGTTTTCCATGCTTTTCAAGCTCTTGCTTGCCTTCTTCAGAATGGGCGGCAGCGTCTGAACTGCTCTGAAAACTTTCTTTTGAAATCGTTACTACCCGGTTGGAGGTAGAGGTAAGCGTGGCTACAGAAGTACTCGTCTGGTCGAACACTTCCCGGAGCGAGCGGGTAGTGGCAGAGATCTGGCTGTACAGATGATCCTTTGCCGCCTGCTGCTCTTTGTGAAGCGTAAGGTGGGCTTCCTCATAGGCTTCAAGCACAAGCTGCTGCTCTAAGTTAATGATTTTTGTAACTGCGAGAACCGCCGGAAGAACATCAGCGCGATTAGCGAGGTGCTGATCGACGAAATATAAAATGGATTGTTCCATGTCTTGAAAGGAGGACATGTACCATTTAGGAAGCAGGCCGATATGAAGATGAACCTGGGCAATCTTCAGCCGTTTTTGAATGAAACTATCATTCATGGTGCCTTGAAACATTTCCTGCACGTGGACAGCAAGGGTGCGGCTCAGCCGCGCGACCGAACTGTGCTCTTCAATGATAGCACGGAGTTGAGGCTCATCCTTAAGGTTACGATAAAAGGCCTCAACAATAGCATCAATGTTTTCAGCAATTACCGGCTGAAGCTCGGACAGTATATAGAGATCGTGGTTGGTTAAATGAATCAGTTGGAGCTGCCGGTGCAGGTCGCTGCCGGAGGCGATCCTGATCCGGCTGCCGGAATGGGTGTCTCCCGGAAATTGTGAAACTGGTGCAGATGATGATTTAGCTGAAAACAGCATAATAAACAGCCTCCCGATGCAATGTGAGTATATGTAATACAATATTTCTTATATCGGCTGCGGCCAGGTGGATGTTCATGGAGAACTAAAATTTTTTTAGGGAGGAGGAATAAAACATGAAAAACAAAAAAATGTGGATAGCAGGGCTGTTGTCACTTCTTATACCGGGAGCAGGACAGGTGTATGTAAAAAAATATCTTTGGGCTATAATATTTTTCGTGCTATATGTGGGCCTGCTCATTACGGTGTATGTGCCGTCCATTTTTGTTGCCGCTATCGCTGTGGTGCATGCGGTGCAGATAGCAGGGAAGCAGGAGGCCCCCGGAAAGTAAAGGGAAGGGATGCACAATGTAAAGAAGCCCCGGGTTTTTATCCCTGGGCTTCTTTTTATCCTATTCGGCTTCAAGTGCCTGAATGAATGTCTCATCAATATCAACAGCAATAAATTGGACTTCTCTTACATTATGAAGCAGCTCCCGGTAATAAATCGCTACAGTGTCGGGGTCAAGGCCGCCGGTCGCAGTACCGAGTGCCGGCAGGGCAACCCGGTAGATGTGATTCTCCTGGCAGTAACGTATCAACGCCTGCAGACAGGAATATACTACGTCATAATTCGACTTTTCCTCAGGTGCTTCCATGGTTACTAAGTGGATAATCTCTTCGTATGGAAGGCTGGCAGCTGTGGTAGTGTACAATTCACCACGCTTCGGCTTGTTTTTTTCGCAGTAGGCTACTGCTTCCTGTTCAATAGATTCTCCACCGGCCCCCTTGATGGCAGCTGCAACTCCGCCGCCCATTGTTCCTTTGCCATTAGCAGCGTTGCAGATATAATCGACATTAGTAACGGTAGTAATATCTCCTCGTTTTGCACTAAGCATACATCCTCTTCCTTTCCTTCTGCGCTATTTCTTCGTCATCAGCATATCAAATTTTCCTTCTGGCAGGGAGGAGATTGCTCATAATTTATGCAAAAGAACTGGACATATACCGGGAAGCGCGCTGAAACAAATGCTTTGCTTCTTTATTTGCATCAGTTAACACACGGTGTTTATCCATAGTCTGCATCGCACGCTCTTCCATTACCACTCGTCCATTTACTATGGTTGTGTCAACCTGGTCTTTAGAAGCAGCATAAACGACGCGGGAATAAGGGTCCGCACCTTCACTCGGGTACGTGTGAAAATCATAAAGATCGATAATGGACAAATCTGCTTTTTTGCCAATTTCTATACTGCCAATCTCTTCTTCAAGGCCGACCGCCCTGGCGCCTTCGATGGTGGCCATGCGAAGGACCTGCCGGGCATTCATGGCTGTTGGACCGTAGGAAGGCTTGTGAATGAGCGCAGCCATCCGCATTTCCTGAAACATATCAAGTGTATTGTTGCACGGAGAGCCATCGGCCCCGAGGCTGACATTGTGATGGTGGTCGAGGAGGTCAGGAATTTCCGCAAACCCCGAAGCAAGCTTCATATTGGAGCTCGGACAATGGCTTATATGGGCGCCCTTCTGTTTGATTATCTGTTTTTCATGATCATTAAGCCAAACGCAGTGGGCAAGAATAAGGCGGGGATGAACAAGGCCGAGATGATCTAAATACGCCACGTTGCGCATCCCGGTGTCAGCCTCGACAATGTCTATTTCCCCCTGACTTTCCGAAGCGTGGGTGTGGACGTATGCATCGTAATGGTTGGAAAGACGGGAAACTTCCCGCAGTAATGGTTCAGAGCAGGAAACAACGAACCGAGGGGAAAACGCATAACGTATTCTATTATTATCCCGGCCATGCCATTTTTCATACAAATCGGCGCTTTCCTGCACGGACCGGCTTGTAGTTTCAAGCAGGGGGGCAGGCAGTTCATCGCCTTTGTCCATCATTACTTTTCCCGACAACGCCCGGATGCCGGAGGCTTCTATAGCTTCAAAAGCTGCGTTAGTATGATGAACGGTTTCCATATCGACGATCGTCGTGGTACCGCTTCGAAGCAGTTCTCCGATGCCGAGCATTGCTGAAGCGTAAATAGAGTCGGGAGTATGGGCAGCCTCCATCGGCCAAATGCGTTCTTTCAGCCAATCCATTAACTCAAGGTCATCCGCCTGACTGCGAAACAGGGCCTGGCATAAATGGATATGAGTATGAATGAAGCCGGGAAGGATGGTACGCCCGTGGGCTTCGATAATTTTTTCTCCGGGATAGGGAGTTAACGAGGAACTGATTTCTTTAATATATTCATTTTCAATCCGTATGTCGCCATGTACAATATCGTTGTTTTCGTTCATCGTCATGATTTCAGCCTGCCGTATTAAAATCGTTGTCATTGTAAACACTCCTTTATATGCATAAAAAACGAAGAACGCTCGCAAAAGGCGTTCTTCGTAGTTGGAAATTACGGTTCCCAGTAGAAACGTTCAACCCAATTGTTGAATATATACGAAGGGTAATTGATAATACCTGCATCGTACCGGGGAATCTAATAAACTTCAATACATTTGGAAGAAAATATGACCAATGATTTACTCGGCAGTGCTCATATGGGGGGAGAAATTTCAGAAAATATTTGCCGCCGAGAGTGAACTAAGGCAGCAATGGGTATAGGAAAAGCAACAAAACTATTCCAGAGGAGAATAAATTATGGAGAAAACAGCCGTTATTACTGGAGCAAACACAGGAATGGGCTTTGAGACGGCGAAACAGCTTGCCGTAAAAGGGTTTAATATTATTATGGCCGTCCGGGATGAAAAGCGCGGAGGAGAGGCCATGAGACAGATAAAAGCCAGTACCGGTGCTTCACGGGTACGTGTGATGCGCTGTGACCTGTCTTCGCTTACGGACATCCATACCTTTGTGCGCCAGCTCGAGCAGATTATTCCCTGCGTGGATGTATTAGTGAATAATGCCGGTGTAGTAGCGCTGAAAAGAGAAGTTACCGAAGACGGATTTGAGAGTATGATTGGGGTAAATCATCTAGGGCATTTTGCCTTGACACTTCAGCTTCTTCCGCTTCTGGAATGCTCTACAGACGAGGCGAGAATTGTTAATGTTTCATCAGGAGCACACAAATACGGACGCATTCATTTCCCGGATCCTCATTTGACGAGAAGGTATGGTACATGGAGAGGGTACGCCCAGTCAAAACTGGCGAATATTTTATTTACATATGCCCTTGCTGCACGTCTGGAACAGACAGACATTCGAGTTAACGCCCTGCACCCCGGTGGAGTAAGTACTATGCTTGGTGTGGATCGGTCAACAGGGTTTGGAAGCCGCATTCACCAGGTCATTCAGCCGATGCTGCGCACGGCTGCAGAAGGAGCAGAAACAGCAGTTTATCTGTCTGCTTCCCGGGAAGTGCACGGTGTACATGGAAAGTATTTCATCGATTCGTTTGAAGAAGAGACCGCTTTGCGCGCACGCGATAAAGAACTCCAGGAAAAGATGTGGGAATGGAGCATGGAACAGACAAATATTGAACGGCTGCTTGAAAAGGAATGGGTGGAAAAGCTTGAACGCGAAAAATAATAAGACTGCTTTATTTTTTTGATTATGTATTTTAAAATATATTAAATACAAGCATTAACAGAAAGGGTTATTGGCGTTGAGCAAACAATTGTACGATTTCATGTTAAGCCATGCGGAAGAGATCGTGAATACATGGATGGAAGATATTGAAGCGCAGTCGGAAGCTATTTACCCGAACGATGCTGAGCGGAAAGAAGCCTTTCGGGAACGATTAAATGGGTTCATTCAGGAAACAGCTAAAGCTGTAATAGGGGAGGAGCCATCGCTTACTGACTGGGCACAGCTTACGGCGATGGACGGGCTTGAAAACCAGGGGCCGAGATTCTACTCTGTAGAGTTTTTCAGAGTTGGCCGTGTTGACCTATGGAATCGTTTATCCCAGTACATCAAAGAGAGGGAAGATGAGCTTTCCCCACTGAAGGTGGCAGAATGGGCGGAGCAGATCCATTCGGTATTTGAAAAGGGACTGGAGCTTGTAAACCAGTACTACTATCAGATGAACGAAGCGCAGCTGGAGGCCCAGCAGCAGATGATGGTGGAGCTGAGTGTACCAATTATTAAATTGATCGGAGATATTGGCGTGCTCCCGCTAGTCGGGGAGATTGACACGCACCGGGCAAAGATGATCGAAGACGTGACTCTTTCCGAGGTAGCAAAGCTTGAGCTTGATGTACTGATTATTGATATGTCCGGCGTGCCGATTATCGATACAATGGTAGCCCAGCAGTTGTTCAATCTTCACCATGGACTGAGCTTAATCGGAACAGAAATCATTATTACCGGCATTCGGCCGGAAATCGCAGAAACGGCCGTGCGGCTGGGGATCGATTTCAGCAAAGTAAAAACTTTTGCCCATCTGCAGCAGGCACTGGAACAGAAAGTGAATATTCAAATGAAAAACTCCTAGACATAGAGCCGCAAAAAAAGCCCTTTGCAGTATTTTGCAAAGGGCTTTCGTAATGTCAATGCCTGCCTAGTATTCGCTGTAATTTGACAGCGCATAGGAAGAATCGTTGGAAGACCGGACATTGGTTTTATTATTCAATTCGGAAGTGAGCTCCAGGAACCATTGTTTGTCATTGGTAACCAGGGCAAGGTCAATCAGGTCGTACAGCTCGTCTTCAGAAACGGGCTGGACAGTATTCAGCTTGCTTACTTTGTGAAGCAGCAGTTCAGCGGATTTTTCCATAATATCTTCGTTATCAGAAGAAATAACTTTTACTTTGATTGTTTGATAAGATTCTTCAATTGCTTCGACATAACCTACTACCAATTCACCATAAATAGTGGTTCCTCGAACCCAATCTCCTACCGAAATAATATCGTTTGTTGGTAACATTCGCGTAACCTCCTAAGGATTACATATTAATTAATAGTGCTGTAATCTGAATTATCTATAACTATACATTTCCCTGTTTTTTATTGCAAAAACATTGCTCAGTTAATTTGTTATACATTTTTTGAGCATATCAGCAATCGTGTATTGATCGAGGTGCTCTCCAAATACGCTTTCTCCGTCCGAAAAAACACCGCCAAGCACATGCTTCATGTTAGCCCCTACGTCGCATGAAGGGTTTTCCTCAGGGCAACGGGGCTGCAGAGTGCCCTTTGACGTAATCTGGTACACATCCCATAAGGTGACAGCTTCTGGTGGCCTGGAAAGGACAAAGCCGCCGCCAGCGCCTTCCTTGGACCGAATCAACCCATGCTGCTTCAACAAGCTTAACACTTTCCGTATCCGCACCGGATGCACGGAGGCGCTCTCAGCAATGAAAGAACTGGATGCAGCCCTTTCAGACTGATGAGCAAGCAGGGTTAAGCTGTGTACGGCTAAAGAAAAGTGGCTGTTCATACATATCTCTCCGGTTAAAAAGATTTATTAATGTTTATACTGTAATTATAAATATTACAGTTTTATTTGTCAAATGCAATTAATTCTATTGATACATCGAAGCGAGCGGCAGCGAGTTATTTCCTAATTTTGCATGCCTGAATTTCGCCTTGCCGAAGCTGGAGTAGCCGGAAAGACAATAGCCATTAAGGCAGGACATAGCGGGCATGATCCCGGAGCTGTTAGGGACGGTGTATATGAAAAAGAACTGGTACACGATGTTGCAGTTCGTACGAAAGAAAGGCGGGAGCAGGGAGGGACAGAAGTGATTCTGACGCGCTCCGGCGACAGCTATGCAGAACTAAAGGAACGAGCGCGGCTTGCCAATGAAGCAGGAGCGGATTCATTTGTCAGCATTCATGCAAACGCAGCTTCTGCTGATGGTTCAGAAACCTATTGTTTTGTAACAAATGCAGAGAAAGCCGTGGATATGAAGAAAAGCTCTTTCCGAAATGAAGCAGCCAACGCGATCTATCTGGGCTTGAATGAATACCATTAATTCTCTGAACATGAGATTAGAATTCGTGTATCTGTTCATGGTATAATATAAATCTATCCATGCATTGCATTATTCCGTGTCATTGATCCTAGGAGAAGGAGTGAAGACATGAAAACATTTGAAGAGGTGGTCCGTACTTTAGCGGATATAGAAATGCAGTCTGTTGCTCAAACGAGATCAAGACACGAATTCCAGAGTGAGCGCGAATATTACTCTCATTTTCTCCGCAATAAAGATCTCTCCTTTTATTTGGATACAGTAGAGGAAATGTATCCACTAGAGGCGAAAACCTACGGGGCAGAAGAGATTGTCCGGGGAATGGCTGCATATATCGAAGCAGGGGCTATGCCTGACCGGGAGCCGTTGACCGAATAAAGCCGCAGCGGAGAAAACAAAAACTGAATTGAAAATTATAAATGATGAACCCGGGGACTCCGGGTTCTTTTTATTGTACAGAATTTTTTGGGAAAGATGGTTTACTAATCACCTTCCTGATGCCTTTTAAAGAAAGCATAATAAACAAAAGGAGGCATTAACTTGGAAGTGAGTCCGGAATTTCTTCTGTACATGTCGTTTATTGGAACAGCCAGTACCGCTTTGATGGAGCTATTAAAGCGGGTGGCGCCGGTGCCTATCAAGTATATACCTCTTTTCACGCTTGGAATTGGGGTGGTGCTGGCATTAATGCCTTTTCCATTCGTAAATGCAGTTTTGGCGGAGCGTGTATGGGCAGGGGTACTCGCCGGCCTGGGAGGCACTGGCATGTTTGAGAACCTAAAGCAAAGCAGCCGGACAAAGGGAGCGCAACGTAAAAATCATTTATAGGGACCGGTAAATATTGTGTTGTCTCAATCTTTTTTCCTTGTTCAGAAAACTTTTTCATTTGCCGGAACAGGGAAATTTTTATATAATATGTCTGCACACCAAGAAACCCCGCTGATGAAGCAGGGACTTTTTTATGTGGACGAAAGGGCCGAGTTCCTGTTATGAAAGACATGCCTTATTATCAGAAGGATAGAAAAGTGACTTTTGTGTGCCAACGTGTTCCGATTGCAAGACGGAAGACGAGGAATGTATCTTGCAAATATATTCCGGATAGGTGAGAACAAATGACAGAAGAAAATCAGGCATACCGGGTGTTATTGTATTACAATTACACGAATGTAGAAGACCCTGAAAACTTTGCTGCAGAGCATCTGGCTTTCTGCAAAGAACTTGGGCTGAAGGGCCGGATCATTGTTGCAGAGGAAGGCATCAACGGTACTGTTTCCGGCACCGTAGACCAGACGGAAGCATATATGCAGGAACTGACGGGGGATGAGAGGTTCAAAGATACCGAATTCAAGGTGGATTATGCCGAAGGCCACGCGTTCAAGAAAATGCACGTGCGTCCGCGTTCAGAGCTGGTGTCGCTGTATCTCGAAGATGACATTAACCCTAATGAACAGACCGGCGAGCACTTAAGTCCGAAAGAGTTCTACGAAGCCTTGCAGAGCGATGAAACGATCGTGCTTGATGCACGAAATGATTATGAATATGACCTCGGGCATTTTCGGGGAGCTATACGCCCAGACATTAACGCATTCCGGGAGCTGCCAGATTGGGTAAGAGAAAACCGGGAAAAGCTTGAAGGTAAAAAAATATTAACCTATTGTACTGGCGGCATCCGCTGTGAGAAGTTTTCCGGGTTTTTGAAAGAAGAAGGATTTGACGATGTGGCGCAGCTACACGGCGGCATTGTGTCCTATGGTAAGGACCCGGAAGTGAAAGGGGAACTGTGGGACGGAAAATGCTACGTGTTTGACCAGCGCATCAGCGTTCCCATCAACCAGGTCGAACACCGCGTAATTGGAAGGGACCATTTTGACGGAGAGCCGTGCGAGCGCTACGTTAACTGTGCAGACCCTGATTGCAATAATCAGATCATCTGCTCTGAAGAAAACGAGCATAAATATATGAGAAGCTGCACGACGCAATGCATGACCCATCCACGTAACCGTTATATGGAAGAGCATGGATTATCTAAAGAAGACGTGGAGAGAAAAATAGAAGCAAGAAAAGCAGAACAAATGCAAAATGCATAAATGTAATTTAGTGAAGCCCCCGGCGTCTTGTGCCGGGGGCTTCACTTAGATTTGTCTGCGATATTTATTCCATATCGTAAGCTCAAGAGCGATGATGCAGATGAGCAGCCAAAACAAGCCAACTGAAATGCCTGCGAGTACATCCGTAAAATAATGCACGCCCAAAAACATTCGGCTGATGGCTACAAGCAAGGCTAGCACTATCAACAAAATGCCTAGTATCCACTTCCATACAGTCGCTAATCCGCTGCGTATAACTAAATAGGCGAGAAAGCCGTAAAAAGTGACCGCTCCTGTAGCGTGGCCGCTCGGGAAACTGAAGCCGGTACCGTCATAGGCCGCGAGCACTTCCGGACGCTGCCGGGAGAAAAAATTCTTAAAGACAGTCGTAATGATGCTGATGCCGATCATATTTAACGCAAAATAAACGGCGTTCCATCTGCTGAAGGAAGAAAAAAACAGCAAATACACGACGATGACAGCAGCGCCGGCTGTCAGCCAAATCACCGAACCGGCTTCTGTAATCAAGCCCATGACAGCCCGGAGCGTTTCGGAATTAAACATCGATACAATATTTTGAGCTGTCCGGTCAGCCGTAAATGTTTCCTGTTCAAGCACTTCTTCTCCCATTTCCAGGAAAAGAAAAGCTGTCGTAAACAGCGTAAGCAGACCGGCAATGATAAGTATCCAGGAACTTTTTGGTACGTCAGACAGATGTAGGCCTCTAAAAGACAATAATATTTGCTCCCTTAATTTATTTTTCATTCTATTCCCGCGCATAGGCTGCTTTCAAACAAAAAAGCCAGGCTGCAAAATGCAGCCTGGAGGAAGGGAACAGCAGGTTAAACTTTTGTATCTGGCTTGCGTTCGTTTTGTTCTCTTTCCATTTCCGGCTTGCCTGTTTCGCCCATGCCACGCATAAAGGCGATACCAAGTGAAAGCGTGTGATTGACTTCGGGATCCCGGAGCAGCTTTAATAATTGGAAGATATTAACCGTTTGCTTGGTATCTTCTTTTTCTTCTTCCATTTTTGCCACACGCTCGAGTCCTTTGTTTAATTTCAATAGAATCGGTTGCATGCTTTCGACATCGAGTTTCCCGGCTTCCCCAGCGAGAAGAAGCAGGTTTTTCAGCATGTTGGTGCTGCCTTCAGTGTTCATCGCATTTACTGCGACGTTTAATACTTTATCCCCTTCGCTGAGAAGTCCGTTTGCCATGTCCAGCAGGCCGGATTCATCAAGCAGGTTCGCGGTGCGCACCATCTTTTCCAGGCTTTCTTTATTATCAAGCAGCTGGGACTGGAGTTCTTCCATGTCCCGCTGTTTGAGTTCCTCTTCGGAGAATTTCAGCTTTTCGATATGAGTTATACGCTCAGCCATTAGCGATTCTCCTTTCTCACCATGTCGCCAGGGAAGATGTAGTCATTACGCTTCCATTTCCGTTCTACTTCCACGCCGTTCTGCGGCTGGGGATTTCCGTAACGGAAGTTGTTTTTCGGCATCGGTGCTTCGCCGTCTGTGCTGAGTACTTCCATAAACACCTGGGTTTCTTTATAGGCCGGAGTATCTGTATCCTTATCTGCTTCACTGCTTGTCAAACGGTTGATCGCAGATTCACCGGAATTGTTCATCGGAATGTACAGCTGCTTTTCTTTCACACGGTCAGTAACAAGCGCCTGGATACGCACTGCCCCGTATGGGGATTTAAGCCTTACAAGCGCTCCGCTTTCAAGTCCGCGCTCTTCAGCAAGCTCTGGAGAAATCTCGACAAAGTTGTCCGGTGTTTTCAGCGTGATCCCTTCTGTTTTATACGTCATATTGCCTTCGTGGAAGTGTTCAAGCATCCGGCCGTTGTTTACGTGCAGGTCGTACTGTTCTCCAAAGGTTTGAGGCTCTGTCCAATGGACCGGATAGAATCTTGCCTTTCCATTCGGGAACTGGAAGCGGGATTCATAAAGAAGCGGCTCATCCTGTCCTTCTTTAGTCACAGGCCATACGAGAGAGTCGTACCCTTCGAGCCGCTCGTAGGAAACGCCTTCGAAGAACGGGCAGAGAGAAGCTGCTTCTGCCATAATTTCAGACGGATGGCTGTAATTCCAATCAGCACCCATCCGGTTGGCGACAAGCTGCAGAATTTCCCAATCCGGCTTAGAGTTACCGAGTGGGTCGAGTGCTTTATACAAACGCTGAATCCGGCGTTCGGTATTTACGAACGTGCCGTCTTTTTCCAGGCTTGGGCTTGCTGGGAGCACCACATCAGCAAACTTGGCTGTTTCAGAGAGGAAAATATCCTGCACCACGAAGAAATCAAGCTTTTCAAAGCCCTGCTGCACGTAGTTAATGTTGGAGTCGACAAGCGCCATTTCCTCGCCTTTCAGATAAAGGCTGCGCAGGCGGCCTTCGTGCATCGCGTCCACCATTTCATGGTTCGTCATGCCGACTTCACTGGAAAGCTTAGTGTTCCAGCCCTGTTCAAACTTATGGCGGACTTCTTCGTCTTCAACGGATTGATAGCCGGGAAGAAGGTTCGGTGCGCTTCCGAAGTCTGTAGCGCCCTGGACGTTATTATGTCCGCGGAGAGGGTAAGCACCGGTACCGTTACGACCGTAGTTGCCGGAGACAAGCAGCAGGTTCGATATTGCGGTGCTCGTATCCGCACCTCCAGAGTGTTGGGTAACACCCATCGCCCACAGCGCACAGGTAGTATCTGCTTCATGGATGCTCTCGGCAATGCCGATCAATTCCTCGCGGGAGAGACCGGTCTGCTCCACAGCGTAATCGATGGTGTACATTTCGAGTTCTTTAACAAAGTCGTCGTAGTAATCCACGCGTTCATTAATAAATTCTTCGTCCTGCCAACCCTGGTCGATAATATATTTAGCGACGGCATTCAGCCATACAAGGTCCGTGCCCGGCTTCGGCTGGATAAACATATCTGAGCGCTCTGCCATTTCGTGCTTTCTGATGTCAGAAACGATCAGCTTCTGGTTGCGCAGCTTATGGGAGCTTTTAATCCGCGTGGCAAGCACCGGGTGGGATTCTGAGGTGTTTGTCCCGACGGTAATAATAAGCTCCGCGTTTTTAATGTCTTCTATCGTGCCAGTGTCCCCGCCGTAGCCGACAGTGCGGAAGAGGCCCTGGGTAGCAGGAGTCTGGCAGTACCGGGAGCAGTTATCAATGTTGTTTGTTCCCATGACGGAACGGGAGAGCTTCTGCATAAGATAGGACTCTTCGTTCGATGTTTTAGAAGAGCTGATAAATGCAAGAGCATCGTTGCCGCTCTCTTCCTTAATGGAAGTAAAGTTTTTCTGGATCACGTTTAAAGCATGCTCCCAGGTTGTCTCGACAAACTGGCCGTTTTCACGGACGAGCGGATTCTGAAGGCGTTCTTCGCTGTTCACAAAATCCCAGCCGAATTTGCCTTTTACACAGGTGGAAATACCGTTTGCAGGTGCTTCTGCCTGCGGCTCAATTTTCAGAATTTCGCGGTCTTTTGTCCAGACATCAAAGCTACAGCCGACGCCGCAATAAGTACATACTGTTTTTGTTTTTTCGATGCGGTCATCGCGCATTTTGGATTCCATATTGGATAGGGCCAGGATTGAGCTG
This sequence comes from Marinococcus halophilus, assembly GCF_900166605.1. NCBI lineage: Bacteria > Bacillati > Bacillota > Bacilli > Caryophanales > Bacillaceae > Marinococcus > Marinococcus halophilus. The sequence goes on from NZ_FVZD01000006.1 coordinate 1,018,020, forward strand.
TAGCCGGTTTCCACATCCTTGGTGATATCAATCATCGGACGGAGGGTATCTTCTTTAAGTCCGGTCATATAGCCGGCTTCGCCTTCCATATTTGTTTCAATTAAAGCGTTGCATGGGCACACGGTCGAACAGTGGCCACAGGAAACACAGGAGGATTCGCCGATCGGAACATCATTGTCCCAAATGACGCGGGGACGTTCGCGTTCCCAGTCAATGGATAGAGTTTCGGTCACCTGGACGTCCTGACAGGCTTCCACGCAGCGTCCGCAAAGAATGCACTGATCCGGATCATAACGGTAGTGCGGGTTCGTATAGTCTTTTTCATACGGTTTGGTTTCGAAAGGTACGCTTTGATGTTCAACCCGCATTGCTTCAACCGTGTTGTGGATTTCACAGCCGCCATTATTGTAGTCGCAGACGGTACAGTAAAGCTCATGATTATGCAAAATGCGGTCCATCGCAATTTTTTGCGCCTGGTCAACGTCAGGCGTAAGTGTTTCGATGACGTCATCTTCTTTAAATTCGGTGGAACAGGCACGGACAATTTCTCCGTTCACCTTTACCATACAGGTATCACAGGTTTCAATCGCACCCAGGCTCGGGTGATAGCAGACATTCGGCACTTCTTCGTTGGTGCCTCGTGTGTAATCTAGGATAGTGGAATCGTCCGAAACTTTGCGTTCGGTGCCATTCATCGTTACTCGAATAATCGACAAAATAATCATCCTTCCATTTTGGAAATAAAATTGGACTAGAGGAATTGAAAGAAATAGAGGACAGTAGATGAATGCCGCACTCGCTTATGTAAGAGCCAAGGGAGTGCCCCCTTTATTCTAGGATTTAAACTGAAAAATGTAAAAATAATAAAGGATTACTTTCACACTTCCACGAAAATATAAACTTAAAACAATATTTTAATAATTGTAGAGCCATTTTATTAGGGAATGTAGAGTTTGTGATTAAATGAAAACTAGATTATAATGCTTTTGGAGGTTAAATACGGGACTAAACTTTACTCAAAGGACACTGATAAAATGAGACCAACAGAAAACGAAAAAGATATTGCGAGCTTCGCCGGCAGACTGCTGCGGGAGCGATTCGGCAAAGGCCCGGAAGCAGCCCATGTGGTTATGCAGGGTCCTTTTATTACAATCTATCTGCGGCATTTTCTTAGCCCGATGGAGCGGGTTATTCTCGAGCAGGAAGGCGAGCAGGCGGTTTTTCGTCTGCGTGAAAGCATGATGCACAAAATTGTTCCGGAAATTAACGGCTACGTGCAGTCGGTGACCGGACAAGTGTATAAAAACTTTTATCATGACAGCGACTTTGATAAGGAATCCAGTATTTTTGTCGGTATTGATGAAAATGCATATGACGGCGAAAATCCTTTTAAGGAATATGCCGGTAAAAAGAAACTCGAAGAGCGGGTGAGGCAGGTTACTGCGGAGGCAGAAAAAGAGCCCGACAAAGTTTTTTCGGGAATGTTAAATAATAAAACTCTGCTTGTCATCCGGGAAGGGCTGCTGATTAACATTGAAAAGGAGTTAGTGCAGCAGGGATATGAAGAACAGTTAAAGGTCACTAAACGCAAGCTGGAAAAACGACTGCTAATAGAAGGAAAGTCATTTACGTCCATAGCTGGCATGAATATTGCTGATGTGTTTGTTGATTGGGACTTTGAACGGGACCGAAGCGTTATCGTCTTTATCATGAGTGGCTCCGGCTAAACGGCACTGATTGCCTCCGCCGGGTGTATCAGCCGGCATAAGCTTGAAAGCAGTGGACACAATAGGAGTAATTCTTTTGCGTGAACGACTGCAGGGCCGCTTCTTCGATGAAGCTTTCCCAATCGGACGGTTTGCTGCTGGTCATGCAGAGGTCGTTAACAAATACGGATTTGTGAATCTTTTGGCCGTCGTGATCAATTAAAAATTTCATAAGTTAAAATATTTCTCCTTTCCTGAATAAATAAAAAAGCCAAAAAGATAAACAGGAGGCAGGTACCCTGTGTCTCTTTTTGGCTTATGGGAAATAGCGCGATTGTCTATCCATTTCCACCGTTTATTTAATTGTTCTATAAGTAATTGCTTTGTATGTACACCTTAAATGATATGGCTCTTAATTGCAACCATAACAAAGACAGGTAATACAATACTGCTATTCGGTAGCAGGGGCATCGACTAGGCCGGTGAATCGCAGGCGAAAGTACGTTTCGTCTTCATCAATATACCCCCAGGCGATACGGTCCTTTTTCCAAAAAATCTTAAACTGGTTTCGGTCGACAATTTCAAAGCTGTCGCACTCTGAAATGATGCCAAGCGTCTCCAGCTCACGGCAGATCCGCTTTGTTTCTGATAGATACCACATATTCTCCCAACGCGGGTGCTCAAAACGGCTGGTGATGTCTGCAATAACTTCAATAGAACCATTTTGGAGAACACGGTACCGCCCGAAAGAAGCTGCCTGATATTCCATGATTTTCGCCCCATTCGTTTTTCTTTCATTATGCACGAAAAAATAGGTAATTTCTACCTAAAAAAATACTTCCGGCAGAAACCGGAAGTAAAAAGTCCTGTAGAGAAGTAATTCCCTGTTTAAAGTTCCTGAACTATGAAAGTCTGTTTATTTCCATTTCATGACGACTTTTAATTTGTTCTGCTCAAAGTAATAGGAATCTATTTTTCCGTAAGGAACTTTTTTCATAGGTTCGAACACTTCCAAGTGAAATCCTGCCTGCTGGTCCTGTACTGAGAAGTAAGGCGGGCGGTCAAAAATTTCTTTAAATACGTCTTCTGCTTCTAAAGGAGAGATGGATTTTAACGTGAAGTAAAGGGCCCGCTCGGAAGCGTGGGAAGGCTCCAGCAGCATGCTGAAACGGCTCTGGCTGCTGTCATTTTTAACTCCTTCAATGCGCAGGACCTGATCCTGGATATGAACTGCGGAAATATCGACATTATCCATTTTTTTAACCTGAAGAACCTTCAGAAACATTTTTTCCGTGACCGGTATGGTTACCCCGTTTTCTTTCGCATCGGTCACTCGTTTTTTAATAGATGAAAAAAGACTCACTATTGATTTCCTCCTCATAATACTGGCTGTTTATTCTTATTCCCGAATAAACCTTGAAAGGAACGTCTTTTTTAGTTCACAAAAGCTTTTCGTTCGTTCAAATGAAAATATTCATATAATAATTTTGTCAATTAAGTTTATTGATTAAACAAACGAAGAATGTTAATCTTGTTTGTGATCGCTTACATAAAGGAGGGAAGAGTAGTAGAGCTACTCGCGCATATGAATTCTAAACGAACGTTGTATGTAGTATTAGTTACCATGGTAGCTACACTTGGCGGCTTGTTATTTGGTTATGATACGGCTGTGATTTCCGGTGCGGAGGGATCGCTGCAGACCTACTTTGCTGACAGTCTGAATCTGAGTCCTTTTATTCACGGCCTGACGGTTTCAAGTGCTCTTATCGGTTGTATCATCGGTGGGTTAATTTCAGGATTTTTTGCAAACCGGATAGGAAGAAAATTTACATTGATTATAGCAGCGGTGCTGTTTCTTCTTTCCGCATTGGGTTCAGCCTACCCGGAAGCATTATTTTTTGAAGCTGGCGACCCTTCTGTTGCTCTTTTGGTTGTATTTAATATTTACCGTATTATCGGAGGAATCGGAGTAGGACTGGCCTCGGCGGTCGCGCCTATGTACATTGGTGAGATGGCCCCGCCTGATATTAGGGGGAGGCTTGTGTCCCTTAACCAGTTTGCGATTATTTTCGGCCAGTTCGTTGTATACTTTGTTAACTGGGGGATCGCCCGAGGAGAAACAGCAGAGTGGGTGGACACTCTCGGCTGGAGATATATGTTTGCTTCAGAAGCTATACCAGCGGCTTTATTTTTATTATTTCTGTTAACTGTGCCTGAGACGCCGAGGTATCTGGTTTCCAAAAACCGGGATGACAAAGCAATGAAAATTTTATCAAGAATCTACGACCAGACGATGGCAAAGGCTACGTTTTATGAGATTAATCAATCGTTTGATAAAAGCAAAGAGAAATTGTTTGCCTACGGAAAGCTGATTATTATAATCGGTATTCTCTTGTCAATTTTCCAGCAATTCGTCGGCATTAATGTTGCGCTGTATTATGCACCGAGAATATTTGAAAGCATGGGAGCTGCAAGAGACGCTTCACTATTCCAGACGATCATTATGGGAGCTGTGAATTTAATATTTACAGTCATCGCTATTATGACGGTGGATAAATTCGGGCGGAAGCCACTGCTGATTATCGGGTCGATCGGAATGACCATAGGTATGTTCGGTGTTTCGGCTCTCGCTTTTACCGGCACGATTGGTATAGCAACGCTTGTATTTATTATCATCTATACAGCTTCCTTTATGATGTCGTGGGGACCGGTGGTATGGGTGCTTTTATCCGAAATATTTCCGAACAAAATTCGCGGTCAGGCTCTCGCTATTGCGGTGGCAGCCCAATGGGCCGCAAACTATTTTATTTCTTCCACATACCCGGCTATGATTGAGTTCAGCGGTGGATTAACGTATGGATTTTACGGTTTCATGAGCATATTGTCCGCCCTATTCGTATGGAAATTTGTACCTGAAACAAAGGGAAAAACGCTTGAAGAGATAGAAATGGGAATGAAAAAGTAAGCTTGTAAAAAAGAAGCCCGGCTGCGAGTAGTGCAGCCGGGCTTTCTGTACGTTATGCTTCGTTCTCTTCTTTAGGAAAGTAATGAAAATATTCGAAATCTGCAGGCTTGGAAGAAAAACTGTCCTGGCACTGCATACCGACAAAAGCGCCTGTGAAAAAGCCGTCGCCCTGTATATGGTCATCCGATAGTTTAGCGGAAGGAAAAGAAATATCCACCTTAATCCACGAGCTGCCGTCAAAGGAGTAGGAAAACCAATACTGGTCCATGCGCACAGACACTTTAAGGTAAATCGTTTCTATATCCTGACCAAGCTCAATGTCGCTGTTCCGAAGCGGCTTATCAAATTGAAAATGGTCATTAGTAAGAAGGGTTAAAACCCTTCCTTTATTTTCATCGTGGGTCACGTGAAAATAAACCCAGTTTTGCGTATTGTAATAGCAGACCATGCCTGCGGACTGCTGGAAATGATCCGGATCGAATTGAAGGGCGGTCTCAGCATCAAAATAAAAATGCTGCCACCTTCTGGCTACAAACGCCTGGGTGAATTTAGATGTTAGGGAATCTTTGCCATAGAGTCGTAAATAGCCTGGACGGTCTTTAAGCGATAAAGTATTTTCCCCTAAAGGAACCCGCAGGGTCTGGAAGCTTTTATCCAGGTCGCCGGTGTTAAAATGGCTGTATACAGGGGAAGGTGAATGCTGGGACTCCTTCGAAAGACCAGGGCCTTCTACGTACAGTGAAGGCTCGTTACCGCCGGTTATGTAAGGCCATTCCTTTTCCCAATGAACCTTTTGGATAGCGGTTTCTCTCCCGAGCGGGCAGAAGCCCCGTGGGTCCAATAAAGGCTTTTGTACTTCTTTTAGCGGTCTTCCGGTCAGATGTACAAAATACCATTCGCCGTTTTGTGTTTCTACAAGAGAGCCGTGTCCTGCTTTCTGCAAAGGATTTCTCGGGTAGGGCCAGGAAGTAATAAACGGATTTTCCGGGTGGACTTCGTAAGGGCCGAATAATGATTTGGATCGTGCTATGGTAGCTGCGTGGTCAAAGGTAGTGCCGCCTTCTGCAGTAAGTAGATAATACCACCCATTTATTTTATAAATATGAGGCCCCTCGGTCAGTTTGATATCTGTACCGGTGAAAATGATCTGGCGCTCACCAATCAGTGCTTCTGCTTCGGCGTCGTATTCCTGTAGCGCGATACCATAAAAGCGGTGATTGCCCGGACGGTAATCCCAGACCATATTCAGCAGATACTTTCTGCCGTCGTCGTCATGGTAGAGGGAAGGGTCAAACCCGGAGCTGTTCAAATACACAGGGTCGCTCCATTCACCGTCAATTGTATCGCAGGTGACTAGGTAATTATGGCCGTCCTTCCAGATACCGTCGATTTGTTTAATATCTGAATATATAAGCCAGAACTGGTTATCATGCCAGGAGAGCGCGGGGGCCCAGACGCCGCCTGAGTCTGGATTGCCTGCCATATTCAGCTGGGAGGTTCGTTCGAGAGGATGTTTGACGACTTCCCAGTTTTTTAAATCCTTTGAATGATGAATCTGCACCCCTGGGAACCATTCAAATGTGGAAGTAGCAATATAATAATTCTCTCCAGCCCTGCAAATACTCGGGTCAGGGTTAAAACCAGTTAAAATTGGATTGGTAATTTGATCATTCATGATAGTACCCTCCTATATTTGGTAACGCTTTCAAAAAAGATTGTATAAGCAATAAACTAAATATAACTTAATTCCTGATTCTGCTCAACTGTAAATTTGTTTTGAAGCAAAAATGTGAATGAAAACATAAATTATTGCATATAAATACTATCATCTTTGTTTAACCAAAAAACTATATGATGATCAAAAGAAAATGTATGCTATTATGTACGTAAACCGACCAAAATTGAGAAGTAGGAGAAGATAATATGCGCACGGGAGACCAAACCCTGGTAAAGCAAATAAATAAATCAATCGTGCTGACGACCGTTCAGCAGAAAAGCCCAATTTCAAGGGCGCAGATTTCAAAAGATACCGGTCTGAATAAAGCTACAGTTTCAAGTCTGGTGGCTGATTTGCTGGAGGGCAGACTTGTGGAGGAAATGGGGACTGGGCTTTCCAATGGGGGAAGAAAGCCGACCATGCTTTTTTTTAATAATAAAGCCGGCTATGCTATTGGTATTGACCTTGGAGTAAATTATGTCCTTGGTATACTGACAGACCTGCAGGGAGCGATCGTTGCCAAAATTAATGAGCCGCTGCTGTCTATTGATGAAGGAGCAGTATTTAATAAAGTGGAGGAAGTCATTGAAGATCTTACGGACCAGGCGCCAAAAAGTGCCTATGGCATAGTGGGAATCGGTGTTGGGGTCCCGGGGCTGATCGACAACGAAGGTACCATTTTATTCGCGCCGAACCTGGATTGGAAAAATGTTCATTTAAAACAGCATCTGGAAAGAAAATACGAATTGCCAGTATTTATTGAAAATGAAGCAAAAGCTGGTTCGCACGGCGAAAAGAGGTACGGGGCCGGGCAGGGCGTTTCGAACTTTATCTATGTAAGTATTGGCATAGGCGTTGGTGCAGGCATTTTTATTAATGACCAATTATATAAGGGCGGCAGCGGTATCTCCGGGGAAGTCGGACATTTCACTATTGAGCCAAATGGGAGAAAATGCCGGTGCGGTAATAAAGGCTGCTGGGAGCTATACAGCTCGGAAGGCGCTATGGTGGAAAAAACAGCACATCTCTTTTCAGGTCAGGAGGAAGTGACCATCGACTGTCTAATTGCAAAAGCAAAGGAAAGAAACCTGGAGGTGCTAAACGCTTTTGACCAGGTGGGGGAATATATTGGCATTGGATTGACGAATCTCATTAACATATTTAACCCGGAAAAAATCATTGTAGGAAACCGCTTTGCAGAATTGGAGCAGTGGCTTCGCAATCCTATTGAAAGAGTGTTTCAGCAGCGCCTTCATGAAGAATTTCGAGATTCGTTCACGTTGTCCTTCTCTGAAAACAGTATATATTCATGTGCCCTAGGCTCTGCGGCTTTTTCGATTGAAACATTTTTTTCGACCAGCAGAGTCACGGTGGTATAAGTATAGAAAGGGGGCTGTGCGAAATTGAACAGTAAAATTTATCAAGCGTTGACGTGGGTGATGAATTTCGCGTACGTTCAGGTGCTCTGGGTGTTTTTTACGCTGATGGGAGCTGTGGCTGCAGGCTTATTTCCGGCAACAAACGCTTTGTTTGCAGTAGTGCGCAAATGGGTGAGCGGAGAAACAGACCTTCCAATTTTCCCCTATTTTTGGAAGGTTTACAAACGGGAATTTGTTCAATCTAATAAGTTGGGGGCTGTAGTCCTTTTTTTATTCATACTTGTTGTTCTTGATATTCAGTTCATCGCAGCAAGTGACACATTGAACTGGCTTCACATCCCGTTATTTGTATATATTCTGTTTGTGTTTGTTTTTCTGTTATATCTTTTTCCTTCCTTTGCTCATTTTGACGATAAACTAAGAAATATTTTTAAGAATGCATTTTTTATTATGCTGACTCATCCTGTTCATTTATTCTTTTTAACGCTAAGTTTATTTCTTCTAGGAGTTGTTTTTTACATGGTGCCAGCACTGGGCTTTATATTTGGAATAAGCGCTACGGCATTTGTTGCCACAGTCGTCAATAAAAATATTTTTAAAAAAATCATAAAAACTTAGTTTGTTTACTGGACAAATTATGTAGAGGGTGTTACTTTAATATTATGAAAAGGGGGAGGAAATAATGAAAAAGATGAAAGCGGTTACGTTTTTGGCTGCAGGGTGTGCAACAGCGATGGTAATGACAGGCTGTAACTCGGAATCTTCAGGCTCTGGCGATGGCAGTGGGGACGGAGAACAAAAAACGATTGAATTTATGCACTTATGGCCGGAAGGAAGCTCTAAGGACCATTACGATATTGTAAACGAAATCATAGCTGATTACGAAGAGCAGAACCCGAATACTACGGTGGAACTCGAAGTGCTGAGTAATGAACAATACAAGGAAAAGCTTCAGGTAACTTCTACATCGGGTGAACTGCCGGATGTAGGTATGACCTGGCCGGGTGGTTTCCTCGAGCCTTACGTTGATGGGGAGATGTTTGCACCGCTTGATGATGTGCTTGATGAAGACGGCCTGCGTGATTCATACGTAGAAGGCACAACGGAAGCATATGAAGTGGATGGAAGTACTTACGGACTGCCGCTCGAACTGAACGTAGCCCAGGTTTTCTATAACAGTGCAATATTTGATGAATATAATTTAGAAGAGCCGGAAACATACGAAGAATTTGAAGAAATTGTAAATACGCTTAAGGAAAATGACGTGGCTCCAATTGCATTAGGTAACCAGGACAGATGGACCGGTTCACTTTGGTACATGTATATGGCAGACCGGCTTGGTGAAGATAACCTATTAAACCAGGCAATTAATGGAGAAGCATCCTTTACGGAAGAGCCACTGGTAAATGCGGCGGAAAAAACGCAGAACTTGGCTGCAAATGGTGCTTTCACCCAAGGGTTTAACGGTCTTTCCGATCAGGAAGCAAAAAGCATGTTTATGAGCGAACAGGCAGCGATGTACCTAATCGCTACATGGGATCTTCCAAACTACACCACGGATGAAACCGTCTCGCAGGATTTCCAGGATGCGGTTGACTACTTTGACTTCCCGACAGTGGAAGGTAAAGGCAACCAGAACAGCTATGTAGGCGGACCTGGCGTAGGGCTGTTTGTTTCTGAAGATTCTGATGTAAAAGAAGAATCGAAAGACTTTGTTAAGTACTTCTCTGAGGAGTGGGGCGAAAAATCCGTCAGCGATGCAGGCGTTATCCCGGCTACGAAAGTAAACACGGATAACGTGGATCTTCCGGATATGTATCTCGAAGTTCTGGACGATTTAAACAACGCTGACAACCTGACATTGTTTGCGGATGTACAGATGAGCCCGGATGTTGCCGAAACCCACCTGACAGCAATTCAGTCATTATTTGGTGAAGAAATTACGCCGGAAGAATTTGCTGAAATGCACGATGAAGCAATAGAAGAAGACCAGTAAAAAATGAATAAAGGGCATTCCTAAGGGCGTGCCCTTTATATCATTCATAAATGCATTCTGGACGTAAATGCAGAGCTTGGGGGCAAGTGAAATGAATAAAGTTATGTCGAACAAACTCATGATTACGCTTTACATATTCCCGGCTTTATTTCTCATTGCCGTACTTATTATAGTTCCGCTCATACTGACCGGCTATTACGGTCTCATGGACTGGAACGGTATTGGTTCAATGACCTTCATAGGTATGGAAAACTATATCAATGCCATTCAGGATGCGGCTTTCTGGGACAGTGCCTGGCACTCACTGCTGCTAGCTTTATTTTCAACGTTAAGTCTGGTGATTTACTTAGCGGTATCCATGATTCTCGCTTCCAAAATCAAAGGTGCGGACTTATTAAGAAAAATTTATTTAATCCCAATGCTTCTCTCTTCCGTGGCGATCGCCCAACTTTGGATTAAAGTTTACAATCCTGCAAACGGGATCCTCAATACGATCCTTCGTGGAATAGGTATCGAAAATCCACCGTCGTGGCTGGCAAATCCGGATGTCGTATTGTATGCCATATTTATACCGATTCTCTGGCAGTACGCAGGCTTTTATATTCTTATATACTACGCTGCACTAAAAAATATCCCGGAATCTTTAATTGAATCAGCAAAAATCGATGGAGCGAATCCATTGCAGATTGCCTACAAAATAAAACTCCCATTAATCATGGGCGTAGTAAAAGTAACCATCGTTCTGGCCATCGTCGGATCGCTAAAATATTTCGACCTGATCTATGTAATGACCGGCGGCGGTCCCAGTGGTTCGAGTGAAGTAATGGCATCGTATATGTATGATCTTGCTTTTAGTACGAATAACTTCGGTTATGGCAGTGCCATCGGCTTTTTACTGCTGATTATTACACTTATCGTTACTATCATTATCAGAAAACTAACTGCATCCAAGGAAGATATTCAGTACTAGTTGAAATGAGGTGAAGGTTATGGGTCGAATTGGATATATTTTATTGTACACATGTTTGGCACTGGTTGCGGCGTTTCAGATCTTTCCGCTGCTGTGGCTGGTATTGTTTTCCCTTAAGGATAACGCCCAGATCTTTTCAGGCTCCCCATTTGCGCTCCCGAGTGATCCGCAGTTTGGGAACTACCTGAACGTCTGGCAGGGCGGTATAGGGCTGTATTTTTTCAACAGCGTCTGGATTACGGGATTGGCGATTGTATTAACAGTACTTTTTGCCAGTATGGCGACATTTGCGATTACACGCATGAACTGGAAGCTGAATAAATTTGTGCTGGGACTGTTTATGGTCGGGTTGATGATTCCTATTCACTCTGCGCTGATTCCTTTGTTCAGCATGTTTCTCAGCGTGAATTTAATCGATAACCCGTTGTCAATCGTGCTCACATACACCACGTACAATTTACCGATTACGATTATGATTCTGCTTGGCTTCTATTATACGTTGCCGAGAGAAATTGAAGAAGCGGCAGTGATGGACGGCTCATCGATCAACCGATTGTTTTTCACGATCATTCTGCCGATGACAACACCGGTAATGGCAACAACAGTTATCATTAATATGATTTACAACTGGAATGAATTCGTATTTGTGAATACATTTATCAGCTCGGATGAGTACAAAACGCTTACTGTCGGAATCCAGAACTTTATCGGTCAGTATATGACGGATTGGGGTTCTATCGGAGCGACACTTGTGATCAGTATCATTCCGGTTCTTCTGGCTTTTCTTTTTTTCAGCAACAAAGTGGTGGAGGGTATTTCTTCAAGTGCTGTTAAAGGGTGAGCCCGTAGTAATGACTTTAACTAATAATTAGGAGGATGAATAATGACTGTATTTAACAACGTACCAACGATCAACTTTGAGGGAGCAGCTTCGGCTAATGACTTTTCTTTTAAGCACTATGACAAGGACGCGACCGTTATGGGAAAATCGATGGATGAATGGCTCCGTTTTTCAGTAGCCTACTGGCATACGCACACCTTTGGCGGGGAAGATCCATTCGGCGGACCGACGATGGAACGTTCCTATCAGAAATACAACGGCATGGATCTTGCGAAAGCACGGGTGGAGGCGAACTTTGAACTTTTGAATAAGCTGGGCATCACCCGGTTTGCGTTTCATGACATTGACATTGCCCCGGAAGGTAATTCTTTAAAAGAAACCTATCAAAATATTGATACGATCACTGCGATGCTGAAGGATAATATGAAAGAACACGGCATTGGTCTTCTGTGGAATACAGCGAATATGTTTATGGACCGCCGGTTTATGCACGGGGCAGCGACGACAAACAATGCGGACGTGTATGCCTATGCCGCAGCTAAAGTAAAAAAACAGCTTGAGGTGGCGAAAGAGCTGGGTGCGCAGAACTACGTGTTTTGGGGCGGCCGGGAAGGCTACGAGACTCTGCTTAATACTGATATGAAACGCGAAATGGATAACCTGGCACGCTTCTATCACATGGCGGTGGATTATGCGAAAGAGATAGGTTTTGAAGGGCAGATGCTTATTGAACCAAAACCGAGGGAACCAATGAAGCACCAGTACGACTTTGATGTTGCTACAGCCTACGCGTTCCTGCAAAAATATGATCTCGACAGTCATTTTAAAATGAACATTGAATCAAACCACGCCACGCTTGCCGGCCATACATTTGAACATGAACTCCGCTACGCGAGAGAAATGGGCATTCTTGGCTCTGTGGACGCAAACCAGGGCGATCTGCTGCTCGGATGGGACACTGACGAGTTCCCAACTGATATCTACGATGCGACACTTGCCATGTACGAAATTCTGAAAAACGACGGCCTCGGTACCGGCGGCTTAAACTTTGATGCCAAGGTGCGGCGCCCATCCCATAAGCCGGAAGACCTGTTTCACGCGCATATTGCGGGAATGGACACCTTCGCGTATGGATTAAAAGCAGCCTCCCAGCTGATCGAAGACCGTGTATTTGAAAACATCGTGGAGGAGCGCTACAGCAGCTTTGATAAAGGGGTGGGAAGTGACATTCTCGCCGGGAAAACAAGCTTTAAAGAACTCGAAGCTTACGCCCTTGAACTCCAGGAGCCGATCGAACATCAGTCGGGTAAACAGGAGCTTATTAAGGCAAAACTGAACCAATATATTTTAAACGCAAACAATACAGTTAAAGTTTAAGCAAAGAGGTGCTGGCATGACTTATGTAATCGGAGTCGATTTAGGAACGAGCGCAGTGAAATCGCTTCTCGTGAATAGAAGTGGCGAGGTGACAGCATCGGTATCAAAACCGCTGTCTGTCCAACAGCCGGCAGCAGGGCATTCCGAGCAGAACCCTGATGAATGGGTGGAGCAGACGGAAGCATCGATTCAGGCGCTGATGGAGAAGACAGGCATCAAAGCAGAAGAAGTAGAAAGCCTCAGTTTTTCCGGCCAGATGCACGGCCTCGTCCTTCTCGATGATGCCGGGCGTCCGCTGCGCCCGGCCATACTCTGGAACGATACAAGAACATCGGAGCAGTGCGAAATGATCCGCCGTATGATCGGGGAGAACGAGTTGATTGAGGCGACGCAGAACACCGTTCTCGAAGGCTTTACTCTCCCTAAAATGCTCTGGGTGCAGGAGCATGAGCCGGAGGTATGGAGCAGGGCAGCATCCTTCCTGTTGCCAAAGGACTATGTCCGGTACCGGCTGACGGGCAGCATGCAGATGGAGCTATCGGATGCAGCCGGCACGCTTCTGTTGGATGTGAAGCGGAAAACATGGAGCCACGCGATGCTCGAGGGCTTTAACCTTTCCTCCTCCTTCTGCCCACCGCTGATTGAGTCACACGAAAGCGCCGGCAGACTGACGAAGGAAGCAGCAGCCCGAACAGGACTGCATAACAGGGTAAATGTTATTGCAGGCGGCGCTGATAATGCCTGCGGTGCTTTAGGAAGCGGTATTACGGAACCCGGGGAAGGCCTTCTAAGCATTGGGACGTCCGGAGTGCTCCTGGTACCGGATCACGGGGAAGCAGTGCCAGATGGACGCCTGCATTATTTTAACCATGCTTCGGAAGATCAGTATTATTATATGGGCGTCACGCTTTCTGCCGGAAACAGCCTGCAGTGGGTGAAAGACAATCTGTTTTTTGACGAAACGATTGAAGAACTGGTCGAACGGGCCTCTCAGGTGCCGGCAGGAGCAGATCATTTATTGTTCGCCCCGTTTTTAACTGGAGAACGGACTCCGTATATGGATGCAGGCATCAGGGGCAGCTTTATCGGGCTTGACATCCGTCATACAAGAGGGCATATTGTCCGCGCGGTCATGGAAGGAATCACGTATTCGCTAAAGGAGTCTCATGATATTATTCTTCAGCAGGGGTTTCAGGTAAATTCCCTTGTGTCCATCGGCGGGGGAGCAAAAAGTTCCTTCTGGCTTCAGATGCAGGCCGATGCTTTTGGCTGCCCGGTGCGCAGACTGGCACATGAACAAGGGCCGGGGCTCGGGGCAGCAATGCTTGCAGCCTATGGCACAGGATGGTTTGCAACGCTCGAGGAATGCAAAAAGATATTTGTAAACGAAAGCGAAACATTTTATCCGGATCCGGATCAATCATTGATATATGAAAAAACGTTTCAGGCTTATAAAAAAATATATGCACAAACGTCGCCGTTTACTGTACAGAGACTGTAATGAACAGGCAAAAGTCTTTTCAGGCTTTTGCCTGTTTTATTAAAGAATAATTGAAGATTGCGATCCGAAACGTTTTGGATTACTATGGAGGGGAAGTAGGTGCCCAACTTATAATAGGCACAAATATTTTTAGTTGGTTTTGGAAACGCCTTCAGAAGATACTTAACTACCAAAGGAGGAACGATATGAATATTACAATCTGGAACGAAAACAGGCATGAACAGAAAAATCCCGCCGTCTCCGAAGTTTATCCGAAGGGGATCCACGGAGCATTGGCTGAATTTTTAACGGAAGAAGCGGGCGTTGTACGGACGGCTACACTCGACGAACCAGAGCATGGACTCACGGAGGAAGTGTTAAACGATACCGATGTGCTGCTCTGGTGGGGCCACATTGCCCATGACGAAGTCGAAGACGATATTGTCCGGCGTGTCCAAAAGCGTGTCCTAGATGGCATGGGGCTGATTGTGCTTCATTCCGGCCATTTGTCGAAAATATTCCGTACGCTGATGGGCACAGGCTGCGATTTAAAGTGGCGGGAAGCAGATGAACGTGAGCGTCTCTGGGTGGTGGAGCCTGGGCATCCGATAACCGCAGGAATTGGAGAGTATATCGAAATGCCGAAGGAGGAAATGTATGGTGAGCATTTTGACATTCCGGCACCGGATGAACTCGTGTTTATCAGCTGGTTCGAAGGCGGGGAGGTTTTCCGAAGCGGGGCAACGTTCACCCGGGGACGGGGGAAGATTTTTTATTTCCGTCCAGGTCACGAAACGTATCCCACCTATTACCATCAGGACATTCAAACAGTAATCAAAAACGCAGTTCAGTGGGCTGGGCCGAAAAATACCCCGGCGCCCGTTTATGGCAATGCCAAGCCGCTTGAAACCATTTCGAGTAAAGATGTGGAGGAAGAGAATTAATGGATATACTGCAGATAGGTATCATTGGTGCAGGGGGCATTGCCCAGGGCAGGCACATTCCTGCTTTCCAGCTGATCGAAGACGCGCACGTAGCTGCTGTTTTTGATACAGACTTCAAAAAAGCGGAGAGAGCTGCCGAAGCATTCAATATCCCGGCTGTGTGTGGGACAGTGGAAGAGCTGCTCAAACAGGTAGAAGCAGTAATTATCTGCACGCCGAACAAATTTCATGCAGAGCTTGCCGTACAGGCGCTCGATGCAGGAGTCCACGTGCTTTGTGAAAAACCGATGGCAATGACCACTGCCGAGTGCAGAGATATGATTGAAGCATCCGAACGTTCGGGGGCGGTATTAACGATTGGTTATCATTACCGTTATATGCAGGAATCCCGCACGGCGAGACAAATGGTGCAGGAGGGCGAAATTGGCGATCCGCTTGTCGTACGTCTGCAGGCGATGCGAAGGCGAAAGGTGCCTGGGTGGGGGGTTTTTACAAACAAAGACCTTCAGGGCGGCGGCAGCCTGATGGATTATGGGTGTCACCTGCTTGATCTTTCGCTATGGCTGCTGGATGACCCCCGGCCGGTTGAAGTCAGTGGAAGAACTTACGACCGTTTAAGTAAAACGCCCGGCCAGATTAACGAATGGGGAGCTATTGATGCTGAAAGCTTTACCGTAGAGGATCATGTGACCGGCTATATTACATTTGAAAATGGAATGACGCTGCTGCTCGAATCGTCCTGGGCTGCGAACATTAAAGAAGATAAAGAGGAGCTGAGCATTTCCGGGGTTGACGGCGGCCTCCAGGTCTTTCCGCTTGAGCTTTACCAGTCGAAATACGGCTCTATGATGAGTACAGAGCCTCACTTAACAAACCCGGAGCGCGAGGACGTGCTGCAGGCGAAAAATTTCACAGAAGCGTGCCTCGGGCTGGCGGAAATTGTTGTCAAGCCAGAGCAAGCCCTTCGTGTTACCCGGATTATTGAAGCTGTTTATGAAAGCAGCAGAACTGGAAAAAGCGTACGTCTGGACAATGTGTATGCCGACGAAGTATAAGCATCCGAAGGGGTGCTTTTTTTATTTACTTTAAAACTGTTCTTAATAAAAAATTTTTATAATTTTTTAAGTATTGACCGTTTGAATGCAAACACAAAGGGAATGGAAGGATTGTATTACTACAGAAGGGGGACTTACTAATTATGGAAGCAGATCGAAATCGTTGGTTGATGGCGTTATCAGCCGTAGCGATTCATTTGTCGATCGGTTCGGTATATGCGTACAGTGTCTACCAAAATCCGCTGAATGAATCACTTGGCTGGAACATTTCCGACGTAACACTCGCATTTACAATTGCAATTTTCTTCTTGGGGATGTCGGCCGCTTCACTAGGGTTTTTTGTGGAAAAATACGGGCCGAGGATCTCAGCTGCTATTGCAGCCGTGCTGTTTGGCGCCGGAACGATGGGGGCCGGACTTGCGGTCCAGCTTGAAAGTTTGCCATTATTTATTGGTTCTTATGGTGTTCTTGGCGGCATTGGTCTTGGTATCGGGTACATATCCCCGGTTTCTACGCTCGTTATGTGGTTTCCGGACCGCAGAGGGATGGCTACCGGCATGGCAGTTATGGGATTTGGCGCGGGGGCGCTGATTACAAGTCCCGTAGCAGAATGGCTGATGAACGCTGTGTCAATCCCGGGAGCGTTCTACATTCTGGGCGCTTCGTACTTCGTTCTTATGCTTGCGGGGGCAAGCTACATGAAGAAGCCGCCGAAGGACTGGATGCCTAAGGGCTACAAGAAGGAAGATTTGCAAACGAACCAAAAAGGCGGAGACCTGGCACAGCTTTCAGCGAAACAGGCTCTTCGGACGATGCGTTTTTACCTGCTCTGGCTCGTAATGTTTATTAACATTTCTTCAGGCATTATGCTCCTTGCGGTGGCGTCAAATATGACCCAGTCCATTACCGGCACCAGCGCTGCAGTAGCCGCTACCGTCGTCGGCGTGATGGGATTTTTCAATGGAGGTGGACGGATTGTCTGGGCATCGCTCTCGGACTATTTAGGTAGAACGAATACGTTCACGTTATTTTTTCTTATTCAGATTGTTGCCTTTTTCCTCCTTCCGTTAACGACTAACGTGGTGTTGCTTGCGATTCTTTTGTTTATTATTATTACCTGCTATGGCGGAGGCTTTGCCTGTCTGCCAGCGTATATCGGCGACTTATTCGGTACGAGACAGCTCGGAGCTATCCACGGTTTTCTTTTAACGGCCTGGGCGCTTGCCGGGGTTGCGGGGCCGACTGCCGTTTCAAGCATCGTATCGGCTACAGGAAGCTACACACTCTCATTCTATCTGTTTAACATTCTTCTGGTGGTTGCTTTAGCCGCTATGATTGTCATGAGATTTAATATTAAAAAGATTAGAAAAAATAAAGAAAATGAAAGCACAGAAGCGGCAAAAGCTTAAAATAAAGACCCCCTTTTCTCTTTCATAAAGAGAAAAGGGGGTCTTTAGTGTTACGGAAGCTCGTTGCCGGCTGATTGATACAGGTCATACCACTCTTCACGCGTCAAATTAATCTCAGACGCCTCGATAATACCGGAGAGCCGTTCAGGGTTCATCGTGCCTACAATTGTTTGAATGCGGGCCGGGTGCCGGAGGATCCATGCGGCTGCCACTGCTGATTCTGTAATACGGTAACGGCCGGCCAGCTCGCTTAGTTTTTTGTTTAGTTCCGGAAACTTGTCATTTCCGACAAACACGCCTTCCATCATGCCATACTGGAACGGGGACCACGCCTGGACAGTCATATTGTTCAGCTGGCTGTATTCAAGCAGCCCGCCTTCCCGCATCACGGCCGCCTCATTTTTCATATTTACATTCAATCCCTGGTCGATCATAAGAGAGTGCATCAGACCGAACTGCAGCTGATTGGCTATTAAATCCTGTTTTACATGCTGCTTTAAGAGTTCGATCTGCATTGGATGCTGGTTGCTGACACCAAAATGCCGAACCTTGCCGGAAGTGTAAAGGCTGTCAAATGCTTCAGCTACTTCTTTGGGCTCCATGAGTGCGTCGGGACGGTGAAGAAGAAGGACATCCAGATAATCCGTTTGAAGCCGCTGCAGGCTTTCATCAACTGTTTTTAAAATGTGGGATTTGGAAAAATCGAAGGAGTTCCCGCGAATACCTGCCTTAGACTGAAGAATCACTTTCTCGCGCAGGTCATCATTCATCCCCGCTGCTTTGGCGAAAATTTCTTCGGAATCCCCGCCACCGTAGATGTCGGCGTGGTCAAAAAAGTTCACCCCGGCATCAAGAGCGGTTCGGAAAACTTTTTCAGCACCGCTTACGGAAAGTTCATTCATTCGCATACATCCGAGCGCTATGTTGGATACGTGGAGAGAACTGCTGCCTAACTGTATTTGATTCATCTGGGCACCTCTTTTTTTCAGGATAAGACTAGTGTAACATGATGGATGTGTGTCAGTCATGATAGCGCTGTCAAAAATCTGGAAAGTGACTTTTGAACATAAATATGGTAATTTGTAGAAAAACGTTAAAGGGTGTCAGACATGAAACGAAAAACGATAAACAGTTATTTTATTCTATTCTGGCTTATCATCGGTATATGGAATATCGGCCTTGGGGTTATCGTCACTCTCGTGCTGCAAAGCTATATATGGGCGCTCATTCATATCCTGGCCGGAGTCCTCTGTTTAATCGTAATGGAAGCTGTGCGCCGTGGAAAATTACAGCTTAAACAGGAAAAAGAAAAACATCTGCATGAGAGCGATCAGTAGTTTGATTCCCCTGGAATCAAAAATGTAATAATTTGATGATTACCCTGGAGACTTTACGGAAATAGACTATTAATGATAAACAAAGGGGTGAACATTATATTACAGACCAGAGGGGCAAAAACAATTAAAAGTATTATCCAGGACAATGAAAAGCCGCTTACTAATAAAGATGTCGCCGCCATATTAAAAGATAAAAACAGCATTGACAGCTCTTTTGCTTTAAAAACTATTGATTCGATGGTGGGTAATGGGCAGTTAATGCTTATCCGATATGTTGACGCCGGGGTGTATGTAGTAGAGGTGAAATAATTTATGTTAACTGTTTTATGAACAGTTAACATTATCTCTTTTTTAATAGAATATCTGTACATAATTTTCCTGTTACGAAAACAGGAGCCTTGTAACCTGAAGAATAGAGAATTACTTTAGAGAAGAGGGTGATGGCAATGAGTTTCGAAGATGAGTTCGTAGCTAAAGCAAAAGAATATTTAGAAGAAGATAAAGATGCAAACATTATGAACGAAGTAAACTGGGAAATTGCCAAATACTTTAATAATTTGAACAAAGAAATTGGTGAAGTGAAAAACGATTCGTTCAGCAGCTACGGTTCTAAGCACCGCAGCTATATGACCATTGATAACCGTGAAGTGATTTTTGAAACGATTACAGAGGACGGCAATTATTACATTCAGGTTACGCAGGGGACAGACGACAGCAGCAATGAGCTGGATGTTATATATGTGCAGGAAGGTAGAATGTACAGCAGGGAAGAAGATAAAGAATTTGATATGGATATCGTCCGGAATCATCTTAAGAATACATTCGGTGACATACTCGGACTTTAGAAAAAGCGCCCGACGCGGCGCTTTTTTATTTAGGAAAATTATTAACTAATTCTGAAAGAAATAAGTTCTGATTTTTCCTTAATGGGTATATTGTCATTAAGGGGGTATACGCCATGGGGGTTGTTTATATCGAGCGGCATATTCGCCAGGTGCAGGTAATTATTTGTAGTGAAGGACACATGCTGCATTGCCTTGTATGGCCGGGGGAAGGGGGATGGGTAGCTGATATACACTCCATGCAGAACAGCGGTTTTCATCCGACGTTTGAGCGGGTCTATTTTCCCGAGAATGAAGAGATCATACAGCTCGGAAGACATATATACGTTCTGCGGTAAAAAGGCAGAAGCGTGAAGCTTTCTGCCTTTGAGCTGCGCTAAAGAGTATTTGGGTCCGTGTAACCGATAGGCCCCCGGGATTCGGAATGCTCCACTACGGTGAGAATAAAC
This sequence comes from Marinococcus halophilus, assembly GCF_900166605.1. NCBI lineage: Bacteria > Bacillati > Bacillota > Bacilli > Caryophanales > Bacillaceae > Marinococcus > Marinococcus halophilus. The sequence continues at coordinate 1,038,487 of NZ_FVZD01000006.1, forward strand.
CGCATGGGGATAAAGACGGTCCGGCTGCCGCCAGAGCCTCTCCCGGCTTTTTCTTGATAAAAATAAACGCCAGCTTCTTCAATACCGCAGTTATCGGCTGATACTACAGCTTTAACGTAGCTTGAATGCTCCTCGAACGTCCCTTCGCTTTGGAATCCATTTAAGTCAAAAAGTGGAATGGCAGAAGGCTCAAAGTAAACCTCAATGAAATTCGAGCTGTCTACTGATGAACTCATGGATAACCCTCCTTTCAGTAGTTATTTACCATAATATACCCTGAAAAGAATTAATAAAAGTAGAGAATGCTAAAGGGTTGAAGGATGAATATACATCAACATACAGTTTTTTATTGCTGTAGGGAATATGGGTTAGGAGAGGAGATACGAGAAAATGCAGCTTAAAATTAAGAAGGGGGCTCCCCAATAACAATAAAAAAGCAGAAGCCTGCGGCTCCTGCTGAGGTTTATTATATATGATGGTGTCCCGTACTGGGCTCGAACCAGTGACCTCCACCCTGTCAAGGTGGCGCTCTCCCTACTGAGCTAACGGAACAATTAGTATAGAACGAAGCGACAGAAATAATATACAATAGGAAAAGAGCAATGTCAATCCTTCCTCAGTTAAATTATACATGGAAAGCAGGGTTTCAATGAAGAACATTCGACTTCTTCCGTACAATGAAGCTTACCGGCCCTCGCTGGAATCCTATTATTTGCCGGAAGCACAGGCGCAGTATACACGCCTGCCGCTGCAGGCAGTTACACAGCTGGGACCGGCGGAGACCGGAATTTTAATTGTCCACAACACATACCCGGTAGGATTTTTCCAGCTGGAAACTGAAAACAGGTTTCCTAACTACTCAGCCAACAGCCGGGCGGGTTTATTAAAAAAATTCTCAATTCGTGTGGAAGAACAGGGGAAAGGGTACGCCGGAGATGCCCTTTGCAGTCTGCCTGCCTTTGCCGGCAAATGGTTCCCGGAATTGAACGAAATTGTCCTCGGAGTCAATATCCGAAATGAATCTGCCCAATATGTCTATGTAAAAGCGGGGTTCAAAGATACAGGCCGGCGTTTGATGGGACCAATGGGCGTACAGTATATCTATTCACTTCCATTAAAATGAAAAAAGTAAATTATTTTCCTTTTTGCTGTTTTTCTCTCCGCTGCTGAAGGAATAGAAATAAGCAGAAGGCAAGCATGCCCAAGCTGAGATTGGAAAGAATAAAGCCGAGCGGTCCTTGATTAAAAATACCAAGAGACAGTGCCCCGAAAAAAGTGATGTATGTAATTCCGAGAAGCGGCAGGCTGCGGTCGGTAACTTTCTGCATTAACCGCGCAAATTGGTACACAAGCGTATTTACAGCGAATCCAATTAGCAGTAAAATAAGTAAATTCATGCGACTATCTGAACCTTTCTTTGTGTTGATGTCTTTTTCCGGTTTATATGCTACCATACCTTGGGTTTAAAAGATATCTGCATCACACGAACAGAGACAGCCGGCAGAAAGCTGGTAATGACGGCACCGAGATAGAGAGAATGGGATAAAGGTGGAGGGATGTTCATGCAGGCATATGCAGATTTTTGGATGGAATGGCAGACACGTATTGTGGAGCTGCCCTGGATTGATATAGGAGTAGCTGTTCTTATTGCGCTTCTCGTGTTTGCTTTTCGGAAACTATTTACGACATACATTTTTCGTTTTATTTTAAGGATGACCCATCAATCAAGATCGCAGCTGTTCACTAATATTTTAGTGTCATTTGAACGCCCGATTCGTATGTTTTTCGCCGTAGTCGGTATATACTTAGCGCTGTTGTACCTGCCAATACCGTGGGATTCGATGACGATTATCAATCGCCTGTACGGCTCTATTTTAATTGTGCTCGTAGCCTGGGGGACATACAAGCTGCTGAATACGTCTTCGATGCTTTTCAATCCAATGATTAAACGGCTCGAAGGCAAAGAAGATAATATGCTGGTGCCATTTCTATCACGGGTGATCCGGATTATTATCGTAGCGCTCGCGTTCACCATTATTCTTTCCTCCTGGGGCTTTAATATTAACGGGTTTGTTGCCGGGCTCGGCCTTGGTGGACTCGCCTTCGCTCTAGCTGCCCAGGACATGGTGGCAAACTTCATCGGCGGCATTATCATTGTGGTGGAGCGTCCGTTTAAACGTGGAGACTGGATCTATACCCCGACGGTAGAGGGGATTGTAGAAGACATTTCATTCCGGAGTACGAAGGTACGTACATTTGCTGACTCGATTGTTATTGTGCCAAACAACACGCTTGCGCACGAGGCGATTACGAACTGGAGTGAAATGCGCAAGCGCGAAATTAATATGACGCTTGGCATTGAATACCAGACCCCGCGGGAGCAGGTGCTGCAGCTGCGGGAACGCCTCGAGGAGATGCTGAACAGCCGTGATGACATTGATAAAGAACTGATTCTTGTACAATTTAAAGAATTTAACAGCTCCTCGCTCGACCTGTGGGTTTACTGCTTTACCAAAACGACCGCGTTCCTGGAGTGGGCGGAAATCAAAGAAGAGTTGAATCTTGAAATTATTCGTATCCTTCAGGAGGAAGGCGTTCAATTTGCCTATCCAACGCAGTCTATTTATATTGAAAAAACCCCTGAAGAAAATTATCACATGTCCGACAATAATTAAGCTGGATACATGGTTGGCAAATAGAACGTACATGTTATAATAATAATGTTTGTCAGAAGGAATTTGTACGTAAAAAGGAGCCGATGCATTCGATGGAACGAGTGGAAACATTCGTATTAACCAGAGGGCTGAATGCCAGTCAAGTATTGTCATTTGTGCATGAATTGGAAACATTTAAAGCAGATGTATTTTTCGAAAAACGAAGAACTTCCGCCAATGGAAAAAGCGTACTCGGCATGATGTCTTTGTTTACAAGCATTAGACTTGGGGATAAAGTGGAGCTCAAGGTTTACGGAGAAGAAAAAGATGCGGTTGCCGCGGTGGCAGCCGGATATCTCGGAGAAGCAGCGGAGTACGAGAATAATAATGGCTATTGGGAAGACGAAGCAGCAGAGCATGTAGAACGTGCGATGGCTGGCTGCATGACTCATTGGAATCCTAATGTGCGAAATATCGCGCGTTCGTATCTTAAAACGACACGCAGTTAATAGGAAGACCCGGTGCCGGAAGAAGGCGGCCGGGTCTTCAGCTGTATTAGAAGCCGCTTGCTAATCCCCTGGACAATAAAAGCGTATAACAGGCCAAATAGGGTAAAGTAGAAAAGGAATAATTTCCATGTACTGGTTGTATGATACAAGCAGTAATATCGAATGTGACGAAAGGAGGAAGGCATTATGATTGACCGGCATACCGGAACATTTTGGCGGGCATCCATTGCTCTTGGGCTTGCCTCTCTGCTCATCTTTGCCAATATGTATTATCCGCAGCCGCTGCTTCCATTATTTACAGGAGAATTCAACGTTAGCGAAGCAACAGCAAGCTTTGTGGTTTCACTGTCGCTGCTGATGCTTGGGATAAGCTTCTTTTTTATCAGTGCAATATCTGATGCTAAGGGAAGAAGGAAAATCATCGTGTATGCAATGATCTGGGGAACGATAGCAACGCTTCTTATTCCGTTTGCGGGGTCGTTTTGGCTGCTTTTGCTGTTGCGGATGATACAGGCAGTCGGGCTGGCCGGCATTCCTATTGCGGCGATGTCCTATATCGGGGAGGAATTTACCCCGAGGGCCATGACAGTAGCGATGGGCTTTTATGTGAGCGCGAACAGTCTTGGCGGCATGGGGGGAAGAGTAATGAGCGGCGTGCTTGCTGATTGGTTCGACTGGCGGACAGCTTATTTTTTTATGGCTGGGGCAAGTGTGCTGCTCGCCGTGCTCGTCATTCTGCTGCTTCCTGCTTCGAAAAATTTCAAACCGAAGCCGCTGGAGTGGAGCGATACATGGAAAAACGCCCTGTTTCATCTTAGAGATCCGGTCCAACGGCTGGCTTATATTATCGGCGGACTGAATTTTTTCGTGTTTATTGGCACATTTAACTTTATCACGTACCGGTTGGACGGAGATCCTTTTTTCGTTAGTACAGCGGTCCTTGGACTGTTGTTTCTAACATACGGGGCAGGCACGTTCAGTTCAAGTCTTGCCGGAGAGTTGACGCAGCGCTTTAAACAGACGGACTGTATGCAGACCGGCATTCTAATTATGGCCGGCGGTCTGCTGCTGTCGCTTGTACCGCAGCTTTGGGTGGTTATTGCATCGCTTGCTGTACTGAGTTTTGGTTTTTTCTTTGCTCATTCCACGTCGAGCTCCTGGGTGACAAAAAACGCCAAAAAAGCCCGGGCGAGTGCCTCGGGACTTTATTTGACGTCTTATTATCTGGGCGGAAGCCTGAGCAGTATTTATTTTGGACTACTATGGCCCGCAGCCGGCTGGATAGGTGTCATTGCCGGCGGTCTGCTCCTGTTAATAGTCACACTTACAAGCGTGCGTCGTCTGATGCCAGCGGAAGCAGGCTAGCTTTTGGCAGGAAGAAGCACAATGCCGTCGCTGTCGGCATAGACGTAGTCTCCGGGCGTCCAGGTGACGTCGGCAAAGTCGACTGGAATAGAACGCTCGCCGCGTCCTTCCTTGACGGACTTTCGCGGGTTGGTAAAGCGGGAGAACACACGGACATCCATTTCGCGCAGCTCGTCACTGTCGCGGATGGCGCCGTTCACGATAATGCCTGCGAGCCCGCGATTGACAGCGATTTCTGCCAGGTTGTCCCCGAGCAGGGCGCGCCGGGAGGAACCGCCTCCGTCAACGACAAGAATGCTGCCGGCTGGAATATCGCCAAGCGCCTGTTCGACAAGTACGTTATCTTCAAATACCCGTACAGTTTCTATTGGTCCTTCAAAGGAACGTGCCGGTCCGTGTGATAAAAACGGCTCGTTGGCGACAAAAACCTCGTTTCCATATTCATCACAGATATCAGCTGTTCTACCCATATGTATGCCTCCTTTTATTAATTTCATTGTAAGGCTTTCCCAAACGAAAGAAAATAGCAGGAGAACAGAAAAAAGATGGAACTATCATTTTGCTTTCAAAGGGCGATATGATAATCTAGGAAAGAGAAATTTGAAGGAGGATGTAAAACATGAATCAAATGGACGCAAATGAAATTATTCAGTTTATTTCAGATAGTAAAAAATCCACCCCGGTTAAAGTACATATTACCGGTGAATTGGACGCTATCGGATTTGGAAATGAAACGAAGCGGTTTATTACAGGCAACACCGGCGTATTGTTCGGTGAATGGGAAGATATTAAAGAAGGCATCGAAGCGAATGCAGACAAAATTGAAGATTTTGTTGTAGAAAATGACCGCAGAAACAGCGCAATCCCGATGCTTGATTTGAAAGACATCGAAGCACGCATTGAGCCGGGTGCGATCATCCGCGACCAGGTGGAAATCGGTAAAGGCGCGGTTATCATGATGGGCGCAAGCATCAATATCGGTTCAGTTGTTGGAGAAGGCACAATGATTGATATGAACGTTGTCATGGGCGGCCGTGCCACCGTGGGTAACAACTGCCATATCGGTGCAGGGTCCGTTCTTGCCGGGGTCATCGAGCCGCCATCCGCGCAGCCGGTCGTTGTCGAAGACGGTGTAGTGGTTGGTGCCAACTGCGTCATCCTTGAAGGAGTTACTGTCGGAGAAGGTGCAGTCGTAGCGGCCGGTGCCGTAGTAACAGAAGACGTGCCGGCAAACACGGTTGTTGCCGGTACTCCTGCACGTGTCATCAAAGAAATTGATGATCAGACAAAAGGAAAAACAGAAATTAAACAGGAACTGCGCCGCTTAAAATAACAATGCAACAATGTAATGTAACGGTGAAAGGCTGCCTTTTGGGACGGGTTCCAAAAGGGGCCTTTCTTTTTCATTTATGCGAAAGGGGCAAACAGCATGAACTGGCTTGAAAAAGACCAGCACTATATAATGTCTACGTACCAGCGTCTTCCGATTGTCGTAGAAAAAGGAGAAGGCAACTATTTATACGACAGCGAACAAAACAAATATCTCGACCTATTTACCGGCCTGGCCGTTAATATTGTCGGCCACTCCCATCCCTATCTGCTCAAAAAGCTGAAGGAGCAGGCAGACCAGTTTCTGCATATTTCCAATATGTTTATTAACAAACCGGCGGTGCGCCTGGCGGAACGGCTGATTGAGCTCAGTATTCCGGGAAAAGTGTTTTTTGCAAACTCCGGGGCGGAAGCTACTGAAGCAGCGGTCAAGCTTGTTCATAAGTGGGGGAGCAGCCAGGAAACGCCCAAAAAAGGCATTGCCGTTCTGGAAAAAAGCTTTCATGGCCGGACGCTGGGTGTTATCCAGCTGACACGCCAACCCGGGATTTATCAGGATTTCCCGGCGGCGGATTATCCCGTGTATGAAGTAGAGGCAGAAAACCTGGAAGCGCTCGAAGAAGTGCTCAGGACGAAGCAGCCGGCAGCGTTTTTATTCGAACCAATTTTAGGATCAGGCGGCATTCAGCCGGTTTCTCCTTCTTTTATGGAGAAAGCAAAAGCCCTTTGTGAAAAATACAATGTGCTGTTTATCGTGGATGAAATACAGACCGGCATCGGCCGTACTGGCACATTTTTCGCTTATGAACGGGCAGATATTACGCCGGACGTCATTTTGTTTGCTAAAGGCATCGGCGGCGGCCTTCCACTTGGGGGCCTGATTGCTGGAGAGCACGTGCAGGAAGTTTTCCACCCCGGCGATCACGGGACGACCTTTGGGCCTTCACCGCTCAGCGCCGCGATGGGCAATGCCGTACTCGACGTCCTGTATGATCAAAAAGAATTGGAACAAGGGCGTGAACGGGCTGAATATTTATGGCAGCGCCTGGAAGACTGGAAGAAGGAAAGCGAAGGGTTTGTGCAGGAAATCCGGGGCCTCGGCATGATGATTGGAGTGGTGCTGGATGCTGACGCAGTTTTTGTAAAAGCTCTGCAGGAAAAGCTGCTCGCGAAAGGGTTCATGTTTAATATTACCCAGCAGCGGATTATCCGCCTTCTGCCGCCTTTAACCCTCGAGCACGCTGAAGTGGACGCCTTCATTGAAACTCTCGCTGAAGAAATGAATGCCTTAAAAGAAAGGAGTCTGCAGTAATGACCACCCTCGATTTAACCAGGGTACGCCGTGACCTGCACCGCATTCCGGAGCCGGGATTTAAAGAATTTAAAACGCAGCAGTACCTGCTCGAAGCGATTCGTACTCTGCCGCAGGAGCACCTTACGTATAAAACCTGGCAGACTGGGATCCTCGTCCGTATCGAAGGCTCAAATCCGGAAAAAACCGTCGGCTACCGTACAGATATGGACGGTCTTCCGGTGACAGAACAATCGGGTCTGGATTTTCCGTCCGAGCATGAAGGAATGATGCACGCCTGCGGGCACGACATGCATATGACCATCGCGCTCGGGATATTACAAAACCTTACGGAGCACCAGCCAGTCCAAAACGTGGTGATACTGTTTCAGCCGGCAGAGGAAGGGCCCGGTGGTGCAGAACCGATGCTCAGGTCAGAGGAATTTAAGGCATGGAAGCCGGATGAAATTTATGCGCTCCATATTGCCCCGGAGCACCCGGTGGGCACGGTTGCGACGAAGCCGGGGGTGCTGTTTGCTAACACTTCGGAATTATTTATTGACATCCGCGGCAAAGGCGGCCATGCGGCACGTCCCCATCAGACAGAGGACATGGTGGTGGCGGCAAGTCACTTTGTGACACAGCTTCAGTCGATCGTAGCCAGAAATATTGATCCGCTTGATTCGGCCGTCGTCACGGTCGGGACCATTGAAGCAGGCACCAAGCAGAACATTATTGCGGAATCCGCCCGGGTGGAAGGGACGATCCGGACATTTTCGATGGATAACATGAAGCTGATTAAAGAACGAATCAGCGGCATGCTGAAAGGAATCGAAGCCTCCTTCCATTGTGAAACAGGGGTGGATTGGGGAGCGAATTACTGCCAGGTGTATAATGATGAAATAAAAACAGCCGAACTGACGGCGGCTGCAGAGAGCCATGGCCAGGTAAATTCTGTAGAAAGCCGGGAAGCAATGACCGGAGAGGACTTTGGCTACTTCCTCGAGGAGATTCCAGGCACGATGGTGTGGCTCGGAGTAGACACACCGTACGGCCTGCATGACAACCGGATCAGCCCTTCCGAAAAAGCGATGGACACAGCGGTACAGTTTTTCACTGATTTTTTACACAGCCGGTAATCTCTTTACAAAAAAAGACGGCGGAGGCTCTGAGCCCCGCCGTCTTTTTCTTGTGCTATGCTTCTTTGCTGACGTTCACCTGGTGAGGATACGGAATTTCGATATTATGGGCGTCGAGTTCTTCTTTGCACGCTTTCAATAACTCCCGCTGCATGGCCCACTGCATCATATTCTCTGTTTTAGCGATAATTCGGATGGTTACTTCGGAAGAGCCAAGGGCGTTTACTCCCACAACATCAGGACCTTCTTTAAAAGCCCCCTGTTCTTCTGCGACGCGGTTGCAGGCTCCCTGGATAACAGCGATTGCTTTATCTACATTTTCTTCATAAGCAATGCCAATATCAACAATTGCCTGCATGTTACCTCGTGAATAGTTGCTGACAACGCTGATCTCCCGGTTCGGAACAAAGTGAAGCGTGCCATCGAAACTGCGAACCTGAGTTGTGCGCAGGCCGACTTCTTCGACGATCCCATCTATACCTGCGATAGCGATGTAATCCTCGACGTCAATCTGCTTTTCGAGTAAAATAAAAAAGCCGGTAACTACGTCGCTCACAAGGCCCTGGGCCCCGAAGCCGATCGCAAGGCCAACGATCCCGGCACTTGCGATCAGCGGAGCAATATCAAGATCAAACAGCCCTAAAGTAATAGTGATTACTATAAACAATAAAATGTAAGTAAAGATGCTGATAGCGAGCCTTGAAAGGGTCTTGACCCTGCCCGGATGCATATTCCGCTGCTTTTCCATGCGGTTAAAGGCGCGGTGAATAATTTTGCTCCCGATGGCCCGTACGATAATATAGCCGATAAGCACACCGACTAACTGCACAATTAAAATAATGGCAGCTGCCCAGAAAACTCCGTCATTAAATGATTCCATATTCATGTCCTACCACTCCTCCGCCTGTAGTTTCCATTTTAACCCGATTAGTATAACATAACTGGTCCAGCCAAAAAATATGCAATAGTAATGAATTAAACTGCCATAAAACGAGGTTTGGAGCATGCCGTTGACTTTGAAATTAGCGGTCCATATAATGAAGAATAGAATGCAGGAGCGTACTATTAAAGGAGTGGAATGCATGAGTGAAAAGCGTATGGTTGCAAAGCAGGCTCCACGCTTTGAGATGAATGCTGTGATGCCGGACACCTCGTTTGGCACAGTGAGTCTTGAACAATTAATGAAAGAAGATAAATGGACGGTGCTTTTTTTCTACCCGATGGATTTCACTCACATCTGCCCAACAGAAATCACGACGATGAGTGACCATTACGAGGAGTTTGAAGAACTCGATACAGAAATTATCGGCGTTTCGACGGATACGATCCATTCACATAAAGCCTGGATTAACATGGCGCGGGAAAACAATGGACTTGAACAGCTGAAGTTTCCGCTTGCAGCTGATACAAACCACCGGGTAAGCCGGGACTACGGCGTGTTGATTGAAGAAGAAGGAGTGGCGCTGCGGGGATTGTATATTATTAACCCGTACGGGGAACTGCAGTACTCAATGGTTCACCACAATGATGTCGGACGTGACGTGGATGAAGTACTGCGTGTACTGCAGGCCCTGCAGATGGGAGGCATGTGCCCGGCAAACTGGAAGCCGGGACAGGACACGCTCAATCCCTGAGGATTTGGGCAGACAGGTATGTTGAACACAGTCTGGCTCCGTAGGGCCGCCGGGGCAGCTGAGGGACTTGAGAAGAATAGGGGAGAACGGGATGAAGAAACAGTTTGCAGTCATTGGTCTTGGCCGATTCGGGGGCAGTATATGTAACGCCCTGGCAGATGAAGGAATGGATGTGCTTGCTATTGATTCCAATGAGTACCGGGTCAATGAATTCGCCCAGGTTGTCACCCAGGCAGTCATTGCGGACGGTATGGATGAAAAGGCGCTGAGGGGTCTTGGAATTCGTAATTTTGATAACGTCATTGTAGCTATCGGCGACAATATTCAGGCAAGCATTATGACTACTATTGTGCTTGATGAAATCGGCGTCAAGCATATTACGGTAAAAGCCCAGAATGACTACCACGAAAAAGTACTGCGGCGGATTGGTGCCCATGAAGTTATTCATCCGGAGCGGGATATCGGTGTCCGGGTGGCACACAGCATCGTGTCTAAAAGTGTCCTCGATTACCTGGAGCTTTCCGAAGATTACAGCATCGTGGAGCTTGAAGCCGGACAGCTGCTTGATGGCAAATCACTTCTTGATTTAGATATACGTGAAACGTATGAATGTAACGTACTTGCCATTAAACGCGGGGAGGACGTTCATGTGTCGCCACGCCCCGAGGTGGATATCAGTGAAGGAGATATTCTGATTATCGTCGGCGCGGATGGTGATATTGCAAGGCTGGAAGCCCGATGGATCGATGACAATTAAATAAGACTCGCCCCCTTCCGTAATGTAAATACGGAAGGGCTTTTTAGTTTTAAGCTGCCAGATAAGGGTAAATAAGGATGTTGGACACATATATTTATAAATAGGAGGTGTGCTGGTTGCTGTTGTACGCATCGCTGCTTGTTATACTGTTAGCTCTCGGGCTGATCGTTTATATCTTTGATGTTAAAAGCAACTATTTCCCGGTCCCGATGGTGCTTTTGTTTATTGGCCTAGGGCTTTCATTTATTCCTGTTTTCAACAGGCTGGGCCTGAATCATGACATCATCTTTGATCTGCTGCTGCCAGCGCTCCTGTTTGTGCCAGCCTACAGTTTTTCCATTCGTTCATTAAAGAAAAATTTCTGGCCGATTGCCACATTAGGAACGCTCGGACTTATGGCTACGGTGTTTTTAATGGCAGTGCTCATATATTTCGTAGGGGCTCCGGCCGCCGGACTTTCATTTGTGGCGGCATTTTTGATTGCTTCCATACTCACACCGACCGACCCGGTGTCCGTTACAGCTATTCTCGAAAATGTTTTCGGAGACTCGGATATTCCGAAAGTTGTGGAAGGGGAATCGATGATCAATGACGGTACAAGTGTAGTGCTATTCAGCATTGCTTCCTCCATGTTTTTATACAACGAACCCTTTTCTTTATTTTCGTTTCTAGGTGAATTTCTGCTTGTTTCGCTTGGCGGTGTGGCCGTTGGTGTGGCAGGGGGATGGATGGTCACTAAGGCAGTCCATGTCATGCACAACCATGTGTACCAGGTAATACTCAGTATCGTTCTTGCCTACGGCGGTTTTTACATTGCGGAAGGATTGGGGGCCTCCGGAGTACTGGCGACAGTTTCGGCAGGCATTATGCTTTCCCGGGCTTTTCAGCAGTCTGCACAAGAAGAAGAGCTTCATTCTTATTTGGACGGCTTTTGGAAAGTGGTAGAGCCGGTTGTATTATCGCTGCTCTTTTTGTTGATCGGCATTCAATCAGCAGGCTACCTTGCATTTGGGCACTGGCTGCTGGCAATTGGAGTATTTATTATTTCGTTGATCGTCCGCTTTATTGTATTGGGAGGTTTTCTAAAATTTTCTCCCCATATTAAAGAACGGTTTCAATGGTCGTCGGTGTTTATGATGACCTGGTCAGGACTGAAGGGGACCGTGTCTGTGGCCCTGCTGTTAAGTATTGAAACCCAGTCAAGCAGCAGTGCAAATTTAGTCGTGTCCCTGACATTTGCTGCTATCCTGCTTTCCCTTGTCATTCAAAGTCTCGGCGTCTATCCGCTGGCGAAAAAGTTTTCCTCCTAAGAATCTGCGGCTTAGCTAATCAACAAAGAATGAATATGTATAATTAAAAACACGTCCGGAGACATTCGCCGGGCGTGTTTTATCTTCCGCTGTTAAGCTTTGCTCCAATCCGCGTTCATTTCCACACCGGCGGCGTTAAGAGTAGTAAATACGGGACACCGGGCATCCACTTTTTCCTGAAGTTCCTGGATGCGTTCTTCGCTTTCAGATGTCTCCACCTTTGCTTTTACTGAAACGGTCTGAAAATACGGGCGCACATCGGGGTTTCCCATCATGCCTTCCGAATCGATATTTCCACTTACCTGAAACGAAATACCCTGCAGGTCAAAATTCATTTCCTTTGCCACAAAATTGGCTACTGCATTTTCGCAGCCGGCAAGAGAGGAGAGCAGGGCGGACAGAGGATCCATACCCTGATTGTGTCCACCAAGATTTTCAGGTTCATCGATCGTGATTTTGTGAGTACCCGTAGAAAGATCTGTTTGAAAGTTTTTTGCCTTTCCTTCTACGTTAAATTCCATGTTGGCCATATTTTTCACTCCTTTGATTAGAACTACTGGGATATACCCGCGCCCCTATTATAATAAACAGGAACAGCCTGAAAATATGGAGTTCGTGTTTTTTCAGCTTTCATTTAGGGAATGAGTTTGAAAAGCAAAGCGTAAAGGAGAAATCGATTATGGCAAAATACAGCAGAATCATTGCTCAGGCAGGATGCCACATTCATCATGCAGAGCCCGCACAGGTATACGAAGCTTGGACTAACCCCGAACTGATGAAAACTTGGATGTTCCCCTCAGGAGAAAGCCGGGAATCTGAAGCAGAGGCCAATGTCACAGAGGGCGGTGCATGGAGCGTTGTGAACGAAAGCCAGGAGGAGACGTACCGGGCTTACGGAGAATACTTAAAAATCGATCCGCCGGAACGAATTGAAAAAACACTCGTTCGAAAAGAAACAGGCGGACAGGATGAGAAAATCAAGGTGGAAATCAACTCTATTTTGAATGGAAGCCAAGTGATTGTTACCCAGGACGTAGTTTTTCTTCATCATGAGCAGCTGCATCCAAAAACAGTAGAAGAACATTTAAGAGAGCAAAGACGGCAGACGGAAAAATATTGGCATGAAATGTTTTCCTTATTATCGAAACAACTTACACCTTCGTAAGCGTATGATATTATAAAAGGCGTGAGAACCATAATCTCATAAACTGGAAGAAGTATAGGATGATGAGGGAAATGCTGAAAAAAATCGTATTCACCGGCGGCGGTTCCGCCGGTCATGTTACTCCGAACATTGCCGTGATGAATGAACTGAACCAAAACGATTGGGATATTTATTACGTGGGCTCCAAAGAAGGTATTGAAAAAGAGCTGGTCGAACACAAAGGCATTCCGTATCATGCCATTAGCTCAGGTAAACTGCGTCGTTACATAGACTGGCAGAACATTACTGATATTTTTCGGGTGGTAAAAGGATGTTTGGAAGCCCGGAAATACTTAAAAAAGGTCAAACCGAACGTAGTATTTTCCAAAGGCGGATTTGTGACCGTGCCGGTTATTATCGCGGCCAAAACGTTGAATATTCCTGTCATTATTCACGAAAGTGATATTACCCCGGGCCTTGCCAATAGAATCGCCCAACGGTTTGCTACAAAAATATTTACTTCGTTTGATGAAGCAACAACCCATTTTCCGCCGGGAAAAGCGAAAGCTCTTGGCTCTCCGGTGCGAAAAGAGATTACCCGGGGAGACAAAAAAAGAGGGATGGAATTCCTTCAATTTGAGGAGTCCCGGCCGGTACTAACCGTTATGGGAGGCAGTCTTGGAGCGAGAAAAATTAATGAAACAATTCGGGCGGCACTGCCGCGCCTGACTGAAAAGTACCAGGTAGTGCACCTTTGTGGTAAAGGTCATACAGATGAAACCCTAAAAGACCAGCCCGGCTACCGTCAGTTTGAATACGTTAATGAAGAACTGCCTGATGTACTTGCAGCAACTGATACGATCGTTACACGCGGCGGCTCCAACTCTATTTTTGAGTTCTTAACCCTTCATCTGCCTATGCTGATCGTGCCGTTAACGCGTGCCCAGAGCAGGGGAGACCAGATTCTGAATGCTGAATCCTTTCAGGAAAAAGGGTATGCAGCCGTTCTAGAAGAAGAGCAGCTTAACGAAGACACGCTGCATGACGCCCTGCAGAGCATTGAAGACAATCGAAACGATACAATCGCCCAGATGAAAACGTACATGGCGGAAAACCCGTTGGATCTTATTATCAAAGAACTTTATGTATATCATTAACTAAACGCCCTCCGTGTTCATCCGGAGGGCGTTTTTCTATTTCATTGCTCAGAAAGCTTGTCGGCGATTAAATCGATTTGTTCGTTCACAGAAATCGGATCATATGGATAATATGTATCAAAATCAAGGAAGTAAAACTGATCGTTTTGTACAGCGTCCAGATTGGCCCATACATCAGATTCCTGGATTTTTTCTTTGCTTTCACCAGTGCTTTCAGGGTCATAGGTAGTCATAAACATGTGGTCAGCAGAGTAGTCCTTGAGTACTTCCATTGAAATCTCCTGGGCGTTTCCCCCCATAACTTCCTCCTGAATTTTTTCGGGAGGACTTAAATCAAGAGCATTATAGATAGCCTGACCCCCGCGTCCGCCATTTGCGCCGAAAACATAAAGTTCATCATTGTTAGTGAGCTCGTAGATTCCAAAGGTATCGCCTTCATCGATAGTTCCTTCAATACGTTCTTTTGCCTCCGAAGCAGTTGTTTCAATGGTTTCTTTAAAATTTTCTGCCTCCGTCTGGTTATTTGTCAATTCTCCGAAGGTATCAAGCGTTTCCTGGACATTCGTGTCGGGATTGTATGGAATATAAACCGTCGGTGCGATCTCTGACAGCTGTTCATAATTCTCATCGTACATAACAACGATTAGATCCGGATCGAGCTCGAGCACTTCCTCGGGATTGAGGGGGGCACCGACGTCTTCAGCGCCGCTCAGCTGTTCTTTAAGAAAAGGATTGGAAAACGCATCCGGCCCGGTGCCGGAGACGTCAGCCTCCACTGAAAGCAGCTCTCCGGCATAGTAATCGGTCACGATGGTTTCAGGTTCCGAGGGAATAGTGACTTCGCCTTTTTCCGTTTCATATGCTCTGGTTTCTTTTCCGCTATCTGAATTATTATCGGAAGAATTGCCCTCTCCGCTGCTGCAGGAAGCAAGCAATGCCAGTCCAGCCGTAAAAATAGTCAAGCGTCCAACAATCGCATGTAAATACATAAAAATCCTCCTGTTTAAATGATAATGATTTTCAATATCATCATTGTAACTGAAGGAGAATGAAAAATCTACACAAAAAAGCCTCCACAGTATATGCGGAGGCAGCAAGAAAATGGATTACACTTCCATAATTATAGGAAGGATCATTGGGCGCCGTTTTGTACGCTCGTATAAATAAGGCGCCAGGTTGTCAATAATTTCTGATTTAATCTCAGACCATTGACTTGTTTTTCGTTTCATTACTTCATCGAGATGCCTGCTTAATGTTTTCTGGGCATCATTTATTAAATCTCCGGATTCACGCATATAAACGAACCCGCGTGAAATTAAATCAGGGCCAGCTGAGACTTTAAAGTTTTTCATATCGATGCTTACGACGACCACCACGAGACCTTCTTCAGATAAAATGCGGCGATCGCGGAGTACAATGTTTCCGATGTCTCCAATTCCATGGCCGTCGACGTAAACAGCACCAGAAGGCACCTTGCCCACGACAGAAGCACTGTCTCTAGTGAGAGCGAGCACTTCGCCGTTTTCCATGATAAATGAATTTTCGAGTGGTACACCGCAGTCCTTTGCAAGCCGGGAGTGCATTTTCAGCATCCGGTACTCCCCGTGGATCGGCATAAAATATTTCGGGCGCATCAAACGAAGCATAAGCATCTGCTCCTGCTGGCTCCCGTGACCCGAGGTGTGAATATTATTCAGCGAACCATGGATAACACGGGCGCCGGCCCGGTACAGCTGGTTAATAATTTTGTGCACAGAAGTCGTGTTTCCTGGAATAGGAGAACTTGAAAACACAACAGTGTCCCCGGGAATAATCTGGATTTGCCTATGCGTCCCATGGGCCACGCGGGAGAGGGCTGCCATAGGCTCTCCCTGGCTCCCGGTACATAAAATAGCTGCCTGGTCATCGGGAAGTTTATTTAGCTGCGAAGGCTCCACAAATGTCCCTTTGGGCGCATTGATATAACCCAGCTCCTGGCCGATGGTAATGGAAGCTTCCATACTGCGTCCAAAAACGGCGATTTTACGTCCATCTTTGACAGCAGCGTCAACAGCCTTCTGGAGACGATAGATATTAGAGGCAAATGTAGCAAAAATAATTCTTCCTTTGGCCTGTCGGAAGATGGAATGAATATTATCCCCGACTTTTCGTTCCGAAACGGTAAATCCGGGGACTTCTGCATTTGTGCTATCGGAAAGCAAGCAGAGAACGCCTTTTTCACCGATCTCAGCCATTTTGGCTAAATTGGCCGGCTCTCCCACCGGGGTGAAATCAAACTTGAAATCCCCTGTATGCACCACATTTCCTTCAGGAGTATGAACGTTGATACCGAGGGAATCAGGGATGCTGTGGGTGGTCCGGAAAAAGTCTACTTTTAAATGGTTGAAAGCAACAGGCTGGTCTTCCTGTATAGTGTTTAGTTTTGCTTTTCGCAAAAGCCCGCGTTCTTCGAGCTTTCCTTTTAACAGGCCAATAGCCAATGGCCCCCCGTATATAGGGACATTTAATTCTTTTAGCAGAAAAGGCACACCGCCGATATGGTCTTCGTGCCCGTGGGTAATAAAGACGCCTTTAATTTTTTCTTTGTTCCGAACAAGGTAGGTGTAATCGGGAATAACGTAGTCAATGCCAAGCAGGTCATCCTCAGGGAACATGATCCCGGCGTCAATAACGATGATTTCATCCTGGTATTGAACAACATACGTGTTTTTGCCGATTTCGCCTAACCCGCCCAGGGCAAAAACTGCAACTTGATTTTGTTTTATTTGTTTCATACGTTATAAATTCTCCACTTGGAAGTCTTCGGATCTTTTTTCGAATTCAAGCTGCTTATCAGTGAGCTCCTGAACAAATTCAATGTTGAATTGTTTATCGGCAAGTTTGCGGCGGACTTCCCGCTCTGATTCTGCTTCTACGTATAGTGAATGAGTGTTCTCCCGTACAGGAGCTTCTGTAAAATTATTTTGGTAAAAAACTTTGAAAATCATCGTAAATATCTCTCCTTCTTGAAATGTAAATGCGGCGTATATAACTGCTTTAGAAAAAATGGTTTTTTGGCATAAACTAGTACTGTAAATATAAAAAAGCAAAATAATGCAGGAAGGACAGGAAGTAATCGTTGCAACAGCCTGGCTGTTTAATCAAAAATGACTTCATATCCAGAGCGGTTCTACTCAGCTTCCGGCCAAAGAACTCAAGCTGAACAGCACCACAGTGTACGTACCAACCATTAATAATTCATATTATAAAGCATGAGACTGTTTTTTTCATCCTTTTAATCATTTCATTACAAAAATCGTCCGGCTGCAGAGAAGTTAATAGTTAAAAGAAAGTAACTATACGGGTACTAAAGAACCATGATAAAATACAAAAGGGAATAAATTTTCTAAATATAAATAAATTTTAAATTATAGTAATTATTACCAATAACGGAGGAGAGCGTTGAGAAATGCCGGAGCTAAGTCGATGAAAAGCGTCGTCAGCAGTTATCAGCCTTTTTGTATACTATCCAGGCACCGATGATAAGAAAGCATAGAAAATGATAAAAAGATGCTCATAAAAAAGCATCTTCCCGAAGGAAAATGCTTTTTTTGCAAACTATAGCTTGGGCAGCTCCCGTTTGTACTCATCTTCATAATCTTCAATCCGGTCGTAAAACATAACGCCGTTCAGATGATCAATTTCGTGCTGGGCGACAATAGCAGGCATTCCCCGAAGACGCAATTTTACTTCTTTATTTTCAAGCGTTTTGGCCTTTAATGTGATACGTGAATACCTGGGCACATTTCCGGGCACCTCCCGGTCGACGGAAAGACAGCCTTCTCCGCCTTCTAAATGGGTGGTTTCGACGGAATGGCTGACAATTCTCGGGTTAATAAACCCGTAGCTGTACAGTTCATCTTTATCGTCGGTTACATGCATGGCGAACATTCGTTTATTGATACCGAGCTGTGGCGCTGCTATGCCGACGCCCGAACGGAGCTCATATTTTTCAGCGGTTTCTTCGTCCTGGCTGTTTTTTAAGAAATCCAGCATGTCCTGCAGAACATGCAAATCTTCAGCAGACGGAGGAACCGGAACTTCTTCAGACACTTTGCGGAGCGCAGGGCTCCCCTCACGCTGAATATCTTTCATCGTTAACATGAATCTACTGCCTCCAATCAAGCGTGCAAATGATAGTGATTAATAACAGTGTATTAGTATAGCAAAAAAATTTCAGCTTAAACAGCTTTTAAAAACAGAATGGCTGAGAAAATAAATATGCGGAGGAATACATATGCATAAGATGAATAAAAAGATAACCGGAGCAGCAGTTATTACTCTATCTGCAGTCATGCTGTCTGCATGCGGCTCGCCAGAAGGAAATATTCAGAATCACTGGAGTGAAGCAGCTGGAGCAGAGGAAGAATTTTCGGAAAAGGATAAAAAATTGACCCAGCTGGCTAAAGAGGAACAAAATGTATTTGAAAATTTAACCTCCTATGAAAATGAGGAACAGAAAAAAATTAAATCATCTATAGAAAAAGCCGTAAGCTCAGTCAAGGAACGCAAAGAATTAATGGAAGAAGAAAAAGAAGAAATTAATAAAGCTTATGATGAGGCAATGGAAGCAGGGGAGCCGATCAACAACCTTGAAAATGAAAAAATGACTAAAAAGGCACAACAGGCACAACAGGCAATGGAGAAGAGAAATGAAGCATTTAATAGCGTTCACGGGGCTTACACAGAAGCAGCAGATAAAGAAATTGAGATGTATGAATCGTTTACTGATGAAAATCTGGAGCTTGAATCGCTCGAAAAGCATCTTGATAAAATTAACAGCTCCTATAAGAAGGTAGAAAGCTTCAGGGACTCATTCAATACAGAAACAAAATCATTCAATGAAGCTAAAAATGCATTCGAGGAGATGGTGGAGGCAGAAAGTTAATTCAGTTTTATAACAAGCGGGAAAAGCAAGACAGAAAAAAGGCCAAAAACGGCTGGACTGTTTATATAGGCATAGACAAATGATATATAACAGATTGTCTTATTTACAAAAACTAGAAGTTGCTAAATGACAGGATAATCCTTTGAGCAAAAAGGATTGACGTATCTTTTTCGTTTGGTATATTCTAACTATTGAGAAGTATTGTTTCACTGAAATGATATAATAAACTGAAACAGTTACTTATTTGTTCTTTATTAAAATTATCGGTGATTATATTAAGGCTTTGAAGGGTATTAAAAGATGATGTGGTTCTGGGTTCACACATGAGAATACCCAATCAAAAGCAAGTGTATTATTCAAACGATAATTCAAGAACAGATAAACACCACTACTGGATACAGCCGGTTTATTTTAAGAAGAGAGGAAGAGGTGAACATTTGTGGCGACAAAAACGATTGAGCAAGTCGAAAGTCACTTTGAAATGTTTCAGATTTTAGATGAAAACGGAGAAGTAGTTAACAAGGACGCTATGCCTGACCTGTCTGATGAACAGCTTCAGGAAATTATGCGCCGCATGGTGTATACACGCATATGGGATCAGCGCGCAATTTCGCTGAACCGCCAGGGACGGCTTGGTTTCTATGCTCCAGTAGCAGGGCAGGAAGCCTCCATGATCGGCTCTCACTATGCATTGGAAAAAGAGGACTGGATTCTTCCTGGTTACCGTGACGTACCACAGGTAGTATGGCACGGCCTTCCGTTGTATCAGGCGTTTCTTTATTCCCGCGGCCACTTCCACGGAGGCCAGATTCCAGAAGGCGTAAATATTCTTCCGCCTCAAATTATTATCGGGGCGCAAATTGTGCAGGCTGCGGGTGTGGCACTCGGGCTTAAACGCCGTCACCAGGATAACGTGGCGATTACTTATACCGGAGATGGCGGTGCTTCCCAGGGCGACTTTTACGAAGGCATGAACTTCGCAGGCGCATATGAAGCTCCAGCTATTTTTGTCGTGCAGAACAACCAGTTTGCGATCAGCGTACCAGTGGAAGAGCAATCCGCTGCTAAAACGATTGCCCAAAAAGCAGTAGCTGCCGGCATTCACGGAGTGCAGGTTGATGGGATGGATATTCTTGCTATGTATTCAGTGACGGAAACCGCCCGTAAAAATGCACTGAACGGAGAGCCTACGCTGATTGAATCCGTATGTTACCGTTACGGTCCGCACACCATGGCCGGCGACGACCCGACCCGTTATCGTACAGAAGAACTTGACAACGAGTGGGAAAAGAAAGATCCGCTCATTCGGTTCCGGAAGTTTCTTGAAGATAAAGACCTTTGGAATGAAGATAAAGAAAACGAAGTAGTAGATCAGGCGAAAGCTGATATTAAAGAAGCGATTAAACAGGCTGACGATACACCGAAGCAAAAAGCCTCCGATTTAATCGAAATCATGTATGAAAAGCTTCCGCAGAATCTGCAGGAACAGCTCGAAGAATACAGAGAGAAGGAGTCGAAGTAAGCCATGGCGCAAATGACGATGATTCAAGCAATTACAGACGCAATGCGTACGGAACTGAAGAACGACGAAAACGTTCTCGTTTATGGTGAAGACGTAGGCCAGAACGGCGGAGTTTTCCGTGCGACAGAGGGACTGCAGGATGAATTTGGCGAAGAACGCGTATTCGATACCCCGCTCGCAGAATCCGGTATTGGAGGCTTAACGCTCGGTTTGGCTGTTACTGGCTTTCGTCCGGTAATGGAAATCCAGTTCTTCGGCTTCGTATTTGAAACAATGGACGAAGTAGTTGGCCAGATCGCACGCCTTCGCTATCGTACTGGCGGTAAATACGGGGCGCCAGTAACAATCCGCACGCCTTACGGCGGCGGTGTAAAGACTCCTGAGCTGCACGCAGACAGCCTGGAGGGGATCATCGCGCAGTCGCCGGGGATCTCTGTGGTTATCCCGTCAACTCCATACGATGCAAAAGGATTGCTTATTTCTGCTATTCGCAGCAATGACCCAGTCTTTTATCTTGAACACATGAAGCTGTACCGTTCCTTCCGGGAAGAAGTGCCGGAAGAGGAATACACAGTGGAAATCGGCAAAGCAGACGTGAAGCGTGAAGGAAAAGACGTTACGCTTATCGCTTACGGTGCTATGGTACACACATGCCTGAAAGCAGCTGACCAGCTTGCAGAAGAAGGGTATGAGGCAGAAGTGGTTGACCTCCGTACTGTAAGCCCGGTAGACATGGATACTATTATTGAATCCGTGAAAAAAACCAATCGTGCTGTGATGGTTCAGGAAGCGCAAAGACAGGCGGGTGTTGGCTCCAACGTTATTGCTGACATTAATGAGCGTGCAATTTTACACCTTGAAGCTCCGGTACTCCGGGTAGCAGCTCCAGATACTGTGTTCCCATTTGCGGCAGCTGAAGACGTATGGCTCCCTAATGAGAATGACGTTATCGAAAAGGCAAAAGCTGTACTAAACTTCTAAAATTGAACATGACTGCGACAGGTTGATGACTGAAATCAACCTGTTTGCTACGCATAAATCGAATGTAAACTAAAAGGAGGCATTTGTTTTGGCTTATGAATTTAAACTTCCCGATATTGGCGAGGGAATTCACGAAGGCGAAATCGTATCGTGGCAGGTAAAGCCCGGCGATGAAATCAAAGAAGACGACGTGCTCTGCGAAGTACAAAATGATAAGGCAGTTGTGGAAATCCCTTCTCCGGTAGATGGGAAAGTTTTAGAACTGAAAGTGGATGAAGGAACAACAACTACTGTCGGGGAAGTAATTCTTACTATCGACGACGGCAGCGGAGAAGAAGCCTCTTCAGATGACTCTGCGGAAGAAGCTTCCGGGGATGAAAGCTCGGAAGGTAAATCAGAAAGAGATGAGCAGGAGCAAAACGACGCTCAGCCTGCTTCCACAGAAGCAGAAAAAGAGAGCCCGACGCCGGCAGGCGGCGAAAGCGCCAGTGCTTCAAGCGAAACGGATGTAGACGAAGACGCCCGCGTTATCGCTATGCCGTCCGTACGTAAATACGCACGTGAAAACGACGTAACGATCCAAAAAGTAAAAGGATCCGGCAAAAATGGACGCATCCTTCGTGAAGACATTGACGCCTTCCTGAGCGGCGACCAGTCAGCAGAAGAAGAAACAACTGAAGCAGCTTCCGGTGCCGAAGAAAGCAAACCGGCTGCAAGCACAGCGCCTTCACAGGATCGGGGTGCTATGGAAGAACGCGTGCCGCTTAAAGGTATCCGTAAAGCTATCGCTCAAAAAATGGTACAATCAAAACAGACGGCTCCGCACGTTACGCATATGGACGAAGTGGACGTTACTGCCCTGGTAGACCATCGTAAAAAATTCAAGCCAATGGCAGCAGAGCAGGACATTAAGCTTACGTACCTGCCGTACGTAGTAAAAGCTCTGACTTCCGCCATCCGTAAGTTCCCTGTATTAAATGCTTCTATCGATGATGAAGCTTCTGAAATCGTTTATAAGAATTACTTCAATATCGGTATTGCAGCTGATACAGAGCAGGGACTCGTCGTACCAGTTGTTAAAGATACGGATCGCAAGCCTATCTTTACCCTGGCCGATGAAATCAACGAACTTGCTACAAAAGCAAGAGACGGGAAGCTCTCCTCAGCTGAAATGAGCGGGGGATCCGCAACGATTTCAAACCTGGGATCTGCGAAGGGCGCTTTCTTTACTCCGGTTATTAACCATCCGGAAGTAGCTATTCTTGGTATTGGCCGTATTGAAGAAAAAGCGGTAGTGCGCGACGGCGAAATTGTTGCAGCACCAATGCTTGCTCTTTCATTAAGCTATGACCACCGTCTCATTGACGGCATGACAGCCCAGCACGCATTGAATCACATTAAACGTTTGTTAAATGAACCAGAACTAATCTCAATGGAGGGATAATTCATGGTAGTAGGAGATTTTGCAGAAGAAATTGACACGCTAGTTGTAGGTGCTGGTCCGGGTGGCTATGTTGCAGCCATCCGTGCGGCCCAGCTTGGACAAAAAGTAACGATCATAGAAAAAGGAAATCTGGGCGGAGTCTGCTTAAACGTAGGCTGCGTACCATCCAAAGCATTGATTCAGGCCGGCCATCGTTTTCACGAGGCTAACGAAGGCGCTGAAAATATGGGAATTACTTCGAAAGGCGCCGAAGTGGATTTCACAAAGGTGCAGGAGTGGAAGGGCAGCGTCGTTGAAAAGCTTACCGGAGGCGTTGAATCCCTTCTGAAAGCAAACAAGGTGAACATCGTAAGAGGGGAAGCTTATTTCTCCGACAAGGATCAGGTAAAGGTTTCTACAGACGAGTACAGCTCGCAAACGTATAAATTTAACAACTGCATCATTGCTACAGGTTCCCGGCCGGTGGAACTCAAACCGCTTCCTTTCGGCAAGCGTGTACTTGATTCTACGGGAGGATTAAACCTCGAAGAAATTCCGAAAAGCCTTATT
The DNA here is from genome assembly GCF_900166605.1 of Marinococcus halophilus. NCBI lineage: Bacteria > Bacillati > Bacillota > Bacilli > Caryophanales > Bacillaceae > Marinococcus > Marinococcus halophilus. The sequence goes on from NZ_FVZD01000006.1 coordinate 1,062,199, forward strand.
GTTGTCGGTGGAGGCTATATCGGCATCGAAATGGCTGGCGCCTATGCAAATCTCGGGACAGAGGTTACTGTGCTTGAAGGCGAAAGCCGGATTCTCTCCCAGGGCTTTGAAAAGCAAATGACTCAGCCTGTGCAAAAGAAATTAAAAGCTCAGGGTGTGGATATTCAGACCGAAGCGTTTGCTCAGGGAGTAGAAGAATCAGAAGACAGTGTCACTCTGACGGCTGAAGTAAAAGGCGAAGAAAAAACATTTGAAGCAGAATATGTACTGGTTGCTGTAGGGCGCCGTCCTAATACAGAGGAGCTGGGACTTGAGCAAATTGGCGTTGAGATCGGCGAACGAGGCCTTATCCAAGTAGATGAGCAGTCCCGCACAAGTGTGGATAACATCTATGCTATCGGTGATATTGTCCCTGGTCTCCCGCTTGCTCATAAAGCTTCCTACGAAGCGAAGGTAGCTGCAGAGGCTATCGCCGGAGAAGCGGCAGCAGTCGATTACCTCGGCATGCCAATGATTGTTTTCTCGAATCCGGAGCTTGCAAGCGTTGGATATACAGAAGAAGATGCGAAAGAAGCAGGCTTTGATGTAAAATCCGCGAAGTTCCCGTTCCAGGCAAACGGACGGGCATTGTCTCTCGACGTCTCTGAAGGCTTCATGAAGCTCATCACTCGCAAAGATGATGGATTAGTCATCGGAGCTCAAATTGTTGGTCCTAACGCTTCTGACATGATTGCAGAAGCAGGTCTGGCCATTGAAGCAGGTATGACAGCAGAAGATGTAGCGATGACCGTCCATGCTCACCCAACGTTAGGTGAGATTACGATGGAAACGGCAGAAGCAGCACTCGGCATGCCAATCCACATCACGTAAAAAATAGAAAGAGCCACGGCTTACACAAGCCGTGGCCTTTTTTGTGAAAAATAAGGAAAACTCAAGCTCATCCTGGAATTTTTTGGAGCAGAGACTAGTTTTTAGAACAAAAAACCCCGGCGCTGAGGCCAGGGTTTTGTTTTTCGTTTATAAGTTAGCTTTTGCCAGTCAAATCTTTTTGGAGCTCTTCCTGTTCTTTGCGAAGCTGTTCGCGTTCGCGCCGGGAAAGTCCTGTTTCATCGTCCTGGCGTAGTTTACGTTCTTTGTTAAGAATACTGCGGTCGGTTTGCAAGGCTTTTAACAGCGATACACACATTAAGATCATGATGATAGTAAACGGCAGGGCCGCAATGGTCATAACGACTTGTATGCCGTTAATACCCCCGGAAGCGAGCAGCATTGCTGCGGAACCGGAAATAACAAGGCCCCATATGAATTTAATGGATACTGGCGGGTTCAAGCTCCCGTTGGTCGTCTGCATCCCAAGAACAAATGTGGCAGAGTCTGCGGAGGTGATGAAAAAGCTCATGATTAAGAGTAATGCTATCACGCCTGTGATGGCTCCGAAAGGAAGCGTATCAAGCAGGCCGAAAAGAGCTATTTCATCGCTTTGGCTTGTCATCAGTTCATACAATCCACCGTTTTGAGCGTTGTCTTCGGCAATGCCGGTCGTTGCAAAAACGGCAAACCATACAAACGAAAAGATTGATGGTACGAGCAGAACACCGGTAATGAATTCACGGATAGTACGTCCGCGGGACACGCGGGCAATAAAGGTACCAACAAACGGAGCCCATGCAATCCACCAGGCCCAGTAGAATACTGTCCAGGAATCAAGCCATGCCCGGTCTCCAGTATAAGCATAGGTAGTGAAGCTTTGATCCGGGAAGGTTTGGAGGTAGTTACCAATCCCACCAGTAAAAGAGTTTAGAATGCTTGTTGTTGGGCCAGCGAAGAGCACAAACAGCATCAGAACTGCAGCTAAAGCAATGTTGGCCCAGCTTAAATAACGAATTCCCTTGTTTAGGCCGGTAGTGGCCGAGGCGAGATAAAGAATAGTAAAAATAAGAATAATAATCAGCTGAGTAGGCAGGTCGTTATTAATGCCTTCAAAAATATAGCTGAGCCCGCCATTTACTTGCGTAGCACCGAATCCTAGAGATTGCGCAACACCAAAAATAGTAGCAAATACAGCGATAAAGTTGATCAACGTACCTAACCATCCATCTACCCGGTCACCGAGAAGTGGACGGAACGCCGAGCTGATAATTCCTGGCGCGTTATGGCGAAACTGGAAGTAAGCCAGGGCCAGGGCTACTACCGAATAAATTGCCCATGGATGCAGTCCCCAGTGGAAAAACGACAGGCGAATAGAATCAGAAGCAGCAGCTGGTGTCTGCGGGTCTGCTTCAGGACCGCCGTAATAGTGATAAAGCGGCTCGGCTACTCCCCAGTATACAAGACCGATCCCCATACCGGCTGTAAATAGAAATGCAAACCATGTTAAGTAACTGTATTCGGGACGCTCATCCGGTTTACCCAAACGGATCTTCCCATACGGACTAAATACTAAGTAAATACAAAAGATAACAAAAGACGTTGCGGATATTAAATAAAACCACCCGAGATTAGTAACAATCCATCCCTGAATGTTACCAGTCACTACGTTTAAATTCTCTGGTGTAACAACACCCCAGATGATTACCGCAAGCGCCGCTATTAAGGTCACAAAAAAGACGCTTGTTAATTTTCTCATGACTTTTTAAATTCCACCTTCCTTTTAGCGAAGCATTCAATTTTTAGGCAGAGGCATTCTGCATAAAGGGGATATTCAAGAATTCAATAAGCAGACACATACCTATTTAAAAAATAACAACGATGATTATTATAACACTCATAACTTCATACGCAACCAGAACGCACGAATAATCTATACCCTAAGTCTAGGTCCGTAAACCTAGAAACCTTTATACGAAATTGTTAAAAAATACCTACAGTCCATAAGAAGGGAAATTATTTCCAACAAAGCAACATTATTAACATTATATAGAAGTTTTTTAAACTTTTAGACCTGGTTTTGTATAAATTTTGCTAAAATATAAAAGGGAATAAACAAATAGGGGGAGTCGGGTTGAAAAAAACGTTATTATTGTCATCACTTGCATTGATGCTTGCAGGATGCTCAAGTGCTGGAGAAGAGAATGCAGCCGCAGATAAAAAAGAAAAAACAGATACTGCTGCCGGTGAAAAAAACCAGGAGCAGAACGAGGAAAAAAAGGAAGAGCAAAAAGTATCTGTTTCAAAGGAAGAAGCCCCGGTTTATAAAGTCAATGAAGCAAACTGGACTGTGCAGGCCCAGCAGAACGAGGGAGACGAAGTTCTTCTCACATTCGACGACGCCCCGGACGGAAACGCTGTAGAAATTGCAGAAATTTTAGCGGATAATGAAGCTCCTGCTATCTTTTTTGTTAATGGAATGTTTTTAAAAGATGAAGAAGGCAAAGAAGCCCTAAAGAAAATAAGCGACATGGGGTTTGCCATAGGAAATCATACAACTACCCATGCCTCGCTGCCTGAGTTATCAGAAGAAAAGCAGTTTGAAGAATTAAAAGAAACCGATGAACTTGTCAAAGAAATTACAGGTGAAGAACCGGCTTTTTTCCGTGCACCTTTTGGGCAGAATACTTCCTTTAGTGACGAATATGCCAAAGAGCACGACATGATAAAAATGAATTGGACGTACGGGTATGATTTTGAGGCTGAATACCAGGATGCAGAGGCACTTACGGATATTACGCTGAATACTGAACTGTTAACGAACGGGGCAAACATTCTTATGCACGACCGGGAATGGACGAAAGAAGCACTCGGCCCAATTATCGAAGGATTTAATGAAAAGGGCTATTCCTTTATTGATCCCCAATATATAGAAAAAGAGTAGGGAAATGCTTGAGATAGAAGCTTTTTATGTCGAATTTTGTTGAAAAATTTTATTGGGCTTTACATTAATGCTATATTGATTAAAAATGAACAAGATTCACACGAAGGGGGAACATTTATGGACCATTCCGCACTTTATGATGAAATAAGGCTTCACGTCGGCCTTGCCCATGATTACTCCATAACGCCTGAAGACTTCCTGCACTACGTTATGAATGCATTCCAAAGATACTGGCCGCATAAAGACCTTATTTCTTTGTACGTTAATAAAGGAACACACTTTGAATGGCAGGACGGGGACGCTCATCCAGTATTTACGAAGGAAATAGATATTCAAAACGGCCTTTTGCTTTTAGCGGACATACAGAAAACGGTGTTCTGCTGCCAGGAGGAAGGTATGTATCACTGGGTGCTCCCTTTTTATGAAAAAGAAATATTTGCGGGCGGAATTATTATTTCAAGAGAGGCGCAAATGAAAGAACTGGAAAAGGAAGAAGTATGGCTGCTCGAAGAAATTATGTCTTTTATTAATGCCAAACTTCCTCATTATATGTAAAAGCCAAAAAAGCAGCCACAGCTGCTTTTTTATTGAATTGGCTTTTGTTCCTGGATTACACGTATCGTTTGAAGGGAGGGGTCCTCTGGGCCCTGAACGGGAAGCCCGGCCGCTGCATTAGCTTGAATATAAGTTAAGTTTTCCTCGGCAATGATTTCCCCTGGTAAAAGCACCGGGATCCCAGGAGGATAAATCATAATAAATTCTGCGATAATCCGGCCGGCACTTTCTGAAAGAGTGATGGTTTCTTTTTCGGCATAGAATGCATCGCGCGGTGCGATGGAAAGGGTAGGTATGGACGGAAGCTTTAACACTGCGGGTACTGCATAAGTTTCAGCGGTGTAATGCTGTCTGGCGAGCTCTTCTAGTGCATGCACAAGTAACGAGGTTTCTTTTTCCGTGTCGCCAAAGCTCACAATACAGAGAATATTGTACAAATCGGAAAGCTCTACTTCAATGCGGTAATGCTCCCGCAGCCATTTTTCAGCTTCGTAGCCATTGATGCCAAGCTGCTGAACAGAAATTAACAGCTTTGTCGGATCCATAGCGGTCACGGTATGCTGCGCAAGCATTTCAGTACCGGCACAGTAGAGGCCATTAATGGCGTTAATAGAGACCCGTGTTTTTTCTGCGAGTTCAAGTGTATCTTCTATCAACCCCTGCCCTTTCAGTGCAAGCTGCCTGCGTGCAGCGTCGAGCGATGCTAGAAGCGGGTATGAAGTAGACGTTGTTGTAAGCATACTGAAAACCGCCTGTACATGAGCGATCGAAACCCGAGAGCCCTGGACATTCAATACGGAGCTTTGCGTCATTGAGCCCCCGAGTTTATGCACACTTGTGGCAGCCATATCAGCACCTGCCTCCATGGCTGAAGGAGGGAGGCTGGGGTGGAAGTGAATATGCACCCCGTGAGCTTCATCTACGAGAACCGGTACGCCGTACTGGTGGGCGGTTTCTACAATGGCACCAAGATCAGAGGAAAAACCAAAATAAGTGGGGTTAATCACAAGCAGCGCTTTTGCATCAGGATGCCTGTCCAGAGCGTGCTGAGCTGTGGAAGGCGTGATGCCGTGAGAAATACCGAACTGCTCATCAAGAGCCGGATACATAAAAATAGGCACGGCTCCGGAAAAAATAATCGCATTCATGATCGATTTGTGTACGTTTCTCGGCACAAGAATTTTGTCTCCCGGGGCACATACAGATAAAATCATCGTCATAATGGCGCCACTTGTACCCTGCACAGAAAAAAAAGTATAGTCTGCCCCGAAGGCTTCGGCGGCGAGCTTCTGCGCTTCATCAATCACTCCGGACGGATGATGCAGATCATCGAGTGGTTCGATATTAATAAGGTCCATATTTAATATATTACTGCCAATAAACTCGCGGAATTCCTCGTCCATGCCAGTGCCGTTTTTATGGCCGGGAATGTGAAAAGGCACAGGTTTTGCCTGTATATGCTCTTTTAACTTAGTGAATATCGGAGTAAGCTTCTGTTTGTTCATATGTGTCCCTCCAATGCGATCAAAAACATTCAAATTATAGCAGACTTTATACAGTCATTAAATAACTTTGTGGAACGTTTCGCCGGGGATTTGCTAGAATATTAATGAAGGGGGAACCAGTGATGAAAGAAAATGTTAATATTCCCATCTCCATGGAATGGACTACGCAGGAAATTATTGATGTAACCACCTTTTTTCAGATTATTGAAACTGCGTACGGCAAAGCTGTGCCAAGGGAAGATATCTTAGGCTTATACAAAAAATTTAAAGAAGTGGTACCGAGCAAAAGCGAGGAGAAGCAAATGTTTCGCCAGTTTGACGAGGACGCTGAAGTAAGCTGCTGGAAAACCGTGCAGGCGGCAAAAAAAGCAGAAGCAGAAGAAAAAATTAATATGGCCGTGCGCTCTGGGTAGAGCGCACGGCTGTTTTATACAGTCTGGAGAGACAAGTGATATAAAGGAAGAAGTTCCTTAAATGTACCGTAGATATACTCGTACGTTTCTTTCTCATTCCAGGAAGAGGCTGTTTCCGCGTCAAACTGGCGGCCAATCAGGAGCTCGGCTTTTTTGACGTCCCGCAAACGCTCAAGAGTATGAATGGTCTTTTCCTGATTTTCCTGAATATAAAACGCATCCGGTTTCGTATGGTCCGGGGAGATTTTATAGTCGTCCGGAAGAGAGGTAAGCAGGGAGAGGCGGTCCAGGTACATGCTGCCAATACCAGCTTTATCCGGCACTTCGTACATGTGGGTGAGCCAGGCAAAAAGATGATCGTCAAAAAGGCCGACCTGGAAATGGGGATGCTTTTTGTAGCCTCTTTTATCAGGAGCAATACCAAACCAGGTGCTTTCCGGAGGATGAACGGAGCGCCGGGCGTGCCTTGCAACATGAATAAACAATTCTTCGCCGGTGTCTGTGGATAAATCTTCAGCAAGGGAGTCTGCTAATTGAGAAAAGACGGGCTGAATATGCTCCCGGATTTGACTCATGCGGTTTTCAAGCCCCTCTGTCTGCATAATAGAAAAGTCTTTTTTGGTAAAATGCATTCTGCTCATGTAATGACTGCTCCTTTTTCAATTAATCTACAGTCAAGCATACTGAAATTTTGTATATCCGGCAACTAATGGACATAGGCAAAAAACACAATTATTTAAAAATACTGAAAATTTTTGTGTGTTTTTCTTGCGTTTCGGGTAAAAAGGTTTTATAATTCCAATAATCCTTATAGAATAACGAGTACACAAACTTTCTCAGTACATCGTTAGATAAACAAAAAAGACAGTAGGGAGAGGCCGTAGCAAAATATAATTTCAGAACAAAAGAGATAGTTCTGCATCTTATATTTTCTGAACATTCTGAGAAGGCTTGCCAGCGTCAGTTAACTTTCAGCTCGAGACATTAATATTCCATTTAAGGGGTGTGGGAAACTTGGAACAAGTAATTCAGGCGTTTAAACGTAGAGATGCAGAAGAACGAATCCCGGTACTGCGCTTAGAAATTGATTATGAACTGGTAACCCTTCATGACGCCATGGCAGAAGAAGATTTAACATCTATACACGCCAGCAAATACCGCTTAGAGCAATTACGCCAGGAGTGGATTCGACTGGAAGTGTAATATAAATAAAAGGATCCGGGCTGCTCTACAGCAGGCCGGATCTTTTTTGTGCAGAAGTCGGTGCATAAATTTACTATTTAGAGGGAAGAATAACTCATATACATATGGAAGAAGTGGAGAGGATTATAATGGAAGAGAATTGGTCGGCCATGCAGGAAAAAGCCGTGCAATGGATACAGGAGGCCGGGGAGCTGCTTCGCGCTTCTCTGGAGGAAAGCCTGGTCATAGAAACAAAATCAAATCCCAATGACTTGGTAACCGAAATGGACTTTAAAATTGAACGACTGTTAACAAAGAAAATTAATAAAGAATATCCCGGGCACCGTATTTTAGGAGAAGAGGAGGCCGGTGCTGATATTACAGACACCGATAACATTATTTGGATTATAGACCCTATCGATGGGACCACAAATTTTGTTCATCAGCAGTTTAATTTTGCCATTTCCCTGGCTGTTTTTGAAAATGGAATCGGCAAAGTCGGCATTGTTTATGACGTTATGGCTGATGAATGGTTTACCGCACTGGAAGGAAAGGGCGCCTACCACAATAACGTAAAGCTTTCAAAATTGAAGCCGGCAGAATTAAAGGAAGCGATTGTGGGTATTAACGCCAGGTGGATTAAAAATGAAAAAATTCCTTACGCCCGACAGATGCGAAATATTGTGGATGAGTCAAGAAGCACAAGAGCGTACGGTTCGGCCGCCATTGAACTCTGTTATGTAGCATGTGGCAGGCTTGATTCTTATGTGAACCTGTGGCTTGCGCCTTGGGATTTCGCTGGAGCGGAAGTGCTGTTGCGGGAAGTAGGGGCAGACATTTCGACAATCGATAACAAAAGGCCGTCGATGCTTGAAAAAGGACCTTATCTGGCCGGGCGTCCAGGCTTGCAGGAAAAAGTACGGGGGATGCTGAACAGCTGATCCCCCGTACTCATTTAAGCTAAGCTGCAGATCTTGCTTTCAGCTTCCGGGCAAAGTAAAAAGCTGAACATGTTACAGCGATTGAAACAATAGCAATAATAATGGAGGCTTCGGCGATAGCAATGCCGATGGAGGCGATCCCAAAAATAGCTAAAGTGGCGAGCAGTAAATATAACCACTGTATTTTTGTCATAAATTCCCTTCTTTCTATTAAATGATGCTGTTATTATTTTATCGGCTTTTGAAAGAAAACTCAAATACAGTCAGACGGCTATGATTCAGTACACGTTTATGTTATATTGTTGAAAGTAGTGTCTGTGATAGTAACTTGCCAGTCGGAGTTTCTTAAATGGGATCCGGCATATGTTATACTAACAATGTAAAATGGTAGGAACTCAGATAAAAATGGCAATGAGAACCCTGGCTTTATGGAAGACGATGTCGCCGAGTGCCAGGGTTTGTTATGATTGCAGCAAGAGAATAGGAGAGATTTATAGTGACAGTTTTACGTAAAGATATTCGCAATATCGCGATTATTGCCCACGTTGACCACGGGAAAACCACCCTTGTCGACCAGCTTCTTCGTCAATCAGGAACTTTTCGGGAAAATGAACAGGTAGACGAGCGGGCGATGGACACCAACGATATTGAAAAAGAACGCGGTATTACGATTCTGGCGAAAAACACAGCAGTAAAGTACCACGATACGCGTATCAACATTCTTGATACCCCGGGCCACGCGGATTTTGGCGGGGAAGTAGAACGTATTATGAAAATGGTGGACGGTGTACTTCTGGTTGTAGACGCCTATGAAGGCTGCATGCCGCAGACGCGCTTTGTTTTGAAAAAAGCATTGGAGCAGAATTTGACTCCGGTCGTAGTCGTAAACAAAATTGACCGCGATATGGCCCGTCCTTCAGAAGTTGTGGATGAAGTGCTGGACTTGTTTATCGAGCTCGGAGCAAACGAAGACCAAATCGATTTTCCAGTTGTTTATGCTTCCGCAATTAACGGCACGGCAAGCGAAGACCCTGAAAAACAGGACGAAAATATGGACGTTATTTTCCGCATGATCTCAGATAATGTGCCAGTGCCAGTGGACAATAGTGACGAGCCGTTCCAGTTCCAGATAGCGATGCTTGACTACAATGATTATCTGGGGAGAATTGGTGTCGGAAGGGTCTTCCGTGGAACGCTGCGAACAGGTGACCAGGCAGCGCTGGTTAAGCTTGACGGTACGGTGAAAAAATTCCGTATTTCTAAAATGTTTGGTTTCTTTGGCCTGAAAAAAGAAGAAGTCAGCGAAGCGAAAGCCGGGGACCTGGTGGCCATATCCGGTGTAGAAGATATCATGGTTGGGGAAACAATATGCCCGGTGGATCATCAGGAAGCACTGCCGGTACTTCGTATTGATGAACCAACGCTGCAAATGACTTTTCTTGTGAATAATAGTCCATTTGCCGGACGGGAAGGATCCAAAATTACGAGCCGTAAAATTGAAGAACGGCTGCTGACGCAGTTGGAAACGGATGTGAGTCTCCGGGTCGAACAAACAGACAGCCCGGACGCCTGGCTGATTTCCGGCCGCGGTGAGCTTCACCTGTCTATTTTAATTGAAAACCTTCGCCGCGAAGATTTTGAACTGCAGGTATCTAAGCCGCAGGTAATTATTAAAGAAGTGGACGGCGTACTCTGTGAGCCTTATGAACGCCTTCAGGTTGATGTACCTGAGGACTTTACCGGACCGGTAATGGAATCCCTCGGTGAACGTAAAGGTGAAATGGAAAACATGGTTAATAAAGGTGACGGCCAGGTCCGGATTGACTTTATGATCCCATCCCGCGGCTTGGTTGGATATACGAATGAATTCTTATCCCAGACTAAAGGATACGGCATCTTGAACCATACGTTTGAAGAGTACCGTCCGTATATCAAAGAGCAGATTGGCGGCCGCCGTCAGGGAGTGCTCGTTTCCATGGAAAATGGAAAAGCGACTCCATACAGCATGATGCAGCTTGAAGACCGCGGTACGATGTTTGTCGAGCCTGGTACTGAAATTTATGAAGGCATGATTGTCGGTGAGCACAGCCGTGAAAATGATTTGGCTGTAAACGTAACAAAAGCGAAGCAGCAGACAAACGTGCGTTCAGCTACCAAGGACCAGACCGTAACGATGAAACGCCCGCGGGTTCTGACACTTGAAGAAGCTCTTGAGTATTTGAACGCAGATGAGTACTGCGAAGTTACTCCGGATTCAATCCGACTAAGAAAGAAAATTCTCCAAAAAGGCGAACGCGAGCGCGAAGAAAAGCGCCAGAGCGTTTCCAAATAATAAAAATCCCGGCTGCAGTAATTACTGCAGCCGGGATTTTTATTATCAATCAATGCCGATCGGGTAAACCCATTATTACCAGTCGTTGTCTTTTACCGGATCCCGGTATAAATGGAAATGACCAGTAGCTTTCCGCTCATTTGTCCGGTTTGAGATCCGTTCATGGCATTCAGAACACATATAAGTGTGAATCGGACGGTTCCTAATTTTTTTTGCTTGAGGATTTTCATCGTCCAATTTATGAATTTCATCGCAGATTACGCATTTTACCCGCATCATTTCGTTTCACCTCTGCTTTATGCAACCAAAAGATATGCTTTAAGTATAACACGACCGCTGCCTTGATAACAGAAGAGGGGCCAGATGATTAGAACAGAAAATTAAACAAAAGAATCCGAAAAAGAATGGACAAATTTTCAGACCAAAATGGTACTATTATACATATAAGGGGGGATACATATGGCTAGTCGTGTGTTTGACGAGCTACCTGAAGAAATCGTCTATTTATTAAAGCAGGAACAGTACGTGACGGTCTCTACGATCAATCAGAAAAATTCTACCCCGGATATTCACGCCGTGTCATGGGTATATGCATCTTCATCCCGAATGCTCCGGTTTGCGGTTGATGCCCGGGCGTCCGTCATGAAAAACTTGCGGGCGTCTCCGGGAATGGCTATGACTGTCATCGGCGGAGGCACCACTTACTCCATTGCAGGCAGAGGGAAAATTTTAACGACGGAGGTCAATGGTATATCTTTTCCGCTTGCAATCATAGAAGTGGAGGTCGTTGAAGTGAAAGATGTAATGTTTTACGGTTCCAGAATGATCAGCGGCCCGGTGTTTGAGAAAACATATGACCTGGAAGCGGCAGACGAGCTGGATAATAAAGTACTTGAAGCTATGAAGAAAACACAATAATTTAAATATTGCGATAGAGACAAGATAGGGGGAAGCACCTGTTATGAAAAAAATTTACGTTTTAGATACGAACGTACTGCTCCAAGATCCCCAGGCAATTTATCAGTTTGACGAACATCATGTAGTGATTCCGGCAGTGGTTCTGGAAGAAATTGATTCCAAAAAAAGATTGATGGATGAACTTGGCAGAAACGCGAGAGAAACAGCCAGAATTCTGGATCGCTTCCGCGGAAAAGGCAAACTCCATGAAGGAGTTTCTCTCGGTTCAGGCGGGACATTACGTGTAGAACTGAATCACCGTTCATACGAAAGCATGAAAGATACCTTTATTGAAGTGACCAATGACAATCGTATCCTCGCCGTGGCCCAGAATTTAAAGGACGAATACGAGCTTTTGGGCGACTACCATGTCGTCATTATCAGTAAAGACGCTCTTGTACGCGTGAAAGCAGATGCTCTTGGTATAACAGCAGAGGACTTTTTGAATGACCGGGTCACCCAATACGACAATATTTATAAAGGGCATCAGACACTGACGGTCGACCGCCCGTTGCTTGACGCTTTTTTCGAGGAAGGCTCTCTCGCTTCCGGGGAGGTTTCTGAAGAAGGGTTCTGCCCCCATGAATTCCTTATTTTAAGAGATGGTCTGAGCAGCTCTTCAGCTCTTGCAAAGGTTGACGCCTCCGGCAAAAGAATTCGTAAATTCACATCAGAGATTGATCATGTTTGGGGTATCCGTCCGAAAAACGTGGAGCAGAAAATGGCCCTCGAGCTGCTGCTTCGGGAAGATATACCCCTTGTAACATTGACTGGACGGGCAGGAACGGGCAAAACCCTATTGACTCTTGCTGCCGGATTGCTTCAGATTGAAGATATGGAAAGATACCATAAGCTGCTGGTTGCAAGACCTGTTGTGCCGCTTGGTAAAGATATAGGTTACCTCCCAGGGGAAAAAGATGAAAAGCTGCGCCCATGGATGCAGCCTATCTATGATAACCTGGAGTATCTTTTTAACGCTAAAAAGCCCGGCGAGCTTGATTCTATTCTTGCCGGAATGGGGTCGATTCAGGTGGAGGCATTAACTTATATTCGCGGACGCAGTATTCCGGATCAGTATATTATAATTGATGAGGCTCAGAATCTGACAAAGCACGAAGTAAAAACAATATTAACAAGAGTGGGAGAAGGCAGTAAAATTGTTTTTCTCGGCGACCCGGCCCAAATTGATCACCCGTACCTCGACGAATTAAACAACGGCCTGGCCTATGTGGTTGAAATGTTCAAAAACCAGGGGATCAGCGGGCACGTCAAGCTGGAGAAAGGAGAACGTTCCGGTCTCGCGCAGCTTGCAGCGGACATACTATAAAAAACGACAGCTGGAATAGCTCCAGCTGTCGTTTCTGTTTATTTTACCTGAAAACCTGTTACATGCCGAATAGGATTAGCCTTGTTAGCCCCGTTTCCGTAATATATGTGGACCGGGCCGTCTTCTTTTAGCGGACTGCCCTTATGGGAAAATGCTACAATGAAATTTTTCGCTTCCTCAAGAGATACAAGATGAGTTTCTGCTTCTGTTTCCACAACAACGTGGCTTGCGTCCTCTTTTGGTTCGGCATTCTGTAAAAACGGCTCAAACCTGATGCCGAAGGAGCCGTTGATGATGGCTTCTTTTTTGTTGCGTACTTTGTTAGTGCGTCCGCGTCCTGGATCCGGATCAGGGGCATTGGAACCTTCTTCACGGTCACGTGCAAACCGCCTGGCTGTATGATCGGCTTCCGTGGAAGGCTGCTCTCCGGCAGCAGGATCGGTATCAAAATACGTATCAAGGTCAATTTTGCGGTCATCAAATATCCAGGTAGTAGGATCGAGAGTGATCGGAAAACGAACATTCCCCTGAATCATTACGATGAAATTCATAAAGCACTCCTCCAATTTTATAGCTGCTGATAGGAACTGGTTTTTATGCTACCACAACCGGGTAATAGAGAAAAAGCAGAAGCTGCTGCTGGCCCGGAGATTATGGCTTATAGTCTGAAGAATCAAGATTTTATACGTAAATCGTCTTGCTTTTTTTTTAATGAACAGATAAGATGAATAGAAGGAGTCAGCTTGTAGGAGGGATTGCCTTGAGCATGAGGGCAGCAACAGAACATAGCGAGAAAGCATACGCTTTATTGAAAGCAGATGCTGAAAAGATTAGAAAACTTATTGAAGTGCAGATGGACAACTTGACAATGCCTCAATGCCCGCTTTACGAAGAGGTGCTTGATACACAAATGTTTGGGCTTTCACGGGAAATCGACTTTGCCATTCGTTTGAATCTCATCGACGAACATACCGGTAAACAAATTCTCTCTGAACTTGAACGGAAACTTGCTGCTTTTCATGAAGCAACAGTCGGTGGATGAGCCAAGCTATTCTAATTGAATAGCTTGGTTTTTTTACAAACGACTAAGTTTTTTATTTGAAGTTTTATTTTAGTGAAAATTAGGGAAATATTATGTAAAGCAGGCTCATCTTGTATTCAAAATAGGCACAAATTTTAAAAAAATGAGAATATTACTTTGACAGATGGCCTGGTTCTTGCGTATGATAATTTATATTTAGAATTATCTGTTATTGAAGATAATTCTGATTGCTCCTATCGGGATAAGATAGATACATCCTGCTGGAGATGCATTAGATAAGAGGAGGAGAAGGATGAACGGTCTAGAGAATATTAAAAAGGTATTAGTAGCAAACCGCGGTGAAATTGCTATACGCATATTTCGGGCGTGCACCGAATTACATATACGCACCGTGGCTATTTATTCCAATGAAGATGTAGGAGCATTCCACCGGTATAAAGCAGATGAAGCTTACCTGGTAGGAGAAGGGCAGAAACCGATCGATGCGTATCTGGATATTGAAGATATTATCCGTACAGCAAAAGAGAACGGTGTCGATGCTATTCACCCGGGCTATGGTTTTCTTTCTGAAAATATTGACTTTGCCAGACGCTGTGATGAAGAAGGAATTACCTTTATTGGTCCGGAGACCCGTCACCTGGAAATGTTCGGGGATAAAGTCAAAGCGAGAGAAACGGCGATTGCTGCAGACCTCCCGGTTATTCCAGGAAGCGACGGTCCGGTAAACAGTGTGGAAGAAGTGAAGGAATTCACTGACAAGCACGGCTTCCCGATTATGATTAAAGCTTCGCTTGGCGGAGGCGGACGCGGCATGCGGATTGTCCGCGATGCAGAATCGCTCGAGGATGCATACGACCGCGCAAAATCCGAAGCGAAATCTGCTTTTGGCAACGATATCGTTTATGTAGAAAAATTTGTCGAAAATCCAAAGCATATTGAAGTGCAGGTGCTCGGGGACAAAGCAGGAAACGTTATCCATTTGTATGAACGGGACTGCTCCATTCAGCGCCGCCATCAGAAAGTGGTGGAGGTAGCACCAAGTATTGCGCTCGATGAGTCACTGCGTGAACGCATTTGCGATGCTGCTGTGAAACTGGCCAGAAATATTGAATACGTCAATGCGGGCACGGTAGAGTTTCTGGTTAACGACAAGGGAGAATTTTTCTTCATTGAAGTTAACCCCCGCGTTCAGGTAGAACATACCATTACGGAAATGATTACCGGGGTAGACATCGTGCAGTCCCAGCTGAAAATCGCCGATGGCGGCACACTGCATGATGGTTCCATAGACATTCCAGAGCAAAAGGATATTAAAACCTTCGGCTATGCCATTCAATCCCGGGTGACGACAGAGGATCCTGCGAACGATTTCATGCCGGATACAGGACGAATCATGGCTTACCGTTCAAGCGGAGGCTTTGGAGTGAGGCTCGATGCCGGGAACGGGTTCCAGGGGGCGATCATATCTCCGTACTATGACTCTCTGCTCGTGAAGGTATCCACATGGGCACGGACATTTGAAGGGGCTTCGGAAAAAATGCTCCGGAACCTTCGGGAATTCCGGATTCGTGGTATTCGCACAAATATCCCGTTTTTGGAAAACGTTGTTCAGCATGAAAAATTCATTACGGGCACGTATGACACTTCCTTTATCGATTCGAGCCCGGAGCTCTTCGTCTTTCCAGTGCGCCAGGACCGTGGAACGAAAATGCTCACATTTATCGGAGAAACGATTGTAAATGGTTATCCCGGGCTTGAAAACACACCAAAGCCAACGCTCAACAAACCGGTGGTACCAAAGATCGATAAGAAAAAACCGATACCGAGAGGAACAAAACAAATTCTCGATGAACAGGGGCCAGAAGGGCTCGCAAACTGGGTGAAAGACCAAAATGAAGTGCTTTTGACTGACACCACGTTCCGTGATGCCCATCAGTCGCTGCTTGCTACGAGGGTCCGAAGCGATGACTTGAAGCGCATCGCAGAACCGACCTCCCGCATGCTGCCTAACTTGTTTTCCTCAGAGATGTGGGGTGGGGCAACATTCGACGTAGCTATGCGCTTTCTGCACGAAGATCCGTGGACCCGGCTGCTTGAACTTCGCGAGCGTATGCCGAACACGCTTCTGCAGATGCTTTTCCGTTCTTCCAATGCCGTAGGGTATAAAAATTACCCGGATAATCTGATTAAAGAATTTGTGCAAAAATCAGCCAATGCCGGAATTGATGTTTTCCGGATTTTTGATTCCCTTAACTGGCTGAAAGGAATGACGCTTACGATTGATGAAGTAAGACAGACGAATAAAATCGCTGAGGCTGCCATGTGCTATACAGGAGATATTCTTGATCCGAAGCGGGACAAATATGACCTGAAGTATTATAAAAACCTCGCGAAAGAGCTTGAAAACGCCGGCGCCCATATTCTGGGCATTAAAGATATGGCAGGACTTTTAAAGCCGGAAGCAGCGTACCAGCTTGTTTCTGAGCTCAAAGATTCCATTTCCATTCCGGTGCACCTTCACACACATGACACGAGCGGCAACGGTATCTTTACGTACGCCCGTGCGGTAGAAGCCGGAGTAGACATTGTCGATGTGGCAGAAAGCTCTATGGCTGGTCTCACTTCACAGCCAAGCGCAGACGGCTTGTATTATGCCCTGGCCGGAAATAAGCGGCAGCCGAAGGTGGATGTTGGTGCCCTGCAGGAGCTCAGTGACTTCTGGGATACCACGCGTGAATACTACCAAGGCTTTGAAAGCGGCATGCGTTCACCCGCACCAGAGGTATATGAACACGAAATGCCGGGCGGCCAGTACAGCAATTTGCAGCAGCAGGCGAAAGCGGTAGGCCTTGGGGACCGCTGGCGGGAAGTGAAGAAAATGTACCGCCGTGTTAACGACATGTTTGGGGATGTTGTCAAAGTAACGCCGTCGTCGAAAATCGTCGGAGATATGGCACTGTATATGGTCCAAAACGACCTGACAGAAGAAGACGTTTACGATAATGGCCAGAACCTTGATTTCCCGGATTCCGTCGTGGAATTCTTCCAGGGCTACTTAGGGCAGCCGCACCAGGGCTTCCCGGAAAAACTTCAAAAAATTATTTTGAAGGATCGTACCCCTATTTCGAACCGTCCGGGTGAAAATCTTGAACCAGTCGATTTTAAAGCTATTGAAGAAGAACTCTTTAACACGCTCGACCGCCCGGTGACCAGTCATGATATGATTTCCTACGCGATGTATCCGAAAGTATACATGGAATTTGAACAGTTCCGTCAAAGCTTCAGTGATGTATCTGTGCTTGATACACCGACGTTTTTCTACGGGCTCGAGCTCGGGGAAACAGTGGAAGTGGAAATCGAAAAAGGGAAAACGCTGATCGTGAAGCTCATTTCCGTATCAGAGCCGGACGAAACTGGTCATAGAAACGTGTACTTTGAATTGAACGGGCAGTCCCGTGAAGTTGTTATTAAGGATAAAAATGCCAAGGTGGATGCCAATGTGCGTCCAAAAGTGGATAAATCAAATCCTAACCATATTGGGGCAACGATGCCTGGAACCGTGCTGAAAACCTCTGTCAAAGAGGGCGATGAAGTGGCTAAAGGCGACCAGCTTATGATTACGGAAGCAATGAAGATGGAAACGACTGTCCAGGCGCCGTTTGATGGTAAAATCAAGGGCGTTTATGTAGAAAATAATGAACCGATCGAATCGGGAGATCTTCTTCTCGAATTTGAATAACAGGTACTAAAAGATCGGCCGGTAGGCCGGTCTTTTTTTATGGCAAAATAAAAATAGAGAAAAATCTAACACAGAGAGGTAGTAGGTTTCAAAAAATGAAATTTCTATGGAAGCATGTTTTCTTACGGAAAAAGCGTTAAATAAACTGAAAAAAGGTATAGAATTGAAGAAGAACTACGGTATAAAAGGAGCGGAATGTATGACGGAAGTAAGTGCTTTATGGATGCGCAGGGATTTACGATTAACAGATAACCGGGCAATGCATGAAATGCAGCAATGGGTGGAGACGGAAGAGGGAAGGCAGTGGTTTTTAGTCTTTCATCTTGACCCGGAGTTTTACAGTTTTTCATGTCCCCACCATGATTATTTTTTTCAAAATCTAGAAAAATTTCGCAAAGAATGCGATGATCAACATATACAATTATATTTCCTGCATGGAACGGCGGAAAAGGCATTCGCCTATTTAAAAGAAAAGGTGCCCGGGCTTACGCATTTATTTTTTAATGAAGACGAAGCACCGCCTGCCGCCTACCGGGACGAGCAGGTGAAGACAGAAATGCAGCGGCGCAGCGTAGAAACCCACGTATATAAAGATGCTCATTTTCATCGTTCCGATGAAGTGAAGAAAAAGGACGGTGGGCTGTATTCCGTCTACACTCCGTATTATCGTGCCTGGCGCCAGCTCGAAAAAGAACAACCGTACAAATGCAGGCTTGATCTTATAAGCAGTCGGCAGGCTCGTCCCTCCCTGCCGCAGAAAGCCGCATACGGAAAATTATCCTCTTATTTAAAGCATTACGGGGAAACGTGGAAGCATACCGGTGAAGAAGACGGCCATAAACGGCTGGAGACATTTGTGGAGGAAATAGCTCCGACATACCAC
This sequence comes from Marinococcus halophilus, assembly GCF_900166605.1. Lineage (NCBI taxonomy): Bacteria > Bacillati > Bacillota > Bacilli > Caryophanales > Bacillaceae > Marinococcus > Marinococcus halophilus. The sequence goes on from NZ_FVZD01000006.1 coordinate 1,080,886, forward strand.
GAAACAAACAATGCACTTTCCCAGGACGGAACGAGCCGGCTGTCCGCATATTTAAAAACCGGCCGGCTTTCTGTGAGAACAATTTATCAGGCCCTTTCAGAACAGCTTGAAGAAGGAAATCCAGGGGCTGAAGCGTTTGTAAGCGAGCTTGCCTGGAGAGATTACTATAATATGATTCACGCCACGCATCCCGAGCTAAAAAATAAAGAGCTGAAGGAAGCTTACCAAAATCTGCCGTGGGAGTATGATGAAAAACGGCTGCAGACCTGGAAAGAGGGGCGTACTGGCTATCCGGTGGTGGACGCCTGCATGCGGCAGTTAAATGAAACCGGCTGGATGCATAATCGGGGCCGGATGATCGCTGCTTCCTTTCTCACTAAGGATTATTTAATTGACTGGAGGGAGGGAGAGAGGTATTTCGCTGAAAGGCTTATTGACTATGACCCTTCCTCCAATGCTGGCGGATGGCAGTGGGCGGCTTCCACCGGCACGGATGCGGTGCCTTATTTCCGCGTCTTTTCTCCAGTGAGGCAGAGTGAGCGCTTTGACCCGCAGGGCGATTATATCCGCGAACATGTGCCGGAACTGCAGGGAGTACCAAAAAAATATATTCATACCCCGTGGAAAATGGATGAACAACAGCAAAAAGAGTATAACTGTATACTCGGTCAAGATTACCCGGAGCCTGAAATAGATCACTCGGTTCAGCGAAAAAAAGCAATTGAGATGTTTAAAGGAGACTAAGCCATGGACATTCGCCGTATGAAAAAATCAGAAATTGATCAAAGTTTAGATCTGGCCCAGTATGCTTTCCAAATTCATTTGACAGAGGAACAGCGCCGGGAAAGGCGCCGCACGATCGTGCCCCAGGACAACTGGGTCGCCGTCGAACGGGGGAAGGTTCTTTCTAAAGTAGCGATATTTCCCACGATTGTTTACCTTGGAGACGTCAAAATGCCGATGGGGGGAATTTCTGGCGTAGCAACGTGGCCGGAAAAGCGACGGGGCAGTTTAGTGCGCTCGCTATTGAAAGAAGCGCTGGTGGATTTAAGAGACCGGGGCGTGCCGATCTCTATGCTTTATCCGTTTTCCACTTCCTTTTACCGAAAATTCGGCTGGGAAGTATTTTGTGATACGAAGCATTGGACAGTAACAAAAAGCGAGCTTCCGGAAACCGGGGAACCTGAAAAAGGGTATATCCGCCGAATTTATCAGCAGGATTGGCAGATACTCGACTATATCTACCAGAAATGGGCAAAGCAGTATGCCGGCATGATTGTACGCTCTGAACAATGGTGGAAAAACCGCACGCTTCAGCGCAAGAAAGGCAACGCTGCTGTTTACACCGATGCGAATGGCTTTGACAGCGGATATGTGCTGTATGAAGTAAAAGAGCAGCAGCTAACTGTGCATGAGTTTGTAGCATGGCATGAAGATGCACGCAGGGAATTGTGGCGGTTTTTGGCCAATCATGATTCTATGATTGAAACTGCCAAAATTTCACCCGTTATTGATGACCCGAGCCGTTATTTACTGCCGGAACCCAAAATCGAAGAAACGAGAAAAAGCTATTTTATGGCCCGCATCGTGGATGTGTACCCATTTTTGCATCAGTATCCGCTGAATCTGCCGGTCGAGGAATCCCTCGTGCTGCATGTGGAAGATACATTTTGTGATTGGAACAATACGAGCTGGCAGCTGTATAAATCAAAAGAAGGGCGGACGGAGATCAAAGAAGTGCTATCGAACCGTACTGGTATCGACCTTTCCATTAACACACTGACCGCTCTCGTTATGGGATACCTCACTGTACGGGAAGCTGAGCGCACGTCTCTTGTAAAAGGCAGCAAGCAGCAGCTGCAGCTGCTTGATCATGCTCTTCCGGGCTTTACTCCGTTTATGTACGACTTCTTTTGAGACGAAAAAACAGGCCTTCTAGTGGTGAAGGCCTGCTTCTTTTTGGTGTATGCTTTTAGAGGTGCTGGTGAGTTCTGTGGAAGAAACAGCAGGCTGCCGGGTAATAATGACAAGCATGTAGGTCATTATGGTAAAAATGATGCTGATTGTCAGTGCATGAATAAGCACAGACGTTAAATGCGGCGCTCCAAAAATCAGGGCAATGCCGGCACCGGCCTGAACGAGTATCAGCACAAAAGCCATTACGCTCATAGCAGCCAGTGACGTATAGGCCCGAAATCGTTTCAGCGTCCAAATCATCAGTACGGCTACGACGACCATAAGAGCGACAGCGGCACCGCGGTGAATCCAGCCGGCTATCTCTGCTCCGCCGGAATGCTTCACATAGGCTCCGGTATAAATGACGGCGTATGAATAAACAATAGTGGCAACCAGGTAATTGCGGTAGCCTTTTGTCACTTTTGGCTGCAGCGACGGCTTGCGGTTATCCTCAAATGCCAGAATGGTGAGCATAATAACCGTTGCAAGTGAAATGGCACTGATGCCGAAATGAAGAGCGAGCACGAGGCTCGAGTTGCCCCAGATAACTGCGCCTGCGCCCATTAACCCCTGAAAAATAATAAACAATACAGCCATGAGCGCCATAAACTTTGTTTCACGCAGATGAGAAAGCTTCACAGATGACCAAATAGCAAGAATAATTACGAACAGCCCCATCAGTCCCGACCAAAGCCGGTGGCTGTATTCAATGATAGTGGCGACGGCGGGGTTGGAAGGTACTACTTCCCCGAAACAAAGCGGCCATGTGGCACCGCAGCCTTCGCCGGACCCTGTATTAGTCACCAGTGCTCCCTGCAGCAATACGATGAGCATGCCGATGGAGGTGATGACGCCGAATGTGCGTAGTCCCCAGTGCAAAATAAGTCACTCCTTCAATATGAATGCAATTAAGAATTTCACGTTGTTGTTACATAATTAATCGTAGATTTCCAGCCTGAAAAAGTCAATTTTTAATCATGATCCCCTGATGAACAAATAATGAATTGTGAAAAATATGTGAAAGCAGAAGCCTCAAAGAAAAAACGTTCACTGGATTGTTAATCCAGGGATCTGCATAAATGGGTGTGATTTAGTATAATATAACCGCTACCACAGAAGAGGAGGAATATACGTGTCTCAATTAAAGGCTGAAGAACAAAAGCGCACCAATCGCACGCATACATGGATCGTGATTCTGCTCAGCGTGATTATTAATGGGCTTGTAACGATTTTAATATTTGTAGAAGGCGGCGGCCAGACATTTAATGGTTTCGACCTGACGATTCTGCCGATGATGAATGCTATTTTTAATAGCTTTACCACCGTGTTTTTATTGGGGGCTTTGTACTTTATTTTACGGAAAAATATAAAGATGCACCGCCGGTTTATATACGGGGCGTTTACAACAACGACCCTTTTTCTCGTCACGTATCTGGCATACCACAGCCTTGCCTCGAGCACGTCTTACGGCGGAGAAGGAGTCATTCAGTATATATACTATTTTATCCTGATCTCCCATATTATTTTAGCAGCACTGATTGTACCGCTTTCGATTTATACATTTTTAAAAGGATTTACGTACCAGGTGCAAAAACACCGCAAAATTGCCCGGTGGACGATGCCGCTGTGGCTGTATGTAAGTGTTACTGGCGTAGTGGTTTACTTTATGATTGCCCCGTACTATTAAGAAAAAAGGAAAGCCCCGCGGCTTTCCTTTTTTATACTCTGAAATTTAACTTGATGAGTCCTGCCTCCCGGGCAGAAGTGAAAGCAATAACAGCGAGCGGGCCGACGATAAAGCCTACTACGCCGAGAAGGGTCAGCCCGAGGTAGAGGCTGATTAAAGTAGCAAGCGGAGAAAGGCCGATATGGAGCCCCATTACTTTAGGTTCCACAGTACGGCGAATAATGAGAAGAACGATGCCGAGGGCCAGCAGCTGCGTTCCAAGAACAAGGTCACCGCTGATATACATATAAATAGACCACGGGGCGAGAATGGCGATGGAGCCGATAATTGGAATAAAGTCAACGGCCCATATAATCAGGCTCATCACAATTGCCACTTCAGGGGTGAAAATCATTAATCCGACAAACGTAACTGCTAGTATGATTAAGCTGACTAAAAATTGGGCTTTGAAGAAACCGAGGATTACTTCAGCGAGCCGGCTGGTCATAAACTGAAATTTTTCAGAAGTCTCAGGCTTTAAAAAAGAGTAAAATTTGTCTGTCAGTTTTGGGAGATCGATCATAAATAAATAAAGAGCGATCAAATACACTAAAAACATAATCAAATAGCCGGGAATAGAAGCAATAATTGCCGTGGCCTGGTTCAGCAGATCATCGCTTGCGATATTTTCCTGAAGGCTGGTAAGCATCTCGGCAATCCGGTTGTTGATCTGGTCAATAGTATCCTGCGGAAGATTCCACTGTTCGTAACGATTGTTCAGCCCGGTTTGAATGTTTTCTACTGTTTCTACGAGATTACTGATATATGTAGGGAGATTTTTGGAAAAAGCTACCACCTGGGTGATCACCTGAGTAATTAACAAATATCCAAGTAAAATTAATAACAGAAGAAAAGCCGAGAAAACGATCATAACCGAAAATGGCCGTTTAATATTAAGAGAACGCATGGTAAGCCTTACAGCGGGAGAAAGGGCCAGGGCGGTTAACCATGCAAGGATAATCGGCCCCGAAACAGGCAGAATAAAGTAAAGAGCGACGAGGGCCAGAACGATGCCGATAAACCGGAAAATATTTTTTTTTGTCAGCAGGGCGGTCACAGGGAAGCTCCTTTCATCAAAGTGAAGCATTATGTACTTTATTTATTATAAAGTATTTAAGCAGATAATAGTAATTAATAAATGGAAGCGGGGTCAGGAGCGGGCAGCCTGCTTTAAATAAAAGGTGCCGTCTGCCTTTGCGACGAGTCGGTTTTCTTCATCATAAACCGCTGCTTCAGCATAGGAGATGCGGCGTCCAACAGTAATAGGCGATGCTTTGCAGGTCAGCTCTTTGCCAGTACCAGCGGCAATAAACTGCACGTGAATATCGATCGTTAAAATATCACCAGGGACAGGAGAAAGCTCCGTGAGCAGCACGCCCATGGAATTATCCATTATCGTCGTCAGAATCCCTCCATGGACGATGCCGTGGGTATTATGCAGACCCGGATGAATGGGAATGGAAGCACAAAGCGTTTCTTCATCCTCCCAGTAGGTAGAAGTGTGCATGAAATGTTCCACTCCACTTCGGGCCTCTGAATTATCCCAGTCGTGCAGCAGTTTGAGATAATGTTTAGTCAGCTCTTTAGCCTTCGGGGAGCCGTCCGCCAGAATGCTTTCGAGCATTTCCTGTTCTGTCAGCTGGGGTGAATGTTTTTCTGTCATGTTTGTCATCCTCTCCGTAGTTACGCTCTCCTTATATTGTAGCAATAAGACAAAAAGCGAACAAATATGGCGATTCGTTCTTCATAGAATGAGGTGATCCGTGATAAGATAAAAGCGGAGGTGAATGTATGGCTGTAATAGAAGCATCGACGTCTATAGATATACTTGAGCAATCAGAACAGTTAGGCCACATGGTGGTGGAATCTGATATATATATTGAATACAGGGAAGCCAAGAAGGCGATGAAAGAAGATCCGGAAGCGCAGGAAAAAATTAATAATTTTTTAAGCTGGAAGGATCAATATGAAGAAGTGCAGCGGTTTGGAGCATATCACCCGGATTACAAAACAACCGCCAAGCAGGTGAGGGTCGTAAAACGGGAAATGGACATGCATGAAACTGTCATCCGGTACCGGCAGGCAGAAAAAGCGCTGGATAACTTACTGACAGAAATATCAACGCTGGTAGCTGAATCCGTCTCATCCTCAATCAAAGTGCCGACGGGTAATCCATTTTATGATAACCAATCATGCGGCTGTTCCACTGGTGGAAGCTGTGGATGCTCTTAATAAACATAAAACCTCCTCTTTTAGGGTATACCTCCTTTAAAGAGGAGGTTTTTGCTATGTTTAAAGGAGTCTTCGAAGCTCAGACTGTAGTACCTGCATCCAGAGAGGAAGTTTGGAACTATTTCGGCGATCCAGTGCAGCTTGAAGAAATGACAGAGTTTCCGGAAGTTGAAGTGGAATCTTCAGGGAAAACAGAAGCCGGAGCAGAAATCCGTTTATATTTATATTTTGGTATATGGAAAACTGTCTGGGACTCAGTTATTACTTACGTAGACGCGCCGAATGCGTTTCAGGATGAGGGAAAAAAGCTGCCGTTTCCGTTTATATCCTGGAAGCATACCCATACTTTCCAGGAGCTCGGGCCGTTAACGGGCGTACATGATTACATTGAATTTGAATCGGTAGTGCCGGCCTGGATGGTGAAGTGTTTTTTAAACGGAATGTTTAAAAACCGGAAAGCTTTTGTGGTAAAACAATTCAGCACGGAAAATAAAAGAAGTTCCGCTTTTTAAACGAAAAGCGGAACTTCTTTAATGAGACTGAAACTCCCGGTGGACCATGACCAGAATAGCGCGCCTGGTAATGAGGCCGACGAAAGCTCCTTCATCGTCTTCAATACATACAAACGGATGGTTAATAGAAAGGGTTAAGGCCTTCCCAAAGTTATCATTTACGTTCATCTTCGGCACCTTTTCCGACATCACCGATTCTACGGTATGTTCATGAAGCTTGTCCATTTCGATCCGTTCGGTGCCCAAAATGGTGTCGAGCACCTGAGCTTTACTAATTTGTCCCTGAACACGGTAATGTGTATCTAAAACAGGGACTGCGGTATAGCCGGACTTAATTAATATTAAAAGCGCATGGTCCAGAGGGTTGGCAGCCTGAACATGGGCAACTTTTTCATGGCCGATGATCAGTTCAGCTATTTCCTGGTCCATAATATTTGTGTTTTTCAATTCATGAAGCACTGTCATCACATACTTTCGTTGATTTCTCATGGAGCAGAAGGCCAATAGGTATGAGGCGTGGATATAAAGTCATGTTGAATAATAAAAGGATTTCAAGGTTTCGTCAAGTTCCAAAAAACGTAATTATCGACGATTTGAAGGCTTTTAGGCACACCAAAGACAACTGTTGAACCAAATCGACTCAACAGTTGTCTTTTGGAATAAAATGGATTTAACCCTTGCGCATATTGAAGGCTGCATTCAATTGGCCGCGAAGCATTCTTTCCCGCAGTTCTTTGTTTTTCATTTTCTTCTGTTCCATGCGGCGTATTTCAAACGTCTGCATGCCATCTTCCATTTTTTCTGCGATATCGAGGAGCCGCTCTACATCTAAAAAGGAATACTTTCTAGTCCCGCCGGAGGTACGGTCAGGGTGAATCAGTTTACGTTCTTCATAATAACGAATTTTTCTTTCGGACAGTCCGGTTAATTCGCTCATAACTCCAATCGTAATTACTTTTTTATCCTTATATGACGACATGGTTTACTCCCCTTTTCATCTCTTTTGTAAGCTAATATACCATAATAACTTTTACATGTATGTTTATTTGTTAGATTACCTTACATCGTCCGTGGGCAAAATTGTAAAATTAATGCTTAAGAGCTTGAAAAGGAGGGAAAGAATACATATCGTCCTATGTCTTACCAATCGAAAGTAATTACTATGGATTAAGAGGATACTTCGGACCACGGATTCTTTTTCATAAGAATCAGTCCAGATGGGCTTTAACCACTCATATTACTGATTGTTGACGGATGAAACATATGATAATCTATTAATTGTGAAATTTTTGAACAATTCACTCATATAATTAGAAAAAGCAATATACGCATAAAACTTTAATAAAAAGAACGGAAATAACGACAGGAGTGACAAAGAAATGAAAGTAGCGAAATTTGGCGGGAGTTCTCTTGCGAGTGCGGAGCAGATTAAAAAGGTGGCAGACATTGTAGCGACAGACGAAGACCGCAGAGTGGTAGTCGTTTCTGCCCCGGGTAAAAGAAACAGTGAAGACACAAAAGTGACGGATTTATTAATCACCCTTGCGGAAGCCTGCCTGGAGAATTCCGGGGTGGAGGATGCGAAAAATAAAGTATTGGAACGCTTTCGCAGCATTACATCCGAATTGAATTTATCAGACGACATTATTGCAACCATTGAAAGCGATATTGAAAGCCGGATCCAGTTCACCAAAAATAACGAAGGGCGCTTCATTGATCAGATGAAGGCCGGTGGTGAAGATAATAATGCTAAAGTGGTGGCACAGTATCTTCAGAGCATCGGAACCGTAGCCGAATATGTTAATCCAAATGACGCCGGTCTGTTTGTGAGTGATACTCCGGGCAACGCCCAGGTGTTGAATGAATCGTACGACCACATTTATAAGCTGCGAGAACGCGACGGAGTAGTAGTATTTCCAGGCTTCTTCGGCTATTCAAAAGAAGGAGATCTCGTTACATTCTCCCGGGGCGGCTCTGATATTACAGGCTCTATTCTGGCTGCGGGAGTACAGGCGGACCTTTATGAAAACTTCACAGATGTGGATTCAGTATTTGCGGCCAATCCGACAGTGGTGGACAACCCGTGCGCAATCAAACGAATGACTTACCGTGAAATGCGTGAGCTTTCCTACGCAGGCTTTGCTGTTTTTCATGATGAAGCCCTCATTCCGGCTTTCCGTAAAAAAATTCCGGTATGTGTGAAAAACACGAATAATCCGCAGGGAAGCGGTACAATGATCATTTCTGAACGGGAATATGCCCTGAATCCAATCATCGGGATCGCAGCAGACAAAGGATTTGAAACAATTTACGTACGTAAATACTTAATGAATAGAGAAGTAGGGTTCGGTCGCCGGCTGCTTTCGATTATTGAAGACGAAGGAGTCTCGTATGAGCATATGCCGTCTGGAATTGATGATACCTCTATCATTATTGAAGAAGGGCAGATGTCTAAAGAGAAAGAAGAGCGGATCATTGAGCGTATTATAAATGAGCTCGATGCGGACGATGCCTATATTGAAAAAGGATATGCAATGATTATGCTCGTAGGTGAAGGTATGCATGAAACGGTAGGTGTAGCTGCACGCGCGACTCGCGCATTTTCTGAAAAAGGCATTAATATTGAAATGATCAACCAGGGTTCTTCTGAGGTTTCACTCAGTTTCGGGATTGCTGAAGAGCATGTGGATGAAGCAATCCGAGGTCTGTATGAAGAATTTTTCAGTACGAAGGAAGTACTTCAGTAATAATAAAGAGGGCAGCCGCCGGCGGCTGCCCTCTTTGTATATGAAAACCGATTAATCCTTATGCTTTTCTTTTAGAAGCTGTTTAATATCATACAGTTCGCTCTCCATGTGATCAAGCTGTTTTTTTAGCTTGTCCTCGCTTTCTTCGGCTTCAGCTTTTTCGACGTTACTGACAATAACGCCTACAAACAAGTTGAACACCACGAACGTTCCAACGAGTACGAAAGAGACAAAATAAATCCAGCTCAATGGATTAGTTTCTGCAATTGGGCGCATGACCGCGCTTGCCCATGACTCCAATGTGACCACCTGAAATAACGTCAGCAGGGACTGGAAAATATCACCGAAATAAGCAGGGGCGGTGTCGCGGTAAAGCATCGTACCGATTACAGCATAAACGTAAAAAATAATGCTCATCAAAATCATAATATTTCCTAAAGAGGGAATGGTACGAAGCAGAGCATCTACAAGCCGGCGCAGGGAAGGGACAACCGTGATAGCGCGCAGCACCCGGAGCACCCGCAGCACCCGAAGGACGGTGATGAAAGCGGAGCCGGCAAAAATATGGCCGGCCGCTACAATGAAAAAATCAAACCAGTTCCAGGGAGACCGGAAAAAATTGTAGGAAGGAAAGACACCAAGAAACCGGATGATAACCTCAATGGTAAACAGCCAGAGAAGTACGTAATTTAATACTGAAAACGTATTTTCGTAGCGGTTGTATAATGCTTCGGAAGTTTCAAGACCTACGAGCAGGGCATTGAATAATATAAGTGTCGTTACAATGGCAGTGAAAACCGGCTGATTTAAAATGACAGCTAAACGCTGCCGAAAACGGGTAAAGGTAGATATCTCGCTCATAGGTGGACTCCTTTAAAAAGATGTGAACCGTTTTGATTGTACAAAAAATAGCAGGTAAAGAAAAGAAATAGCTTTAAGAGGAGGAGTTATATGAATCCAGATGTCATTATTGTCGGTGCCGGTCTCGCCGGATGGAGCGCGAACCGGGAACTTGAAAAGCACGGCCTGGGCACTATGGTGGTCGAAAAAAGCAGAGGAGTCGGGGGCAGAATGGCAACAAGAAGATTGAACGACGGGCGTGCGGACCATGGCGCCCAGTTCTTCACCGCCAGAAGTCAATCTATGCGTGAAATAGCAAAGGAATGGGAGGGCGCGAAATACATACGCAACTGGAGTAACGGCTTTATTCAGCTGGAAAACCTTGAACAAGAGCAGCATTTTCAAGGAGACGGGCACCCGAGATACGTAGGTAACGCTGGGATGGCTCCGTTGATGAAAAATTTATGGAAAGGGAAAACGATAGAAAAAGAAACAAAAATTACTGCTATCGTGCCCGGGAAAGAAGGCTGGATACTTCGTACAGAAACTAATCAAATGGAAGCGCGAGCTGTACTTTTAACTCCCCCGGTGCCGCAATCCCTTGATATGCTGCAAAACGTGCCCGGGGAGCGCCTTTGGGAAAAGAATCTTTCCTCAATTCAATACGACCCGTGCCTGGCTGTAATGATTGAATATGAAGGGGAAAGCCCTCTTCAGGTTCCGGGGGGCATCCAGACAAAGGATCCAAGAATTCAGTTTATCGGCTGTAATCAGCAAAAAGGCATTTCCGAAACCTGCGTACTTACGGTGCATGCAGAAGGAGAATGGTCGAGGGAGCACTGGAACGACAGCGGCGAAGCTTTTGCTGAAGAGCTGTGCCGCATCGCCGGGCCGCTGCTGGACCGGGAAAAGGTACTGAAGCTCCACCCAAAGCGATGGAGGTATGCGAAGCCGGTGCATATGTACCCAAATCATTCACGAAGCTATGATGATCCTTATCCTCTTGCATTTGCCGGGGATGCATTTGGTGAAGGAAAAGTGGAAGGGGCCGTTTTAAGCGGAAAGGATGCAGCGAAAAAAATTGTATCGCTGCTTCAATAAAAAAGCAGGAACCGGGAGCCGGCTCCTGCTTTCTGCTTTTAATCACCGATGGACCCGGATCGCCTGGAAGCCTCTTTCATGGCTTCTAAAAAATGCTTTTGCACTCTGTGTTTTTCCAGGTGGGTAAACGCCGCTTCAGTCACCCCGTTTGGACTCAGTACCTCCTGGTACAGTTCGTGCGGTTTTTTATCGGAATCAAGGTAGCGATAAGCCGCTCCTTCTATCGTATGAGCGATAATATTTTTTGCTTCCTCCGGCGGGAAGCCAGCTTCAGCCGCCATCTGCTCCATAGCTTCAAGGAAATAATAAAAATAGGCAGGTCCGCTGCCGGCAATCGCGGTGAAGCCGTCAATATCCTCTTCAGAAATTGTGTGTACGCTGCCGACTACCTGAAACAACGATTCCGCAAGATCGAGATCTTCGTCAGTAGCATAGGAGCCGGCGCATATAGCTGTTGTCGAAGCACCGACGTGCGCAGACGTGTTTGGCATTGAACGCACTACCGGCACCTCTTTGCCAGCGAAAGCTTCCAGATTATTTAAGGAAATGCCGGCCAGAACGCTGATCACTAGCTTATCTTTTGTTAGCTCCTCGGCGAATGACTGAATGACTGCTTCGGCGTCTTTCGGCTTAACGGCCAGAACGACGACGTCTGCCGCCTTTACCGCCTCTTTATTATCAGTTTTTACCTGAATACCGTACTGCTTTTTCAGCCGCTCCTGCTTATCAGCAGAGGTTTTTACCGTCCCAAGCACGTTTGCCGGTTTGACCAGCTCGTGGCGCAGAAGACCGGAAAATATAGCCTCCGCCATCGAGCCGGAGCCGATAAAAGCAATTGTTTTCTGCTGTAGATTAGTTTTTGTCATCATTTAATCTGTCCATCTCCGTGAATTAAATATTTGTAGGAAGTGATCGCTTTTAGTCCCATTGGTCCTCGGGCATGCAGCTTTTGAGTGCTGACGCCGATCTCGGCCCCGAAGCCAAATTCAAACCCATCGGTGAATCGGGTAGAGGCGTTATGATAAAGCGCCGCTGCATCGATCTGTTGGAAAAACATCCGTTTATTTTCCTCGGACTCTGTAAGGATTGCTTCGGAGTGATACGTCGTGAACATATTGATATGCTCGATAGCCTCTTCGGTGCTCTTTACGGTTTTCATCGAGACTATCATATCCAGATATTCAGTGTTCCAATCCTCGTCGGCTGCAGGCTCCACATCGCCGTGCAGCTTTTGCACTGAAGCGTCTCCCCGGATAGTAACCCCGTGGGCGAGCAGCGCATGGACAAGGGCTTTTCCGTGAGCCTCAAGCCATGCCTCATGCACAAGGAGGGTTTCAGCTGCGTTACAGACAGAAGGACGCTGCGTTTTGGCATTAATGGCAATCTGAACTGCTTTATCAGCCACGGCGCTGTCATCAATAAAAATATGGCAGTTGCCGACGCCGGTTTCAAGGACAGGCACAGTCGACTGATCCACCACGGTTTTTATTAGATTGGCGCCTCCGCGCGGAATCAAAACGTCCAGGTAATCATTCATTTGAAACATCGTCGCGGCCGCTTCCCTTGACGTGTCGGAGGCGAGCTGAACCGCTTCTTTCGGAAGAGAGGTTTTTGCCAGAGCCTCCCAAATAGCGTCCATGACTGCCTGGTTCGATCGAAAAGCGGAAGAGCTGCCACGTAAAAGAACTCCGTTGCCGGTTTTTAGAGCAAGGGCGGCTGCGTCCGCTGTTACATTCGGCCGGGCTTCGTAAATCATGCCAATGACACCGAGCGGCACCCGGACGCTTTCCAATTTCAGACCGTTCGGCCGGGTCCAGGATTCAATAGTTTCGCCAATAGGGTCTTCAAGAGAAGCAATCTGCCGGCATCCGTCAGCCATCCCTGCAATACGCCCGGAGTCGAGCGTGAGCCGGTCAAGCAGGGCGGAGGACAAGCCGTTTTTTCTTCCTGCTTCGAGATCCTTGGCGTTTGCTTCAAGAATAAAAGTTTCCCGCGTTTCAAGTTCGTCAGCGATAAGTGAAAGCGCCTTGTTTTTTTCTTCGGTGGAAGCAGTAGCGACACGTTTAGCTGCTTTTTTAGCTGCTTCTCCCTGCACCCGCATTTGAGTACTGATTTGTGTTTGTTCCATGTTTATCTCTCCCTTACGGTAGTAATCCAGTTATCCCGGTGAATGACTTCTGATTTCGACGTTGACGTAAAGGATGCAGCCTCGGCCGTGGATTTCCCTTTCACAGCCTGGAGCTCCTCGGCACTCATGTTGACCTGTCCCCGGCCGAGCAGGTTATCTTTCTGGTCGAACACATCAACAACGTTGCCGGCTGAAAAGTGGCCCTGCACATCGACGATACCGGCAGGGAGAAGGCTTTTGCCTGAACGCAGCAGCGCTTTTGCCGCTCCGTCATCGACCACTACAGCGCCCGCGGTAACGGAATGGAGACCGATCCATTGTTTTTTATTGTTTAAAACGTCCCCGCCGGGCACGCCTATATAGGTGCCGTCCCCTTTGCCGCTAAGGACGTCTTCAAGTCGGTGTCCGCTGCTGAGCCTGCCGACAAACACCCGGGTGCCCAGACGGAGAGCGGTGCCGGCTGCTTTTAATTTGGAACGCATACCGCCGGTTCCTACAGAAGAGCTGGTTTCTCCGGCCTGGTCCATCAGGTCATTCGTAATGGCCGGGATGAAATGATATTTTTTGGCCCCCTGGTCTTCGTTTGGATTCTTGTCGTAAATCCCGTTAATGTCTGTTAATATCAGCAGTGTATCTGCATGTACAAGCCCTGCTACAAGCGCGGACAGCATGTCATTATCCCCGAAAGTAAGTTCATCAACAGCAATAGAATCGTTTTCGTTGATAATAGGAAGTACCTGGCGGTGAAGCAGCTCGGTGATCGTGGAGTGGGCGTTTTGGTACTGGCTGTGATTGGCGAAATTCTCCCGGGTTAAAAGCAACTGCCCGCAGGCAATGTTTACTCTGCTAAATTCTTCGTTATATGCCTGCATCAGCTGACTTTGGCCGACAGCGGCCGCAGCCTGTTTGCCGGCAGTGGTAACCGGCCGGGACGGGTAGCCGAGATCGTAAAAGCCGGCAGCGACCGCGCCGGAGCTGATCAACACGACTTCATTTCCCGCCTGGCGGAGCTGGATGATTTCATCTGCGTACTGCTTCAGCTTTTCCCTGCTTAAACTTCCCTGCTGATTTGTTAAAGAACTGCTTCCGATTTTAACAACGACCCGTTCTTTTTTCATTGGAACCACCTGTCTTTATTCGTACTGGGTGCATATAAAAAACTCTTTCGCCTGTAAAAGGACGAAAGAGTTATCCGCGGTACCACCTTTAGTTGAAAAGACTTTGTCTTTTCCGCTCATGCCCATTAACGCAGGGCTGCGTCCTAAAGGAAGCTCACGGACAGGTTCAGGCAAAACAAATTCCGGCATAGCTTTCAGCTCATGGCTATGCTCTCTGTCGGTGCTTTGTCCTACTATTTCCGTTTCACAGCTTTTGCACTATTCAGCTTATTTGTGATTACTATTATGTGAAGAGCCGGGTGGTTTGTCAAGTTTTAATACACCAGAGGGGAGGAAGAATGATTGAAAACAATTATACTAACAGGAGCAAGCAGCGGCATCGGCAGAAAAACAGCAGAAAAGCTCGTGCAAAATGGAGAGAAAGTAATAGGCATAGGAAGAAACACGCAGAAACTGCAAGCCGCAGCAGTAGAGTGGGAGGCTCACCCCGGGGAATTTATCGCCTGGACAATGGATGTAGAAATAATTGAAGATGCAGCAGAAGAAATGAAAAAAATAACCGCTGTTCACGGAAAACCGGACGTCCTTATCAATAATGCCGGCACTGGGAAATTCGGGGAGCTGGAGCAATTGAGTATAAAAGACTGGGAGCAGATGATAAATACAAACGTAAAAGGAAACATTGCTATCACGCAGGCACTGCTTCCTGAATTAAAACAGGCCGGCGGGCATATCATATTCACAGGTTCAACCGCGGGCATTATCGGCACTCCAAAAGCGACCGTTTATGCGGCCAGCAAGCGTGCAGTAATTGGGTTTGCAGAAGCGCTGCGGCTCGAAACCGCGGAGAGCGGAATACGGGTTTCAGTGTTAAATACCGGACCGGTAAAAACCGATTTCCATGACCGCGCCGATCCAAGCGGGAGATATAAGCGTTCGGTCGAGCAGCTCGCCCTGGCCCCGGAGAAAGTGGCTGGTAGGCTTGTGCAGCTAGTGGAGCAGCCAAAGCGTACAGTTTTTATGCCCCGCTGGATGGGAATGCTCAGTGCGCTTTATCAGCTGTGGCCGTCGGCGGTGGAAAAAGTTGGACGAAAGCAGTTTTACCGCAAATGACTACTGCTTTCGTTCAAGAGCGGCAAACGACTGCCCGCTGATTGATTCAAACACATGGATACCGCTCATGGTCACGGCCATGGTACTCGCTCCCGGAAAAATAGAGTCTCCGCAGAACCATACGTTTTCAAGGGGAGAACGATGGGATAATGGGTAAAAAAACGTATCCCTTCTCGTCTGTGGAAAGCCGCCGACCATGCCGCGGGGACGTTTAATGTATCGCTCCCAGGCATGCGGAGCACCGGGCAGGACCCGCTCAGGCTGGACAGGCAGGCCGGCTTCCTGGATTTTTTCTACAAGCGCCCTGGTGGCTGCTGACTTTTTTTCTTCATATAAAGAAAGATCTTCCCAGAACTCGGGCGGCGTATGAGTGGAAACGGTAAACGTACGCTCACCTTCGGGGGCCCGGGTGCGGTCATCCGGTGCTGATAATGAATAAAACAAATGGCTCGAAATGCCGGGAATGTTCTGGTCCCAAAGCAATTGATGAAACAACGCTGAGGGAGGAGCGGAGGGCTCGCAGACTCCGTACATGGAAAACGTGCTCCAGATCGGCGTTTCGGATTTGGTCTGCCAGCGACGGGTAAACTGGTTTCGCTCTTTAGGGTGAAAAAGCGGGAGCGCGGCCTGGACTGGGATGTTTAACACCAGATGATCGGCAGTGGTTCTTCGTTCCCGATGATCGATAGCTGTCCAGGTGCCGTCGCTGTTTCTTTCCACCGCCTGAATGCGGCGGCGTTTCTGCATCGAGGCGCTGTGGCGTTCGGCTGCTTCTTTTAACTGCTCGGCCATGCGGTACAGCCCGCCATATACATAAGAAGCTCCCTGATGGTATAAATCGAGGGCGTACAATCCAAGCAAGGCAGGAGCGTGGCGGCTGCTTGTCTGCAGGCTGTCCAGAAGCTGCCCGTCAATATACTGGTGCACCTCGGTGTCCTGCAGACGGTAATGCCGCAGCACATCTTCAGTAGAGGCGGCAAGCCAGCGGACAGCGCCGAGAATGCCGGGTCTGAGTGCCCGGACCGAGCGGATGAAATCTGCGGGCTTCTGCATGGGAAGAACCGGAAGGTGATGGATCAGCTTCCGGAGTTCCTCCCCGACTCGGGAAATATAACGGTATAGCGAGCGGATGCCATCTGCCGAGGAAGGGAACAACCGGCAAAGAGTATCGATATGTTTTTCCCGTGAAGAATACAACGGAAGAGAAAAAGAAGGAGCGTGTACCTGCATAATGGTCTCAAGGCCCACATGTTCTGGGAGCGGCTCCTTCAGGTAGTTGAAGACGCGGTAATGAAGGCCGTCTGGCTGCTGCAGGCCCAGCCCGAGTGTAGCCCCGACTGGAAACAGATGAGGCTTGTGCGTAAACTTTCCGGCACACCCTCCCCATTCGTTGGAAGCTTCAAATAAAGTGACATTATAGTGATGGCAGGCGAGCAGAGCAGATGCCGTAAGTCCGCCGAAGCCTCCGCCAATAATTATTACAGATGGTTGGCTCATGTTACTCCTCCTTGCCAGCATTGCTCTTTTTTCCTCCGGCATGCTAGACTTAACGAAAATCACGCGAAAGGATGTGCTTTCATGCATCAGCCGAGAATCGGGGTAGCCGTTTGGATTAAATCCGTCAAACAGGCGAGGCAGCTGAGAAAGTACGGGTTAGTGCATTACGTTTCCAAACAAATGAAATACGCAGTTTTATATGTGGATCAGGAAAATGCGGAAATGGTCATAAGTCAGCTGGGAAACCTTGGTTTTGTAGAAAGGGTGGAACGGTCGGAAAAACCATTTATTCCGCTAGAATACCATAAAGTTGAAAAAGAAAGCCAACCGCAGGATGACAGTATCGGGATATAAATAAATTGACTTTTATTGTCCCATTGGGAACGCTGTTTTATAATAGGGGAGGCAGAAAGAAGGGACCTCTCTAATGGTAAAATGGAGAAAAAATTTATATATATTAATGGCCGCCCAATTTTTTGTGATGGCAGCCATGACGATGATCGTTCCATTCCTGCCGCTGTATCTGCAGGAACTCGGAGTGACAGATCCTGGGCAGATAAGTATCTGGTCAGGCGTTATTTTTGGCGTTAATTTTTTAACAGCTTTTTTGTTTGCCCCGCTCTGGGGTAAAATTGCTGACAGACAGGGCCGTAAGCTGATGGTGCTCCGTTCGGGATTCGGCATGGCCATAGTAATGGTACTGATGGGATTTGCTACCGGCCCATGGAGTCTTTTTTTTCTGAGAATGCTAAATGGCACGATTAGCGGTTTTATTCCTGCTTCGATTGCGCTTGTGTCTACAAATACGCCTAAAGAATACGCAGGCAGGGCGCTTGGATTGCTGCAGTCAGGCACGGTGGCAGGAACAATTTGTGGGCCGCTGATCGGCGGTCTTCTAGCAGACGCGTTTGGCTTCCGGGCCATATTTAACATTACCGGGCTCGGTATCGCCGTAGCTGCGGTAGCCGTTTTGTTTTTAGTGAAAGAAGACTTCGAGAAGCCGGAAAAGGCGGAGAAAACGAAAACGAGCGATGATTTCAAAAAAATCGCAGGTGTACAGCCGATGATGATCCCCCTGTACACTGTTATTTTTCTCGTGCAATTTGCGCTGATCGGGGTCAACCCGCTTATTTCCGTGTTTGTCGGGGAGCTGAGCGGCAGAGAGGAAAATGCTTTCTATGCCGGACTGGCCGTAGCTTCCCTGGGGGTGGCGAATATGCTTGCTTCGCCCAAGCTTGGCAAACTCAGTGATACAAGAGGAGCCCAGTATGTGCTGTTCGGTTCGTTAATCGGTGCTGTGCTCCTTTCTATTCCGCAGGCTTTTGTTACCAACCTTTGGCAGCTGATCGTGGCGCGTTTTTTGGTCGGCTTGTGTCTTGGCGGACTGCTGCCGGCAGCTAACACGCTAATCCGGCAGCTGTCCCCGCAGGGAATGGAGAGCCGGGCCTACGGCTTTTCCAACAGCTTCTTGTTTCTTGGAAACATGCTCGGGCCGGCGGCCGGGGGCTTAATCAGCGCCGCTCTCGGCATGCGCGGCCTATTTTTAATTAGCGCTGCCATACTGGGAGCTGCCGCTTTTGTCATGTATGCAAAAGTACTTCCAAAGCTGGCACAGCGCACAGAATCGTAGAGTGAGGCGAAAGGTATGAGAGTGATAGCAGGAGATTTTAAAGGGCGCCGGCTGAAAGCCGTTCCTGGAACCGGCACCCGGCCGACTTCTGATAAAGTGAAGGAGGCGTTGTTTCATAAGCTTGGCCCGTTTTTTTCTGATGGGGAAACGGTGCTCGATTTATTTGCAGGAACCGGAAATCTCGGAATTGAAGCGCTGAGCAGAGGCTGCAGCTCGGCTGTTTTTGTCGACAAAGCTCAAACCGCCGTCAAGACAGTCCGGAGCAATATTGATGCTTTGAACCTTGGCGAGCGGGCGGAAGTTTATCGTTCAGAAGCTTCTAAGGCAATCGATCGTTTGGAAAGCCGGGGGCGTAGTTTCGATTTAGTGTTCTTCGATCCTCCTTACGCAGAAGAAAAAGCAGAACAGCTAGTAGGAAAGCTGTTGAACTGCTCGATGTTAAAGGAAAACGGCATGCTGATATGGGAACACGCCGCAGCAAAAGCGGCAGCGTTTGACGAACGACTGTCGGTTTTCGCAGAAAAAAATTATGGTGACACAACGCTTACAATATTGCAGCTGACGGGAGGTCCTGAAAATGGCGAGTAAGGCAATTTATCCAGGAAGCTTTGATCCGGTTACCAATGGCCATCTGGATATAATCGAACGGGCACACAATGTATTCGATCATGTGGTGGTGGCGGTGCTGCATAACCGGAAAAAAGAGCCGTTCTTCTCTATTGATCAACGGGTAAAATTAATTGAAGAATCGGTCAAACACATGCCAGGCGTGGAAGTGGATGCTTTTCACGGGCTCTTAGTGGACTATGTAAAAGAAGTGAAAGCCGATACGATTGTAAGAGGCCTCCGGGCTGTGTCTGATTTTGAGTATGAAATGCAGGCGGCTTCAATTAACAGAAAGCTTGAACCCGGAGTAGAGACTTTTTTTATGATGACAAATCACCAGTATTCTTATTTAAGCTCGAGTATTGTAAAAGAAGTAGCGGAATACGGAGCGGACGTTTCCGGCCTCGTGCCTGCGCATGTGGAGGAGGCACTTCGGAAACAGTTTGAGAAAAAGAGCCGGGGGTAGAAGTGCGATTCGTTGCAAATTTCCAGCCATCCTTCGTATGATGAAGAATAATCGTTTAATAAAGGATGAAGACCATGTATCACAACCGAAACAGGAAAATGCGGCGGATTATTACTGCGGCTGTCATAGCAGCTGTTGTGCTTATATTAACGCAGGCGCCTCTCCCGTATTATTATATACAGCCGGGCTCAGCGGCCAGCTTGTCCTCCGTTGTAGAGGTGGAGGAGGGAGCCGGGGAGTCCGGTGAGATGTATTTAACGACTGTTTACCAGCAGGGAGCTACCCCGGCGCTCGCTTTATGGTCGGTATTTTCTCCTTACCGGGAGCTTTCCCCAAAGGATTCCTACCAATTCGGAGATGAAAGTGAGGAAGAATTTTTTGAACGCCAGCGCCAGGTGATGGAGAGCTCCCAGGAGTCTGCAGAAATAGCAGCGTATGAAGCGGCTGGAAAGACAGTGAATGTAAAATACCGCGGAGTAAGGGCCAGTGATTTTATTGATGGAATGGATGCGGCAGAAAAGCTCGAGGAAGGAGACTTGATCCAGGCGGTCAATGGCAGAGAGGTTCAGACACTTGAGGAATTAAACAACGCGATTGAGGGCATAGAGACCGGCGAGAAAGCAACTATAGCCTTCCAGCGAAATAAAGAGCAGATGGAAGCAGAGATAGCTGTGGAATCATTTCCGGCCTCGACAGGGGAGGAAGAAAGCTCGGGTCTTGGAATATTGTATCCTTATACAGAAAGGTCCGTTTCTCTTAACCCAGAGGCCACAATTGATGCAGGCTCCATAGGTGGGCCCTCCGCCGGCTTGATGTTTGCCCTTGAAGTATACAATCAGCTTACAGAAGAAGATATTACAGGCGGAAAAAAAATAGCCGGCACCGGGACCATTGATGAACAGGGTGAAGTTGGCCCAATTGGCGGAATAGATAAAAAAATCGTCGCAGCGGATAAAAAGGACATAGATGTCTTTTTTGCCCCGGATGCCGGCATGGCTTCTCCGTCCAATTATGAAATTGCCAGGCAGACGGCACGAAGCATCAACAGTGATATGAAAGTGGTGCCAGTGGCAACGCTGGAGGAAGCAGTGGAGTATCTGAAAAACGATTTAAAAAAAAGCTGAAAGCAATTCTTAAAAAAGCAGAAGGGGCGGAAGGTCATAATCTCTCCGCCATTCTTTCTGTCTTTCAGAAGGTGGAAGCAAAAGCGCATAAGCAGTATCAGCTCTTTCGCCCACAGCCAGCTGCGGCGTTTTTTTATTAGTCATTTTTGTGTAAAGAGGGATAGAAATATTCTTTTTAGCTTTATTTAGATAAGTTCTCCCCCGTGCATTCATGCCGAGCACCCTCAGGTGATCAACGTGCTGGCCATCAGAGGCTGCGTGAGCTTCCTCTTTTGTAAGGCCGGTCAATAGATGTACTGCGGTGCGCTGCAGCCGTGTTAAAGTATAGCGCTTCGTTTTAACCAGCTGCAGCCACTGCCCGAAGCCGGTTGCTTCTTTCATCAGGCGCTGCATGCGGTGATGGAGGCCTTCGGACATATCATAGAGAGAGGCAAGGTCGGCGGTGGGCATGGTCAGCATTTTTGCCTGTAGAACTGAAAAGTAATCCTCCCAATAGCGCAGGGCTGGAAGGCCGGCTAGAATACGCCTGGACGCCTCAGGGATATAAGCGCTGATATCTTCGTTTCTTTCAAGCATGTGCCGGAGACTGGTGGCGCTCGCGATAGACGGATCCCGCGGAGAAATATCGTGATAAGAAGCGTTTTTACGTTTGATGGTGCCTATGTGAAGCGAGGGATACATCCGGGCGGCAGCGTTTGTGTAATGAAAGCCGAGGATATTGTTTGGCTGGCTCAAGTCCGGCAGCGAGCCCGGAGCCTCCAAGTCTCTATATGCCAGTTCGTTTGCTTTGGCGTAGCTGCAGCCTCCCTGAATATGAAAGCGGACGCGCTCATCAAAACGGCCCCTGTGGGTGTGCAGGAAATCAACAAGCTGTACAAATGGGGCAGCTTTTCCATGTTCACTCCCGAAGTTCAAATGAGTAATGCCAAGCTCTCTACAGATGGAAACAGCCCCCGCAGCAAATATGTCGGCGTGCTGGCAGGCGAACATGTACGGAAGCTCAATAACAAGGTCGGCGCCGCTCGAGAGCGCCATTTCCGCCCGCTCTCTTTTAGGAACGAGAGCTGGTTCACCCCGCTGGAGAAAAGGGCCGCTCATTATACATACGACTACATCCGCGTTACTTTGGGTGCCGGCCTGTTCGAGATGGTAGAGGTGGCCGTTATGGAAAGGATTGTATTCGACAACCATTCCTAAGACATTCATGATAGGACCGCCTTTCAACTAGGGTATTTTCGGTAAATATCGCTTTTCTCTTTTCTTTATTCATGATACGATGTTTTTCGAGAGTTCAAAAGGGTTTACTGTAAAGAAAAAATATTGACAAAGGTCGTTTCGATGGATATAATTACTCTTGTTGTCTGGAGGTGGATCCAATGAAATGGGGTATCCAGCAGTTACTTTCAAAGAAGCACGAACAATCGTTTAACATTGAAGGCAGCGCAGATGTATCAGAAATGATTGAGCGTGACAAAGAATTAAGGGATATCAGTGCCGTGCAGGTTCAGGGCGAAGGATCGATCGTTGAAGAAACCTTCCATGTAAGCCTGCGGTTAAAAGGAACAATGATACTACCATGTGCACGGACGCTCGCGGATGTCCACCATCCGTTTGATGTGGAAATGTTTGAAGCATTTCGGCTGGACGGTATGCCGGCGGACGAAGAAAACATTAATGAACACGAGCCAGAAGATGGTTTTGTCGATCTTCTCCCATATATTAAAGAAAACATTTTCCTTGAAATGCCCTTCAGAGTTTTCGCCAAAGAAGGGGACGGTGAGCCGCTTGCTCCTCAAAGTGGAGACGACTGGCGGGTAATCTCGGAGGATGAATTAATAAAGGAACGGGAGCAGGAAGCTCCTAAAGTTGATCCGAGAATGGCTGATTTATCGAAGTATTTCGATAAAGGCTCCAGCTGATCCAAAATCATTCACTGGTTGAAATAATCTTTATCTTATAAGGAGGTGGGAATCATGGCAGTACCTTTTAGACGTACTTCTAAGACCCGTAAACGTATGCGCAGAGCTCATCAAAAAGTAGCAGTACCAGGTATGGTAGAATGTGAACAATGCGGAGAGCAGAAACTATCTCACCGTGTGTGCAGAAACTGCGGTTCTTACAAAGGCGAAACAGTTGTAGAAAAATAAAAAACAGGGTGCCGTTTTCGGCGCCCTGTTTTTTTATGATATCGGAAAGGCATTGCTTATGATTCAGTGTCAGAAAGCGGTGGTTCTGCAGTTAGCTCCTCTGCTTTCTGCGGCTGTACCCCTTTTGGATACCAGACATATGGATTTTCGCCACGGTCCCTGACCGGGTTATATTCTGCGGGCTCAAAGCCCATTTTCAGCCAGAAATCATCTGAACGCTGCCGTGCGTTTGTTTTAACCGGCAGCTCAAAGCTCTTTGCGTAATTGACAAGCTCTTCGCCAAAACCACGTCCCTGGTATGGCTCGAGTACTTCAAGCTTCCAGAGTTCAAGGTAGTCCTGGGGAGGATCAAAAAAGCGGTCATATTTGCCGGTAATTGTATATAAGCACATACGTGCGACCAGCCGGCCTCCAAAATAGATGCCGTAAAATGGAGAACGGATGTCGTTTTCCATGATGTTTTCCTCGAGCTCTTCCTGCATAGAAAGCTCTTGAGCGCCAACTTCTTTGAAGTTTTGAAATTCTTCTAATGTCTTGTAGTTTATGAGTAATGGTACAACTTCAATTCCACTCATGCGATTGGCCTCCTTCACTAATAACTTCCAACTTCATTATACACGAAAACGCTTAAAGTCGAAAAGTGAAAAGTCGTCCGTTTGGATCGTGCGGTGCTACTAGTCCGGAGAGAAGAGATATGCTAAAATGCTTGAGACATCTATAATTCATTAATAGTATTGTGGTTTAATGTGATAGAGTTAAGAAAATGAGAGCAAACTGGATGAGGGAAAGTGACAAATATGCTACAGCAGATATATGGATGGTTAATGGAAGCAGGCTTGGCGCTGCCGCTGGTTTTTTGGTACATAGCCTATCTGGTCACGGCAAAATTAACGAAAAGAAAAGCATATGCCTTCAGGGCCGCCTGCGACTCAACTACGCTGTTGTTCATCGCTTCGGTCCATAGATGGTCAAGTGACCTGTGGAACGAATCCTACCTGTGGGTCATTTATTTAGTGATTCTGGCCAGCGCTGTCGTGATTTCCATTATTCATTATCATTCCCGCGAGGAGCTGGAGTTTTTTCGGGTGCTGAAAGGCATATGGAGATGCAGCTTTTTTATATTTGCGGCAGGATACATCCTCTTAGCCGGATATTGGGCCTATCTGCAGATTATGGCATAGAACGGAGCAAGGCGTGAAGGAAGGTAGTTTGACATGAAAGTTCTGTACGAACAACCAATAGAAACCGATTATTTTTTACATGACTATCAAGCGGGCAGGCCCGGTGCCAGGAAGCTCTTTCATTACACTGGGGAAAATCAGGGGGTAGAGGACCGGCTTCGTTATTTAGACGGCCGGTCCTTTGAGCGCAGGTACTTAAAGCAGCTTCTGCAGAAGTATAATGGCGGGCTGTATTATGGGGATAAAGCGGTCAAGGCTCTTGAAAAAATGGACAATGACGAGGCCGTGGTGGTAGCGGGCGGCCAGCAGGCTGGCATGCTCACCGGCCCCTCGCTGGTAATTTCCAAGGCATTATCAGTGCTAAAGCTTGCAGATCAGGAGGAGAAGCGGCTTGGGCGTCCGGTCCTTCCATTGTTTTGGATTGCAGGGGAAGATCATGACTGGGAGGAAGTAAACCACGTCAATTTCCCGGCTGAAGGGCATTTAGATAAAACGAGGTTCGAAGGAAACTTTCTGCCGAATGTGCCTGTGTCAGAGCAGCCGTTTGAAGCAGCGGAAGTGGAAGCGTTCGTGGAAGAAGCTTTTTCAAAGCTCCGCGAAAGTCCATTTACGAAAGAATTACGAGATGAAGTGTATGTGCTTTTGAATCGTTCAAGGTCGTGGTCCCAGTTTTTTGCAGAGATGATGCGCTGGCTGTTTAAGGATACAAAACTTATCATGATGGATCCGCAGCAGCCGGAATGGAGAGAACTGGGAAAGCCGCTTTTTAAAACTTTGCTTTCCGATCCAGATAAAATAAATGCGGCTGTTTATCAGGGCACAGCTGAAAGAAAGGCAGCGGGATACGACGAGGTCGCGGGCATCAATTTTGACAGCGGGCATCTATTCTATCATATAAATTACGTGAGACATCTGCTTGAATATAAAGATGGAGCCTGGAGGAGCCGGAGATCGGGAAAAACTGTGGGGACGGAGAAATTACTAGAAGAAGCAGTGCGCCAACCCACCCGTTTCAGCACTGACGTAATTACCCGGCCGCTGATGCAGGAGCAGATGCTCCCGGTTCTGCACTTTGTGGCAGGGCCAGGGGAAATGCAGTATTGGTCTCTTTTAAAGCCATTGTTTGAATTACTCGGCATGCGGATGCCGGTGGTGCAAAAGCGTATGGAAGTGCATTATGTCACCCGTCAGGTACAGCAGGCCGCTGAAAAAGAGAATGTTCCCTATAGAATGCTGCTGGATTTACCTTTACTCGAACAAAAACTCCAGGAGGTGCGCCGCGCTGCCCTGGAAGTGGACGGGAAAGCAAAAGCCCTCCAGGCGTTGGAAGAAATGAAAGAAGCTCATGCAGCTCTTGCTAAAGAATGGATTCGCCAGTTTCCTTCACAGGAAAGTTTTGCGAAAGAAAACTGGAGACGGATTGAAAAAGAAACCTGTTACCTTGGAGAACGGCTGGATGCAGAGCAGGAGCGGAGAGTGCAGATACATGTCCGGCGGCTGGAGTTAATTATCGGCCGCCTGTATCCTCGCCGGGAACCGGCGGAAAGGCAGGTTAATATTTTATTTATGTTAAACGAATTCGGCGCCTTTCTTCCGGCGCAGACGGCTGCCGAAACAGAATGGAAAAGCGGCCGGCAGAATATTATATTACTGTAGCATCTGCACACTAATTTATACGTTATCCGGCTGAAAGCTTCCCGAAATATCGGGGAGTTTTTTTTTGTTAAAAAATTTTCCGGAAAAAGTGGTACAAAGTGGGGGAATGTGGTAACTTAAATGTAAGGAGTGGTGAAAGGTTGGGTCCATATGTTTATGGGAGAATATCAACATAATATGGACGATAAAGGAAGAATTATTATACCCTCCCGTTTTCGGGAGAAGTTGGGAGATTCTTTCGTCGTTACCCGTGGTCTGGATGGATGCTTGTTTGTTTATCCATATGACGAATGGGAACGCATTGAAACTAAATTAAAAGCTTTGCCTTTCACAAAAAAAGATGCAAGGGCATTCACCCGTTTTTTCTTTTCAGGAGCGTCAGAATGCGAACTTGATAAACAGGGGCGTTCGATGATTCCAACCACCCTCCGCCAATATGCAGAATTAAAAAAAGAATGTATGATCATCGGGGTAAGCAGCCGAGTAGAAATATGGGATAAACACAAATGGGACGAATATTATGTAGAATCAGAAGAAGTATTTCCAGACATTGCAGAAAACATGGCCGACCTGGATTTTTAGCGCAGTATCAAACACGTTTTTGCCGGAGGAATAGAAGTGCCGCCACAATTTGAACATGAAACCGTATTGAAAGAAGCATCAGTCCGGGGGCTGAATATTCGTCCGGACGGGGTGTATGTTGATTGTACTCTCGGCGGCGGCGGACACAGTGAAGAAGTCATGAAGCAGCTTTCTTCCGAGGGCCTTTTAATAGCCTTTGACCAGGATGAGGAAGCGATCGCTCATGCAGAGCAGCGGCTCCGGGTTTATGGAGAAAATTTCAGGATCGTACATAGCAATTTCCAGTTTTTAAAAGAAGAACTGCTCGAGCTTCATACTGAGCAGGTAAACGGGATATTATTCGATCTTGGAGTGTCATCACCGCAGTTCGACCGGCCGGAAAGAGGGTTCAGCTACCGCTATAATGCCCCGCTTGACATGAGGATGGATAGGCACCGGCAGGAGCGTACAGCAGCACACATCGTCAATGAAGCATCGTTTCAGGAAATCTGGCAGATTCTCTCAGAATACGGGGAAGAGCGTTTCTCAAAACAGATTGCCAGAAAAATCGAAAAAGCGCGTGAAGAGCACCGTATTGAAACAACCGAAGAACTAGTGGAAATCATCAAAAGTGCAATACCTGCACCGGCCAGGAGAAAAGGCGGGCATCCGGCGAAGCGGACTTTTCAGGCTTTGCGAATTGCTGTAAATAATGAACTTGATGTGTTCAAAGAAGCGCTTGACGATGCGCTGACCATGTTAGCGCCCGGCGGAAGATTGTGTGTCATAACATTTCATTCGTTAGAAGACAGGATTTGTAAAAAGTTGTTTAAACAGAAAAGTTCTCCACCTCCGCTTCCGAAGGGACTCCCGGTCGTGCCCGATGAAGCAGAACCAGATTTCAACCTGGTCACAAAGAAACCGATCCTGCCATCAGAAGATGAACTTACGCAAAATCCAAGGGCGGCTTCCGCGAAGCTTCGAATCATCGAAAAACGCGAGGAGGATAAAAAATAATGGAGAATTTGGCACAGCAGATAAAACGCCAGCAGGAAGACAAACAAATAGTACATAAAAAAGTCCAGTACCACGTTCGCGGTGGTATTACAAAAGGTGAAAAACTGATTATGACTGCGGTCATTGTCGGGATTCTAATCGCCTCCTTTTTCATCGTTTCGAATTTTGCCACCATACACGCCCAGGATCAGCAAATCGACCAGACCGCTACACAGATCCAGGAGCAGCAGCAGGTGAATCAAAACCTTGAACTGCAGGTGGCTGAACTTAGTTCACCGGAGCGCATCATGGATTACGCTAAAAATGAACTGGGCATGGAAATGAAGGACGAAAATATTCAAGTTGTAAACGGAACAGAACAGAACTAACACAGAAGGGAGGGGAAACCGTGGGGACACGGCAGTACCGCTCCCTTCTTGCAAGTTAACCAGCGGCCCCGTTACATGTAAAAACTCAGGTGGTGAACGTTCTCAGCATGAAGAAATTGAAAAGTACGAAAGTGCGGGCGCTCCTATTGGTCCTTGCTATCTCTATTTTTTTCCTTATTTTCACGGGCCGCATGGTCTATATTCAAGTGGGAAAAACGGTAGAGGGCAATGACCTGGCAAGTATGGCAGACTCCAGGTATACTACAACTGAAACCGTCGAGGCGAAGCGGGGGACTATTTTCGATAAGAAGGGCGAACCGCTGGCAGAACAGGTGCCATCCTATTCGGTTTATGCAGTGCTCGATGAATCCTACGATGATCACGTGAAAAATCCAGCTAAAGTAGCTGAAAAACTCGGTCCATTGATCGGCATGGAAGCAGCAGAGCTGAAAGAAATGCTCAACCGCGACCAATATCAGGTGGAACTCGGTTCAGGAAGCAAGTATTTAACGTTATCTGAAAGAGAAGAAATTGAACAGCTTGGCCTCGCAGGCATACATTTTCGTGAAGAGCCGACGCGTTATTATCCAAACCAGACGTTTGCAAGTCATGTCCTTGGCTACATGAGCCGGGATATGTCAGAAGCTCACATGGGGCTCGAAGCCGGGTTAAATGAAGAATTGACCGGTAAAGACGGCACGAGAACAGAATCGGAAGAGAATGCTCTTCTTGACGAAGATGAGACAACGACGAACACAGCTAAAGATGGCAAAGACGTTTACCTGACACTGGATGGCAATATTCAAAGCGTGCTTGAACAGTCGATGTCAGAGGTGGAAGAAAACTACAATCCAAACAAAATGATGGGCGTTGTGGCAGACGCAGACAGCGGTGAAATCCTCGGAATGAGCAACCGGCCGAGCTTCAACCCGAATGAATATGAAGAAATCGAAAATTATACCAATTATGCTGTGTCCGACCAGTTTGAGCCCGGCTCGACAATGAAAATCTTTACGCTGGCTGCTGCGATTGATAAAGGCGTCTTTGAAGGCAAAGATACTTATGAATCCGGCACATATAACGTGTCCGGAGAAACGATCCGGGATCATAACAACGGGGAAGGCTGGGGCGAAATCACTTATAATGAAGGGCTCCGCCGTTCTTCGAACGTAGCATTTATGAGAATTGCGCTTGAAATTCTGCCTGAAGGAGCCCTATTTAATTATCTGGAAAAATTCGGATTCGGCCAGGAAACCGGGATTGATCTCCCGAATGAGGCGGACGGGGCGTTAGCGGAAGAAACGCCATTAAACGTTGGTATAACAGCCTTTGGGCAGGCGTCTACAGTCACTCCTATTCAAATGATTCAGGGGGCCACTGCCATCGCTAATGATGGCAAAATGATGCAGCCTTATGTGATCGATCATATTGAAAACCCGAACAACAACGAAACAACGTATGAATCCGAGCCCAAAGTAGCAGGAAAGCCGATCAGTAAGAAAGCGGCTAAAAAAACAAGGGAAAAGCTGCAAACCGTTATTGAAGGTGAGCATGGCACTGGGGCTCCGTATCAGATTGATGGAGTCGAGGTTGCAGGAAAAACTGGTACAGCCCAGATCTCTGACCCTGAGGGAGGAGGATATCTGAGTGGAGAAAACCAAAACATTTTTTCCTTCATTGGTATGGCCCCGGTGGACGATCCGGAAATTATTGTTTATGTTGTTGTGGACCGTCCGGAGCTGGAGCCGACAGAAACTGGCTCTGATGCCGTGAGTGCTATTTTTAATCCGGTGATGCAGCAGAGCCTTTCATACATGAACCTTACCCCTTCGGATGTTGAAGACAACAAGGCGTATGAAGAATCTGGCATTGAATTTGAAAACTACACTGGGAAGTCAGTAAAAAAGGCTAAAAAAGCCGCTAAGAAAGCCGGTCTCGAGCCGGTAGTCATCGGCAGCGGAAATCAGGTCGAAAATCAGATCCCGACAAAGACAGAGCGCCTGATTGTAGGTGAAAAAGTAATCTTCCTGACGAACGGCCAAAAAAGCATTCCGGACGTCAGTGGATGGTCCCTCCGGGAGATCCAGCGTCTCGAAAAACTGCTGGAGGTCGATATAACGGCAAACGGTTCGGGCTATGTCAGCACCCAATCGGTTGATCCGGGGACGGCCGTAAGCGCTGCTGAAAAAATGGAAGTGGAGCTGGTGCCTCCGGACGAGCTGCAGAACGCCGAGACAGAGCAGCCGGCAGAAGAAGAAAATGCTGAAGAAAATGAAAACGATGAAGTGCAGCCGGAAGAGGCTTCTCCACAGGAAACAGAGGGAAGCCCCGGGGAAGAACAGCCAGAAGAAAGTGAAGCACCAGCAGAAAACTAATGACGATTGTCCCATGACATGCTTGATTGTTCACATTAGAATGAGTGGGGTGTACGCAGAGGACTTTTTTTCGTTCTCTGCGTGCATGTTCATTAAAAGACACCCGGGAAGGGCGAAACACATTTTTTCTATAATTAGTGGTAAACACTTGCTCCGGATAGAAAAGAGGCACGGAAATGAAATATATTACAGATATTATTCCAAGCATAATGGTGCGGCTTGAACGCGAAGACAAAGAAATAGAAAGTTTACATATGGATTCCAGGGAAGTCACCCCAAATGGTCTGTTTTTTTGTATTGAAGGAACAAAAGTCGACGGCCACGATTTTGCCTCCCAGGCAGTAAATAACGGAGCTGCAGCGGTAATAGCTGAACGGCATGTGGATGTTGAAGCGCCGGTGTGGCTCGTAAAAGATACGCAGAAAGTGATGGCCTACGCTGCGGATCATTTTTACGATCATCCTACAAAAGATGTTCGTGTAATAGGTATTACTGGAACGAATGGTAAAACGACTACCAGTCATTTAGTCGAATCCATCCTGAACGAAGAGCAGACAAAGACAGGTTTAATCGGCACAATGTATGCCAAAATTGGAAGTGAGTCCATAGAGACAAATAACACGACACCCGAATCTCTCGAGCTGCAGCAGCTGTTTGCTGGTATGAGGGACAAAGAGGTGAAAAGCTGTGTGATGGAAGTGTCGTCTCATGCCCTGCAGATGGGACGCGTACGAGGCGTACAGTTTCGTACAGCAGTTTTTACGAATCTTTCCCAGGACCATCTGGATTACCACGGATCGATGGAAAGCTACAGAAATGCGAAAGGCCTTTTGTTTTCCCAGTTAGGCAACAGCTTTGCAGGAGAGCTGAGTACAGCAGTTTTAAATGGTGACGACGCAGCTTCCGCTTACTTCGAAGCAGTAACCACAGTGCCAGTACTTACGTACGGTCTCAGTGAAAATAATGATATTTACGCTGAGAATATAAACACGACAGGGAGCAAAACATCCTTTACGCTGCATACTCCTTGGGGCAGCACCGAAGTGGAATATCCACTGCTTGGAAAGTTCAATGTGTACAATGCTCTTGCAGCTATTGCTGCCTGTATTGCAGAAAATGTATCAGTCACAAGTATCGTGGATGGACTGAAACATGCCCCGGGGGTAAGCGGCAGGTTTGAAGCTGTAGAAGCCGGGCAGGAAAGTACGATTGTCGTTGATTATGCGCACACTCCAGGCGGACTTGAAAATGTAGTCCAAACAGCCCGGGAGATGACTGAAGGACGTCTTTATGCCGTAATAGGCTGCGGGGGCGACAGAGATAAAGAAAAAAGGCCGAAGATGGCAGCTGTTGCGGAAAAGTTCAGCGATATGGTGATCCTTACCTCAGACAATCCGCGTTCAGAAGACCCGGTTAGCATATTAGAGCAGATGGAAGCAGGATTTACCGGGAAGACATATGAAATAATCGAAGACCGCGAAAAGGCGATCGAACGTGCCGTATTCCTGGCAGGAGCCGGAGACACCGTGCTCATTGCAGGCAAAGGGCATGAAACGTACCAGATAGTAGGAGATCAAACTTTGCCATTTGATGACCGCAAAGTAGCAAAAGAAGCAGTCAGAAAAAATAATAAACAGGCATAGCGTTTCATACTGAAAGGAGCTCCCTTAATGGGTTTTGCAGCTTTAATAGTAACAATAGTTTCATTTACCATATGTGCGGTGTCGGCACCGTTGCTTATTCCCGCTTTAAAACGGCTGAAATTTGGCCAGAGCATAAGAGAAATGGGGCCGGCCTCTCATCAGAAAAAAGGCGGTACCCCGACGATGGGAGGTGTAATGATCATTGCGGGGCTTTTAGCCACCGCTCTCATCGTTCTGCCACTTTTTGTCGGATACACCACGGAAATATGGCTCCTCTTACTTGTGACTGTAGGATTCGGCATCCTTGGATTTTTGGATGATTTCATTAAGATTGTGATGAAGCGAAATCTGGGACTTACAAGTATACAGAAGCTGGTTGGCCAGATTGTTATTGCATTTATCTTTTTTATTGTATTGTACAACGGCACGTTTGATACAAGCGTAGCTGTGCCGGGTACGGGGTGGTCGCTCGAATTTGGCTGGGCTTATTTCTTTCTTATTATTGTCATGCTCGTCGGAGCTTCTAATGCCGTAAATCTGACGGACGGGCTGGACGGGCTGTTGGCCGGTACTGGAACGATGGCATTTGCAGCCTACGCCCTGGTTGCTTTTTCGCTTGGGTACATGGATATCGGATTGTTTTCGTTTGCAGTGGTAGGCAGCCTGCTTGGCTTCTTAATCTTCAATAAATACCCGGCAAAGATTTTTATGGGAGATACTGGTTCTCTGGCACTCGGAGGAGCGATTGCTGCTGTGGCAATTTTGACAAAAACCGAACTGACATTGATTGTGATCGGCCTCGTATTTGTTTTGGAGACACTAAGCGTTATTATCCAGGTGATGTCATACAAATTAAGAGGAAAAAAAGTATTTAAAATGAGCCCGGTTCATCATCATTTTGAACTATCAGGCTGGTCGGAATGGCAGGTCGTTACTGCTTTTTGGGTAGTAGGCGCTGCTGCCGGGCTGTCCGGGGTCGCATTAGAGGTGTTTTTATAATGGATCGCTTAGAAGAATATAAAGGAAAAAAAGTACTGATAGTAGGTCTGGCTAAAAGCGGACTGGCAGCTGCAAAGCTACTGCATCGTTCCGGCGCAGAGGTAACAGTGAATGACGGGAAAGAAGCGGTGAAAGAAGATGCCTCGCTGCAGGAGATTGAAAATCTTGGAATACGGTTGGTTACAGGAGACCACCCGCTTTCCTTGCTTGATGAACCGTTTTCGGTCATTGTTAAAAACCCTGGTATTCCTTACCATCACCCATTTATTGAAAAAGCCGTGGAAAAAAATTTCAATATTATTACGGAGATTGAGCTTGCGGCAGCGCTTTGTGAAGGAACAATGGTAGCCATTACAGGCTCAAACGGGAAAACAACCACCACTTCATTAATCCAGGCCATTTTCAAAAAGGACCACAGGGAAGCGGCTGTAGCTGGTAATATTGGAAAGGTGGCGTGTGAAGTAGCTCCTCAGATCAAAAAGAACCAGATTATGGTTACAGAGGTCTCGAGCTTTCAGCTGAAAGGAATACAGCAGTTCCGTCCCAAGGTTGGCGTACTGTTAAATATTTTTGATGCCCACCTGGATTATCACGGGTCACGGAATGATTACGAGCAGTCCAAAGCGAAGCTCTTTCAAAACATGACGAAAGAAGATGCAGCGGTCTATAATTATGACCAGAAAGAAGTTAAGCGAATTGCAGAGCGTTCCGGCGCGGCGCTCGTACCCTTTTCAACTTCCTCAATTTGTGAAGGCGGAGCATACATTAAAGACGGTATGTTTTATTTTAAAACGGAGCCGGTAATGGCTCTGGACCGTGCCTCTCTGCCCGGGGCGCACAATAAAGAGAACATGCTCGCGGCTATTGCATCAGCAAAAGTACTGGGGGCTTCCAATGAAGCTATTGAATCGGCGTTATCTGATTTTCACGGCATCGAGCACCGTCTCGAATTTAGTGGAATCGTGAATGGGCGTAAAATTTATAACGATTCCAAAGCTACAAACATGCTCTCTACCCAAAAAGCAATTGAAGCTTTTGAAGAGCCGGTAGTACTGCTCGCTGGAGGACTCGACCGTGGTAATACCTTTGATGACCTGATAGATTCTTTTCAAAAAATCAAAGCAATAGTCGCATATGGCCAGACGAGAGATAAACTAGCGGCCTCTGCGCAGGAAGCAGGAGTAACTGAAATTCACCGTACAGAATTTTTGGAAGATGCTGTGGATAAAGGCTTTCAGCTCTCTGAAAGTGGGGACGTGCTATTGCTTTCCCCTGCCTGTGCAAGCTGGGATCAGTTCCAGACGTTTGAAGAACGCGGCCGGGCATTTATAGAATGCGTCGGAAAGTACAGGTGAGAAGGAGTGCGGGTTTGCTCCACTCCTGAAGCCACCTTCGTAAGGTGGCTTCAGGAATGGATCGAAATGATGCATTCGTTAAAAGAGAGTATATAAAAACAAAAATGTGATGAATCCAGGGAACCTGAAATAAATGAATAAGAAAACAGGAGGGGATTACATGGGACAAGAGGCGGAATCAGCGTGGGACTTTGAAGACTTTGGAAAAGTAATGAAAGATGAACCACTGGAAAAGCATACGACCTGGAAGATTGGAGGTCCGGCAGATTGGCTGATTGAGCCGACAAGCGTAGAAGAGCTGACGAACGCGATGAAATGGATTCAGGAAGAACACCTGCCATGGCGTGCTATCGGTCGGGGCTCAAACCTGCTGGTGGATGATGAAGGCATTGAAGGGGTAGTGTTGAAATTTGGCACAAAGCTCGCCAATATGGAAAATGATAACGGTACAGTTACTGTGGAAGCGGGTTATCCTTTAGTACGGCTTGCTACAATTCTAAGCAGAGACGGATACGGAGGCATGGAATTTGCCGGAGGGATCCCGGGGAGTGTGGGCGGTGCAGTATTTATGAATGCTGGGGCCCATGGCTCTGACATGTCGAAGGTTCTAACGGAAGCTCTAATCTTATTTCCAGATGGCACAATGGAATGGATACCAAATGAGGAGATGGGATTTGCCTACCGCACCTCAAGGCTCCAGTCGGACAAAGGCATATGTGTTGCTGCCAGATTGAAGCTTGAACAGGGCGAAAAGGATGTCATTTTTAAGGAAATGCAGGACTACAAAGAGTACAGAAGAGAGACGCAGCCGTGGGCCCACCCTTGCGCCGGAAGCGTATTTCGAAACCCTCTTCCGGACCATGCCGGGGAGCTTATTGAAAACATTGGGCTAAAAGGGCACGTGATCGGCGGGGCGCAGATATCAGAGCTGCATGCGAACTTTATTGTCAACATAGGGAACGCCAAAGCATCTGATGTGCTTGCTTTAATTGAAAAAGCCCGTTCCTCCGTTAAAGATGCTTACGGCATTGACCTCGAGACCGAAGTGGAAATCGTAAAAAGAAGATCAGCCGATAGCTGATACGCGAGGGAATAGAGGAGGACTGCGGTGTGAGGAAGCCAAATGATGGCAAGCTGGTCTCGCTCGAAGAACACCATCCCAGTTTAAAAGAGCAGCGCCGGCAAAAATCTCGACGGCGGCTGTTCATCTATCTGGCTGTGTTTTTTATTCTGATTGGGCTGGTTATCTATTTTCAATCTCCGTTAAGTCATATCCGTAGTATTGAAACGAGTGGATCCCATTTTACAGAGAAGCAGGCTATTAAAGAAGAGAGCGGGGTCCAGGTCGGTACGAATATTTGGGAAATGGACAGAAACGTGATTAAAAATAATGTAGAACAACTGCCGGAAGTCGAAGAAGCAGAAGTGTCAAGATCTTGGCCAGCGACCGTAAATATTGAAGTTACTGAGTATGAAAAAGTTGCCTATACCCAGGCAGAAGGAGCTTACGCCCCAGTGCTTGAAAACGGCCATACGCTGACAGAAAAGGTAAACAAGGAGCTTCCCGCCGATGCGCCGCTTTTGCAGAATTTTAATAATGAAGACAGACTCGGAGCATTTGCTGAAGAGCTTGGTAAACTTGGCGAGGGGGTAACCAACCGGATTTCAGAAGTGTATTTCGAGCCTTCTGAAAGTAATGAAGACAATATCACTCTTTATATGAATGATGGTCTGGAGGTACGCAGCTCTGTATCAGATTTTGCAGAATACATGGGATCGTATCCATCTATTGCAAGAAACATTGAGGCCGGCCAGGATGGAGTGCTTTACATGATGAGAGCGCCGTACTTTAAAGCAACAGAATCGGAAGAAGGATCTGTGCAAGGAAATGAAGGGACACAGGAAGTTCCTGAGGAGAGTTTTATCGAAGGAAACAATACTCCTGAGGGAGCAGAAGGAAGTTCTTCTGAATCAGAAGAAAACAATAGTGGTAATGAAGCTGAACGATAAAAGAATGAATATTGTTTGAAAATTGCCTTTTCCATTGAAGATAGTTGTTGTAGACTGAAAAGAAGGCGTATTTCTCTTAACTCACCCAAAAATACTGCCATATATTATTAATGGAAGCGCAACCGGAAACATTCTGTTGCGTATGGAATTATAAAAGATGTAATAGCTATAACGTTGAAGCGAAAATAGATCTATAAGGGGGTGCCCAACCTTGAACAGTGAAAATTTG
Source organism: Marinococcus halophilus (assembly GCF_900166605.1). NCBI lineage: Bacteria > Bacillati > Bacillota > Bacilli > Caryophanales > Bacillaceae > Marinococcus > Marinococcus halophilus. Next base: position 1,117,223 of record NZ_FVZD01000006.1, read on the forward strand.
TATGTCAGTCTTGATGTCGGCACATCGTCTGTCCGAGCGATTATCGGAGATATGAGCGGTGGCGCCTTGAAAATTATTGGAGTCGGCCGGGCGCCGTCTATCGGTATGAGAAAAGGCGCGATCGTCGATATCGATGAAACGGTTAAAGCGATTAAAGAGGCTGTAGACCAGGCTGAACGAATGGTTGATCTGGAAGTAAAGCAAGTCATTGTAGGAATTAACGGCAATCAAGTGGAAATGCGGGCATGTAATGGAATCGTGGCTGTATCAAGCACAGACCGCGAGATTCAGGATGAGGATGTAGAAAGGGTCATTGACGCAGCGCATGTAATGAGTATACCGCCTGACAGAGAAATTATTGATATCATTCCAGCCCAGTTTATTGTAGACGGAATGGACGGAATTAAAGACCCGCGTGGCATGCTCGGCACCCGTCTGGAAATGGAAGGGACTATTATTACAGGAGCTAAAACCGCTTTACATAACCTACTACGCTGTGTGGAGCGAGCAGGACTGGAAATCGCAGATATTGTATTGCAGCCGTTGGCTTCAGGGAGTGTAGCCGTATCAAAGGACGAGCGTTCTCTTGGCGTTGCATTAATTGATATTGGCGGCGGCTCAACCACGGTTTCTGTGTTTCAGGAAGGGCAGCTCCAGACAATGTCCTTTCTTCCGATCGGCGGCAGCCATATCTCCAACGATATTTCTGTAGGCATCAGAACGACTGCAGAAGAAGCGGAGCGCTTGAAGCTTGAGCATGGCCACGCCTTTATCGATGACGCTTCGGATGATTTGTCATTTTCGATTCAGACGCTTGGCAACAACGACCAGAAAAAATTCACGCAGCTCGAACTCGCAGAGATAATCGAGCCAAGAATGGAAGAAATTCTTACATTAGTACAGCAGGAGATCTCCCGCATGGGTTATCATGATCTGCCCGGCGGTTACGTGTTAACCGGAGGGGCAGTCATGATGCCGGGAACGCTTGAGCTTGCCCAGGACATTTGGAAACAGCATGTCCGTCTTGCCATGCCGGACTACATCGGTGTCCGTGAGCCAACGTACACCGCAAGCATTGGCTTGATTGAATTTGCATATAAAAGCATGAAGGTTCATAGTGGGGAGGAGTCCGTTGTAGCCGCAGGACGCTCTGAGAAATACGCTGAATCAGACCGTCCGGCTTCAGCAGGAGACTCTAATTACCGCAATGGTTCAAGCACGCGCCAGCAAAACCGGACAAAGGAAAAAGATCCGGAAGAGCCTGGGTTTAAAGAGCGGATGCGAAGCGTATTTAAATCTTTCTTTGAATAATTAAGTAACGATGGATAAAACGACTATATAGGAGGACCACATATGTTGGAATTTGAAATGGATATGGACCAGCTAGCCCAGATTAAAGTCATCGGTGTCGGCGGGGGCGGTTCGAACGCTGTGAATCGTATGATCGAGAACGGTTTACAGGGAGTCGAATTTATTGCTGTAAACACAGACGCCCAGGCGTTAAAATTATCAGAGGCAGAAACAAAGCTTCAACTAGGCGGGAAATTGACTAGAGGCCTTGGCGCCGGCGCGAACCCGGAGATCGGGAAAAAGGCTGCGGAAGAAAGTAAAGAACAGCTCGAGGAAGCGCTGACTGGTGCCGATATGGTATTTATCACAGCTGGCATGGGCGGAGGCACAGGTACTGGTGCGGCTCCGGTGATTGCTGAAGTAGCTAAAGAAATCGGGGCTTTGACAGTAGGTGTCGTTACACGCCCGTTTACGTTTGAAGGCAAGAAGCGTGCAGTGCAGTCCTCCAATGGCATTTCTTCCCTGAAAGAGAAAGTGGACACGTTGATTGTAATTCCAAACGACCGTCTGCTTGAAATCGTAGATAAAAGCACACCAATGCTTGAGGCGTTCCGTGAAGCGGACAACGTTCTCCGCCAGGGTGTACAGGGCATTAGTGACCTGATCGCGGTGCCGGGTCTTATCAACCTGGATTTCGCTGACGTAAAAACCATCATGAGTGAAAAAGGTTCTGCGCTGATGGGAATTGGTATTTCCACTGGAGAGAACCGGGCCGTGGAAGCAGCAAAGAAAGCCATTTCAAGCCCGCTGCTTGAAACATCTGTGGAAGGCGCCCAGGGCGTCCTGATGAACATCACCGGCGGCTCCAACCTGAGTCTGTTTGAAGTGCACGAAGCTGCTGAGATTGTATCTGAAGCTTCGGATACAGATGTTAATATGATCTTCGGCTCAGTGATTAACGAAAACCTGAAAGATGAGATCGTCGTTACTGTTATTGCGACCGGCTTTCAGGATAGTGAAGATCAGCGGAGCGCGCAGGGAACACGCGGCGGCGGCCGACAGACTGTTTCCCGGCAGCAGCCGTCAAGACAACAGGCTCCGCAGCAGCCACAGCAGCCTGCGCCTCAACAGGAATGGAAGGAAGAGCCTGTTTCTGAAAACGAATCGTCCAGAGAGGGACAGGAGGAAGACGAAGGACTCGATATTCCAACATTTCTGCGCAACCGGCGCCGCCGCTAAAGCGGGGCAGGCGATAGAAGAAAAAAGCGGGCCGGACACGGCCCGCTTTTCTTCGCTGGAGCACACGGATAATAAAGCGATGAGTTTTGTGCAAACCGATCAATAAGCAGAAAGGGCATGATGGCATGAAGCACGAGCCGTTTCATCTTTTAACAAACGGCATTCTTCAGCTGGAAACGAAAAGTCCAGCAGTGGCCGCCGGTTTTACCACCAGAACAGATGGCATAGGAAAGCCGCCTTATGAAAGTCGGAATACGGCTTTCCATGTAGGGGAAGACAATAATACCACTATAAATAATCGCATGATCACTGCCAGGCATATTAACCGCCCGTTATCTACGTGGATTGCCGAGGAGCAGGTCCACGGCAGCCGGATTGTGGAAGTGGGCCAAAGCGATGCAGGCAAAGGCAGTGAGCAAAGAGAGACCGCTGTGGCGGAAGCTGACGGCCTAATTACGCAATCGAAGGACGTTACGCTTGTGAGCTTTTATGCTGATTGTGTACCTCTGTTCTTTTATACAGAGAGCTCTGCAGTGGCCGGGCTGGCCCACGCCGGGTGGAAAGGAACTGCAGCGGACATCGGCGGAGAAATGGTACGTGCTTTTATAGAGAAGGGAGTCCCGGTGGAGCAGATGTATGCTGCCATTGGGCCGTCGATATCCGGAGCCAACTATGAGGTAAATGAAGCAGTCATCCAATCTTTTCAGGATAAAGAAGTTTTTTTATACCATAAGCCGTGGATTCAAAAGGCAAACGGCCGGTATGAGCTTGACCTAAAGACTGCTAACAGGCTTCTGCTTGAACGTGCAGGAATAGCTCCCGAACGTATTGTTGTTAGCCGTTACTGTACTTACGCTGAGGAAGAGCTGTTTTTCTCCCATCGCCGTGAAAACGGGAAAACTGGACGAATGATGAGTTATATCTATATTATATAGGCAGGGAGGATGCTGCACTTGAACACTGTGGAATCCAACTGGAAAGCGATAAAACGTAATATCGGCCGTGCCTGCGAAGCCTCCGGCCGGGACCCGGGGGAGGTAACATGCATTGCTGTTACAAAGTATGTCTCCCCGGAGCGCGCGATAGAGGCAGTGAACGCCGGAATAACCAATTTAGGGGAAAACCGTGTGGAAGGAGCACTTGAAAAATACGAAGCTGTTTCCGGCCGGGCGGACATTCATTTTATCGGTACCCTCCAATCAAAAAAAGCAAAAAAAATTATCGGTAAATGTGCATACATTCATTCACTCGACCGCTGGAGCCTGGCAGAAGAAATCAACAAACGGTCCGAAGAAACAGTTACCGAATGCTTCGTGCAGGTGAATGTTTCGGGAGAAGAAAGCAAAGCAGGGCTTTCCCCGGAAAAGGTGGAACCGTTCATTGAATCGCTGATGAAACTGCCCCGGCTCCGAATCGTAGGATTAATGACGCTCGCCCCATTTGAAGAGGATGCTGAACGAACCCGGCCGGTTTTCCGGCAGATGAATGAGTTGCGCGGACACATTCAGGAAAAAAGCTGGGCTCATGCGCCTTGCAGTTATTTGTCTATGGGAATGTCCAACGATTATATGGTAGCTGTTGAAGAAGGCGCTACTCATATCCGGCTCGGCACTTCGCTTGTAGGTGAATAAAAGACTCCGGCGTTAAGTAACAAAGCAGCCGGTATCTCTGTGTAAAAAGGAGAGGAGAAGATGAGTTTGCGTTCGAAGTTCCGGCGTTTTTTTGAAATGGACGACGATGTTGTCGAACAGGAAGTTCCTCTTTCTGAAGAAGAGCAATATGCCCAGCATGAAAACAAGCAGGGGGCGGCGCCAAGCAACGTGGTGAGCCTGCAGAGTGTGCAGAAGTCCTCGAAGGTGATGCTCTTGGAGCCGCGCAGCTATGAGGAAGTACAGGATATTGCCGATCACCTGTGCAGCCGGAAAGCAGTGATCATCAATCTGCAGCGGGTGCCAAAGGATCAGGGCCGGCGCATCGTTGATTTTCTAAGCGGTACTGTTTATGCTATCGGCGGGGATATTCAGAAGGTTGGCAGCCAGATCTTTTTCTGTGCGCCGGAAAATGTAGATATTTCGGGCGCTATTACAGAAATCATTTCAGAAAGGGATGAGCACTATTAAAAAGAAAGGGGAGGGATTATGCAGCTTATAGGTTCTTTGTTGATCAGTTTAATCAGTATTTACCGTATTGTTTTAATTGTTTATATTTTCATGTCCTGGTTCCCAAATGCGAGAGAATCTACGATCGGCCAGTTTATCGGCTCGATTTGCGAACCATATTTGGAGCCGTTCCGCCGATTTATTCCACCGCTCGGCCCGCTTGATATTTCACCAATTGTGGCCATCATTGTACTCTTTTTTGCAGAATCAGGCATACGGGCGCTGTTTTTTAATGCCGGTGCGTTGTTTTAATTGAGGTGAATAAAACATGAATATGCTCGAACACTTCCGTCCAGAAGAAAGGGCCTGGGTGGAACAGGCAGCGGACTGGAAAGAAGCAGTCGAAACCAGCTTTGAAAGACGGCTGACCGATTTTCTCGATCCGCGGGAGCGGGATATTTTAGCTTCAGTTATCGGCAAAGACGAGACCGTCTACTATGCGTTTGCCGGGGGGAGCGATGATGCTGAGCGAAAACGGGCGTTAATTTATCCGTTTTATGAACAGCCGGAGCAGGAGGATTTTCAGCTGATATTGTTTGAGATCTCTTATCCGCAGAAATTCGCTTCCCTTGAGCATAAAGATGTGCTCGGGGCACTGATGGGCATTGGATTAAAACGGGAAAAGTTCGGTGATATCCTGGAAGGGGAGGGGCGCTTTCAATTCGTGGCAGCTGCTGAAGTCCGCAGCTATATCGAGCTGAACCTCCCGAAAATTGCCAATGTCTCCGTGACGCCGGTGGAAAAGCCGTTTTCCGCTATGCTTCCAATAGAAGAAGAGTGGGTGGAACGCGAAACGACGGTCTCTTCGCTTCGGCTTGATACGTTTATGGCAGAAGCGTACCGGCTTTCAAGAAGCAAAACGCTGCCGTTCATCGAAAAAGCGAAAGTGCGCGTGAACTGGAAGAAGGTTGAACAATCCTCTTACGTCCTGCACCCCGGGGACTATGTTTCGGTACGAGGGCTTGGCCGCTCCAAATTGATGGAGGTGCTGGGACGCACCAAAAAAGATAAGCAGCGGATAGTATACGGGGTTAAGGAACAGAAAAGAAAAAAATAATCTTTTTTGTTTTAAAAGAAGGAACTGCCTTTTTTGCCGCGAATGTAGAAAAAGGCAGCAGGCTCTCGGGCCTTTATACATACTTGAATAGGAGAAAGGGTGAACGATTTTGCCTTTAACACCACTGGATATTCATAATAAGGAATTCACAAGAGGTTTCCGGGGATACGATGAAGATGAAGTGAATGACTTTTTAAAACAGTTGATTAAGGATTTTGAAGATGTCATCCGCGAACGTGATGAGATGTACGAACGTACGAAAGAGCTGGAGGACCGGATTAATCACTTCTCCAATATCGAAGAAACTCTGAACAAATCAATATATGTAGCCCAGGAATCAGCAGAAGAAGTGCGGAAAAACGCCCGTAAAGAAGGTGAACTGACGGTGAAGGAAGCAGAAAAAAATGCGGACCGGATCGTCAACGAAGCATTGAACAAATCCCGCCGCATTGAGCTTGAAATTGAAGAGCTGAAAAAACAGGCTTCTGTTTACCAGACCAAGTTTAAAATGCTTCTGGAAGCACAGATGGAGATGCTTCATTCGGATGAATGGCTGAATCTTTCTGAAGAAGAAGCCGCAGAGGCAGAAGTTTATGCAGGCGACGGCGAACGGCTTGACTAACACCGGCAACTAGATTATACTTTTGCATTATCATATTCGACAAACGTTGAAGGGGAGCAGGCAGTAATGTACCGGTCTCAGCGATCTGCGGTTGGTGAAAGCGCAGAACCAGGGCATTTTTGTTATCACCCCGGAGTTCCTTAACTGAACAAAAAAGTAAGTTAAGGCGGCTTTTGAAAAGCCGTTATTGCCAATGAAGAGACGAGCAGGGAGCTGTATGGCTTCCTGCGCTCATCAGGGTGGTACCGCGAGTCATTCTCGTCCCTATGCACGGGGGCTCAGGATGGCTCTTTTTAATGTAATAAAGGAGGAAACGGAAATGAGTTATAAAGAATCACTGCTAATGCCAAAAACCAAATTTCCCATGCGCGGCAATCTGCCGAATAAAGAACCGGAGCGCCAGAAAACATGGAACGAGCAGGGCATTTATGAACGGGTACAAGCACGCACCCAGGACCGGCCGCTGTTTGTGCTCCACGATGGCCCTCCGTATGCCAACGGGGACATCCATATGGGCCATGCCCTGAATAAAGTACTCAAGGATTTTATCGTCCGCTACAAATCGATGACGGGCTACCATGCTCCCTACGTGCCGGGCTGGGATGTTCACGGCCTTCCGATAGAAACAGCATTGACGAAAAATAAAAAAGTGGACCGAAAAAAAATGACAACAGCTGAATTTCGCGCCGCCTGTGAAGAATATGCGGAGAAGCAAATTGACCGTCAGCGCGAACAGTTCAAACGTCTTGGAGTAAGAGGCGATTGGGAAAACCCGTATGTGACAATGAATCATGAATACGAAGCCCAACAGATCCAGGTATTTGGGGAGATGGCCAAACGGGGCCATATTTATAAAGGCAAAAAACCGGTCTACTGGTCGCCGTCTTCGGAATCGGCCCTGGCAGAAGCAGAGATCGAATACCACGATATGCGCTCTCCGTCTATTTATGTTTCGTTTGCGGTTAAGGACGGCAAGGACGTACTTGAAGGCGATGAAAAGTTTATCATCTGGACCACGACGCCGTGGACTATACCTGCCAATCTGGCGATCACGGTACACCCCGAGCTTGATTACGTCGTGGTTCGAGCGGGCGGCGAAAAGTATGTTGTGGCTGAAGGGCTCCTGGAGGAGCTTGAACAGAAGCTCGAATGGGACGGCTATGAAATTACAAAACGTATGAAGGGCCGTGACCTTGAGTATGTGATGGCTGAGCACCCTATTTATGGCCGGGACTCTCTCGTTATTCTCGGCGACCACGTAACGCTGGACGCCGGTACCGGCTGCGTGCACACAGCTCCGGGCCACGGGGAAGAAGACTTTATTGTAGGCCAGCAGTACGGGCTTGACACGCTCTGTCCTGTAGACGACAAAGGGGTGTTTACTGAGGAGGCGCCTGGGTTTGAAGGTCTCTTTTATGATAAAGCGAACAAAGCGATCACGGATAACCTGGACCAGCTCGGAGCGCTGTTGCAGCTGAACTTCTTCAGCCACTCCTATCCGCATGACTGGAGAACGAAAAAGCCGGTCATTTACCGGGCGACTGATCAGTGGTTTGCTTCGATCGAGAATATTCGCGGAGAGCTTTTAGATGAAATCAGCCAAGTGACATGGACGCCTGCCTGGGGCGAAACGCGCCTGTATAATATGGTGCGGGACCGGGGCGACTGGTGTATATCCAGACAGCGTGCCTGGGGTGTGCCGATCCCGGTCTTTTACGCCGAGGACGGAGAAGCGATCATTAACGATGAAACTATCCAGCACGTCTCCGAGCTGTTCCGCACCCATGGTTCCAACGTATGGTTTGAGTGGGAGACGGCGGAGCTCCTGCCGGAAGGATTCACCTCGGACCATAGCCCAAATGGCAGCTTTACACGGGAAATGGATATCATGGACGTATGGTTTGACAGCGGCTCCTCGCATCAATCAGTGCTTGAGGCATCTCCGCTTCTGCAGCGTCCGGCTGATATGTATCTCGAAGGCTCTGATCAATACCGCGGCTGGTTTAATTCTTCTCTTACAACGAGCGTTGCGGTCACCGGAAAATCGCCATACCGGTCATTGCTGAGTCACGGCTTTACGATGGACGGGGAAGGCAAAAAAATGAGTAAATCGCTCGGTAACACAATTTCGCCCAATGACATCACAAAGCAGCTCGGGGCGGATATTCTCCGGCTTTGGGTGTCGAGTGTTGATTATCAGGCGGATCACCGGCTGTCGGACAACATCTTAAAGCAAATCGCTGAAGCATACCGTAAAATCCGTAATACATTCCGGTTTATGCTCGGGAACCTGAGTGATTTTGATCCGGAAAAACACCGGATTTCGCCATCGGACTGGAGCGAGCTTGACCAGTATATGCACCTGCGTCTGCAGGATTTAATCACAAAAATCCGGGCCGGCTATGAAGAGTATCAGTTCGTCAATGTCTATCAGACGTTTCACAATTTCTGTACCGTCGACCTGAGCTCATTTTATCTCGATATTGCCAAGGATACGCTTTATGTTGAGCATGAAGACGACGTCCGCCGACGGGCGATCCAGACAGTACTGTATGACACCTTAACTGCCCTCGTACAGATGGCTGCCCCAATTATCCCGCATACGGCCGAAGAGGTATGGGAGTTTATCCCTCAGACAGAAGCAGACAGCGTGCAGCTGACGGACATGCCGCAGGCAGACCGTTCTGCAGAGGACGAAGAGCTACGCCGGAAATGGGATCGTCTCATGGATGTCCGGGACGATGTGTTGAAGGCGCTGGAGACAGCGAGGGGAGAAAAAGTGATTGGCAAGTCGCTTGAAGCCTCGGTTGACATTTATGCAGACGGGGAAGTTAAAGACATGCTTCAGAGCGTAACCCGCTTAAAGACGCTCTTTATTGTGTCGAAAGCGGAAGTCGCCGGCTCAGCATCCGAAGCTCCGGCAGAAGCGTCGAAGCTTGATGAAGTAAGCGTTGTTGTAGGAGCAGCGGAGGGTGAACGCTGCGAACGCTGCTGGGAAGTAACCGAAACAGTAGGAGAAGACCCGGCTTACCCGGATCTGTGCAGCCGCTGTGCTTCGGTAATGCATCAGAAAGAAAACGTTAATCAATCCTAATACGGGAGCCCCCTGATTATAAAGGGGGCTTTTTTTTATGCAAAGCAAAAGGCGGAAGGTTCCTTCGGGGCGCTGTTCGCACCCGTGAATATGTGCTAAAATGCTAAGGGTGGAACGCACTCCGTAAGAGAGGATGAAAGAGGCTGTATGAAAATTATTAAATGGCATTACCTGCTGGCTGCGCTGATTGTTATTTTCGACCAGGCAACCAAATACATAGTAGCTGCCTCCATGCGTGTTGGAGAAAGCTTTGAAATTGTCCCATCCTTTCTATATTTGACCTCTCACCGGAACGAAGGAGCGGCCTTTGGCATCCTGCAGGGCCAGCGCTGGTTTTTTATACTTATTACGATTGTCGTGATAGCGGTGGTAGTGTATTACCTGCAGCAATATGGAACGCTCTCATTTACCTTTGGTATCCCGCTGGCACTCGTTCTGGGAGGAGCTATTGGAAATTTCATTGACCGTATTTTATTTGGAGAAGTAGTCGATTTTATTGATGTTTATCTGTTTGCCTACAATTACCCAATTTTCAATGTTGCGGATGCTGCCCTCACAGTAGGTGTAGCATGGTTGATTATTGGCATGTTTTTAGACGAAAGATCACGAAAGAAGGAAGAAACACATGAATTCACGAACCGTTAATGAAGAAGAACAGGGCACAAGAGTTGACCGTCTAATGGCAGACGAGCTGGAAGAGTCCCGCTCAGTTGTACAGCAGTGGGTCAAAGACGGCTGGATTACGGTCAATGACAGCCGGGTCAAAAACAATTACAAGCTCCAGGCCGGGGATCGAATCGATGTTAGTGTACCAAAAGAAAGTCATGAAGAGATGACTCCTGAAGAAATGGAGCTTGACGTACGTTATGAGGACGACGATGTAGTGGTAATTTATAAACCGGCAGGGATGGTCGTGCACCCGGCCCCTGGTCACCTCCGCGGCACATTAATGAATGGACTTCTGCACCGCTATCCGGAGTGGCAGAATTATCCTGAAGCCCGGGCTGGGCTGATTCATCGCCTGGATAAAGATACCTCGGGTCTGCTGATAGCAGCCAAGCATCCTGAAGCTTACGAGCAATTATCGAATCAGATGAAAAACCGAAAAATTGAGCGTAAATACAAGGCGATTGTGCACGGAGAAGTACCACATGAAACCGGAAAAATCGACATGCCGATCGGGCGCGATCCTCATGACCGACAGAAAATGGCGGCTGTAAGAGAAAACTCCAAGCCGGCGGTGACTCATTTCCAAGTGCTTCAATGGTGGCACAAATATACGTTTGTGGAATGTGAGCTCGAAACTGGCCGCATGCACCAGATCCGGGTACATTTTGCCCAGATCGGCCATCCGGTTGCAGCTGATCCAAAGTATGGACGCCGGAAAACCCTGGCTTTGCCGGGACAGGCACTTCATGCTTACCGCCTCCGCTTCGAGCACCCTGTCAGCGGAAAATGGATCGAAGTGGAAGCTGAACTGCCACAGGAAATACAGGCAGCGATTGATGAACTTGACAAAACCAGTTGACCGCACAGAAAAAGACTGTCATACTACGTAATAACGATAAAAACGAATGCCTTTTTAACACAGTCCCGTGAGGCTGAGAAGAGGTGGTGTCCGAACGCAAAATTCCTAAGGGCGGCGTATGTATATACCCGGCCTGTAATGGCGCGTATCCGGAGCCTCAAGCCCTCATCCTCACAGGATGAGGGCTTTTTCATTGAAGAAAAGGAGGATGGTGCAGATGGAACGGGTGCTTTTGGATGAACAAGCGATCCGGAGAGCGTTGACGAGAGTGTCACATGAAATTATTGAACGGAATAAAGGCGTGGAAGACTGTATCCTGGTCGGGATAAAAACGCGGGGGATTTACATTGCCAACCGGCTCGCAGAGAGCATCGAACGGATTGAAGGAAATGCCATACCGATTGGCGAAGTGGACATTACGATGTACCGCGACGATTTATCCCACAATAATAACAGCCGGGAGCCGGAGCTCCACGGAGCAACACTCCCCGAGGACGTCACCGGTAAGACAGTAATACTCGTGGACGACGTGTTATACACTGGACGAACGGTACGGGCAGCGATGGACGCTATGATGGACAGCGGACGGCCAGCACAGATTCAGCTGGCGGTACTTGTGGACCGGGGCCACCGGGAGCTGCCGGTACGCCCGGATTACATTGGTAAAAACGTGCCGACATCGCGCGAAGAAATTATCGCCGTTAATATGGCAGAAGAAGACGGTGAAGATCAGGTTAGTATCCACTCGGCATAAGATCAGTTCTCTTTAATTTGGACCCGTGAGTTCAAGAAGGGATGAGACGAAAGCGTTTCTTCCCTCCATGCCAATACTAATGGAGGTTTATCATGAAAAATAGTGAAGATATCCATATTCAGACCCGCCCGGCACCGGCCACCTGGCTGATTCTTAGCCTGCAGCATCTGTTCGCCATGTTTGGATCGACAATACTAGTGCCGGCGCTTACGGGACTCAGTCCCGCGGTAGCGCTGGTCTCGAGCGGCCTTGGAACACTCGCCTATCTGGCGATTACCAAAGGACAAATACCGGCCTATCTTGGTTCATCATTTGCATTTATCTTCCCGATTATTGCTGCTTTATCCATCGGAGGCCCGGGGGGTGTGATGCTTGGGTCGTTTGCTGCGGGACTTGTTTACGGAATTACGGCGCTGATTATACGCAAAGCCGGTGTAGGCTGGCTGATGAATATTCTTCCGCCGGTAGTAGTCGGTCCGGTCATTATGGTCATCGGTCTTGGCCTTGCGACGACAGCAATCGAAATGTCGATGAACTACAACGCAGACACCGGAAACTACAATGAACCGATGCGCCATATGAGCGTCGCTGCTGTGACACTTGCGATTGTCATTGTCGCTTCCGTGTTTTTCCGGGGGTTTTTCAGGATTATTCCGGTGCTGTTTGGCATCATCGGCGGCTACATGACGGCGCTTGCTGCCGGAATGGTAAACACAGAAGCTATCGGGGAGGCCGCCTGGATTCAGGTGCCGGATTTCTCGGTACCTTTTGCGACATACAGCCCGGACTGGAGCTGGAGTGTCATCGCCATCATGGCACCAATTGCGCTGGTAACAATTGCTGAACACATCGGCGACCAGCTCGTGTTAAGCAAGGTAGCAGAGAAAAACTTTCTGGAGTCACCAGGGCTCCATCGTTCCATTATGGGAGATGGTGTAGCCACTATGTTTGCCGCGGTGCTTGGCGGGCCGCCAAACACGACATACGGGGAAAACATCGGCGTGCTTGCCATCACCCGCGTATTCAGTGTATATGTCATCGGCGGAGCGGCGGTACTTGCCATCAGCTTCGGATTTATCGGAAAGGTGGAGGCCTTTATCGCAAGCATTCCAGGAGCCGTAATGGGCGGCGTTTCTATTCTGCTCTTTGGCATTATTGCCTCGAACGGGCTCCGGATGCTGATTGATAATAATATTGATCTTGGCATTAAGCGGAACCTGATTATCAGCTCAGTCATTCTGGTGACTGGTATTGGAGGAGCGTTCATCGAAATTGGGGAATACTTTGAGATTTCGAGCATGGCGCTTGCAACAGTGATTGGGATGATTTTGCATGCAGTGCTTCCGGGGAAAAAGAACTCCTACGGCAACCGGTCAATGTTTGAATCCGCAAGTACGTCCACATCAAAAAATAAGGCAGCTTAATCATCCTTTAAGGAAGTACAGAGAGACATCCAAGGTTGAACGGCATGAAAACACTCCCGGCAGCAGTGTATCCTGCGCGGGGCGTTTCATCATACCCGTAAACCTGGAGTCTTTCCGACTCCGGGTTTTTTTATGAAGGACGAGAGCATTGAAAAGGAGCGGAAACAATGATGAGTATGAAAACTTCAAAAACGGCAGTCGTGCAGCATGTGCTGACCATGGAAGAGTGGAATGTGCGCCAGATCCACGAATTGTTGACGCGAGCGAACGAGTTCGCAGACATGAAACGGGAGCGGACGACCCTTCCTTTATACGCGGCGAATTTGTTTTTTGAACCGAGTACCCGGACGAAGCTCAGTTTTGAAGCGGCCGAGCAAAACCTTGGTCTTGGGATTCTGCATTTTGACGCTGCAACTTCAAGCGTAAAAAAAGGAGAGAGCCTGTACGACACGGTACGCACGTTGGAAAGCATTGGTGCGGATGTGGTGGTTATCCGTCATGAGCAGGAACGGTACTTCGATGAGCTTCGGGACTTTATTAACATTCCCATCATTAACGGAGGGGACGGCTGCGGGCATCACCCAACCCAGTCTTTTCTGGATTTAATGACTATTCAGCAGGAGTTTGGCAGGTTTGCCGGAGTAAAGGTCGTCATCGCTGGAGACATCCGGCACAGCCGGGTCGCCCGTTCAAACGTAGAGGTATTGGAGCGCCTCGGAGCGAAAGTATACGTATCGGGGCCAAAGGAATGGATGGATGAAGCCATGAGCAGCCGCTTTATACCGATGGATGAAGCAGTGGAGGTGGCGGACGTCATGATGATGCTCCGCATACAGCATGAGCGCCACACGGTTCAGCTGATAGCCGGGCCAAACGATTATCACGAAGCTTACGGGCTCACCGTAGAGCGAACGCAGCGGATGAAGGATAAAAGTATTATTATGCACCCGGCTCCAATCAACCGGGGCGTGGAAATAGCAGACGAGCTCGTGGAGGGCAGCCGCTCGAGAATTTTCAAGCAGATGACTAACGGCGTATATGTTCGCATGGCTGTGCTTGATCACGTTTTAAGGCAGGCAAAAGGAGGAGATTGGAAATGAATGGATGGATAATTAACGCACAGGTGTTTACCCCGCAGGAAACGATCGAATCCCGTGATGTGCTGATTGAAAACGGACGTATTCAGGAAACAGGCCGTGCACCTGAAGAAGCGGAAGTGGTGGTTGACGCGAAAGGGTGCCTGCTCGCTCCAGGCCTGGTCGACGTACACGTGCATCTCCGCGAGCCGGGAGGCGAGCACAAAGAAACCATTTATTCAGGTACGCAGGCAGCGGCCAAAGGCGGTTTCACTACGGTGTGCCCGATGCCCAATACGTACCCGGTGCCCGACTCTGCCGGAAAGCTTGATCTGCTGTATGAGCGCATTGAAGCCACGGCCGCTGTTCGTGTTCATCCGTATGCTTCCATTACGGAGAAACAGGAAGGCAGAAAACGCACGAACATGAAAACGCTGAAGGAGCACGGGGCCTTTGCTTTTACGGATGACGGAGTGGGCGTGCAGGACGCCTCTGTCATGTATGAAGCTATGCTCGAAGCGGCAGCGCTTAACATGCCGGTGGTAGCACACTGTGAAGAAAACACCCTTGTTTATGGTGGCAGCGTGCACGCCGGCAGGTTTGCAGAAAAGAACGGACTCCAGGGCATACCGGCGATAGCTGAATCGGTGCATATTGCACGCGATATTTTGCTTGCTGAAGCGGCCGGCTGCCATTATCACGTGTGTCACGTAAGCACGAAGGAATCCGTGCGGCTGATTCGCGATGCCAAACGCGCGGGTATTCACGTAACGGCTGAAGTGACGCCGCATCATCTGCTGCTGAGCGAAGATGACATCCCGGAGGTGGATACAAACTATAAAATGAATCCGCCGCTGCGTTCCCGGGGTGACCGGCAGGCGCTGCTTGAAGCCTGGCTCGACGGCACCATTGATTTTATAGCGACCGATCATGCGCCTCACGCAGCAGAAGAAAAAGCACGGCCGATAGGCGAAGCACCGTTTGGTATTACGGGATTTGAAACAGCTTTTCCGCTTTTATATAACGAACTGGTTTTAAACGGAGTGTGCACCCTGGAGCATCTGCTTGCCTCAATGACCAGACGGCCGGCCAGGGTGTTTGGCCTGTCTGCCGGCACACTTTCTGCCGGCGCTTTTGCAGACCTGACGCTCATTGATCTGGAGCACGAAGAGACAGTCGACCCCGGCCAGTTTGTATCCAAGGGAAAAAACACACCGTTTACCGGCTGGAAGCTTAAAGGTTGGCCGGTACTTACAATCGTAAATGGACAAACCGTGTATCAAAAGAAAGAGGTGCAAAAATGAAGCGGAAATTAATATTGGAAAATGGGGCTGTTTTTCACGGGGAAGGTATTGGAAGCGAACGGGAAACTGTGGGAGAAGTTGTGTTTAATACCGGCATGACCGGCTATCAGGAAATTTTATCCGACCCGTCCTACTGCGATCAGCTAGTGACGCTGACGTATCCGCTGATCGGCAATTACGGCATTAACCGTGACGATTTTGAAACGATGCATCCTTCTGCCGGCGGGTTGATCATCAAAGAAGCAGCTTCGCACCCGAGCAATTTCCGAAGCATCGGAACGCTCAGCGAGTGGCTCAAAGAAAAAGACATTCCAGGGCTGTGCGGCATTGATACACGCCGCCTTACCAAAATGATCCGGACTGCCGGTACACTGCGGGGCAGGCTGTGTACGGAAGAAGTAGATGAAGAGGAAGCTGTCCGTGAGCTGCAGCAGTGGATCGACCCCCGGGATCAGGTGTCCCGGGTCAGTACAAAAAATGCCTACCATGCGCCGGGCAACGGCAAACGGGTAGTACTGATGGACTACGGCGCCAAGCACGGCATTACCCGGAATCTGCTCAGCCGCGGCTGTGACGTATTTGTACTGCCATACAACGCCACAGCGAAAGAAGTGCTTGCCCTGAATCCGGACGGGGTGATGCTCAGTAACGGTCCCGGGGACCCTGAAGATGTACCTGAGGCGGTAGAGACGCTCCGGGCCCTGGTCGGGGAAGTGCCGGTGTTTGGCATCTGCCTCGGGCACCAGTTGTTAAGCCTTGCCTGCGGGGCCACCTCGTCCAAGCTTAAATTCGGCCACCGCGGTGGTAATCATCCAGTTAAACAAGTGAAAACCGGCCGGGTCGACATCACCTCCCAGAACCACGGTTACACTGTAGACCGGGATTCGCTGATGGGAACAGACCTCGTCCTGACGCACGTCAACGTTAATGACGGCACCGTAGAAGGCGTCGAACACCGCGAATATCCGGCCTTCAGCGTCCAGTACCATCCGGAGGCCTGCCCGGGGCCGAGCGATGCGAACGACCTTTTTGATCAGTTTGTCCGCTTGATGAACCGCTACGAAAAAGTACCTACTCGCATATAAAAGGGGAGTCACCATGCCAAAACGTACAGATATCCAGAAAATATTAGTGATTGGCTCCGGCCCTATCGTGATCGGACAGGCGGCGGAGTTTGACTATGCCGGCACCCAGGCGTGCCAGGCGTTAAAGGAAGAAGGATACGATGTCATTTTAATTAATTCCAATCCGGCGACGATCATGACTGATACAAACATTGCCGATCAGGTATACATGGAGCCGCTGACCCTCGAATTTGTCGACCGGGTGATCCGTAAAGAGCGCCCGGATGCCATTCTTCCGACCCTTGGCGGCCAGACCGGCTTGAATATGGCGATGGAGCTGCACCGCCACGGCCTGCTCGAGCGATACGAGATCTCCCTTCTTGGTACGGAGCTTTCTGCGATCGAGCAGGCAGAGGACCGGGAGTCATTCCGGAACCTAATGTATGAGCTGGATGAGCCGGTGCCGGAAAGCACAATTGTGCACGACCTGCAGGAAGCAGAAGCCTTCGTGGATGACATCGGCTACCCGGTCATCGTCCGTCCGGCCTACACGCTTGGAGGCACCGGCGGCGGCCTGGTGCACAATCATGATGAACTGGTGGAAATCGTGGGCTCGGGGCTTAAATACAGCCCGGTGACCCAGTGCCTGCTTGAAAAAAGCATTGCAGGCTTTAAAGAGCTTGAATACGAAGTAATGCGCGACAGCTCCGGACAGGCAATTGTTGTCTGTAATATGGAAAATATCGATGCGGTCGGGATTCATACCGGCGACTCAATCGTAACTGCCCCGAGCCAGACGCTTGCCGACCGGGAATACCACATGCTCCGCGATTCGTCGCTGAAAATCATCCGGGCGCTCGAAATCGAAGGCGGATGCAACGTGCAGTTTGCATTGTCCCCGGACAGCTTTGAATACTACATCATCGAGGTCAATCCACGCGTGAGCCGCTCCTCGGCGCTTGCTTCCAAAGCGACCGGCTACCCGATTGCTAAGCTGGCAGCAAAGATTGCTTCGGGCTATAAGCTGGATGAGTTGAAGAATCCGATCACCGGCACCACTTACGCAAGCTTTGAGCCTGCGCTTGACTATGTAGTTACTAAAATCCCCCGCTGGCCGTTTGACAAATTTGAAGCAGCAAACCGCCGGCTCGGAACGCAGATGAAAGCGACAGGAGAAGTGATGGCCATCGGCCGCTCGTTTGAGGAGTCCATTTTAAAGGGCATACGGTCACTGGAGCTCGGACGGGCTTTTCTGACGCACCCCGACTATGCTGAGGCCACTGAAGAAAAGTTGATAGAGAAGCTTATTCACGCAGATGACGAACGGCTGTTTTATATCGGAGAAGCACTGAAGCGCGGCTATTCGCTTGAGCAGCTGCACACATGGACAAAAATCGACTGGTTTTTTCTTGAAAAATTCGCCGGTATTGTCAAAGTGGCCGAGATGGCACGCGCGTATCCAAACGATGAAGAGATCCTCCGGATGGCTAAAACGACAGGAATCGCTGACGAAACCCTGGCGGCTTACTGGAATACGACAGAAAAACAGGTTCGCAGCCAGCGTCTCAAGCTCGGTATTAATCCGGTGTATAAAATGGTCGACACATGCGCGGCGGAGTTTGAATCGGAGACACCGTATTATTATTCCTCCTATGAGGAAGAAAACGAAAGCAGCAAAACCGGACGCCCTTCTGTCATTGTTCTCGGCTCCGGGCCAATACGGATCGGCCAGGGAGTGGAATTTGACTACGCGACGGTGCATACCGTATGGGCGCTGCAGGAAGCGGGATACGAAGCGATTATTATTAACAACAATCCGGAAACGGTATCGACGGATTTCAGTGTGTCAGACAAGCTGTATTTTGAACCGCTGACCGTAGAGGACGTGATGCACGTAGTCGACGTGGAACAGCCGGAAGGCGTTATCGTCCAATTTGGCGGCCAGACGGCCATCAATCTTGCAGACGGACTCGCTGACCACGGGGTGAAGATTCTTGGCACGACACTCGAAGATATGGACCGGGCAGAGGACCGGGATAAATTTGAAGCAGCCCTGCAGTCATTGAAAATTCCACAGCCGCTTGGCCGCACAGCCGTAAGCACAGAGGAAGCACGGGTGGTGGCAGCTGATATTGGCTACCCGGTGCTGGTGCGCCCGTCGTATGTGCTCGGCGGACGGGCGATGGAAATTGTCGGAAATGAAAAAGAGCTGCTCAACTACATGGAGCGGGCCGTGCGCGTAAACCGGAAGCACCCGGTGCTGATTGACCGTTACATGGTCGGTAAAGAAGTGGAGGTCGATGCGATCTCAGATGGGGAAACTGTAGTCATTCCCGGCATTATGGAGCACATTGAACGTGCCGGCGTACATTCGGGCGATTCGATTGCGGTTTACCCGTCGCAGACGCTGTCGGATCAGACAAAACAAACACTTGCAGAGCGGACCATCGCTATCGGAAAGGGCCTGAACATCAAAGGACTGCTGAATATTCAGTTTGTTATTCATGAAAACGAGGTGTATGTGCTTGAAGTGAATCCGCGGGCGAGCCGCACCCTGCCATTTTTAAGTAAAATTACCGGTTGCCCGATCGCAAAGCTTGCCACCCGGGTGATGGTCGGGGAAAGCCTTGCTTCTCTTGGATATGATGACGGTCTGCTGCCGGAAGCAGAAGGGGTTTCGGTAAAGGTGCCGGTCTTTTCCTTCGCCAAGCTCCGCCAGGTGGAAATTTCCCTTGGCCCGGAAATGAAATCAACCGGGGAGGTCATGGGCCGCGATCAGACCCTCGAGAAAGCATTATATAAAGGGCTGATCGCTTCCGGGATGAAAATTCCAAATCACGGCACCGTGCTGTTTACCATTGCTGATGAGTGGAAAAAAGAAGCGCTGGTGCTTGCCAAACGGTTTCATGCAATTGGCTATACTATTACCGCGACCCAGGGGACGGCTACATGGCTGAACCAGGAAGGGGTGCCGGCATCGTCGGTTGCTAAAGTAGAAGAAGAGTCGCCAAACATTCTGGACTTTATCCGTGAAGGCAAAGCCCAATTTGTGATTAACACGATGGAAAAACAGAAAAAAGCAGCAGCAGACGGGTTCCGGATCCGCCGGGAAGCGGTGGAAAACGAAGTGGTGTGCCTCACGTCGCTTGATACGGCAGGAGCGCTCCTGGAGGTGCTTGAAATGATTACTTTTTCCACGGAAGCGATGCCTGCGATGAAAGAGGAACGGACCAACGAGGTGATCACATGATTCAAAAAGAATGGATGACCGTCGTTTCAATCGATGAAATTGCCGCCTCGATTTTTGAAGTAGTGCTTGAAGGAGATATGCCGGAGCGTATCGGGGCCCCGGGACAGTTCGTGCATGTGAAGACATCACCACACGTAGCCCCGCTTCTGCGCCGTCCGGTCAGTATTAGTGAATACTGGCCTGCCCGTCGGAGAATGGCGCTTGTGTTTCGTTCCGAAGGCGAAGGGACAAGCCGGATGGCGGCATGGCGCGCAGGTGACGAAGTAGATGTGCTGGGACCGCTCGGCAACGGATTTGATACAAGTGACATGAACGAAGGGGAAAAGGCGCTGATCGTGGGGGGCGGCGTCGGTGTGCCGCCGCTGCTAGGGCTCACTAAACAGCTCGCGGGCCAGGGCATCCGGGTGCAGACTGTACTCGGCTTCGCCAATGCCTCCAGTACTTTCTTTCAGAAAAGATTCAGTTCGCTTGGGGACTGCTTTGTGAGCACCATTGATGGAAGCGTCGGAGAGCCCGGTTTTGTCACAGACGTCATTGACCGCCGGAAGCTTTCCTATGATGCCATTTATGCCTGCGGGCCTCTGCCGATGCTCCGGGCGCTTGACGGCTCTTATGCAACGGCAAGAGGAAAGCTTTCTCTCGAGGAACGCATGGGCTGCGGTATCGGTGCCTGTTTTGCCTGTGTCTGTCACACTGCCGATGATCCGGAAGGCACGAGCTACCGGAAGGTATGCAGCGACGGCCCGGTCTTTCCGTGGGGAGAGGTGGTGCTGTCATGAAAATGCATGTGAGCCTCCCCGGCCTCGAAATGAAAAACCCGGTCATGCCGGCGAGTGGATGCTTTGGGTTTGGAAAAGAATTTGCCCAGCTGTATGATCTCAACGATTTAGGGGCCATCGCGGTCAAAGCGACCACCGAGGAAGCTCGATTCGGCAATGAAACGCCGCGGGTGGCAGAAACAGAAGCAGGCATGCTGAATGCCATCGGTCTTCAAAACCCCGGGCTTAGAGGAGTCACCGAAAAGGAGCTGCCGTGGCTGCAGCAGTTTAACACACCGGTTCTTGCCAACGTCGCAGGAACGAAAATGGAAGACTATGAAGCGGTGGCTGCCGGGCTGTCAGAATCCGGAATGGCAGCAGCCCTGGAGCTCAACATTTCCTGCCCGAATGTGAAAGAGGGCGGTATTACGTTCGGTACTGATCCGAAGCTGGCTGCAGAGCTGACGAGGAGGGTGAAGGACGTGTCAAACGTGCCGGTTTACGTGAAGCTCTCCCCGAACGTGACTGATATTACCGAGATTGCTAAAGCGGTGGAGCATGCAGGGGCAGATGGCCTTTCTTTGATCAATACATTGTCGGGCATGAAGATCGACCCAGCAACGCGGAAACCACTGCTTGCCAATGAAATCGGCGGCCTTTCAGGGCCTGCTATCAAGCCGGTGGCGATCCGGATGGTCTATCAGGTGCGGCAAGTGACGGCTCTTCCTATTATCGGCATGGGAGGCATCATGGGAATGGAGGATGTACTGGAATTTATGATGGCTGGTGCCAATGCGGTGGCTGTTGGAACAGCAAACATCAGCAACCCGTTTGCCTGCCCGGAAATTATTCAGCAGCTGACAGACTGGGCCGGCACCGAGCCGGCAGCGGACTGGGCTGATTGGAAGCAGGGCGGGGTGAAAGCATGAACGACCACCCCCTGATTATCGCAATGGATGTGCCGGACAAATCGGAAGCGGACGCTCTGCTCGCTTCTTTTGGGC
Source organism: Marinococcus halophilus (assembly GCF_900166605.1). NCBI lineage: Bacteria > Bacillati > Bacillota > Bacilli > Caryophanales > Bacillaceae > Marinococcus > Marinococcus halophilus. The sequence continues at coordinate 1,138,846 of NZ_FVZD01000006.1, forward strand.
AGACGCCGTTGTTTTTAAAAGTTGGCATGGAATTATTTTATAAAGAAGGCCCGGCACTTGTGGAGGAGTGGAAAGCAGAAGGCCACCGGGTGTTTCTTGACTTGAAACTGCATGATATTCCTAATACGGTCCAACGGGCTGCCGCCCAGCTCGCCCGGCTGCAGGTAGATCTTGTTACAGTGCATGCCGCTGGCGGGAGCCGGATGATGGCCAGGGCCGTCGAGGGGCTGGAGCAGGGCACCCCTTTCGGAAAGAAAAGACCTGCATGCATAGCCGTGACCCAGCTGACGAGCACATCCGAAGCGGTGCTGAATGAAGAGCTTGGCATACCACTTTCGATGAATGAAGCCGTAACGGCTTACGCGGATCTTGCCGAACGGTCGGGGCAGGACGGCGTCGTCTGTGCCGCGGGAGAAGTGCCGCTCATTAAAAGCACCTGCAGCCGCTCTTTTCTCACCGTAACTCCTGGTATCCGCAGAGCCGGTGAGGAGGCTGGGGATCAAACGCGGGTGGTGACTCCTGGAGTTGCTGCCGAGCTTGGCAGTGATGCGATCGTTGTTGGCCGAAGCATTACGGGGGCCATTGATCCGACAAGAGCTTACGAACAAATGGAACAGGAATGGAGAATGTCCGATGCAAAATGAAGAAATTCTCAGTAGAGACCTGCTGATGATAGAAGCAGTAACCCTCCGGCCGGATGAACCGTTCACCTGGTCATCCGGCATCCGCTCTCCAATTTATTGCGACAATCGACTGACGCTTTCGTACCCCGATGTACGGACCCGGGTAGCTGAAGGGCTTGCGGAGCTGATTCGGGTAAGGTACCCCGAAGCTACAATTATTGCCGGCACTGCGACCGCCGGAATTGCCCATGCGGCGATTGCTGCTGACAAGCTCGGCCTGCCAATGTGCTATGTTCGCGGATCCTCCAAGTCACACGGCAAAGGTAATCAGATAGAAGGGCGGGTCGCCCCGGAGGATAGAGTCGTAATTGTCGAAGATTTAATCTCGACAGGCAAAAGCATGATTACGGTTCAGCAGGCGCTTCTAGAAGCCGGAGCCGAGGTGCTCGGAGCCGCTGCGATTTTCACGTATGAGCTGGAGGAAGCCGGCCGGCAGCTTAAAGAAGCACAGCTGCCGTCGGAGACCCTTACCAACTACTCCGCGCTGATTCGGATTGCTGCTGAGGAAGGCTACGTCCGGGAAAAAGATATGGAGCGTCTGCAGGAATGGAAGCAGGATCCGGTGTCCTGGTCATAAATATAAGCGAAAAAAGCTCCTTCCGAACAGCACTGCTGTTCGGAAGGAGCTTTTTAATTGGCGGCAGGCTGGGACTTAGCCCGGTTTTTCATTTCGAGGACGAGGCTTTCCTCCGGAGTAACAAACAGGGTGGACTGTTGGTCGTAGGTCACAAACCCGGGCTTAGCCCCGTTTGGTTTTCGTACATGGCGGATCAGGGTGTAGTCGACCGGCACGGAGGACGAAGAACGCGCTTTGGAGAAATAGGCGGCAAGTACAGCCGCTTCCTTCAACGTTTCCTCGTCTACGTCTGTGGAGCGGATCACTACGTGGGAGCCGGGAATGTCCTTCGTGTGCAGCCAGGTGTCTCCCGCATTTGCTGCCCGGTTGGTAACGTATTCGTTCTGGCGGTTGTTTTTCCCCACCAGCAGAAGAATACCGGCAGAAGAAACGTACTGCTCGACCTGAGGCTTCGTATTTTTCTTCTGCTTTTTCTTTTGAACACGTTTTTTCAGGTAGCCGCCGTCCGACAATTCTTCGCGAATATCGTCAATGTCGGAAGGAGCAGCCGTTTCGACCTGCTGGATCAGACGGTCGAGGTAATCTATTTCACGCCGGGTGAGCTTAATCTGTTTTTTAGCCTCCGAAAGCGAGGTTTTAGCTTTATTGTAGCGCTTAAAGTACCTCTGGGCATTATCTGACGGCGATAGTTCAGGCTCAAGCCCGATGCTGAGCGTGCCGCCTTCTGGGTCGTAGTAGTCCGTTACTTCTATCTCGCTCTCTCCCCCGCGGAGCTGGTGCATATGGGCGGTTAACAGCTCTCCGTATTTTTGGTAGACGAGGCGGGTTTCGGCCTGGGTAATTGTCTGGCGCAGTTTTTTCAACTTGCGCTCGTTTTTTTCGCGCTCATTCTGCAGAAACCGTTCGAGGTCGTGGGCCTGCTGGTGGACGCGGTCACGTTCGGCTTTACCGTTATGGTAGCGGTCGAGCATGGCGCTTGCTGAGTCAAAAATTTCCTTCGAGCCTTCCACATGAGAAAGATTGACCGGGCTGTAGTATTCTTTATTCGCTTCGGTAGTCACGATCTGCGGCTGGAAATTTCCGTTTTTAACATCGGCCATAAGCGCGGTAAACGTATCGGCCAGTTTTTGGAGCGACCCAAGGCCTGCCCGGTGAACAGCTTCTTTGGCACTCTGGGGAGAAATGCCTTCAAATGCCTGCATCAGCTGGCGGTCGAGCTTGCCCTGGTTGGCGTCAAGTGCTCTCAGCACGTCGCCGGCCCCAGCCTCGAGAGGGTTTGCTTTATGCTGGGACGGCGGCTCGATATATGCCTGGCCGGGAAGAATCGTGCGGACCGTGTTCTGGGCCGGAGAGATATGCTTCATGCTGTCCAGAATATGCGTGCGGTCTTCATTAAGAAGTACTACGTTACTGTGCTTGCCCATGATTTCCATCACCAGGGTCCGTTCCGTAAGGTCACCGATTTCGTCTTTGTTTTCAATGCGAAGCGAAACGATTCGTTCAAGGCCCTGCTGGGAGACCTCCCGCACGAAACCGCCTTCGAGGTGCTTGCGCAGCAGCATGCAGAACATGGATGGCTCCGGCGGGTTCTGATACTTCTCGTCTGTCAGGTGCATTCTCGAGAGGGAAGGGTTTACCGAGAGGAGCAGCTGGTGATTTTTGCGGTTCGCCCGCACTGTGATAACCAGGTCGGTTTTGTAGGGCTGGTGTATTTTTGTGATCCGGCCGCTTTGAAGCGTTTGCTGTACTTCCTGGACCACGGCCTGGGTCATAATTCCGTCAAAGCTCACGTTCGATCATCCTTTACTCGTACAAGCAGGAGAAAACCTTCTGCTGCTTGCGTTCTGTACGGTGGATTATAGCATAATGAAAAGCTCGCCGTCTTGTCTGCTGAATAAACATTGGTTGTGAGCCGGAAAGATATTGTTTACAATGTAGAAGTACATAATGTTCGGGCTCACCGCGAAGCATCGTTTGTGACGCTTGAAATAAACGTGCTATACTAACCAAAAGAACGACTCGTCAGGCGCCGCAGAAGAAAACATACAAGAACCATTTTTTCAGGCAGCAGCTAGAGGGATGGTCCGACCAGGAGGGGTAGTTTTGAGCATTAAGCTAATCAACATTGGATTTGGGAATATCGTGTCAGCGAACCGGATTATTTCCATTGTCAGCCCGGAATCAGCACCAATCAAACGGATTATTCAGGAAGCAAGAGATCGGAACATGCTGATTGACGCAACATACGGGAGACGGACGAGAGCGGTTATCATTGCAGACAGCGACCATGTCGTACTTTCTGCAGTTCAGCCCGAAACAGTCGCCCAGCGGCTGTATACAAAAGACGATGATTCATCGGACGAATAAGATTGTGAAATGAGGCTTGTCAACCTATGAAAGATGATAAAGGGTTATTAATTGTACTTTCCGGCCCGGCCGGTGTGGGAAAAGGTACTGTGTGCGGTGCTTTGCGGGAAAAAGATACTAATATCGAATATTCCGTTTCTGCTACTACCAGATCCCCCCGCCCGGGAGAAGAGCACGGAGTAAATTATTTCTTCCATTCAAAGGAAGAATTTGAAAAAATGATCGAGGAGGGCCGGCTGCTCGAATGGGCGCAGTATGTAGACAACTACTATGGAACCCCGCTTGATTACGTCAAGGAAACCATTGACCGCGGTAAAGATATCATTCTCGAGATCGAAGTGCAGGGCGCGGAAAAAGTGAAGGAGCGTTACCCGGAAGGGACGTTTATCTTTTTGATGCCCCCGAGCCTTGCCGAGCTCCGAAACCGGATCGTCGGACGCGGAACGGAAACGTCCGAGTTGATTGACAAACGGATGACGGTGGCCAAAAATGAAATTGACATGATGCAGATGTATGACTATGTGGTCGAAAACGACGAGATCGATAAAGCGGTCTCGCGCATCCGTTCCATCGTCACGGCAGAACACTGCAAGCAGGAACGCTTGATTGAAAAATACAAAGAACTAGCGGAGGTGGAATAATGGCTTCAAACAGAAATGACGAAGGAATGCTTTATCCGTCCATTGACCAGCTGCTCGGGCATATCGATTCCAAATATACGCTTGTAACCGTATCGGCCCAGCGCGCGAGAGACCTTGAAGAAATCGATGGGGCCCTTCCAATGATTGATAATGCAAAATCCGTCAAGGCAGTGGGTATTGCTCTTGAAGAAATTCAGGCCGGCGTGCTCAGCTACCGTCAGGGAGATTACGAAGGATAACAAGAAATGGACGGGCACCGGATAGAAGAAGCAACCTATGGCATCACGTAGGTTGCTTTTTTTAGCCTGAAGGGTCCATAAAAGGAGGACGAAGCTGTGAAAGGAAAAAAAGTGGTGCTCGGCGTCACAGGAGGTATAGCTGCCTATAAAGCTGCGGCGCTTGCAAGTAAGCTGTACCAGGCAGGGGCCGAGCTGCGTATTATTATGACCCCGGGGGCAAAAGAATTTATCACCCCGCTTACGTTCCAGGCGCTCACCCGTTCAAGAGTGTATGACGACACGTTTGCAGAAGCGGATCCTTCGGTCGTTTCCCATGTTGACGTGGCAGACTGGGCGGATGTGTTCATTGTAGCGCCTGCGTCCGCCAATACACTCGGGAAGCTTGCAAACGGGCTTGCAGACGATATGCTCACAACCACCATGATGGCAACACTTGCCAACGTCTACGTTGCACCGGCAATGAATGTTAACATGTATAACCATCCGAGCTTTCAGCGAAACAAAGAAACATTAAAAAAGGACGGCTATCGGTTCATTGAACCCGGGGAAGGGTATCTCGCCTGTGGCTGGATAGGAAAAGGCCGGATGGCGGAGCCTGAGGATATTATGCAGTTTGTCGAGGACGCTGAAAACGTTGGCACCCCGCTTGCCGGAAAACGGGTCCTGGTTACAGCGGGGCCAACGCACGAGCATATTGACCCTTTCCGGGTCGTCACCAATCCATCCAGCGGGAAAATGGGTTTTGCAATTGCAGAGGAAGCTGCCCGGCGGGGAGCAGAGGTAACGCTGGTAGCAGGGCCGGTGACGCTCACTACGCCCGGCGGCGTCCAGACAAGAATTGATGTAGAAAGCGTAGAGGATATGCGCAAAGCTGTTTTGACTTATTATGAGGCATCGGATGTGGTGATTAAAGCTGCCGCCGTATCAGATTACCGGCCCGAAACCGTATATGAAAAAAAACAGAAGAAAAAAGATGATGGCCTTGATGTACCGATGGTGAAAACGCCGGATATTCTCCAGGAGCTCGGTGAAAAAAAGAAGCATCAGCTGCTGATCGGTTTCGCCGCAGAATCGGAACACCTCGAGGAGTACGCGGAAAGCAAGCGGCAGCGCAAAAACGCCGATTTAATTGTCGCCAATGCAATCGGTAAATCGGACTCCGGCTTCCGTACCGATCAGAACACGATTACCTTTGTCGATAAAAATGGAGCCGTTTCTTTTCCTACCCAGTCGAAGCATGAGGCAGCGGCCGAAATTATGGTCTGGCTGCAGAAACGAATAGGAGACGCGTAACGATGTACGCCAAAGTAATTGTTGATATAGCTACCGGCCAGACGAACCGGGCATTTGATTATGACATTCCGGCTTCACTCGAAATGCTCGCACATCCCGGTTCAAGAGTAACGGTGCCATTTGGCGCCCGGAAAATTCAGGGCTTCATCTGGCGGGTCGAGGAAAAAACAGAGCTCGCCCGGGTCAAGCCGATTACAGATGTACTCGATCCCCATCCGGTGCTCACCCGGGAGCTGCTTGAGCTTGGAGAATATCTGGCTGTGGAAACGGTATGCTTTTTAATTACCGCCTACCAGTCGATGATTCCGGCGGCTATACGGGCAAAACCGAAGAAGAAAATAGAGCTGCTCGTGCCGACGGAGATTCTGACACCAGTACTTCAGGCTGTTTTTCAGAAGCAGACCACGGTCGACTGGAAGGACCTCCCCGACGATAAGGCGGTAATGCAGCATGTGCAGGAAGCTGTCAGGCATGAACAGATCCGGATCGATTACCAGGTGAAGGATCAGACGAAAAAACAGACCAGGCGGATGCTGCGGCTTCATCCGGAGCACCGGGCGCATGCAGCTTCTCTTACTGCGAAGGCGAAAAAGCAGCTGGAGCTGTATGATTGGTTTCTTTCGATCGGAGATGAAGAGGCTGCGGTGCCCGCAGCACAGCTGCTGCATGAGCAGACGGCGAGCCGGGCTGTCATTCAGGGTCTTGTGGAGAAAAATATCCTAATGGAACGGGACCAGGAATCGTACCGGGATCCGTTCGAAGACCGTTCATTTGAAGCAACCCCTCCGCAGGAGCTGACACATGATCAGCAGCAGGCGCTTGCCCCGATTATAGAAAAAGCATCCCGGCAGCAGCACCATACGTTTTTGCTGCACGGGGTGACCGGAAGCGGAAAGACAGAAGTCTACCTGCAGGCCATTGATCGCGTGCTTCAGGAGGGACGGGAAGCGATTGTGCTGGTGCCGGAAATATCCCTTACCCCGCAAATGGTCGAACGCTTTAAAGGGCGGTTCGGGGACCAGGTGGCAGTGATGCACAGCGCCTTGTCGAGAGGCGAGCGGTATGACGAATGGCGCAGGGTGCATGCCGGAGACGCAAAAGTAGCGATCGGAGCGCGGTCTGCGATTTTTGCCCCTTTCAAAAACGTTGGCCTGATTATTATTGATGAAGAACATGAAGGCAGCTACAAGCAGGAGGATCATCCCCGGTATCACGCCCGGGAAGTAGCGATCTGGAGAGGCAGATACCACGGGGCGCCGGTCGTATTAGGGAGCGCTACACCGTCACTGGAATCCTATGCCCGGGCCGGCCGGGAGGTCTACCAGCTGCTTGAAATGCCGGAGAGAATCAATCAGAAACAGCTGCCCGCCATTGATGTGGTGGATATGAGAGAGGAGCTTCATAAGGGAAACCGTTCGGTATTTTCCGAAACGCTCCTCGAAAAGCTGAAGGACCGACTAGAAAAAGGGGAGCAGAGCATCCTGTTTTTAAACCGCCGTGGGTACTCTTCCTTTGTCATGTGTCGTTCGTGCGGCTACACCGCTGAATGCCCGCACTGCGAAATTACGCTCACGTACCATCAGACAAAGCATCAACTGAAATGCCATTACTGCGGCTATGAAGAAACGATGCCCTCGACGTGCCCTTCTTGCGAAAGTGAACAAATCCGCTACTTTGGCACAGGCACCCAGAAGGTGGAGGAAGAGCTGACAAAGGTACTGCCGGAAGCGCGGATTATCCGTATGGATATGGATACGACGACGAAAAAAGGCTCGCATGAACAACTGCTGCGGCGGTTTGGCAACGGAGAAGCTGATATTTTACTTGGCACTCAGATGATTGCTAAGGGACTGGATTTTCCGAGGATCACACTCGTTGGAGTGCTTGCCGCAGACACCATGCTGCACCTGCCTGATTTTCGGGCCCCGGAGCGTACCTTTCAGCTCCTTACCCAGGTGAGCGGCCGGGCCGGCCGGGACAAGCTACAGGGAGAAGTAGTGATTCAATCCTACAGTCCTGAGCATTACAGCATCCAGTTTGCCAAAAATCATGACTATCCTTCATTCAGCCGGCATGAGATGGGGCAGCGCAAGCGTGGCGGTTACCCGCCATATTACTATTTAACAATGGTCAATGTTTCGCATGAAGAAATCGGTGTCGCACTGAAAACTGCAGAAAAAGTGACAAACCGGCTGCGGGAGCAATTATCGCCGCAAGCAAAAATACTCGGGCCGACTGTTTCTCCGATTGCGAGGATCAAGGATAGATATCGGTACCAATGCATGATAAAATACAGAGATGAGCCTGAGTTAACGAAAATACTAAACGACATTGCTGTACACTATCAAAAGGAAACAGCCCAGGATAAGCTGTTTATTACAATTGATATGTACCCGCAGTTATTTCTATAAGGTAAAATCCAGCCCCGCTGCTTCGATAGTGACCGACGCACGGGGCTGTGTATTGTGAAAAGAGGGATAAGTATGAACATTTTATTTATGGGCACGCCGGATTTTTCGGTCCCGATTCTAAGGCGTCTGCTTGAAGAAGGCTATCCAGTAACGGCGGTAGTCACTCAGCCCGACCGACCGAAAGGAAGAAAAAAAGAACTGACCCCGCCGCCGGTCAAAGTAGAAGCCGAAAAGTGGAAGCTTCCTGTACTGCAGCCGGAAAAACTGAAGAACGAAGCATCATTAAACGAAGTGCTTGCAGAGAAACCAGACTTGATTATTACGGCTGCGTTCGGGCAGATTCTTCCGGGAAAGCTGCTCGAAGCTCCTTCGATTGCGGCAGTGAACGTTCATGCTTCTTTGCTTCCAGAGTACCGGGGCGGTGCCCCGATTCACCAGGCGGTTATCGACGGCCGGGAAAAAACAGGCGTCACCATCATGGATATGGTTGCAAAGCTTGATGCCGGCGACATCATCCGTCAGCGGGAAGTAGATATTGATTGGGAGGATACAGTCGGGGATGTGCACGACAAACTGAGCGTACTCGGGGCAGATCTTTTAATTAATACGCTGCCAGGTGTTATTGACGGGACGGCAGAACGAACTCCCCAGAACGAAGCTGACGTAACGTTTGCTTCCAATATTAAGCGCGGCCAGGAAAGAATTGACTGGAAGCAGAGCGGCCGCTCGATTTATAACCAGGTCCGGGGGATGAATCCATGGCCGGTGGCTTATACGGAAAAAGATGAGAAGCCGATTAAGGTGTGGCGGGCAGAATGGATAGAAGCCTCCGCCAGTGCGGAAGCGGGAACGATTACCGCTATAGAGGAAAGCTATGTTGATGTGGCCGCTGGCGACGGTACATTAGTGCGGCTGTGGGAGATTCAGCCGGCAGGAAAGAAACGGATGAATACGGCCGAGTTTTTGCGGGGCAGCCACGGCTGGGCTAAAGGAGAGAGTTTTGATGAATAAAACCGGACCCTCCCATTCCCTGCGATACACTGCAGCTTCTCTTCTTGAACGGGTGGAGGCCGGCCAGGCCTTCAGCCATCTGCTGCTCCATCATGAGCTTGCCGGAAAAGCATGGTCGCGGGAAGACGCCGGCCTGCTGACCGAAATTGTTTACGGCACCCTGCGGCGCCAGAATACCCTGGATTACGTCCTCGGAGTTTTTGTCAATAAACCGCTCGACAGGCTTGATGTCTGGGTGCGTGTGCTGCTGCGCATGAGTGTGTATCAAATGCGCTACCTCGACCGGGTACCGGACCACGCCGTTGTGGATGAGGCGGTAAAGATTGCGAAGCAGCGGGGAAACAAAGGGGTGAGCGGCTTTGTGAACGGAGTGCTCCGCTCTCTGCAGCGAAAAGGATTTCCCGACTTCTCCGCCATCAGCGATACCGGAGAACGCCTGGCCGTGGAGTACAGTCATCCGGCATGGATGCTGCAGGAATGGAAGGCAGCTTACGGAGAAGAAACAGCTCTTCGTATCGCAGAAGCAAATAATGTTACACCGAAAACGAATGTACGGGTCTCCCCGGAGGCTGAACTAGAGGACGTGCAGGAAATGCTCGAGCAGGAAGGCATTCAGACGACCCGCGGGACAATTGCGGAAAAGGCGCTGATTGTTGAAAAGGGCAACGTGCTTGTTACTGAAACGTACCAGAACGGCTATATTACGGTACAGGACGAAAGCTCCATGAAAGCCGGCGAAGCACTTAGAATCGAAAAAAACATGGAAATCCTTGACGCCTGTGCCGCCCCGGGCGGAAAATCAACGGACGCAGCCGAACGAACCGGCCCGGGCGGAAGCGTGGCAGCTCATGACCTGAGTGCAAAAAAGCTTACTCAGATTAAAGAACAGGCGGCAAGGCTGCGGCTTGAAAATATAGAAACCGCCGCGGGAGATGCACGTCAATTGACAACGACTTTTCCGGCGCGTACGTTTGACCGGGTGCTTGTCGATGCCCCGTGCAGCGGCCTTGGCGTTATCCGGAAAAAGCCTGAACAGAAATGGGCCAAAAAGGCACAGGACTTTGAACGCCTGCCGGAGATACAGCTTGAAATATTGAATGAAGCGGTAAGTATGTTACGATTTAATGGAAGGATTGTGTTCAGCACGTGTACAATTCGCCCAGAAGAGAACGAACAGGTGTGGGAAGCATTTTTGCACCGGCATCCAGAGCTTTCACCAGACAAGGAACTGACCGATAAACTAAATATTTTAGAAATAGAGCATTTTTCCAGCGAATACGGTTGGTGCACGATACTTCCCCATGAATACGGTACAGACGGGTTTTTCATTGCCGCGGCGGTAAAAAATAATCAGGAAGAAACGGAAGGAGCATAAGCATGCAGATTTTAAAAAAGGAGGCGCCTGCCCCTCAAACGGACAGCCCCTCCATGTACAGCTTGAAATACGAGGAACTTGAACAATGGTTAAAGGAAAATGGGGAGCCGGCATTCCGGGCGAAGCAGCTGTTTGAATGGATGTATCAAAAACGCGTCACGTCCTTTGAGGAAATGACCAACATCCCGAAAACACTTCGTGAAAAGCTCGAGAGCACGTTCACCCTGACGACACTAAAAGAGGTGGTCCATCAGCAGTCCCAGGACGGCACAATTAAAATACTGTTCGAACTACAGGATGGCTATACGATCGAAACCGTACTGATGAAGCATGATTACGGCTACAGCGTCTGTGTCACTACGCAGGTAGGCTGCCGGCTTGGCTGTACCTTCTGCGCTTCTACGCTTGGCGGCTTGAAAAGAAACCTCGAAGGCGGCGAAATTACTGCCCAGGTGCTTGAATCCCAGCGTCTGCTTGATGAAAGAGATGAACGCGTAAGCTCTATCGTTGTCATGGGCATTGGCGAGCCGTTCGATAACTACGACGGCTTGATGAATTTTCTGCGTGTAGTTAATCACGACGACGGCTTAAACATCGGCGCACGCCACATTACCGTATCCACAAGCGGGGTTGTGCCACGCATTTATGACTTTGCCAACGAAAACATGCAGATTAATTTTGCAGTGTCTCTTCATGCAGCAAACACAGAAACCCGCAGCCGGCTGATGCCGATCAACCGTGCATGGGACGTCTCTGAGCTGATGGATTCGATCCGCTACTATCAAAAGAAAACAAACCGCAGAATCACATTTGAGTACGGGCTGTTCGGACAGGTGAACGACCAGAAAGAGGATGCAGACGAGCTCGCGGACCTGATCGGGGATCTGAAATGCCATGTCAATCTGATACCTGTAAATGATGTGCCGGAAAGAAACTACGTACGTACAACAAGAAACGACATTTTTGCGTTCGAAAAGGCATTAAAAGACCGCGGGGTAAACGTAACCATCCGGCGTGAGCAGGGGCATGACATCGATGCGGCCTGCGGACAGCTGCGTGCTAACCAGCGGAAAGAAGAAACGGAGGCAAATTCCCAGTGAATCATATGTTTTTAACAGACCGGGGGAAAATCCGTCCTCATAACGAGGATACCGGAGGCATCGTCACGAATGCTTCCGGCACTGTTTTAGCTATCGTGGCTGATGGAATGGGCGGACATTCGGCCGGAGATGTGGCAAGCGCTATGGCTTATCAGACATTAAAAGACGCATGGGAAGAAAATCCGTCTGTTGATTCAATTGAAGAGGCCTCTGAATGGTTGACTGAGAACATGATGAAAGCAAATGAAGCCATCATTCGTCACGCTCATCATTATCCGGAGCATACGGGGATGGGGACCACTCTTGTAGCGGCAATCTGCCATCCGGCATTTACCGTGACCGGAAACATCGGCGACAGCCGCAGCTACATCTGGACGAATAGTACAGTTCAACAACAGAGCGAAGACCACTCCCTTGTGCAGGAGCTGTACAATAAAGGCCAGATTTCAGCCCTGGAAGCGGAATCGCACCCGCAGAAAAATATATTGACAAAAGCACTCGGCACGGACCGCAGCCTTTCTCCAGACATTTACACGTATGAATGGAGTGAGGGGGACGGCGTGCTTCTTTGCACCGACGGGCTGACCAATAAGCTCGGAGCCGAAGACATGGCCGGTATGCTTGCTTCTCACGAACAGCTTCGTGAAAGTGTGGAAGCGATGGTGCAGGCAGCCAATGACCGCGGAGGCGAAGACAATATAACGATTGCGGTAGTAATTCGGGAGGAAGAGGTATGGACCAACTGATTGGGAGCCGTATCAGTGACCGTTACCATATTAAGCGCCTCCTTGGGAGCGGGGGCATGGCATATGTATACCTCGGGGAGGACATGATCCTTGAACGGCTGGTAGCAATTAAAATTCTTCAACCGCAGTTTAACGGCGATGAGGAATTTTTGCAGCGATTCCGCCGGGAGTCACGGGCAGCCACTATTCTGGGACACAAAAACACGGTCAATATCTATGATGTTGGTGAGGAGCGGGAACTGCATTATATTGTTATGGAATACGTGGAGGGCCAGACGCTGAAAGAAATGATCCGCCTCCACGGCCCGCTGCCGCTTGAACAGGCGGTACATATAACCAAGCAGCTGCTGGAAGCGCTGATGCAGGCACACACCCACGGCATCATCCACAGGGATATTAAGCCTCATAACCTCCTTTCCAATGAACGGGGGGAAATAAAAGTTGCTGATTTCGGCATCGCCCGCGCTGCCTCTGCTTCCACGATTACACAGACAAATACGATGATGGGCTCCGTTCACTATATTTCGCCGGAGCAGGCAAGAGGCGGCGTAGTAAGTGTACGCTCGGATATTTATGCAGCTGGCATTGTTCTTTTTGAAATGGTGACTGGGGTGATCCCTTACGACGCAGAATCCGCCGTAAGCATCGCTTTAAAGCATATTCAGGAGCCGCTGCCGGACCCTGTCCAGCTTCGTCAGGGCCTGCCGCAAAGCCTGTCGAACGTTATCCTGAAAGCAGCGGCTAAAAGCCCTGATGACCGTTATATGAGCGCCGAAGAAATGTATAAAGATATCCGTTCCGCGCTGTCGGATGAAAGAAAAAACGAGCGTCCTTATTTTATCCAGGAGGGACATGCAAGCAAGGCGGAGGGGGGGTGGTCTGACCCCCGGCTGCCTGAAGAGGACACGATGGTAGCAGCGCCAGCAGTGCAGGAGGATGAACAGCAGTATTCCGGCCCGGAAGCAGTGGATGAAGAGCCGGAAAAAACCAAAAAATGGCCATATGTACTAGCCTGCATCCTTGTATTTTCAGGAGCAGCATTTTTCTACTGGCTGCTTCCGGAAATGTTTGTCGTTAACGGCTCAACAAAGGTATTCCCGCATGTATTCCCTTTAACGCAGACAGCTGTATGGGACGGGCTTAATACAGGAGAGGGCCAAGTATTACAGGAAGGGGCGAAGGTATGGCGACAGGTCGAATCGTAAAAGCAGTCAGCGGTTTTTATTATGTAGACAGCGAAGAAGGATATTTTCAGTGCCGGGGCCGCGGGCTGTTTCGTAAACAGAAAATCAAACCGCTTGTAGGTGACGTAGTGCGGTTTGAAGCAGAGAATCATACGGATGGATACGTGCTTGAAATTAAAGAGCGGGAGAATGAACTGGTGCGCCCGCCTATTGCAAATATTGACCAGGCTCTGCTCATCTTTTCTGCCGTCGAGCCTGATTTTTCCACCTGGCTGCTCGACCGTTTTCTCGTACATGTAGAAAATGAAGAAATTCAGCCAGTCATATTGGTAAGTAAATGGGACAAAGCAGACGAGTCAAAAAAAGAAACGCTGCGCGGCGTGCAGGCCGACTATGAACGTATCGGCTATCCTTTCCATTTTTACTCCACGAAAACCGGGGAGGGGCTCGAAGAAGCAGCTGCTTACTTTCCGCAAAAGTATTCTCTTTTATCCGGGCAGTCGGGAGTTGGGAAATCATCGCTTCTAAACGCGGTTGCACCGGACCTTGATCTTGAGACAGCGAACATTTCCGGAGCACTCGGCCGCGGAAAGCATACGACGCGGCATGTCGAGTTTCTGCGTGTAAACAATGGATGGGTAGCAGACACGCCCGGGTTCAGCTCACTTGATTTTGGTTCAATCACCGCCGAAGATCTTGATATCTGTTTTCCTGAAATGCGGGAAAGAATGCCGGACTGCAAATTCCGGGGATGCTCGCACCGGCAGGAGCCAGGCTGTGCCATACGTCTTGATGTGGAAGAGGGACGTATCCCGCCCCACCGTTATGAGCATTATAAGCAATTCCATGAAGAAATTTTATCCACACCAAGGAGGTATTAATGATGATAAAAGTAGCGCCTTCTATACTATCGGCTGATTTTGCGGAATTGGGCCGGGAGGTGAAGGAAATCGACGAAGCCGGGGCGGACTACATACATATCGATGTCATGGACGGGCATTTCGTTCCGAATATCACGTTTGGGCTGCCTGTGATTGAGGCCATCCGGCCCTACAGCGATAAGCCGTTTGATGTGCATTTAATGATTGAAAAGCCTGAGAGCTATATCGAGGATTTTGCCCGGGCAGGAGCTGATATTATTTCGGTACATGTAGAAGCTTGTCCGCATGTTCACCGGACGATCCAGCAGATTAAAGAAGCCGGCTGCCGCGCAGGTGTCGTGTTAAACCCAGCGACCCCGGTGGAGATGATTACCCACATTCTGCCCGATGTGGATCTTGTGCTTTTAATGACTGTAAATCCAGGCTTTGGCGGCCAGGCGTTTATCCCTAACGTACTCGATAAAATCAGGGCAGTAAAAAAAGCGGCGGATATCGTCAATCCAGAACTTGAGATTGAGGTAGACGGGGGAGTCAGTCGGGAAACAGCCAAAGACTGTCTTGAAGCCGGGGCGAACGTGCTTGTATCAGGGTCAGCTTTGTTCAAACAGACAGATAAAGCAAAGGCGATCGAAGAACTGAAGCAGTAAATAATATTATTATGTAAACTAGTCCTTCATAAAAAAAGCGGCGCCCTGGCCGCTTTTTGCTTTATACGCGTGTCACTTTGCCGGATTTTAGAGCTCTCGCGGAAACGTATACGCGTTTTGGCTTACCGTTTACAAGAATGCGGACTTTTTGCACGTTGGCTCCCCAACGGCGTTTCGTTGCATTGTTAGCGTGAGAACGTTTATTTCCGGATTTAGGGCCTTTCCCTGTTACATAACATCTGCGGGACATATATGGCACCTCCTTATTAATATCAAACAAAATTACCCATACTCAAATATATTAGCATAGAGCCTGGACAGACGCAATGTTGATTCGCTAAAAATACAATTATGCTTTTCATTTAAGAAAAACGTGGTTATAGTGATAATGGCAGAGTTACTTTGAAAAGAAGCTGGATTGTCCGGGCACAGCCGGCGTCTGGAAAGGAAGGAAACGAGACATGAGCTTCGAAATCTATTCATCTAATGGAACAATCGATATTACACTCGAAGTGCTTGCCACTGCCGTGGGAGCGGCAGCCATGGACTGCTATGGCATTGTAGGCATGGCGTCAAAAAAACATTTTAAGGACAATTTATCGGAGCTTTTGCGAAGAGAAAATTATTCCCGTGGAGTGGTCGTCCGGGAAGAGGACGGGCTCATCCATATTGATATGTATATAATCGTAAGCTATGGTACGAAAATTTCTGAAGTGGCCCATAACGTGCAGCGGAAGGTAAAGTATCAGCTTCAGAAAATGCTCGGCCTGGATGTGGCCGCTGTGAATGTATATGTGCAGGGAGTCCAGATTGAATCAGCACTACCATAGGATGCGACGGATGAAGGAGAGAGAAAAATGGATCAATTAGTACGCGGTCCTGAGCTGGCAAAGATGCTGAAGCGGGGAGCTTCCACACTGCAAAAGCACAGCAAAGAGGTGGATGCATTGAATGTGTTTCCAGTTCCGGACGGGGATACAGGCACCAACATGAGTTTGACGATTCGCTCCGGGGTCGAACAGCTTAACGACAGCGGGCATGCCGGAGAAATAGCCAAGTTCTTTTCGAAGGGGTTGCTGATGGGCGCTCGGGGGAACTCAGGAGTTATTTTATCACAGCTGTTCCGCGGTTTTGCCAAATCCATCGAAAAAAAGGCTGAACTGCGCACAGAGGATATGGCAGAAGCTTTTGAACAGGGAGTGGACGCCGCTTACCGGGCAGTGATGAAGCCAGTGGAAGGTACGATTCTGACAGTGGCGAGGGAAGCCTCCCTTACGATGAAAAATAAACATAATGCGAATGCGCTGGCGCCTGAAGATTGGATGTGCCAGTTTTTGAAAGCAGCAAAAGAAGCGCTTGCTTACACCCCGGAGCAGCTGCCGGTATTAAAGGAAGTTGGGGTAGTCGACTCCGGCGGCCAGGGCCTTGTTCATATATACGAGGGAATGCTGCACGCGCTCACCGGCGAAGAGGAGGAAGAAGGAGAAGCCGTGCCTTCGCTTGATCAGCTGGTAAAGCTTGAGCATCATAAAGACCCGGCTGAAGCTATCACATATGGCTATTGTACTGAAGTGATGGTTCGTTTTGCAGGCAGTGAAGCATCTGCCTCTTTTCAGGAAGAATCCTTCCGGGAAGAGCTGTCAGAATACGGCGATTCTCTGTTAGCCGTCTGCGATGATGATCTGCTGAAAATCCATATTCATGCGGAAGAGCCGGGGAAAATTCTGGAAAAATCCCAGCGATTTGGAGAACTGATTCATATAAAAATTGAAAATATGCGCGAGCAGAATCGTGCCCTGCAGCAGGAGGCACCGGCAGAAGAGCCGGAGGCTTCCGCCTCGCTTGCCGCGTACGGCTTTGTAACCGTTACGACCGGCGACGGCGTAGCTTCCCTGTTTGAAAGCCTCGGAGTGCAGGAGGTCGTCCGCGGCGGGCAGTCCATGAACCCTAGTACGGAGGATCTTCTTGAGGCGATCAGCCGGGTGCATGCGGAGCACGTGTTTTTGCTGCCGAACAACGGCAATATTGTTATGGCAGCGGAGCAGGCAGCAGACATCAGCGACAAGCAGGTGACTGTCATCCCGACCAGGACCGTGCCGCAGGGCCTCGCAGGAATGCTTGCATTTGACGAAACGAAAGAGGCGTCGGCAAATGAAGGAGCAATGAAAGAAGCGACCCGCTATGTTAAATCGGGCCAGATTACCCATGCGGTAAGGGAAACGAGCATCGATGGGAAAAAGATCCAGGAAGGCGACTTTATGGGTATCTTCGAAAAAGATATTGTCACTGTCCATCAGGAGATGAAGCAGGCCTTTCAGGAGCTGCTTGCGCAGATGGTGGATAGTGAAAGCGAGATTATTACACTGATCAGCGGAGAAGATGTCAGCGAAGAGCTTGCGGAGGAAATCACCGCAGAGCTCGAAGAAGCGTACCCGGACGTAGAAGTAGAAACGCATACGGGTGGACAGCCGCTGTATCAATATATCGTTTCTGTGGAATAAGCTGCCTCGGGCGGCTTATTTTTTGTTTAACGCATGGCAGTACCTCTTTCGTGCGTAAAAGGAAACGTATATAATGAAAGGTGAACAACCGTTCGTGTATTAAAGCAAAAGCAGGAAGGAAGGGACGGTTTATGAATTCCATACTTCAATCACCTGTCTCTGACTTAAGAGGTGTAGGAGAAGAAAAACAACGGGAGCTCGAACAGCTTGGTATCACCACCATAAATGACCTGCTTCACCATTTCCCCTATCGATACGAAAACCACGAAGTGGTTCCTATAGAAGAATTGAAGCATCAGGAAAAAGTGACAATTACCGGCGAAGTGCAGTCGGAGCCGTCAGTGCGCTTTTTCGGCAAAAAAAAGTCCCGGATGACGGTGCGGATTTTAATTGACCATTTACTGGTGACCGCTGTGTTTTTTAACCGGGCGTTTTTAAAAAAGCAGATAGAAGTCGGTAAACAGGTGACGATCACCGGCAAATGGGATAAACATCGTCTTACGATATCGGTTCAGGACTTTCGGGCCGGCGCCCCTGATCCGGCAAAACAGCTTGAGCCAATATACAGTGTGGCGGGCAGCCTGACGGTCAAACAGATGCAGCGGATTCAGGCAGAGGCGGTAAAGCACGTCTATCAGATAGTGCCTGAAAACCTGCCCGGGGAAATACGGGAAAGGTACCGTCTTCCAGGAAAGCCTGAGACCTTTCAGGCGCTGCACCAGCCAAGGAGCCGGGAGGAGCTGAAGCACGCAAGAAGACGATATGTCTATGAAGAACTGCTGTTTTTTCAGCTGAAAATGCAGATGTTTAAACGGATGGAACGGCAGTCGGCCTCAGCTCAGCCGTTTGTGTATGATGCAGAGGCCACGGCAGCTTTTGAAAAACAGCTTCCGTTTCCGCTGACGAATGCGCAAAAAAGAGTAGTGCGGGAAATCCTGGAGGATATTGAAGCCCCTATAAGGATGAACCGCCTCCTGCAGGGGGACGTTGGCTCCGGGAAAACGGTAGTGGCCTCTATTGCCATGCAGGCGGTGTTTACAGGCAAGGCACAATCAGCGCTGATGGTGCCTACAGAGATTCTCGCCGAGCAGCACTATGAATCTCTTGAGGAGCTATTTGCAGGCACAGAGGTGACCGTCGGCCTGCTGACCGGCTCCATGCGGCAGAAGGAAAAACGTAACGTGTATGAACGCATCACTGATGGCACCATTGATATTATTATCGGAACCCACGCCCTCATTCAGGAGCCCGTACAGTTTAATAACCTGAAGCTTGTCATTACCGATGAGCAGCACCGGTTCGGGGTAGGCCAGCGCCGGATCCTTAAAGAAAAGGGAGAGGACCCGGACGTATTGTTTATGACCGCAACTCCGATACCCCGGACGCTTGCTATCAGCGTATACGGAGATATGGACGTATCCGTGATTGATGAGATGCCTCCCGGGCGAAAACCGATTGAAACGTATTGGGCCAAGCCGCAGATGCTGGAGCGGGTGCTTCGTTTCGTGCAGAAAGAAATCGACCAGGGAAGGCAGGCGTATGTGATCTGTCCGCTTATTGAAGAGTCGGAAGCGCTCGACGTGCAAAATGCGATTGATGTGCACGCCCAGCTAATGCAGTTTTTTCCGGGTTACCGGGTCGGCCTCATGCACGGCCGGCTCCCGGCGGAGGAAAAGGAAGACGTGATGCAGCGGTTTGCTGCCCATGAGCTGGACATTCTCGTTTCAACGACGGTGGTTGAGGTTGGCGTAAACGTCCAGAATGCCACGATGATGGTAATTTATGATGCAGAGCGTTTCGGCCTTTCCCAGCTGCACCAGCTGCGGGGGCGTGTCGGTCGCGGGGAGCATCAGTCCTACTGTGTACTGTTGGCTGATCCAAAATCCGAAACCGGCCAGGAGAGAATGAGTATCATGCAGGAGACCGAAGACGGCTTTGTGCTGTCAGAGAAAGATCTGGAGCTTCGGGGCCCGGGAGACTTTTTCGGAAAAAAGCAGAGCGGCCTGCCCGAGTTTAAAATTGCCGATGTGGTCCACGATTTTAAAGCTCTCGAAACCGCCCGGGACGATGCGGCTAAGTTAATCCGCAGCGAAGTGTTCTGGAAGGATGAAAAGTATCTGGGTCTCCGGGAATATCTTGAGGAGGCGGGAGCTTTTCAAAAAGATAAACTGGATTAGTGGTTGAAATGAAAGAAATCGGTCTATATACTACTATTAGTACCTACTCATAGAAGTGGATGATTAAAATGGCCCGAAAAAATAAAAAGGCAAGACAGGAAGAGCTTCAGGCTGTTATTGCCTCGAACCCTTTTATTACTGATGAAGCACTTGCCCGGTCGTTTCAGGTAAGTGTACAGACGGTTCGTCTGGACCGCCTGGAGCTTTCGATCCCGGAGCACCGGGAGAGAATCAAGCACGTAGCCAAGGAAAGGCTTGATGAAGTAAAGGCGCTGCCGCTTGACGAAGTGATTGGCGAGGTTATTGACCTCCATCTGGACCGCGAAGCGATCAGCATGCTTGAGATTACGGAAGATCACGTTTTCTCAAGGAATGGCATTGCACGCGGCCATTATCTGTTTGCGCAGGCGAATTCGCTGGCTGTGGCTGTGATCAACGATGATCTGGCGCTTACGATGCGTTCTTCGCTGGAATTCAACCGGCAGGTACTTCTGGGAGAACGAATTATTTCAAAAGCGGTCGTTACAAAAAAGACCGAAAGAAAAACATATGTTACGGTGACAAGCCGCGTGCAGGGGGAAGAAGTGTTTCAGGGCGACTTCGTCATGTACCGCTCCCACGCTGCTCCGGTGAGTGAATAAGGAGACTAAAAAATGAGAATTGTAGTCGATGCAATGGGCGGCGATCATTCTCCTAAAGCCCAGGTGGCGGGAGCAATGGCTGCTGTACAAGCTTTTAAAGATATTGAAATCACACTGGTGGGCTCTGAGTCCCAGATTAAAAAGCATTTATCCAAGACGGAGCGGATTGATATTTTGCATACCGATGAAGTGATTGACGGAGATGAATCCCCGACAAAAGCAATCCGTCGCAAAAAACAGTCCTCCATGGTACTGGCTGTGCAGGAAGTGAAAGAGGGACGGGCAGTGGCTGGTATTTCGTGCGGCAACACCGGCGCCTTTATGACGGCCGGACTTTTGCACATTGGCAGAATACACGGCGTGGAACGGCCAGCTCTCGCTCCGACACTCCCTACGGTGGACGGCACGGGCTTTCTTCTGCTTGATGCCGGGGCTAATATGGATGCAAAGGCGAGTCACCTGTATCAGCATGCGATTTTAGGCAGTACATATATGCAGCTGGTGCGGGGAGTTGAAAAGCCGCGGGTCGGGCTTGTTAATATTGGAACAGAGAAAGGCAAAGGCAATAATTTAATGAAAGAGACGTATGAATTGCTCGAGCATGCCCCAATTAATTTTGTCGGGAATGTAGAATCGAGGGATTTGCTCGACGACGTCTGTGACGTAGCGGTCTGCGACGGCTTTTCTGGAAACCTCGTGCTGAAATCTATTGAAGGGACCGCATCCACGCTGTTTTCTCTGCTGAAAAAAGAATTCATGGCAAGCCTGCGGACAAAGCTGGCTGCTGCTATGATGAAAACAGGACTGATGCACCTGCGGGAAAAAATGAATTATTCCCATCACGGCGGCGCTACACTCGTGGGGCTGCAGGCTCCGCTGATCAAGTGCCACGGTTCGTCTGATCACATCTCCGTGTACCACTCGATCCGCCAGGCCCGGCAGATGGCCCAGGAAAATGTGACACACCTTATGCAGCAGCATTTAGAAGAGTAGGAGGCTTCACAATGGGAAAAACCGCTTTTATATTTCCGGGACAGGGGTCCCAGTTTGTTGGAATGGGAAAAGAGCTGTATGATCACACTCCGGTTGCCCGCACGGTATTTCAGGAAGCAGATGAAGCGCTCGGGTACAGCCTGACCAATATTATGTTCAACGGACCGGAGGAGACATTAACCCAGACAGAATACACCCAGCCGGCGCTGCTTACAATGAGCGCTGCTCTCCATGCACTTGTGGAGGAGCAGGGACTACAGGCAGATTACACAGCCGGCCACAGCCTCGGGGAATACTCTGCGCTGGTGGCTAATGGGGCGCTTAAATTCGCAGACGCTGTTTCTGTCGTAGCAAAGCGTGGAAAATGGATGGCCGAAGCAGATGCTGATGGTAAGGGAACCATGGCCGCCGTCATGGGCATGGAGCGTGAAGATCTGCAGAAGCTTGTGGAGGAAGCGACAGAAGCCGCAGATAAAGTGCAGCTGGCCAACCTGAACGCGCCCGGACAGATAGTCATCTCCGGAAGCCGGGAAGGTGTGAGTTATGTGGAGGAACACGGCCCTGAGCGAGGGGCGAAAAAAGTAGTTCCGCTGCAGGTAAGCGGCCCGTTTCATTCTTCATTTATGAAGCCGGCGGAGGAAAAACTGGCAGAGGCGCTGCAAAATGTAGAAATTCGCGCACCGCGCCGGCCGCTTGTAGCAAACGTGGATGCGAAAGAAACGACGGATCCATCTGCGATCCGCCAGCAGTTGATTGCCCAGGTGACTTCTCCCGTCCACTGGGAGGATTCGATTCGCCGCCTGATTGACCTTGGTGCAACGGAGTTTGTGGAAATCGGCCCGGGCAATGTTCTGAGCGGGATGATCCGGCGGATTCAGCGCCGCGGCCTGGATGTACATGCAGTGCAGGACGAAGCATCGTTAGACAAATGGCTCGAAAAAAGGAGTGCATCGTCATGAATTTTGAAGGACAAAGCGTGCTTGTAACGGGTGCCTCGAGAGGTATTGGCAGGGCCATTGCCCTCGGCTTTGCGGCTCAGGGGGCGAACGTTGCCATCAACTATGCCGGCAGCCGGGAAAAAGCCGAGGATACCGCTTCGCAGTGCGGGAAGCACGGGGTGAAAACGCTCGTTATCCAGGCCGATGTGTCGAGCGAATCGGATGTAAAAGAAATGCTTAAACAAGTAACAGAGGAATTCGGCGGTATCGACGTACTTGTAAACAATGCCGGTATTACGAAAGACAACCTGTTAATGCGCATGAAAGAAGACGAGTGGGACGACGTAATCGACACGAATTTAAAGAGTGTATTTTTGACGTCCCGGGCCGCGGCTAGGCCGATGATGAAAAAACGGGGCGGAACAATCATCAATATGGCCTCTGTCGTTGGTACAACCGGCAACCCCGGCCAGGCAAACTATACGGCATCAAAAGCTGGAGTCGTGGGACTTACGAAAACGCTCGCCCGTGAACTTGCTTCAAGAAATATCCGCGTGAACGCTGTCGCCCCCGGATTCATCTCGACGGAAATGACAGAGGAGCTTGAAGAAGGAACTAAAGAGCAAATGATGCAGCAGATCCCGTTGCAAAAGCTTGGGGATGCGGAAGACGTAGCCAATACTGTATTGTTTCTGGCTTCAGACAGCGCCAAATATATGACTGGCCAGACGCTTCATGTTGACGGCGGCATGGTAATGCCATAAAATGTCGGTGACACAGCGGTTTCATTCACGGCAGGAAGTGGAATGAACGGGGTGAAGCCGAAACGATTCTTTGAAGGAGGTGAATGGAATGGCAGATACGTTGGAACGTGTAAAAAAAATCGTAGCAGACCACCTCGGGGTGGATGAAGCGAACGTAAATAAAGACGCGACCTTTAAGGAAGACCTCGGCGCGGACTCTCTCGATGTAGTCGAATTAGTCATGGAGCTGGAAGATGAATTTGATCTGGAAATTTCTGATGAAGAAGCAGAAAAAATTCAAACAGTCGGTGATGTAATTAATTACATAGAGAAGCAGTAATAGAAAGCAAGCCCACGTCCTGTGAAAGCGGGCTGGGCTTTTCTATGTAATACCCCGAAATTAGTTTAAGGGAGGACCTTTTGTGCCAAAACCTACATCGTCCAAAAACCAGTCCAGGGAGAAAGCAGTATTTACCACCAGACAGCATGAACTCATGCAGTCCATTCTCCGGGAGCTTCAGGTTTCATTTGCAGACGAACAGCTGCTGAGGCAGGCTTTCACCCATTCTTCCTATGTGAATGAACATCGAATGAAACACGTAAAAGATAATGAACGTTTGGAATTTCTCGGCGATGCTGTATTGGAGCTGGCGGTTTCCAACCATTTGTTCCGCGAATTTCCTTCCATGACGGAAGGCGATATGACAAAACTACGCGCTGCAATGGTATGTGAAGCATCGCTAGCTAGCTTGGCCGAGGAATTGCAATTTGGGAACGTGGTCCTGATGGGCAAAGGCGAAGAAATGACCGGAGGCCGTACCCGTCCGGCGCTGCTCGCAGACGTGTTTGAGTCGTTTGTTGGTGCAATGTATCTTGATCAGGGGCTTTCAAACGTCGAACAGTTTCTGGAACGCTTCGTGTTTCCGAAGCTTGATGAAGGAGCTTTTTCCGTTACGGCTGATTACAAAAGTCAGCTGCAGGAATTTGTTCAAAAAGAAAACCTTGGTGTTATTTCCTATGAAATTACCGATGAGCAGGGGCCGGCCCATAACAGGGAATTTTCTTCTGCTGTTTCGGTAAACGAAACCCGCGTCGGCACCGGCCGCGGAAGATCAAAAAAAGAAGCGGAACAGCGGGCAGCGCAGGCCACGCTTGAACAGCTGCAGCGCCGTGAATAGAAGAATTAAAAAACAACCGCCAGCAATTGGCGGTTGTTTAAATGTGCGGTTCAGCCCTTGCGCAGGTGGCCGAGCTCAGAAACGATGGCCTGCATTTCGCTGACGCTTATATTATCTTTGGCATCTACCATGTCGTAGATTTCTTTAATCTCATGGTATTGATCGACATCAAAATGTTCCGGCTGCATTACGGAGACATTGACGATCTGTAGTTTTTTCTGCAGGTCGGTAATCATATAATCCAGGTTATCACGGCTTGCTTGTTCTAAACTCATAGCGATTTTTTTCTCCTCCACTCCGTCCAGTTTAAACCCTTGCGGTTCATTTCTTTATAAGAACCCTCGCGGTGTTTTCATGACAACGTTATTATTATTGTAGTGGTTTTTCCTTCGTTTGACAAAGGGGGATTTAGATCGAGTTCTGCCGGTGTGCGTGGTGTGATAAAATATAAATAGTGAAGCACAGTGGCTAAAGCTTTTGGAGCATACTATAAAATAAGAGGGGGCATACCTTTGTTCCTGAAACGAATAGAAATCAAAGGATTTAAATCGTTTGCCGACCGTTTACATATTGACTTTAATCCCGGCATAACGACCGTAGTGGGACCAAACGGCAGCGGAAAAAGCAATATTTCCGACAGCATCCGCTGGGTGCTTGGGGAACAGTCGGCCCGTTCCCTACGGGGCGCCCGGATGGAAGACGTGATTTTTTCGGGAAGTGACACGCGCCGTGGGCTGAATATTGCGGAAGTAACGCTTGTGCTTGATAACGAGGGTGGAGGCCTCCCGTATGAATACAGTGAAATCAGCGTGACACGCCGGCTGTACCGTTCCGGTGAAAGTGAATATCTGCTGAACCGGACAAAATGCCGTCGTAAAGATATTATCGACCTGTTTATGGATTCCGGCATGGGGAAAGAATCGTTTTCAATTATTGGCCAGGGCCGGGTCGAAGAAGTGTTAAACAGCCGCCCGGAAGAGCGGCGCGCAATGTTTGAGGAGGCCTCCGGCGTACTGAAATATAAGCAGCGCAAGCAGGAGGCCGAACGGAAATTTGAATCCACAGAGGCGAATCTGCACCGGGTAAAGGATATTCTGCATGAGTTGAACGAGCAGATGGAGCCGCTTCAAATCCAGGCCTCTGCTGCGAAAGATTATCTGGAAAAACGGGAGGAGCTTGAATCCCTGGAATCAGCTCTACTTGTACATGAAATTGAAGAACTGCACTCTGAGTGGAAAACAGCCCAGCAGGAAGAAAAAATGGAAAAAGAGAACAATGATCGCTGGAAACAGAAAAAAGAAGAGACTGAAGCGGCTGCCCGGAAAGCCCGGAGGCTCGAAGCCCTGCTCGCCCGGTTCCACCAGCAGGTGCAGAGCGGCTATGTGAAAGCGGCCAGAAACCTTGAAAAACGCGAAGGGGATCGTAATCTTTCCAACGAGCAGGGAAAGCATGCGGCTGAAAAGCTGGAGGCGGAGAAAAAAGCGCTTGAAGAAGACGAAACGAAGCTGAGCGGGGTTGCAAACGCCTACCGGGAACAAAGAGACCGGTATGAAAAGGAGAACGAAGCGCTCAACAGCGCAATGAATTCTCTGCAGGCTGTCCAAAAGCAGCTGCGCTCCTACCAGGAAATGAATGGGAAGGAGCTTGAAGAAGAAAAAAGTGAGTACATTGACCGGCTGAATGAGCAGGCCTCTATTGGCAACGAGACTCGTTATGTGACAGATCAGAAATCTTCCCTCGAACGACGCATGAACGCGCTGAAAGAGGATAACCAATCATTTCTTGAAGAACGCCGGAGCTCCGGGCAGATCGTGGAGAAACGGAAAAAAGAAGAAGAATCGCTCTTGCAGCAAACAGAAAATGCACGTGCGGATGCAGAAGCGGCGCGCAGCGAAGAAGAGCGCCTGGAAGAAAAATTGAAAGAACAGGAAGATAAGCTGTATAAAGCGTATCGGTACGTGGACGAAAAAAAATCAAAAATCCGGATGCTTGAAGAAATGCAGGAGGAATACTCCGGCTATTATCAAGGTGCTAAAGAAATTTTGAAAGCCCGGGAACAGAAGCTTGCGGGCATTATCGGTTCAGTGGCAGAGCTGATCGATGTGCCTGCGGCATACGTGGAGGCGATGGAAACGGCTCTCGGGGCATCGCTGCAGCATATTGTAACCCGGACCGAAAAGGATGCCCGTGAAGCGATTGCGTTTCTGCGCAGGCACCAAAAGGGACGGGCAACCCTGCTTCCTTCTGAAACAGTGCGGCCGAGGCGGGCAGACCGGGCCAGCTATGACAAGGCCCGGTCGTTTTCCGGTTTTATCGGCACTGCCGGAGAGCTCGTGCAGGTGCGCCCGGGATACGAGCACATCCGCGACCAGCTGCTCGGACACATTTTTGTGGTGGACCAGCTGGAAACGGCGAACCGGCTGGCAGCAGCATGCAGCTATAAGCTTCGTATCGTTACCCTCGAGGGGGACGTCGTAAACCCCGGAGGCTCGATGAGCGGGGGGAAAACACAGAATCAAAAGGGAACGCTTCTCGAAAAGCAGCGTGAACTTCGGGAGTTAAAAGACAATTTATCAGACATAGAAAAAAAGACTGCAGACTGGGAAAAAACAGTGGAGCAGACGAAACAGGCTGCAAAAAAGCAGAAAGAAACCGCCGGCGAAAAGCAGCAGAAAGCCCTCGAATACAGCAGCCAGCTCGAGGAAAAAAAAGAGATGCGCCGCAAAAGCGAGCAGGAGCATGACCGCCTTGATTCCCGTCTTGGTATGTTTGACCGGGAATACGAGTCGCTAGAAGAAGAGAAGGAACGTCTGGAAGAGCGGCTGCAGGTGCTTGAAGGAAGCCGGAAGAGAGTGGAAAAAACCCTTTCGGAGTTAAAATCCTCAATCGACAAGCTCGAACAGGAATACTCAAAGCGGGATAAGGAAGAAGCGTCGCTGCGTGAGCAGGAAACAGATGAGAAAGTACGGACAGCGGCACTGCGGGAGAATGTATCCGCTCAACAAAAAGAAAAAGAACGGCTGCATAGAGAAAAAGAAGAGCTTGAACAGGCGGTGGCGGAACGAAAAGAGCGGGCTGTCTCCTGGGAAGAGCATTTGAATAATGACCGCAGCGGGCACGACTGGGATCAACTGGTGAAAGAAGCCAGCAATGCCAAGGCTGAGATTGAGCGCCTCCAGGAACGGATCAACGATCAAAAGGCGCGTACGGCCCGGGATGCAGAACAGATAGAAGCAACAGCCTCCGTCCAGAATGACCGTTATCAGGAGAGCCGGGAACGCCTGCACGAAACGACAGTGCGCATGAACCGCCTCGACGTGGCGCTGGAAAATAAAATCACCTATCTGCAGTCCGAATATGAACTGTCGTTTGAACGGGCGAAGCAAAAGCATACGCTGGCTGTAAGCGCGGAGCAGGCAAGAAATGAGGTACACCTGCTCCAGCTCGGCATTGAAGAGCTTGGCACTGTCAACCTCGGAGCGATTGATGAATGCGAGCGGGTCACAGAACGCCACCGCTTTTTAAACAGCCAGCAGGAGGACCTGATGGAGGCGCGGGAGTCGCTGCAGAATGTGATCGATGAAATGGACGCCGAGGTGACAGAGCGTTTTGCAGCTACGTACCACGCCATCCGTGCAGAATTTCAGCACGTCTTTGTGAAGCTGTTCGGCGGCGGAGAAGCAGACCTGGTGCTGACGGAGCCGGAGAACCTGCTTCATACGGGAGTGGATATTTCCGCCCGCCCGCCGGGTAAAAAGAAACAGCACTTATCCCTGCTTTCAGGCGGGGAGAAGGCCTTGACGGCTATAGCTCTGCTGTTTGCCATTATTAAAGTGAAGCCGGCTCCGTTCTGTGTGCTCGATGAAGTAGAAGCCGCACTTGATGAAGCTAATCTCGTACGGTTTGCGAAGTATCTGCGCTCGTTCAGTGAAACGACTCAGTTTATTGTCATCAGCCATCGCAAAGCAACAATGGAAGAAGCCGATGTTCTCTATGGAATTACGATGGAAGAATCCGGAGTGTCAAAAATGGTCTCTGTCCGTTTGGAAGAAGCGGATGAACTACTGGAAGTGTAAGGAGTGAAAAGCATGAGTCTTTTTCAGCGATTAAAAAAACGAATGGCCGGAGAAGCGGCGGAAGAAGAAGCGAAGCAGGGAGCAAAAGAATCAGGGGAAAATGAGCAGGGACGGCAGGAAGAACGACGCGCCTCGCTTTCAAGCCGGTTCCGTGAAGGACTAGCGAAAACGAGATCGTCATTTTCCGAAGCAATGAACGAATTGTTCGCCCAGTACCGCGAAGTAAATGAAGATTTCTTTGAAGAACTCGAAGAAATTTTGATCAGCTCAGACGTTGGAGTGGAAACGGTGATGGAAATCATCGACGAGCTGCGAAATGAATCGCTTTTAAAAAATATACGCACTACAGAAAAACTTACTCCGCTGATTACTGAAAAAATGGCGGAAAAACTGGATCGGACTGGCGAAGACTCTAAACTGAACATGAATCCGGACGGAATGACCGTCATGCTTTTTGTAGGTGTGAACGGCGTTGGGAAAACGACAACAATTGGGAAAATGGCCCACCAGATGAAAGCAGAAGGAAAGAAGGTCGTACTAGCCGCAGGAGACACGTTTCGTGCCGGAGCGATTGAACAGCTGGAAGGCTGGGGAGAGCGCGCCGGAGTAGACGTTATCAAGCAGCAGGCTGGAAGTGACCCGGCGGCTGTCATTTATGATGCGATCAAGTCGGCGAAATCAAGGCAGGCAGACGTGCTTCTCTGTGATACAGCGGGCCGTTTGCAGAATAAAGTCAATTTAATGAATGAACTTGCGAAAGTAAAGCGGGTAATTACGCGGGAAATTCCCGAGGCACCTCACGAAGTGCTGCTCGTACTGGATGCTACGACAGGGCAGAACGCGATGAGTCAGGCCAAAACCTTCCGGGAAGCGACAGAGGTTTCGGGCATTATATTAACGAAGCTTGATGGTACTGCCAAAGGTGGTATCGTGATGGCGATCCGCAATGAATTAAACATTCCGGTAAAAATGGTCGGACTCGGAGAAAAACTCGACGACCTCCAGCCGTTTGAAGCGGAAGATTTCGTTTATGGACTGTTTAAGGATATGATTGAACAGGCACCGGCGGATGCGGAAGACAGATAGTTTCCGTGCCAGGCAATTTCTTGACAAGAACTGCTGTGATTCGTAAGATGAACTGTAAAGTAATTGCACTTAACGCCAGAGGTGGTCTGCATGCTCGAAAAAACCGTTCGCATGAATTCGCTGTTTGATTTTTACCAGCCGCTGCTGACGAACAAGCAGCGGCTCTATTTGGAAAGATATTATTTAGACGACTTTTCGCTGGGCGAAATTTCGGAGGAATTTAACGTCAGCCGCCAGGCTGTTTACGACAATATCCGGCGCACGGAAGCAATGCTTGAAGAGTACGAAAAAAAGCTTGGCCTATATAAAAAATACCAGGAGCGTCTGGCATTATTCGAGCAGTTAAAAACGCTTGTTCCTGATGACAACCGGAAAACACAGCTGCTTGAATTGATAGATACACTGGAAAAATTAGAAGAGGAAGGGGTTTCGTAATGGCATTTGAAGGATTAGGCGAACGTCTCCAGTCCACGTTTGACCATATGAAAAGCCGTGGGAAAGTCACGGATGAAGACGTTAAGGCAATGATGCGTGAAGTACGGCTTGCGCTGCTTGAAGCGGACGTCAACTACAAGGTGGTAAAACAGTTCGTTAACAGTGTGAAAGACCGTGCTACCGGCCAGGAAGTGATGAAGAGCTTAACGCCGGGCCAGCAGGTGGTCAAGGTCGTTAATGAAGAGCTGACGCAGCTGATGGGCGGCGAACAGGCTGAAATAGCAAAGGCGGCTAAAGGGCCGACGGTAGTAATGATGGTTGGTCTGCAGGGCGCCGGGAAAACGACGACTTCTGCAAAAATTGCAAATTATTTACGCAAAAACAAAAACCGCCAGCCCTTAATGGCTGCCGCCGACGTTTACCGGCCGGCTGCGATCGACCAGTTAGAAACACTCGGCCGGCAGTTAAACATGCCGGTTTTCTCTCTTGGAACCGAAGCGGATCCGGTTGATATCGCTAAACAGTCGCTTGCCAAAGCCAAAGAAGAGCACTATGACTATCTGTTTATTGATACGGCGGGGCGTCTGCACGTGGATGATTCGTTAATGGATGAGCTGCAGCGCATGAAAGAAGCAGTCAACCCCGATGAAATTATGCTTGTCGTAGATTCGATGACCGGCCAGGATGCAGTTAACGTTGCAGAAAGCTTTAATGAACAGCTCGGCATCACCGGCGTTACGTTGACGAAGCTTGACGGGGATACCCGCGGCGGGGCGGCGCTGTCGGTAAAGTCGGTGACGGATAAACCGATCAAATTTGCCGGTACTGGCGAGAAGATTGATGCCATTGAGCCATTTCACCCGGAACGTATGGCTTCAAGGATTCTCGGCATGGGAGACATGCTTTCCCTGATTGAAAAAGCACAAACCAATGTGGATGAAGACAAAGCCAAAGAGCTTGAAAAGAAAATGCGTTCGCAGGACCTGACGTTTGACGACTTCCTGGAACAGCTCGGCCAGGTGCGTAACATGGGATCGATGGAAGATATTATGAGCATGATCCCGGGGGCCGGCAAAATGAAAGGCCTTAAAAACGTACAGATGGATGACAACCAGATTACGCGGGTGGAAGCGATCGTGCGTTCAATGACCAAACAGGAACGCCAGCAGCCGTCCCTAATGAACGCAAGCCGCAAGCGCCGGATTGCTAAAGGAAGCGGCACAACCATCCAGGACGTGAACCGGCTGCTCAAGCAGTTTGAAGATATGAAAAAAATGATGAAACAGATGACTTCACAGCAAAAAGGCAAGAAAAAGGGCAATTTTTCTCTGCCGTTTATGTAAAAATTTTATATGGCAAGGAAAAACACTTTACAGCTCGTAAAGAAGCTATTATAATAAGCAAATGTGAGAAAAAAATGGAGGTGTTTGCATATGGCAACGCGCATTAGATTAAAGCGCATGGGCTCGAACAAGCGTCCTTTCTACCGTTTGGTAGTAGCGGACTCCCGGGCTCCACGTGATGGACGTTTTATCGAAGAAATCGGTACGTACAACCCGCTGACTAATCCTGCCGAGTTCCACGTGAACGAAGAGAAAGCTCTTAAGTGGATGCTCGACGGTGCTAAACCATCGGATACTGTACGTAACCTGTTTTCGCAGGAAGGTCTTATGACCCGTCTTCACAACGAAAAGCACGCAAAGTAATGATGTAAAAGGATCGTCTGGATTCGCCATTTCCTTATGAAGTGAGCGGGGCAGGCGGTCTTTTTTTATGCTGGCAGCCAGCCGGCAGAAATGCGCCGGAAACCGCCCGTTTATGATAAAATAATACATATCAGGAAAGGATGAGTGGATGAAATCTTTTGCCTACATAATACTCGAGCGGATCGTGGATTATCCCGATGATATAAGTATGACAGCCTCAGAAGAGAACGGGCGGACGCTTATTGAAGTGAGGGTCCACCCGGAAGATGCAGGGAAAGTCATCGGCCGGCAGGGAAAAACAATTCAGGCAATAAGGACGCTGCTGCAGGCGAAGGCCTCAGCTGAAGGGAAAAAGGTCCGCCTTACCCTGTTAAACGACCAAAAATAAGCTGCCGCTTCGGGGCCTTAGAAGAGGTGATACAGTGCGTGTAATAAAGAAAATGAATGTTCACCACATTCTGACGCAAACATTAAAGGAAGAGCTGCAGGAAAAATACGAACAGCAGAAGTCCCGGCTCCAGGAAGAAACGGAACAGCTCCGCTTTCAAAAGCAAAAGCAGAATAAGGAGCGGGAGACAGAAAATGGGCGCTGGTCGGCTATGGATAAATTCAACAAAGAAATTGAAAAGCGCAAAGAAGAGCTGCAGCAGCTGTATTTTCTGCAGAATCAGCTCGAGCACCTTTCGATCGGATCGGAGCTGTCCTTTGGCACTACGGAAGTGATGTTTGACATCGAAGTGGGAAGCCAGTGGCATGAAGGCGAGCACTGGGGCACCATTGTTGTGGAAGAAGGCATTGTAAAAGAAATCAGATCAAAACACAAAGCGAGTGACGAAAATGGAATGGTTTAATGTAGGTACGATTGTGAATACCCACGGGGTGCGGGGAGAAGTCAGGGTGAAATCTGTCAGCGACTTTGAAGAGGAACGGTTTCAGCCGGGGCAGGAGATATATGTGGAAAATAATGAGGCGGAAACCGGCTATGAACCACTGGTTATTAAAAGCTCCCGTCCGCATAAACAGTTTATCCTGCTTACCTTTGAAGGGTACAACTCCATTGACGATGTAGACTGGATGAAAAACGCTGCTCTTTCTGTGCCGGAAACGGCGCTGGCCCCGCTCAAGGAAGAAGAATTTTATTTTCATGAAATTATTGACGCAGACGTTTACACGGAAGAAGGCAGCCATCTCGGCTATGTAAAAGAAATCCTCACTCCGGGAGCAAATGATGTATGGGTCGTGGAACCGGCAGAAGGCCGGCAGGACATTCTGCTTCCGTATATCGAAGAAGTCGTTCAGCACGTGGACGTGGCTAAAAAACGTATCACCGTACGAATAATGAAAGGAATGCTGCCGGAATGAGAATGGATTTTTTAACTCTGTTTCCGGGGATGTTTGAAAGTGTGTTCAATCACTCTATTCTTGCCCGGGCCGCTGAAAGAGGACACGTGTCCTTTCATACTCATGATATCCGGGATTATACAGAGGATAAGCATAATAAGGTCGATGATTACCCGTACGGCGGAGGCGCAGGCCTGGTGTTAAAGCCGCAGCCGGTGTTCGACGCTGCCGATCAGGTAAAAAATCAGGGCGAAGCTCTCCCAGACCGTGTAATTCTTCTCTGCCCGCAGGGAAAGCCGTTCAAGCAGGAGGACGCCCGGGAGCTTGCCGGCGAAGAGCGGCTGATGTTCATCTGCGGGCATTATGAAGGCTATGATGAACGGATAAGGGAGCATTTGATTACGGACGAATACTCGATAGGGGATTTTGTGATGACCGGCGGCGAGCTCGGTGCCATGGTTATGGCAGACAGCATCACGCGCCTTTTGCCCGGGGTGCTCGGCAATGAACAGTCCGCCCATACGGATTCATTTGAAAACGGCCTTCTGGAATATCCGCAGTACACCCGTCCCGCGGATTTCCGCGGGATGACGGTGCCGGACATTCTACTGTCCGGTGATCACGGGAAAATTGCTGAATGGCGGCAAAACGAGGCGATCAAGAGAACAAAGGAACGCCGGCCGGATCTTTGGGAAAAATATACCGATTAGACGTAAATCCGGCGGTTGATTCCGCTGGTGGAATGTGCTATGATTCATTTTGTGACTAAATAGTCATCAATTACGGTGCTCCGCTGTTTTCATCGTGGACAAGAGCATGCGAGAGAAGGAGGCGAATACAAATGCAACAACTTATTCGCGACATAACGAAAGAACAGTTAAAATCGGATCTCCCGGACTTTCGCCCAGGTGACACTGTAGCAGTGCACTTGAAAGTTGTCGAGGGCTCCCGTGAACGTGTACAGGTGTTTCAGGGCGTCGTTATCAAACGTCGCGGCGGAGGCATCAGCGAGTCTTTCACCGTGCGTAAAGTTTCTTACGGAATTGGCGTAGAGAGAACTCTTCCGCTTCATTCCCCAAGAATCGATAAGATTGAAGTGAAACGCCGCGGTAAAGTACGTCAAGCTAGATTGTACTATCTCCGTAACCTGCGTGGAAAAGCTGCGCGTATTAAAGAACTTCGATAAGACACAGGAAAAAAAGCTGCAGCGGAGTATTCCGTCTGCAGCTTTTTTCATACGGCTAAACTATATAAAGAAAGGAATCGACCGCATGAATGAACGCCGCTATCCCATCAATTGGCTGCATCTTCTGACAGTAATTATGATCGCATTACTTATTGCACTCGCAGCCCGCTGGCTGTTTGTAGCTCCAGTCGTTGTGAAAGGCGAATCAATGGAGCCTACCATTCATGATGACGACCGGATGCTGTTGAACAAAACAAGCAAATGGCTGCACGAATGGGATCGTTTTGATGTGGTCGTTTTCCATGCAAATGATAAAGATGATTACATTAAACGAATCATCGGGCTGCCGGGAGATACGCTTGAATATAGGAATGATAAGCTTTTTATTAACGGAGAGCAGATGGACGAGCCTTTTCTCGATAAAAAAACCCTGGCAGCTGGACCTCTCCCGGCGACGACTGACTTTACGCTGAAGGAAAAAACAGGCCGGAGCCGTATCCCCGAGGGAGAAGTGTTTGTGATGGGGGATAACCGCCCGAACAGCTATGACTCGAGGGCCATTGGACTGGTGGAGGAAGAAGAGATTGTGGGAGAAGCGGTCCTCACATTCTGGCCGCTCAACCATATGTGGACGTCCTCATTTTAATTTGAAAGGAGGCTGAAATATGGACATTCAATGGTATCCGGGACATATGGATAAAGCACAAAAAGAAGTGCAGAGCAAATTAAAACAGGTGGACGTGGTGATTGAGCTTGCTGATGCAAGAATCCCCCGCTCCTCCAGGAATCCACTGCTTGAAACGATTATTCAGGACAAGCCGTCGGTCATTGTATTAACCAAGGCGGACCTGGCTGACCCGAAAGTGACAGAAGAATGGAAGCAGTATTACCGCGATCAGGGTATTGAGGCGGTGGACGTGGATTCTAAGCATAAGAAAGGTCTGCACGTAATTAAAGAAGCAGCGCTTCAGCAGACGGAGCGTCTTCAGGCCAGGTGGAAAAGAAAAGGCATTAAACCGCGTGCCATCCGGGCCATGATTATTGGTATCCCCAATGTCGGGAAATCAACGCTGATCAATCAGTGGATCGGCAAAAAAACAGCTAAAATTGGCGATCGTCCCGGAATTACGAAAAATCAGCAGTGGCTGAAGATGGGCAAGGAGATGGACCTGCTCGACACCCCGGGGATTCTTTGGCCAAAGTTTGAAGATCCCTATGTCGGTGAACGTCTTGCAGCGACGGGGGCCATCAAAGATGAACTTCTGGACCTGCAGGACATTGCTTATTTTATTATCGGCATCTGCCAGGAGTATTACCCTGAAAAGCTGCTTCAGCGTTTCGGCCTCGAGGATAAGCCTAGGGAAACGTCGCTTGAATGGTTTGAAGATATCGGCCGCAAGCGGGGGGCGCTTCTTGCAGGAGCGGAAATTGATTATGAAAAAGCAGGTGAAATGGTCGTGCGCGAGTTTCGCGGTGGACTGCTCGGCCGGATCAGTCTCGAGCGCCCGTATGATGAAGCAAGCGAATAATTGAGCAGCAGAGGTGAAAATGTTGGAGAAATGGACGATAACAGCTGTAAAGGAGTATTTGCAAACAAACGAAAAGCCGGATGCGGGACTTCTGGAGGCCTGGAAGGAGGACTCCCGGGCCGGCGTCCAGAAGGAACTGCAGCGGTACGCCAGGCGGCAGAAGCAGCAGCGGGAAAAGTACGAAGACTTTTATCGCCGGCTTTCGTTTGAACAGGAATATTGGAGCCGGGGTTTTCAAACGGTAGCTGGAGTGGATGAAGTCGGACGCGGTCCGCTCGCCGGGCCGGTGACTACCGCTGCCGTTGTGCTGCCGGAAGATTTCAGCCTGACAGAGGTAAATGACTCCAAAACGCTTTCCGCCAAAAAAAGGGAAGAGCTCGAAACAAAGATTAAAGAGGCGGCCGTCGCCTGGAGTGTAGTACATATCGAAGCGGACGAAATCGACCGCCTGAATATATATCAGGCAACCAAAAAAGCAATGCGGACGGCTGTCGCAAACCTTGAACCTGCGCCAGACGCCCTGCTTGTAGATGCAATGGCCCTTCCACTGCATATTGAACAGCAGTCGCTGGTACAGGGCGACAGCCGGAGCGTGTCGATTGCGGCTGCTTCCATTCTGGCGAAGGTGGAAAGGGACCGTTACATGCAGTATTACCATACGCTCTATCCGGATTACGATTTTGCCAGCAACAAGGGCTATGGTACCCGGAATCACCTGGACGGCCTGAAGCGTCTGGGAGGATGCGCCATTCACCGGTACTCGTTTCAGCCGGTGGCCGGATTCCACCGCCCGTAAAAGGAGAGAAAATTGATGAAGCTGTCACTGCCGTCCGCATATGCTCGAAATCATACAAGCCAAGCTGGAAACGGAGACATTAAAGCCGGCCAGATCATTAAAGGTGCCGTCAAACAGCTTTATCCCGGCCAGCAGGCGGCGGTTGCCGTGAACGGGCGGGTGTATCACGCCTCTTTGGAGGCACCGGTTGAAACCGGCAAATCATACTATTTTCAGGTGAAGAATGAACATGGCCGGCAAATATGGCAGGTGGCAGTTGGAGGGACAGCCGAGACTTCTGCGGACAAGAGCCAGGTTCTCCTGAAGCAGCTCGGCCTATCGTCTGGAAAGCAAGAGCAATACATATTCCGCATGTTTGAACAGATGCAGCTGCCTGTAACCAGTGAAACGCTTCAGAAAAGCGTTCAGCTGCTGAAGAGTGAAGGAG
The DNA here is from genome assembly GCF_900166605.1 of Marinococcus halophilus. Taxonomy (NCBI): domain Bacteria; kingdom Bacillati; phylum Bacillota; class Bacilli; order Caryophanales; family Bacillaceae; genus Marinococcus; species Marinococcus halophilus. The sequence goes on from NZ_FVZD01000006.1 coordinate 1,175,754, forward strand.
CGGTAAACAAGCAGGGAATGCAGACGCTTCAATGGATGCTTGCCGCAGGCGCCCCCTTAAAAACTTCCATTTTTCAAAGCATCCATCAAGTGCTGCACGGCACGTCGCCCGCTGAGGATATGGCCGCCCTTCTTGAAAGGCACAGGCCGGCGGAGGCCCTTCATCAGTCTCTTAAAAACGCTGTTCTTACCCCGGAAAGTTTTAAAGGGAACCTTGAAGCCCCGACAAAACCATTACAGCTGTTCGCTGCGACAGCCGCGGTTGCCGCCAATGATAAAAATGGACAGGCCCGACAGCTGATTCACCAGTTATTTTCCGGCCTTCAGCCGCCTCTGAATGCTGAAGCATTTCTGCAGCATCTCCGCCAGGGTATTGGAAGCAGCGGCTCCATGGAAAACTGGCTTCAGGCCCAGGTTAAGGACGCCGGCCAGATGCATCAAACAGTACAGCAGGCGCCCGGCGTCGCCTCGCAACTGAACGTCCAGGCTCTGATGAAAGCATGGCACCCGCTCGTGCCCGAAGCAGGTGCGGTGCTCGACCACATGCCCCAGATGGTGAAATGGCTGACTAGCCACGTTGGCAGCACCAGCTGGGCAGCGTGGGCAGAAAGCGGAAGCAAGGAAGCGATGCAGGCTGCTTACAGGCATTTGGAGCAGGCTCAGACGCATATTATGTCGAGAAACGAACTTTCTCCCCAGCATGAACGAACTGTGGCTCATGTTGCCGGCCAGCAGCTCATGCAGCAGGCTGACCAGGATGCCTGGCTGCAGCAGCTCTCCCATCTTCCGGCGAAGTGGGGGGAAATGCTTTCGGATGCTGTCGTTCACTGGGAAGGGAAGCGCACGGAAGACGGAAAGCTCGATCCTGATACGTGCCACATCTTATTTCAGCTTGAGATGGACCGTCTCGGCGTTTTAATTGCCGACGTACAGATTTATAAACGAAATGTAACAGTGAACATCAGCAGTGAAAACCCGCATCCGGAACGGACGCTTCATCTTCTGCAGCCCATGCTGAAAACAGCAATGGCTTCTTTAAACTATCAGCTGGTGTCGCTTCAGTGGCATGAGGAAGAAGCGGTGGCCGAGAAGCCGCGTGCTCAGCAGTCCCGGCCGAGAGGAGCGTTTGATGTTCGGATATGAATTCTAACCAGAACTGGAAGATGAAAAAGGCAGTAGCGCTTAACTATAAGCAGAGTACATCGCAGGCTCCGGCAGTCAAAGCAAAAGGACGGGGCTGGACGGCGGAAAGAATTATCGAGGCGGCTGCTGAACATAACGTGCCTGTGCATAAAGACGCTGGCCTTGTACATATGCTGCATGAGCTTGAATGGAACGAAGAGATTCCGGAAGAACTGTACGAAGTTGTGGCGGAAATTTTTGCTTTTATTTACCGGATGGATAAAAAAACAGCAGAAAATGAAAACTAATCCGCACAGCAGAAACTTTTATGGAAATGTTGAATTTTTTTCTAAATTTCTATACGATAAAGGATGTGTGGGAAGCAGCGAGGCGATTTGAAGCCTTTCGCTCTGACCAGATTCGATTTTGTAATCACTTACACAGTCGATAGAAGGATTCGTATTGTAACGGTGAGGGGGAAAAAGCATGAATATTCATGAGTACCAGGGAAAAGAGCTCCTTCGTAAATACGGAGTAGCAGTCCCTAACGGAAAAGTTGCATTTACGGTAGACGAAGCAGAAGCAGCCGCAAAAGAACTGGGTTCGGACGTAACAGTGGTAAAAGCCCAGATCCACGCAGGTGGAAGAGGGAAGGCCGGTGGAGTAAAACTCGCTAAAAACCTCGATGACGTCCGCAAATATGCAGATGAAATTCTTGGCAAAACACTGGTTACCCACCAGACTGGCCCGGAAGGTAAAGAAGTAAAACGTCTTTACATCGAAGAGGGAAGCGACATCAAGAAAGAATACTACTTAGGTGTTGTGCTCGACCGGGTATCATCCCGCATTGTGATGATGGGGTCTGAAGAAGGCGGAACAGAAATTGAAGAAGTAGCTGAAGAGAATCCGGAGAAAATTTTCCGTGAATACATCGACCCAGCTATCGGCATGCAGCCTTATCAGGCCCGTCGTATGGCATTTAATATGAACATACCGACAGACCTGCTGAAAGAGGCAGTGAAGTTTATGCTTGGCCTATCCAAGGTGTTTATCGACAACGACTGCTCTATTGCTGAAATTAATCCGCTTGTAACGACCGGAGACGGAAAAGTAATGGCGCTTGATGCGAAGTTCAATTTCGATTCCAACGCGCTTTACCGCCAGAAGGAAGTGCTTGATTACCGGGACCTCGATGAAGAGGATCCAAAGGAGATCGAAGCTTCCAAATATGACTTAAGCTACATTGCCCTTGATGGCAATATCGGCTGCATGGTCAATGGTGCCGGTCTTGCGATGGCTACGATGGATATTATTAAGCACTACAGCGGCGATCCGGCGAACTTCCTGGATGTCGGCGGCGGTGCGACCGCTGAAAAAGTCACAGAAGCATTTAAAATTATCCTTGAAGATGATGCGGTGAAAGGCATTTACGTTAACATCTTCGGTGGAATCATGAAGTGCGACGTCATCGCTGACGGGGTAGTGGAAGCTACGAAGCAGACTGGATTAGAGATTCCGCTTGTTGTACGTTTGGAAGGAACGAACGTAGAAAAAGGCAAAGAAATTCTGGAAAAATCCGGATTGAATATTACAGCAGCGGACTCTATGGCAGACGGTGCGCAAAAAATTGTTTCGTTAGTTCAATAGAAAGGCAGGGACCATCGACCTATGAGCATTTATATTAATCAGGATACAAAAGTAGTTGTTCAAGGAATTACAGGATCTACCGGCCTCTTTCACACTCAACAGGCGTTAGAGTACGGTACAAAAATCGTCGGCGGCGTGACGCCGGGTAAAGGCGGCACGGAAGTTGAAGGCGTACCGGTTTTCAACACGCTGGATGATGCAGTAGAAGCAACCGGCGCTACCGTTTCGGTTATTTATGTTCCGCCTGCTTTTGCAGCGGACGCGATCATTGAAGCAGTGGATGCAGATCTTGATCTTGCCATCTGCATCACTGAAGGCATCCCGGTTCTTGACATGATTAAAGTGAAACGCTTTATGGAAGGCAAGCGCACCCGCCTTGTCGGCCCGAACTGCCCGGGCGTTATTACCCCGGACGAATGCAAAATCGGCATTATGCCGGGCTACATTCATAAAAAGGGACACGTAGGTGTTGTTTCCCGTTCGGGCACGCTGACGTATGAAGCCGTCGATCAGCTTACTAAAGCAGGCGTCGGCCAGTCGACAGCAGTCGGCATCGGCGGCGACCCGGTAAATGGTACAAGCTTTACCGATGTGCTGCAGGCCTTTAACGACGACCCGGATACAGAAGCCGTTATCATGATCGGTGAAATCGGCGGCACGGCTGAGGAAGAAGCAGCTGAATGGATTAAGCAGAACATGACCAAGCCGGTTGTCGGATTCATCGGCGGTGCGACAGCTCCTCCAGGAAAACGGATGGGCCACGCCGGCGCGATTATTTCCGGCGGTAAAGGCACCGCAGAGGAAAAAATCAAAACGTTAAACGAAAGCGGCGTGCAGGTAGCTGCAACCCCAGCAGAAATCGGCGATACGATGATCAACGTTCTAAAAGAACGCAGCCTCTACGAAAAATGCCTCACCCACGAACCACAAGTATAAACCAACCGCCCTCCGCTGCCCAAAGAGGCAGCGGAGGTTTTCTCTTTCCCGTATCCCCCCTTTTAACGCGCCACCACCCTCCCATGAAAGGACTACCCCTATGCATAATCTCTCCTTTAATGAACGTCTTCTGGCTGTTCACGAATTCCCCCTATTCCAATGGAAGCATGTAGCAGAGCTGATGCGGTGCGATCCTGAATTACTTCTCCCTTTTAAGCAGCCGCATCTTCTCCCATTAAACAATGAACATTTAATCGCATGGCGGCAATACGTACGTGAGCTTACCGTGCAACGGCGGCTTTCGTGGTACCGCGAGCAAGGAATCGGATGGATAACCTATTTTGACGTGCGGTATCCTTCGTCTTTAAAATCAATATACGATGCGCCGTGGGTACTTTATACGAAAGGGAACACAGGCCTGTTGCGCGAAGCACCCCGGCTCGCGGTAGTTGGCTCCCGGAGCATGACCTCTTACGGTAAAAAAGCAGTTGAAGCGTTCCTGCCTGAAAAGGCGGCCGGGCAGCTGCAGGTGGTAAGCGGGCTTGCAAGAGGCGTAGATGGCCACGCTCACCGGCACGCTTTAAAAGCAGGATACCCCGTTATTGCAGTGCTCGGCTCCGGTTTTGGACATCTTTATCCGAAAGAACACCTCGGCCTGGCGAAAAATATTGCAGCCTCAGGGCTGCTGCTAAGCGAATATGCACCCGACAGACCTCCGCGAAAATGGCATTTTCCTGCGAGAAATCGTATCATCAGCGGGCTGAGTGACAAAATATTTGTTGTGGAAGCAGATGTAAACAGCGGATCTCTCATCACCGCGTCGCTTGCGCTTGAGCAGGGCCGTGATGTCTGTGCGCTGCCGGGACCGGTTTTTTCCAAACAAAGTTCCGGTACGAACCAGCTGATTTATGACGGTGCGCTCCCGGTGCTCCAGCCGGAAGATTTAAGCATTGTCCGAAGGCCGGACAGTGTCTCATAACAGCTGGAGAATTGAAACGAAATTTAAAATTTTCCGTATGTTATGCTAGACACGTTCAGGAAACTGTGAAAGAATAATTGTGATTTCAAGCACAAAGGGCACTGAACGCCATGAACATAAAAGTATCGCGATTTGACATGATAATTTATTCGCGTTAATAATGGTAATATTTCATTGAGACAAAGGGGAGAAGAGGAATGGCCGACTATTTAGTCATCGTGGAATCTCCCGCAAAAGCAAAAACAATCGAAAAGTATTTAGGGAAAAAGTATGCAGTGAAAGCTTCAATGGGGCACGTAAGAGACCTGCCAAAAAGCCAGACGGGAGTCGACACTGAGAACAATTATGACCCGAAATATATAACGATACGCGGGAAAGGTCCGGTACTAAAGGAATTAAAAACAGCTGCAAAGAAAGCAAAAAAAGTATATCTCGCAGCCGACCCTGACAGAGAGGGCGAAGCCATCGCCTGGCACTTGGCGCACAGCTTAAATATTGATGAAGATTCGGAATGCCGGGTCGTTTTTAATGAAATTACAAAAACGGCGGTAAAGGATGCGTTCAAGCACCCTCGTTCCATCAACATGGATCTGGTGGACGCCCAGCAGGCCCGCCGGATACTCGACCGGCTCGTCGGCTACAACATCAGCCCATTACTATGGAAGAAAGTGAAAAAAGGACTGAGTGCCGGCCGGGTGCAATCGATTGCCGTGAAAATGATTATTGACCGGGAAAAAGAAATCAAGGCGTTTATTCCGGAAGAATACTGGAGTATTAATGGAACATTTTCGGATGGAGACACGGAATTTGAAGCGAAATTTTACGGCACTGCGAAGGAAAAGCAGGCGCTGTCTTCCCGGGAAGACGTCGACGGTGTGTTTCAAAAAATGAAAGGCGAGCAGTTTGAAGTAACCAAAGTCACAAGAAAAGAACGTAAACGAAACCCGGTGCAGCCGTTCACAACTTCCTCTCTGCAGCAGGAAGCAGCGAGAAAGCTGAATTTCCGGGCGAAAAAGACGATGATGGTCGCCCAGCAGCTGTATGAGGGCATCGATTTAGGTAAACCGGCCGGTACTGTCGGCTTGATTACCTATATGCGGACAGATTCGACAAGGGTTTCTCAAACTGCAAAGGAAGAAGCCCGGACATTTATTACGGAGAAGTACGGGGAAGAATATGTTCGCCAGGGAGAACAAAAGGCTGCTAAAAACAGCAACAGCCAGGACGCCCACGAAGCGATACGGCCGACGTCGATCATGTACGAGCCGAAGCAGGTGAAAAGCTCACTTTCAAGAGACCAGTACCGGCTGTACAAACTCATCTGGGAACGTCTGGTGGCAAGTGAAATGGCCCCGGCCGTAATGGATACAATGTCGGTGGATCTTGATAATGAAGGCGTGCTGTTCCGGGCGACCGGGTCGAAAGTGAAGTTTCCAGGCTTTATGAAAGTATATGTTGAAGGCCGGGATGACGGGAAAAAAGAAGAGGATAAAATGCTTCCGGATCTTCAGGAAGGACAGATGGTCACCCGGACCGACATGGAAGAAAACCAGCACTTCACCCAGCCGCCTCCGCGCTATACAGAAGCCCGTCTCGTGCGGACGATGGAAGAAATGGGGATCGGGCGCCCGTCAACGTATGCTCCGACACTCGACACCGTGCAGCGCCGGAATTACGTAGCACTTGAAGAAAAGCGTTTCGTGCCCACTGAGCTCGGTGAAATCGTCACGGAACTAATGGAAGAATTTTTCCCTGAAATTCTCGATGTGGAATTCACCGCAAAGATGGAAAACGACCTTGACTATATTGAAGAAGGCAAACAAAATTGGATTGAGATTATCGATGAATTTTACCAGGGATTCGAACCAAGGCTGAAAAAGGCCGAAGAAGAAATGGAAGAAGTCGAAATCAAAGATGAGCCGGCCGGGGAAGACTGTGAACAGTGCGGTCACCCAATGGTCTATAAAATGGGACGCTACGGGAAGTTCATGGCCTGCTCCAATTTCCCGGAATGCCGTAACACAAAAGCAATTGTGAAGGATATTGGCGTAAAATGCCCGAAATGTAAAGAGGGGAACGTGGTTGAACGCCGAAGTAAGAAAAGGCGGATCTTTTACGGCTGCGACCGTTATCCGGAATGTGAATTTGTTTCCTGGGATAAACCGATCGCCCGGCCTTGTCCGAAATGTGAAAGCATGCTTGTGGAGAAAAAGACGAAAAAAGGCGTACACGTACAGTGCTCGGAATGTGATTACAAGGAAGAACCAAATTAAAAAATGACTGATTACAGCGCAGGTCCGACTGCTTCCGACAGGAATAGTTGCCTGCGCTTTCAAAAGGGAAAGGAGTTTTTATCATGAAACGTACACCTGTTCATATCGTCGGAGCGGGACTGGCAGGAAGTGAAGCGGCGTGGCAGCTGGCCAGGCAGGGCGTTCCGGTCAAGTTACACGAAATGCGACCAAATAAACAGACAGCCGCGCATCATACAGATAAATTTGCGGAGCTGGTCTGCAGTAACTCATTGAGGGCCAACAATCTGACTAATGCCGTGGGCGTATTAAAGGAAGAAATGAGGAACCTGGACAGCGTAATTATTGAGGCGGCAGACGCTGCATCGGTGCCTGCAGGCGGGGCACTCGCTGTGGACCGGCACGAATTTGCCGCCAACGTAACAAACAAAGTGAAAAACCATCCGCTCGTGGAAGTAGTATCGGAAGAAGTGACTCATATACCGGATGAGCCGGCAATTATTGCCACCGGTCCGCTGACGGCAGAGTCGCTTTCCGAAGATATCTTTAAGCTGACCGGCGAAGATCATCTGTACTTTTATGATGCAGCTGCTCCCATTGTGGAAACGGACAGCATCGATATGGATAAAGCGTACGTAAAATCACGTTACGATAAAGGGGAAGCGGCGTATATCAACTGTCCCATGACAGAAGAGGAATTTGACCGCTTTTACGATGCGCTGGTGGAAGCAGAAGTCGTGCCGCTGCGCGAATTTGAGAAAAATATCTTCTTTGAGGGCTGCATGCCGGTCGAAGAAATTGCCCGAAGAGGTAAAAAGACGCTGCTGTTTGGCCCAATGAAGCCGGTAGGCCTGGAGCATCCGGAGACAGGAGAACGCCCGCATGCCGTTGTGCAGCTGCGCCAGGATAACCAGGAAGGCACGCTGTTTAACATTGTCGGCTTTCAGACCCATTTGAAATGGGGACCTCAAAAAGAAGTGATCCGTTTAATTCCGGGACTAGAAAATGCTGATATTGTCCGCTACGGCGTGATGCACCGCAACACGTTTTTGAATTCCCCGAACTTCCTGAACCCGACCTATCAGACGAAAGCGCGAAGCGATTTGTTCTTTGCCGGCCAGATTACCGGAGTGGAAGGGTACGTGGAATCAGCTGCTTCAGGTCTTGTAGCCGGATGGAACGCAGCAAAGCAGTATTTGCACGAAGAAACGGACACGTTCCCGAAAGAAACAGTAATCGGTGCTATGAGCCACTATATTACTACGGCCGGGGCCAAGAACTTTCAGCCGATGAATGCCAACTTCGGCCTGCTGCCGGCACCGGAGCAAAAAATCAAAAACAAGCGGGAGCGCAATGAATACTACGCAGAACGGGCTCTGGCTTCCATTCAGAATTTTATGAAAAAAGTCGAAATATGATTGCTAGGCTCCGGGGTTTGTGATACGATTTACTAGCTTTTGTCTTCATAAAGCGGCAACAGAACCGCCAAAGGAAGCAGAAAGCGTAAAGGAGCAAAAAAGCTGATGAATCCGTTATTAGCATGGCGAGAAGAATTTTTCCGCTACTTGGAACTGGAAAAGAATATTTCTTCCTACACCAAAACCGCCTATGAGCAGGACTTAATGGAATTTGACACATTTATGCAGCAGGAAGGGTGGAAGCATGTGGAGGACGTTGATCCGGCGCTTGTCCGTCTCTACTACAGCAAAATGTACGACCACTCATACGCAAGGGCGACAGTAGCACGGAAAATTTCAGCGCTGCGTGCTTATTTCCGCTATTTGCAGCGTGAAGATTATATTGAACAAAATCCGTTCATCGGTGCAAGCCATCCAAAAAAAGAACGGCCGCTGCCCCATTTTTTATATGAAGAAGAAATCGAATCGCTGTTTGCTTCTTTTGATATGAGCAAGCCGCTTGATATCAGGGATAAAGCCATTATGGAGCTGCTTTATGCTACGGGCATGCGTATCAGCGAATGCCAGCAGCTTCAGGCTGATGACCTCGATGACTATCTCGGCACGATTTTAGTAAAGGGTAAAGGCCGAAAGGAAAGATATGTTCCGGTAGGAAGCTTTGCCCAGGAAGCCGTGGAGCTGTATAAAACGAATGTGCGGCCGGAGCTCGCAGCCAAAAGCAAGGCCCCGGCCGGACAGCTGTTTTTGAACGCCCGGGGCGGTCCGTTGACGGACCGTGGTTTTCGGCATGTCATTAACGAGCGGGTGAAAAAGGTATCGAGTACGCTGCGTATTTCCCCTCATGACTTGAGGCACACGTTTGCGACACACCTGCTCAACCACGGGGCGGATCTCCGTGTAGTGCAGGACCTGCTCGGGCATGCCAATTTATCAACCACCCAGATTTATACCCATGTCACTAAAGAACGGCTCCAGGATGTGTACCAGCACGCGCATCCGAGAGCAGAAAGGAAGCGTGAATAATAAATGGAACCATCCTTTCACGCCACAACAATATACGCTGTCCACCACGGGGGCAAAGCAGCAATGGCCGGGGACGGCCAGGTAACGCTCGGCCAGCAGGTGGTCATGAAGCATACCGCAAGAAAAGTAAGAAAGCTGTACAACGGAAAAGTGCTCGCCGGCTTCGCCGGATCGGTAGCCGATGCATTTACGCTGTTTGATTTATTTGAAGAAAAGCTTGAGCAGTGGAGCGGTAACCTGCAACGGGCTGCGGTCGAGCTTGCCAAGGACTGGCGCAGCGATAAAACACTTCGGCGCCTTGAAGCGATGCTGATCGTCATGGATAAATCCACTATGCTTTTAGTGGCAGGCACTGGAGAAGTGATTGAGCCTGACGATGATATGCTTGCGATCGGTTCCGGCGGCAACTATGCTCTCAGCGCCGGCCGTGCCCTTAAAAAACATGCGACGCATTTGACTGCCCGGGAAATGGCCAAAGCTTCACTTGAGACAGCAGCGGATATCTGTGTATTCACCAACCATGAAATCATTATCGAAGATTTGGAATCTTAAAACATAGTCCGCTAAGGGGGCTTATTAATGGAAATTTCAATGACACCCAAACAAATTGTAGAACGGCTCGATCAATATATTATCGGCCAGAATGAAGCTAAGCGTTCTGTCGCCGTAGCGCTTCGCAACCGGTATCGCAGAAGCAAGCTGCCAGAACAGCTTCAAGAGGAAGTAACGCCTAAAAATATTCTGATGATCGGCCCCACTGGCGTAGGAAAAACAGAAATTGCCCGCCGGATTGCTAAACTTGTTGGCGCCCCGTTTTCGAAGGTGGAAGCAACAAAATTCACGGAAGTCGGCTACGTTGGCCGCGATGTGGAGTCAATGATCCGGGATCTGGTGGAGGTTGCCGTCCGAATTGTAAAGGAAGAAAAAGCGGCGTCCGTACAGGAAAAGGCCGAAAAAGCAGCCAATAAAAAAATCGTCCGGCTGCTTGCCCCGCGAAAACGAAAAAACCGGCAGGCGGACAACAATGCCGGCAATCCGTTTGGGCTGCTTTTTCAGCAAAATAATGACAGCGAAGAAGAGGAGGAGACGGATACCTCCGACAACAGCGATCTTCGTGAGCAGCGCCGGCAGCTGCAGAAGCAGCTCGAAATGGGAGAGCTTGAGGACCGCAAAGTAACCATCGAGGTCGAACAGCAGTCCGGCTCGATGGGTGACATGTTTCAGGGCGGCGGCATGGAGCAGATGGGCATGAATATGCAGGAGATGCTCGGAAACATGATGCCAAAGAAAACAAGCAACCGCACCCTCCCTGTTCGCGAAGCACGTAAGGTGCTTACCGAGCAGGAAGCCCAGAAAATGATCGATATGGATGAAGTCAGTTCAGAGGCGGTTTACCGCGCGGAGCAGCTGGGAATTGTATTCCTGGATGAAATCGACAAAGTGACCGGCAAAAAAGAAAGCAGCAGTGCGGACGTGTCGCGCGAAGGCGTCCAGCGGGACATCCTGCCGATTGTGGAAGGATCAACTGTCAATACCAAGTACGGCCCGGTTCGTACCGACCATATGCTGTTTATTGCTGCGGGTGCTTTTCATACGGCCAAGCCTTCCGATTTAATTCCTGAGCTGCAAGGAAGATTTCCGGTGCGTGTCGAATTAGATAACTTAGGGGCAGCAGATTTTGCCCGGATTCTGCGGGAGCCGGACCAGGCCCTTACCAAACAGTATCAGGCGCTCATCCGCACAGAGGGCATCGAAGTGACCTTTACAGACGAAGCTGTCGAAACTATCGCAGAATTGGCGGAAGCGGTCAATCAGCAGACGGAAAATATTGGTGCAAGACGACTCCACACGCTGCTTGAACGGCTGCTCGAGGATCTGTCCTTTGAGGCTCCGGAAATTACCATGGATGCCATCACCATTACACCGGAATACGTCAACGATAAACTGGCGACGATCGCCAGGGACCGGGACGTCAGCCGGTATATTTTGTAGCATAAATCAGGAGGAGAATCAGCATGGATTTGTTAACAAGAAGCAGAAGAATTAACGAAATGTTACAGAAAACGCAGGGCGACCATGTCAATTTTAAAGACATGGCCGAAACCCTTCAGGAAATTATTGGAGCTAACGTGTTTGTCGTCAGCAGACGGGGAAAACTTCTCGGTTATTCGATCGAACAGGAAATTGAACATGAAAAAATGCAGCGGATATTAGAAGAGCGCCAGTTTCCCCAGGAATATACGTCCGGACTGTTCAGCATCAATGAAACCTCCCCGAACCTGGATGTGCAGAGCGAATACACGGCATTCCCGCAGGAAAGCGCCGAATTGTTTGCTTCCGGCCTCACAACGATTGTACCGATTGTCGGCGGCGGCCAGCGGCTTGGGACGCTCGTTTTGGCCCGGCTGAGCGAAACGTTTGATGATGATGATCTAATCCTTGCCGAATACGGGGCAACCGTTGTCGGCATGGAAATCCTTCATGAAAAAACGCAGGAAATCGAAGAAGAAGCGAGAAGCAAAGCGGTCGTACAGATGGCGATCAGTTCTCTTTCCTACAGTGAGCTTGAAGCTGTCGAGCACATTTTCGAAGAACTGGATGGCAAGGAAGGGCTGCTTGTAGCGAGTAAAATCGCCGATCGTGTCGGCATCACCCGTTCAGTCATCGTCAACGCTCTGCGTAAGCTTGAAAGCGCCGGTGTGATCGAATCGAGATCTCTTGGGATGAAAGGGACCTATATTAAAGTATTGAATAATAAGTTCCTATACGAATTGGAAAAAATTAAAAATAACGGTTAATGGACGAATGACTAACGATCCCAAATGAGGGATCGTTTTTTTATGTTTTTGAAACGCAAAAGTCTCAGATAAATACCAATTTATGTAAGAAAAAACTGCAAAACACACAATGAAAAAAGCACAAAGAGGATAAAAGAACTACTAATTATTGGTTTAAATGCTTAGACGTAAGTTACTGAAATGCAAAAAAGGCGATATTGGTTAGACAAATGTACATTTTTTCTATACAATTTAGGAAGTAATGCTCATATAAAAATGATGGAGTGAATCTTTAGTATTAATAAAAAAGCCAGAGGTGAGAAAATGGAACTGTTCCAGTCCGGGACATGGCAGAAATTACAGGCAGGGGCAGAAGGAGCAGCGCTCAGGCAAAAAGCCATTACCAATAATATAGCTAATATTGACACGCCAAACTATAAAGCGAAGGAAGTTTCCTTTCAGGAGATGTTAAAAGAAGAAAGCAGCAGTCAAATGGAAGCTGTACGGACAAATGCAAAACATTTTTCTTTTCAGAATACTCAAAATACTCCAAGCGTATATGAGCAACGGGGCAACACCTACAACAATAATGGAAACAACGTAGACATTGATAAAGAAATGACCGAGCTTTCGGAAAACCAACTGCATTATAACGCCATCATTGACCGCATTAATGGGAAATTCGGTGGCATTAAATCAGCTATCCGGGGAGGGTCATAAGCATGTCTATTTTTAATGGGATTCAAGCCTCAGGCTCGGCTTTAACAGCGCAGCGTCTGCGGATGGATGTTGTAAGCTCCAACCTTGCAAACGCCGATTCCACCCGGGGCCGGCTCGTCGACGGCGAGTGGCAGCCGTATCAGCGTAAAACCGTTTCTATGAGCCCCAAACAGGATAATTCTTTTCAGGCGAATTTAACGAAAGCACTGAACGAACAGGGAGGCGTACGGGTGTCGGAAATAGGCGTGGATGACGCTCCCTTTGACGAGGTCTACCAGCCGGAGCATCCTGATGCTAACGAAGAAGGCTACGTGCAGATGCCGAATGTGGATCCTTTAAAAGAAATGACGGATCTGACTTCGGCATCTCGTTCGTATGAAGCGAACGTCACGGCCCTCAATGCTAATAAAAACATGATGATGAAAGCACTTGAAATCGGCAAAAACTAATAACGGAAGGAGGAGAACGGATGAAAATCACAAACATACAGGCTCCGGCAGTGAGAGCAGCAAACGAAGCAGGGCAGACCACAGTTAAGGAAACCGGCGATACGTTTCAAAAGGCAATGAGCGAAGCAATGAGCAAAGTCAACGAGGCCCAGCTTGAATCGGACCGGATGACGGAAAAACTGGTGACCGGGGAGGCGGATAATCTGCACGAGGTAATGATTGCTGCAGAAAAAGGAAGTATTTACATGCAGACGGCTACAGAGGTGAGAAATAAGGCGGTGGAAGCCTACAAAGAAATGATGCGGATGCAGGTGTAATCGTAAAGAGGAAGGTATGAAGCGAAATTATGAAAGAAAAATGGAAAGAGTACAGCCAAAAGGCGAAAACGTATTGGAGCAGCCGCAGTAAAAAACAAAAAAGAATATATATTTTTGGTACGACGGCGATCTTTCTTTTTCTCCTCATAAGCATACTGCTGTTTTCGCGGACAAACTTTGAGCCTCTTTACACCGATCTGGCACCGGAAACAGCAGGAAGCATTAAAGAGACGCTGGACACCCGCGGAGTAAAGTATGAAATTTCGAATGAAGGAACCACAATTAGCGTGCCAAAGGATCAGGTGGATGCGTTGAAGGTGGACCTGGCTGCCGAGGGGCTGCCACAGGACGGAGCGATTGACTACAGCTTTATTGAAGACCAGACCGGCTTCGGAATGACGGACAATGAATTCTCTGTCATGGAACGGGCAGCACTACAGACTGAGCTTGAAGCATTAATTTCCAACATGGACGCAGTGGAAAGCACCGATGTAATGATTAATATGCCGGAGGAAGCCACGTGGGTGGCCGAAGAAGCCGAAGCAGCCACCGCCTCGGTGACGGTCGATTTGAGTGGAGCAGGGGAGCTGGACCAGGAGCAGGTGAAGACTCTGTACAACCTGGTGTCCAAGAGCGTGCCTGATCTGCCGGTGGAAAATATCGATATCAGCGATACAAGCATGAACTATTATACATATGAAGAGAATGGTTCTTCCGGGTCCGCTATGGATCAATACGAGGATCAGCGTGCGGTACAGCAGGATATCGAAAAAGACATCCGCCGTGAAGTCCAGCAGATGCTCGGCACGGTGGCTGGACAGAACAAAGTCATGGTCTCGGTAACGACAGACATCGACTTTACGAAAGAAAACCGGGAAGAAGACCTCGTTGAGCCGGTGGATGAAGAAACGATGGAAGGCATTGCAGTCAGCGCAGAAGAAATTGCTGAAGCTTATGAAGGCGTTGATCCGCTCGAGGAGGGTGAAGCAGGCGCCGGAGAGGAAGATGTAGCCAACTATCCGGCGGGTACAGAAGCAGCCGGTGACTCGGAGCGGACGGAAGAACGAATCAATTACGAAGTGAACCGTATACATAAAGAGATTCAGGAAAGTCCGTACAAGCTTCGCGACCTTGGCATTCAAGTGATGGTGGAACCGCCGGACCCGGAAGACCCGAACTCTTTAGAAGCAGAAACAATGGACAACATGCAGGCCATGCTTGAGACAGTCATCAGTACGAGCATTGATAAAGAATATCTTGAAGCAGAAGGTGAAGAAATGGATGTAGAAGAAAAAGTATCTATTTCCTCCCAGACGTTCCTCGGTGCTGAAGAAGTCGACCAGGAAGCTGGCGGCCTGCCGTGGTGGGCTTACGCAGCGATGGCAGTTGGCGCTGTGGGCCTTATTCTGCTGGTAGTATGGCTCATCCGGCGGAAAAAACCAGTGGAAACCAAAGAGGAAACCTTCCAGGCAGCAGAATTTGAACAGCACGAGGTACCGGATCTTGAAACCAGCCGGGAAATGACCGAGGAAGAAATGAAACGAAACCAGCTCGAGAAGCTAGCAAAAGAAAAGCCGGAAGAATTTTCAAAGCTGCTTCGTTCTTGGCTGTCCGATGATTAAAAGGGGGAGCAGCAATTGCAAAAGAGAAAAGAAACGCTGACGGGAAAGCAAAAAGCGGCTGTGCTGCTGATCTCACTGGGTCCGGACGTTTCAGCCGAAGTATACAAGCATTTGCGCGAGGAAGAAATTGAAAAGCTGACGCTTGAAATTGCCAATGTCCGAAAAGTGGAAAGCTCGAAAAAAGAAGAAGTAATGAATGAATTCCACCAAATAGCCATTGCGCAGGATTACATTTCCCAGGGAGGCATTGGCTACGCTAAAAGCGTTCTTGAAAAAGCGCTCGGGGAAGAGGAAGCAATGCACATGATTAACCGCCTCACATCGTCGCTGCAAGTAAAGCCATTTGACTTCGCCCGCAAAGCTGAGCCGGCCCAGGTGCTGAACTTCATTCAAAACGAGCACCCACAGACGATCGCCCTGGTGCTTTCGTATTTGGAGCCGGGCCAGGCCGGTCAGATTTTGTCAGAGCTTCCTGAAACGCAGCAGACCGACGTGGCCCGGCGTATTGCAAAAATGGACCGGACCTCGCCGGAGATTGTAAGCGAGGTGGAAGCAGTGCTTGAACAGAAGCTTTCCACATCTGTTACCCAGGACTATACCGAGGCAGGCGGCATTGAATCGGTGGTAGAGGTGCTGAACGGAGTGGACCGGAGCACGGAAAAAATCATTCTCGAATCCCTGGAACAGGAAGACCCGGAGCTGGCTGAAGAAATCAAAAAGCGCATGTTCGTATTTGAAGACGTGGTGGCTCTTGATAACCGTTCCATTCAGCGTGTGGTACGGGACGTTAATAATGAAGATCTTCAGCTTGCCCTCAAAGTGGCAAGCGAACAGGTTAAAGAAGTTGTCTTCCAGAACATGTCCCAGCGGATGGCCGAAACGTTCCAGGAGGAAATGGAGTTTATGGGGCCGGTGCGGCTGCGTGATGTAGAGGAAGCTCAGTCGAGAATAGTCGGTATAATCCGGAGACTCGAAGAAACGGGCGAAATTGTGATTGCCCGCGGCGGAGGAGATGATGTCATTGTCTAACGTATTTCGCACTCACGTAAGCGCCGGACACAGAACCATTGCTCCAAGAAAAATTGTGTATCAGGAAGTGCCGCCGCAGGCAGACGAACATCTTCTTCAGCAGCGGCAGGCGGAACAGTTAAAGGATCAGGCCGGCCGGCTGCAGCAGCAGGCCGAGCAGGCCTGGAAAGAAACCCAGGAAAAAATCAGGCAGGAAGAAAACGATTCCCAGGCCCGCATTGCCGCCTGGGCCGAAGAGGCAAAACAACAAGGATACGCGGAAGGGTTTGAGAGCGGAAAACAGGAAGGGCTAGAAGCGTGGCAGCAACAAATTTCCCACGCTGGCCGGATCATAGAATCCGCTGAGCAGGCCTTTCATGAACGCTTGAATGAAGCTGAACCGACAGTAATTGATATAGCCGTGCAGGCACTCGAAAAAATGCTTGGGCCGGAATGGCTGCCGGATGAGCACTGGCGGATGCAGCTTTCGACCGCGGTAAGCGCACTGCGGGAACAGGGTCATATTCGTGTGCTTGTAAGTGCCGGGGAGTACGAAGAGGTACGAATGTATAAAGAAGAGCTGCAGAGTGCGGCAGGGAGCGAACAGAAGGTAACCATTTACCCTGATGCGCAGATGAGACAAAGCCAGTGTGTACTCGAAACAGACTTCGGAAAAATCGACGTTTCCCTGGAGACCCAGCTTCAGGAATTAAAAAAACAGCTGCAGGCTGTTGTTAAAGAAGGTATGCCGGTATGAGGGCAGAGCGTGCAGCAGCCCAGGTCAAACAGATGTCTTTGTACCGGTCCTACGGAAGTGTAGAACGGGTGATTGGCTTAATGGTGGAGTCACGCGGCCCCAAAACAAACGTCGGGGACATCTGTTACATATACGGCGTCGGAAGTGACACCTCCACAGCTGCTGAGGTGGTTGGCTTTCGCCAGGAGTATGTGCTGCTGATGCCGCTGGAGTCATTAAAAAACATCAGCCCGGGCTGCACAGTAGAAGCCACCGGCAAACCGCTGAAGATTAAGGCCGGGGCAGGGCTTATCGGACGTGTATTAAACGGAATGGGAGAACCGATTGATCATCAGGAGCTTCCGGAAGGACTGGTCAGTGTTTCTTCGGAGGCAGCGCCGCCGGCACCGCTTGACCGTCCAAGAATCAAAAATATCATGCCGACCGGTGTGAGAGTAATCGACAGCCTGCTTACGATGGGGGAAGGGCAGCGCATAGGCATTTTTGCCGGAAGCGGTGTTGGCAAAAGCACGCTGCTTTCGATGATCACGCGCTACACGGAAGCCGACATCAACATCATCGCTCTTATCGGGGAGCGCGGTCGTGAAGTGCGCGACTTTATCGAACGCGATCTCGGGGAAGAAGGCATGGCTAAATCAGTACTGGTGGTAGCGACCTCGGACCAGCCCGCTTCCATGCGGATTCAGGGCGCGTATACAGCTACAGCTATCGCAGAATATTTCCGCTCTAAAGGAAAAAAAGTCAATTTCATGATGGATTCCATTACCCGGTTTGCGATGGCCAGAAGGGAAATCGGGCTCGCGATCGGTGAACCCCCGACGACCAAAGGATATCCGCCGTCGGTATTTGCCCTCCTGCCGGGATTGCTTGAACGGACGGGCACAAGCAAAGAAGGTTCAATCACTGCTTTTTATACCGTGCTTGTGGACGGAGATGACATGAATGAACCGATTGCTGATGCCGTACGCGGTATTCTTGACGGCCACTTTGTTCTTGAGCGGTCGCTTGCCAATAAAAATCACTTTCCGGCCATCGATGTGCTTCAAAGCGTGAGCCGGGTAATGTCAGAAATTACAAATGAAACCCATCAGCAGGCAGCTTCCAAAGTGAAGAGCTGGCTTGCGGCGTACCGGGAGGCGGAGGATCTCATACGAATCGGGGCTTACCGTAAAGGCAGCTCCCGGGAGACTGACGAAGCACTGGAAAAATTGCCTGCCGTTGAAGCACTTATCCAGCAGCGGTCGATGGAAGCTTCGACAATGGAGCAGACGCTGAAGAAACTGCAAAACGTAATGGAGGAGGGAGCGTCTTAATGGCCTATCAATTTTCGTTAGAACAGCTGCTGCAGCTGCGGGATCGTGAAAAGGACCAAAAAGTAAAATCTTACAATGAAGCAGTGGACCAGTTTGAGCAGAAAGCCGGCGCCCTGTACGAAATGCTCCGTTCTAAAGAACATGCCGAAGAGGTTAACCGGGAAAAAATGACCAGGGGTGTGACGGTACGGGAGCTTCGCCAGCAGGAAAAGATGCTTCATATGTATGAGCGGGAAGCTGTGGTTCTCGAAGAGGCTGTAAGTAAGGCCAGGTGGATGATGCTGCGTGAGGAAAAAGCGATGCAGGAAGCATGGCGCGAAAACCGGAAGCTTGAGCTGATGAAGGAACAAGAAGAAGCAAAACACACGGAAAAAATAAAGCGAAACGAGCGGGCAGCAATGGACGATACCGCGGTGCAAATGTATCTCCAGAAGCAGACGGTGCAGCATCATGGCTGAAAAAGAAAAGAAAAAGGGCAGTTTTTTTCAATGGTTTTTCATGCTGTTTCTTATCCCGCTCCTTTTCGCCATCGTTCTGTCGGTTGCGGTTATGTCCTTTATGGGCATAAATGTGACGCAGCTTGGCCAGGACGTGGTGAAGTCGGTTGCCGGAAGCGAAGAAAGTGCAGATGACGCCGGTGCTTCCGGCGAAGAACTCGAAGCGAAGGAAGAGGAAATTGTCGAACTGCAGCAGCGGCTTGAGGAACGGGAGCAGGAGCTCCGTAGTGTGGAAGAAGAGCTTGAGGAATTGACGCTTGAAGCAGAAACAAAAGAAAGCGGCGAAGAAGGCGAAGAAGAAAATGGGGGGAGCGCTGGCTCCGCCCAGAAAATTTACGAGGAAATGAAGCCGGCGACAGCGGCAGCGGTACTTGGGCAGCAGGAAACAGAAGTGATTGTCCAACAATTGTATTCCCTGCGGCCGGAGGAACAGGCAGCCATTCTCGAAGAAATGGATGAAGAGCTTGCTGCTTCCGTTGTTTCAGGGATTGAAGGCCTCGATTTGGCACAGTAGAAGAAAGGAGGACGCTATGGAAACAGCAATTACCGGCCGGGCCCCGGCCCAGTTGAGCGGCACGCCTTTGTCCGTGCAGGCAGCAAGCGGTTCATCAGCTTTTGCCGTGTTATTCGCGGGGACAGCTGCGCTTGCGGAAAGAAAGCCGGCAGAGGAAAATGGGCCGGAAAACGCCCTGCCTTCAGCTGAACAAGTAATGGAAGCGATCGAATCGCATCCTGAAGCAATCAATGCCCTGATAAAGAAGCAGCCGGAGCTTGAAGAAGCCTTGATATATATTGCAGAGCTCGTACTTGACGAGCAGGGCGGCGAAACGCCGGTGCCGGAGGATGCGCTCGAAGAGATGCCGCCAGAAAAGGACAGCATGCTCACTAAGCTTGCCATTGTCGTAAATTCTCCAAATGCAGAAGCATTGGCAAACAAACACGCGGGAGTAAGCGAAAAGCAGCCTGAAGCCTTGGGGAACACGAAGGAAGAGCGAGCAGTGAAAGCAGCACTGCCGGTACTCGAACAGCTGACAGCCAAGCTCAAGATCCTGCCCCCGGGAGACCAGCAGGCGATACAGATGGAAGCTGAAAAGCTGCAGCAGGCTGTTGGGCAGCTGGTTTCTGAAACTCTGGCGGGAAACGAAAAGGGGCAGGCAGAAGATTCGTTTACGAACCGATTGAATGAGTTGACTGCCCTTCTTTCAAAAGTTTTACCAGAAAACTCTGGAAAAGCCCGCCTTGAAGCTGCTCTTATCGCTGCAGCAGTGGCTGACGAAGCTCCGGTGCAGCCAGATGGAACGAAGGGAAAAATGGAAGGCGTTCGGCCGGAGTGGTCAACGCCTCGGAAGGATATTTCCCGAATAGAAAAGCTGGAGATTTTGTTTCCAGAAAAACCTCCGGAAGTGCAGCAGCTTATTTCATACCTAGAACAGCATTCAGGAGCCGGACGCAGCGCAGGGCCGCATCCCCAGTGGCTGCCGCAAGTGCCTGCCGGGTGGATGAGTCCTCCAGCCGGCCAGGAAGCAAGAGCAGCAACCGGGCTGCAAAGCTTGAAGCAAGATTTGCAGCAGTGGCAGAAATACATCAATGGGCGGGAAGAGCCGGGATCCTGGGTGCCAAAAGCGCTTCAGCCTTCCGGGGAACAGCCTGAAAAGCTGCTGACGGCATTTGTTCACAGTCTCCAAGCGCTGATAAAAAAGCAGCCATCTGTCTCTTTAACAGCAGAAGCGGGTAATAATAAAGCATTCGCAGAGCAGCTCGAACGGATTCTTCAGAGTATCCGCGGCGAAACAGGAAATGCTTCAGCCACTCCAGTACCACCAGCTGGAGTGGGAGAGCCGAGAGCGTCCCAGTTGAATGGGCCGCTTGTAATCCAGCTGCCGCCGGCGTCTGAAGGAAATCAGCGCCAGGCAGAATTTTTAAGGCAGTTCCAGCAGACACTCAGTACGATGAACGCCGCCCAGCTGAAAAACGGAGCTTCCTATACGATCCGCCTTCATCCTGAACATCTGGGCCGGCTCGATGTGAAGCTCACGAAAATTGAAGGGCAGTGGACCGCTCAGCTGGTTACAACCTCCAAAGGAGCGCAGGAGCTTGTGGAAAGCAGCGTGCATCAGCTGAGGCATTCCTTCCTGCAGCAGAACCTGCAGGTGGAGCGCATCGAAGTAGCAGAGCATCCGGATTTCTATAAGGAAGAAGAGCAGAAAGAAGAGCCTGAAGAACAGCGGGAAGCGGTAAATGTGCAGGAAGAGTCTTCAGAAGAGGAAGAACACTCGTTTGAAGATATTTTACAGCAGCTTTCGGTCAACGAACGCATTTAAAGGAGGTGAACATACGATGAGTGCCATTACAGATAATATGCAGCTAAGTAATACTTCAAACAGTAAAAGCCCATTTGCCGCAGAGAACACCAACGGCAATATGGATAAGGATGATTTTTTGAAGCTGCTGATTATCCAGCTGCAAAACCAGAATCCGCTCGAGCCGATGAACGATACCGAATACGTGTCGCAGATTGCCAACTTCAGTACGCTTGAGCAGATGACGAACATGAACAAATCATTGGAACAGTCGACACAGTTTATGGCGCAGGATGCGCTGATGCAGCTGAGCAGCCTGATTGGCCAGGACGTGACATGGCAGACACTCGTAAACGCTCATACTCCAAACGAGGACGTGCAGACAGGGCGCAATGAAATTAAGTCTGTGAAAAAAGATACTCAGGGAAATATTATGGTCGAGCTTGACTCGGGACGCTGGATTGATGGCAGGCAGGTGGTGAACATCGGAAAAGAGCAGGCGGAAAGCTGACATGAAGGAAGGAACAGCATGGATTATTCAAAGATACATAACTATTCCAGCATGCCGGTTCCGTCCAATACAGGAAGCGCTCCACGTCCGGAAAAACAACAGGCTGGTTCATTTGCCTCACTGCTGCAGAACGAACTGGCCGGGCCGGAAGTAAAAATCAGCAAGCATGCTGCCAAGCGAATGGAAGAGAGAAACGTCCATATTGATAGCACGGCCTGGGAACAGATGCAGGTAAGACTCGGTGAGGCAGCGGAAAAAGGTGTGAAGGAATCTGTTGTGGTATTCCCGGAAGCGGCACTGGTTGTTAATGCAGAAAATAGGACGATCATTACAGCAATGTCCAAGCAGGAAGCAGCGAATCATACATTTACTAATATTGACGGCGTCATATTCATGTAAAAGGCTTGACCGCAAGGAGGCCTGGGCCCCCGACAGACAGACGGGGCCCGCTTAAATCAAAGGAGGAATACCATGTTACGCTCTATGTATTCAGGAATCGCAGGAATGAAGAACTTTCAGCAGAAATTGGACGTTATCAGCAACAATATCGCAAACGTAAACACCCAGGGGTTCAAAAAAGGACGCCCGACATTTCAGGATATGATGAGCCAGCAGACCGGAGCAGCCGCAGGAGCGGAAGGTAACCGGGGCGGAGTAAACGCAAAACAAATTGGCCTTGGGAGTGAACTTGGAAGTATTGATACGGTTGACACGCAGGGCAGCCTGCAAAACACCGGCCGTGAATTAGATCTTGCAATTTCAGGTTCGGGCTATTTTAAATTGGAAAACCCCCAGGGCGGCGAGAATTTATATACAAGATCGGGTAATTTTTACTTGGATAACGGCGGAAATATTGTTAATGCAGATGGTCATTATTTATTGAACGCAGGGGATGGAAGAATTAATATTGATGCCAATGCGCAGAGCTTTAGCATTGATTCTGCAGGGAACATCAACGTTGTTGGCCAAAATGGAAATACAAATGGAGCGGGTCAAATTGGGCTGGCAACGTTCAACAATCCGGGAGGGCTGGAAAAAGTAGGAGGGAACATCTTCCGGGCTTCTTTAAACTCCGGTGTAGCGAATGATGTTGCTCCAGGTGCAGGCGGCGCGGGAGAAATTGTATCTGGAGCCCTGGAAATGTCTAACGTTGACCTCTCCGAGGAATTTACGGAAATGATCACGGCCCAACGCGGTTTCCAGGCAAATACGCGCGGTATTACGACAGCGGACGAAGTGCTTCAGGAGCTGCTTAACATTAAGCGGTAACTAAGAAATGAAATTGGGGGAGACAGGGGCGGTATGCTGCCCCTCAACTAATTATGATGGAATTAACAAAATTAAACGGACGCCCGTTCGTGCTGAATACTACATTGATTGAACAGGTCGAAGCGGCGCCGGATACTACAATTACGCTGCTGAACGGCAACAAAATTGTCGTCCGGGAAAGCATTAGTGAAGTAATGGACCTGGCCGAACGGTTTTATCGACGGACATGGATACCGGCTAGTCGAAAAGGGGAGAATGCCTGAGCCATGTTAAAAACCAGAGCAGGAAAAATGATGATGATTATGCTTTTGACCCTTGTTCTTATTGCAGGAGCGGCGGCTGCTGTGTATCAATTTCTTGGCTCCTCGTCTGAAAAAGCCGAAGGCAGTGAAGAGAAAAAAACAGAGGAACTAAGCGCCGAAGAGCTGCGGGAGCTCACCTGGGATATGGAAGAAATGACAACCAACCTAAAAGGAAACGACCGCTATATTAAAACGATGTTCAGCCTGCAGGCCGATAATGAAAAAGCCCGAAAAGAGCTGGAACAGCGGGATTACCAGATTAATAATATCATTATCCACGAACTGGCCCAGCTCAGCCCCGAGGATATTGAAGGCTCGGAAGGCACAACAAAAATGGAAGAACGACTTAAGGAAAAAGTAAATGAAGTTATGACAGAGGGCAAAGTACAGCGGGTCTACACGACTGAACGCGTTATTCAATAGCCCAGGAGCAGCCTGAGAGAAGAGAAAGGGAGGTGAAAGCCTCTTGTCAGATGTATTATCACAGCACGAAATAGATGCCCTCCTGTCCGGCTTGTCCACTGGAGAGATGGACGGGGAACAATTGAAAAAAGAAGAAAGTGAACGCAAAGTCCGTTCCTACGATTTTAAACGCGCCCTTCGGTTTTCCAAAGAGCAGATCCGGGGCCTGTCACGGATACACGAAAACTTTGCAAGAATTCTTACCACGGCACTTTCAGGCCAGCTGCGCTCTTTTGTGGATATTAATGTGGCTTCTGTCGACCAGGTGCCCTACGACGAATTTATTCGTTCGATTCCTAAAATGACACTCCTGAATGTGTTTGAAGCTCCTCCCCTTGAAGGTCGGCTTCTGATGGAGGTCAACCCGCATGTTGGCTACGCCATGCTTGACCGGCTGCTTGGTGGCCAGGGTCAGAGCATGAACAAGGTCGAAAAGCTGACAGAAATTGAAACAAAGCTGTTGAGTTCCTTCATGCAGATGATTCTTGAATCTTTTCAAAACGCCTGGGAATCGGTGCTCAGCATTGAAACCATCGGCTCCGAAATTGAAGTAAACCCGCAGTTTCTGCAGATGGTTTCTCCAAATGAAACCGTGGTAGTCATCTCTTTAACCACCACAATCGGGGAAACGTCCGGGATGATCAATTTATGCCTGCCGCACATGGTGCTTGAAGAGATCCTGCCAAAGCTTACTACCCACTACTGGATGCAGACAAAAGTAAAAGAAAGAAACCAGCAGGAGGTAGAACACCTGAACGAGTGGCTGATGCAGGGAAATGTTTCTCTGCAGGCCATTCTCGGCACTTCCTCTATTACTATTGAGGAGCTATTACATATGGAACGCGGGGACATCTTAACGCTGAAACAGCATATTCATGACCCGCTCGAGGTGCATGTAGGCAGCAGGAAAAAATTCACAGCCCAGCCAGGAAGAAAACGAAGCCATATGGCTGTGCAAATATTAGAAAAGATAGAGGAGGGAGAAGAACAGCATGAGTAGTGACGATATGCTTTCGCAGGACGAAATTAACGAGCTGCTGAAAAACGTTGGCGCAGACGATGATAATGACAGCGGCTTTCCCTCCAGGGAAACACCGGCCGAAGAGATTGCCTCTTCTACTGAGGAAGACGGCCTTGACCACCTCTTATCCACCGAGGAAAAGGATACGCTTGGAGAAATCGGCAACATCAGCTTCAGCAGCGCGGCAACTGCCCTGTCGAGCCTGCTGAACCAGAAAGTGAGCATCACCATCCCTGGCGTGAAAGCTGTATCAACCGCAATGGTAGAGAAGTCCTTTCCACGTCCGCATGTAGCGGTAAATGTGAAATACACGGAAGGTTTTGAAGGAACCAATTTGTTTGTGATCAGCATGACGGACGCAAGCATTATCGCCAATCTGATGATGGGCGGCGATGGCAAAGTAGATGAAGCTGATAACATTGATGACATGCAGCAAAGCGCGGTACAGGAAGCAATGAACCAGATGATGGGCTCAGCCTCCACCTCCATGAGCACTATTTTTAATAAACGGGTGGATATTTCTCCTCCGGGCGTCAATATTATGAACCTGGAGCAGGAGGAATCAGCCCGCTACATCCCTGACGAAGATACGGTCGTACAGATCGCCTTCCGCATTCAGATCGGGGAGCTGATGGACTCTTATATTATGCAGCTCATACCGCTTGGATTTGCAAAAAAGATGGTCGAAGAGCTGCTTGGAACAAATAACGCAGAAGCTCCGCCGCAGCAAAAACAGGAGCCTGGCCCGGAGCGGTCCAGACAGCAGGAAGCCCGGCAGCAGACAGAGCGTGCCCAGGGGCCTGCGTCGGCTCCGACAGTAAGTGGAGCCGCTTTCTCCGAGCTCGAGGAGCCGGCCCACAGACATAGCGACGGCGGCGGGAATCTGGATATGCTCATGGATATATCGCTTGACGTGACAGTGGAGCTTGGCAGATCCCGGCAGCCGATCAAGGATATATTGGCCCTGTCCCAGGGATCGGTGGTTGAGCTTGACAAGCTTGCCGGTGAACCGGTGGACGTGCTTGTAAACCAGAAGCCCGTAGCTAAAGGGGAAGTCGTCGTCATCGATGAAAATTTTGGCGTGCGCATTACAGAAATACTCAGCCCGAGAGAACGGGTGGCTCAACTAAAATAATAATAAACAGGGAGTGGACAGCATGGCTTATTCAGTTTTAGTAGTAGACGACGCCGCGTTCATGCGGATGATGATCAAAGATATTCTGGAAAAGAACGGGTTTAACGTAGTAGGAGAAGCAAAAGACGGAAACGAAGCAGTGGAAAAATTTCAGGAAACGGCTCCGGATCTTGTGACGCTTGACATTACTATGCCTGACAAGGATGGAATCGAAGCGTTAAAGGAAATCAAAGCAGCAGATCCCAATGCCAAAGTAATCATGTGCTCAGCCATGGGCCAGCAGTCCATGGTCATTGATGCGATTCAGGCAGGGGCGAAAGATTTTATCGTAAAGCCGTTTCAGGCAGACCGTGTACTTGAAGCGATCAATAAAACGTTAGGCTGAGGGCCTGCTGCGGAGGAAAAAAATGAATTGGAAATACGCAGTGATTATAGGTGTAATAATGACAGTAATACTTCTGGCGGGCGCGGACACAGCGCTTGCCAGCACTACTGTTAATGAGTCCCTGAATCCGCAGGAAAATCAGGAGGACACGGGTTCTGGCAGTGAAGCTCCGGCAGACGAAGATTCGGTCCCTGCAGCGATGGATAACGGCAGCCTGTGGCTGAATTTTATAAAGATGATTGGAGCACTCGCGGTCGTCCTCGGCCTGCTGTTCTGGCTGCTGAAATTCATCAATAAAAAAACGAGCAGATATCAATCGACCCGCTCGCTGCAAAGCATTGGCGGAATCGGGCTCGGCCAGAATAAATCCATTCAAGTAGTTAAAGTTGGAGACAAAATGCTTGTGATTGGTGTCGGGGATACAATTTCGCTCCTTCAGGAAATTGAGGATAAAGAGGAACAGGAACGGATTACCGCCCAGGAACAAAATACATATGCAGGCGTTCCGTCAGTGATAGATAAGTGGAAAAAACGCGGAAAAAAAGAAGACAGCAGCTCGCCTTTTCACTCGATGCTTGAAGAACGGCTGAAAACAGCACGTGAGGCAAAACATCCGGAGGCGCGGGATAAACGGACGGAAGCGAAGGAGGAACAGCGATGATTATTAGTGCTCTTCCGGCGCTTGATTTCAGCGGACTGCTCGAGGGCGGCGGCGAAGGAGCGGCAACCTCGGTACAGCTAGTGCTGCTGCTTACGGTTTTATCTCTTGCCCCGGGCATTCTGGTGCTGATGACCTGTTTTACCAGAATTGTGGTCGTGCTGAGCTTTGTGCGGATGGGGCTTGCCACGCAGCAGACGCCGCCAAACCAGGTGCTTATCGGCCTTGCTTTATTTTTAACCTTCTTCATCATGGCGCCGACGCTCTCGGAAGTAAACGAGCAGGCGTTCAGCCCGCTGATGGCAGGAGAAATTGACCAGAACGAAGCGCTGACAGAAGCAGTCGGACCGATGAAGGAATTTATGTCCCGGTACACGCGGGAAAAAGACCTGGCGCTGTTTATGGATTACGCGGGCGAAGAGCGGCCGGAGTCGGTCGAAGACATTCCTCTTACATCGCTCGTGCCGGCGTTTGCGATTAGTGAACTGAAAACAGCTTTTCAGATGGGGTTTCTCATTTTTGTGCCTTTTCTTGTTATTGACATGATTGTGGCGAGTGTATTGATGAGCATGGGCATGATGATGCTTCCGCCGGTGATGATCAGTCTGCCGTTTAAAATTTTATTGTTTGTGCTTGTAGATGGATGGTATCTGATTGTGGAGTCGCTGCTCCTCAGCTACACCTAGCCGGGTTAAAGAAAGGAAGAAATGTATGTCAGCAGAACAGGTAATGCAGATCGCACAACAGGGAATATGGATGGTTTTTTTAATTGCAGGGCCGCTGCTTGTCATTGCGCTCGTTCTCGGCTTTGGTGTTGCCATATTTCAGGCGACCACCCAAATCCAGGAGCAGACGCTCGCGTTTATACCTAAGATTCTTGGCGTGTTGGCCGCCATGCTCGTGCTCGGCCCGTGGATGCTGACGCAGCTGGTGGAGTATACGAGAAATTTATGGTATCACGCCCAGCAGTTTATCGGTTGAATAGACGATGGAAGCAATAATTGAGCAGCTCCCTGCTTTTTCCCTGGTGTTTGTGCGAGTGCTCGCTTTTTTTACGACGATGCCTCTTTTCTCTTATCGGACTATTCCGAATCAATTTAAAGTAGGTTTGGCATTTTTTCTTGCTTTGGCTATTTTTCCGGCACTGGATGCTCCGCTGATGACGGTGGACGGCGAGTATATTCTCCTGCTGTTAAAAGAAGTCATGCTCGGACTTGCGATCGGGCTTATCGCGACGATTATGCTGTATGCTGTCCAGACAGCCGGAATGTTTCTTGACATTTCCTTCGGCTTTTTGGTGGCAAACGTGGTGGATCCACAGACGGGTGCCCAGAGCCCGCTTTTCGGCGGTTACTTTTACGCTTTTGCGCTCTTAATGCTTTTGGCAGTGAACGGCCACCATCTGCTGCTCGACGGCATTTATTACAGCTACAGCTTTGTGCCGATCGACCAGACAGGGCTTGCCTTCGGCGATGAAGCGGTCGTTACGCATGTGGCGGAGGCTTTTAACCAGATGTTTATTCTTGCCTTTCAGCTGGCGTTTCCGCTGGTTGGTTCGCTCTTTCTGGTTGACCTTGCTTTAGGGATCATGGCCAGAGCAGTCCCGCAGATGAATGTGTTCGTCGTCGGACTGCCGCTGAAAATTGCGGCAGGGCTGCCGCTGCTTGTAGTAGCAATTCCCGGGATGTTTTTGGCCATTCAGTACTTATATGAAGACATGTTTCACGTCTCGCGTGGACTGCTTGAACTTTTGGGGGAGGAACAGGAATGAAGTGGACACTCGATCTGCAATTCTTTTCACAGGAAAAAACCGAGGAGGCCACGCCTAAAAAACGCCGGGATACAAGGCAGAAAGGCCAGGTCCCCAAAAGTAACGATGTGAATACAGCAGTCATACTGTTTTTAGTATTTGCTCTCTTTTACATGTACGGAGGCACTATTTTTAATCATTTGCAGGCGTTAATGACGCATACATACATAGAATACATGCAGTGGGAAATTACAACGGCCAGTGTTCCGGCGATGCTGCAGGAAATTACGATCCAATCCGTTATTATTATCCTGCCGGTAATGCTCGTGGCCATGGTGGCAGGCGTGGCGGCCTCGCTTACCCAGGTTGGTTTTTTGTTCACGGGCGAACCGGTCAAAATGAAGCTTGAAAAAATTAACCCGCTCAGCGGTATCAAACGGATATTTTCAGCCCGGGCGCTTGTGGAGCTGGCCAAAGCACTTTTAAAAATCACGCTTGTCGGCGGTGTCGTTTTTACCATTCTCTGGCTCGCGCTCGACCGTCTCCTGTTTTTATCGCAAAAGGATGTTGGCGACGGATTTATGGAAATTGCCCGGCTGACCGGGCTGATGGGGATTATCGGAAGCCTGCTGCTGCTCGTGCTTTCGCTTCCGGACTATATTTATCAGAAGCACGACCACGAAAAGCAGATCCGCATGTCCAAGCACGACGTAAAGCAGGAAATGAAAAACATGGAGGGCGATCCGCTTATCCGCGGCAAACGAAAGCAGAAGCAGCAGGAACTCGCGATGGGACGGATGATGGAAGAAGTGCCGAAAGCAGATGTCGTCATTACGAACCCGACGCATTTTGCGGTCGCGCTCCGCTACGAAGAAGGGGCGATGGGGGCGCCGAAGGTGATTGCTAAGGGAGCCGATCATCTGGCCCGGAGGATTAAGGAAAAAGCAGGTGAACATGCTATCCCGATGGTGGAAAACAAGCCGCTCGCCCGTGCGCTGTATGCCCAGTCCGAGATCGATGATGAAATACCTGAAGATCTATTCAAAGCCGTGGCCGAGGTGCTTGCATACGTGTACCGCCTTAAAAGGAAAAACGGGTAGAAAAGGAGTAACGTTATGGGATTTAGAGAATTATCAGTGCTGCTCGGCGTTATATTGATCGTCATTATGCTGATCATCCCGCTGCCGACATTTATCTTAGACGTCTTAATTATGGCCAATATTTCGCTGGCGCTTCTGGTGATTCTTGTGGCGATGAACACGAAAGAGCCGCTCGAATTCAGCATTTTTCCTACGCTGCTTTTGCTTGTAACGCTGTTTCGGCTCGGGTTGAACGTTTCGACGACCCGTTCCATTTTAAGCAATGCTGAAGCAGGCAACGTTATTGAAACGTTCGGAAGCTTTGTGGTGCAGGGCAGTGCCTTCGTCGGCCTGGTGGTTTTTGTCATCCTTGTCGTTATTCAGTTTGTCGTTATTGTAAAAGGGGCAGAACGGGTGTCGGAGGTCGGGGCGCGTTTTACCCTCGACGCGATGCCTGGCAAGCAGATGAGCATCGATGCCGACCTGAACGCCGGCGTCATTTCCGAACAGCAGGCAAAAGCGCGCCGGGAGAAAATCGAACGGGAAGCCGATTTTTATGGCTCAATGGACGGGGCAAGTAAGTTTGTGAAGGGTGATGCCATCGCAGGGATTGTGATCGTTATTATCAATGTTATTTTCGGCCTTGTGATCGGCATGACCGAGCACGGAATGGATATCGGAACGGCGGCAAACACCTTTACGCTCCTTACTGTCGGGGACGGACTCGTCAGCCAGATACCAGCTCTTCTAATATCCACGGCGACTGGTATTGTTGTGACGCGGGCAGCGTCGGAGGGCAACCTCGGCCACGATATTACAAAACAGCTGTTTGCTTTCCCGCCGATGCTGTTTGTTGCTTCAGGGGCCATTTTTCTGCTCGGTGTGTTCACGCCGATCAACTTCTTTTTGACCACCTGTATTGCCGGAGCGATGGCTGCAATTGGATTTACCATCAGGCAGACGGTACTGCAGGAAGCACAGGCGGCGGTCCATGAAACCGAAGAGGCACAGGAGGAGGACCTGCGTTCGCAGGACAGCGTGATGCAGCTGCTGGATGTGGATCCGATTGAATTTGAATTCGGCTACAACCTGATCCCGCTTGCGGATGCAAAGCAGGGAGGCGATCTGCTCGACCGGGTTGTGATGATCCGGCGCCAGCTGGCGCTGGAGCTTGGTATGGTGGTGCCGGTAATACGGATTCGTGACAATATCCAGCTGCAGCCGGGCGAATACGTAGTCCGCATGCGCGGCAGTGAAATCGCCCGGGGCGAGCTTTACATGGATCATTACATGGCGATGGGCACCGGAGCTGAAGAGCCAATTGACGGCATTGAAACCACCGAGCCAGCCTTCGGGCTGCCGGCCCTCTGGATTCCGGAAGAAGAGCGGGAGATTGCCGAGGATGCCGGCTACACCGTCGTCGATCCGCCGTCCGTGGTAAGCACGCATTTAACCGAAGTCATTAAAACCCATGCCCACGAGCTGCTCGGCCGTGAAGAAACGAAGCAGCTGATTGAACACCTGAAGGAAACATATCCGACCCTTGTGGAAGAAGTGACACCTTCAATGCTCACAATCGGGGATGTACAGAAGGTACTGGCTAAGCTGCTCCGGGAAGGAGTATCCATCCGGAACATGCCGACCATTTTTGAAGCACTGGCAGAATACGGCACGATGACCAAGGATATGGACATCGTTACTGAGTACGTACGGCAGGCGCTCTCAAGACAGATTTCCAAGCAGTATGCGGACGGGGAAGAGCTGCTGCAGGTCGTTACACTCAGCGGCAGCATTGAAAAGAAAATTGCCGATGCGCTTCAGCAGACCGAAAGCGGAAATTATCTGGCAATGGATCCAAACGAATCCCAGCGGGTGGTCCAGCGCATTGGCGCAGAAGCCGAGCAGCTGATGAATCTCGGGAAAACGCCGGTTATTCTCTGTTCGCCGGCTGTGCGTATGCACGTAAGACAGCTGATTGAGCGATTTTTTCCGCAGATGCCGGTTTTATCTTATAACGAGCTTGAACCTTCGGTCGAAGTTCAAAGCGTTGGGGTGGTGAACAATGAATGAGAATGAAAAAAATTACAGCGGATTCAATGCCGGAAGCGGTGGCGAAGGTGCGGCGGGAATTTGGTGATGAAGCAGTCATTCTGCATTCCAAGCCTGTCAAAGTCAGAACATGGTTTGGATTAAAATCTGTAGAAAAGCTTGAAGTTTATGCAGGAATTGATGATGCTCCGCCCCGCAAAAAAGAACGAAAACCTCCGGCAAACATTGTGAAGCCGGACCCACCTGAAGAAATTAAGGCGGCCCAGGGCCCGGGGAAGATGACAGAAAGTCTTCCGTCTTCGGCCCCGGCGCCTTTTCGGGCCGTAGCTTCCGCTTTAAAGGCCCAGGAAGTAAACGGACAGGTGGAAGAAGAGCTGATGAACCGGTTCATGGAAAAATGGTACGCAGAGAAGGGGCGCCGGCAGGAAGCGGCTGTGCTCGAAGACTGCATACGGGAGTGGCTGGAGCATCGGCATCCCGCTGCAGAAGCGGTGCCGTCCCGAATGATTCAGCTGGTCGGCCAGACCGGGGTCGGAAAAACGACGACGCTTGCGAAGCTTGGGGCCCGGGAAATGCTCCAGAGAAAAAAATCCATTGCCTTTTTTACGACAGATACCTTCCGCATGGGAGCGGTCGACCAATTGAATACCTATGCCTCCATCATGGAAGCGCCGGTGCATGTTATCTATGACCAGGCAGATTATATCGAGGCAGTAGCCCAGTCCCGGACACATGATTATGTATTCATTGATTCTGCGGGCAGAAATTTTCTGCATGAACAGACAGTAGAGGAGGCGCAGCGCCTTCTCCCAGCCGGGGAACCGATTAAAACCGTGCTCGTACTGTCACTGACAGCTAAATACAAGGATATGAAAGAAGTCGCTGAAAAATTTCTTCCTTATATATCAAACGAGGTTATTATTACCAAAACGGACGAAACCACATCGTTTGGGGCGCTGCTGAATATTATCGATGAATTTTCGCTCCGGGTGGCGTTTGTCACTACGGGACAGGAAGTGCCGGAAGACATTGAACCAGCAGACAACCGGTGGCTTGCAGCAAAAATAGCAGGGAGGGCGCTCGGTGAAAAATGATCAGGCGGAAAGCCTGCGAGAGCAAATGCAAAAAAGGCGCCGCAGGCAGACGAGAGTGTTGTCGGTAGTGAGTGGAAAAGGGGGCGTGGGTAAATCAAACGTGTCCCTGAACGTGGCTATATCCCTGGCGGAGGCTGGAGCGGAAGTGCTGTTAATTGACATGGATACCGGGATGGCCAACCTCGATATTCTGCTCGGATGTGCGCCGATTCCCCCTTTTCAGGAAATGTTTACGGAAAATAAAAGCATCTTTGAATTAATTCAGCCGGGCCCATCCGGCGTGCAGTGGGTGGCGGGAGGATCGGGCCTTTCCGGTATTTTTCATATGGAGGAGGAGCATAAGCAGCGGTTTTACGAACAGCTTCAGCTGCTCGAAGGCGCATTTGATTTTATTATCTTTGATATGGGGGCAGGGCTGAACGAAAACCATATGCATCTGATTGCCACAACCGAGCGCGGAATCCTGGTAACGACCCCGGAGCCAACGGCGCTGATGGATGGCTACGCAATGATGAAATATATCCGGTCACATAAGAGTGACTTTCCATTTGCCGCTGTTATCAATCGGGTGGAGCAGAAAAAAGACGGCCGAGCGGCAGCGCAGAAATTAACGTCGGTCAGTGAACGGTTCCTCGGGATGCAGCTTATGCTTCTGCCGATGGTTCCAAGTGATCCAAAAGTAAGCAGGGCAGTTATGGAGCAGACCCCGCTTGTAATCGCGTACCCGAACTGTGGCGCTTCACAGAGCATGAAGCAGATCGCAGCCACTCTGTGGGTGAAAAAACGGGAACCAGCAACGGATGGCGCTCCGTTCCGGCAATTTATTACAGGAATGAAGCAGCGGTTATTCGCCTCTGCCCGCATGTAGGACGGAGCCCGAGTATATGAAAAATTACTATTCTAATTTAACAGGACCGTGGGATCTGTTGGTGATCGGCACCTCTACAGGCGGTCCGGCAGCACTGCAAAAACTCTTTCAGTCGATGCCGGAGACAGTAGCACTGCCGATTTTGGTTGTCCAGCATATGCCGTCCGGGTTCACCAGGTCGCTTGCCGACAGGCTGAACCGGGATTACAGCTGGAATGTCAAAGAAGCCGAAGACGGCGACCTGCTGCAGAAGGGCAGCGCGTATATTGCACCCGGAGGCCGGCAGCTTGAGGTCCGGAGGCACAGGGGCCAGCTGGTAACGGTGGTAAGCGAGAGCAGAACCGGCGACCGGTATCATCCATCAGTAGACATTCTGCTTGCCTCCCTTGCTGGTGTAGACAGCCTGCGCGTACTCAGCGTTATTTTAACCGGCATGGGAAATGACGGAACAAATGGATTAAAAGTATTGAAAGTGAGAGCAGTTCTTTATGCTATTGCTGAATCAGAAGAAACGGCCATTGTATATGGCATGCCCCGGGCAGCGGTCCAGGCAGGCGTAATTGATGAAGTGCTGCCGCTCCACGCGATCGGGGAGCGGATCGGGGAGCTTGTAAATAACACCGCATATGAAAAAGGGGTGAAATGATGGGCACACGTGAGGTAGAGCTCGATATATTAAAAGAAGTCGGAACCATTGGTGGGGGGAATGCGGCAACAGCACTGTCTTCGCTGCTGAAAACACCGGTCCAGATCAGCGTGCCGTTGGTGCAGATGGTCCCATTCCCTGAGCTGCTTGAAGCGGCCGGAGGGGAAGAAAAAGTGGCGGCGGTTACCTTTCTCCGTATCGCGGGTCATATCAGTGGAAGCATATTTTTTGTCCTGGAGCCCGAAGAAATGCAGACGGTTGGAAGAGCACTTGTAGAAAGCTGGAATATTTCCAGAACGCCCGAAAATGAGCAAGACTTGTTCGCCTCGGCAGTATGCGAACTAACCAATATTCTGGCCGGGTCTTATTTATCGGCGCTTTCGGATTTTACCGGGCTTTATATGATGCCGACGGTCCCGTCGTCTGCTGTTGACATGATCGGAGCGCTTTTAAGCGAAGGACTGATCGAAGCAGGCCTGGAAGGAGATGAAGCGATCATGATCGATACCAACATGACAAAAGGGGAGCATCAATCACAGATGGCAGGACGGTTTTTTATGCTTCCGGATGCTCACTCGCTTCCAAAAATTTTTGCCTCGCTTGGAGTGCAGGAGAGCGGGGCATGAAAAACGTGGACGTTAAACCAGCGAAAGTGAAAGTGGCCATGGCGGATATGCAGTGGGGGCAAAACGGCGATATTCTTACCACAAGTGGTCTTGGTTCATGTGTCGGTATTGTAATTTATTCGCTCCGGTGCCAGTGTGCCTGTCTGATCCATGCCATGCTTCCGTCATCTGAGATGGCAAGAGAGGGCCAGCATGTTAACGAAGCAAAGTATGCAGACACGGCTGTGAAAAAGGCATTCACCGGATTCGAAGAACGCCGGATCCCAATAGATTCCCTGGAAGCGAAGCTAGCCGGGGGAGCAAGAATGTTTCAGTTTCAGACAGATCATCTGAATATCGGAAAACGAAATGTTGAAGCGGCAAAAGAATTGCTTGCCGGGCGGTCGGTACCCCTGACAGCGGAAGAAACAGGCGGGCACATTGGCAGAACAATAGAATTCGACGTGGCTACGGGAGCTCTCCGGATCAAGCCGACCGGTGGAGAAACAATGATAATATGAACAGGGGGAAGGTTACATGAGTAGATCGACAGCGCATGCTCATCAGGAGATTTGGGAGAAATGGCTGGAAAATTATGACGATGCAGCGGCCGACCAATTAGTCAACATTTACACGCCCCTTGTGCATTATCATGTTCAGCGTATCGCGGCCACGCTTCCGAAAAATGTAAACCGGGAAGATCTTATGAGCCACGGATTAATGGGCCTGTACGATGCAATGAAAAAATTCGACCTGGCCCGGGATTTGAAATTTGATACATACGCCTCCTTCCGGATACGCGGGGCTATTATTGATGGGCTCCGCCAGGAGGACTGGATGCCGCGCTCCCTTCGGGAAAAGACAAAGAAAATTGAAGAGACGGCTGAATGGCTTGAACAAAAAAAGGGGCGTTTCGTCTCCGACCGGGAGATTGGTGAAGAACTGGATATGAAGTCTTCAGAGGTATCGAAAGTAATAGCGGAAAACTATTTTGTGCATATGCTTTCCATGGACGAAGCGACACCGGATGGTGAGCGTGATGAAACGTACCGGGGAGCGATTGTGGATCCTAACGCTCCGTCGCCGGAGGAAATGCTTACCGACCAGGCTTCTCTGCACGAGCTGGGTGAAGCAATAGCCCAGCTGCCCGAAAAAGAACAGAAGGTCGTTTCTCTTTTTTACCTGGAGGAAATGACGCTGACGGAAATCGGCCATATTTTGTCCCTGTCTACGTCCCGGATTTCACAGATTCACTCCAAAGCGCTTTTCCGGCTGAGACAGTATTTAAAGCAGACGGAAGAAAGAACGTGAGAAGGGAGAATGGCGATGGCTTTAATATTTAGCCTGCTTGCCCTGATGGCTGCCGGTGCTTTGTGGATAAAGCTTCAGTCGGTGGCAGGCGAGCTGCGGCAGGTAAAGAATGATAAGAAGGAAATCGAACAGCTTTTAATCTACTACACGGATGAGATGAAACGTGACAATGAACGTCTCCGTGCAGAATGGGACGGACCGGAAAGCCCTGTAGAGGAAATGGAAGCGGTTGGGGAGGGTTCTGCAATGCCAGAGGGTAAAGCGTCCCCGAAGGAATCACTGATGGACCGTGTTATAATGTTGTACAAAGAGGGATGGAAGGAAAAAGATATCGCCAAGAGTCTGTCGATCGGACAGCGGGAGGTGCATCTGTTTTTGCAGATGCAGGAAAAGTAAGCTTTGACATTGCGTACTGCAGACACGTATGGTATATTACGTGTTGGTGTTAAAAACACACGCAAAAGCTGATTTATGCAGAGGTGCTTTCGATAAAGAAAGTTTTGCATGAATATGACGCTTGCGGTGGAAAAAACCTAAGGAGGAATTATTTTATGGCTGTTATTTCTATGAAACAGTTGCTTGAAGCAGGGGTACACTTCGGTCACCAGACTCGTCGCTGGAACCCTAAAATGAGCCGTTATATTTTCACGGAGCGTAATGGTATTTATATCATTGACCTTCAAAAAACGGTACGTAAAGTCGAAGAAGCGTACAAATACGTGCGCAGCATTGCAGAAGACGGAGGAAAAATCCTTTTCGTCGGAACGAAAAAACAAGCGCAGGACTCTGTG
Organism: Marinococcus halophilus; assembly: GCF_900166605.1. Classification (NCBI taxonomy): domain Bacteria; kingdom Bacillati; phylum Bacillota; class Bacilli; order Caryophanales; family Bacillaceae; genus Marinococcus; species Marinococcus halophilus. Next base: position 1,212,826 of record NZ_FVZD01000006.1, read on the forward strand.
CGTGACGAAGCGATCCGTTCAAACATGTACTATATCAACCAGCGTTGGTTAGGCGGTACGTTAACGAACTTCGCTACGATCCGCAAACGGATCGCCCGCCTGAAAGATCTTGAAAAAATGGAAGAAGACGGTACCTTTGACATTCTTCCGAAAAAAGAAGTTATGCTGTTAAATAAAGAAAAAGACCGTCTCGAAAAAGTCCTTGGCGGCATTAAAGAGATGGACAAGCTTCCGGATGCCCTGTTTATTATCGATCCGCGCAAAGAGCGTATCGCAGTGGCAGAAGCTCACAAACTAAACATTCCGATCATTTCGATCGTTGATACTAACTGTGATCCGGACGAAATCGACAAGCTGATCCCGGGTAACGACGACGCTATCCGTGCCGTTCGCCTTCTTACTGGAAAAATGGCCGATGCGGTTATCGAAGCCACCCAGGGTGCAGAGGAAAAAGCCCGTGAGCAGGCAGCTGCCCAGGAAAAAGAACAAGAAGCATCTGCAGCGCAAGAAGAAGGAAGCACAGAAGAAGAGAGCATTTCAAACCAGTAAGCTCTCTGCATAAATATAACGGGCCCAGGCCTGACGCGAAGGGTGGTAAAAGGGAAAAACCCTTTATCACCCTTTTTCTTGAAAATTAGCGCTCAAGCGTGTATGCATGGAAAATTGAAGGAGGAATTTAAATGGCTGTAACAGCAAGCATGGTTAAAGAACTGCGTGAAAAAACAGGTGCAGGTATGATGGACTGCAAAAAAGCGCTCAACGAAACAGACGGCAACATGGAAGAAGCAATCAACTACCTGCGGGAAAAAGGTATTTCCAAAGCAGCGAAAAAAGCTGACCGTGTAGCGGCAGAAGGTCTTACGTACGCAACGTACGAAGGAAACAAGGCGGTCATTGTGGAAGTGAACGCAGAAACAGACTTCGTAGCAAAAAACGAATCGTTTAAGCAGCTCGTTGCTGACGTTTCTACGTACCTTTTGAAAGAACAGCCGGCGGACGTGGATACAGCACTGGCCGGGGAGATTGAAAGCGGAGTAACGCTTGATCGTTACATTAACGACCAGATTGCACGCATCGGGGAGAAAATTTCCCTGCGCCGTTTTCTGCTTGCAGAGAAAAATGACGGCGACGCTTTCGGCGCTTATCTTCACATGGGCGGACGCATCGGCGTGCTGACTGTTCTTGAAAACACAGAAGACAGTGACCTTGCTAAAGACGTAGCGATGCACGTAGCGGCTATCAGCCCGAAATACGTTTCCCGTGAAGATGTGCCGAAGGAAGAAGCAGACAGTGAACGTGAACTGCTGAAGCAGCAGGCACTGAATGAAGGCAAACCGGAAAACATCGTTGAAAAAATGGTTGAAGGCCGTATCGGCAAGTATTTTGAACAAATCTGCCTGCTCGACCAGGAATTTGTAAAGGATACCGACCAAAAAGTAGGCGACTACTTGAAAAGCAAAGGTGCTTCCGTGCGCACATTTGTCCGTTACGAAGTAGGCGAAGGCATGGAAAAGCGCGACGAAAACTTTGCAGACGAAGTAATGAACCAAGTAAAGAAATAAATTGGCAGTATGGAGAGTCCATATCGAATCCTCTGGGGTCCGTAGGCTCTCCTTTTTTCTAAAAGTAATATCAGGGCAGAAGCTTAAGGGCTTCTGCGATACATAATATAAAGGCGGGGTTCATGACGATGGAGAAATACAATCGCGTTGTGTTGAAGTTGAGCGGAGAGGCATTGGCAGGGCAACAGGGCTACGGTATTGATCCGGAAGTCATTCAATCTATTGCTTCTCAAATCCGCGAAATAGTAGAATTGGGAACAGAGGTAGTGATTGTCGTCGGCGGAGGAAACATATGGAGAGGCATGGCCGGAAGCTCGAAAGGGATGGACCGGGCCACGGCAGACTATATGGGCATGCTCGCCACAGTCATGAATTCGCTTGCGCTGCAGGACAGCCTCGAAGATATTGAAATCCCTACGAGAGTGCAGACGTCCATTGAAATGAGACAGGTAGCCGAGCCGTACATCCGCCGGAAGGCCATCCGTCATTTAGAAAAAAAGCGGGTAGTAATTTTTGCGGCTGGAACCGGGAACCCGTACTTCTCTACAGATACGACAGCGGCACTGCGCGCAGCTGAAGTAGAGGCTGACATCATTTTGATGGCTAAAAACAAAGTGGACGGGGTATATGACTCAGACCCGTCTGCCAATGCGGATGCTAAAAAGTACCAGTCACTCACGTATCTGGACATTTTAAATCATGACCTGAAAGTGATGGACTCTACGGCTTCAACGCTCTGTATGGACAACAACATCCCACTGCTCGTATTTTCGATTATGGAAGAAGGAAACATCAAAAAAGCAGTAATGGGCGAAGACATTGGAACAATAATAAGGAGGAACAACGATGGCTCATGACATGAAAGCAACAGAGGATAAGATGAAAAAATCAGTGGATTCTTTAAGCCGGGAGCTTGCAACACTGCGGACAGGAAGGGCAAACGCCTCCATGCTCGACCGGGTAGTTGTCGACTACTACGGCGCCGAGGTGCCGCTTCAACAGCTCGCAACGATCACCGTGCCGGAAGGGCGCCTGCTTGTTGTAACGCCTTTTGACAAAAGCTCCATCAAGGACGTGGAAAAAGGTATTCAAAAAGCAGAGCTTGGCCTGAATCCGAGCAACGACGGCGAAGTAGTCCGGATTCCGATCCCGGCGATGACGGAAGACCGCCGGAAGGAAATGAGCAAGCTGATTAACAAATACGCGGAGGAAGCACGGGTGGCTATCCGCAACATCCGCCGTGATGCCAATGATACGTTGAAAAAAGATGAAAAGAGCAATGAAATCACCGAGGATGATTTAAAGCGCGAGCAGGAGCAGGTGCAAAAAGCGACTGACAAATATATCCGCCAGGTGGATCAGGCAGCAGAACAAAAAGAAAAAGAAGTTATGGAAGTTTGATGCAAATCGAGTTACAATAGGAACAGACTGGAACCCTCTGCATTCAAGAGGGTTTTTTTGTAAGAACAAAACCGGCACGAAGAATACGCGCTGCCGGAGGGGAAAAATAAACAGAAATACTGCTTTCCGTTCTTCAACAATGCTGAGGCAGGAACGGTTTTTATATGGAAATAATTTGACGCGTGCCATATAAATTAGACAAAGGGGAAAAGGCTGGTGCCCTCGTTATGAACGATCGACTATTTAATCAAATAAATCCATGGACGGAGGCGAATGCCACGGCAGTAAAAGTGAATACGCCTGCCCATGTGGCTATTATTATGGATGGCAATGGCCGTTGGGCAAAAAAAAGAGGCCTGCCCCGTGTAGCCGGCCACCGCGAAGGTATGAAAGCGATCACGAAAGTAGTGGAAAAAGCGCACGAACTCGGTGTGAAATACTTAACTCTTTATGCTTTTTCCACTGAAAACTGGAAACGCCCGAAATCAGAAGTGAATTTTCTCATGCAGCTCCCAGAGCGATTCCTGGCTAAAGAGCTGCCGAAGTTGATGAAAAACAATGTACAAGTACGGATGATGGGCGATGCGGACAAGCTGCCGGGCCATACGCTGCAGGCCGTGCAGGAGGCTGTGGACGCAACAGCTGAAAATACCGGCATCGTCTTAAACTTTGCCCTTAACTACGGAGGGCGGCACGAACTCGTGCACGTCGTACAGGAGCTTGCAAAAGACGTGGAAGAGGGGCGGATGAAGGCAGAGGCCATCAATGAAGAACTCATCACCAATCGGTTGTATACAAACCAGCTCCCGGACCCTGATCTGCTTATTCGCACGAGCGGTGAAATCCGGCTCAGCAATTTCATGCTGTGGCAGTTGGCTTATGCGGAATTTTGGTTTACCGAAACGCTCTGGCCGGACTTTAATGAAGAAGGCTTAGCGGAAGCTGTCATAGAATATCAGCAGAGAAAACGCAGGTACGGAGGCGTTTAACGACTGAAGGGGAGGTCTTTTATGGGATTGCGGGCGATTACGGGTCTTATCGGAGCAGTACTCGTCTTGGCGATTGTATTTGTGGGCCGCGAATGGTTTACTCTTTTGATCGCTTTGCTTGCTTCTGTCGCCATGTTTGAAATAATGCGCATGAAACGAATCCCGCTGGTATCCTTCCGGGGTTTAATCAGTATGGGCTTTATGTGGATACTGCTCGTGCCGACAGAATGGCTCGACTATCCATTTTTGCAGCACATAACGAAAACAGAGATTTTTTTAACAATGATTCTGGGCCTGCTTGCATTAACAGTAGTAACCAAAAATTCCTTCACCTTCGATGAAGCAGGGTTTGTTATTTTGTCCTCTGTGTACATAGGGTATGGGTTTCACAGTTTAATCATGATCCGCCAGCTCCCGGATATCGGCCTTGCCGTTGTGATTTTGATTTTGTTTTTAATCTGGGCCACCGATTCCGGGGCATATTTCATCGGGAAAAATTTTGGGCGCCACCGGCCGTGGCCGGAGATCAGCCCCAAAAAAACCATCGAAGGGTTTGTCGGGGGGCTCGTGGCGGCATTTGTCGTCGGCTTTATCTTTGAAGCCGTGTATCCGGTGTTTCATTCCTATCTGATCATGAGTGCTTTTATCGTAGTAACATCTATCTTTGGCCAGCTCGGGGACCTGGTGGAATCGGCGTTAAAACGTCATTACGCTGTGAAGGATTCCGGCAACATTCTGCCTGGCCACGGAGGTATACTAGACCGGTTTGACAGCTTGATTTTCGTGATGCCCCTGCTTCATTTTTTCTATTTTTTTGGTTAATACAAAAACGCAGGTTGCCAACCTAAAGGAGTCTTCGTCATGAAACGAATAGCATTGCTTGGATCTACTGGATCTATCGGTACACAGACGCTTGACGTTATTCGTCTGCACCCGGAGCGCTTTCGGATAACAGCGCTTGCTGCCGGCAGAAATGTTGATCTCGTACGAAAGCAGATTGAAGAATTTTCTCCGGAGATTGTATCCGTCCACACAAAAGAAGATGCCCGAACGCTTCAGGCGGAATACGGCGGACGTATACGCATCGTATGGGGCCATGAAGGCCTGATCGAGATTGCAGGAAGCTCCTGTGACTTTTTGATGAACGCGGTCAGCGGAAGCATGGGGCTTGAGCCGACCTTGCGGGCCATCGAAAACCGGGTGGATATTGGGATCGCCAATAAAGAAACGCTCGTCACCGCCGGGCATCTTGTGATGGAAAAGGCAAAGGAGCACGGCGTGCGCCTGCTGCCGGTCGACAGCGAGCATTCGGCGATCGCCCAGTGTTTGGAAGGAAATAGCTTGAAGGAAGTGAGCCGCCTGATTCTCACGGCCTCGGGAGGGAGCTTCCGTGACTACTCACGATCCGATCTCGACGGGGTCTCCGTGGAAGACGCCTTAAATCATCCAAACTGGAGCATGGGGGCCAAAATCACGATCGATTCGGCTACGATGATGAACAAAGGCTTTGAAGTAATCGAAGCGCACTGGCTGTTTGGTATTCCATACGAGCGTATCGACGTGCTGCTTCATAAAGAAAGCATCATTCACTCGCTCGTGGAGTACCAGGATACAAGCGTCATTGCCCAGCTCGGGCTGCCGGACATGCGTGTGCCGATCCAGTACGCAATGACTTATCCGGAGCGCCTTGACTATCCGGCTAAAGAATCGCTGAATCTTTGGGAAATAGGTGCCCTGCATTTTCAGCCGCCGGATTTTGAACGCTACCGCAGCCTGCGTCTTGCCTATGATGCCGGCAGAGCCGGCGGATCCATGGGGGCCGTGCTAAACGCTGCCAATGAGCAGGCTGTCGCTATGTTTTTAGATGGGAAATGCGCTTTTCTTGAAATTGAAACCGCGGTGGAAGAGGCGCTATCCCGTCACCAGCGCATCGAGCATCCGGATCTTGACACGATTTTACGCGCAGACCGGGAAACTAGAGAACATGTGCAGACGCTTATAACGTGACGTTCTTTCACAAACACTCTATAATGAAAAGAAAGAGCAAAAGAAGAAGGTGAATAAGCTTTGGATACGCTGATAGCGGTAATTATCATGTTCGGCTTATTGGTGGCCATTCACGAATGGGGCCATCTGTATTTTGCCAAAAAAGTCGGCATTTTATGCCAGGAGTTTGCGATCGGCTTCGGGCCCAAAATATTTTCGACGAAGCGCAATGAAACGGTCTACACGATCCGGCTGCTCCCGCTTGGCGGCTATGTACGGATGGCCGGGGACGATCCCGACCCGGTCAACATCAAACCGGGCTATGAAATCGGCCTGACTTTTAACGATGCCGGAAAAGTCAAAGAAATCATCGTCAATAATAAATCTAAGCATCCGGAAGCAAAAGTTGTATCTGTGGAATCAATTGATATGGAGCGCGAGCTTTATATTGAAGCTGTGGAGGATGAGGAAGACTCCGGGCTGAAGCGGTATGAGATCGACCGCACATGCGACCTGATTGTGGACGAAAAGCGAGAACAGATTGCACCGTGGGACCGCCAGTTCGGCTCCAAGCGTCCGTGGAAAAAAGCGGTAGCGATCTTTGCCGGCCCGTTTATGAACTTTGTGCTGGCTTTCGTGCTGTTTGGTATTTACGCTCTAGCGCACGGTGTCCCGCAGGATACTCCGGTGATTGGAGGTATTGCAGACGGTTCGCCGCTGAGCGAATCCGCGTTTGAAGAAGGCGATGTAATCACTTCCGTAGACGGCGAGTCCGTAAATTCCTGGGATGAAATGACCGGTGTGGTTCAGGAGCGTCCGGGAGAAGAAGTGACAGTCACCGCTGAACGCGGCGGAGAAACAATCGAAGATACGGTTACTATCGACGGTGTTCCGGTGCAGGAGGGATCAAGCGAAGAATTCGGCCAGATCGGTGTTTATGCCGAGCTAGAACGATCCTTTACGGGCGCATTGGAATATGGAGGCACCCAGCTGTATGAAGTTTCCACGCTGATTTTCCAGACGCTCGGCACGATTGTGACCGGGGAGTTCTCCCTCGATGACCTGGCAGGCCCGGTAGGAATCTATGACGCCACGGACCAGGTGATTGCAACCGGACTTCTCACGCTTATTGCGTGGTCCGCCATGATCAGCGTCAACCTCGGAATCGTCAATCTCCTGCCGCTGCCGGCGCTTGACGGAGGACGGCTTTTGTTCATTATTGCCGAAGCGATCCGCGGTAAGCCGATCGAGCCGCAGAAGGAAGGCGTCATCCACCTGCTCGGTTTTGCGCTGCTGCTGCTGCTTATGATCGCAGTCACATGGAACGATATTAATCGCTTATTCACGTAATAAAAAAACGGTGACGGAGCCAAGGCCCCGTCACCGTTCTTATGTTAAAATAACCAAAGAGCTTACAGACGCAGATGTATAAGAGAAAGAGGATGATATAGTATGCGACAACAATTTTTATTCAGTCCCACCCTCCGTGATGTGCCGCAGGGAGCGGACATTGCAAGCCACCAGCTGATGCTTCGTGCCGGCCTGATCCGTCAGAGCGCAGCCGGGGTATATTCCTACCTTCCGCTTGGCCATAAGGTGTTGCGCAAGATCGAAAGCATCGTCCGCGAGGAAATGGATGCGGCAAGCGGGCAGGAAGTACTGCTTCCTGCCATGCAGCCGGCAGAGGTATGGCAGGCCTCGGGCCGCTATGACAATTACGGGCCGGCGCTGATGCGCTTTAAAGACCGCCACCAGCGGGATTTTGTTCTCGGTCCCACGCATGAAGAAAACATTGCCGCCCTTGTAAAAGATGAAATGAATACATACAAACGTATGCCTGCGATTTTGTACCAGATCCAGACCAAATACCGCGACGAAGCGCGCCCGCGCTTCGGAGTGCTTCGTGCCCGCGAATTTATTATGAAGGACGCGTATTCGTTTGATACCTCCTACGAAGCGCAGAACGAAAGCTACTGGGCCATGTATCGCGCCTACGAGCGGATTTTTACCCGGCTGGGACTGAATTACCGGGCCGTCCAGGCCGATGCCGGAGCGATGGGTGGTCAGGGCGAGACCCACGAATTCACTGTGCTTTCCGACGTTGGGGAAGACACCATCGTGTATTCTGACGAGAGCGATTTTGCGGCTAATATTGAAATAGCTGCCATCCCGGACACCGTGTCAAAGCCGGAGCCGGTCGCTGAAGAAATGACCATGGTTGATACACCGAAGGAACGAACTATCGAAGAAGTGGCTGCAAAACTTGGCATCAGGCATGAGCAGTGCCTGAAAACGGTGGCGTTTGATGCAGACGGCCGCCTGGTAGCCGTGCTTATGCGCGGTGATCATGACGTCAACGAAGTGAAGGTCGCAAACGCCCTGGGAGCTGAAGTGCTTGAGCCGGCATCCGCCGGGCAAATTGAAGAAGCGTTCGGGGCAGAACCCGGGTTTATCGGTCCTGCCGGCCTTTCCGGAGACGTGGAGGTGCTTGCTGATTACGCGGTCCGCGGCATGGCAGGCGCGGTATGCGGAGCTAACGAAAACGGGAGGCACTACCAGAATGCGGTGCCGGAAAAAGACTTTCCGGTAGGAGAGTACGCTGATCTGCGTTTCATCCAGGAAGGCGAGCCATCCCCGGACGGCCGGGGGACTGTCCGTTTCGCCAAAGGTATAGAGGTCGGGCACGTCTTCAAGCTTGGCACGAAGTATAGCGAAGCCCTCGGAGCCACATTTTTGGATGAAAACGGAAAAGCCCGCCCGATCATTATGGGCAGCTACGGCGTCGGTGTGAGCCGGACGATTGCTGCTGTCATTGAGCAGAATCATGACGAGAGCGGCATCTGCTGGCCGAAAGCAGCTGCCCCGTTTGACCTGCATCTGCTTGTGATCAATCCGAAGCAGGAGGACCAGCAGCAGCTCGGGGAAGAGCTGTATGACAGCCTTCAGAAAAGCGGCTGGTCCGTACTGCTCGATGACCGGAGGGAGCGGCCGGGAGTGAAGTTTAAGGATGCTGATCTTTACGGCCTTCCGGTCCGTATTGCTTCCGGTAAAAAAGCAGGAGAGCAGATTGTGGAAGTAAAAGCCCGAACTGCCGAAGAAAACGTGGAAGTCGCTGTCAGCGACCTGCCGCAGTATTTAGAGAAGCTGTGGGCTGAAATCCATTAACCCTTTCTGGATGCTCCAGGAGGGGTTTCCCTCTTCCCTGTGCCTGCCGAAGATGAATTTTTTTGATAAAATAGATGATAAAAGAACGAAAAAGTGAGGCGAGAAACGTGCAGACCGACCGTCACATCCAGCAGGAACGTTTTGAGTTGCTACTTGAGCAGATTGGCATGCCGGAAGAAGAAACCAACCGTTATTTTACCGAAGGCCGCCTCGAAAAGCTTGTTATTCATAAAGAACAGAAGCAGTGGCATTTCCATCTGACGCTTGCAGCACCGCTTCCGTTCACGGTGTACGCACTGCTGAAGGAGAAGCTGCAGTCCGCGTTTGAAAGCATCGCAGCTGTTGATTTCACGCTTCATTACGAGGAAGGCACAACCGTGCCTGTGGACGCCGTCCCTGATTACTGGCCGCTTATAATGCAGAAGCTCGAACAGTATGATCCTCATCTGCGAATGAGGCTGAACGGGGGAGCGCCGTTTTTGCGGGAAGGCGAGCTGATTTTCCCGTGCAAAAGCGACATCGAAATGAATTCGCTCGGGCCGAAGCTGCAGCAGGCGATGAATGATGTCCTGCCGCTGTTCGGCCTGCCGGCTGCCGCGTTCACCATGGAAGCCAAAACGAGCGATGAAGAAAAGGAACAGTTTGAAGAAAAGAAAAAGCAAGAAGAGCATTCGAAAGTAATAGAAGCAATGATGGAACGAAAGAAAAAAGAATCCGAAGCCGACTCCAAGCGAGCCTCCCAGTCGATTCAGATCGGCTACCCGATCAAAGACGAAGCAGTGCCGCTGAAGGATATCCGCGAGGAAGAACGCCGCGTGACCGTAGAGGGCTACATTTTCGAAGCAGAAACGAAGGAGCTCCGCAGCGGGCGGACGCTGTTAACGTTTAAAATTACCGACTACACAGATTCGATAATGATCAAAATGTTTTCCAAGGATAAAGAACAGGTGCCGCTGCTCGAAGCCGTGCAAAAGGGCATCTGGGTAAAGGCCCGTGGCGGCGTGCAGGACGATACATTCGTCCGTGACCTGGTGATGATCGCAAACGATGTCATCCAGGTGCAGGGAGCGTCCAAAACCGATGATGCCGAAGAAAAGCGTGTCGAGCTGCACGCCCACACGAACATGAGCCAGATGGATGCGACCGTTTCTGCCGGGGAATACGTGGCCCGGGCAGCCGAATGGGGGCACCCGGCGGTCGCAATTACGGACCACGGTGTCGTGCAGTCGTTTCCGGAAGCATACAATGCCGGCAAAAAGCACGATATTAAAGTGCTGTACGGCATGGAGGCGAACCTTGTGGATGACGGCGTTCCGATCGCTTACAACGAGGCGGATGTGGATCTTGAAACAGGGACCTATGTCGTTTTTGACGTGGAAACAACCGGTCTGTCGGTCGTGTACGATTCCATCATCGAACTCGCAGCGGTTAAAGTAAAAGACGGCGAGATTATCGACCGGTTTGAACGCTTTTCAAATCCGCATGAAAAACTGACCGATACCATTATTAACCTCACCGGCATCACAGACGATATGCTCGTCGACGCCCCGGAGATCGAGCCGGTACTGGAAGACTTCCACGCCTTTTCCAAGGACTCGGTGCTTGTTGCCCATAACGCAAGCTTTGATATGGGATTTCTCCGGGAGGGATACAAAAAAATTGGTAAAACGGCAGATATGCCGGTGATTGATACGCTCGAATTCGGCCGCTTTTTGTATCCGAATTTAAAAAACCACCGGCTGAATACGCTTTGTAAAACGTTTGATATTGAACTCGTAAGCCATCACCGGGCGATTTACGATGCGGAAGCAACCGGTTATCTGCTTTGGAAAATGGTAAAGGATGCGCTCGCCCAGGACATTACCAACCATAAACAGCTCAATGATAACATGGGCCAGTCCGGCTTTCACCGCCTGCGTCCGTCGCACTGCACTCTGATCGCCCAGACGCAGGAAGGGCTGAAGAATCTGTATCACCTCGTTACGCTGTCGCATCTGGAGTATTTTTTCCGGACGCCCCGGATCCCGCGTTCGAAGCTGCAGAAGTACCGCGAAGGCATACTCGTCGGCTCGGCGTGTGACAAAGGCGAAGTGTTTGAAACGATGATGCAGAAGTCGGAGGACGAAGCGAAAAAAGCCGCTGAATTTTACGATTATCTCGAGGTACAGCCGCCGGAAAACTATGCGCATCTCGTGGAAAAGGAGCTTCTGAAAAGCTACGATGACGTTAGGGATGTGATTCAGAAAATTATCCGCACCGGGGATGAACTGAATCTTCCGGTCGTTGCCACCGGCAACGCCCACTATATGGATGAGCACGACTACAGCTACCGGCAGATCCTGATTGCATCGCAGGGCGGGGCGAACCCGCTGAACAACCAGACACTTCCGCAGGTGCACTTCCGTACGACCGGGGAAATGCTTTCCTGCTTTGATTTTCTCGATGACCGCACGGCAGAAAGGATTGTGGTAGAAAACACACGGGCGATCGCTGACCAGGTGGAGACGATTCATCCGGTGCCAAGCGACCTGTATACACCAAACATCGAAGGCTCGGACAAGGAAATACGCGAAATGTGCTACCGCCGGGCGGAAAGCATCTACGGCTCGCCAATACCGGAGCTTGTGAAAACCAGGCTCGATAAAGAGCTCGACAGTATTATCGGTAACGGCTTTGACGTTATCTACCTGATTTCGCAGAAGCTCGTAAAAAAATCCCTCGAAGACGGCTATCTGGTCGGCTCCCGGGGCTCGGTCGGTTCGTCGTTTGTTGCCACGATGACAGAAATTACCGAAGTGAACCCGCTGCCCCCGCATTATGTTTGTCCGGAATGCAAGCAATCGACGTTTTTTGATGACGGCTCGGTCGGCTCCGGCTTTGACCTGCCGGACAAGCAATGTGACAGCTGCGGCGTGGATATGATTAAAGACGGGCATGACATCCCGTTTGAAACCTTCCTCGGGTTTAAAGGTGATAAAGTTCCCGATATTGATTTGAACTTCTCCGGTGACTACCAGCCGCGGGCCCATAATTACACGAAAGAACTATTCGGCGAGGAGAAAGTCTACCGGGCAGGTACAATCGGAACCGTGGCGGACAAAACAGCGTACGGGTTCGTGAAAGGCTATCAGAGCGACCACGAGCTGCATCTGCGCGGAGCGGAAATCGACCGGCTGGTCAGTGGATGTACGGGCGTCAAACGGACGACCGGCCAGCACCCGGGCGGGATTATCGTCGTCCCGGATGAGTATGACATCCACGACTTCTGTCCAATCCAGTTTCCGGCGGACGACAAAACGTCGGAATGGAAAACGACGCACTTTGACTTTCATTCCATTCACGACAACCTGCTGAAGCTTGATATACTCGGCCACGATGATCCGACAGTTATACGCATGCTGCAGGATTTAAGCGGCATTGACCCACAGACCATTCCGACCGACGATGCGGAAGTGATGAAAATCTTCGGCGGTCCGGAAGTACTCGGCGTCACGCCGGAGCAGATTAATTGTAAAACAGGCACGTACGGCATACCGGAGTTTGGCACCCGTTTTGTGCGGCAGATGCTTGAAGACACGAAGCCGTCGACGTTTTCCGAGCTGGTTCAGATTTCGGGTCTGTCGCACGGCGCGGACGTATGGGTCGGCAACGCCCAGGAACTGATCCAGAACGGCACGTGTGAGCTGAAGGACGTGATCGGCTGCCGGGACGACATTATGGTGTATTTGATTTATAAAGGCATCGAACACTCGCTCGCCTTTAAAATTATGGAATTTGTCCGTAAAGGACGCGGCCTTGACCCGGAATGGATCGAAGAAATGAAAAATCACGGCGTGCCGGAGTGGTACATTCAGTCCTGCCTGAAGATCAAGTACATGTTCCCGAAAGCGCACGCCACCGCCTATGTGCTGATGGCGGTCCGGATCGCCTACTTTAAAGTGCACCACCCGATACTGTTCTATGCAGCGTATTTTACGGTGCGGGCGGACGACTTTGATCTGCCGACCATGATTAACGGAAGCACCTCCATCCGCGCGAAGCTTGATGAAATTCAGGCTAAGGGCTTTGACGCCTCGCCAAAGGAAAAAAGCCTGGTGACGGTGCTCGAGCTCGCGCTTGAAATGACCGAGCGGGGCTATCGTTTCCAAAAGGTGGATCTGTACCGTTCGGAGGCGAGCGAATTTGTCGTCGACGGCGACCAGTTGATCCCGCCGTTTAACGCTTTGGAAGGAGTGGGCACCAACGCCGCGGTTAATATTGTGAAAGCCCGCGCTGACGGTGAATTCTTGTCCAAGGAAGATCTGCAGCAGCGCAGCAAGGCAACCAAAACGGTGATCGAGCATCTTGATCTGCACGGATGCCTCGGCGGGCTGCCCGACACGAACCAACTTTCCTTGTTCTAAACAGCGGGGAGACTTGCGGAATTGCGCGAAACGTGCTATGATAATGGGCAGTGAGAGGTATATCGAGACGGCGAAAGAGTGGGTAAACACCCACTCTTTCATTTATGGTTGAAGCTTTCTGCATAAAATAAACTATATACTATCATTGGAAGAAATGAAGATGATGACAAAGCAGCAGGGAGGTACGTAATGAAAGAAAGTATTAAAGACATTGCAGCACGCCTGGCACGGCCGATTGCTGAAGAACTGGACCTGGAACTGGTGGATACAGAGTATAAAAAAGAAGGAAAAAATTGGTACCTTCGGGTGTTTGTGGACAGTCCCTCCGGTGTGCATCTTGAGGACTGCGGACGGGTGAGCGAACGACTGAGTGAACAGCTCGACGACCTGGACCCGGTTCAGGAAGCTTATTATCTGGAAGTTTCTTCGCCGGGCGCGGAGCGTCCACTGAACAACGAAGCAGACATCCGCCGTTCAGTCGGAAAAAACGTGTACGTGACCACGTATGAACCCGTTGAAGGGGAAAAAGCGTTCGAAGGAAAGCTGAGTGACTTCAAAGACGGAGAGCTTTTGATTTTCACCAAACAGAAACAGAAGGAACGCACGGTTCATGTACCATACAGTAAAGTAGCTAAAGCAAGGCTCGCTATCATTTTTTAACGGTGCGGCGGGCATCGAGAAAAAGGAGGATCTTAATTCCATGAATGCAGACTTTATGGAAGCATTGGACGTACTGGAAAAAGACAAAGGAATCGATAAAGAAATAGTGCTTGAAGCGATCGAAGCCGCGTTGATTTCCGCCTACAAGCGAAACTTCAACCAGGCACAGAACGTCCGGGTGGATGTCAATCGTGACACCGGATCGATTCAGGTATTTGCCCGCAAAGAAGTAGTCGAAGAGGTATTCGATCCGCGGCTTGAAATCTCCCAGGAGGAAGCGCAGGCTATCAGCCCGTCGTACGAGCTTGACGACGTAGTGGAAATGGAAGTCACTCCGAAGAACTTCGGGCGTATTGCAGCCCAGACGGCAAAGCAGGTCGTGACCCAGCGCGTGCGTGAAGCAGAGCGCGGCATTATTTATTCTGATTTTATCGACCGCGAAGAAGATATTATGACCGGCATTGTGCAGCGCCAGGACCACCGCTTTATCTACGTGGATCTCGGAAAAGTAGAAGCTCTGCTGCCCCAGAGCGAACAGATGCAAAATGAAACGTACAACCATAATGACCGCCTGAAAGCGTACATCACGAAAGTGGAAAAAACGACCAAAGGTCCGCAGATTGTTATCTCCCGTACGCACCCGGGCTTATTGAAGCGGCTGTTTGAGCTTGAAGTACCGGAAATTTACGACGGTACAGTAGAGATCATTTCAGTGGCACGGGAAGCAGGCGACCGCTCGAAAATTTCGGTGTTTGCGGATGATCCGGAAGTGGATCCGGTCGGCTCCTGCGTAGGGCCGAACGGCCAGCGCGTCCAGACCATCGTCAAAGAGCTGAAGGGTGAAAAAATTGACATCGTGCAATGGTCGGAAAATCCGGTGGAATATGTGGCGAATTCCCTAAGCCCGGCGAAAGCCCTGGATGTGCAGGTAAATGAAGAAGAAAAAAGCACGCTCGTCGTAGTGCCGGACTACCAGCTGTCTCTTGCTATTGGCAAGCGCGGGCAGAACGCCCGTCTGGCCGCCAAGCTTACCGGCTGGAAAATCGATATTAAAAGTGAAACTGAAGCTGAAGAGCTTGGTATTTTCTCCCCGGAGGATGCCGAAGAAATTCCGGTAACGAGCACAAGCATTGATTTAGACACAGAAGATTTGTAAAAATGAGGGTGAACGGCTATGGCTAAAAAAATTCCCATGAGAAAGTGCATCATTACTGGAGAGGAAAAGCCCAAGAAAGAATTGGTGCGAGTCGTTCGGGACCCGGATAACACCGTTTTTGTCGACCGCTCGGGTAAAAAGAACGGGCGGGGCGCGTATTTAACAGACAGTGATGATGTTTTTTTACAGGCGAAAGCAAAAGATTCGTTGAGCCGCCATTTAAAGGTGAATATATCGAGCGATGATTACGATCGTCTTATAGAAGAGCGCAGAGGCGTAAAGCATGAACGATAAAGCATTGTCTTTTCTCGGGCTTGCCGCCCGGGCAGGAGAGCTGAAAAGCGGTGACGACACCGTTCTTAAAACCGTACAGGCAAAAAAAGCACATCTCGTTATCGTCGCCGGGGATGCTTCGGCCAATACGATTAAAAAATTCACGGATAAAACGAGCTTTTATTCATGTCCTTTTCGGGTTGCGGGAACAAAAGCCGATCTCGGTGCAGCGATCGGAAAAGAAGCAAGAACCATTTTATCCGTCACTGAACGCGGCTTTGCCAAAAAGCTGATAAAATTGATAGATGAAGAAATAAAATGAGAAGGACGTGTAGATGGACGAAAAACGAACAACATTCACAAACGATATCTTTGGAAGGAAAGTGATGTCACTATGAGTAAAGTGAGAAGCAATAAAACACGAAACACCCAGGGAAACAGAGGCCCAAGCAAGAAAAAGACCAACCAAAAACGCCCGGGCGGGGGCCGTAAAGAGCAGCAGGCTACTCCTGAAAAAATTACGTTTGCCGGCAGCCTCTCCGTCGGGGAACTGGCAGAAAAACTGAACAAAGAAAGCTCGGAAGTCATCAAAAAATTAATGAACCTCGGCGTAATGGCGACCATTAATGAAACGCTCGAGGCAGAAACCATTGAACTGATCGCCACGGATTACGGCGTAGAGGTGGAGCAGGAAGAAGTGGTGGATGAACTCGATATTGATAACTATGTCGAGCAGGACGACCCGGCAAAGCTGCAGGAACGCCCGCCGGTAGTAACCATTATGGGTCACGTCGACCACGGGAAGACGACGCTGCTTGACTCCATCCGCCACACAAAAGTCACCTCCGGGGAAGCGGGCGGCATTACCCAGCATATCGGCGCCTACCAGGTGGAAGAAAATAACAAACTGATCACCTTCCTCGACACGCCCGGTCACGCAGCATTCACGACCATGCGTGCGCGCGGTGCGGAAGTAACCGACATTACAATTCTGGTCGTCGCAGCCGACGACGGCGTAATGCCTCAGACAAGAGAAGCCATTAACCACGCCAAGGCGGCTGAGGTGCCGATCATTGTCGCGGTAAACAAGATGGATAAAGAAGGCGCCAACCCCGACCGTGTGATGCAGGAACTCATGGAATTCCAATTAGTGCCGGAAGCATACGGCGGAGATACAATCTTTGTGAACCTTTCCGCGATCAACGGTGAAGGTATCGACGAACTGCTTGAAATGATCCTGCTCGTGGCCGAAGTGGAAGACTTCAAAGCAAATCCGGACAAGCGTGCGCGCGGAAGCGTCGTAGAAGCAGAGCTTGATAAAGGGCGCGGGCCGGTGGCTACCCTGCTCGTTCAAAACGGTACGCTGCATGTCGGCGAGCCGATTGTCGTCGGCAACGCTTTCGGACGAATCCGGGCGATGGTGGACGATCTTGGCCGCCAGGTGAAAAGCGCGGGGCCGTCCAAGCCAGTGGAAATTATCGGCCTGAACGATGTGCCGCAGGCAGGCGACCCGTTTGTTGTCTTTGAAGAAGAGAAAAAAGCCCGCCAGATCGCTGATGCGCGTAAGAGCCGGGCAAAGGATGCCGAGCGTGCACAAACCTCGAAGATCAACCTGGACGATCTGTTCAGCCAGATTCAGGAAAACGACATGAAAGAAATTAACGTGATCGTTAAAGCGGACGTACAGGGTTCGGTCGAAGCGCTTCGCGGTTCGCTTGAAAAAATAGAAGTGGAAGGCTGCAAAATCAATATCGTACACGCCGGCGCCGGCGCGATTGCAGAATCAGACGTCATCCTTGCTTCAGCTTCCAACGCGATCATTATCGGCTTTAACGTCCGTCCCGACGTAAACGCCAAGCGTACGGCGGATGCAGAAAATGTGGATCTTCGTCTCCACCAGGTTATCTACAATGCGATTGACGAAATTGAAACAGCCATGAAAGGTATGCTCGACCCGGTCTATGAAGAGCGCGTGCTCGGACAGGTTGAGGTGCGCCAGCTGTTCAAAGTTTCCCGCGTTGGTACCATTGCCGGAAGCTATGTGCTCGAAGGCAAAATTACCCGGGACTCCAAAGTACGGGTCGTACGAGACGGCGTCGTTATTTTCGACGGCGGCATCAAGGACCTGAAGCGTTATAAAGATGACGCCAAGGAAGTTGCAGCCGGATATGAGTGCGGTGTGACCCTCGAAAACTTTAACGACCTTAAGGAAGGCGACATTATGGAGCCGTATATCATGGAGGAAGTTAAACGCACATGATCGGTGTAGTCCATGTAGAGTGCATGCTTTATGAAGCGAGTCATTTAAAGCAGAAGCGGGCGGTGCTTCAGAGCGTGAAAACGAAGCTGAAGCAGCGGAACCTCTCCGTGGCAGAAACGGATTATCAGGAGCTTTGGCAGCGGGCAGCTCTTTCGATTGTCACCGTGCATAACGAAAAGGCAGGGGCGGAAAAAGAGCTGCAGCGTGCCATTCATATGATTGAAAGTTATACGGAATGGGAAATAACCTCCGTACACTATGAATGGTTATAGGAGGAACAGTTATGGCTAATATACGTGCTCAGCGTGTAGGAGAGCAGATTAAAAAAGAAGTCTCGGATATTTTTGCGCGCGGAATCAAGGACCCGCGGGTGCAGTTTGTGACGGTGACTGACGTGGAAGTGACCGGAGATCTGCAGCAGGCAACGATCTTTGTCACCGTTCTCGGAGAAGAAAAAGACAAAGAGGAAGCGTTTCAGGGCCTTGAAAAAGCCCGGGGATTCATCCGCAGTGAAATCGGAAAACGAATTCAGCTTCGCAAAACACCGGAAATCTTCTTTTCTTTCGATGAATCGATTGAATACGGCAACCGTATTGAATCGCTGCTGCGCGATTTAAATGAACGGGAAAAGTAGAAGACAGAAGCTGTTTTAAAGTTGGGAGAGCTGTTGCTGACTTTGAAACAGCTTTTCCTATGTACATGAATTCTGTAATGGAAGTGAGCGAAACGGCCCTATGATTGATGGAATCATTCCTTTGTGGAAAGAAGCAGGTGTTACGTCCCATGATTGTGTAGCGCGTGCGCGCCGGCTGCTGAAAACAAAAAAAGTTGGTCATTCCGGCACGCTTGATCCATCCGTGACCGGAGTGCTTCCGCTTTGTATCGGAAAAGCCACTAAAGCGGTGGATTACCTGCACGAAGCTCCAAAGGCATACGAAGGGGTTATCACTCTCGGAAGAGCGACAACCACTGAAGACGCCAACGGGGAGACGGTGGAAGCCCTCGCTGTAGAGACGGCACCGGCAAAGCAGCGCATTGAGGAGGCGCTCCAAGCTTTAAGTGGTTCGGTAACCCAAGTGCCTCCGATGTTTTCAGCTGTTAAAGTCCGGGGGCGCAAGCTGTATGAATATGCCCGTGAAGGCATAGAGGTCGAGCGTCCAGTCCGGGAGGCCTGCATTTACGACTTTCGGCTGCTTGAAATGGACGACGCTCCGCGGGGCGGGGAATTTTCCTTTAAAATTCGGGTGAGCTGCAGTAAAGGAACCTACGTGCGCACGCTTGCTGTCGATGCTGGAAAGAAGCTCGGGTACCCGGCACATCTGCAGCAGCTCATCCGCACGGCGTCCGGTGGATTCGAACCGGAACACACTTCCACATGGGAAGAGCTTGAAGCCTTGGTGGCCGCTGGCCGTCCTGAAAAAGCCGTGTATCCGGTAGACTGGGCAGTGGCTCACCTTCCGGCCATTACAGTGTCGGAGGAGACGGCGGAGCAGATTAGTCACGGACGGGTGCTTCCGGCAGCTTGGTTTTCTGAGCAGACGATGGCGGTAAAGGCAGAGAGCGGGAAACCGCTTGCTGTCTATACGGCGCATCCGGCTAAGCCCGGCATTTTCAAACCTAAAACAATGCTTCTTTAAAAGCGTGAATGAAAGAATATCGGCAGGTGAAAATAATGGAAGTTCATCATCTTATACATCCACATACGTTAACCCCGTCACTTTCAAAGGCTAAAGTGATGGCGATGGGCTACTTTGACGGAGTGCACCGCGGTCACAAAGAAGTGATTGAGAAGGCCCGTCAGGCAGCAGAAGACAGGGGACTGCCGCTCACTGTAATGACCTTCCACCCGCACCCGAAAGTGGTACTGTCCAAGCAGTCAGAGGAAGATATGTTTTATTTAACCCCATTGGCGGAAAAGCAGCATATTCTTGAATCACTTGGAGTGGAGGAGCTGTACATTGTGCGGTTTGACCAGGAATTTGCCTCTCTCGACCCTCAGGCTTTTGTTGATGCTTATATTATTGATCTCGGTGTAAAGCACGCAGTGGCCGGATTTGATTTTTCTTACGGTAAATTCGGGCGCGGCAATATGGAGACGCTCCCGTACCATTCGAGGGATGCTTTTACGTTTTCCACGGTATCTCCTTACACCGAAGAGGGAGAGAAGATAAGCTCCACCTGGATCCGCGAGGCTGTGGAACAGGGAGAAATGGTCAAAGCCGCCCGCCTGCTCGGGCGCTGGTATACGTTTGAAGGCACCGTGGTTGAGGGCGAGAAGCGCGGCCGGACAATCGGATTTCCGACAGCTAACATTCAGGCCGACGAGCCGTACCTGCTGCCAAATGACGGCGTGTATGCTGTACGTGCGCTTATCGACGGTGCATGGCACCGGGGGATGAGCAACATCGGCTATAAGCCGACGTTTCACGACGAACGGGACGGCCCGCCGGAAATTGAAGTCCACCTGTTTGATTTCGATGGAGATATTTACGGAAAAGCGGTCCGGGTTGAATGGCGGGAGCGGCTTCGCGGTGAAGTGAAATTTCCTTCCCTCGATGCGCTGGTCTCCCAGCTGCATGAAGACAAACGTGCAGCCGAGCAGGTACTTCAGCAGGAAATCAGGGATTAACACCTGTTTTCCCTTGCGTTTTTTCTGCTCAAAAGGTAAGATGGTTGATGTATGGAAACTACTTCTTGGCTTGCACGCGCCTCCTGCGGCTTGCGAGGAAATGGTTGAAACAAAAAAACAAAAGGAGGTCGACTGAATGGCTTTAACACCAGAGCGTAAATCAGAGTTGATCGAAGAGTACAAAACACATGAAGGCGACACCGGTTCCCCGGAAGTGCAGATCGCTATTTTGACGGAGCAGATTGTTTCGTTGAACGAACACCTGCGTGAGCATAAAAAGGACCACCATTCCCGCCGCGGGCTTTTAAAAATGGTTGGTAAACGCCGTAACCTGTTAACGTACGTTCGTAACCAGGACATCACGCGTTACCGCGACATCATTAATAAACTCGGCTTGCGCCGTTAAGAAGTACTGGGAAGCGGGAGGTATCTCCCGCTTTTTCTCTTACCTAAAAATAACCATGTGCATAACGTATGCGGCTGGGCGGTATGAAATGATCCCTTACGCACATCGCACAAGCTTAACGCGTAAGCAGTGCGGCTTCCGCGTTAAGCTTGTGCGCACGAAAGGGTTTCCTGCTAGTCGGGAGTACCGGCGGAATGGAACATTTATACCCGGAAATGCAGACGTATACGTGAAAAAACGTATAGGAGGTCCTGAAATTTGGAACAAGAAAAGAAAACCTACTCAATTGAATGGGCGGGGCAGACGCTGACCGTCGAAACAGGACACATTGCGAAACAGGCGAACGGAGCGGTGATGATCCGCTACGGAGATACGGTGGTCCTCTCCACCGTAACGGCTTCAAAAGAACCGAAGGATCTTCCATTCTTCCCGCTCACGGTGAATTACGAAGAGCGGCTGTATGCGGCAGGGAAAATTCCCGGCGGTTTTATTAAACGTGAAGGACGCCCGAGCGAAACAGCAGTTTTAACAAGCCGCCTGATTGACCGGCCAATCCGTCCGCTTTTTCCGGACGGGTTCCGTAACGACGTGCAGGTAATCAATATGGTGATGAGCGTGGATCAGTCCGCGTCACCGGAAATTGCTGCCATGGTCGGTTCATCGCTCGCTCTCTCCCTGTCGGATATTCCATTTTACGGCCCGGTTTCGGGTGCGATCATCGGACGGGTCGACGGTGAATTTGTCGTCAACCCTTCAGAATCCGAAGCGGCCAGAAGCGATATTGAACTGACGGTTGCCGGCACCAAAGACGCCATCAACATGGTGGAAGCCGGAGCAGACGAAGTACCGGAAGAGACGATGCTTGAAGGCATCATGTTCGGACACGAAGAAATCAAGCGCCTGGTGGAGTTCCAGGAAGGCATTATCCGTGAGCTCGGCCAGGAGAAAATGGAAGTGCAGCTCTCCCAGACGGATAAAGACCTGGAAGAAACCATCCGCAGCCAGTTCCAGGACGCTGTGAAAGAAGCAGTGATGGTTAAAGATAAAAAAGAGCGCGACGTGGCCATCCAGGAGCTGAAAACGCAGATCTCCGAGCCATATGAAGATGAAGAGCAGCAAAGCGAAGTAAAAGATATTTTTGAAAAGCTTGTTAAAGCAGAATTCCGCCGCCTGATCACCGAAGAGCATATCCGCCCGGACGGACGCGGCCCGGACGACATTCGTCAGCTGACTTCCGAGGTGGACATTCTGCCGCGTACGCACGGCTCTGGCTTGTTTACCCGCGGCCAGACGCAGGCGCTCAGCATCTGCACGCTCGGAGCACTTGGAGAAGTGCAGATCATTGACGGTCTCGGCACGGAAACGTCGAAGCGGTTTTTACATCATTATAACTTCCCGAACTTCAGTGTCGGGGAAACCGGCCCCATCCGCGGGCCGGGCCGGCGGGAAATCGGACACGGCGCTCTCGGGGAGCGTGCCCTTGAAAAAGTGGTTCCTTCCGAGGAGGAGTTCCCGTACACAATCCGCCTGGTATCCGAAGTGCTTGAATCCAACGGTTCCACGTCCCAGGCGAGCATTTGCGCGAGCACGCTTGCCATGATGGACGCCGGTGTGCCAATTAAATCGCCGGTTGCCGGTATTGCGATGGGCCTTGTGAAAGAAGGCGACGACCTGGCTGTGCTGACCGATATCCAGGGCATGGAAGACGCCCTTGGTGACATGGACTTTAAAGTAGCCGGCACGGCGGACGGCGTAACGGCGCTGCAGATGGATATTAAACTGGCGGGTATCGACCGCGAAGTGCTTGAATTTGCTCTCAAACGAGCGAAGGTTGCCCGCATGAAAGTACTCGAAAACATGCTCGCTACCATCAGCGAAACGCGCGGTGAGCTGTCCCCGTATGCTCCAAAAATTATGTCCATGCACATTAAGCCGGAGAAAATCCGGGACGTAATTGGCCCGAGCGGAAAAACGATCAACCAGATTATTGAAGACACCGGCGTGAAAATTGACATCGAGCAGGACGGTACCGTCTTTATTTCCTCCACCGAGCAGGATAAAAACGAGGAAGCGAAAAAAATCATTGAAGATTTAATTCGTGAAGTGGAGCCGGGCGAGACGTATTTAGGAAAAGTCAAACGCGTCGAGAAGTTTGGTGCTTTTGTGGAGCTGTTTAAAGGCAAAGAAGGTCTTGTCCACATTTCCCAGCTGAACCACGAGCGCGTCAATAAGGTGGAAGACGTGGTTTCCATCGGAGATGAAGTCATGGTAAAAGTAACAGAAATAGACAATCAGGGACGGATTAACCTATCAAGAAAAGCGCTGCTTGCGAAGGAAAGCTCCGACACACCTTCCCAGTAAGGCGCCTATAGATCAGCAGGGACTTGGATTTCCAGGTCCTTTTTTTTATAAATATAAAGAGAGTAAAAAAAGGGAGGGCCAACAGATGGTGGAAACAAAACATTTTCTGAATGGAACACGGCTGGTTTCGGAACAGATCCCGCACGTGCGCTCGGTGTCGATTGGCCTGTGGATAGATGCAGGCTCCAGGCAGGAGCGGGAAGAAGAAAACGGGATGGCACACTTTATCGAACATATGCTGTTTAAAGGTACATCCGGACGGAGTGCGGCAGACATTGCCGGCTATTTTGACCGGATTGGCGGAGAAATGGAAGCCTTTACGGCAAAGGATACCACCTGCCTGCAGGCGACCGTGCTTGATGAGCATGCGGAGCAGACCGCCGGGGTGTTTGCCGATATGTTCTTTCACTCGCGCTTTGACCCAGAGGACGTGGAGAAGGAGCGGAACGTGATTTTAGAAGAAATCAGCATGGTGGAGGACACGCCCGACGACATTATTCACGATATGCTGTGGAAAGCTTCCTACGGGAGCCATCCGCTTGCACGCCCAATTCTCGGAACAAAGCCCGTGCTGAACGAAGTGACCCGGGAGCGGTTGCTCGATTTTTTTCATACCCATTATACGCCCGAACGAGTTGTGATTTCGGTTGCCGGCAATGTGAGCAGGGAGCTGCTTGCCTGCATCGAACGTTTATTTGCCGGATGGGGACACGGGCGCCGGGCGGAAAGCCGGAAGGAAAACGCTGTATTTGTCCCGGGAAAAGAAGTAAAGAACAGGGAAACCGAACAGGCTCATCTGTGCCTGGGATTTCCGGGCGTTTCCCGTTTTCATGACCAGTATTTTGCGGAAGTGCTGTGGAATAACCTGCTCGGCGGTTCGATGAGCAGCCGGCTGTTTCAGGAAGTCCGGGAGGACCGGGGACTCGCCTATTCTATTTTTTCTTCATTTGAAGCCTTTGAGCATACCGGCTTTCATACGATTTACAGCGCGGCGGCCCCGGAGCGCGTAGAAGAGCTGCTCGGAACGATCGAAGGGCTGTTTGAGCGTTTATCCGCTGGAAATATCAAAGAAGTGGAGATTGAGAACCACCGGTCGCAGCTGAAATCCGCTTTTGTACTGGGACTGGAGTCGTCGGCAGCCCGTATGGCCCGCAACGCCCGGAACGAAATGCTGTTCGGCCGGCATCCGGGAATTGATGAAACACTGGACAGGCTTGAAAGTGTACAGCTCGGACATGTCGAGGAGCGGGGGCGGGCGATGATGCAGACGCCGCCGAGTGCCTCGCTGATCCAGCCGGATGGCCGTCTGCCCGGGCTATTAAAGAAAAACAGCTCTAATTTCAGCGTGAGCAGCGGAGAATAAGCCAGAATTGCCCTTTTCAGCACTGACAAGTGTGGTAAAATAAAGCAAAGTTTGTTTTAATAAATGTGAAATGGATGAATCAGAAAGGGAGAATGAACATGTCTAACGAAACATATACTGTAGCGGTCGTAGGCGCAACCGGCGCCGTGGGCCAGCAGATGCTGAAAACTTTAGAAGATAAAAATTTCCCCGTTGGAGAGCTGAAGCTGCTTTCTTCAAGCCGCTCCGCCGGGAAAAAAATGACGTTCAAAGGCCAGGAATACACGCTTGAAGAAGCAACCCCTGAATCGTTTGACGGCGTACAGATCGCCCTGTTCTCCGCCGGCGGTTCCGTATCGAAAGCACTGGCTCCCGAAGCGGTCAGGCGTGGGGCGATTGTCGTGGATAACACGAGCGCGTACCGCATGGACCCGGACACCCCGCTTGTGGTTCCGGAAGTGAATGAAGAAGACCTCCACAACCATAACGGCATTATCGCCAACCCGAACTGCTCGACCATTCAAATGGCCGTAGCGCTTGAGCCGATCCGGCAGAAATACGGCCTGAAAAAAGTGGTCGTTTCCACGTATCAGGCTGTATCCGGCGCGGGGCTGGAAGCGGTCGATGAAATGAACACCCAGTCGACGGCGGTACTGAACGGCGAGGAGGCAGAAGCAAACCTTATGCCCGTCAGCGGCGATAAAAAGCACTACCAGATCGCTTTTAACGCGATCCCGCAGATCGACAAATTCCAGGACAACGGCTACACGTTTGAAGAAATGAAAATGATCAATGAAACGAAAAAAATTCTTCATATGGACGAGCTCCCGGTAGCAGCAACGTGTGTGCGCCTTCCGGTTGCCACGGGCCACTCGGAGTCGGTGTATATTGAGACCGAAACAGGGAATCCGGATGTAAAAGAACTGCAGCAGACGCTCTCCGAAGGCGAGGGCATTACCCTTCAGGACGATCCGGCCAACCAGGTGTACCCGATGGCTGTGAACAGCGTCGGTCTGCCGGATGTATTTGTCGGCCGTATCCGCCGCGATCTTGACCGGGAAAACGCCTACCACTTCTGGGTCGTTTCGGATAACCTTTTAAAAGGTGCTGCCTATAACTCGGTACAGATTGCTGAAAGCCTGATCCGCCTTAATTTAATCAAATAACCTGAGAGGGAGCCGGACTGATGAATATTATTGTTCAGAAATTTGGCGGTACGTCTGTAAAAACGAAGGAACTGCGGGAGCAGGCCGCCGGCCATGTTGAAGATGCAGTGCGTGAAGGCTATAAGGTGGTGGTGGTCGTTTCTGCCATGGGCCGGAGCGGAGACCCTTACGCTACTGATACCCTTCTCGGCCTGATCGATGAAAGTGCGCCGGGAGAAGGAAGAGCCGAGCGCGACCTGCTTGTGTCGTGCGGTGAAACCATCTCGGCCGTAGTATTTACAGAGCTTCTGCGTTCGAAGCAGCTCACAGCTGCTGCTTTAAATGGGGCCCAGGCCGGGTTTATTACCGACAGCAACCACGGCAATGCCAAAATTATCGACATGCGCACAGAAAAAGTTGAAGAACTGCTTACCACTCATGACGTTGTCGTCGTAACCGGCTTTCAGGGCGTCAGCGAGGATGGAATGATCACAACGCTCGGCCGCGGAGGCAGCGATACGTCAGCGACAGCGCTCGGTACAGCCTTAAAGGCCGAGTGGGTGGACATTTTTACCGATGTCGAAGGCATGATGACGGCGGACCCCCGTGTCGTGGAAGATGCGAGGCTGCTCTCCACCGTCACCTATCAGGAAATCTGCAACATGGCGTACCAGGGGGCTAAAGTTATTCACCCCCGTGCGGTTGAAATTGCCATGCAGGGTAAAGTGCCGATCCGTATCCGGTCGACGTCGACCAAAGAGCCGGGCACGCTGATTACGTCCATGCTCGGGGGTGCGCCGGGCCGGGAGGTGGCTGAACGCCTGATTACCGGCATCGCCCACATCCCGTCGCTTACCCAGATCAGCGTTTGGGCGGACCCGGAGCAGTCAGAAGATATGCATGCCCGCGTTTTTCAGCGGATGGAAAGCCTTGGCCTGAGCGTAGATTTTATTAACATTGGACTGGAAAGTGCTGTATTCACCGTACCCGACCCGCATGCGAAAGCTGCGGTCAGCGCTCTTGAAGAAGACGGCTGGAGCATCTCCGCGGTGCCTCACTGTGCAAAAGTCAGTGTTGTCGGCGCTGGCATGACCGGTGTGCCTGGAGTGGCTTCCAAAATTGTTACTGCACTCTCAAAGGCCGGGGTGCCGATTTTACAGTCGGCGGATTCGCATACGACCATCTGGGCGCTTGTCCGCGAAAAAGATACGGATAAAGCAGTATCTGCCCTGCACCGTGTATTTGAGCTCGGACGTGCTGGTATACGTCCCCCATCTGTTTCCTAGTAAGCTGCAGAGAAGTATTACGAGCCGCATCGATTCCCTGCAGATGAGAGAAAGGAGCCGACTTATGGCTTTTGGACAGTTACTCACAGCAATGGTTACACCTTTTCATGAAAATGGCGACATTCACTGGGACCAAGTCGAGCAGCTCACGGAGCATTTGATAGCCACAAAAAGCGACGGCGTTGTAGTGGCCGGCACGACCGGAGAATCACCGACGCTCAGCAGCGAAGAGAAGCTGCAGCTGTTCCGCCGGGTGAAAGATATTGCCGGGAGCCGGCTGGATGTGATTGGCGGCGTCGGTACGAACAATACGGCGTATTCAGCTGACCTTGCGAACGAAGCAACTAAAGTCGGCCTTGACGGCTTAATGGCGGTGACGCCTTATTACAACAAGCCGAACCAGGAAGGCATGTACCAGCATTTTCAGCGGATCGCCGCCGCCACAACGCTTCCGCTGATGATTTATAACATTCCGGGGCGCTGCATCGTCAATCTGCTGCCGGAAACGCTGCTCCGGCTCGCGGAAATTTCCAACATTACGTCGGTGAAGGAAGCGTGTGGGAACCTTGATCAGATTTCGCACTTTCTCTCTTCGGCACCGAAGGATTTCCAGCTCTTCAGCGGCGATGACTCGCTCACGCTCCCGACGCTTTCGGTCGGTGGTGACGGCGTGGTCTCTGTGGCGGCCCATATTGCCGGCGAGGATCTGCAGCAGATGATGACCGATTTCTTTTCCGGACACGTGCAGCGGGCAGCAGAGGCGCACCGGACGCTCCTTCCGAAGATGCGGGCCTGTTTTATGGCTCCGAATCCGTCTCCGGTGAAGGCAATGCTTGAACAGATGGGCATTACCGGGCGCTATACCCGCCTGCCGCTCGTGCCGCTGACGGATGCCGAAATCCGGCAGCTCGAACAGTGGTTCACTGCCGCATCTTAATGATTTTCTAACAGGACACCGACAGCCCGGCTGCCGGTGTCCAATTTTTTTACAAATACAAGCATGAACCAGAAAACCCCTGGCCCAAAGCCGCGAGAAATGCCTGAGCCCAATAGTTTCCCTTGTATTTCAAAAACCGCCTGGGTTATACTGATTACAAGTGATTTGTGCGGAAACCATTCACCCAAAGGGAAAAATGTTTCTTTTTGGGGCCGTAAATCGACGTCAGCAATAATTCATTTTAATTTAGGAGGAAATATACTTTGGCCACACAAGCGAATGGTAACGTTCGTGTTTTTTCCCTTGGCGGTATCGGGGAAATCGGAAAAAATATGTACGTTATAGAATCAGAACAGGACATGATTGTTATAGACGCAGGACTAATGTTTCCAGAGGATGACATGCTCGGAATTGATATCGTGATTCCGGATATTTCATACTTAACCCAGAACAAAGAAAAACTCCGCGGGATCTTTTTAACCCACGGGCATGAAGACCATATCGGGGCGTTAACCTACATTCTCCGCCAGGTGCATGTGCCAGTGTATGGCACCAAGCTGACGCTTGGCATCGTGGAGTCGTATGTAAAAGAAAAAGGACTCCGCAAGAAACCGGATTTCCGTGTGGTTCATGACAACAGCGTCATCCAGACCGGCCAGCTGAAAACAAGCTTTTTCCGGACCAATCACAGCATTCCCGATTCGGTCGGGATGGTCGTCCAGACGCCGGAAGGTATCGTGGTGCACACCGGTGATTTTAAATTTGACCAGACGCCGGTGGACGGGCAGTACACCAGTCTGGATAAATTGACTGAAATCGGCAAAAAAGGCGTGCTCTGCCTGCTTTCTGACAGCATTAACGCCGAAGTTCCCGGCGTGAGTCCGTCGGAAGCGATTGCTGGCAATGGTATCATGGATATCTTTTTAGAAAACGAAGGGCGCATCGTAATTACAACTTTTGCGACTAACATCCACCGCATCCAGCAGGTGATCCAGGCGGCGGAAGAAAGCGGGCGTAAAATTGCTGTGAACGGGCAGGCAATGGAAAAAACAATTGAAATCTCCCGCCGGCTCGGTTATTTGGAGGTCGAGGATGACATTTTTATTACGACCGATCAGGTAGAAGATATGGATCCAAGAAAAGTAGCTATCTTATGCACAGGCAGCCAGGGCGAGCCGGTCTCCGCCCTCATGAATATGGCAAAAGGCGAAGACGATAATTTGACAATCGAGGAAGGCGACATGGTGATTATTGCTGCCAACCCGGTTGCCGGAAACGAAAAAACGGTTTCGCAGACGATCGATTTTCTCTATCAGATCGGAGCCGAGGTCGTCATGGGCGAAAACGTCCACTCCTCCGGCCATGCCCGCCAGGAAGAACTCAAAATGATGCTGAACCTGGTGAAGCCGAAGTACTTTATTCCAGTGCACGGGGAGTACCGGATGCAGTTTGTGCACGGGGAGCTTGCGGAAGAAACCGGCATGGATCCAAATAACATCTTTCTGCTTGATAAAGGGGAAGTTGTGGAGTTCAGCAAAGGCAAAGCTGTAAAAGCCGGCAAAGTACCGGCCGGCAACGTGTTAATTGACGGCCTTGGCATTGGGGACGTGGGCAATATTGTTCTGCGTGACCGCCGCCTGCTGTCCGAAGACGGCATCCTTGTCGTCGTCGTAACGCTCAGCAAAAAGACCGGCACCATCGCAAGCGGCCCGGACATTATTTCCCGCGGATTCGTCTACGTGCGCGAGTCCGAAGAGCTGATGGAAAAAGCGCATAAAAAAGTAACCGAGACGCTGGAAAAATCAATCAGCGATAACGTGAGCGAATGGTCGACGCTCAAAAGCAGCATCCGGGATTCAATGAGCCGTTTTCTTTATGAAAAAACAAAACGGCGCCCAATGATTCTGCCGATTATTATGGAAATTTAAAAGCACGCGAAAAGCTTGCCATGACACACCCCTGCGTTAGCCAGTTTGGCGGGCAGGGGGTGTTTTATTGAACAGAGCTTTTTCGGGGAGAAAGGAGCCAAATCATGGCAAAAACGGCGAAGCGGAAAAAGAAACGAACCTCGTCGAACAGAAACAGGCAGCCGGCTTTTTCATGGCCGGCGCTTGCAGCTGCGCTGCTTGCCCTCATATCGCTTGGCGGATGGGGATGGGCCGGCCAGCTGCTCCGCTCCGGGTCCCAATGGCTCACCGGGGACCTCTGGTGGGTATTGAACTTGCTTATATTTGCTTTTTCCACTGTATGGATGGTCAACCGGAACGCAGTGAAGAAATATCCGTTGCGGTGGACGGGCGGAACACTTCTTTTTCTCGGGGTGATTCTTTTTACAGAGGTCCGCTGGGCTTCAGGCATCAACGGTCCGGCGATTTCCGTTTTTATGGAAACGTTCGGCCGTGACGGCTGGCTCGACCGATCCGGAGCAGCCTCTACCGGTGGCGGCGCGATCGGCGCTCTTATTTACGATGCTGTTCATTTTCTGATCGGAACAGCCGGGGCATATATTGTTTCTGTGCTTCTTGTGATCGCGGGACTATTTTTACTTATGCAGTGGTCTTTTCAACATACGATGCAGACAGGCGGGGCATGGGCGGCCCGTGCCTCGAAACAGGGAGCAGCCCGGGCGGTCGAAAAAGGGAAACAGCGCCAGGCGGAACGAAGAAAGCAAAAGGAGGCGCGGGCAAAAGAAGCGCCTGCGAAGGCTGCGCCGAAGCAGACAGAAACGCCTGAAGCACCTGCGGAAAAAGCGAAAGAAAGCGCAGAAAAGCCGAAAATCTTTTCCTTTACCGAACAGGCGTACCAGGAGCCGCCGGCGGTTAAAGAGACACCGAAGCCGGAGGAGCCTGCGCGCAAAAAAGAAGCGCCTGCGCCGGAGCAAACGGGGGCGCCTGCAGAGTCCGAACCCGAGATGGACCGCTCGGATATGCTGAGTGTGACCGAGGGGGAGACCGAGAACAAGAACTATCAGCTGCCGGCGCTTACGATGCTCTCAGCGCCGAAAAACCAGAATCAGCAGCAGGAGCGTTCGCAAATTTCGGCCAATGCGAAAAAGCTCGAAGAAACGCTGCAGAGCTTCGGAGTGAAGGCGAACGTATCGGAAGTACACCTTGGCCCCGCGGTCACCAAATACGAGATCCAGCCGGCTGTCGGGGTGAAGGTCAGCAAAATTGTCAACCTTTCCGATGACATTGCGCTTGCGC
Source organism: Marinococcus halophilus (assembly GCF_900166605.1). Lineage (NCBI taxonomy): Bacteria > Bacillati > Bacillota > Bacilli > Caryophanales > Bacillaceae > Marinococcus > Marinococcus halophilus. Next base: position 1,243,990 of record NZ_FVZD01000006.1, read on the forward strand.
TCGCGGCCCGGGACATACGGATTGAAGCGCCGATTCCAGGCAAATCCGCCGTCGGCATTGAGGTGCCGAACCAGGAAGTGGCGATGGTGACGCTTCGGGAAGTGCTTGAGTCGCTCGATAAAAAAGACGAACATGTGCTGAATGTCGCGCTCGGCCGGGATATTTCCGGCGAACCGATTCTCGCTTCCCTCCACAAAATGCCGCACCTGCTTGTCGCCGGGGCGACAGGAAGCGGAAAAAGTGTCTGCATTAACGGCATCATTACAAGCATTCTGATGCGGGCCCGCCCGCACGAGGTGAAGCTGCTGATGATTGACCCAAAAATGGTAGAGCTGAACGTATATAACGGCGTGCCCCACCTGATGGCGCCGGTGGTCACCGAACCGAAGAAGGCGGCCCAGGCGCTGAAAAAAGTGGTGGCTGAAATGGAACGGCGCTATGATCTGTTTTCGCACACGGGCACGAGAAACCTGGAAGGCTACAACGAATGGATCCGGAAGCAGAACGATAAAGGCGGAGCCAAGCAGCCCGAGCTCCCGTACATTGTGGTTATCGTCGACGAGCTTGCGGACCTCATGATGGTTGCCTCGGGCGAGGTGGAGGATGCGATTACGCGCCTCGCCCAGATGGCCCGGGCGGCCGGCATTCATATGATCATCGCGACCCAGCGCCCGTCCGTGGACGTCATTACCGGGGTCATCAAAGCCAATATTCCGTCGCGGATCGCATTCGGCGTATCGAGCCAGACGGATTCCCGGACCATTCTTGACAGTGGCGGGGCGGAAAAGCTGGTCGGCAAGGGGGATATGCTGTTCTCCCCGATCGGCTCCAACAAATCCACCCGTGTGCAGGGAGCGTTTGTGTCCGACCAGGAAGTGGAACAGGTGGTGGAGGCAGTCGTCGCCCAGCAAAAAGCCAAGTACCAGGAAGAAATGATACCCGATGACCAGCCGGCGCAGGCTGAACGGCCGAGCGACGAGCTGTTTGACGAAGCGGTGGATATGATTCTGCAGATGCAGAGCGCCTCCGTATCGATGCTGCAGCGCCGGTTCCGCATCGGCTACACGCGCGCAGCCCGCCTCATCGATGAAATGGAGGACCGTGGCATCGTCGGGCCGTACGGCGGCAGTAAGCCGCGTGAAGTGCTTGGCGACACCCGGGGAGCAAACAGCGAACCCGCGGAAGAAAAGGAAGATACGCACCATAGTTGAGGAGGATTTTCATGCAGCCAGTGACAACGAACACGAATATTCCGGTGCATTTATTTCAAACGAAGCAGTTTAAAACAACGGCCGTCATTATGCAGTGCCGCGCTCCGCTGTCCGAACATACCGCAGCGGGCCGGGCGCTGTTGGCCAGAGTGCTGAAAAAAGGGAGCCTGCGCTACCCGTCGCAGTCCCACATAAAAGAAAAGCTCGATGACCTGTACGGTGCCTCGTTCAACGTGGACGTCGGCAAACGCGGCAACTATCATGTGATGAGCTTTCGCATGGAGTTTGTAAACGAGCAGTTTCTGCCGGCACAGGAGGATCTGTTTGCCGAAGCGACCGCTTTTTTAGCAGAAATGGTGCACGCACCGCTTGCAGAGGGCCGCGCGTTTAACTCAAAGATCGTCGAAGAGGAAAAGCGGACCCTGGTGCAGAAAATCAATACGATTTACGATGAAAAGGACCGCTACGCCAACATGCGCCTTGTGCAGGAAATGTGCAGCGCCGAAGCATACTCGGTGCATCCGCTTGGCGATGCCCACCAGATGGAGGCTCTCGATGAGCAGAAGCTCTACGACGTATACGAGCAGTTTCTGGCTGAAGATGCGATTGACGTCTATGTGGTCGGCGACGTGGGATCGTATGACGTGGAGGCAGTAACAGGCCCGTTTCCGGAACGAAGCCCCCTGCCGCCGGTTGAAGACGGGTCGGAGCGCCCGCCGCGTGTACGTTACGTGGAGGAGGCCGATGACATCCACCAGGGCAAGCTGCAGCTCGGCTACCGGACGCCGGTTACGCAGGACGATCCGCAGTTTGCCGCGATGCAGGTAACCAACGGACTGTTCGGCGGCTTTCCGCACTCGAAGCTGTTTCAGGAAGTGCGCGAAAAACGGAGCCTGGCGTATTACGCCGCGTCCCGCTATGAAAGCCAGAAGGGGCTGGTCATGGTGATGACCGGCATTGAAAAAGGGCAGTACGAGCAGGTGAAGACGGTCATCGGTGAACAGCTGCAGGCGCTGCAGCAGGAGGCCGTGTCCGGGGAACTGCTGGCCCAGACGAAAAGAATGCTCATCAACCAGATCCGGGAGACGACCGACGCCCCGGGCGGACTGGCAGCTCTGCATTTTCAGGGAAAAATGGCCGGCCGCGTCCGCCCGATTGAAACATGGATTGAAGAAATTGAGCAGGTGAGCGCGGAGGACGTGCTTGCATGCGCGAACTCGATTGTGCTTGATACCGTATTTTTCCTACACGGAAAGGAGGATAAAGATGCAGAAACAACAGTATGATCAGCTGCATGAAACTGTCTACTCCGAAGTGATGCCAAACGGCCTCCGGGTGTACGTGCTTCCAAAACAGGGGTTCAGTAAAACATTTGCCACCTTCACCACCGACTACGGCTCCATTGACAACGCCTTCGTTCCGATCGGGCAAAAGCAGAGCGTGGAGGTGCCGGACGGAATCGCCCATTTTCTGGAGCACAAAATGTTTGAAGATGAAGAGGGGGACGTATTTGATACGTTCGGCAAACAGGGGGCTTCAGCGAACGCGTTCACCTCCTTTACCCGCACGGCGTATTTGTTTTCAAGCACTGACGACACCGCAGTGAACCTGCATACGCTGCTCGACTTTGTGCAGCACCCGTATTTCACCGAGGAAAGCGTAGAAAAGGAAAAGGGCATTATCGGCCAGGAGATCAGCATGTACGATGATGATGCTGACTGGCGCCTCTTTTTCCAGCTGCTCGGCAATCTGTATCACCGCCATCCGGCCCGTATTGATATTGCCGGCACCGCTGAGTCCATTAACCGGATTACCAAGGATGATCTGTATACGTGTTATCATACGTTTTACCATCCGGCCAACATGATTTTATATGTGGCAGGGGCGGTGGAGCCTGAAGACATTTTCGAGCTCGTACGAAGCAACCAGGCGGAAAAGGAATTTGCGCCGATGGACCACGTGGAACGCGTTGAAGTGAACGAGCCGGCAACGGCGCTTCATTCCAGGGCAGTCGAAAAGATGAGCATCCGCCTGCCGAAGGTGCTTCTTGGCTACAAGCTGTCACTGCACAGCGCAACGGAGAACCTGCTGTACGAGGAAGCCCGGCTGGAGCTGCTGCTTGAAACGCTGTTCGGAGAAGGCTCGGAGGCGTATGAAACGCTGTACTCCGAAGGGCTGATCGATGACAGCTTTTCAAGCGAGGCGATGATTGAGCGTTCGTTTTCGCTCGCGGCCATTGGCGGCAATACGCCGAAGCCGGAAGAAACGGAGGCACGGCTGCTTGACATTATCGCACACGCCCAGACTGAAGGCATGGACGAACGGCGCTTTGAACGGATGCGCAAAAAGCTGCTAGGCCAGCTCGTCAAACAGCTGAATTCCACTGAATTTCTCGCTACCGAGGGCACGCGCTACGCGTTTCACGGCGCATCGGTCATGGATGCAGTGGACATTATGCAGCAGGTGACGTTCGAGGACATTTCCGGATTGTTGCAAAATGAATTCCGCATCGACAACCGAACAACCTCCATCGTCGACCAGAAGGGCGAAACCGATGCCTGACTGGACGCTGGTGACTGGAGCGAGCGGGGCAATTGGAAGCGCAGCAGCTGAACGGCTTGCTGCCTCCGGCCGCCCGCTTCTGCTTCATTATTATCAAGGAAAAGAAAACGCAGAACAGACAGCTATGCGCTGCCGCCAAAACGGACAGCAGGCAGAATTAGTCTACGGCGATCTTGCCACCGAGGCAGGCCAGGAGGCGTTTACCGCCCGGCTGCCCCAAAATATTGATACGTTTATTCATGCTGCAGGCATGGAGGAATACATACTATTTCAGGAAACCACGTACGCCCACCGAAATTCGATTATTCAGACAAATGCGATGAGCGCGCTTGCGGTCAGCCGGGCACTCCTCCCGGAAATGATCCGTGCCCGCCAAGGAACGATTGTTTTTGTGAGCTCCGTATGGGCCCGGGAAGGAGCAGCAATGGAATCCACCTATGCGGCGGCCAAAGGAATGATTGAAGCGTTCACCCGGTCGCTTGCCAAAGAAACCGGACCGTCCGGCGTCAGGGTAAACGCGGTGGCGCCGGGAGCGGTCGCCTCCCCGATGCTCGGGCATCTGTCGGAGGAGGAACGGCAGGACGTCGCCGGGCGCGTGTCGCTCGGACGGATTGGCACACCGGGGGAGGTGGCTGGAACCGTGGCGTTTTTATGCTCGCCGGATGCCGCTTATGTCCACGGGGAAGTGCTCCGCGTCGACGGTTTATTTCCGTCCTGAAGCCCCCGCATGTTCTGTTCAAATGGGAAAAAATGACGTACAATAAAAGCAGTAGAGATAAGAGGGGGAACGCCTGATGGCTGGCAACGAATGGTACGTGGAATATGAAATTCATCAAAACCGCCCCGGCCTGCTCGGGGATATTTCTTCGCTGCTCGGCATGCTTGCGATCAATATCGTGACGATCAACGGCGTGGAGGGCAACCGCCGGGGGCTGCTTCTCCGTTGTGACAGCTATGACCGGATTCAGCGGCTGCGCGCCATTCTGGATACGATTCAGATCATTTCCGTTCGAAAGGTTAAGCAGCCGGGCCTGCGGGAAAGGCTCGCTGTCCGCCACGGCCGCTATATTGAACGCGATGCCGATGACCGGAAAACGTTCCGCTTCGTGCGCCCGGACCTCGGGCTGCTGGTCGATTTTATGGCCGAACTGTTCAAAAAGGACCGCCACTACCTTGTCGGTATCCGCGGCATGCCCCGGGTCGGGAAAACCGAATCCCTTGTGGCTGCAAGCGTATGCGCCAACAAACGGTGGACATTTGTGTCGTCAACGCTTCTGCGCCAGACGATGCGCACCCAGCTTGGGGAGGACGAACGAACAAACAGCCACGTGTTTATTATCGACGGAATTGTCACTACCATGCGGGCGGCCCGGAAGCACCGCGACCTCGTGGAAGAGATCATGCGCCTGCCTGCGGTCAAGGTCGTTGAGCATCCGGATATTTTTATCCGGGAAACATCGTATACGGCGGATGATTTTGACTGCATGATTGAGCTGAGAAACGATGAAAGCCAGGTGATTTCTTACGATACGGTGGACTCGGGGTTTTCATCCTTTGATATTAGTTAAAGGGGCAGGTGAGCCGTTATGGCAGAATTAGGACCATACCTTCGCGGGGAACGCGAGCGCCAGGGGGCAAGCCTCGAGCTGATGCAGCAGCGCACGAAAATTCAACGAAGGTATTTACAGGCAATTGAAAAAGGCGACTACGGAGCGCTGCCGGGAGCATTTTATACCCGGGCGTTCATCCGCAGCTACGCCGAAGCGCTCGGCCTGAATGCCGAGGACATTTTCCGGCAGTACGGCGGTGAACTGCCGGCACCGAAACAGCAGCCGGCCGCGATGCCGTCGCGGACGTCACGGAAGCAGACGCGCAGCAGAAATCAGCAGCCGCGCCAGCAGCAGAAACAGAAAAAAACATCCTTCCTGCCCTTTGTGTTTGCGCTTATTTTTCTTTTAATTATCGGGGCAGGCATCTGGCTGTTATTTCAAAATGTGAACAGCGATACGCAGACTCAACAGCAGCAGAGCGATGAGGGCACCGGTGTGCAATTTGAGTCGGGCGCAGGCAGCGACGATGAAGGCAGCGCAGAAGAGAACGCAGGCAGTGCAGAAAACGCCCCGGAGGAAAACGAAGAAGCGGGCGGGGAAGAAAACGAAAGCACTGACGAAGAAGAGAACGGCGGTGCCGATGTGCAGCTGGAAGAAACGTCCGCTGAAGGAGACAACGCCTCGTATGATGTGATCGGGGCGGAAACGTTCGAGCTGACGATGAATTTCAGTGGAGACTCCTACGTGGATGTGACGAATGCAGAAGGCGACATGCTCGACATGTTCTCTAGCCAGTCAGCCGGTGATGAACTTGAGGAAACGTATGAAGAAGAAGAGATTACCGTCAACGTCGGCAACACAAACAATATGGAGCTGGCCGTTAACGGCCGGGAATTTTCCTATCCTTCGGACGGCACCCACCAGAGAATTACATTTACGGCAGTGCCAGAAGAATAAATCCGGCCTTCGCTTCTGAGCGTTTCAGAACGAAGGCTTTGCTTTGCCATAAACAAATTGTGCGTTTTGTTCCATGAGAAAAAAAGATATGTGATACAATATGAAAGACTGGAATGTGGACGGAACAGCACGATTTGCAAGTAGGAGGACGCTATGAACTTACCTAATAAAATTACGATCGCCCGGGTGCTGATGATTCCGCTATTCGTTATCGCTGTCCTGGTGCCTTTTCCGTTTGGCACATGGTCGATAGGAAACGCCGGGCTGCCGGTGCATCATTTCATCGGAGCGGTCATCTTTGCGATCGCAGCCGTTTCCGACTGGCTCGACGGTTATATTGCAAGAAAGTACAAGCTGGTGACTTCGTTTGGCAAGTTTTTGGACCCGCTTGCGGACAAGCTGCTTGTCACGGCCGCCCTGCTTGTGCTGATTGACATTTCTATGCTGGCGTCCTGGATGGCGATCATTATTTTGAGCCGCGAATTTGCGGTTACCGGTATCCGGCTGGTGGCTGCGGGAGAAGGGAACGTCATTGCGGCAAGCGGACTTGGGAAATGGAAAACCACATTCCAAATGGTTGCTATTGTGGTGCTCTTGCTTCACCACTTTCCATTTTCCTATGCCGGCATTCCGACAGGCGACGTGCTTATGTGGATCGCTGTTATTTTAACCATCATATCCGGCGTCGATTATTTCTGGAAAAACCGCGCTGTGATTATGAAGACGATGTAAGGTGTATCGGAGGAACGTGTAATGAATGCTGAAATTATCGCAGTAGGGACAGAGCTCTTGCTGGGCCAGATTGCCAACACAAACGGCCAGTATTTATCAAAGGAACTAGCTTCTCTCGGGGTGAATGTGTACCGCCACACCGTGGTGGGGGATAATGAAACCCGGATGCAAGAAGCCGTCGGAGAAGCCTCCGAACGGGCGGATATCGTCATACTGACCGGCGGCCTGGGGCCGACGCAGGACGATATTACCAAAGACGTGATAGCAGACTTTACCGGCCGGAAGCTGCTCGTGCACGAAGCGTCAGCGCAAAAAATCAAGGATTACTACAACCGGACGGGCCGGGCAATGCCGGCGTCCAATATGCGTCAGGCACACTACGCTGAGAACAGCACGGTATTTTTTAACCAGAACGGCATGGCGTGCGGTATGGCGGTTGAAGAAGGCGGCACGCATTACATTTTAATACCGGGGCCTCCCCGGGAAATGAAGTCCATGTACAAGTATGACGTCGAGCCTTACGTGGCAGCACTTGCCGGAAGCGGCAGGCTTGTGTCGTCCCGGGTGCTCCGTTTTTACGGCATCGGGGAATCCTCGCTCGAAGAGGAGCTGCAGGATTTGATTGAAGCCCAGACGAACCCGACGATTGCTCCGCTGGCCGGGGACGGGGAAGTCACGCTCCGGCTGACGGCGGCGGCTGCGACTGCAGATGAAGCGCTGCAGATGATCGCAGGCGTGGAAGAACAGGTGCAAAGGCGCGTCGGGGAGCATTTTTACGGCTACGATGACGATTCGGTCTTTAACCATACGGTGAATGTGCTGAAAGAGCGCTCCCAGACGATCGCTTCAGCGGAAAGCCTGACCGGCGGCTGGTTTGCAAAATCCATCGTGGACGTGCCGGGGGCGTCAAGCGTATTTCAGGGGTCCGTCACGACGTATTCCAAAGCGGCCAAGCAGCACATTCTTGGCATTGACCGGCCGCTTCTCGAACAGGATGGCGCCGTGAGTGCCGCCTGTGCAGAAGCGATGGCCGAAAAGGTGAAAGAAAAATTCAATACCGACATTGGTATTTCATTTACCGGTGTCGCTGGGCCGGACCGCGATGAAGGTAAAGAGCCCGGGCTTGTCTGGATCGGGGTTTCCGGTCCGCACGGAACGATCTCAAAGCAAATTCACATCGCCGGCACCAGGGATCGTGTCCGCTTTATGGCTTTATATGAAGGGTGCCGATTGTTATGGAAAGAAAAGGTGGTAGAAAATGACAACATTCAATGATTTTCAAATGAAAGACGAAATTAAACAGGCTGTACGGGAAATGGGCTTTGAAGAGCCGTCCCCGGTACAGGAAAAAGCAATTCCCGATGCTCTTGAACAGAAGGATTTGATCGGACAGGCACAAACCGGTACCGGTAAAACAGCAGCGTTTGGCATACCGATTTTAAATAAGGTAACCGAGGAGCCGCACGTGCAGGCTATTATCATTACTCCGACCCGCGAGCTTGCCATTCAGGTTTCCTCGGAAATCCAGAAGCTCTCCAAGCATTTAAATGTCCGTTCGCTGCCGATTTACGGGGGCCAGTCGATCGGGCACCAGATTAAAGCGCTCAAGCAGGGCGTGCAGATTGTGATTGGTACGCCGGGGCGGGTGCAGGATCATCTGCGCCGCAAAACGCTGCACCTCGACAAAGTAAATACCGTCGTGCTCGACGAAGCGGACGAAATGCTCGACATGGGCTTTGTGGAGGACATTGAGGCGATCCTGAAACAGGTGAACGTCGACCGGCAGACGCTGCTGTTTTCGGCGACGATGCCGCCGGCAATCCGCAAGCTGTCGAAAAAATATATGGTGGACCCGGTCACGGTCTCCATCAACAAAAGCGAAGTGACGGCACCAAACATCGAGCAGTCGTACTTTAAAGTGCTCGAGCGCAACAAGCAGGACTCTCTCTGCCGGATTCTTGACGCACGCGACCCGGACCTCGGCATTATTTTCTGCCGGACGAAAAAGGGCGTAGCCGACCTGACGGAAATTCTGCAGGCAAGAGGCTACCTCGCAGACGGCCTGCACGGCGACCTCACCCAGCAGCACCGCGATGCGGTTATGAAGAAATTCCGCGACGCGTCGATTGAATTCCTGGTGGCGACAGACGTCGCGGCGCGCGGCATTGACGTACAGAACGTCACCCACGTGATCAACTACGACATTCCGCAGGACCCGGAAAGCTACGTGCACCGCATCGGCCGTACAGGCAGAGCCGGACGCAAAGGCGAAGCGCTGACGCTTGTAACGCCGCGCGAAATGAAGCATCTGCGTTCGATCGAGTCGGAAATCAAGATGTATATCCCGTCGCACCGGGTGCCGACCATCGAAGAAGTGGTGGAGAAGCAGCAGGAAGCATGGAAGCGCCAGATTGCCTCCCAGATGGAGGAGGAGTCGGAGCTTGGCCTGTTCAATGACATCACTGAGGAACTGCTTACCGAGTACGATCCGAAGGACGTGGTCCGGGCATTAATGAAGCTGAACTTCGCCTCCACCGTCGGCGAATCCGATGAAAGCTACAGCTTTGGTGAAACCGGCGGTGCCCGCGGCATGACAAGATTCTTTATCAATGTCGGCCGCAATGTGAACATGACGCCGAAAATATTAATCGAAGAAATTTCGAACGCTGTCGGCATTCCCGGCAAATCGATCGGCAAAATTGATATTTTTGACAAGTTTACTTTTGTGGAAGTACCTCAGGACAGCGCTCCGTTTGTGTACGAAGCCCTTCGGCACGCTCGCATCAACGGCACGCGCGTGAACCTCGAGCCGGCGAAGCCGCGCCCGGCCCGTCCGAGCCGGAACACGCAGCGCCAGTCCCAGTAATCCGTTCGCTCTTCAGCGGCAGCCGCCGTTGAAGAGCTTTTTTAACCTCGTGCCTTTGATGGAGAAATCGGGAAATAAAACACGAATAAATGTTCGCATATCTGTTGGCAAATCGAATAAAAAAAGATATAATATAGAAAGCAGGAAAACAGCGGGGACGCTTCCTGAATAACAGCAGGCATGTATGGATATGCTCTTCGTGGGGAAGAGGGTGTCCGTTTAATAGTATATATCCTTGAAGGAGAGATAAGATGAGCGAAAGAAAAGCCGCATTGGATCAAGCACTGAGCCGCATCGAAAAACAGTTTGGTAAAGGGTCGATCATGAAACTCGGAGACCAGACCGACCGCCGCATTTCCACCATTTCCTCCGGCGCTCTCGCCGTAGATATTGCCCTCGGGGTCGGCGGTTATCCGCGCGGACGTGTCGTGGAAATTTACGGGCCGGAATCCTCCGGTAAAACGACAGTTGCCCTGCATTCGATCGCCGCTGCCCAGCGCGACGGCGGCACGGCGGCATTTATCGACGCGGAGCACGCCCTCGACCCGAGCTATGCGCGGGCGCTTGGCGTCAACATTGATGAACTGATCCTTTCCCAGCCCGACACCGGCGAGCAGGCGCTTGAAATTGCTGAAGCCCTCGTACGAAGCGGTGCCATTGACATTCTCGTTATTGATTCCGTCGCAGCACTCGTACCTAAAGCAGAAATTGAAGGCGAAATGGGCGACAGCCACGTCGGCCTCCAGGCGCGTTTAATGTCCCAGGCACTGCGTAAGCTTTCCGGGGCAATCAGTAAATCGAACGCGATCGCGATGTTTATCAACCAGATCCGTGAGAAGGTCGGCGTCATGTTCGGCAGCCCGGAAACGACTCCCGGCGGCCGTGCGCTGAAATTCTACTCCTCGGTGCGGCTTGAAGTGCGCCGGGCGGAAACCCTCAAGCAGGGCAACGAAATGGTCGGTAACAAAACGAGAATCAAAGTGGTGAAAAACAAAGTAGCACCGCCATTCCGCCAGGCAGAAGTAGACATCATGTACGGCGAAGGCATCTCGCGGGAAGGCTCGATCCTTGATATCGGCGCCGAGCTCGATATTGTGCTCAAGAGCGGCGCATGGTATTCCTACGAAGGCGAACGCCTTGGTCAGGGACGGGAAAACTCGAAGCAGTTCCTGAAAGAAAATGAAGCCACGGCCGCAGCGATTGAACGGAAAATCCGCGACCACTACAAGCTTGATGATATCCAGGCCGAACCGGACGAGGCGGAGGAAGAACCGGAAGCTCCGCATGAATCCAGCCTGCTTGCCGAAGAAGAAGAAACAGCAGATACGAACCGTTAAAGCACTGCCAGGGCGCCGGGATTCCGGCGCCTTTTTGTGTGGAAAAAGCGGCCGGGGAGTTAAAAATCTGCGGCCTTTGTGCCGCCAGCACGGAGCAAACGGAGGGCGGGAGATGGAGGAAAGCGGTGTCAATCCCTATAAAAACAGGGATTCCTGCCAGTGAGCTTTCTTGACAGCGTCTTACGGTAAAGATACAATAAAGAAGTGGAACGTTTGTTTTGTTCCGCACTTCGATGAGCGTATTTATTCGCAAGCAGAACAATGCGGACACGAAAAAGAATCATCAATGCAACTTTCGCAACAACCGAAAGTGAACAATCAGATAGCAAGAGGAGGTGACATGTATGAACACTGCAATCATCTCCATTTTGCTTGTTATCGGTGCATTGATAGTTGGTTTGATTGGATATTTTGTCCGAAAAGCGATTGCCGAAGCGAAATTCAAAAGCGCCGAGCACGAAGCCGGCCAGATTGTGAAAGAAGCTGAGCGGCAGGCAGAGACAATCTTAAAAGAATCGCGGTTGGAAGCTAAAGACGAAGCACATCAAATTCGGGCAGAAGCAGAGAGTACTCTGAATGAACGAAGAAATGAAGTTCAAAAACAAGAAAACCGCTTGATGCAGAAAGAAGAGACCCTTGACCGAAAAAGTGAGACGTTGGACAAAAAGGAAGAATCCTTGGAGCGCAGAGAGGAGTCTCTCTACGAAAAACAACAACAGGTTGAGGAAAATAACAGCAAAGTGGAGGAGATTCTCGCCAAACAGCAGGAGGAACTTGAACGTGTTTCCGGCATGTCGCGGGAGGATGCGAGAGAGATGATCCGCCGCGAAACCGAACAGGAAATGGAACACGAAACGGCGCTTCTGATCAAAGAACGCACAGAAGAAGCCAAACAGGAAGCCAACAAAAAAGCGAAGAATATTTTATCCCTGGCCCTGCAGCGCTGTGCTGCTGACCATGTCGCCGAAACGACGGTGTCTGTGGTGAACCTGCCGAACGATGAAATGAAAGGGCGGATCATCGGCCGGGAAGGACGCAACATCCGGGCGCTTGAAACGTTAACCGGTATTGATCTTATCATTGATGATACCCCGGAAGCTGTCATTCTCTCCGGTTTCGATCCGATTCGCCGCGAGGTGGCGCGCATTGCGCTTGAACGCCTCGTGCAGGACGGCCGCATTCATCCGGCACGCATCGAAGAAATGGTCGAAAAGGCACGCCGGGAAGTGGATGAATTTATCCGTGAATACGGCGAGGAAGCAACGTTTGAAATGGGGATTCACGGGCTGCATCCGGACCTCATGAAGATTCTCGGACGCCTTCACTTCCGGACAAGCTACGGCCAAAATGTGCTGAAGCATTCGATGGAAGTCGCGCATTTGACTGCGCTGATGGCCGCCGAGCTCGGGGAGGACGAACAGCTGGCCCGCCGCGCCGGACTGCTTCATGACCTCGGGAAGGCCATCGATCATGAAGTCGAAGGCAGCCACGTGGAAATCGGCGTCGAGCTTGGTAAGAAATACAAAGAGCACGAGGTCGTCATCAACAGTATTGCTTCCCACCACGGGGATACCGAGGCTACCTCGGTGATTGCGTCGCTCGTCGCTGCCGCAGACGCGCTGTCCGCAGCACGGCCGGGAGCACGCAGGGAAACGCTTGAAACGTACATCCGCCGCCTGGAACGGCTCGAAGAAATTTCGGAATCCTTCAAAGGGGTCGAGAAAACCTTCGCCATTCAAGCCGGACGCGAGGTACGGATCATGGTGAAGCCGAATGTGGTGGACGATCAGCTGGCACCGCAGCTGGCAAGAGATATCACAAAACGGATCGAAAGTGAACTGGATTACCCGGGCCATATCCGCGTAACGGTGATACGGGAAACCCGGGCAGTAGATTATGCGAAATAAAGCGGTGATTGCCACCGCTTTATTTTTTTATGCGTACACACGCGAAGAAAGGAAGTCACAGACATGAAATTTTTATTTATTGGCGACATCGTCGGTTCGCCGGGGCGGAAAATGGTGGAGGAGTACCTGCCGCGCCTGAAGCGCAGGTACCAGCCAACCGTCACGATCATGAACGGCGAAAACGCGGCGCACGGCAAAGGCATTACCGAAAAGATCTACAAGCAGCTGCTCGAAGCTGGGGCGCAGGTCATTACGATGGGGAACCATACGTGGGACAACAAAAACATTTTCGAATTTATTGATGACGCCAAGATGATGATCCGGCCGGCCAACTACCCGGCAGGCGTGCCTGGTGAGGGAATCAAGTACCTGCGCATCAATGACCAGGAAGTGGCGGTGATCAACCTGATCGGCCGCACATTTATGGGTAATCCGAACGACGACCCGTTCCAGAAGGCGGATGAGCTTGTCACAGAGGCCTCAGCGCGCACGAGCTTCATCTTTGTAGACTTTCACGCGGAAACAACGAGCGAAAAGCAGGCGATGGGCTGGTTTTTAAGCGGACGGGTGAGCGCGGTGGTCGGGACCCACACCCACGTACAGACGGCCGACGACCGGATTCTCGACGGCGGGACCGCCTTTCTGTGTGACGCAGGAATGACCGGGCCGAGCGACGGCATTCTCGGCATGGAGCGCGAGGCCATCATACGAAAGTTTCAGACAAATCTTCCTACCAAGTTTGAAGTGGCCGAAGGGCGGGAACAGTTAAATGGAGTCTTTGTGAAAGCGGATCCGAAAACCGGAAAAGCGACCACAATCGAACGCATCCGTATCGACGAAGCCCACCCTTTTTTCGAGTAAAAAAAGAATATTTAGAAAAAAGCAGGAATCTGCCCCTTCTTTCATGAATTATGACTAATACAATGGCGTTATCATTGATCCTACGCAGGGAGGTACTAGAAATGGAAGTATTAAAAGTATCCGCTAAATCCACTCCAAATTCTGTCGCAGGTGCCTTGGCCGGAGTTATTCGTGAAAAGGGGGCCGCGGAAATTCAGGCGATCGGAGCCGGCGCCATTAATCAGTCCATCAAGGCGATAGCCATCGCCAGAGGGTTTGTGGCGCCGAGCGGCATTGACCTGGTCTGCATTCCCGCTTTTACCGATATTGAAATTGACGGCGAGGAACGTACGGCGATAAAATTGATTATTGAGCCGAGGTAAACGTCCCCCGCCGCCTCCGGCAGCGCCCGGGCGCTGCCGGCAATTCCATACATATCACCAGCCGGTGGTACAACGAGACGTCCCCGCGGCGTCTTTTTGTATGCCGGCATACGATGAGAGGAGCATACCAATGAAACAACTGATTCAAACGCTGAAACGCATCGACCGCAAGGGCTACAAAGCCTACAACGATATTAAAGGCACGCATGAGTTTTCGGACTTCCGGCTGCACATGGACCACGTGCAGGCGGACCCGTTTGCCAGCCCCTCCCGTGCCCGGGTGACGCTTTCGAGAAAAGCGCTCGAGCTCGGCCCGGAGGTTGAAGAAAGCGACGCGCGCCGGGTGGCGGCCATCGACTTTTTCGCCCTTGCCATGCAGGAGGAGCTCCACAAGCAGAAGGGCAAGCCGGGCATTATTATCGACGGCCCCGGCCAAGAAATGATCGACCGGACAGCCGTGAAGCTGTCGAAGGATCATCTTGAAATCCGGCTGTCGATCCACCTGCCGGCCCGGGGGCGCACAATCCAGGGCCAGGAGGCGGTCGACCGGCTCACCAAACAGCTGCCGGAGGCGATTCAGCGCGCTGTCCAGCAGCATTCCAAACAAAAGCTGACAGCCCAGCTCGAGCTCGCCGACCAGCAACAGGCGGTGCGCCGCTACCTGCAGGACAACGGCTGCATCGCGTTTGTGGCCAACGGCTCGGTGCTGCCGCGTGCAAGCGGCGTCAGCAACCGCCCGATGAGCGGCAAAGATGTAATCTCATTTCAATCGCCGAAGGAGCGCGAGGTGACGATTGAGCTTCCGCACGGAAAGCCGGTTACCGGCATGGCGGTGCCAAAGGGCGTGACGATTATTGTCGGCGGCGGCTACCACGGCAAAAGCACGCTCCTCGAAGCCATTGAGCGCGGCGTGTACAACCACCGCGCCGGCGACGGCCGTGAATTTGTGATTGCCGACCCGGGCGCGGTGAAGGTGCGTGCCGAAGACGGCCGCTCGGTCACCGGGGTCAACATCAGCCCGTTCATCGCGAACCTGCCGGCCGACAAGGACACCTCCTTTTTTACGACCGAAAACGCGAGCGGCAGCACGTCGCAGGCGGCGAACATTATGGAGGGCCTCGAGGCGGGCGCCGGAACGCTGTTGATCGATGAAGACACGAGCGCGACTAACTTTATGATCCGCGACGCCCGCATGCAGGCGCTTGTCGCCAAGCGCAAGGAGCCGATCACGCCGTTTATTGATAAAGTGCGCGCCCTCTATGACGACGAAGGCATTTCCACCATTCTTGTCGTCGGCGGAGCAGGAGATTATTTTGACGTGGCGGATTATGTTATCATGCTTGAAGAGTACGTGCCGTACGACGTGACCGAAGAAGCGCGCCGGATTGCCGGCGAGCACCCGACCAACCGGGCGAAGGAAGCCGGGGAAGCTTTTGGGGCCTTAACGGGCCGGCGCATTGCGGTCCACCGCTTTGACGCCCGTAAAGGCAAAAAGGAAAAGGTGAGCGGCAAGGGCCGCCAGACGGTCATGTACGGAACGGAAACCATCGACCTGAGCGCGGTCGAGCAGCTGATCACCGGCAGCCAGACGAATGCGATTGCCGAGGCCATCCGGCACGCGAGCAGGCAGTTCCAAAAGCCGGCGCCGCTTCCGGAGGTGCTCGACTACATCGAGCAGACGATCGACGAGCAGTCGCTTGACGGCCTGTCGCCGTTTAAAAACCAGCACCCGGGCGATTTTGCGCGCCCGCGCCGGTTTGAAATCGCGGCGGCCATCAACCGCTACCGTCCGCTCCGGGTCGAACGGTGATTGAGTTTTGCCGGTTTTCGGCTTATAATATGAAGCGACGATAAAAAAATTGCGGGCGGCACGTCCGCCCGTACCTATAGAGAAGGGAGAGACCACCGTGACTGATAAAAAGCAAACGGATACGTCTGAACAAACGACTCCGGCGGTCGATCCGGCATACGAAAAATACTTTGATTTTTCCAAAGCCGAAGTGGAAAGCAACGAGGACGGCAAGCAATACATGAAAATCGGAGGCCGGTCGATCGTCATCAACGACCAGCCCGACCATAAAGCAGGACGCAAGCGGACGAAGCAGGACGCGTCGGTGCACTATGACTTTGACATACCCGAGGACATGCGCGGCATCGGCTACGGCAAAAAGTACCTGATCCGCACGTACGGCTGCCAGATGAACTATCACGACACCGAAAACATGGCCGGCATCCTTGAAGAGATGGGCTTTGCCGAAACGAAGGACACCGAAGAGGCCGACCTCATCTTTTTGAACACGTGCGCGATCCGTGAAAACGCGGAAAACAAAGTGTTCGGCGAGATCGGCCACCTGAAGGCGCTCAAGCGCGAAAAGCCGGAGCTGATGCTCGGCGTATGCGGCTGTATGTCGCAGGAGGAAAACGTCGTGAACCGCATCATGCAGAAGCACCAGCACATCGACATGATTTTCGGCACGCACAACATCCACCGCCTGCCGGAGCTGCTCCGCGACGCCATCCAGGGCAAGGAAATGGTGATCGAGGTCTGGTCGAAGGAAGGCGATGTGATCGAAAACATGCCGAAAAAACGCGCCGGCGGCACGCAGGCGTGGGTCAATATTATGTACGGCTGCGACAAGTTCTGTACGTACTGCATCGTGCCGTATACGCGCGGCAAGGAGCGCAGCCGGCTGCCGGAGGACATTATCGCCGAGGTGCGCGACATCGCGCGCCAGGGCTATAAGGAAATTACGCTGCTCGGGCAGAACGTGAACGCCTACGGCAAGGATCTCGGGCTCGACTACGGGCTCGGCGAGCTGATGAACGAGCTGCATAAAATCGACATTCCGCGCATCCGTTTTACGACAAGCCACCCGCGCGACTTTGACGACTACCTGATCGAGGTGCTCGCCCAGGGCGGCAACCTCGTCGAGCATATCCATCTGCCGGTGCAGTCCGGCAACAGCGACATGCTCAAGCTGATGGGGCGCAAATACACGCGCGAGGAATACGTGGAGCTCGCCCGCAAAATCAAAACGGCAATTCCGCACGCGTCGTTTACGACCGACATCATCGTCGGCTTCCCGAACGAAACGGAAGAGCAGTTTGAAGACACAATGTCTCTCATGCGCGAGATGGACTACGACAGCGCGTTCACCTACATTTACTCCCCGCGCGAGCATACGCCGGCGGCGAAGATGGAGGACAACGTGCCGATGGACGTGAAAAAAGAGCGGCTCGCCCGCCTGAACGCGCTCATGGGCGACATTTCGAACCGCCGCAACAAAGAGCTCGAAGGCCAGGTGCTTGAGGTGCTCGTCGAAGGCGAAAGCCGCAAAAACGCCGACGTGCTCTCCGGACGGACGCGCACGAACAAGCTCGTGAACTTCCGGGCACCAAAAGATGTGATCGGTGAAGTCATCTACGTCCAAATTGACGAAGCCAAAACGTGGTCGCTCGACGGCCATGTTGTGGAATTTGCGGAGGTGTAAGCAAATGGCCTACACGAAAGAAGAAGTGATGCAGGAGGCCGGGCGCCTTGCCGAACGGCTGAAGGAAACCGAGGAAGTGGATTTTTTCATCCGCGCCGAAACCCAGATTAACAACAATGTGCGGATCCAGAACCTGATTCAGGAAATCAAGGACAAGCAGAAGCAGGCGGTTAACTTCCAGCACTACGAAAAAACGGAAGCGAAGCGCCAGGTGGAAGCGCAGATCAACGACCTGCACGAAGAGATTGAAAACATTCCGATCGTCGGGCAGTTCCGCCAGAGCCAGACCGAGGTCAACTACATTCTGCAGCTGATCAGCGACCAGATCACCGCCTCAATCTGGGAGAATGAGGACGACAACAGCACATTATAAAAAGAACCGCTTTCCGTTTAACGGGAGGCGGTTTTCTGCTTTCAGGATTTTATAAATTTCACATACTGTAATTTAGTTTCCTTTTCAATAATGCTATAATAAAAAGGACTGCAAAAACGAAGCACTCTCTATTGGAGAAGCGGGGGTAACGCTGTACAATAGATACGCAATGAAACACATATAACGGAGGCTTTTGGATGCCAGAGACAGATACACCGATGATGAAACAGTATAAGGATATTAAAGCGGCCTACCCGGACGCCTTTTTGTTTTACCGGCTCGGCGACTTTTACGAAATGTTCTTTGACGACGCGGAGCTTGCCGCCCGCGAACTGGAAATTACGCTCACCAAACGCGGCCAGAAAAACGAAAACGATATCCCGATGTGCGGGGTGCCGTATCACTCCGCCGAAGGGTATATTGCAACATTGATCGAAAAAGGGTATAAAATTGCGATCTGCGAGCAGGTGGAGGACCCGGCCAAGGCAAAGGGAGTCGTCAAGCGCGAGGTGGTGCGCATGATCACCCCGGGGACGATCATGGAAGGGCGCGCCCTCGATGAGACGGAAAACAATTTCCTCGTAGCCATGGTGCCGAACGGAACGGAAACGGCGTTTGTGAAGGCGGACCTGACGACGGGGGAAGCGGCTGCGGCGCTTTTGTCCGATGACGTCGGCGAATGGCAGCGTGAAATGACGACCGCGCACCCGAAGGAAATTATCGTTCCGGAGGAGCAGGAGGGCGTGATGGCTGACATCTACCGCGGCATGATTTCGACCGGACCGGTGCCGGAGCTGCAGCCGGAATGGGAGGAGCTTACCAGCGCCCTTGAGAGCCGTACGCTCCGGGACGGGGCGGCGCTTCTGCTCGGCTACGTGGAGCGCACTCAGCAGCGCTCGCTCGGCCACCTGCAGCCGTTTACGGTGTACGAGCCGAACCGGACGATGCAGCTCGACCTGCATTCGCGGCGTAACCTGGAGCTGACGGAGACGATGATGGGCAAAACGAAGGACGGCTCGCTTCTCGGCGTGCTCGACCATACCGTCACTGCGATGGGCGGCAGGAAGCTGCGGCGCTGGATCGAGGAGCCGCTTCTCTCCCGCCCGGCCATCGAAGAGCGCTACGGCATGGTGGCGTCGTTTGCGGAAAACTTCTTTGCCCGCGAGGACCTGCGCGAGCATCTGCGCGACGTGTACGACATTGAACGGCTCGCCGGCAAAGCCGTCTACGGCAACATTAATGCCCGTGAGCTTGTGCAGCTGCGGCGGACGCTGCAGGCGGTGCCGGCGATTGCCGACCTGCTCGAAGGGATGAACAACCCGGCCATCAACGAGCGTCTTGTAGACGTGTCCGCCTTTCAGGAGCTTGAGGAGCTTCTTGACCGGAGCCTGGTGGACGACCCGCCGTTTGGCGTCCAGGAGGGCGGCATGTTCCGCTCCGGCTTTCACGAGGAGCTCGACCAGTACCGCGAGGCGGGCCAGAACGGCAAGCAGTGGATCGCGGAGCTCGAACAGAAGGAGCGGGCCGAGACCGGCATCAAGTCGCTCAAGGTCGGCTACAACCGGGTGTTCGGCTACTATATTGAAATCACCCGGGCCAACACCTACCTGATTCCGGACGGCCGCTACGAGCGCAAGCAGACGCTCACGAACGCCGAGCGCTACATCACCCCAGAGCTAAAGGAAAAAGAGGATCTGATTCTCGGCTCGGCGGACCGTGCCGTCCAGCTCGAGTACGAGCTGTTTCTCGATCTGCGTGAACGCGTCGCGGGCTACGTGCGTCCGCTCCAGGAGCTTGCGGACCTGCTGAGTGAAATGGATGTGCTGCAGAACTTTGCCCATGTAAGCGAGCGGCTCGGTTACGTGCGCCCGGCCTTCAGCGCGGACAAAACTTTGGCTGTCCGCGGTGGCCGTCATCCGGTCGTGGAAACAATGCTCACCGCCGGCGAATTTGTGGCCAACGACACCCACATGGAAGAGCACGGCATGCTGTTGATCACGGGACCGAACATGGCCGGCAAAAGCACGGTAATGCGCCAGGTGGCGCTGATTGCGATCATGGCGCAGATCGGCTGCTTTGTGCCCGCCGAGGAGGCGGAGCTGCCGCTGTTTGACCGGATTTTCACCCGCATCGGGGCGGCCGATGACTTAACGAGCGGCCAGAGCACGTTTATGGTGGAAATGAAGGAAACCCAGCAGGCGCTCTTGAACGCGAGCGCCGACAGCCTGATCCTGCTCGACGAAATCGGGCGCGGCACGTCCACGTACGACGGCATGGCGCTTGCGCAGGCGATCATGGAATACATTCACGAGCAGGTCGGGGCCAAAACGCTTTTTTCCACGCACTACCACGAGCTGACCGTGATGGAGGACCACCTGCCGGCGCTTCGGAACGTGCACGTGCGGGCGGTGGAAGAGGACGGGGAAATCATCTTCCTGCACAGGGTGGAACCGGGCAGGGCCGACCGCAGCTACGGCATTTACGTGGCCAAGCTCGCCGGGCTGCCGCCGCAGGTGATCGAGCGATCCGAGACAATCCTGAAAAGCTTTGAGCAGCAGAAAACGGCCGCCTACGCAGCACCCGAGGAACCCGCACCGGAGACGACGGTCCGGGAGGCAGAAGAGCCCGAACAGCTCGCGCTCTTTTCGATTGATGACGGCAGCGCCCGGGCCAAAGAAATCATGAGCGAGCTGAAGCGGACCGACGTGCTCCGCATGAGCCCAATGGATGCGATTGAAAAGCTGTACGAGCTACAGCAGTACGCGAACCAGGAGGAGGAATAAGCGGTGACGTATGTAAAAAAACTCCCGGACGGCCTCGCCAACAAAATTGCGGCCGGGGAAGTCGTCGAACGCCCCGCCTCGGTCGTGAAGGAACTCGTGGAAAACGCGATTGACGCCGGCGCTTCGACCATCCAGGTGGACGTCGAGGAGGGCGGGCTGTCGCTCATCCGGGTGACTGACAACGGCCGCGGCATGGACCAGGAGGACGCGGAGCTTGCCTTTGAGCGCCACGCCACGAGCAAGCTGTCCCGGGAAAAGGACCTGTTCCAGATTGAGACGCTCGGCTTCCGGGGCGAAGCGCTCCCGAGCATTGCGGCCGTTTCGAACGTTACGATGGAAACCGGGGACGGACGTGAGGCCGGAGTGCTGATCCGCTACCAGGGCGGCAAACGCATCGCCTGCACGCCGTCCAAAAGCCGGCAGGGCACCCAGGTGGAGGTGCGCGACCTGTTTTTTAACACGCCCGCAAGGCTCAAATACGTGCGCACGATGAACACCGAGGTGGCAAACGTCGCGGATGTGATGAACCGGCAGGCGCTCGCGCACCCGGACGTGAGCTTCCGGCTGTACCACCACGGCAAGCAGCTGCTTCTCACGAATGGAAACGGCAGCCTGCAGCCTGTGCTCGCAGCCATTTACGGCCGCCAGACGGCGCGCGACATGCTGCATATCGAAGCGGAGACCGACGACTACCGGGTGAGCGGATGGATCGCAAAGCCCGAGACGTACCGCGCCTCGCGCCAGTACATGTCGACGTTTGTGAACCACCGCTACATCCGGCACTACCCGCTCACCAAAGCCATCGAAGCGGGCTACCATACGCTCCTTCCGATCGGCAAGCACCCGATCGCAGCGCTGCATATTGAAATGAACGTCGGGCTGATTGACGTGAACGTGCACCCGTCCAAGCTCGACGTGCGCGTGAGCAAGGAGGAGGAGCTGCTGCAGCTTGTCGAACAGGCGGTGCGGGAGCGGCTCCAACAGGAGCGCCTCATTCCGGCCGGCGACCAGAAGCGGGCCAAATCAGCGCCTGCGTCCAAGCAGATGAACCTCACCTTTGCCGAAGCGGCGCCAACACCGGCGGCTGAGCCCCGGCGGGAGGAACCGCCTACCCCAGCTGAGCCGGAACCGTCCCCGGCGTCACACGCCTCTGCCCACGAGGCATCGTTCAGCGACGACGCCCCGGCCGGGGAACCGGAAGCGGAGACGGTGTTTGAGCATGCGGAAGCCTGGCCCGAGGAGCAGGAGGTGCCACAGCCGGAGCCCGAAGCCCCGGCACCGGAAAGCACCGGCCCGGAGCTGCCGGAGCTGCGTCCGATCGGACAGTTTCACGGCACGTATATTCTCGCGGAAAACGAGGACGCGCTGTACATGATCGATCAGCACGCCGCGCAGGAGCGCATTTTTTACGAATACTTCCGCGTGAAAATCGGCGACGTGGACAAGGACGTGCAGCAGCTGCTCGTGCCGATTCTGCTTGAAGTGACCAAGGAGGAGGAAATCCTCATCAACGACCGGCAGAGCGATTTTGAAAACATCGGGATTTTCCTCGAGCCGTTCGGCGGCCAGACGTTCCGGGTGCACGCGCATCCGACCTGGTTCCCGGCCGGCGACGAAGAAAGCGTCATCCGCGAATGCATCGAAGAAGTGAAAAACAACAAACGCATCAGCGTGCATGAGCTCCGCGAGGAGGCGGCGATTCTGATGTCGTGCAAGGCGGCGATCAAGGCGAACCGCTACCTGGCGAAGGACGAAATCCAGGCGCTCGTCGACCGGCTGCGCACGTGCGAGAGCCCGTACACGTGCCCGCACGGCCGCCCGATCATCATTCACTTTTCCGACTACGACATGGAAAAAATGTTCAAGCGCATCATGTAGCTGCATAGAAAGGGAGAGAGCGCCGTGATTATCACCACCGCCAAAAAGTCGGACTCATTCGTCCGCGCGGAAGCCGAGGCAAAGGCGCGGGCGTGGAACGCGCCGTACGTACCGCGGGAGAAGCGATCGATCCAGCACTGGCAGCGGGAAACCGGGGAGGACATCTACATTGTGGCAGCGGGCGGCGATACGTACTATCCGGCGACGGAAGCCGCCGAGCCGCTCGCCTTTCATCCGTCGATGGCGTGGCTGCGCGGCCTGCAGGTGCACCGCGGGGGAAGCGACCCGCTGCTGGAGGCGGCAGACGTGCAGGAAGGTGATACGGTGCTTGATGCGACGCTCGGCTTCGGCGCCGACAGCATCATGCTTGCTCTCGGCGCGGGAGTAAGCGGAACGGTGCTCGGCATCGAAAAACAGCCGGTCGTGGCGTCGCTCGTCCGCAAAGGGCTCCGGCTTTCAGGAGACTATCCCGGCTGGTTTACGGACGCGATGCGGCGGATCACGGTCGTTCGGGGCGACAGCCTCCGCCTGCTGCGGCTGCTTCCCGACAGCTCCGTGGACGTCGTATACCTGGATCCGATGTTTGCGGAAGCGGTGGACACCAGCCCGGCGATCGACCGGCTGCGCCCGGTGGCGGCGACCGACCCGCTGACAGATAAATGGATTGAGGAGGCGCTTCGGGTGGCCCGTCGCAGGATAGTCGTCAAGGACCATGCGGACAGCCCGCATTTTAAGCAGTATCAGTTAACCCCGACCGGGCGGCGGAGCGCCGCGGTCCGGTACGGATGGAAGGAGGCATACACGTGAAGCAACCGGTACTCGCCGTTGTCGGCCCGACGGCGGTCGGCAAAACGCGGCTCGGCATCGAACTCGCCCATAAATACAACGGCGAAATCATCAGCGGCGATTCGATGCAGGTGTACGAAGGCCTGACCATCGGCACGGCCAAGCCGACGCTCGAGGAACGCCGCGAGGCCCCGCACCATCTCGTGGACATGCTGTCGCCGGACACGCCGTATTCGGCGGCGGACTTTAAGGCAAAGGCCGAGCCGATCATTGAACGGCTGCACGGGGAGGGCAAGCTGCCGATTATCGTCGGCGGCACCGGCATGTACATCCGGGCGCTCCTGCACGACTATTCGTTTTATGACGCGAAAAAGCAGGAGGACGTGCGCGAGAAGTGGGAGCTGTACGCGCACCAGTACGGAAGCGACGCGCTGCATGCGAACCTTGCGAGCCGCGACCCGGAGCGGGCGGCTGCGATTCATCCGAACAACGTGCGCAAGGTGGTGCGGGCACTCGAAATTCTCGAAACGTCGGAGGAAGGTCCAACTTTATCCAAAAAAATGCAAAAAAAGCATTCGCCCTACGCCTCATTCATGATAGGATTAACAATGAACCGTCCGTATTTGTATGAGCGGATCGAGCGCCGGGTCGACCGCATGATGGCTGACGGCCTCGAGCACGAAGCGCGCTGGCTGTACGAACGCTTCGGCGAGGAAGTACAGGCCGCCCAGGCGATCGGCTACAAGGAATGGTTCCCGTATTTCCGCGGGGACGAAAGCGTCGACTGGGTCGCCGAGCGGATGAAGCGCAACTCCAGGAGATACGCCAAGCGGCAGCTCACTTGGTTCCGCAACAAAGAGGACGCACACTGGTATGATATTACCGATCGCTCCCGGCCTTTTGCCGACGAAGCGTTTGCTTCGATTCTGCGGCAGTTCGAGCGCGAGCATCGCTAATACATAAATCACTTACTAAGCCCCGCAGTGGAAGGAGATTCAATCATGAAACAATCAGTCAATATCCAGGATCAGTTTTTGAACGTGGTACGCAAGGAAAAAATTCAGGTGACCGTCTTTCTGACGAACGGCTTTCAGCTGCGCGGCCTGATCAAAGCCTTTGACAACTTCACCGTCGTCCTCGACAGCGACGGCAAGCAGCAGCTCGTCTACAAGCACGCCATCAGCACCTTCGTCCCGCAGCGGACCGTCTCCCTGCAGACCGAAAGCGAGAGCGAGGAATAAAAAAAGAGCTTCCTAAAAAGGAAGCTCCCGAGATCGCCCGTTCCTGTGGAAGCAGGGGCGGGTGGTTTTTGTTAAATTTGGTTGTATGTTTCGCCAGTTGATTAAACATGATAGTAATAATAACAAAAAAGAGGTATGAAAATGAAGTACGATCTTGCGCGAGAAATGGCTAAGCATTATCAAAAGTTGTATATAATTGAAAATTATATTAGAGAAGAAAAACAGAAAAACCTTTATTTTCATGAGTATATTTCTTTATTGAACGAAATAGAGTTTAGTAAAGATTTTAAACAAAAATTATATAAATTAGTGAAAGTTAGAAATAAAATTTGCCATATGGAGATCTTGGATATAGAAGAAAAAAAACTACTGGATTTATGTTATAAAGAAATAACAAAAAAAGAACAAAAGTCTAATAAAACTTATACAATTTAGTCGATTCTGGGATTGTATTATAATCTTTCAAAAATCTTAAGCTCAGAAACTTCATTATATGGAGAAAGCGAAAAACGTATTGTTGAGCGTATCTGATCTATAGGATATCCACATGCCTCTAAAACATGACTAGGTTTACTAGAACTACAGGCCGAGCCAGTAGATAAAGCTATATCATTTGCAAGATTTTTTACTAGTACTTCATTATTTACACCTTTAAATTGAACACTCAGTAGACCCGGAATTTTATTAGAAATATCGTTATTAAAGATAATTTGTTCACCAAATTGAGTTGATAATATATTTTTAAGTTCATTTTCTAATTTTAGTAGATTATCAATATTATCCTTTAGTTTATTATTAGCTATTTCTGCAGCTTTTCCTAAGCCAACAATATTATGAACTGAATGCGTGCCACTTCTATAATCTTTTTCCTGACCTCCACCATGCAAAAGTGGAGTTAATTTAATTGGAAGGCCTAGAGCGTCTTTCCTAATAATTACAAATCCGCTTCCTTTTGGGCCATGTAGTTTGTGTGCGGAACCTGATAAAAAATTAATACCTGGTTCGAAATTTATATTTGTCTCTAACTTTCCTATAACTTGTGTTGCATCTGTATGGAAAAAAACATTATGACTATCACATATCTCTGCTATTTCACTAATCGGGTTCAGAGAACCAATCTCATTGTTTCCCCAAATGATGGATACAAGAAGTGGAGGATTTTTAGACAATATTTCTTTGAAATTCTGAATATCTATTCTTCCAAAACTATCTACATCTAAATAAGTAATTTCGAAACCTTTAGCTTCCAAATACTTACATGTTTCAAGTATAGCTGGGTGTTCAACTTTTGTAGTAATTATATGATTATTTTGTTCTTGATAAAAATCTGCTATTCCTTTTAAAATCATGTTATTACTTTCAGTAGCTCCACTAGTGAAGAAGACTTCATCTTTTTGACAGCCTATTAGTAAAGCCACCATTTCTCTTGAATACTCGATTGCTGAATGGGCATTTTCAGCTATAGAATAATATTTACTTGAAGGGTTTCCAAATTCTTCTGTTAAATAAGTAAGCATAGTATCTTTTACTTCAGGAAGGATATTAGTTGTTGAGCTATTATCTAAATAGAGCATATTATCATCCTTTTTCCATACTCAACATATTAATAATGAATTTTTCATAATTACCAGCATGTTTATATTCGCTTTCTAGAAGGTCTATTCCTCTTTCTAAGTGAGAGTTGAACAAATTAGGAAAAAATTCTTCATCACTGATTTCACGTTTAGCATGCTGAGTTAATAAGATCTTAAATACTTCATCGTATTCTCCAGTTAATGTATTTCTATTAAATTCGAGCCCATTAGCGTCTTGGGGATTAATTTCAGGAAGAGTAGGAAGTTTAACAGAGAGCGAAATTGCTAATCTACTTAAAATATTTGGATTAAGATTAGTAGTTGATTGAAGGTATTTTAGTTTCTCTTCTGTGTACTTAGAGGTACGTAGCCTAAAGTTCATGCTTTCAGCTCCGATTCTTTAAACTTAAAATATTCTTTATGAACATCAATATTTTGATTAGTAGTGTTGAACTCAAGAGTGTATTCATGTGATAAGTGGCTTTTCAATAAATTATAATGTTTTTCTTCAATCTCAGTATCAGTTGATAATATTAATACTTGTTCACCACTTAAAGGTATAAGTTCAGTTAATACGGTATACTTATGCGTTTTATCTAAACGACTTAGTAGAGTATCATATATAAAGGGTAAACGACTTCCAGAACATTTGAACATAGCCCAAATAATAGAAAGTAAAAGTATTTGTTTTTCTCCAGCAGACAGGTTTTCTTTAGCAAGAATATCATTGTTGTTATCGCGCAAAGTAACTTCGTAAGTTACATGGTCGATATGCAATGAAGATATATACTTTTGTTTACGCATCAATTTGTTTAGCATTCTAGTAGCTTCAAATTGCACCTGTTGTAATTTTTTCTGTTGTTGTATGCTTCTGAATTCCTTACTAATTTCAATAATGTCATTAGATAAAGAAAAAGTATTTTTTTTCTTATTAAATTGTGAAATTTCATGTTTTTTGTCAGAAATATTATTTTGATTCAAAGTTAGTTCATTTTGAGATTCTTCGAGTTCTTGCTCAAGTTGATGTACTTCTTGTTCAAGACCAATAATTTCCCGATTAGTATTTTCAATATCTTGTATAATTTTATTGAACTCTTCCGAAGAATTATCGTTTTTATTGATCTGATCTCTCAATTTTTTTGACTGTTCTAATTGGTTTTGGTTGGATTTAATTAAATTTAAATATTTTTGAAAATCTTCTTTTTGAAGTTGATTGCATAATGATTCAAGAAGGCTCCTTTGAGAAAAAGAAGCTTTTTGTATTAAGTCTACATTATTTGATTTGAATTCATCTAAAATAGCATTTCTAAATTGGTGATTGTTGATTTCAGTCTTTTCGAAGGGAAGAGTACTAATTATTTCTTCGGTAGTATTTAGGTCAAGTCTTTCAGATAACTGTAAATAAAACTCGTGAGTTTCTTCCTCAGAAATTTGTTGTTTGGCTTCGAATAATAAGTCTTTATTTAAATAAAAAGGAAGCAAGGTAGTAATAAAATCTTTTACTGTTTCAGAATTGTTTTTACGCTGGTTCTCAATTTCATTTACTTGATTAATTAAAGTATCTCTTTCTTTTTTGGCAAGGCCTCCGTTAAGATCAAAATCTTTTTTTAAACTCATCGAATGATGCTCAAAGTCGGCAAGTGATTTTTTTTTATTAGAAAGTGTTTCATTTAAATTCAGAATTGTATTCTTAATATTTTCTTCTTTTTGATATAAATCCATTAATTCTTTTTCTGTAGTGGAAATGCTCTTTTGGTCAATGTCTTTTTTTACATACTGTTTTAAATCGGATTCTAATTGTTCGAATAAATTAAGCCCGAACAACTCAATAGAAGCATTTTTAAGATAGTCAGACAATAAATCCTCGTTAATGACCTTAGATATTTCTTCTCCGTCAAAAAGACACAAATCAAATAGTTGGGGAGGCATAGTTTCTCTTAGTTTAGTTTGGTATAACTCTTTTTCAAATTCATTTAAGTGACGTTCATTTTTTATAATATCTAATTCTTCTTTTATTTTTCCATTGTTAACTTTCCAACTACGATATAATTGATAGTTATTTAATTCATAGTTTTCAATTTCATTATATTCAAGGATAATTCTAAACCGTTGTTCATTTTTGTTTCTTAGATCTTTGTTTAGAAAGCTCCATATTTTGTCATAGTAAGCTTGGTTTTCTGTTTTATAACCATAGTTGAAAGGTCCAAATAAACCAATTTTAATTGAATTAAGTAATGTGGTTTTTCCTGCGCCATTTTCCCCTCCTATTAATACTACATTCTTCTCTGAAGAATTTACCGAAAGATCGAATGTATGGATATTACGGTAAGGGCCTATATTTTCCAAAGTTACTTTATTTAACAACATAATATTTAACCTCTCAATTATAAATGTAGATAATCTTGGTTTAATGTTTTTTCTAGTTCGTTCATCAATCCATTTCTCATTTTAAAACCTGCATGTTTTTTTTCAGAAAGGATTAATTTTTTTAGAAGGTTAAAGTCAATATTTTTTTCTTGAGCTAACAATTCTAAATCCGATACTTGCTCATTGTCTAAAAGAGGACGATCATCTAATTCCCAGTCAAGTTCTCTACCCATAACTTTCCGGTAAATTTCGGGTAGTGCATCTTCAAAGTTTCCAGCCTCTAGCCAAAATCTTCTTATTACGCGTAGTTCTTCTTCGCGTATCAACTCGAAATTAGGATCTTCAGGATGACGTATATCTCTTTGAGTTATAAGCAGATTTTCGAGTATTTCCTTCCTTGCTTCCATTGTAAATGGCCCTAATCCCAGTTGTTCCAAATTTCCATCTTCATTCCTTACCAATAGCTTTAAATCTCCTGCACTTGCCAGATTTATTTGTTCTTCTTTTATATAGGTTTTCAAATTTTCTTTAGATACTATTGTGTATTCTTTTAAGTTAATTAAATCTTTTTTTCGGCTGCCTTTTTTCGGAATAACAACGTAATTTTCTCCGTTTATTTCTTCAATATGAACTTCTTTAAAGTACATTTGCCCGTTCATTCTATATTTCATTCTTCTTTCTCGATCGTCACGAATCTCAGCTAACCAATTACGAAATTCTAATAATGGACGCATCCAATCTTCGCCGCTTTCAATAAAACCATTTAAGGCTTTATCTTCATTAACGACTGTACACACCCAACAGCCAAAACGACTGTTCCCACAGGAACCAGCATTTTCTTTTACACTTGTATCTACGACTAAAGGGCATTCCCCGCTATTTGAGTCTTGATACAATTTGTTTAATTCATGATTATTATCTCCCCAAGGAGACTCAACAGTTAATAAATAATCCCAAACATCATCTACATTAAAATCACGTACGGGTGCATACACATAAGCGTTTGAAAGAGAAGAATGTCGCATCAAAGTTTTTCCTTCTACGCTGTGCGATTTCATAACGTTAGCCCTAGTAGCACTTTCGTTATCACGAACGCCTAAAACCATAATCACTTCACCAAATTTAGATACTTTATCTTTAATAAAAGTATTGGCTGGATCAATTTTTAAACGATCTGTACACCATCTAAATTTTTGATTAGGTAGAGGGTACCCTTTACCTATTATATTAGCCCAATAGGATTGCTCAGGTTCAGGTTTAACTTTATGCGTTTCTATAGGTAATCCTATCTGCAAAGCTTTATTTTGAATGTTTATTAAAGTAGTATTAATTGATTGAATAATTAGAGGCGTCTCTACTAATGTATCAGAGGATATAACATAAACTTTCTTGTGTAATTCTTCTTTTGGTAATTCTGAGAGGGCTTCAAATACTAGTTGAATGACGGTAGTTGAATCTTTACCCCCACTATAGCCAACTACCCATGGACGCTCATCTGATTTATAGACTTTTTTAATCTGTTCTTTAGATTCTTCAACTTTAGGAAATTGTTTATTTAATAAATTATTAATGGTTTGCATTATTTAATCTCGCTTTCCTTAAATTTATCCTCTAATTTAGTTTCATTTTCTGTTAAAGGAAGAAGTAATTTTTGTTTTATTAAATTTGCTGTAAGTTGAATAGTGTAGTTGTTTTTTTGAATTCTACCGTTTGCGTTAAAAGCTCTACCTTCCCAGTCTTTTGAGTTAGATCTATTCCAATCAATAGAAGATAAATTCTTTAAAATTTCTTTCCATCTATCAGGATAATAATCATAAACGTATTTTCCTACGATTCCTATAGCTTCAAGGAACAAGCCATGGCCAACAATATAATTCATTCTAAGTTC
Organism: Marinococcus halophilus; assembly: GCF_900166605.1. NCBI lineage: Bacteria > Bacillati > Bacillota > Bacilli > Caryophanales > Bacillaceae > Marinococcus > Marinococcus halophilus. The sequence continues at coordinate 1,274,716 of NZ_FVZD01000006.1, forward strand.
ACGAGGATTAAGCTCTTTATTTAATACCATTTTCCATTCCAAAATAATGTCACATAAAAATGCCCAAAAATCTTTCAAGAACTTTTCTTCATCTTCAGTTATTATGTCACCTTTAGTTTTGTTAACTAGCCTCAAATTAGTATTAAAAATATGATTTAAAGCTACTATTTTCGGAGAATTTTTAGACAATGACACACGTTCGTGATCAGTATACCGAGCCAATAATGGATTGTGAGCCACAATTTCTTTAGTAATGATAGCCAATTTGTCGCGATGATCGTAAAGAATTCCAATAGAAGAAGTAGTATTGACCGCATGTCTATTAAGATCCGAGAAAATTTGCTGTGAATTTTTTAAACCAGAATCTTTGAAAAACACTACTGAAATCGTTTCATTACCTAATTCAGGTGCAATTTTTAACGCTTCTTCGATAGCAGCTCTTCGGTGTTGTCCATCGTTAATAAGAAATTTTGTGTCTAAAGATATAATTAGTTTGCCGATATTCTCGAACCCAGGTTCATGACTAAACGGTTGAAACTCTACCTGACCGTCTAATGAAGCAGTAAGTGAAGAGAAAACATAATTGTCTTGATTTTCGACTATATAATTAGTCATTTCAGGAATTCTATTTTTATTTAAAATCCTTTGAGCACGATGTTGTGGAGGGATTTCTTCTTCATCAAATAAAAATATTTTAGGAATTAAACGTAGGGGGGACATGACTACGAAATATTCTTCTCCAGCTTGTTGGCCTTTAAGCGCTGGAAAACTATAATTAAAACCAGTTTCCATATACAAACACCTCAATTACGTACGTAATATTTATCATCATTTTAACGAATAAATGTTCTGCTTACAACTATTTAAATAGTCAAAACAAAAATTTTTATTCTGAAAATACCAATCAAAAGTCCTGTGAAGAATACCTTTTATGTTAAAATAATTACAAACTAGTAAAAATATCACTATTAAAGAAGGTGATCTATTTGGAAAACATGTATGATTGTTTGATTCCTGAATTAAGTCGTTTAAAGCAATCTTCTTTAGAAGCTGTGGAAAACGTAGATAATTTTAATGCATTTAAAAAGTATATGCACATTGAAAGACCATTTGAAGAAAAATTAAAAACGATACTTAGAGATTTAAGAGGCGAGAAAAGACCTCAACTTGTGCTAGTTTGTGGCAGCGTCGGCGATGGAAAATCGCATTTAATTTCTTACTTAAAAGAAACAGAACCTGAACTGTTTGAAAATGTTGACATTCATAATGATGCCACTGAAAGTTTTTCTCCAAGTGAAACTTCAATTGATACATTAAATACCGAAATGAGAAGATTTAATGATATTTCGATACAAGAGGGTTTAGATTCTCAATATAATCATATGATAGTTGCCATTAATTTGGGGACTTTAAACAATTTTTTAAATTCTGATTACCATAAAAACTATAAAGCTCTTTATGAATTTGTTAATGAGAATAATATATTAGAAGAGGAAACCATAAGCGAGAAAAGTTTAGAAAATTGGCCATTTCATTTTATTAACCTAAGCGAGTACCATTTATTCGAATTGAAATCCGGAGGAGTTGATTCTTCCTTACAAAAAAACATGTTAAGTAGAATTACTAAGGAAGGTAATAATAATCCTTTTTACAGAACTTATGAATTAAACTGTCAGAATAAGTGTCCAGTAAAAGAAATATGCCCAGTTAAAAAAAATTACGAACTATTAAGTAGAGAAGACTCTCAAAATACTATTATAAAACAGTTAGCAGAACTTAATATTAAATATAAATCTATAATATCACCAAGAACTTACATGGATTTTATTTATCATATTATGGTAGATGAAAAGTTAGATTTTCCTAATAAAACAAAAATAATTGTTGACCGTCTTAAAAATTATAATCCTAAAGATTATCTGTATGCGTTATTGCCCAATCGTTTTTACGAATATGGAAAAGATACTGAAATTTTTAAAGATGTCAAGCACATTCAACCAGGAATAAAAAGAAATGAAAAGACTGATCGACTTTTAATTTCTTTCTTCAACACTGAAAATATAGATAAATTCTTTTATGAATATATAGATGAAGATTTAATTCAAAAATTAGATTTATCTTCTATCTTTAAGAGTGTAGAAGATGATTTGTTGAAAAAGGAATTGTATGTAAGTTTACTTAGAATAAATAAATTTTTTCCTAATTCTAGTTTAAAAGAAATTGATGATAAAGATTGGAATTACGAGACTTTTCTTAAATATTTATATGCTTGGAATAGAAATGACCAGCCGAATATTAGAAGTTTATATAAATCAATTGAACGTAGTATTTATTTATGGAACGGTGACGCGGGTGAAAATAAAATCAATTTATTTATTGGAGCTAATCAATGGAAATATAGTGTAATTCAATTTTTAACAGTTGACCCGGTAGTGAGAAACCAAGAATTAATTGACGATGAAACTCTTGAACAGTTTTCTACTCATATTAATCTTGTATTTGAAGTTGAAAATACTAAAAATCAATATTCGATTGATATTGATTACCATTTGTTCGACTTGATAATGAAAATTCAAGAAGGTTATCGCCCTAATGCTCAAGACAAAAATAACTTTGTAGGCTTCGTAGATTTTATTAATAGAATCATCAAAGATGGTTCGCAAAATAAAGTTCTGGAATTCAAAAATAAATCTAATAGTAAATCGGAAGTATATCAGCTTTCTTTAGATCAGTTTGGTTATTATTCATTTAAGGAGAATTCTTAATGAAAGTTGCATTCAACAGAAAAACTCTTGAGAAGGAGTTCGGCGTTAGTGAAGATGAAAATAAAAAAGTGAGAATTACTCACACTTCAGGAGGAAAGTTGTTGCCTTATACAGCTACCAATAAAAATATAATAAATGATTATAATGCTGTTGTAGGTGATCTTTCCCGAAACCTAAGTGGAAAAACTTACAAAGAATTTTATAAAGATGATTTGTTTGAAAAAGTTAAAATTAACGTTGAAGAAACTGACAAATTACCTCAGCTACATGATGTTATAAATGAAATGTTTTTTGATGAGAATCAAGAATTTGTTTTATCTCATCCTTTATTATTTAATTACTTAAAAAAAGGAAGTAATAACGAAAAAAAAGTCGCAGATTTCTTATCAGATGTTCTTTGTACTGAAAAAGTAAAAGAAGCCATAAAACAAGAGTACGAAAAAAAGCCCGATAACATACTATTATCTCTTCTCTATGATTCTTTGCCTTCTTTAGCTAAAAATAATAAAGAGAAGAAAAATCGTTATTTAACTTTCTTTCCAAGTATAGAAGAATATTTTGAAAAAGATTTATTGTTTTTAATAAAAAAAAATTTGTTGGTGGACCATTTCTTTCAATTAATAAATTATTATTATTTTTTCTATGTTACTCAATTGATTCTTGAGATTGATAGCATGTTTAATTATAAAAAAAAGAAAATTCAGCCAGTATATTTTAATGTAGAGTGGGAAACACGTTCTAAGAAAAGAGATAGTTACAAGCAAGGTTGGAAAATGATCACGGCTAAGCTCCCGGATTTGTTTGCACATATAAATTGTTTAACAATGATAAATCATATAGAAAGCGATCATGAAGCCTATTTTAGTTATAAGTCATTAAAGATTTTCATAGAGGAAGAACTAATTCAAGAGGAAAAAGAATATCTAAAACAGCAATTAGATACGTTAAATACAGATTATCAAAGCTATCTTAAAGATGTAGATTGGTCTGCAAAAAAACCAATTTATTTAAACGAAAACGAGGAGCCAGCTCTTAAAAGTGTTCGTGAACTTCATCATAGTATAGCTTATCAATTTAAAAATAGTAACAGAAACAAACCTTCTAAATTGTTTTTTCAAGGTTATGAAGATTTTTGTCAAAAATTTTTCTTAAAGAAAAGTGGCCCGCTAGGTTTTACTTTAAATTTAGATCAAGAAAATATAATTTTCTTAACCAAGCTTTGCATTAAATCAAATCAAAAAATATCTTTAAATGAATTATTCCATAGAATGGAAGAGCGCGGTGTTTATTTTGACCGTGAAACTAGACACCATGTAGTTCAATTTTACGATCGCTTAAATTTATTAGAAAAAAAGTCGGATAGTGGTGATGCTCAATATGTCAAATATATTTTATGAGTTTATGGCGGAGAAAATTATAGATTATTTAAACATAACTAACGTAAGACCAGGGGATAAATACCATGTTCAGTTTGAAAAAAAAGAAGAAGTAGAATCATTGTTACATGCTTTATGTGCGAAAGCAAAAAACAGAGGGTTGTACAATTCGTTTGAATGGATAGACTATAAAAGTTTTTCATTAACTTTCGAAAGCTGTGAGGTAATTGTTGCTGGGACAAATGAAGGTGTAACGAAAGATTTTTTAACGAAGCTTCGTAACATGGTTGGCACAAATGATGATAATTTTGCAAATAAATCTATCATTTTTATTCACAATACTACTTTAGACAGTATTGTGAGAGGATCAGTTGGCTTTCAAGATAATGGTATGCCTTTATCAATTGAATTGATTCACGAATATATAAAAATGGAATTAGAAAATTCTGATTTAAATCATGAGACAAAGACAGTATTAGAATTTAAATTAGAAAATAAAGAAAAAAAATACCAAACAAATGCAAATTCTTCTATTTTTGAATATGAAGATATATTATCTACTTTGGATCACAATTTAACAAAAAATGATTATATTACTCTAGGTTTGTTTTTCGATAATAGCATAAAAGAATCTGACCAAGCTGAGCATATAAAAAAGAGATTGAAAGACAATCAGAATTTTCATCAAATGATTGAAGAATCGTTTAATTACGGTAACCCAGAGTCAGACCTTGATAAAGAATTTGATGAACCGGGATTAGAAAAAATATTAAAAAATGATTGGAAAGATATCACATATCAGGAGATCAAAAAATCTCACGATAATGTTAATGATATAAGACCACCTGTCTATATTGAAAAAAATTTAAATGAAACAAATGAAGGCTTAGTTTTTTGGGATAGGCCTGAAGGAGATACTAAAGCTAAGTACAGGAAGCGTCATATTATTATTTTTAATGACTCAAACGAACCTAAAGTATCAATGGAATTTCAATTCGATAAATATTTAAAAAAAGAATTTCTAACCAATTCAATAAATAATTCGGCTGAGGTTTCTGGGAAAAGAATTTTAATGGAACATACTTATAAAAATAACGAACCTAATTTTTTGCGTTTTCAATATAAAGCGGATAGTGCGACTTATGATTTCAAAGTAGTTATATTGCCTTTTTCTGAGAATTTCCTCGCCAATATCAAAACGGAGTATGAGATAAATGTTAATAAAAAAGAAGGTAGTATAAAAATATTGTCTTCTAATGAAGATATTGTTTTAAATAAAGACGGAGAAAATGTAATTGAAGTCGATCCTGAAAAAGAAGATTATATCGAAGCTAGTATATCAGATGAAATTAAAATCAATGAAGCCAAAGAGTACGTTCAAAATCAAGGTGGGGAAATATCTTTATTAATAAAGATAGAAGATTTTAAATTACCATTAAATTTAGTTTCTGAGGTTCCAAGTCTTAAGAATATAGACGGGATTAATATATACAAGTTAAAACGTGAAAAAGAAAGAGATTTTCAATTTGTTTCAGAGAATAGAATTGTTTTTGGAACGCAAGAATTTAATATTCTTAATAAAGATTTACTGAAAAACCTTAAACTAGAATATCAATTTATTCAAGAATCTGCTTTAGCCATAGAAGTTAACAATCAAACTAATATTTCAAAAGAAATAAACGTGCCAAAAGATTTAAAAGAAGTATACAGTAACTATCTAAATTATTTTAAAAAGAGAAATACAATCCCTACTTTAGCTAATTGGACGAATGAACTTTTGGATTTAGCAGAAAAATATATTTCTGTATATAAATCTTTAATTATGGAGATAAATGATGGAGAAACTTTATCACCAATTCAGAAAGAATTACTTTATATTGGCTCAGTTACTGTCAATGATAGCATAAAGTTTTTAAAATACTCTCCTTTACACCCATTGAATGTGATGTATCAATATTCTTTAATAAATAAAATAGGAGAAGAAGAAATTTCTGCCCCAATATTAAAGCGTTTAGATTCAAAAAATTTAAATCCTTACATTTATTTTAATAATGAAATTTTTAAATCAGTAAAGCAATTTCATTCTCCTGAATGGAATTATTACCAACACTACAGAAACTCAAGACAAAACATTTCTACTAATTTTGTACCTAAATTAGTAAAAGACAAGTTAGTTGAATTTACGAAGCATTATAATTTTTTATTTTCCATTAATGAACAAGCCCCTATCAAATTAAATTTAGTTAACTTAGGTGACTGCAAAGAAGTTCTTCAAGGGCTGATAGAATACTACTTAACACAGATCAAACATGAAGTTTCTTTACAAGACCTTCTTCCTATTGATCTAATGATATATGGCCAAATAGATTCCATTAACGCATTTGAAGAATTATCTTTTTATTCTAAATTAGAAGATGTTGAAAGGGATTTCGATTTAAAACTCAAAAATTCAAAATACAGCGAAATAGAAGTTCTCAATGCTTTTCGCCAGAAAATTCACTTTTATAAAAAACCACTTAATATCGATAAATATGAATACGCACATATTACTTTCTACGAACTAGATCAAACAGTAGATGAAACTTCAGATCAAATGAATAAAATTGAAACAGGATTAACTCTAGAAGGTATGTTTTCATCTTTATCTTCCTCTTTTGTAGGAAATTCATACAGAAGTGGGTTCGGTACAAAGTTCATAAAAAATGCTAATGAACTTATTCAATTTTCAATTTTATTAAACAGCTTGTCTTTTGCTTCAGGAAAGCAAAATCCTTATGAATATGGAAAAACTATAGTAACTGCATTTTCAGGTGAAAATGAGAATAAATTAGAAAAAATTTATAATGCTTCTAATTGGGTAACTTTCGTAGAACCTAAATTTGATTTAAGTTTTTTAAATAAAAATGAAGATCAAAATTTGTTAGTACTACATTATAGTGATCAATATTCTCCTTCAAACGATTATGACGCAATAACAGTTACAAAAAAAACTAAAGAATTTCAAATGCTCATAGAAGAATTTTTAAGTGAACACATTTCAACAATTAGTAACGACATGACTAAAAATGTTATAAACCTTTTTAATAGCTTAAATGGTGATTGGCTTTTACAAATGATCGGTTCAAAAACAGAACACCCAAGAGAAAAAATGAGCATATTATCAGCTGTTAAATTCAGTTTAGCTTTTTTCGCACATAAAGATATTACTTGGATTCCTTTATCTTTGGAAGAAATATTAAGAGTTTCTGGAGCAGTTGGACTTTCTCAAAAAGATGGATTATTTTCAGCTAAAAACCTTGGAATAAGTGGGGCTCAAAGTGATGACATCTTGTTAGTAGGTATAGAACATGACTTAGAGAAACCAACAGTTCATTTTTATCCAATTGAAGTAAAAATTGGAAGGAACAGAAGTGATGTTTTAGAAAAAGCTGAAAAGCAAGTTAAAAAAACTAGTGAAACGATAAATGAATTTTTATATGAAGGTAATTTCAAAAGTGCTGTTTATCGTGACTTTCTCATTCATTTGACTTTAGTCAATGCTAAAAAAATGAAATTATATGATATTTGGCCCGAATATAATTGGGATAAATTACTTAATGAAGAGACAAGATCACATCTTTTGACAGACGATTATAAAATCTCATCTGCTAATCTTAAAAAGCATATAGGAGTAGGGGGAGTTATATCATTTGGAAAAGATATTATTTTCCGCAAATCAAATTTGAATGAAGATGATATTTTAAACGTTGAATTACCAGAAAAAGAATGCTACGAATTTTTAGTAGAAAATGAAAACGAACTTTATTCACAAATTCATTTTTCCAAAGGCGACATATCAGAAGATGATATTTTGGCAAATGTTTATAAAGATGAAAGTTCGAATATAAATGAAGATAAGTATTTTAAAAATGATAAAGAGAAATCATATAACGATGGTGGAAATAAATTAGTTGAACAAAAAAATAATAAAAACGAAGAAAAAAAACCAATGAATATATTATTTGGTGAATCATTAAACAATAGAAAATCTTTATATTGGTATCCTACTACTACAAGCAAAATTATGCATACTAATACTGGAATCATAGGAACTATGGGTACTGGAAAAACCCAATTTACGAAATCATTAGTGAAGCAAATTCACGACAATACTGATTTGAATGTCAATAAGACTCCTATAGGAATATTAATTTTTGATTATAAAGGTGATTACGTTAAAGAGGATTTTGTAAAAGCTACCAATGCTAAAATTTACGACCCTTATCATTTGCCCTTTAATCCTTTGACTTTGTATCAGGGAAACAGTTTTAAACCACTATTACCATTGCACACTGCCAACACTATAAAAGAAACAATAGCCAATTCTTTTAATCTAGGAGTAAAACAAAAGCAGTTTTTAAGTGATCTTATATTGGAAGCTTATGAATCTAGAGGTATAAATAAAGCTAATAAAAATACATGGAAAATAACTGCCCCTACACTTCACGATGTTTATAGAAAATTTAATGAGCATGAAGAGGCCAAAGAAGATAGTTTATATGCTGCTTTGAAACAAATAGATGATTTTGAGTTATTTTCTCCTTATAATGATGAAACTATATCTTTATTTGACATGATAGATGGCGTCACAGTAATTAATCTAGCCGGTTATGATCCTAGCATTCAAAACTTAATAGTAGGGATAACTTTAGATAGCTTTTATTCACAAATGTTAACCAAGGGGCATAGTGTCATCGATGGTGATTTTCGTGAAATAACTAAAATGATATTAGTAGATGAAGCCGATAATTTTCTAAGTAAAGATTTTCAGGCATTAAAAAAAATTATGAAGGAAGGACGCGAGTTCGGAGTTGGTACGATTTTATCTACACAATTTATGAGCCATTTCGCTACATCCGACAATGATTATTCTCAATATATATTAACTTGGATTGTTCATCGAGTTTCAGAACTTAAGAAAAAAGAAGTTCAAAGTGTTTTTAATACTGAAAGTCAAAAAGAGATTGAACAAATCTCTAATAAAATCAGAAGTCTAAATAAACATCAAAGTATCGTTACATCCGTGTCAGATAATAAATATGAATTAATGGAAGATAAAGCCTTCTGGCAGCTTGTTAATGAAAGTCTCACAAACAATAAAAGTTAGAGTTAATCGGTAAGTTTAAAATAAATTTTAAAGATAAGTGTAATTAATTATGACTAACAGGATCCCTTTTGTTGGGTGTTTTCGCCAAGCTAATCATGGCTAAATCATCGATTGGGATGCTGTTTTTGTTTTGAGTAAAATATATTGTTTATAAATCTATAAAGCAAAAGAACTACAAGTTGAAGCAAAGTTTGTGAGAAAAATGTAATTCCCAATATAGTAATGTTGTTTCTAAAGTATTGTTGAAAGAGTCGCATTTAAAATGGACAATATAGCCGGCTAAAAACATACAAAATCGTCGCCTTAAATTTCGACAAGCTTCATAATTAAATTGAATCCATACGGGAGGAGATTTAGTTCATGAAGCTGGAGGGAGAGCGACGAAAAGTGAAAGAATACCTGGAACGTGGGATGTCCCATACGGACATTGCACAGATGTTGGGGATGCATCGACATACGGTGAAATCTCTAAGTGAAAGAGAAAGAAATCATGTACAAAAACGCACGAAGAAAGGGTCAAAATTAGATCCCTATAAAGAGTACCTATTAAGGCGAGTACTTGAAGACCATGTATTTAATTGTGAAAAGCTTTATCAAGAAATTCGAAAACAGGGATATTCAGGCGGAAAAACGATCCTTAAAGAATTTGTACAGCCATATCGCAAGGCCTTTAAAGAAAGTCATACCAGACGGTATGAGACTGAACCAGGAGAGCAAATACAGGTGGACTGGAAAGAAGCTGGCCTTTATCAAGTTGATGGAGATATTATACCGTTAATGATATTTGTGGCTACTTTGTCTTATTCACGGATGAGTTATGTTTGTTTTGCGGAAAGGCAGGACCGAGAGCATCTGCTTCACTGTCTAGTTAATGCCTTCGAATACTTTGGAGGTGTTCCGGAAAAGGTTCTGTTCGACAATATGAAGACGATAATAAACCGAAGAAGTGGTTCTGAAGTTGAGTGGAATGAAAAGTTTTTAGACTTCGTCGATTATTATGGATTTACACCAAAGGTCCACCGACCTTATCGGCCTCAGACCAAAGGAAAAGTGGAACGGTTCATAGGGTATATGAATGGCTGGTTAGAGACGTCCTCAGTTCAATCATTACAGGAATTGAATCGTACACTAATGAGATGGGTCGAAGAAAGAGCGAATCAGCGTGTCCACTCTACAACAGAACGAAAGCCTGTGGAACTTTGGATGAAAGAATCTCTCGATTCTCTTCCAACAAGGTATGAAGTGAGTTATCTAACCTATCGAAAGATAGGAAAAGACGGCGTCATGAATTATCACGCTCGAAAAATTCTCATGAACTCCCCTTATGCGGGGCAGGAAGTTATGATTAAGGAAACGCTTGATGGAAAGATTACTGTTTATCATCGCGGGGAAGCCATTTTAACTTATACAAAGGATGATAAGATCCTTCCACTCTCCGAACAGATAAGAAAAAAGCAGCGTTCAAAGGCTGGCACCTTCCACGCTGCATCAGATATAGAGGTCGCTGTTCGCCCACTAAGCGTCTACGACCAAATTCTTCGAGAGGGAGAGTGAAAATGATGAATCAAGTTATTGATACATACTGTGATTCACTTAAATTATCCACCATTCAGTCAGAGTGGCGTACCCTCACGGAAGAAGCTTCTAAAGATAATATACCATATCACGTCTTTCTTGAGCGACTATTGGAATTGGAAAATCAAGCGCGAATAGAGCGAAGTAGACAAACTCTACTTAAGCTCTCTCGCTTACCTTTTAAGAAAACTTTAGATGCGTTTGACTTCCAACGTATTAGTGGTGTGTCCAGAAGGGACATCGAAGAATACATGAATCTCAGCTTTATCGAACAAAATCAGAATTTAATTTTCCTTGGGCCTCCTGGAGTTGGAAAGACACACCTTGCGGTTTCAATTGCCCTCGAGGCAATCAGTAAAGGATTGAAGACATATTTCATGACAGCACAGGAGCTCGTTACGTCACTAGAGACAGCAGATGCCCAAGGAAAATTGGATAAGAAAATGAGGGGGATCGCTAAGCCCTCCCTCCTGATTATCGATGAAATGGGATACTTAAATCTATCTGATAACGGAGGTCATTACTTATTTCAAGTGATCAGCCGTCGATATGAGAATAGCTCTATTATTCTAACGTCGAACAAGACGTTCAGCCAGTGGGGAGAAGTGTTGGGAGACGGGATTATTGCGACAGCAATATTGGATCGACTGCTTCACCATTCAAGAGTATTCTCAATTGACGGTCCAAGCTTCCGAATGAAAAACAAGTCTGCCGAATAAGGCGGCAGACTTGTATAATTTTAACCCGACGATTTTGTATATAATTAAACGTCCTTGACAATTGTACTCAGTGTCAAAATATTAGTTACCTAAAAAGGAATAATTTGATAAAATCAAATTAATAATATTTAAGTCTTAGGTGTAAGTACCTCCATTATTCTTTTCAATAAAATGCAATTTAAAACTTATAGAAATTAATCCCTTAGTAAGAAAAATATAGTGATCGAAAATAAATTTATGCTCAAAATGCATAATTTTATTTATAATTCTAGAAATTATGACAAACGTATGCTTTATAAATCAAAAGTTTCAAGACAATAGTTCTTAAGAATGGTTATTGATTCACTTTAATGTTAACAAACAATATATTACCAATATGGGTTGAGTCATAATATTATATTTTAATTCAAATAGGGGGAGTTAAAGTGTCTATAATAATACCCGAATTCCTATCTAGAAAGTTACTTCCTTGTAGACAGTCACCCGTAATAGACATGCTGAGCAATAAATATAACTGGAAGTCGTTTAATGCAATTACTGAAAATGAATTAAAAAAAGTTTATTCTGAAGATTTTGAATATTTTTGGCCTTTGATAAAAATTTTAGCATTTCATGGAGTGGGATTTTATGGGAAATTAAATCGTTTTAATTTTAATAATGAATCCAAAAATATAACTCTAATTCAATTAAAAACAAATGACGCACCATTAGATTTTGAGAACAGATATGCTTTTTTAAAGTTATATTTAGAGCCATATGGAATAAATAAAAAATCTGATTTAGATTTGATTCCTTTATCCAACTTAGTCAACGCGAATATAAAAGAGGAAATATTAAAAAAGTTATTAATAGAAGATGGTTTTTCTTTTATTTCTACTAACGATCTTAGCACTTCTTTAAAAGATCACAATTATTTAAATGAAACACTAAATAAGGTTAATGCTGAAGAAACCTTAGAATTTGTTTTTAATAATGAACTCTATTGTATAAATAAGAGGAAAGGTGATTATAGATTAGATGAAAATTATTTTCCAGCCTCTAAATTATTAGATAACTTAACTAAGAAATACAATTACAAATATGTTAAGGATTTACCTAAAAATATAGACTTTCTAACTAAGCTTCCTTATATAGGAGTGAAATCTGTAGAAAAATTTTTTTTGAACCCTTTATGCGAAAAGAAAAGTCTTATTGAAAATCGTAAAAAAATAGTGACTAAGATGATGATTAAAGAAATAGGAAAAGTTACTTACAAAAGTGAAACAATATATATACCAGAAAAAATTTATCAATATTCAATAAAAGACATGAAATTTAGCAGCGAAATTGTTAATTTATTAAATGAATTTGAAATTAAAACTTTAGGGGAACTACCTTCTGAACTTGATGATTTTTTTAATGTGCTAAAGTTAAAAAAGAAAGAGAAAGAAAATTTTTGGCTGAATATATTTCAAATCTTTTCCAGTGAGCAAGTTAAAAATATGTTTTTAACTTTTATATCTGATTTACAAAATAATAAGGCACCAGTATTTGTAAACGAAAGAGAAGCTGAAATATTAAAAATTCGTCTTGAAAATAATACACTCGAACGTATTGGAAATGAACTTGGAATCACAAGAGAAAGAGTACGTCAAATAACAAAAAAAACAGTGGATTTAATCTATAAACGATACAAAAAATTTTTTGACGAATTATATGTATATATTGATAAAGTTTCTTTTATTCATATTCAAGACGTTTTCCCTGAAATTAATTCTTACGATGCTCATTATATACTTGGATTATTTAAACTATTACCACTAGAGATATCGGTGGAAAAAAAATATATTAGTGCTTACGAACATTCTTTTTTAGTGAATTCTCTGGATGAATTTTATCATTCTATTACTATAGGGAAGGACGATTATCATGAATTTACTAAAGAAGATTTAGAATACTACGTTAAAAATTTTTTTAATATAAAACTTGAAGAAATTAAACTTGAAAACTGTATAAATGATTTAATAGAAAATGCATTTCTTGCATCAAATGATGGGGTTAATTACCAATACAAACACAAATTTACAAAAAGTCGTTTGTGTCAAATAGTTTTTAAAAAAGAATTTGCTGAAGGACTTAATGTTTACAAAGATTTTGAACTCTTCCGAGAAAGGTTAAACAACTATTATCCTGAAAAATTTAATGGAGATAATCAAAGAAGTATAATATCTAATCTTACTAGAGAAGACAATATAATAGTACTGTGGAGAATAGGTTTTTTTAAGCACATTTCAGCCATTAATCCAGATATTAATACAATCACTTTAAAGCCTATTAAAAAATGGTTGCGTTCTCAATTGACTAAAGATATAGAACAAATAAATACTAGTGCTGCTTTTAATTTTTTTCAAGAAGATCTTTTAAGTTTAGGTATCGATAATGAACACGCTTTATTCTCTTTGTTAAAAATTTATTATCCTAATTCTTTTGATTACTACCGTTCTCCTACAATAGCAATTTCAGGTTTTGGCCAAAGGTCTAAAAAGAAAGTAATTGAAAAATTTTTGGCACAAAAGAAAAAAGAAGTTAATAAAGAAGAGCTCACTCAATACTTCACTAAACAATTAGGTTGGACAGAAACTATGCTTGAACAAAATATTTCGGTTTCAAGCCTAATTATAAAAACAAATAACGGTTATATTCATTTAAATAGTTTAAAAATGAACGATGATTTGCTACAAAAAATATTAAAATATGCTGATATTAAAATGAAGCAATTGCAAAGAAGTTATTCAGTAGAAGCCTTATTCAACGAAAGAAAATCAACTTTTCTACAAATGGGTATTAAAGATAGCAGGATTTTGTACCATATAATGGAAAAATTTTTCTCTAAGCATTTTGTTTTTCACCGTTATCCATTGGTTAATCCGATGGGGGAGTATAAAATTGAACAACTTTCTTCTTCTGGTCAATTTGAAAAATATTTCATAGAACAGAATGATTGTTTGACAAGAGAAGAACTTTATAAGGAATTTGTAATAAATAGAGGTTGGAAGGAAAGTTCTTTTTATTCTGCCTTTTCCAAAAATAAAAATAGTATAGTACAAATTTTCCCCAGTGAGTATGCTCATATTGACTTAATAGGTTGGAATGCTGATAAACAAATTCAATTTGAAGAAGTTTTAGAGGCTTTTATTTTAAATTTTGATGCCCGTTTTATTCATATTGAAAAAGATATTTTGAATAATCAAAATTTAGTTAAAAAACTGCCAAGCCTCGACACAAGTTTTCATTGGTCATTTGAACTTATAGGAACTTTTGTTGAACTTTCTAGTAATTTTAAATTATTAGGGAAAAAGAAAGCCCTTCTTATTTCAACTATAAAAGCACATGGAATGGTTAAAGATGAACACGAGTTTATTTCTTACCTGATAAGAAATAAATTTAATGGATATGTGAAAATACCAGAACTTAGCAAGCTTCTTTATTCATTAGATTTATGCGGGCAAGTTATACCCGAGACTTTTATATCTGATAATAAAAAAGAACTTGATTATGTGAAAATTAATGACGAGCTAATTTTAAAAGAATTGGTGGGGGAAAATGAATTTCAAAAAATTAAATCTTAAAAATATATATGACAGTGCAAGTGAAGATATTTTTAACTCTCTATTTAATCCGTTATTGGATTCCGCTATAACTTATAAAAGGGGAGTGGGGTACTTTACTTCTTCTTGGTTAGAAATTTGTGCTGAGGGGCTATTATCCCTGGCTGAAAAAAATGGAAAAATTGTTCTAGTTACTTCTCCACACCTTGAAGAAAAGGATTGGCATGCATTTAAATTAGGAAGTAAGGCTAAGGAAAGCCAGTTATTATACGATACTTTAAACACACAAATTGAAGAAATGAAGCAATCTATGAAAAGTTCAAAATTAACACTCTTAGCGTGGTTAATTGCTGATAATATTTTAGATATTAAAATAGTAGTGCCTAAAAATAAACGTGGAAATTTTCATGACAAATTTGCTGTTTTTGAAGATAGTTTTGGAAACAAAGTAGCGGTTCACGGTTCATTGAATGACTCAAAGCAGGCTACCTTCAATGGAGAGAGTGTTTCTGTATTTCGATCATGGATAATTGGTCAAGAAGAATTTGTTGAAGAACATGAAAATAGATTTGATACTTCTTTTTTGAAATCGTCTTCATTTTACGACATCTACGAATTACCTGATGCAATAAAAGAAGATATATCCAAATTAAAATTTATTACTGAACGTCCTTACAAAAACCCTTTTGAAAATAAATCAACTAGTTATAGAATTCCTGAAAAGTTGTCTTTATATCATTTTCAAGAAGAAGCTATAGACAATTGGTTTAAAAATAATTGCAAGGGTTTATTTGAAATGGCCACTGGCACTGGCAAAACTATAACTTCATTGGCGGCAGCTATAAAGGTAGTTAACAAAGAAGAGCACTCCGCGGTATTAATTTCTGTGCCATTTATTCATTTAGTCGAGCAGTGGGCAGACGAAGTTAAACAATTCGGGTTTATACCCCTTTTATGTCATGGAAATTCTTCATTATGGAAATCTGAGTTGCGAGCAAAGATTTTAGATTTAAACAAAAATTTCAAAAAAAACCTCTGTATCATAACTACTCATACTACAGGTTCTTCCGAAAACTTCTTGAGTCTAATAAATAAAATAATACCTCCGATATTATATATTGCTGATGAAGCCCATTACTTGGGTTCTAAAAAGAATAGTAACCTACTAAATGAAAAATTTGAATATAGGTTAGGCCTCTCGGCTACCCCTGACCGTTGGTTTGATGATATAGGAAGTCAAAAGTTGAGAGGTTATTTTAAGACCTCAGTAATAAACTTTTCTATTGGTGAAGCAGTTGCTCAAAGATTTTTAACACCTTATCGTTTTTTCCCTTACCTAGTTACTCTTACTGAAAAAGAATTTGAAATTTATAACCAATTCACATCTAAAATTATAAATATACAAAATAATAAAGAATTAACATTAGATGAAAAAAACGAACAAAAACAAAAGTATTTAATAAAAAGATCCAGAATTGTTAGTAATGCTGAAAATAAACTGCTTTTATTTAAAAAGAGATTCAAGGAAAGAATTCAAAATGAAGGCTCAAAAAATATGTCACACATTTTAGTCTACTGCGCCCCGGGAAAAACAGGAGAAATTGTGAAGATCTTAGGAGAATTAGGTTTACGTTCTCATGAGTTTATTTATTCGGTGAATAATAAAAAAAGGGGAGAGTTATTAAATCAATTTGCTCGAGGAGATATTCAAATCTTAGTGGCCATAAAATGTCTTGATGAGGGAGTTAATATTCCAGCAACTAAAGAAGCTTACTTTTTATCTAGTACGACTAATCCAAGGGAATTTGTTCAAAGGAGAGGGCGTATATTAAGAAATTATCCAAGTAAAAAAGAAGCAATTATACATGATTTCTATGTGGGTCCTCCTGAAAGATTTATAGAAGAGGCCAATGCAGTAAGTTTGTTAAAAAGAGAAATGCCTAGGTTTGCTGAATTTGCGGATGATGCTCTTAATGAATTCGAAGCGAGAAGAGTGATAATG
Organism: Marinococcus halophilus; assembly: GCF_900166605.1. Classification (NCBI taxonomy): domain Bacteria; kingdom Bacillati; phylum Bacillota; class Bacilli; order Caryophanales; family Bacillaceae; genus Marinococcus; species Marinococcus halophilus. Next base: position 1,291,886 of record NZ_FVZD01000006.1, read on the forward strand.
CCTATGTTAAACAAATACGGGTTGCGTCATCTCATAGATCTTAAACCTTGGGATACGTATAAACAAATGATTAAAGAGGAAGTGAAAAATTAAATGGAGGAAGCTAGGATTATAAAAGACAAAATTGCTAAAGAATTACAAAAATACGATCCAGAAGTACAAGAATTAATTAGTAAAGGATTAACGTATACAAATAGAGGTCAGTTGACTCGTGTAACAAACCGCTTATCAAGAGACATTGAAAATATGATAAAGGAGAAAAAATAAAATGAGGTTACATCAAATTAGTATGACAAATTTCAAACAGTATTATGGGAAACAAAGTATAGAATTTGCAGGAAGTGATGAAAAAGATTTTGAAAACGTAACAGTTATATTTGGAGAAAACGGTAGAGGTAAAACTACTCTTTATCGCTCGATTTTATTTGGTTTCTATGGAGATCTTTCCTTAGAACAAGATGATTATGAAAATAATAAAAACTCTACAATATATTTAGCAAATACAAAAGCTCTTGAAGAAGCTTCAAGAGAAAATAAAGGTATAGAAGTAAAAGTAAATATTTCTTTTTTCCATGAGCACGAATATTACGAGCTTGAAAGATATTTTCAAGCTATTAAAGATAAAAATGGATTCATTTATGAAGATTCGCCCAGCGTAAAACTAACTATAATTAAAAAAAATGGGAATGCAAATAACTTAAATGAGAATGAAGAAGAAGATATAAAAGAAATTATTAATAACATCCTTGATGAACGAGTGAAAAATTATTTTTTATTTGATGGAGAACGGATTGAATCTCTAACTAAAGCTTCAAAAAAACAAAGAGAAAACATTCAATTAGGAATTAAAAACTTACTTAAAATTGATGATTTATTTCTTTTAAAAGAAGCTTTTGAAGAAAACAAAAAAACAGTAACTAAAGACTTGAAGAAAATTTCTACAGGCGATATGTTAAAAAACATTAAAGACCGTGAAAACATTGCTATGAGAATAGACGAAGCAAAAGAAAACAAACAGCAACTACAAGAAGAAATAGCGACAGCATCTAAGGAAAAAGAAGATGTAGATGCGACATTAAAAGATTTGGATTCTCAAAAGCCTACCTTGGATAAAATCATTGAAACAGAAGAAAGATTAGAGAAATTAAATAGTGCCCTTGATGATTACCAGGAAGAATTAGTTAATATTACTCCAACAATTAGTGTGTTACTTGCTAAAGATTTGATTGGAGAATTAATTGTTGATCTAGAAGACAACAAAATAAAAGAAGATATTCCAGAAGACTTAAAAAATGCGTTAATCGAAACTCTGTTGAATGAATTTATTTGTATCTGTGGGAGAGAAATAAAAATTGATTCTAAAGAATATGAGAATTTAATTGAGTGGAAAAAAAGTTCTGAAGGACAAACAACTGAAAGAAATGTTATGAAGTTCTTCGGCGACTTGCGAAGTACCATTGAGCATATCAGGCATCATGAAAATACAATCTCTATACTTTTAAAAAACGTCTCAGATCTCGAAGAGCAAATTGATATTAATACCTACGAACTGGAACGTTACAAAAAACAAGTAGAAGAAGTTCCAGAAGATAAACAGAAACTTGATATTCAATATAGAGATAAATTAAGCGAAAAAATAGGTAAGTTAAAAGAAGAAAGTAAGTTTATTGAAGAGCGAATTACAGAACTAAATGATGAAGAGAAAAGATTAATAAAAAAATATAAGAGTCTTTCAGTAGAAGATGAGCTTCAAAAGCAATTAAAAGAAAAAGAAAAACTCATTGAGAAAAGCTCACAAGCTTTAATAGCTATCATTAATAATTTCATAGTTGAAGTTAAAAATGAACTAGAAGAAAGAGCTAATAATATATTTAAGAATTTAATTGACATTAGCGGATCTAAAAATCTTAAAAAAATCGTGGTAAATGATGACTATACATTGGATGTGTTGGATTGGAATGGGCGGCCATTTCTTGCAAATATATCTGCGGGACAGAGACAGATAATTTCTCTTTCCTTCATTACTGCACTTGCCGAAGTAGCTGGAGGAGAATCTATGCTTGAAATCCCTCTGTTTATGGATACTCCATTTGGACGTTTGTCACCTGAACATCGATATAATCTAGTGAAATATATTCCAGAAATAACGCCTCAATGGATATTATTAGTAACTGGTTCAGAATTTAGAAAAGAGGAGGAAGCAAAATTTTTAAAGCAAACAGGAAAGTGGGATAAATTCTACGTACTTGAATCTAAGTCAGAAGCAGAAACTAAAATTAAAGAAATGTTAGCAGAAGAATTTTTTGCTTTAAAAACAGAGGTATAGGAGTGAATAATCAATGAGCCAAGGGCATAGAGTATATGTCAGAAAAAAATACATTGATATTTATAGAGAATTAAGAGCACAAAAATCTTCTAGTCCTAGAATATTTAAAGACAATAAAGGATTATTTGTTCTAGCTACTACAATTGGTTTTAAAAGTGGTGAACAAAAAAGCTTTCAAAATAAAGAACAGTTAATGTGGTCGGATGCTTTAGACGATTATCAGCAAACTGTTATTAAAGCGATAGCAATAAAAAGCACAAATGAAAACAATTTAAATATTTTAAATAATCCTGAAGAGATGTATAGTATAGCTGAAAATTACGCGAATAAAGGTATGGATATATTAATTGAAGAGGTTTTCAAAGATTATATAAAAGAAAATGAAGACAATACCTTAACTATAGCTTATAACGAAAAGTCTCAATTACAAAGACAATTAGCACATTTTGTGGATAGCTTACAAAAAGAAAATAATCCTTTTAATTAAATAAGTACTATATTAAATTCAAGTAAGTTCCAATGAAATATCTTTTTGTGAAAAGCAAAAAATTGTTAGAATTCGTTTTCTTTATTTGCTTCATAAAGAACTTTGTAAAAATTATTTCTACAATAATATGTATGAAAGATTATAAAGTATAAATATTCTTGTGTTTCGAACAAAATTGTAAACATTCTTAGACTAAAAACATTTAAATTTTTATTTTCAATGGGAATAATTATATTTGAATAGAGGCGATGCAATGAGTGTCATAGCCAACACAGATCATAATTGGTATTTTGAATTAAGTAGTCAGCCGGTACCATATGAAGTGAATTTTTGGACGCCTACTCCATGGAATCCTAAAAGTTTAAAAGAAGGCGACTTGTTTCTCTTTCTGTTAAAAGCTCCTTATCGTAAGGTGTGTGGCTACGGGCGCTTTTCCTACTACGCCAATATGCAAGTATTAGAAGCATGGTATAGGTTTGGAAAAGGCAATGGTGTTAATTCGTTAAATGAATTAATGATGCGAGCCAACAAATACGTTAGTAAAAATACAAGCAAACGGATTGGTAAAGAGGATTATCAACACTATATTGGATGCATTGTATTAAAAAATGTCTATTTTTTTGATGAAAATTCATTGGTAGATTTGAAAGATTTAAAAATTGATTTCAGTAAAAATATTGTGAAATACAAGTACGTTGAAGAATCAGAATATATCTTGAAAACGTTAGAAGAAAGAAAAACCACTGAAATGTCTAGAAGGTTCGAACTTGTTAATGAAACAATGGCCGCCTATGAATTAAAAAAACAAAAAGTGAGAAACGAACAAAGTGCTTTTCGCCAACAATTGATGGAGATATATCGGCATCAGTGTTCTGTCACAAACGAGTCGACAAGAGAAGTGCTAGAAGCTGCCCATATCCAACCATATATCAATATGGATAGTAACAACATTCAAAATGGGATTGTACTTAGGGCAGATTTGCATCGATTATTTGATCATGGGCTATTTACAATAAATGAAGATTATTCAATCAAAACAAGTGAAATTCTACACTCTAATAATTACCGGATGCTTGAAAATAAAAAAATATATCTACCTGAAAGAACAGATTTAAGGCCATCTGAAGAAGCAATTGCTTATCATAAAGAAAATATATTTAGACCTTCATTGAGCATTTAAAAATTTTTAAATCTCTTATTTAATAATATTTTTTAATCCAATTATTAATAATCTGCCAACAGCTCGCTCTATATTACAGAGTAGGGCTGCTTTTTGTCAAGGACGTTTAATTATATACAAAATCGTCGGGTTAAAATTATACAAGTCTGCCGCCTTATTCGGCAGACTTGTTTTTCATTCGGAAGCTTGGACCGTCAATTGAGAATACTCTTGAATGGTGAAGCAGTCGATCCAATATTGCTGTCGCAATAATCCCGTCTCCCAACACTTCTCCCCACTGGCTGAACGTCTTGTTCGACGTTAGAATAATAGAGCTATTCTCATATCGACGGCTGATCACTTGAAATAAGTAATGACCTCCGTTATCAGATAGATTTAAGTATCCCATTTCATCGATAATCAGGAGGGAGGGCTTAGCGATCCCCCTCATTTTCTTATCCAATTTTCCTTGGGCATCTGCTGTCTCTAGTGACGTAACGAGCTCCTGTGCTGTCATGAAATATGTCTTCAATCCTTTACTGATTGCCTCGAGGGCAATTGAAACCGCAAGGTGTGTCTTTCCAACTCCAGGAGGCCCAAGGAAAATTAAATTCTGATTTTGTTCGATAAAGCTGAGATTCATGTATTCTTCGATGTCCCTTCTGGACACACCACTAATACGTTGGAAGTCAAACGCATCTAAAGTTTTCTTAAAAGGTAAGCGAGAGAGCTTAAGTAGAGTTTGTCTACTTCGCTCTATTCGCGCTTGATTTTCCAATTCCAATAGTCGCTCAAGAAAGACGTGATATGGTATATTATCTTTAGAAGCTTCTTCCGTGAGGGTACGCCACTCTGACTGAATGGTGGATAATTTAAGTGAATCACAGTATGTATCAATAACTTGATTCATCATTTTCACTCTCCCTCTCGAAGAATTTGGTCGTAGACGCTTAGTGGGCGAACAGCGACCTCTATATCTGATGCAGCGTGGAAGGTGCCAGCCTTTGAACGCTGCTTTTTTCTTATCTGTTCGGAGAGTGGAAGGATCTTATCATCCTTTGTATAAGTTAAAATGGCTTCCCCGCGATGATAAACAGTAATCTTTCCATCAAGCGTTTCCTTAATCATAACTTCCTGCCCCGCATAAGGGGAGTTCATGAGAATTTTTCGAGCGTGATAATTCATGACGCCGTCTTTTCCTATCTTTCGATAGGTTAGATAACTCACTTCATACCTTGTTGGAAGAGAATCGAGAGATTCTTTCATCCAAAGTTCCACAGGCTTTCGTTCTGTTGTAGAGTGGACACGCTGATTCGCTCTTTCTTCGACCCATCTCATTAGTGTACGATTCAATTCCTGTAATGATTGAACTGAGGACGTCTCTAACCAGCCATTCATATACCCTATGAACCGTTCCACTTTTCCTTTGGTCTGAGGCCGATAAGGTCGGTGGACCTTTGGTGTAAATCCATAATAATCGACGAAGTCTAAAAACTTTTCATTCCACTCAACTTCAGAACCACTTCTTCGGTTTATTATCGTCTTCATATTGTCGAACAGAACCTTTTCCGGAACACCTCCAAAGTATTCGAAGGCATTAACTAGACAGTGAAGCAGATGCTCTCGGTCCTGCCTTTCCGCAAAACAAACATAACTCATCCGTGAATAAGACAAAGTAGCCACAAATATCATTAACGGTATAATATCTCCATCAACTTGATAAAGGCCAGCTTCTTTCCAGTCCACCTGTATTTGCTCTCCTGGTTCAGTCTCATACCGTCTGGTATGACTTTCTTTAAAGGCCTTGCGATATGGCTGTACAAATTCTTTAAGGATCGTTTTTCCGCCTGAATATCCCTGTTTTCGAATTTCTTGATAAAGCTTTTCACAATTAAATACATGGTCTTCAAGTACTCGCCTTAATAGGTACTCTTTATAGGGATCTAATTTTGACCCTTTCTTCGTGCGTTTTTGTACATGATTTCTTTCTCTTTCACTTAGAGATTTCACCGTATGTCGATGCATCCCCAACATCTGTGCAATGTCCGTATGGGACATCCCACGTTCCAGGTATTCTTTCACTTTTCGTCGCTCTCCCTCCAGCTTCATGAACTAAATCTCCTCCCGTATGGATTCAATTTAATTATGAAGCTTGTCGAAATTTAAGGCGACGATTTTGTATGTTTTTAGCCGGCTATATTGTCCATTTTAAATGCGACTCTTTCAACTTTTTTGCTTAGTTCGCTAATTAATTTATAAACTACCAAATATATTTTAATACATATATTTGATTTCAATTTAATCATTTACATATAAGTAAATAAACATCTTAAACTCAAAACAAAGTATCATTTTGCAAATTCCTATTCTACAAATTTGGAACGTAGAAAGCCCTTACATAGTTGCGGTGGTTGTATTATAGTAACGGTATTCACTAGTGATGAGCAAATACATTTTGCAATTTGAAACAGAGAGGCGGGAGGTGAATCATCATCGTCCTGGATCAGCGCCGGACGGCGATATTAAATTATGTGCTGCAGGCGGACACGATTGTGGAAATGGACCGGTTAACGAAGCAGTTCGGCATCTCACAGCGCACCATCTATTACGACCTTCAGCAGATTGACGACTGGCTCGAGGAAAACAGGCTGACACGCACCCAGCGGCTCTACGGCAGGGGCATCTACCTGGACCCGGAAACGAAGCGAAAGCTACAGGATGTTACTCACATCGACAATGACTGGGACTACCGGTTTGACCAGCGGGAGCGCATCTACCTGATCGTGCTGCATCTCCTGGTGGCGAAAGCAAACGTTCGGACGAACACGCTGCTTGACTGGATCAACGTGAGCCGCGGCTCGCTGTTCCGCGACATGAAAAAAGCCGCAGAATGGCTGGAGCCAAAACGCATCCGCATTAAAAACGAAAAGCACACCGGCTATTATCTTGAAGGGAGCCGGGAGGACAAGCAGCAGCTGTTAAACACGATCATTAAAGATATCTTCTCGGAGCGCTTCTCCGAGCGGATGGAAGAAAAAGCGCAGCAGATGCTCTCGCCGGAGGCGCTGCCCCAGGAGGATCAGCTGTATGACCTGATCGAACGCGAAATTCGGCGTGTCGAGGCAATGCTTGAAGTACAGTACAGTAACGACAGCGTCCGCTCTCTAGTGCTGCAGCTGCTCCTCTCCGCGCAGCAGTCCGGAAGCGCCCCGGCTGTCGATATCGACGAGGAGGAAAAGGAAATCATCCGGCAGACGAAGGCGTACCAGGCGGCCCGGGAAATCCAGCGCAGCCTGCGGGAAAGCGGGCTGGTCGTCCTAGCGGAAGAAGATGTTTATTATTTCGCCATGCACCTGCTCGGCTCCCGGGTTCAGCGGGAAACAGCCCAGCAGTCCAAAACGGAGGAAGAACATCAGCTGCGTATGATTATCACGAAAATAGTCAACGACTTTCAGGTGGTCGGCTGCCTCGTGTTTGACGAACGAAGGCAGCTTGAGGACAACCTGCTGGCGCATTTAAAGCCCGCCTATTACCGGATGAAGTACGACATGCCGATTGCAAACGACTACGTGGCGGAGGTGCAGAGGGACTATCCCGAGATCCTGCATCTGACCCGGCGGTCGATCACCCATCTGGAGTCCTACCTGGGCAAGCCCGTACCCGAAGAGGAAGCCGCCTACATTGCGATGCATTTCGGGGGCTGGCTGCACCGGGACGGCGTTCAGACGAACAAAAAGTATACCGCCGTTGTCATCTGCGAAAACGGGATCGCGGCGTCCGCGCTGCTGCGTTCGCAGCTCGAAGCACTGCTTCCGGAGCTGATGGTGGAGGACATACTGTCCCGGCAGGAATATGAGGCAATGGACCGGCACGTGGACATTATCTTTACCACGATTCCCGTACCGGAAACCGATACACCGGTGATTCTGCTCCCGCCGTTTTTAACCAATGAGGAGCGGGACGCCGTGCACGCCAGATTAAAAGAGGTGTTCGCCGAAAGCAGCCCCGGTGCTTTTGAAGAAGAGGCGCTGCTGGATGTGATCAGCCAGCACGCGACCATCCATGAACGCGAGCAGCTGGCCGACAAGCTCCGGCATTTCTTAAGGGGCGATATTTCAAAGGTAAAGGAGACAACCAAACCCATGCTAGAAGAACTGCTCAACGAAGACACGATCCTAATGGAAGAATTCGCGGCGGATTGGCAGGACTCGATCCGCAAGGCTTCCACTCCGCTTACCGATAACGAGAGCGTGAACGCCTCCTACATCGAGGCGATGATCCAAAACATTGAAGAGCTCGGCCCGTATGTGGTCATTGCGCCGGACATTGCGATTCCGCATGCGCGCCCCGAATCAGGCGTCAACAGGCTCGGCATGAGCCTGCTGCACCTGCAGCAGCCGGTCCAGTTTTCGGAGGAGGCCAAGCACCAGGCGTCGGTCGTGATTGTGCTCGCAGCAATTGATAACGAAACGCATTTAAAGGCGCTGTCGCAGCTGACCGAGCTGCTGTCGGAGCCGGAGGCAAAGGAAAAGCTGTTAAACGCATCATCCAAGGAAGAGATCATGCAGCTGGTCAAAACGTATTCAACCCAATAACAACGAGGAGTGAGAGAAATGAAAAAGATTTTAGTCGTATGCGGTAACGGACTGGGAAGCTCGATGATGGTGGAAATGAACGTAAACAGCATTTTAAAGGAAATGAACGAGGAGGCGGACGTCTCCCATACGGATCTGACGACCGCCAAAACGGAAAGCGCCGATCTGTACATTGGCTCCGCCGACATTCTCGGCAACCTCGACGACGGCACGCGCAACATTGCGCTTCTGAATAACCTGCTCGACAAGCAAGAGCTGCGGGACGCCCTGGAAAAAAATCTGTAAAGCATCAGGCAAGTTAGAGGGGGAGGTTGAGTGATGGTAGACTTATTGATGAATGACTTGTTGGGTACACCGGAAATTCTGGTCGGACTGTTTGCCTTTATCGGCCTGTTGATTCAACGGAAGGCAGCGTCGGACGTCGTGTCCGGGACGCTCAAAACAATACTCGGCTTTGTGATTTTAGGAGCAGGGGCAGCAGTGATTACCGGGTCGCTCGACCAGTTCAGCGCCATGTTCAACCAGGCGTTTAACGTCGACGGGGTCATTCCGAACAACGAGGCAATCGTCGCGGTTGCCCAGGACGCGTTTGGGGCGGAAACGGCCATGATTATGCTGTTTGGTATGATCGTCAACATTATTTTGGCAAGAATTACGCCGTTTAGCTACATTTTCCTGACCGGGCATCATATTATGTTTATGGCGTGCATGATCGCGGTTATTTTGACGACCGGCGGCATGACGGGCGTGCCGATGGTAGCGCTTGGCTCCATCATCCTAGGGTCGCTCATGGTACTGCTTCCGGCCATGTTGCAGCCGTACACGCGTGAAATTACGCAGTCCGACGACATTGCGGTCGGCCACTTCGGCTCCTTTGGTTATTTTGTTTCCGGCTTTCTTGCAAAGCGGATCGGCGACAAAAGCAAAAGCACCGAAGACATCAAGGTGCCAAAGTCGCTCGGGTTCCTGCGTGACACTACCGTATCCGTGTCGCTGACGATGGTTATCCTGTTTGTAGTGGTTGCGTTGTTCACAGGGCCGGCGTTTATTGAGTCAGAGGTGAGCGAAGGCCAGAACTTCCTGATCTTCGCGCTCATGCAGGGCCTTACCTTTGCAGCCGGGGTTTACATCATTCTCGCCGGGGTGCGGATGCTGCTCGGTGAAATCGTACCGGCATTTAAGGGTATTGCGGATAAAATTGTACCGAACGCGAAACCGGCGCTCGATGCCCCGGCTGTCTTCCCATTTGCAAACAACGCGGTTATTATCGGCTTCTTGTTCAGCTTTATCGCGGGCCTCGGCAGCATGTTCATCCTGCCGCTGCTCGGCCTGGCCGTTATCGTGCCGGGGCTTGTGCCTCACTTCTTTACCGGAGCGGCTGCCGGCGTCTTCGGCAACGCCACCGGCGGAAGAGTGGGAGCGATTGTCGGCGCCGTTGCGAACGGTGTCATGATCAGCTTCCTGCCGGCACTGCTTCTGCCGCTGCTCGGCGATCTTGGCTTCCAGAACACTACGTTTGGCGATGCTGACTTCGGCGTCATCGGCCTTGCACTTGGCAACCTGATCATGCTCGTCCAGTCCCAGTGGTTGTACTCGCTGATTATCCTCGCGATACTCGCAGGCATCTTCCTGCTCAGCTGGAACCGCAACAAGGGTAAGAAAAACGAAGAAGAAAAAGCGGCTTAATTTAAGTGAAAACGGAGACTCCGGCGCAGCAAGCGTCGGGGTTTTTGTATGTTCAAATTTAATCTAATGAACTTGTGTCATTTAGCTTTTTTAAAACCTCATGGCCAAGCTCCCGTGTGTTCTTCTTTCTTCCTGCTGAGGTATGCAGCTCCACGCCTAAGTTTAATTCCTGATTTATCTGACGAAGAACGGGCTTAGCTATTTCTTTTTCCTGCAGATTGGCATTGTATACGATAATTGTTCCACTGTCGTACTGCTGGATAAGGTATTTGGTGCCTCCTGAAGTGACCGTTACCTCCTGTCGCAGACTCCCGGGTTCAGCGGGATTTCTGGAGCGTTTGGCTGTAGCTTTCTGGCTGTCCAGGATATGACGGATAAACGCTTTTAACGTATGACGGACGTATTCTGAAATAGGTTCGATTTCGCCCCGTGCCTCTTTTTCCAGCATTAACCGAATGAGTGAAACAATCGAGAATCCTTCGTTTCCGGTCCAGGTGCACCAGGCTTTGCGGTGGGGAGCGATGTCTTCTTCCCGTAATGCCGCGTAAGCTTCTTGGAGCGGACCTCGAGAAGCTTCCGGGGTTAAGTAGATCATTGTCACCGCTGTTTCGTTTTGATCTTCAAGATCTTCGCGAACCGCAAAGTATTCGCGCCGGAACTGATCCTTCGTCGCTGCCTGCGGCCGGATTTTATTTTCGATTAATACCCGGTATATTTCTGTTGATTCGGACTGAGAACCTGCAGCGGGATTAGCTAAATAAAATCGCAGATCCAAATCGATGAATAACTTTCGTTCGTCCAGCTGATAGGGGCTTTCAAAAATAACTTCCGTTCCAGATAGAGAAGGCTGCTGCAGTATGTACGCAAACTGTCCATTTAAAGCCTCTGTCTCGTTCAAAGCTTCAAGAAAGCTCTGAAGAAAAACATCACCTAAACCGTGAGGCTCATTTGGCGACAATAAGTATCCAAGCATAGCGCTCATATTCTCTTCATTTAATTTTCCGTTTCCCATGCTTAAGGCTTGAAAGATGTTCAAAGTGGCACCCCTTTTCTTAACTATTCAAATATATAACCGTGAACTGCTTTTATTCATGCAATTATGAAAAATACTCCCTTCCAAGCAAATAGATGATGTAGTACACCGGCTTACTTAAAAGGGAGCATATCAGTATGCGCTTAGTTTTTCCGCTCATTTACGACCGCTTCCGAACCATCGGCACCCATTTCATGTGCGTCCCGATCCGCCATATCCACTCCAGCGGGCCGTAGTAAAAGTATTTCAGCCATAGCGGGCTGGCGAGCACCTGGGCGGCAAACACGAGTATGCCGATGAATAACGCGAACACGTAGCCCGGCGGGTCCCAAACCCCCATGCCGTTAAAAAAAGTCCGGCCGCTCTCCCGGAACAGGCTTACGAAAATGACTGACTGAAGCAGGTAATGAGTGAACGTCAATTTCCCGACGGCGGTAAACGGGATAAGAAACATGGAAATGCTTCTTTGACTCGTGCCGGTGAGCAGCAGCCCGAGGCCTACCCCTAAGCTCACCAAAAATGCGTACACATCGTCGAGATGAGCGACCAGCGGATTGGCGGCTCCGGCGTACAGAGCGGCTTTTCCAAGAAGGCCTACAAGGAGAAAGAGAACGGCGAGCCGCCATTTACGGTCGCGATCGTCCAAGGCTCTTGAAAAGATGCCGCTTCGGTACGCGTACATTCCAAAAAAGAAATAGCCGAGATGATCGATCATCGTCGACCATTCAATCAGCAGGTATTCCACGCCGGTCGGATACGTTTGATTCGTCGGCAGGGCGTCCTTCATCCACTGCTCCGGGTTCATCTGAAAAGAGGTATAGCCATTCAAAAGGTCGATGCCGGTGGAATAGCCGAGCCAGAACAGAAACGCTAGTCCCAGCAGCCAGCTGGCTGGCAGCCGGAGACAGGTGAGCAGCACAAGTCCTGCGGAAGCGTACATAAGCAGAATGTCACCCGCCCATATAAAGTAGCCGTGCAGCCCTCCGACGAAAAACAGGATCACGAGCCGCCGGACAAGGGTAGGGTAGGGATTTGTGCCCTTCGCGTGCAGCCGGCTGTAAATAAGTACGAGGCTGATGCCAAACATCATCGCAAACAGCGGCCGGGCGCTGTCCTCGAATACGATGGCGACGGTCGTATGAATAGAGCTGCCCAGCCAGGTTGGGTTGGCCGGGTCCGCTAACGCCAGCCCGAAGATATTGACGATAAAAATCGCAAACAGGGCGAAGCCGCGTATTTGATCGAGTATGTCTATGCGTGGGCCCTGAGTGCTGCCCTGGGGAGTTGTCATAACAAAACCTACTTTCTGCAAAGGGAACTTATACTGGGATGCTGATCTAAGATAGGGCAAAGAACCCTCATAGAGGATATACGAAACTCAGGCAGAAAATAAAGGGTCGGAAGTCGGGCAGGCTTTATTCACTCCAGGCGGCCTTGGGTTACCTCATCCGCAGAACCGGGCCCTTGCTTAACCGAAAAGACTGTTCTTCTCCTTCACGTTAATTGCTGCTTCCCCGTTCGGAATCTCGCATTGAAGCAGCAGGGATTTAGACGCCTGCTTTTCCTCGATGCTTTCCACAGCATAGGCTGTCCAGAGTGCCCTGGATTTCGAAAGTTCCAAAAGGGCGTAGCCGTGGGAGGTACTGTCGAATAATTCAATCCACGGATTTTCAATTTTGATGGCATTCTGCAGTTCTTTAAACAGAAACTCTGTCGGAATGATGCGTTTGCTTAACGCGTCCGGCAGAAAGGTGCGAAAGATCTCGAGCGTCGCGTTTTGAGGCAGGGGGCTCGTGTGGTCGAACAGGTTATTCAGGTTTTTCTGCACCATTTCGTGCAGGTTGCTCGACGTCACAGACCCCACCATCAACTCCACGCCGTACTTATGACCGTCCCGGCTGTAGTCCTCCTGCAGATAAGACGCTTCAAAGCTATGAAAATCGCCTGTCAGCGCAAGGAAATTCTGGATGCCTTCATTCATGACTGTCCGGGCGATAGCCTGCCGTTCATGTGCAAAACCGTCCCAGGCGTCAAGGTTAATGTACCTGCCCAAAAATTTCAGCTGGGTGAGCTGCACCTGGTTGGCCCAAATGTTCCATAAGCTGCTGGAATTTTTCAATTCACCGAGAAACCAATCCTTCTGCTCCCTGCCGAGCATGGACCGGTCGGGGCTGTGAATGTTTTCGCAGCCATCGGTGAAATAGCGCTCCAGCTCCTGTTCGCCGCAGGGATGAGCATCCCGGCAGGCGCGCTCGTCCGTAATATACAGCGTAGCAAGGTCGCCAATAGTCATCGACCGGTACAGCTTCAGGGCATTACTGGATGACGGTCGGGACGGCACATATACCCTCGAAGGCATATATTCCAGCCAGGCGCTGTTCGCCGAATGGCGCCGCTTTAAATCAGGCTCCAGGCTGTCATCCGGAGCCACCGCCGGGGCGTAGGCATCGTTGGCAAATTCATGGTCGTCCCAGGTGGCCACCATGGCATGATTTTCATGCAGCTTTTGCAGATCGGGGTCTGTACGGTACACGTTGTACAGGTGGCGGTAATCCTCCAGGGTGAACGCTTTGTCTTCACCGCTTGGAAGGGTGATCTGCCTTGCTTCCAAGCCGGTTTGGTATGAGGCCTCTCCGGCGGCTTCGTAGATGTAATCCCCCAGGTGCAAAAAGAAATCCATCTGCTCGTCCGCCAGGTGGGCGAGTGCATTGAAATAGCCACTCGTGTAATCCTGGCAGGACACATAGCCGATGGTGGCTGCGGGGCAGTCACTGCCCTCCGGCGGAAGCGTACGGCATCTGCCAACGTTGCTCGCCAGGCCGCTCCTGGTGATAAAACGGTAATAGTAGGTCTCCTTAGGGTGCAGCAGTCCATCCAAATCCATGCGGACCACATGGTCATGGTCCTTCCATACTGGGGAAAATCCGCTTAATTCCACGAAAGAAAAATCCGGATGGGTGCTTACCTGAAACATCACAGCCTTTCCCTGGTCGATGAGGTCCGCGAAAGAAGAGTTGTTTTTGGCGTGCGGCTTGTCCGGCCACTCGAAGCCTTCTCCGCCGATCTCGGTATCGAAGGCGCCTGCCTCTAACGAAGGATCTACTCTAGTCCAAAGCATCATTCCAGACGAGGTGGGGTCGCCGGAAGCGACCGATTGGGGAACCCCTTTTCCCGCCGGCTGGGTGGCGCAATACGCTTTCGTTTCTATATCGGATGAACCATCAACCACCTTGAAGGCCGAGCCGGTAAGAAAGCACTTGGGGAAAGGAGCCCTGTTTTCGTCGTCCCTGACTGAATCATTAAAATACAATATGGTGCCTCCTAGATTGTTTCGTTTTTACTGGCGGTTTGAATTGATGAAAAATCGCCTTTCTTTAACAAATATATACCTTTTTTATCATTAACAGAAATGATTGTGATAAAACCTGAAGGGCGGTGAAATCAGGTATAAATGAAGGAGCCGGAAGTCCGGCAGGCCGTATTTACTCCGAAGCACTGCTCTGCCAGTCTGCTTCCCGCCTCGGATCTCTGGCCCCGGACAGCTCCCCGGTCTCCTGGTCCAGGGCCAACGCCTGAATCGACCCGAAGTAGAGCGGCGTCGGCTGTTCACGAATATCCTCGTACCCAATCGCAAGCAGCTCCTCGCGCTGCTCCGTTTCAGGGAGCTCTTCCATCACAAGTTCGTCACCATCCAGATGAAAGCGCGGGGCTTCGACAGCTTCCTCGAGGCTGGCATCGTTCTCTGCCCAGTCGGCAATCACCTGCGTGAGCATAATCGGAATCCGTTCGCCGCCCGGGCTGCCGATGCCAAGCACCGGCCCGTCGTCATTGGCCACAAGCATCGGAGACGACCACGTCACCGAGCGCCGTCCCGGCTCCGGTTCATTGACGCTGCCTTCGCCAATGTCGAACCGGTCCATCTGGTTGTTCAGAAAATAGCCGTCGGCATACTCTCCGGAGCCCCAGAAGTTGGTGAGCGTATTGGTCATCGACACAAACGTCCCATCCTCGTCCACGACCGTAATATGGGTCGTGTTGGGGTCTCCTGTGTAGGTGGAGGCTTCCTCTTCGGAGATCACGCTGTCATCGGAAATTTCCGCAGCCAGCTCCGCGTTACGTGCCGGGTCCGTCAGTTCATCTACCGGCACATCGACAAAATTCGGATCGCCGTAGTCCGTTTCAATAAACTGGGAGGCGAGTCTCCAGGACATGGCGGTGTCGTGGATAAAGTCCGTGCTTTCCCGTCCTGCTTCCATGCTGTCACGCTCCTCAAGCATCTGCAGCATCTGAATGACGCTGATGCCGGGGAGCGGCGGGGCAGCACCAATAATGTCATAGCCTGCGTATGTCCCCACAGACGGATCGTTCTGACTGACCTCAAACGCTTCAAGCGAAGCGGCGTCGATACCTTCAATTTGAGACGCGAGCGACTGTCCGGCCTCTCCTTCATACAAAGTGTCACTTCCATTATCACGGATATCGCGCAGGGTATCGGCGAGTTCGTCCTGTTCCACAGTAGCGCCGGCTTCGAGGGGATCGCCGTCCGGATAGAAATGGCTCAGTTCACTCACAGGAAGCCTGCTTTCTCCCGATTCGAGCTGCTCCGCCAGCAGCCCGGAGACCTCCGAGCTGTCGGCGAGCGTGACCGCAGGATCAAGCAGCTCCTCCCATTCCGCCGTGCCGTAGTCAGCGTGGAATTTGTTCATGCCGGCGGTAAAACCGGGCACGCCGATGTCGGAGGAGGGGATGCCACTCTCGGGCACGACTTCACGGTAATCATACGCCTGCGGGGCTTCACCCTGCTCCTGGATCAGCACCGACCCGCCTCCGCCGATCCCGGAAGCAAACGGCTCGACCACCGAGACCGCGTAAGCGGCGGCGACAGCGGCATCGGCTGCGTTTCCGCCATTATCGAGCACCTCCATGCCGGCTTCGACCGCCTCCGTATGCCCGGCGCTCACCCCGTAGTCGGAGGGCTCGTCCGGTGCCTCGGCAACGTTCTCCGTTTCTTCGTTTTCCTCGGGAGCATTCTCCTCCGGGGGTGCGCTTTCATTTTCACTCTCTTCCTCTGACGAACATCCGCCGATCACAAATAAGGACAGAACGGCTGCGGCAGGGACGAAGCGGCGGACGTGATCGAAAGAGGGGGAGAGGACTTTTTTCCGGACAGCTGTCACCCTTCTGGTCTCCATGCATCATTCTCCTTTCCCGGTTCCTGCTTGATGCTGCTTTGGTTAGGCAGCCTCCTGTCGTGCAGGCACGAAATAAGTACAAATAAACCTTGAGTTCGGACAGTTGCTGTCGGTGCTTACAAGGAGTGAAAGGGTGCAGGAGCTGGTGGGAGACGGAAATGAAATATGTATATGAGCAGTCTAGGTTTGAAAACACTCCTCTAATTGTAATATTAATCCTATACCCCCAAAATGGCTGTATCAAAAGCCGGGAATGCCGGAGCAGCAAATGCTTTAATAACAGGAGGTATTTAAACAAAGGTACTGAATTAAACACGATTTTTCTATATTCATTACTTATCAAATAAGGTATAAAAATACTCCCTTTCAAACAATACAGATTTTCATCTGTTTGATTAAAAGGGAGTACCAATCAGTATTTCTAGTTCCTTAAGTATTTATAATCGTTTCTTGCTGCATCCCCCATAGATTTTAGAGTGTTGTCAGGGGAACAAGAAAAGATTAATTTTTAAGGTCTGTAGTTACGGAGCGATTGTTTAATATAGCTAATAAAATGGTGGATTAGTAAAGTAGAGAAATTCTTTTGTTGTTTGAAGAATACTTAATTTAAGCATGTAAATCTTCGCCACCTTCATTAATAATAGTTGTTAATACTTTATTTATTTCTACATATCTCAAGCCATTTATATAGTGATAGATTTTAGTAACCCCGTCACTAAATATAACTTCTTCTTGATGCCATTCTGATAACTCTCGTTCAACAAATTTTTGAAGATCTTCGAATGGCAGGGGCTTTAAACGTTCACAATACCGTTTAATAAAATGGTCGGTAAAAACATATTCGTAATCTGTAATAAACAAAATAAATCCCTCCTATATTTTCCTCCTTTCTTGTATTTTGACAACACTCTATTAGTTCATTATAACTATTTATTTTGAAAATTCAAGTTATTTAATGATATAATTGTCGCTAGTAGTCATATAGGATCAGTGTTTTTAAGAACAAAAAGCATAAAACGCTGGGATTGAATGTGTAAGTATCTATGCAGTGGAAGGAGTTTCTTATGAAAAGGCGTTATGATTCAAAAGACAAATTAATAGAACCAAATTTATTCCGTTTTGCGACCAGTGAATTAAGTCAGGATGCATTTATATGCTGGCTTTTTGAACATATAAACTTGAAAGAGCCTTCTTTGGAAAAAGAAATTGCGGAAGAATTATTGCATACTATATTTAAAAAATTTCAGTTTTATTCTCCAGAATATATAAGCGAAAATTTAATGCAAAGCAAGTTACAAGCAATTGAAACTCAGTGGAGCGATATAGATGTGCTTTTAGAGTTTGAGTGTGAAAATATTCCTGAACAAAAACTGATGGTTTTGATTGAAGATAAAACAGACAGTGGAGAAAGCCGTAAAAATCAAGTGGAGTATTATTATCATAAAGTTGGAGAACATTACGAGGATGCATTGATTGTTCCAGTTATATTAAAAACAGGGTACGTTCCTCAGGAAGAGCGAAAAAAATTAGATGAAAGAAGTATTGTGTTAATTAATACGGAGGACATGTACAATATTTTTCAATCAAAACACATTCATCTGAAAGAAAATCCAGTTATTTATTATTGGTGGCAAAACTTTTTGGAGCGCTACTATAAACCAATCCAAAGAGCTGAAGATTTCCCCCTAGATTCAAGCACTACTCTCGAGGGTATTCAAACATTTATTAATGATAATGAAGAAGATTATTCTGAACAACGTATTTTTGAAAGACTAATACAATATCTTTTTGCTAAGTTGAATAAACAATTTTCCACGAAGCTTTTTACTATTCAAGGCAAGGGTCATATTGATTTGCATTATGAGGTTACAACTGATGAGTGGAAAGATGAAGAAAAAAATATACAGGTTACAATCGTATTCGTATGGGATAAAAATAGTTTCAAGTTGGCTGCCAGAATAGTTCCTTATCAATATAAGCCCTATAAGAAATTGAAAGATAAGGACAGAGAAGACTACGAAAAAGTTAAGAAAACATTAAAAAATACTATCCGTAAAAAAGAATTTGAAAACTGGTCTATAACGAACTACAAATGGCAATTCGCAAAGATGAAAGATATTGAATATTGCCGGTTTAATACTTTGGGAGATTCGGTAGTAACGGAAATAGAAAGGTTAGCAGAACTGGTGGATGAAGAAATATTAAGCTGAAAAATACTTTATTCCATACGAAATAAAGACCCTTGCAGGCTGTCTGCAAGGGTCTCCTTTGATTTCAACTAAATACGAGTCGGGAACGGTGAAATAAATCATTTGCCCTTTATCTAATAACGATAAATGTCTCCATCGTCCGGCACCAAAACGTTTGCCGAAACGCCTCTGTCTTCAGCGAATGTCTTTAATTCTTCCTTCGATAACGTCCAGTGGTTCACTGCTTCCATGTGCACGGCAATGATTTTCGCGTCGGGAGTGGCCTGCTGCAATTCGTACACGTCTTCTTTTCCCATCACAAGCGAACCCCCCTCGGCGAACTGGTTGTCTCCGGCATTGACCACGATGATGTCCGGCTGGTGGAGGTTTACCGCTTCCTGGACGCCCTCGTACCAGACGGTGTCACCGGCCACATATAACGTTTGCTCTGATTCGTGGCTGAACACGACGCCGCACACCGGTCCAGCAATTTTAAGAATGTCGCCGCGGCCGTGCTCGCCCTTCGTTTTGCTTAAGGCTATCCCTTCGAAAACGGTGTCCTCGTGCAGTACCTCGACGTTCTGAAAGCCGTCGCTCCGGATGGCTTCTGCTTCGTCTGCATTTTGGGTGAAAAGTGGAAGGTCTTTAGGCAAAGCTTCCTTTGCCGCTTCGTCCCAGTGGTCCTGGTGCGTGTGCGTAACAATAATGGCATCAATGCCTGCGGTGATTTCCTGCAGCGAAACCGGCAGTTTGGCGACCGGATTGTTCTGGTCTCCGTCCGGTGCGTGAGGCGCCGGGTTCGGCAGTGGCGGGTAGGCGCCTTTTTCCCCTAAATATGGATCGACTAAAAACTTTTTGCCCGCGTATTCCACAATAAGCGTAGCGTTCCGGATTGGCTGGATATTCATTCGGTAAAACTCCTTCTAAATAATAGTATAAATGATTGTAATATATTTTACCGTTTGTTGCACTTAAGCCCCAGCGGAAGCTGCATAAAGTATAGGTCATAGTTATAAAATTGCTGCCCGGCACTTGGCTTGTACAGGTAATCTATGAAGAAAATGGTATATTGAATAAGGAAGTTGGTAGATAACCGGAAAAAGGTCCAATTGCGTGGAGGTTATTATGCTATCAGGATTTTTTATTAACATCACTATACTCGTCTCGTTTATTTTTTTATTCCACCGTATATTTTATCAGGTTCCGCTGCGGGAGTCTTCGTCGCTCGGCCAAAAGCTATTTGCCGGAGTTTTCAGCGGGGTGCTCGGGCTGATTTTACTCGCTTACAGCATTCCGTTAAGCGACACGACCATCATTGACTTACGGATGGTGCCCATTACGTTAATGGCTATTTTTGGGGGATGGATTCCGACCGTGATAGGGGGGCTCATGATCGTGACAGGGCGGCTGGCTATCGGTGTCAGCATGTCTTCAGTCGCTGCGATTATCCTGATTATTGTGACCATCTTCTCCTGCCTGCTGGTACATAAGCTTGTAAAAAATGTGTGGGTGCAGGCGGCATGGATGGTCCTCATCACCAACGGATACATCGCTGTTACGCTGGCCATCCTTCTGCCACCCGGACAGTGGCTGCCCGCCTCCGGTATGTACCTGCTGGCCTCGGTAGTCGGCACGTCTGTGGCCGTCTATATGTTTACCCACCTGACCCAGGTGAATGAGCTGTTCCGGCGCTACCAGGATCAGGCTTACCGGGATGGTCTGACCAGTTTGTACAACAAACGGGCGTTTCAGGAAATGATCCAGCAGACCGAAGCGGAATACACCGACAGCCCCCGGTCGCTGTCGCTTTTGGTTCTTGATATCGATCATTTTAAATCAATCAATGATACGTACGGCCATTCGGAAGGAGACGCGGTCTTAACCCAGCTTAGTGAAATCCTCGAAGCGTCCATTCGCTCGAACGATGTGGCGTTTCGCGTTGGCGGGGAAGAATTCAGCATTTTACTGCATGACTGCACGAGCGCCCAGGCATTAATCATTGCTGAACGAATTCGGTTAAATGTGGAGGAAGCCTCTTTTCAGCTTCATCAAGTTCCGGATGCCCTGAATGTTACCGTTTCTGTCGGAGTTTCCACCTACCCGGAAACAGAATCACAGATCCAGCACCTGTATGATGCGTCCGACGAAGCTTTGTACCAGGCGAAAAGACAGGGGCGGAATCGTGTCTGTTTTGCAGAAGCTCCTGCTTAAGCCAGAGAATCCAAAAAACATCACCTGCCAATCGGCGGGTGATGTTTTATTACGTGCATGAAAGGGGCTTACGTTACGGCCTCGGTCAGCCGGAGCGTACGCGAGGTGGAGTCGTGCACCATTTCCAGCAGCTCCGGGTTGTCCTCGAGCGAGCGGCCGTAGGACGGGATGATTTCCTTGAGTTTTGGCTCCCAGGCCTCCAGATGGTCGGGGAAGCACTTGTTTAATACTTCAAGCATGATCGATACGGACACGGATGCGCCCGGTGATTCACCGAGCAGGGCCGCCATCGTTCGATCCTGGGCATGAATCAGCTTGGTACCGAATTGCAGGGCGCCCCGGCCGCCCTCTTCAGTATCCTCGATCAGCTGTACACGCTGGCCGGCCACAAGAAGATTCCAGTCGTCATTGGAGGCATTCGGCACAAAGTTGCGCAGTTCTTTGATCCGGTCTTCCTTGGACTGGGTCAGCTGTTGGGCGAGGTATTTAAGCAGCGGCGTATTTTTGGCGCCGGCTGCAAGCAGGGTCAGCACGTTCGACGGTTTAACCGACCCGAATAGATCCAGCGGGGATCCCTGTTTTAAAAACTTAGGTGTAAACCCGGCGAACGGGCCGTACAGCAGCGTGTCCCTGCCTTCGATGTGGCGGCGGTCCAGGTGCGGTACCGTCATCGGAGGCGTGCCGGCCGGCTCTTTGCCGTACACCTTGGAGTGGTGCTTTTGGACGACCTCTGGATTGTCACAGACGAGAAATTCGCCGCTGATCGGGAAGCCGCCAATGTGCCTGCTTTCAGGGATGCCCGTTTTCTGCAGCAGCGGCAGGGCGCCGCCGCCGGCACCGATAAAGGCGAAGGAAGCGGTATGCTCCTCGAGTGATTCCTGATTCAGGTTCTTTACGGTTACTTCCCACGTGCCGTCGCTTCGCTGGGCGACATTTTCCACAGAGTGGTTGTAGCGGATGTCTACATTATCTTGTTTTTCCAAATTGGCAAGCATCTGGCGGGTCAATTCCCCGAAATTAATATCGGTGCCGTGGTCGACCTTCGTGGCCGCTATCGGTTCGTCAGAGTCGCGCCCTTCCATCATCAACGGAATCCACTCTTTGATCCGCTCCGGATCTTCGGAAAATTCCATGCCTTCAAACTGGGGATGGCCATCCAGCGCGTCAAACCGTTTGCGCAGAAATTCCACATGCTCCTCGCCGTAGACAAAGCTAATATGAGGGAGGGGACGGATAAATTCCTCGGGGCTTTGAAGATCTCCCTGCTCCACCAGGTGCGCCCAGAGCTGCCTCGAGATCTGGAATTGTTCATTAATTTCTACCGCCCGGCTGGTCTTGAGAGAGCCGTCCGGCTGCTCGGGAGTGTAATTCAGCTCACAGAGAGCCGCATGTCCGGTGCCGGCGTTGTTCCATTCATTTGAGCTTTCCTGTCCGGCGGAGTCGAGCTTTTCGAAAATCGTAATGCGCCACTCGGGTTCCAGCTTTTTGAGTAATGTCGCAAGCGTGGCACTAACGATGCCGGCGCCGATCAAAATTACATCGCTCGTAGTGTTAGTTTGTTGCATCGGGTGTTCCTCCTTTGAAATGAAAAGTGGGTCCATTTTTGAAAGCGGTTGCGTTAAGTAGTATGATCATCTGATGACTCTTTACATATCATAACATACTCGCTGCTGAAAAACGAGACAGAGGATGAGGCGGGCGCCTTAGTTTGACTGAAGCAATGCAGGGAATAAAGGGAAAGAGCGGGCATGATAGTATTCAAATAAACAACGGAAGAATTCATAGAATTTTACTGGAGGGATCATGATGAAAATTTTAATTACAGGAGCGACCGACGGCATCGGGATGGAAACGGCGAGAATGCTGATGGACGAGGGCCACGAGGTGCTGCTTCACGGCCGCAGCGCGGAAAAGCTGGAAAATGTGGCAGAAGAGCTCGGCAACGCCCAGGCGGATCAGTATGTGGCGGACCTGTCCCAGCTGGCTGAGGTAAGAAGCCTGGCTCTCGGAGTCACGAACAAGCACAGTCATCTCGATGTGCTCATCAATAACGCCGGGGTCTATAACGCGACAGAAGCTGCCACCGCAGACGGCCTGGATATCCGCTTTGCAGTGAATACGTTCGCCCCGTACATTCTGGCGAACGAGCTGCTGCCGCTGATGGACGAGTCGGGGCGCGTCGTAAACCTCTCTTCTGCGGCGCAGAAGCCTGTAGATTCGGAGGCACTTTCAGGAAACAAACATCTCCAGGACGGGGAAGCCTATGCCCAGAGCAAGCTCGCCCTCACAATGTGGACGATGGAGCTCGCTCCGCGCGTAGACCCCGTAATGGTGGCGGTGAATCCGGGTTCCCTGCTCGGAAGTAAAATGGTGAAACGGGCATTCGGCGTCGAAGGCAGCGATATTACCATCGGGGCAAATATCCTGTACCAGGCGGCGCTGTCGGATACGTTTGCGGACGCCTCCGGCAAATACTATGACAATGACGCCGGCGATTTCGGTGACCCGCATCCGGATGCCAGTGACAGCGAAAAACGCCAGGCGCTTGTGAAACAGATGGATGACATAATAGAGCAGACAGGTAGTTTATAAAGACTGTGCCAAGATTACTACCGTAAATTCGATAGTAAAGCAAGGCTCTGTACAAGAGCGTTGCTTTATTTATGTATGTGGATTCTAAAAATGATGCTGGCATTAAAGCAATACATATGTTAAATTTACCTAACGTTAGGTAGGAAAAGAGATGAAAAAGGTGATGATTTGATGGAAACACGCGACCGCATAATCCAAGCAAGTCTGGAGCTGTTTACAGAGCGGGGCTATGAAGGCGCGACGCTTGCAGCGATTGCCAAACAGATAGGCATGCAGAAGCCTTCGCTGTATGCGCATTTTACAAACAAAGAGGCGCTTTTTTTGGCCACGGTGAAAACAGCTGTGCTTGAATACAACCAGATTGTACGCAGCGAGTTAGAGGCTCTGGGAGCAGAAACGGCGGAGACCCAGCTGAAAACGTTACTGTACCGGCTCGCTGAAGTGTATTACGACGAATACACGATCAGCCAGTTTTATTACCGGTTTTTATTTTTTCCTCCTCCAGCGCTCGCTTCGAAAATGCAGCAGATGGTGGAATACCACGGCAGTGCTGCGGATCAGCATATTGAATCCGTTATTCGGCAGGGAAAGGACGAGGGGGCCATTGATGCGTCGCTTGCGAGTGATCTTATTACGGAAAGCTACTTATGCCTGCTGAGCGGCATTGACTTTGACACGCGTTATTACGATTTTAATAAAGAACAAATCCGCACCCACGTTGATCGGATATGGCAAATCTTCTGGCGGGGGATTAAGGCTTCCGGATGATAAATAAAAGCAGCAGAAATTTACAGGAGGGCACAGATGGCTGATTCATGGACTTCATTATTAAAAAATAAAACGTTTGTGCTCGTATGGCTCTCAGGGATGACGGTGATGCTTGGCTTTTCCATTTTCTTTTTGTCCGTTTCCTGGTTTGTCGTCGATGAAATGCAGCAGCCGGCCATTCTCGGGGTTGTTATGATGACGATCGCCATTCCGCGGGTGGCCATGATGATTTATGGCGGGGTGCTTGCGGATAAAATCCAGAAGTCGCGCATCATGTTTACGACGAATGCGATGCAGGTGGCGGTGATGGTTGTCCTGGTGGTGCTCGTGCAGCAGGATGCCCTGCAGACGACTTCATTGATTATTCTGGCGTTTATCTTTGGCTTCCTGGATGCGTTCTTTTTCCCGGCAGCGTCGGCCATGATTCCGAGTATTGTGCCGGTGCATCAATTACAGCAGGCGAACTCCTGGTATCAGGGCTCCACGGAGCTGATGTTTATTATCGGCCCGGTGGGGGCAGGGCTGTTATTAACCTTCGGCGGCTTTGCCTTTTCGTTTTCCGCAGCGGCTGGATTGATCGCGCTGTCGACCATTCTGATTTATCCGCCGTTTTTAAAGGACCCGATTCCGGAAGCGAGGAGCGGGCGTCATACCGCCTGGATGGATCTGAAGGAGGGCCTCGCTTACGTGCGGCAGTCAGGCATCCACCGTGCCGGCACGATGGTGATTATTACGATTAATTTATTGATGATCGGACCGCTTCTGATCAGCATTCCGATGCTCATCAGCGCGCTCGGAGGCGCTCCGTGGCAGTTAAGCTTATTAGAGGGAGGATTTTCGACTGGCACCTTTCTGTTGAGCGTGCTGCTCGTTACGTGGTCGTTGAAGCAGCGAAGAGGAAGCTGGGTGCTGGGGGCCATGGGGGCAAGCTTTATTCTCCTGCTTGTATTCAGCCAGGTGGAGGCGCTCCCTGTGCTTGTCGCTGTGATTACGCTCATGGGAGGCGCGGGGATGCTCGTGTACCTGCCGACGATTACCATGATTCAGGAAAAAACCGACAACAACAAGCTCGGCCGGGTGATGAGCCTGGTGAACTTTGCAGCCAGCGGGTTTGAGCCTATAGCCTTTGCGCTTATTTCATTTCTAGTGGCAGCATCCATCCCGATCCAGACGGTACTGATGTACACCGCCGTGACCGGGCTTTTGTTAACCGGACTGCTGCTATGGCGCAGTCCGGAGTTCCGGCAGACCGATTAAAAGCGCCAGTGGAATATTGCTTAAGCCTTCCGCTCCGGCAGGAGTCCGGAGGGCTTTTTCATTAGAGTTATATAGACTTGAAAGGCATTTCTTTAAGGAAAAACGGGAAGAGACCACTATTGGCCATACATATACCACTATACTTTAAGGAGGGTGAAAAGCATGAGGGTATTATACGCAGGTATGGAAAATGAACTACTTGTACTCACACAGAGCGGCGAGGGATGGCAAACGAAGACGAAGCTTAAAGGGACCCAGCCGGTCCGGGTGGCGGTGGACCCTTCTGATAATTCCATTGTTTATTGTGCCACTTATGGGCATGGATTATGGAAAAGCGAGGACGCCGGAGAAAGCTGGCAGGCGATAGGAAAGCCGCAATTGTATTTTGAACCAGCGGGTGCCGACGGTATTCCTTCACCGTACATCACGTTTGTCGGCACACATCCGATAAAAAAGGGGGAGTGGGGACATATTGTGTATGCCGGCACCGAGCCTTCGGCGGTTTATTACTCGGAAGATGGAGGAAAGCACTGGCATGAATGGACGGCTATCCAGCATATGGCTTCCAAACCGGAGTGGCAGTTCCCGCCACGTCCCCACACGCATCATGTCCGCTGGATAACTCCAAGCTATGCGGCTCCGGATCGTATAGCGGTCTCCATTGAGTACGGAGCTGTGCTTTTTTCAACGGATCACGGGAGCACCTGGCAGGACCGGCCGGAGCATAGCCCGAGAGATGTGCATACCCTTCTGGCTCACCCGTCCGCTCCCGGTCGTTTGTATGCAGCCTGCGGGGATGGGTTTATGAACGCTTCATTTTCGTATGCAGAAAGCGATGACGACGGCGCCCATTGGCATTACAAGAGTGAAGGACTGGAGAAACATCCATACCTTTATAACATGGTGCTGAACGCAGCAGACGCGGACGACCGTCTCGTTTCCGCCTCTAAAGGCCCGCGTGAAGCCCACTCGTCCGATGCCGCCAGTTCCGCCATTTACCGTAAGCAGGGAGAAGCACCTTTCCGTGAAATATCCCGGGGGCTTCCGGCAGGGTCTTTCGCCCATGTCTTAACCCAGGATCCGGAGGATACCAGCATTTTTTACGCGCTCAATAACCATGGCATCTTTTTCCTCCGTACAGACGAAGATATATGGAAGCCGGTCGATATTGCCTGGAAGGACGAGTATAAGCACCAGCACCCGTCGTGCTTTGTGGCAGGGTTCCGGTAAGAGAATTAGAAAATTTTTAAGTTTGTTTCAAAATAGCAGTGATTGAAGGATCGGTATGTTTTACCTGGAAACCAAGCGGGTAAATATGATTTATAACGCAAAAAACCAAAACAGCTTTTACTGTTTTAACAATTAAATGGTCGGCGGAAATGAATGGATATATAAGCCAGTACATGAGCCGGAAAAAGGAACCCCGTTTCTTTTTCCGGCTTTTTTTATTGAAAGCATAGTAAAGAGATAAGGCCCATGCAGTCTGTGACAAACAGGCTGGAGACAGGTCATACGGGAAAATCCATACTTTATCGGTTTTTATCAGAATGCGTTAAAAATAAAAAGACCAAAGAAAGAGAGGAAGAATAAAATGGAAATAGCTGCAGTGATTTTATACGGCGTATTCGCCACGCTTCTATTGATTAATCCAGCACAGATGAACAAAACTAAAAGCCAACAGCCGAAATAAACATTAAAATTCGCGTGGAACCATCAGGGCTCGTATTGCTCTGGTGGTTTTTTATTTTTATCATGCACAACGGGAAAAAGCTGTTTTTATACAGGCAGCTTTCTTCTATTGGGGGAGAAACAAGGCCCGGGGAGTAAAGAGACTGATGCCGGGCCACAAAACAGGAGTATCGATGGAGAGTAACAAAAGCCTTCTTACCTCTCGTTTGATACCGGCTGGAAAAGGAAAAATTCAATGATACAGAGTGGCTGCTTCGGAGCCCGGGCCCATAAGCAGTCAAAAATCTGGCAGTTTTCACGTTTTACTATAATTTGATAAGGAATGATGCCGTATCGCTGTATCTTTTATTTATTCGACTGTTTTGACAGCCGTAAGTATGTTTCCTTTTTTCCCCCTGGATATGGAAAAAGCTCCTTCTTCTGAAAAAAAGTCCGAATGGTCCTATAAGGGTGAAACGGGGCCGGAGCACTGGGGGAGCCTGGACGCTGATTATACTACGTGCACCGAGGGAGAAAGCCAATCGCCCGTAAACCTTCGGGAAGCAGAAACAAAACGGGGCAGTGCTGATGTACAAATGAATTATGAGCCAACCAATTTCACCATTAACAACGACGGGCATACCATATTGGCAGAACCTGAAAACGCCAATAATACATTAACTTATGATGGGGAGGAGTACACACTTTCCCAATTTCATTTCCATGCGCCAAGTGAACATCAACTCAATGGAGATTACGAAGATATGGAGCTTCATCTTGTACACGAAAGTTCCGAAGGTGAAATTGTCGTGAGCGCATTTATGCTTGAGGAAGGAGGCGGTACAACTTTCCCTTCGTCATTTTGGGACAAGATGCCGTCAAGCGAAACAGAAGCCCCGGCTTCTTCCGAGAACCGCCTCGATCTGGAAGAACTGCTGCCATTCTCCGAAACGAACTTTCAGTATGAAGGGTCATTAACGACCCCGCCGTGTACAGAAGGAGTGAACTGGATCGTTTACGGGGAGCCGGTCTCTGTTTCAAGTGATCAATTGAAGGAGTTTCAGCAAATTTATGACGACAACCACCGTCCGGTCCAGCCGCTTAACGGAAGAGAAGTAATGGAAAATTAATATAATCACCGGCGCGGACCGCCCCGTTCATCCCATTTTTAACTCAAAATGGGATGTTTTTTAGTCTGAAACTCATGGACGCATAGAAAAGCATATTAAGTCGATCGTTGTAACGTTCGTGAAAATTTGGATGCGGCGATCGTAGATTTATTTTTAATGTTAATTTGACATATCGCTTCGCCCAGGGGCACAATTGCAGCAAAAGCATCTTCTCTCCCAAATTCTTTTCTTTTCGAACCCGATTTGGCATTTCATTTTTTTAAATATGTATATATAATACAAATAATTCATTCTTTTTTGAAAAATTAGTACATACTTCCCGGACTATTTAGTGAGCGGCACAGGCAATATTTACGAAGGGACAGGGAGGAAGATACTGTGACGTATATATTTGATCATTCAATGACGTTAAAGGATTTCTATAATCAAAACGCCCAGTTGTTCGAACAAATGCTGATTGAAGAAGCCGCCACGGTAAAGAAGGATGTCCGCGATATATTGCAGCAGGGTAATATTGACCTGGTGGTCAACGCCCATCAGTTTGTTTCTCTGGCTCTAGAAGGAAAGGAAGAAGAACTGAAAGCGTTCGCTGAACAGGAGGGCATCGTTTGGGCTGCGCAGGATATTGAATTATCCTTTAGGCTGGAATGGGTGCATGCCCTGCGCCGAACGATTTGGCTGTTTATTGAAGCCTACCAGACGCGTGCCGGGGAAAAACACTTTCATGATTTTTTCCAATGGGAACGAAAAGTAAACAACCAGATAGACGCTTTTTTACATACTTTTTTGAAAAGCTATTCCACCTACAAAGAAACTCTTATCCAAAACCAGGAGCAGTTAGTTGACTATCTGTCGACACCGATCATCCCGCTCGGGCGCTCCATCTGTATTTTACCACTGATAGGCCCAATAGACGGGCGGCGCCTTGAATTGCTGCAGGAAAATGCCCTGAGGAATGTAGCGGAGCAGAAAATTCGAGTGTTAATCATTGATCTGTCCGGGGCAGAGCCTATGGAAAAGCAGAAGCTACAGGATTTTATAAGAATCATTGAAGGGGTTTCATTAATGGGAAGTGAAACAGTATTAACCGGAATTTCGAGAGAGATGGCCATGGAGCCCGCTTTGTTCCAGGAGGTTGGCGGCTCCCACATTAAAACCCTCGGCACCCTGCAAAGAGCCATACGTGAATATTTCGTATGGAAGGATTAGCCTGGAGTTATGCCAAAGCGTGCTTGAACAAGAAAAAGAGCACTTTTAAAAAAAATGGAGGCAAAGATGAACCGCTGCGTTATTCGGTAAGGGCGGCTTTGTTTCATTAGACAAAATCATAATAGCTGTTAACAATTGAGGGACTATCTCAAAAAAAGGTAGTCTTTTTTATCTATATTAGAGCGATAGGATAAAAATTAAAAAGAGCCGAAAGTTCGCAGAAAAATAGAAAGCAAGAAGAGTTTGTACACAGGCCCAACGGGGTATCATCATTTATGGCGCACTCTTCTTAGCCGTTCGTTTGGCATTGCTGGGCAATACCAGAAAACGAAAGAATAGAAGACGTCTGATTTCAGACAAAAGCTCGAAAATACACAAGGAGGAATCAAGCATGAAGCCGCAGGTACAAGAATACACCAACGAAGACAACATTGAGCAGGACGTACAGAAGCTCACGGATAACGGTATCAGCCGTAACGATATTTACGTCATGAGCCACGATGATGACCGCACCGACCGGATTGCGGATAAGGCAGACACCAATGAGCCGACCGATAAGGAATTCGGCGTTGATTCCGAAAACCGTTTCTCGAAAAAGGGAGACGAGCTGCGCTTTAAACTTCAGGAGCTAGGATTTACGGAGCAGGAAGCCGAAGATCTAGAGGACGATCTGGATGAGGGCAAAGTATTGCTGATGGTTCAGGACGACAAGAACCTGAGTGAACTGCTGAAATAGTATTAGACAAAACAGCTGGAGGCCATCGGCTTTCCGGCTTTGTCTGTACATATATAAAGACGCTTCCGCGCGGGAGCGTCTTTGTTTTATCTTTTGCCTGCCAGGCGTAAAAAACAAGCGGCAGGCGCTGCGATGTTGCTATTGCCTAAGTTTAACTTTTTACATGCGAATGGCAATGCTGTTTTACTGACCATATTACTCTATTTGATATAATGGAAGAAAAATACAGATAAAAGGAAAGAAGGAAGTACCATGAAAAAACCGAAAATCATTCTCTCATTCGTAGGACTGGTACTCAGCACAGGGCTCATCGGATGCAGCGACGGGCAATCTTCGTCTGAAAGTGCCGGGGCCCAGGAAGCGTCTATGAATAGTGACAGCCAGGAAGAAGATAATGCCGATAATTCGGCTGATCATGAAGGAGAGACGAAATCCCAAGACGAACCGAAATCGTCCGAAACCTCATCAGAACAGTCCCCTGAAGGTGTCCGGCAGGAATTGGTAATGGAAGAAGACCAGATCTTTCTGCCGTCCAGTTTCCCCGGCCAATCAATTGAAAATGTGCTGGTTTCTGTAGCTTCCAACAATGACCAAACCTACAGCGTGCAATACCAGACCAGCGAGGGAGAGGCATTGGCGCATGTTACAGGGTCCCGGTTTGCCAGTAAGCAGGAAGCGGTAGCGGAGCTGGAGTCTTTTCAAAACGGGAAAAAGGTGGGACCGTTCGAGCAGGGAGGAGAAGATCTTGGCTATGGAATTACCGGATACGGGGAAGGGGCAACAGGAAGCCAGTACTTCAGCTGGGAGGAAGGGAATTGGCTTTTAAGCCTCTCCTCTGCGACTGAAGACGAAATTGATCACCCGGCTGTCGCCCGGGAAATCGTAGAATATCTTGAGAGCCACACCCTCCCGGCTCCAGGTGAATTAGGCGTAGTGGATATCCATTATGAACGGGGAAGCGAAGAAGTTAACGCCGATATTCGCTGGCAGGACGGCAGCATGGTGTATGAATTAAGAACCGGGCGTGATCCGTTGGAAGCAATGCAGATGGCGACGTCCATGGAAGAATAGATGATTGCCTCGAAGACAGGAAATATAATAGTTGGAGGAAACCGGGTTAAGGGACGGTCTTTGGTAAAAAAGGTTATATAAAAAGAAAAGTGGGAATGGAAAAATACTATCTTTACAGGAACCTGAACCAACGCTCCCACAAAAAGGTCGCGCCCCCTTCATAAGTATACAGAAAATAATGAAAACCATGATCACTTGAAGGATGAGGAGGAAAATTATGGCCCATTATCAACGGATTTTAGTAGGAATTGATGCTGTCGAGATACCAACCTACACTGTGTTCGACGAGGCAAAGACAATGGCGGCCGAACACGGTGCCACATTAATCATCGCTTTTGTATTCGACCAAAAGAGATATGCGACGCTCCAGCGTATGGACCCTAAAGGCATCGAACGGTTGCGGACGAAAGCCGCCCTGTATCTCGAAGCCTGTCAGCAGGCCGCATGGGCGTATGGAATTGAGAACGTTGAAACGGTGATGGATTCAGGGGCCCCGAAGAAACGATTAGCGGTCGATTTAGCCAAACGCTACCAGGCAGATGCTATTATTATAGGCGAAAGCGGCGGTAACCGGTTCGAACGCCTGATATTTGGTCACACGTCTAAGGCCATCCGCCGAAAAGCAAACTGCGATGTGCATGTGGTGCAAAACAGCTGAGAGCAACTGCTTAGGTATGCGGCTAAAGGGAAGCTCATAAGCCCTTTACTGTTTCCATGCACGCAGTAAGTTTAGGGATGGTTTTGCTGAAAACCAGCAGGCCTCCGCCTTTTTCTATATTATTCGGATAAATAAAGACGCTCCCGCATGGAAGCGTCTTTGTTAAATCGTGATAATCCGAGCCGTTAAACAAAAATCAACCATAAAGCAAACGTGACAAAAATGGCTGTCGCGCCCTGAATCAGCGTCCCTGTGGTCTGTGCTTTATACGCCTGGGTGACCGACATGCCGCTGAACTCTTTGACGACCCAGAAGTAGCTGTCGTTCACGTGGGAAACGACCATCGCCCCTGCGCCGACAGCCATGACGACGAGCGCAAGCGGCAGGGCTCCCTCGATGCCCAATTCGCCCAAAAGCGGTGCTACCAGTGACGATGTGATGACGAGCGCCGCGGTAGACGAGCCCTGGGCTGTTTTCAGGGCGGCCGCAATCAAAAACGGGATAAAGACAAAGATGGCGCCGGCGAAGGCTTCATTGGCGGCGACGCCTTCGATGAACTGGGCCACGGGCGTTGCCGTAATGACCGAGCCGAAAGCGCCGCCTGCGCCGGTAATCAGCAGGATTGGCGCGGCTTCTTTAATACCGGTGCCCACCCATTCGGTCAAGGTTTCCTCATCGTATTTGGGCATTAATAAAAAGGCGGCCAAAAGGCCGATCAGAAGCGCTACTGCCGGCGCGCCAAGGAAAAGAAACAGGTCAAATACCGGGCCCTGCCAGCCGGCAAACGTAATCACCGAGCTGAATCCAATCAGAAGAATCGGCACCACAATAGGGGCAAAGGATTTGAGGGCCGACGGCATCGCCCCAAATTCGTTTACGATGGCATTATAGTCGAAGGAGTGGTCATCCTCGCCTTCGATATGTATGTTAGTCCCTGCTTTGATCGCCCACAGGTAGCCGGCAATGATAGTCGGGATGGCTACCACAATACCGATTAAAATGATTGTGCCCAGATAATCCTCCGCGCCAATATTTCCGGCAGCCGCAATCGGCCCGGGCGTGGGAGGCACGAGGGTATGAGTGGCAAACAGTCCTGTGGACAGGGCGATGGCCATAGAGGCGACGGTGACCTTCGCTCTTCGTGCCAATGCTTTTTTCAAAGACGACAAAATAACGTAGCCAGAGTCACAGAAGACCGGAATACTGACGATGCTTCCGATCACGCTCATGGCAAGCTGGGGACGGCGTTCCCCCACGAGGCGCAGAACGACTTCCGCCATGCGCAGCGCCGCCCCGGATTTCTCCAGAATCACCCCAATAATTGTACCGAATACAATAACCAGCCCGATGCCGCCCATCAGGTCTCCGAAGCCGCTGTTTACAGCCTCCACCACATCCGGCAGCGGCAGCCCTGCAGCAATACCGAGACCAAATGCAGCGATCAACAAGGACAAGAACGGATGCAGCTTCAATTTTGCCGTGGCAAAAATAACAAACAGCACTCCCAGCGTAATTACTACAATCAGACCGAAACCTTCCATTCAAACACTCCTCTGTATAGTTATATTGTTAAAGCCGAAAACACCTATACCAGTGTGCCTTCATTATATGGGAAAGACTACAGGCAAAGAAGGGTAAAAAAGGAAATCAGTGTAATTATGACTCTGTACCCATAAAAAAACAGACGCGCTCACCTTTTAAGGTTTAGCGCGTCTTATTTATTATCTTTAATTAACGCCCCGCATCAACCGTTGAATCAGCGGGGAAAGGGCTAAGAGAAGGACACCCAGCAGAATAGAAGCGCCTCCGATTATCCCAAAATAAACGATCTCCGAGTCGGGGGAATAAAACTTCACAATTTGCGCATTAATCGCCTGCGCAGAGGCATTTGTTAAAAACCATAAGCTCATTGTCTGGGCGGAGAAGGCGACCGGTGCAAGCTTTGTGGTGGATGAGAGGCCGACCGGGGATAAACAAAGCTCCCCGAGAACAACCAGGAAAAAGCTGAGCACGAGCCACCACGGGCTGACGAGTGAGGTGGTGCCATTGATCACTGCCGGCACAATCATAACTAAAAACGACAGTCCAGCAAAAAATAAGCCGAAGGCAAACTTCTTGGGCGTGGAAGGCTGGCGGTCGCCCCATTTAAGCCAAATCCAGGCAAACAGCGGTGCCAGGAAGATGATAAACAGCGGGTTGAGCGACTGAAACCAGGAAGACTGCAGCTCAATGCCGAAGAAGCTGAGCTCCGTACGCTGATCGGCATACCGTGCAAGAATCACCGATCCCTGCTCCTGGATGGCCCAAAACATCATGGCAGCCACAAACAAGGGAATGTAGGCGAGCAGACGGGACTGCTCCGTTTCCGTCGTTTTCGGGCTTTTATACATGACGATAAAGTAAATGGTGGGGATGACGACCCCGAGGATGCTGATAAGGAAAACAAAATTTGCGATGGTTAAAATTCCTAAGTAGCTGGAAGCGGCACCGAGCAGCCCGACGATAATGGCGCCAATGCCCACGCGGCCGGCGACAATTTTCCTTTCCGTTTTCGATAACGGATTCGGCACATTGGTTCCGGCGAGCCCGAGGTATTTCCTTTTGGTCGCCACAAAAACCAACAGGCCGGCGAGCATGCCGACAGCAGCGATGCCGAAGCCGAGATGAAAATTGTAGCTCTGGCCGACGGTGCCGACAATTAACGGAGCAATAAATGCGCCGAGGTTGATACCCATGTAGAAAATGCTGAACCCTGAATCTCTCCGGTTATCTGTCGGGCTGTACAGATCGCCGACGACACTCGACACGTTCGGCTTCAACAGCCCGGTGCCGATCACGATCAGAAACATGCTGACAAATAAAGCCTGGACGCCCCCAGGGAAGGAAAGGGCTACGTGGCCAAGCATAATGAGTATGCCGCCGTAAAATACGGTGCCCGTGCTGCCAAGCAGCCTATCGGCGATCCAGCCTCCAATAATCCCCGACATGTAAACCAGGGAGCCGTAAATCGCCATAATCGAAGCCGCGGTTCCTTCATCCAGGCCGAGGCCTCCGTTGGAGACTTCGTTATACATGTAAAATAACAGGATGGCCCGCATCCCGTAGTAGGAGAACCGTTCCCAGAACTCCGTGAAAAATAACGTAAACAGCCCTTTAGGATGGCCAAAAAAACCTTTTTGGGGCACACTCTCCAGAATTTCCTGCTTGCTTTTCCCATTCATGATGTAAAAGCCTCCTTAATGATGTCCGGGAAACATAGTGCTTCTGACTTATGTAATATGCTTCCGCACCAAACTTTTGATAACACCGCTCATTCCTAACAGAAGGGCAGGTGAAATCATACACTCTATCGTAGTAAAAAATGACAGAAACGAAAAGACTGTTTTTTGATTCACCTGGAAACTATAGGAAAAGGAAGCATAAGTCTTGGTTGATGCCCTGGGTCTTCAAAAAAAGACCCGGCGGCCTTAAAACGTTATAAGTAAAAATACTTTGAATCGATATTTGTTAAGTTAACTATTATTAAAATGTCCTCAAATTAAGTATTAAACCCCATCCTAAAAAAATTATGAATGAATTAAATTATTCCACCACCTCCTGATTCTCAGAGGATCGGGGTAATTTTATGCTGGACAAGGATTTCAAATAATTTTATTTTATCTGGTACCATTAATTTTTTGTAATTGGTTCTATTCACGATATCAAAATAATTATACAATTGCGAAAAGAAAAAATGATAGCGGTATCAATGCAGTTCAAGCATTTTAACGGAGGTGCAATATATTAAGGATGGGACGGCATTGGCAAAAACAGCGGCTATTTATCGGGTTAAAGGTAAGTGATCGTATGACAAATTACTAAGGTGGTCTTATGAGTGATTCTATACAGAAAAACGGGGAAAACGGAAACCTGATCTGGTCTCGTTCGAATCAAATCAAATCTTTTAGTGTATCTTTGTTGAGTTTATTTTTGTTTTTAGTCCCTGTTCCCTATAATCAGCAATGGACCATTGCGATTGGCATACTGGCTGAATGGCTTCAGGTTCAATTCGAAAATCAGTTACCGTTTTTTATGACGATTGTATTACTTGTTTCAATAATTATGACGATAGGGGCAAAAACGATTTCTCTCAGAAAACCAGAAGCTATGTCCTCATACCCCTTTTTTGAGGAATTGTTTAATGTCGGATGGTCCTGGGTGATACTACGCTTAATAGGGGCGGTTTTTGCTGCTTTAACACTGTGGGAAATTGGCCCTGAATTTATATGGTCCTCCACCACTGGCGGGACTGTTCTATACAGCTTAGTTCCGGTCCTGACCACGTGGTTCTTGATAGCTGGTTTTTTTATGCCTTTATTACTTCAATTCGGACTGATGGAGTTTATTGGTACAATGTTAAGAGCGCTGATGAGACCGCTGTTCACACTTCCCGGACGCTCATCAATTGATGCGACGGCTTCCTGGATGGCCAGTGGAACCGTGGGTGTACTAATAACTACTCAACAGTATGAACAGGGGTACTATACCAAAAGAGAAGCAGCTGTTATAGCTACTAATTTTTCTGTGGCTTCGATTGCTTTTAGCCTGGTTGTCTTAAACACTATTGGAATGGGGCACATGTTTATACAATTTTACACCACCATTGTGGCGGCGGGAGTAGTAGCAGCTATTATATGCCCCCGCATTCCTCCGTTAAAAAGAAAAAAAGAAGAATACTATGAACCTGTGGGAAAACAAATTTCTGAAGAAGTACCTGCAGAAACCTCCAGATTGAAATGGGCTGTAGAAAAGTCTCTAACAAAGGCTTATGAAGTGCGCTCCCTGAGATCAGTGTTAAAGCAGGGGAGCCAAAATGTTCTGGATATATGGCTGGGGTTAATTCCGCTTGTGATGGGGCTTGGAACCATTGCATTAATAGTAGCCGAGTATACTTCATTGTTTAATTATTTATCCTATCCATTGATTCCTTTTCTAGAATGGGCACGTATACCGGAAGCGACAGACGCAGCTCCAGCCATGATTGTGGGATTTGCAGATATGTTTTTACCGGCAGTTATCGGAAGTGGTATTGAAAGTGAGTTAACAAGATTTGTCATAGCAGCATTGTCATTAACACAATTAATTTATATGTCCGAAGTGGGAATTTTATTAATACGCTCACGTATTCCCATCGGAATTTTGGATTTAGTTATCGTATTTATTCAGCGG
Source organism: Marinococcus halophilus (assembly GCF_900166605.1). Classification (NCBI taxonomy): domain Bacteria; kingdom Bacillati; phylum Bacillota; class Bacilli; order Caryophanales; family Bacillaceae; genus Marinococcus; species Marinococcus halophilus. The sequence continues at coordinate 1,329,061 of NZ_FVZD01000006.1, forward strand.
ACCATTATCACCCTGCCCATCATTATTTTGATGGCCCATACCTTCTTTTTTTAATGAAGGTGTTCAATTAATCATTAAAGGAGTAGTTAACAATGTATCAGCCAAAAAATTCGTCAATGTCACCACGCTATGTTGGGATACGTACATTTATGCGCCTGGAAAATATCCGCACAGTGGAAGATGTGGATATTGCGGTTATAGGAAATCCGTTTGACACGGCAGTCTCAAATCGCACCGGCCAGCGTTTGGGCCCGCAGCATATCCGTGATTTTTCTATATTGCTTCGCCCCTATAATCCCAACCAGGAAATTAATATTTTTGAATACTGTTCAGCGGTGGATTATGGCGACTTCGAAATTATTCCTCAAAATATCCACGCTTCGTATGATACAGTCAAGGATGAATTAAGCCATGTACTTGAGCACGATATAACTCCAATAATCCTGGGCGGAGACCACTCGATCACATTAGGTCACTTGCGTGCTTTTGCAAAGCATTACGGACCAATAGCTCTCGTTTTATTCGATTCGCATAGTGATACATGGGACAACTATTTTGGCGAAAAGTACATGCACGGCACCCCATTCCGAAGAGCGGTGGAGGAAGGACTAATTGATGTAGATCATTCGATAATGGTAGGTTTACGCGGACCGCTTTATGGACCTGAGGATGTTAGTAACCCTGAGGAATTAGGATTTAAAACGATTCCAATGAAAAAAATGCATGAGCTTGGGCAAAAAGAGACGATTCGTCAAATACATGAAAGAGTAGGGGAAAGTGCAGCCTTTTTGTCTTTTGATGTCGATTTTGTAGACCCAGCTTATGCTCCAGGAACAGGCACCCCTGAAGTGGGAGGACCAACCAGTTTTGAGGCGTTAGAATATATAAGAGCTTTAAATGGGATAGATTTTAAAGGTTTTGATCTGGTTGAAGTTTTGCCTTCTTACGATAACGGAGAAATTACCGCTGCTCTGGCTTCAACTGTAGCGTATGAAATGATGACCCTTGCTGCATTACAAAAAAAGAACCAAAAATGACAGGTTAAGCGCCCCGGGCTTTATTGAAGCCGGGGCGCTTAATCTTGTATTTATAATAATTGATTGAGAAGGCGTCAGTATCATTCAAAGTTATTTAAAGTGTCTGTATAAATGAGGGCTTTGGCGTAAGCAGGAAAGGGTGTGCATGATACATTTTCAGTGAATATTATCCCATACCGCAAGCTTCCTTTTATCGTTGGAGTACCAGGCGTGGTTTTCACCTGGAAGGCTGGTTTTTGGCCAAAAACCTATTTATATTCATTATTTTTCGTTCAGCTAATTCAAATAAAAAATCTTTTTGCATAAGCATTGAAAAAACAAGTAAATTTTGGCTGCCGTCGTTGCAGTGCTGTTCATGTTTATTTTCAACGTTTTTAAAGGGAATGGCATCGTTGTTTTAGTGACCATAGGAGTTCACTTGTTGGAGTGAAGGAAAAATGCAATTGAATAATGATTGCAATTTGCCTTTAGAACACGTTCGGAGAATAGTGATGGGGAGAGGCGTTTCTTCATCCGGAGAAGCGCGGAGAACATAACTTCAAAAAGTTCTGAGGTTGGAATAAATCCCAATATATTAGGGCAAAAGTTTTTTAACCTTGTCCGTACTGCTTTTATTGGCCAAATAGGTTTTATTTTCATGCCCGGCATACATTAAAGCAAAATGCCCGTCCGAGGTTTCCGTTAAATGAATTAGGCGTTCTCCACCTGTTTCGCCTTCCCCGTAGTCGATAGTCATATCATAAATAGGTGGTTTTGCTTGAATGCTTTCTCTGCTCGCGCTGCTGATTAACTGTTCAAATGCCTCTATCTCTTCCTGTTTTTCTGAGGTCCAAATGAATTCCTGACTACCGCCCCTAAAACCCTCGGAATCAGATACGGCAACGCCCTGAATGGGTTGAGCGGAGGTAGCCATTTTTTCGGGACCGCAGCCTATCAGGGTCAGGCCCAGCATAAAGGTAATTGTTAATAATATCGTCTTTTTCATTTTTGCTCCTTATTTTGTAGCTGTGAGTTTTCTTTCCTGGTTAGTATTTTCTGCCCGGTGAAAGCAGCGACAGCAGCTATAATTTCATTGGCGATAATATCAATAAACCATAACGAGTTTAAGAATAATGGGTCTATTAAAAATGGAACATAAAGCCAGTTTCCAAATGAAACTCATGGAAAACCCTCTCTACATGCGAAAGTAATAAACGGCACACACTTGTTTTATCCTGCTTAGTTAAGATGAGACAAATAGATTTCGTTCTGAAAATGGAAAAAGATGTATGTTATACTCGTGCTGATTCTGATTGTCTGATAAGCAGTAAATCAAGGGAGGCTTACAATGAGTTTAGCTAAACGCTGGGGAGTAATAGCTTTAGCTGTGAGCTTTATCCCCCTCATTTTCTTTTTTCTGTATCTTTACGGATTGGTTCCTTTTCTTGGTGCCCTCGGTTATTGGGGGCGATTTTTTCTTCCGATGGGGGTGCTTCTGGGATGTGCGGGGTGCTCCATCGTGTTCAGCGTCCGCGCCTATCAACATCTTAGGCAGGAAGTATTTTTTCCATGGTTGATCTTTTTGTTGTTAATCGTTTATTTAATTAGTGGAATTATTATAGGAATGCTCATGCTTTTATCCGGCATGACGCACTGCGGGTACGGGCCATGCTGATGAAAAAGTTATGAGCGGGCCATAACACCGGCTGTTTTAGAGTTATTAACTGTGATGTTTAGCTGGTATCTTATTTCAAAAAATGAAGCGATAAAACTTCCGTATTTTCCAGACATCTCGCCTACAGGGTTCGGGGTGCTTGTTTTTTAAATAAGAGACTATCTTCTTTCAAGGGCTGCTTATTATAACGAGAGAAAATATTATACCCACCCGCGGAATTCAGAGGCTGCGGCTATTCTTCGTATACCTACAATGTAGGCAGCAGTACGCATATCAATTTCCTTTTCCTGAGCCATGTGATAAACGGAACGGAAAGCGTTTCTTAATTTATGATGCAGGCGGGTTTCAATTTCATCGAGCGTCCAGTAATATCCTTGATTGTTCTGCACCCACTCAAAGTAAGAGACGGTCACACCGCCGGCACTTGCGAGCACATCCGGGACAAGTAAAATATCTCTGCTGTGCAGGATTTTGGTTGCTTCAAAGGTCGTCGGGCCGTTGGCTGCTTCTGCGACAATTTTGGCCTGTATGCGATGGGCGTTGGCATAAGTAATCTGGTTGGAGACGGCAGCGGGAATTAGAATATCGCACTTCTGCTCCAGTAATTCTTCATTGGAAATAGTGTTTTCGAATCGATTGGTCACCATCCCGAAGCTGTCTCTTTGCTCCGCGATCTCATACACCGGCAGGCCCTGCCCGTCATAAATCCCGCCCAAAACATCACTGATGCCTACGATGGACGCCCCTTTATCGTAAAGAAGCTTGGCCAGGTAGCTACCCGCGTTCCCAAACCCCTGAATAATAACCTTGCTCTGGTCCCAGCTCATATTTTTTAACTGTAACGCCTCTTCCACAGCTACCACGACTCCCTGGGCTGTCGCTGATTCTCTTCCCAGCGAGCCGCCCAGCTCCAGAGGCTTTCCGGTAATGAACCCCGGGGAGTCAAACTCCCGGATGCGGCTGTACTCATCCATCATCCAGGCCATCACCTGGGCATTGGTATAAACATCCGGAGCGGGGATATCCTTCGTGGGACCTACAATTTGGCTGATGGCCTGCACGTAGCCTCTGCTGAGCCGTTCCAGCTCACCTAAAGACATCTGGCGCGGGTCACAGACGATGCCCCCTTTTCCGCCTCCATACGGAAGGTCCACGAGTCCGCATTTTAAAGTCATCCATAACGAAAGGGTGTTCACTTCTTCGATAGTAACGTCCGGATGAAACCGGATCCCTCCTTTGGTAGGGCCCACCGCATCATTATGCTGTGCCCGGTACCCGGTGAACATTTTGGTTTTTCCATCATCCATGCGGACAGGGATGCGGACAATCATCGTACGAAGCGGTTCTTTAAGCAGGTCGTACATATGCTCCGAATAGCCCAGGGCGTTTAAGGCCTCTTTGATTAATTCCTGGGTATGCGTATAAAGAGTAGTGGAAGAAGGAATAGTGCCTGAGTGCGTGGTAACCATTTTATCGGCCGCCTTTCTTGGTATTAACCTAACTATATTCAAGAATCATGCCAACTTGAAGAAGCTGGAAAAGAGAATTATAGTATAGAGAAGAAAAATTATTTGTCGTTGTTTGTAAATTGATATTTCCGAACGAAAAAAAATTTTTCTAAAGAAAAATTAATGAGGTGATTGCATGGTGGAACATGAAATGTACGAAAAGTTAATGGAGGAAGTGGATATAGGAGTGCATGCTGTAGATGTTAATGGCAATACAGTGATTTACAACACGAAAATGGCATCCATTGAGAGCATGGATAAGGAAGAAGTAATAAACCGATCGATAGACCAGGTATTTAAATTTAAATCCGGAGAACCAAGTACATTGGAGCGTGCCCTGCAGGAAGGCGCAGAGTTTAAAAATATTAAACAAACATATTTAAATAATAAAGGAAATGAGATTACCTCGGTCAATCATACATTCCCAGTGTGGAAAAGGGATACGATCATTGGGGCAGTGGAATTGGCCAAAGATGTGACTATGCTCGAAAAGCTTATTCAGGAAAATATGGACCGGGCCCAGAGAAGTTATTCCTTTGAGGACGTGATCGGCCAAAGCACTGAAATTAAGGAAATTATTGAGTATGCCAAGCGTGCGACAAGAACCAGTTCTTCAGTGCTGATTATCGGAGAAACCGGGACCGGCAAAGAAATTTTTGCCCAGAGTATTCATAATGGCAGCGATCGGTCTTCCAAGCCTTTTATCAGCCAGAACTGTGCTGCTTTGCCTGATAGTCTCATTGAAAGCATACTATTTGGCACAAAAAAAGGAGCTTTTACAGGTTCAGCTGACCGGCCCGGATTGTTTGAGCAAGCCGAAGGAGGCACACTTCTACTGGATGAAATCAACTCGTTAAGTATGCATCTGCAGTCCAAGCTGCTGAGAGTACTCCAGGAGCGCAGCGTCCGGCGGATTGGGGACACCAGGGACATTAGTGTTGACGTCCGTATTATCGCCACCAGTAACGAGGATCCTATTGAGGCTATTACAAACCAGCGCCTTCGGAAGGATCTTTATTACCGCCTTGGAGTTGTTTCTTTATTTATCCCTCCTTTAAAAGACCGTAAAGACGACATTAAGATGTTAAGTGATTATTTTATCCGGAAATATAATGCTTTGTTCCGTATGAACATTGAAAAAGTTGACGAAAATGTCATGCAATTTTTTATGAATTATGAATGGCCGGGAAATGTAAGGGAACTGGAGCATCTAATTGAAGGGGCTATGAATATAACTGATCACGAAACAGCTATACGGGCTTCGCATCTTCCTATGCATATACATAAAAGGATAAAAGCAGCTTCAAGTGGTTCAAAATCAACTGCGCCAGATTTTCACCAGGAGGGGCCCGCCGAAGAGGAAGAACCAGCAGCTTCTACTGGACAAATGGGGTTACATGACTTTCTGTACTATCAGGAAAAACAATTCATTTTAAAAGTGCTGGAAGAAAACAATTATCATGTGAAGGATTCAGCGGCCCAGCTGGGCTTAAGCCGTCAGAGCCTGCATTACCGGTTGAACAAGCTGAATATCCAGAAGTTACGGTTATAGATTCGTGCTCCGAAGATTTCTCTTTAGAGAATTTATATTACTTTGCCTTTATTGGCACAAAAATTGCATTAATTGAATATGTAAGCGAATACATAAATAGGAGGATGCAGCATGAAAACTAAAATAGCTATTCATGGAGTACCGATGGATTTAGGCCAGGGGCGCAGAGGAGTGAACATGGGCCCGAGCGCCATACGTTATGCGGGAATGTTCGAACGATTGAGCAGGTTAGGCTGTGAAGTTGAGGATTTTGGTGACATTTACGTAGATACGAGGCAGAAAGCGGACGAGGACCGTTCGAAGAATTTACAGGAAATCACCAGGGTAAACAAGGAGCTTGCAGAACGTGTTTCGACGAATATTGAAAAAGGTTATTTCCCGCTGACGATCGGGGGCGATCACAGCATTTCTATTGGCTCCATTGCGGGCGTGTCCGCGCATTATGAAAATCTGGGGCTCATATGGTATGACGCTCACGGGGACCTTAATACAGATGACACCTCCCCTTCAGGCAATATCCACGGTATGCCGTTAGCTGTAGCATTAGGGCTTGGGAACCAGCAGTTAACAAATATTCAGCATGCAGACCGGAAAGTACAGCCGGAAAATATCGTTATCATTGGCGCGCGCTCGTTGGATGAAGGAGAGAAAAAGCTCATTCATGAGCTGGGTATACGGGTTTATACGATGCATGAGATTGACCACTCGGGCATGTCCCACGTGATCAAAGATGCAATCGCTTACTTAAGCTCTAAGACGGATGGCATCCATCTCAGTCTTGATCTGGATGGCCTGGATCCGAAAGAAGCGCCAGGAGTCGGAACACCTGTTGTAGGCGGAATGAGCTACCGGGAAAGTCATTTGGCAATGGAAATGCTTGCCGAAGCAGATATTATCACGTCCGCGGATTTTGTGGAAGTAAATCCTATTCTTGATGAAAAGAACAGGACAGCGCAAATCGCAGTCGAATTGATGGGCTCCCTGTTCGGGGAGAAGCTGCTGTAAAAAGCTTATGATTTCATCATCTTATAAGGGAAGAGGGCGATACGCATGAAAGATGATCTGTCCCGTTTAAATCCAAGGGGAGAAATCGAAGAGACGGCCTCCTTATCGAAAAAAAATATAAGCAAATTTGTGTTTCCTTCCATATTAGGTGTGTTCTTGTTTATGACCCCCCTTTCTTATGATGGGAGCGTCACTATTCCGGTAGCACTGCTGGCAGGTGCTCTGGAGGGTGCTCTGAGCACCGCTTTACCTTTCATTATCACTGCAGCCATTGCGTTAACATTTGTTTGTACAGTTCTCATGAAATGGACCCGGGCTTCTTTCGTCGCTGAAGACAGTTTTTTTTACAGGCTATTTCATGTCAACACCCCCTGGACCATCATACGGGGAATAGCTGTGATTGCTGCCGTTATGACGGTGTGGGAAATCGGGCCGGAATTTATTTGGTCTGAAAACACCGGGGGGCTGTTGATGTACGATCTGCTTCCTATTTTGTTTACAGTTTTCTTGTTTGCAGGCCTGTTTTTACCCTTGCTGCTTAATTTTGGATTACTGGAATTATGCAGTGCTTTTTTCACAAAAATTATGCGCCCGCTGTTTACGCTTCCGGGACGTTCGTCGATTGACTGCCTGGCTTCGTGGCTGGGGGACGGGACTGTCGGTGTATTATTAACCAATAAACAATACGAAGAAGGATATTATTCCGAGCGAGAAGCCGCGGTAATTGGCACGACGTTTTCGTTAGTATCCATTACGTTCAGCATTGTAATCATTACTTATCTGGATCTTTTGCACATGTTTGGGCCTTACTATTTTTCCATCGTACTCGCTGGAGGGGCCTGCGCTTTGATTATTCCCCGGGTGCCGCCGCTTTCGAGAAAATCACATAAACTATCGAACGGAAGCTATCAAAAAGCAGACGAGGAGAAGCCGGCGCATCTCAATATATTTCAATGGGGCGTTATGAAGGCTGCGGGAAAGGCTTCTGAGACAAAAGTGTTTTCATCTATCTTTCGGGACGGGGCAAAAAACGTTTTAGATATGTGGCTCGGCGTTCTTCCGGTCGTGATGGCCTTTGGTGTCATTACACTAATAATTGCCGAGTATACTCCTTTCTTTAATTACCTGGGAGCGCCTTTTATTCCTTTATTATCACTAATGCAGGTGCCTGAAGCTGTACAGGCAGCGCCGACAATGGTGATAGGGTTTGCCGACATGTTCCTGCCGGCAGTTATTGGAAGCGGCATTGAGAGCGAATTAACCCGTTTCGTGATCGCGGTGGTTTCTGTCAGCCAGCTTATTTACATGTCTGAAGTCGGCGGGCTGCTTTTAGGCTCTAAAATTCCAGTGAAAATGAGTGATCTCATCATCATATTTTTGCAGCGCACGGTGATTGTGCTGCCAGTAGCTGTAGGAATGGCACATCTCTTATTTTAAAGACAAATATTTTTGCAAAGCGCTGAAAAATTATTTGTCATATGACAACATCCGATAAATTATAATCTGTTATTACAATGAGTTTTTTGGCATGGATATTGCATATAAATAGTAAAGAAAGAATAAGGAGGTTGTTCAAGATGAAAACAAAAATTTCATCCGAGAATATCATTGAACGAACAAGCGCTCACGGAGCCAAAAATTATAAGCCATTGCCGGTGGTTATTGCTGAAGCTTCGGGCGTATGGGTGAAAGACCCTGAAGGAAATGAATATATGGATATGTTAAGTGCCTACTCTGCAGTCAATCAGGGCCACCGTCATCCTAAAATTATTCAGGCTCTGAAAGACCAGGCCGACCGGGTGACACTTACCTCCAGGGCTTTCCATAATGACCAGCTGGCGTCCTTCTATGAAATGGTTTCAACATGGACAGGAAAAGAAATGGTTCTTCCGATGAATACAGGAACAGAAGCAGTGGAAACAGCCGTCAAAGCAATCCGCCGCTGGGGCTATGAAAGGAAAGGGATTCCGGAAGGACAGGCAGAAATTATCGCATGTGAAGGGAACTTTCATGGCCGGACCATGAGCGCGGTTTCCCTTTCTTCTGAGTCAGAATATCAACGAGGATTTGCCCCTCTTTTGCCGGGAATAAAAGTGATTCCTTACGGGGATGCGGAGGCTCTTCAGCAGGCCATCACATCGAATACGGCCGGTTTTATTTTTGAACCCATTCAAGGAGAAGCTGGAGTAATTATTCCGCCGGAAGGCTTTTTAAAAGAAGCACAGGCGATTTGCGAGAAGGAAAATGTTTTGTTTGTAGCCGATGAAATCCAGTCCGGACTGGGACGGGCAGGCAAAGTATTTGCCTGCGACTGGGAAGATGTTGTACCCGACATGTACATTATCGGCAAAGCCCTTGGCGGCGGTGTTTTTCCCGTTTCCTGCGTAGCGGCCCATGAAGATATTCTCGGCGTGTTTACCCCAGGGTCCCATGGTTCCACCTTTGGCGGCAACCCTATGGCCTGTGCGGTTTCGGTAGCCTCGCTCGAAGTCATTCAGGAGGAGCAGCTAGTGGAACGTTCCTTGGAGCTCGGCGGTTATTTTAAAGATAAATTAGCTGCTATCCATCATTCTCATATCAAAGAAGTACGGGGGCGCGGTTTATTTATTGGCATGGAGCTCACCGTTCCAGCCCGCTCTTATTGTGAACAACTAAAAGAACTTGGGCTGTTATGCAAGGAGACACATGAAAATGTCATCCGCTTTTCTCCGCCGCTTACGATCCAGCAGGAAGAATTGGATTGGGCGATTGAGCAAATCAATAAAATTTTTACGAAAGAACAATAAGAGGAGGAATTCCCATGTATACCACCTACCATCATGAACCCTTCACCGATTTCACCGATGAACAGAACCGCCAGGCATTTGCGGACGCGATCAAGGACGTCGACAAACAGCTCGGCCAGGACTACCCGCTGATTATTGGCGGGGAGCGGATCATCACGGGCGAAAAGCTGGTGTCCACCAACCCGGCCAATAAAAAAGAAGTGGTCGGCCGGGTCTCCAAAGCCAATCCCGCCCTGATTAATCAGGCCTTCGATGCGGCCAGCAAAGCGTTTCGGTCCTGGCGGACGACCAGCGCCGATGCCCGGGCGGAAGTGATGTTCCGGGCCGCCGCCACCATGCGCCGCCGGAAGCACGAACTCTCGGCGACGCTCGTCAAAGAGGGCGGCAAGCCCTGGAAGGAAGCCGATGCGGATGTGGCCGAAGCCATTGATTTCGTGGAATATTATGCCCGCCAGATGCTCGAGCTGAAAAACGGCAAGCCCATTAACAGCCGGGAAGGGGAATACAACCAGTACATCTACCAGCCGCTCGGGGTGGCCGTGACGATTCCCCCATGGAATTTCGCCTGCGCGATCATGGTGGGGACCACGGTCGCTCCGCTGGTGACGGGCAATACCGTGCTGTTAAAGCCGGCCGAGCCAACGCCGGTGATCGCGGCGAAGTTTGTCGACATTTTGATCGAATCCGGCGTGCCGGACGGCGTCATTAACTTCGTCCCCGGGGACCCCGAAGCCATTGGCGACCACCTCGTCGATCATCCCCAAACCGCGCTGATCAGCTTCACCGGCTCCCGGGCCACCGGCACACGCCTGTATCAGAAAGCCGCCGCCATTCAGGAGGGCCAGCAGCACCTGAAGCGGGTCATCGTGGAAATGGGCGGCAAGGATACGGTGGTCGTCGACAGCGACGCGGATCTTGATACGGCTGCGGAAGCCATTATCGCGTCCGCCTATGGCTTTTCCGGCCAGAAATGCTCGGCCGGCTCCCGGGTCGTCGCGCACCAGGACGTGTACGACGACGTCCTGCGCAAGGTGGAACAACAGGCGAAAGCATTGGCGGTCGGGGATCCAACGTCCTATGGGACCTACATGGGCCCGGTCATCAACCAGAAGGCCTTCGATAAAATCACCGGCTATATCGAGATCGGCAAACAGGAGGGCCGGCTGGTGGCCGGCGGAACGAGCGACGACTCCCACGGATACTTCATTGATCCGACCATCTTTGCCGACGTGGACCCGAACGCCCGTCTGATGCAGGAGGAAATCTTCGGCCCGGTCGTGGCGTTTACGAAAGCCTCTTCCTACGAAGAAGCCATCGACATTGCCAACAATACGGAGTACGGCTTAACCGGGGCCGTCATTTCCAATACCATCGACCATCTGGAGTACGCCAAGCTGCATTTTCACGTCGGCAACCTGTATTTCAACCGCAACTGCACCGGCGCCATCGTCGGCTATCATCCCTTTGGCGGCTTTAAAATGTCCGGTACGGATGCCAAGGCCGGCGGCCCGGATTACCTGATTCAGCATATGCATCCGAAGACCATCAGCCATGCGCTTTAATATGTAAGGAGGCTATTTCCATATACTGAAAAAAGTACGCGCAGAGGCGGATTAGCCAGCTGCGCGTACTTTTTCATTAATCACTTTTTGTAGGCATCTTTAACGCCAGGTCTGCTTTTTTCAAATCATGATCGATTTGTTCTTTCATATCATAAGCATGGTACATTTCATTTTCAATCATAAAGGAAGCAACTTTATGATGAAGGTCGATCGCTTCATTTAATTGTTTTTTTAGTACTTCAAGTACTTCCGGGCTGGCAGTTTCGGTGATGGCAACCGCATAGGTGCGTACCGCTGATTTAGAGGTGACTAACAGATCGGTGGCGATCACTTCATCGTTGATTAAGTCTTTGTTGGCGATTTTGTCTAAAATACTGCTCATGCTATTCCTCCTTTTATTTTGATTGTTCAAGAAGCTCCCGTAATTCTTGAACGGCTTGTTGGGAAGTTACGGCGCTTTCTTCAAGCAGCTGCTTCAATTGTTTGTCAGTAGCAAGCCCCTGCATCATAGAAGCTTTAGCTGTTGCTGCGGCTTTTACCTGCAGAAGCTCATGGATTTCAATGATTTCATGGGAAGCATAATTATCAGCCATCATGTTTCCTCCTTTCTGTTAAAAATGATAAACACCAAGCAGAGTATCCCCGCTTTTAAAGCAATAAAAAAAGCCAGGAGAAGAGTAGGATTCTTCTCTGGCTTACAGGACAGCTATTACTGTCTGTTGCTACCATACCGGTTTTTGCTATTGCATGTTACATCTATACCTTTCTTCTTATAAATCGAAACGTAAGATTTGTTTAAGTAATAGTAATAAAAAAACTCATCGCTTTTTCAATGTGATGGTAAAGATATTACGGGTTTATCCGGGGCCGGAATTGGTAAAAGATAAAGATAAACTCATATTATGCAGGCTGAACAGTTGGAGGAGAGAACTATGCCATATTTTACTTCAGATGATACATCAATTTACTATGAAAGCCGGGGAGAAGGGCCGGTGCTGATATTTGTATCCCCGCCCGGGCTCGGCTGCTCGGCTTTTGAACAGCAGCACCCCCTTGCAGATGATTTCCAGGTGGTAACGTTTGATCCGCGAGGCAACGGCAGAAGCGAGCGGGGAAACATAAGCGAAAACATCATCGAGCAGTGGACAGAGGATATATACGCGCTGGCCAGCCATCTTCAGGCGGGCCAAGTCACCCTGTGCGGCTATTCGTATGGCGGATTGCCGAGCCAGTTGTTTGCTTACCGCTACCCGGAAAAGACGGCAGCGCTAATAATGATCAGCAGTTTTCCAAGGGTGCGGACCTGGATGCTGGCGGGGAAATTCCGCCTTGGCATATGGAGTACGTACGAAAACCTTATCGGCACCATTGGCAAAGCGCTTGCTTTTTCTCACACAAGCGACCAGGAGCAACAGAAACGTATTGACTGGAATATTGAAAACAGCAGCCCGGATGTGTTGGAGCGTATGTACCAAAACGGAAGGTTTCAGGATAATAGGAGCCTGCTTCCAGCGATCACATGCCCGGTGATGACGATTTTTGGCACCAACGATGTGTTTGTGAAAAAAAACCAGCATGACTTTCGTACATACCTGCCGGGGATGCACAATGTGCATATTCAAGGCAAAGCCCACCAGCTGCCAACGAGGGCTGCCGAGGAAATGAATGCTATAATCCGGAAGTTTGTTGCGGAAAGCCAAAGCGCTTCCAGCAGCCAGCCGGCAGAATCAACGTAACGGGATATGGATACATTGCTTCATGGCTGCCGGCAGTAAAGCCGGCTTTTTTGTGCTTAATAAAAGCAACAGCTGTTTTAGAACGAAAAAAGCCAATTCTTTATTGGCTTTTTTCGAATCCTTATTGCTCATCTAGTAAAGCCTCCTTCAAGGCTGGTATGTCAAGGCTCTTTCTTTTCTGCATGCATGACAAATGCTTTTTTTATTATGACATTCATTTCTCGACGGCGCTAGAGAAACCGTGGAAGCATTTTGAAAGACAAGACTTAACATTTGCTAAGTCTGATAAGGGTCGGTAGAATGGTGCCCATTCAAGTGAATTGAATCAGAGGGAGTCTTCCCGAAACCAAACATGAAGGAGTGTCTACACATGGAACTATTTAACAACACCGGAAAAGTCGCATTGATCACCGGCGGAGGCAGCGGTATTGGCAAAACAGCGGCCGAAGCACTATCGGAAAGCGGAGCGACCGTGGCACTGGTAGGCCGCACGCTGCAAAAAGTCGAGGATGCGGCTGCGGACATCCAGCAAAAAACCGGCGGCACGGTTAAAGGCTACCAGGGCGACGTAACAAAAACGGAAGATCTGCAGCGCTTTGTGCGCGCTGTGTATGACGATCTTGGATCCATTGATATTCTGGTTAATAACGCCGGCACCCTCGCTCCGGGCACGATCGACAGCCTGAGCGAAGAGGAGTGGGACCAGGTGATGGACACGAACGCGAAGTCCATCTTCTTTACGACCCAGGCCGTCGTGCCTTACATGAAAGAACAGGATTATGGCCGCGTGATTAACACGGCGTCGGTAGCCGGCGACATCAGCCTGTCCTTTAGTTCGGTGTATGGCACCAGTAAAGCTGCTGCGATCCATCAGACCAAGCAGCTCTCGCTGGAGCTGGCGCCGTATAATATCACCGTGAACGCGATCAGCCCGTGGTTCTTCCAGACGGACATGAATGAAAGCGAACTGGCGGACGACAGCTTCCGCTCCGCGGTCGAGAACCGGACCCCGATGAAACGGCTCGGCCAGCTGGAAGAATTAAAAACATCGTATCTCTTTTTTGCTTCCGCAGGATCGAGTTATGTCAGCGGCCAGAACGTCTTTGTCGATGGCGCCCTGACCGTCTACGGTTTATAAAAGTAAGCCCAGTGGAGGAAAAACCTTCGGAATAGATTAAGACATGATTGGAAGAGGAGAGATAGTGATGGCATCATTACAAGAGGATATCAGCAAATACAAAGAACAATTTAAGCAGAACGCCCCGGAAGAAAAGCAGCGCCTGATGGCCCAGGCTACTAAGGAGCTTGAAGCTTCCGGCGTGGCCCAGGGATTACAGGTAGGGGATGAAGTGCCCGAGCTTGAGCTTCCGGACGCTACAGGAACGACCGTTTCCCTGTCGGATAAACTGTCGGAAGGCCCGGTTATTCTCACTTTCTATCGTGGAGGCTGGTGCCCGTATTGCAATCTGGAGCTGAACGCTTACCAGCGGGAGCTGAAGGCTGTCCAGGAGGCAGGAGCCACCTTAATAGCGGTTTCCCCGGAAACGCCGGATGCTTCATTATCGACAAAGGAAAAAAACGAGCTTGAATTTACCGTGCTGAGTGATGAGGGCAATCATGCAGCGAAACGATTCGACCTGGTTTTCCCGATGCCGGATTATTTGATCGAGGTCTATCAGCAGTCCGGCCTGGATGTAGCAGGGCATAACGGGAACGAAGACTGGGAGCTTCCTAAACCTGCTACGTTTGTCATTGATCCCTCCGGTAAGATTGTGTTTGCCGAGGTGGATTCTGATTATACGAAGCGCACCGAACCTTCGAAGGTAGTTGAAATAGCGTCTAATTATTAAAAGCAGGCGTGTTTTAGTGTTAGATGAAAGTTTGCGGGTCTCCCCGCAAACTTTTTTATATCGATATGAGGACAGAAAAATGAAAGGCGGGGACCATCATTGGAACAGAAAAAATTTGATGTCAAAAACATGAAAGCTGTCCAGGTTAGCGGATACGGGGGGCTGGAAAAACTGGAATTGGTAGAAACCCCGGTCCCAAAGCCCGAAAAAGGGGAAGTGCTTGTTAAAGTAAAAGCCTGCGCCATTAATAACACGGAAATTTGGATGAGAGAAGGGGCTTATGGTACTGGATCCAATTCTGGATGGCGTCCAGAGGGTATAAAATTTCCCCGTATACCGGGATCGGATATTACAGGAGAGATCGTTCAGTGTGGAAGTGAAGAAGATCGATTGCTGATTGGAAAAGACGTAGTGCTGTTCCCGTTCACTTCCAGCGGAGAGCGTGGAAACGAACATATTGCGGAAGACATGTCTTTTATAGGCTCCGAATATGATGGAGGTTATGCTGAATATGTCGTATGGCCTGCGGACCTTTGCTTTGATATGCCTTTAAAGACTTACTCTGACAGTGCTGCGTTTTCAGTAAGCGGGTTAACAGCCTGGCACATGGCCCGCCAGGTTGATATACAGCCAGGAGAAACAGTTATGGTGACGGGGGCCAATGGCGGCGTCGGGTCATTAAATATTCAAATTGCATCTAAAGTGTTCGGGGCGAAGGTTATAGCAATCACAGGAGATTTGAAAAATGAAGAACAGTTGAAAGCTTTAGGAGCCGCGGAAGTACTATCATACAAATCCACGCGTTTGCAGGAAGAAATACTTGAATGTAATGGAGGTCCCGTTGACACCGTGTTGGATGTGGTCGGGGACGCCCTGCTTGCTGTTTCTCTTAAAGTGTTAAAAAAAGGAGGAAAGTTTTGTACTTCCGGTTCTGCTGGAGGGCAGATCACCCAACTTGATCTGCGAATACTTTATCTAAAACATATTACGATGTATGGTTCTGTCCTGGGAACGAGAGCAGAGTTTAAAGAGCTGCTGCAGGAAGTATCCAACGGGAAAATACAGCCGGTTATTGATAAATTTTTTCCATTGGAAAAAGCTAGAGAAGCCCAGGACTACTTCAAACAACATGGAAAAACCGGTAAAGTTATACTGCTTCCAAAAACAGGTGATGATCTACAAATATGAATCATCCAATGATGTGAACACTCCTGCTTTTATAGAGAAGCATTGGGATGAATTTGAAAGAAAAAGTGTTAACAGGAGGCGTCATGCGTCAACATTTCTTTGTTAAAAACCAATGGCAGGCGTTAACTGTAATAGCTGTAGCGGTATTATTTTCTTTAAGTCTGTGGTTTAGTGCTTCTGCTGTGTTGCCTCAATTGAAGCAACAATGGAACATCAATATGGTACAGGGCTCCTTTATCACCACATTTTTGCAGCTGGGGTTTATTGCTGGGGCTCTTACTTCTGCTTTTATCGGTTTTGCAGACAAGTACAAGCCACGTACAATATTTATTGTTTCGAGTATTTTGGGAGCTTTTTTGAATGCCCTATTTATTTTTTCCCCTTCATTTGAAATAGGTTTAGCTCTTCGTTTTTTCACAGGTGTTTCTTTAGCGGGAGTGTATCCTATAGCGGTAAAGTTAGTATCTTTATGGTTTGACGATAATAAGGGAGTGAGCATGGGGATTTTGATAGCCGGCCTTACTTTAGGTTCAGCTTTACCACATTTGGTATCTGCTTTCCCTATTACGGTAAGCTGGGAAGTAATTATTTTAATTAGTTCTGTTTTTGCTCTGTCAGCTTCTTTTTTGATAGGAGTTTTTCTTCCAGAAAAAACCGACTATGCTAATGAAGTGGAGGAAACAAGACATTCCATAAAAGTATTGTTGAAAAACCGTAAAGTTATGCTGGCCAATTACGGTTACTGGTTTCACATGTGGGAGTTGTACGCGATGTGGACCTGGCTTCCATATTTTTAGCAGAAAGCCTAAACGCCA
Source organism: Marinococcus halophilus (assembly GCF_900166605.1). Taxonomy (NCBI): domain Bacteria; kingdom Bacillati; phylum Bacillota; class Bacilli; order Caryophanales; family Bacillaceae; genus Marinococcus; species Marinococcus halophilus. The sequence goes on from NZ_FVZD01000006.1 coordinate 1,345,754, forward strand.
CGCAATTTGAAAATTATAATTCTCTGATTTCCTTTCTAGCTATAGGTCTCAGTGGAGCTGGTGGTTGTGTTATAGGTGGAATTTGGGCCGAACGAATAGGAAAAATACAATTTGCAATAATTGCATTGTCTTTCAGTTCACTATCAGCTGTTCTTATAGGATTCACTTTTGAAAAAAGTGGGTGGGTTACTATTATTATTGCGCTTGCGTGGGGAGGGTCTATTATTGCAGATTCCGGCCAGTTTTCCGCACTGGCAGCAGGCTACAGTGAAAAAGCATATGTTGGCTCAGCGTTAACCTTTCAAATGGCAGGCGGTTTTTTAATAACGGTGGTTTCCATCTATTTAGTATCATATTTACAGCCTTATGTAGGGTGGGGATGGATATTTGCATTTTTATCAATAGGCCCTATATTGGGAGTTGCAGCTATGGGTATTTTATTGAGGTTGGAAAAAATGGCAACCAATGATGCAAAAATACTGTAAAATGGCAGAGATTTCCGTACAGCAGTGATGTTTCTTATGGAAAATGAAACAAAAAAGTGCCCCGCTTATTCCGAAAGCATTGGAATGAGCGGGGGAAATTAGAAATTGTTTAGGTGTATTTTTGAATTTGTTCCATCAGCTGTTCTTTTGGCTGAAAACCAACAATCTGCTCCACCACTTCACCATCTTTAAATAAAAGCATAGTCGGGATGCTCATGATGCCGAATTCGCCGGCCGTGGCTTGGTTGTCATCGACATTTAGTTTAGCGATGGTCACTTGATCGCCAATTTCTTCATTAATTTCTTCTAAAACAGGGGCGATCATTTTACAAGGGCCGCACCACGGAGCCCAAAAGTCAGTTAATACAACACCTTCAGATATTTCCTGATGAAAATCATTGTCTGTAACATGTACAATAGCCATTTACAATCTCTCCTTATTCAGTGATATGAGTGATAACGCCAATCGTAATACTAAGAATCCTCTTAATGCAAGCTATAGGCTTTATTAGTTTCGATAAGTAAAAGACTTTAGCTTTCCATAAGCCATTGTGTTGTTCGTAAGAAAATATTTATTTCAATTTTTCAGCGTTTCAAGCATGCACCATGCAGGCACAGCTGTTTAGCTGATGATGGATAAATTAAATTTACCCCTTGATTATTAAATGAGTTTTGTTATAATGAAAACGGTTTATTACAAAAACGTTTTTGGAAAACAACACAAACAGGAGAATGAAGATGACTTCCATTAAACAAATTGCAAAAGAAGTCGGGGCGTCAGTATCCACGGTATCGCGTGCTTTGAATGGCTATCACGATGTAAATCCGAAAACGCGGGAAAAAGTAATTGAAGCAGCTCGCAATCTCAACTACTTTCCCAGTTCTGCAGCCCGGAGTCTCGTAACGAAACGCACCTATATGATTGGTCTTTTTTTTGGGGACAATGTTAATTCAGGCTTTGAGGATCCATTTTTTCAAAAAGTACTATCGGCGATTAGAGAGCTGGTTGGTGATGCGGGATATGACCTGCTTGTTTTCACAAACAAAAACAAAGAGAGAGCAACATACACCACTCTCTGCAGGGAACGCGGAGTGGACGGCACCATATTGATATTAACCGGCAGGGAGAAGCAGGTGAACAGTCAATTGACGGATCTGCAAAACAGTGGAATTCCTTGCGTGGCCATTGATGTGCCCCTCGAGGGCGACCGGTGTACCTACGTAGAATCAGACAATTTTTTAGGAATGAAGAAAGCGGTATCATATTTAGCTGGACTTGGACACCGCCAGATTGCTTTTATCGGGGGCGATGAAGTATCCAAAATAAGTCTGGACCGGTTAAATGGTTATCGCTCCGGACTGAACGATGCAGGAATTGGTTATGACCCGGACTTGATAGAAATGGGATACTATGCCAAAGAATACGCAGAACTGGCTGTTAAAAATATATTGAGAAAGAATAAAAAAGTGACGGCCTTTGTTTGTGCGAGTGATGTGATGGCTTTTGCTGCCATAGAAACACTGCAAGAAGAGGGGTGTTCAGTGCCTGGAGAGGCGTCCGTTATAGGGTTTGACGATGTTAACGAGGCTGCGGGTTATCATATCCCATTAACAACGGTAAAGCAGAATAAAGAAGAAATCGGGCGTGCAGCAACCGAACAATTACTAAAAATTATTGAAGATCCGGCTCTTTCCCCGTCGCCTATTATGATCCCGTGTGAACTGATTGTTAGACAATCTGCTGCCGAAGCGCCAAAGAAAGCATAATAATTTTTTTAAATGTTTCCAAAAACGTTTTTGGAAACAAGAATTTATCCTGGGAGGAAATAAAATGGCTTTAAATGATCATCAAATTCACGAGGTAGAAGCAAAACTACAGTCAATATATGACAGCAAAAACGCGTCTTATTTAATGACGGAGTTGTTGAATTTAGTAGACAGGTACAAAGATCAGGTACCGGATTTTTATAAAAAGGAATCATTTGTTTCGGAAAAGGATACTGTTTTGATCACTTATGGTGATTCTGTGCAGGAGGCAGGTGAAGCTCCTTTACAGACGCTGCATGATTTTTTGAACGATCACATTAAGCCGGTGGTGAACGGCGTCCATATTCTGCCTTTTTATCCGTACAGCTCGGATGATGGCTTCTCGGTAATAGATTATTTTCAGGTGGACCCAGAGCTCGGTGAATGGAAAGATATTGAAGCGATGTCCGCAAATTATGACTTAATGTTTGACGCAGTGATCAATCACATTTCTGCTGGGAGCGACTGGTTTCAAGGATACTTGAAAGGCGATTTGGCATACAGGGACTATTTTATCGAAGCAGATCCTGAAGCGGATTACAGTAAAGTAACGAGGCCAAGAGCGCTGCCGCTTTTGACAAAATTTGAAACGGCCCATGGACCCAAACATATATGGACTACGTTTAGTGAGGATCAAATTGACTTAAACTATAAAAACCCGGACGTAACAGTAAAAATTTTAGAGCTGCTTCTTTTTTACATTAGTAAAGGGGCAAAAATGATCCGGCTGGATGCTATAGGGTTTTTGTGGAAAGAAATGGGGACCACTTCTATTCATCTGGATCAGACACATAAGATGATTCAGGCCTTTAAAATTATCATTGAATCCATCGCTCCTGAAGTTATTTTAATTACAGAAACGAACGTTCCGCACAAGGATAATATTAGTTATTTTGGCTCCGGTTATAACGAAGCGGCGATGGTGTATCAGTTTCCTCTTCCTCCGTTAACATTGCATGCATTTTTAACGGGGAACGCAAAGCAGCTTTCTGAATGGGCAGACAGTCTGGAAGAAACTACAGAAGAGACAACTTTTTTTAACTTTTTAGCTTCTCATGACGGTATAGGAGTTCGTCCGGTAGAAGGCATTCTTGAGAGTGAAGAAGTAGAAAAAATGATTGAAACTGTTTATGAACATGGGGGCAAGGTCTCCTATAAAGACAACGGGAATGGCAGGAAAAGTCCTTATGAGCTAAACATCAATTATCTGGATGCGCTTTCTCACCCTGAGGATGAACAAGAGTTGAAAGCAGCACGTTTCCTGGCAGCCCAGACGATACTTCTATCGATGGCCGGGGTTCCCGGTATCTATATACACAGCTTATTTGGCTCCCGTAATTATCATCAGGGAGTGGAAGAGACTGGGCGTTTCCGTACAATCAACAGAGAAAAGATGGATCGGCAGACGTTGGAGAAGGAGCTACATGATTCAGAGTCACTTCGTTACCAGGTCTTTTCTCAATTCAAACGACTCATAGACCTGAGAACCAACGAAACAGCCTTTCACCCGAATAGTCCACAAGAAGTACTGTTTTTAAACGATCAGGTCTTTGCCTTACGGAGAACTAACAAAGATCATCCAAACGAACAAATTCTCGCATTAGTGAACGTATCCGATAAAGAACAGGAGATTGTTACGGATGCTCCTGCTGCTCAAGCCGCCGTGAAAAATCTCATAACGGGACAGCACCTGGAAGTAAATAACAACAAAATCAAAATGAGATTGAAGCCATACGAAGCTGCCTGGATTAAATAAAAGCCCGGGCAGTTGAAGATGGAACATATTAAAGGAGGAGCATAAAGTGAACAATTTTACGACGATAGATTTTATAGTCCTGATTGTCTATGTTATCGGAATTGCGCTATTTGGAGCTTTTTTTGGCAAGGGCCAGAAATCAACAAAAGATTATTTCCTGGGCGGGCGGAACGTGCCGTGGTGGGCCATCGGACTTTCGGTGATGGCTACCCAGGCCAGCGCGATTACGTTTATAGGTGCTCCGGGGTGGGGGTACGAAGGCGGGCTTGACCGGATTAACACGTATATTAACCTTCCGCTTGTTATGGCTTTTTTAATGGTGACCCTTGTACCGTTTTTTTACCGGACAGAAGTGTATACAGCTTATGAATACCTGGAAAGAAGGTTCGACACGAAAACAAGGTCGCTGACGGCAGCTCTGTTTCTGGTATCCAGGGGCCTTGCGACTGGGGTAGTCCTGTACGCCCCGGCTCTTGTGCTCTCAGTGGTCACCGGGTGGAATGTCAATTTGACAATCGCTCTTATGGCCATAATTGCTATCGCTTACACGGTACTGGGCGGGATTTCTGCTGTAATTTGGACTGACGTGATTCAAATGTTTGTTTTATGGCTTGGGGCCATTTTAGCGATAATTACCATAGTCGGCACACTCCCGGACGGTTTTTCGGGAGCGGTTTCCTTAGGCGCACAGGAGGGGATGCTGGAATCACTGAATTTCCAGTTTGATCTTTCCGCAGAGTATAGCATCTGGGCCGGCGTGATTGGCGGTTTTTTCCTTCACGTTGCTTACTTTGGAGCCGATCAGAGCCAAATTCAGCGTGTCCTGACGAGTAAATCAATCAAAGAAAGTAAAATGTCTTTATTAATCAGCGGTTTGTTTATTTTTCCGCAAATGCTGCTGTTTTTATTTATCGGGATTTTGCTGTACGCTTACTATCAATACGTGGGCCAGCCTGATATAGAAAACCTGAATGAACTGTTCCCGCTGTTTGTAGTAAACAATTTACCAGTAGGAATTACGGGCCTGATTATTGCCGGAGTATTTGCCGCAGCGATGTCGAGTCTGGACTCTGCTTTAAACTCTTTATCTGCCGTAACCGTTCGTGACTTTTATGCGAAATTCCTGAAGAAAAACGGATCAGAGGCCCATTATTTAAAAGCGTCACGCTGGGCAACTATTTTTTGGGGTATCTACGCTACCATTTTTGCTTTTTTTGCCGGGAATCTGGGTCCGGTAATTGAAACGGTCAACCAGATTGGTTCTTACTTTTACGGGGCCTTGCTTGGGGTGTTTTTGTTGGCGATTTTTGTCCGGCGGGCGAACGGCACAGGAGCTTTTGCCGGCGTGATCGCAGGTATGGCAGCTGTATGGCTTGTTATTACATTTGCAGAAATTTCGTGGTTATATAACAACGCGGTTGGCGCTGTTGTTTCGGTCCTTGTCGGGTATGGTGTAAGTCTGCTCGCTCCAGCTCCTAAAAAAGAGAAAACCCAAGGCTTGATCTTTGGCGATAAGGAACCACTGCAGGAAGAACTGGAAAAGCGCCAATCGCAGGCAGAAAAGGTAAAAGAATTAGAAGGGGAACGCTCGATGAAAAAATGGCCGTACATTCTTATTGCTTATTTTTTCGTTACGCTGATAATTCTTTACTTATTCCAAGTAGCATAGGGCGGGGGAAAAATGAACAAATATGTCCTGAACGCAGCGTTAGATCAACAAGAGGCAGTCAGAAATATGAAAGAACATCGACAGAATTTTATCGAAAAGTGGCGGCGTTTATTTAAAAAAGAAAAGAGCAAGCTTATTTCGATTGAAAAACTGTATCTTCCATTCTGGTGCTTTAAATATGAATACAGCAGCAAGCAGCTTAAAAGCAAAATTGAAGGTCAAGTAGCGATAGAAACCTACAGGCACCATACCGCCATTTTGCCGGACAGCACCACTTTTCTTGATTTTGAAGAAGGTCTTCCAGTACTGCCGGTGAAAGGGAAGCCAGTGCCTGAAGCAGCCCGGAATGAAATTTACTGGGAAGCGTTTGGGAGAGAAAAGAAACGAAAAGACATTAAAATCGATATTATCGATACAGCTCTTTTATATGTTCCTTACTGGGTAGGATACGTAAGCGGGCAAGAGTGGGATATTATCATTGCGGATGCGACCACTGGGAAAATTGATCTTGGCCTGAAAGACGCCATGCTCGAAGCGATAATGGCCAGTGCTGCACATAAGGAGGGAAAGAAAAATCCCCAACGATAAAATATTCTATTGATTCCAAAAAATGATGGGATTTTTGTAATCGATTGCAACAACATAGTAAAACCCCGACGTTTTAATAGACCTCGGGGTTTTTCTTTAAAGAATATATCAGTGTGTCAGCTTAAGAGGCTTCTATTAATAGGAAGCTTCTTGTTTTGTCTGAATAAAAAAGCCGTCTTTGTTGCTCCACTCCACAAGATAAAGATCATTCAACTGATGGCCCCAGCGTTGTAATTCTTCATTTAAACGAGTCGGTTCTAAACCGGAAGCTGTTAAATTCGACTGATGAATAGCACCATTTTCAACTATTAAAAACGTAGGTTCGTTTCTTGACACTCGCTCAAAATAGTCACCTTTAGAGAGAGGTTCTTCTTCTGCTTTTTCTAATACACTAACAGTCCCGCTCGTTTCAAGTACAGCGTATTCAACTTCACGCAAGGAGAATATACCCTGCATGCGGAGCAGCGTACGCAGCTGCTCCAATTCCAGTTTATTTTTCTTTAAATTTTTATAATGAACCTTTCCATCCTGAACAAGAACAGCATTGCCTCCTTTAATAAACCAGCGGAAAGCATCGTATTTTTGAGCCAGTGTTTCTAAAATATAAATTAACAGTCCCCAAACCACAAAAGTGAAAACAATATGGTACCACTGAGTCTGGGTGGAATATAATCCTTCTTCAACAATGCCTCCAAGAATCAGGACGTAAACAAAATCTAAGGGGGTGACCTGCGCCAACTGCTTTTTTCCAAGCATTCTGGTAATAATGATGACGCCAACGATTCCGATACCCAGAGAAATAATAATGGACATGAACATTATAGAAGCTCCTTTCTTTTAGAAGGCCGCGCCGAGCGAGCGCCTTAGCCAGCGTGGGAAAAATTATTGGAACAATGTTTATTAAATTTTTCCTAATAAATAGTATCTTTAATGGAAGGAAGTGGTGGGAACATGATTCCACTTGTTTTCGGTGTACCATCAAATTCATAAGTGCCGCCTGCCCGGCCCTGCTTTCTTGTTTTAAATTGATGCGCAGCCAATAAAAAACCTCCTTTTCTATCGCCATGCATATAAAAAAGCTGAAGAACTGCCTGAAGGATACAGGTGGTCCTCAACTTATGCTCCAGGCGCCATAGTCCTGTCATTTCTGTTGGCCAGAGTATTTGTTGTTTTAATAATTAATACTCTGTATCCAAATTAAAGTTAAATTAAACTATTTACTTGAAATTTTAAAACTTATCCTTAGCAATGCATTTCTACATAAATTCGCTTGAGTATATGCAGCACATAAGAAAATCGTATCGATGTTGTTGGCAGAACTTGCTTTTCCCACACGAGCGAAGAAGCAAAGCGGAATTATAAAGATTAGAACCTCAAAAATAAGCAGTATGCACGTTTTAGAGCGCATGTACTGAAGCAGAGGGCATGTTATGATAACTGGCTCCTGCTCTCGGTTACTATATGTTAAAGCTGGAAATTTTTGATCCCAACAAAGCGTTTGTGAAAAGAAATCAGTATAAATTCCAAAAGTATTCCTTTGAGATGCGCAAGGCTTATATTTATGTTAAAGACCATCGGCTGCAGAAGAGAGCCGAAGATGGAATAAATGCCGTCGTCTAAAAGCTTGGAAGGGTATTAAAATAAATGCTAGTGAACCAAAAAAAGCAAATGCCTGCAGGCACTTGCTTTATAATGAGAGTTAAGTTTAATCATTGGTTTGCTGGGCAAGGCGCACCAGCAATCTCGCAAAGGTGTCTTTTTCCTCGTCATTTTCGGTTTCCTGCCATAATTCATGCAGTACTTTTTCTTCGCGGTTTCTTGGTTCTTCGTGTTTATTTAAATAATCGGAGACACGTTTGGCGCCCTGGGCTAATCCTTTTTCGCTGAGATTTAATTTTTCTCCTTTACGAACCTGGTCGCCCAGATAATCTTTAAAAGTGGAAAAATGTTGTAAAATCTCGTCTTTGTTTTCTTGGTCCATCGCTTGAACTTCTTTGTCGGCTTTTTTCGGATCTTCGCTGCTCATCTATGAAGCCTCCTTCAAGTTGGTATGTAAAGGCCTTTCCTTTTCTCCATTGGGTACAAACATCTTTTTCCCCAAAAGGCCAAATTTATTTAAAGCATAAAGGGCCACTTTCAAATGTTTCGTTTTTAAATAAGCGGGAATGGCTAAACCATGGTTATAAGCTATAACTTATAATGGCCGCAATACGAGGACATAAAGCGCCTATCGTGTAAGCCGAAGACTAACCGGAATATTATCGGTGTCTTCGGCTTTTTTATGCTCCTGAACACGAATGAAAGGAGAAATATAATGTTGCCTGCAGATATTCAGCAGCGGTCCCGCCAGGAACAGCAAAAAGAATTGGGAAGCCATGTAAGCCGGGTGCTGCGCGAACACTTTGGCCGCGGGCCGGAGTCTGTATATGTCAGTCTTGACCCGCACAGTGTGGTTATCCATATCCGAAAGTTTCTGGCTCCGATGGAGGAAGTTCTTTTGGATCAGCACGGCCAGGAAGCGGTCGAAGAACTCAGGGAAACGATGATGGCAAAAATGCTGCCGGAAGTTTCCCATGCTTTGTCTCAGCTGATGGAAAGGGAGGGCTGGACATTTTTCGTAGATTGGAACATGACAAACCGTTCCGGCATGATTACCGCCTTGCATGAACCTTCCTTTCAGAATCATCCTTCACTTGAGGATTCACCTCATCAGTCGAGCCTCCAGGAGGGAGTTCGCCAGGTAAGCGTACGCACCGAAAAGGTACCCGGCACGGTTTATGCCCATCAGATTAACGACCGGACCTTCATTGTCGTTCGCTCTGACGTGTTGATCATGATTGAAAAAGAACTAATCCGTACGGGTTACGGAAAAACACTCAAAACTGTGAAGCGTCAGCTGGAGAAGAGATTGCTTTACGAGGAGCAGTTCGACCGGCGGCTGGGCGTAGAGATTCGCGATATTTTCGTTGACTGGGATTTTGAGCAGGATACCAGCGTCGTCGTTCTTCTTACTGATCCGCTGCCCACAAACAATTAAATACGTAAAGCAGCATTAATATCACACATGCCGGTGCTCGAAAGAGTCCGGCATGTTTTTATGTGTTAAATGGAAAATAAGAGTTAATAAGTTTAATGAATTTCACGTAGGTGCGATGATTCTTAACTGCATTGTTTTATAAACACAAGCACCATTTATTTTTTTGCCGCAATAACAGGAACATAAGAAGCATTGGTGGTAAATTTAAGGTATAGTGCATGAAAGATTTACTGATAGCCGAAATATATTATTATAACTCCAAATATCCATGGAGCCAGGAGCGGAAAATCGCAGTGTTCAACTCTCCATCGGTAAAAGTATTGTTTGTCACTCTTTCAACGCATTCGCTAAGGGGGAGGAGATAAACTTGAATAGTTTCATGATCTTCAAGCTGCTGTTCCTGCCAGTCCTGCACGTCATCTGTGAAGAAAAGATGGGTGCGGTCATTGCTCCGCCAGGGAGCGGGGAGCATGTCTCCTAAATAGTTCACCTGGCCGCAGGTATAGCCGGTCTCCTCTGTAAATTCTCTGCGGGCGGCATCAGCTAATGCTTCATGAGGCTCAGCGCCGCCGCCTGGCAGCTGCATGACAAAAGATTCCACAGGCGGGCGGTATTGTTCAATGAACAGCAGGAAGCCGCCCATTTTAGCCAGCACCACAACAGCCTCCGGCTTGTCCAGTGCAATGTATTTTCGCCCCGAAGTGTCCGGGATTTTGTTTGTCAAAGCCATCCTCTCCTTAATGAAGTAGAACTAGAAATGAATTTGTAAGTTTACATATTATGCGCGCTCTAAAAATATAAGGCTTTTCATGTTGTTTAAAGAAAGCCTAAATGCTTGGTTTCTCTGCAAACTTACCGCTTCTAAAACTGAAAATAATAACCGACGGCTATAAGGAGGGAAAAACTGCTGGCCATCAAAAACGTTGGAAGAAGCAGCCGCGAAGCAAGGATTAGCAGCAAACATTAAACACACCGTAACAAAAGAGTGCGTTGGCGCATGCAGGCTCCCCTCCCGTCCATTTGTGACGTACTAATATAAGTGAATGTCATTTTCAGGTATTTAGAGAAAAATTGCAAACGAAGCAAATAGCAAAAGTTTTGAGAAACGGAACATTTGGAAAAAAGGAATAATGTTCATAATTTATGTTAGGGAAACGGATTTGTCAGGGGTAATACATGTTCCGGATGGGGCCGTTACGATCGGTGCCGGCGTAATAGTATTCGGGGGAAGCCGTTCTATGGGTGATTAGAGAAAAGCAGAAAGAACATGCTGGAGATGATCAAGGTGATGAAGATGGGATGGATTAAAGCTATGCACCGGAGCATCATTGTAATTTTTATCCTTTTAATGCTGATGGAGGGAACAGAAATAATACATATGCCGGTTTGGCTGATTTATGCATCAGTGGCTGTAACATTTGTATCGACGTCTATAAACCTGATAGACGCGATTAACGAAAAACGAAGGGAAAAGAAGAATTCGGATATTTAGGTAAAAAATCAAGCATAATAATAGCAGAAGGCTTGGTTAAGGTTGTCGTTGTGAATTGGGGAGTAGTACAATTTAAGTGAATAGGAATAATTTTACATAAGAATGTTCCGGGAGAAAGAATATAAGGGGCTGTTGCTAACAGGGATGCAGGAGGGAACTAAATGAAATTTCTCCAAGTAATGAAAGGGATATTAACGATATGGATTGCTATTCATGGCTTAAGCGCCATGATTTTATTTACGTTATTTATATTTGCGGTTCCGGGCACCGATTTTCCTCTCAGTTCTATCAGGTCGTTGGTTGCTGGGATAATGGGATATGTGGCGGTGGAGTATAAAATAAGGAAGAAAAATGAAAAGAAGCAGGAAAACGTGCAGGAATGATATTAGTAGATATTATTTAAAAATCTCCAGGATAGTAAAAAATGTTTGGAACACCTCAAGTAGCATGCCATGACGCTCTTTGGAACTTGTATCAATTTCATGCTCCGAAACCGGGCTGAAAAATTCAGTATGGGCTTCTGTCACTGTTCCGCCACGCGCATATCCATACGTTTTCGAAGACAATTTAGCAGCTTCAAAGACAATGATCTGCTCTTCATTTAATTCAAGCCACATCTTATCCCTTTCCTATGTAAAAATCATTTTGTCTTTGGTGGTGTTATGAATGATAGTATGGGCGATTTTATTATTGGGTGGGCTTTTATGCTACTTTTATTTAAAAAGAGAATCTTCAGCCGGGCACAGGCCCATCAGCCGGACAATCCGCTCACTTGCGATGGCTTTTTTGGTTATGAACCTGATGGCAATGATTTTTTTCAACGGCAGGCCTATCACTCCAGTAACCTATTTTATGCTTGGTGTAGGAACGATGGCTGTTATAGGTATAGTAGTTGAAACCGTATTGGCTCAAACTCAAAAATAGTGAAGATTGTTATTAAGATGAAAATCTGATGTCTTTGGAGATTTAGAAGCATGGAGGGAGAAGGAAAATACAGGAGGAGTTGAAATTGGATAAGGCCCATAAGCGAATGCTTATTATTAATGCAGTTTTAAGCTATTTTCTAGCGGCAGGTTTAACCGATTTTTAGCCAGTGGGCCTTTTACAGACCAGGAAAGCGATAATCAGCTGTTTTATTTAGGTGTGGCCGGCTATGTCGCTTCATTGGATTGGTAATAGCTTTTATTATTGCTGTGGCACAAAGTCTCATGTAGAAGGTGATACTATCAAGTGGTCGTGGATTGGCTGGTCAATCGTGAATGTGTTTTGGCTGCTTTTGTTTATTCCAAGCTCTGTGTTCGTATGGACAAGGGAAGTGGATGGAGCTGGAGCTGTTCAAACACCGGAAATAAAGCTTCTTTCATTTTTGGTAGTACTACTGGTGTTTCGGTCCCTTTCCTCATTCAAATAACATGAATGATTGTAAACATAGTTGTTCATAAAAAAGAACCGTTCACTAAAACGGTCTATTTATTAAGTTAATAATAGTTTTAAACATTCACATACCATGCCGGCATTTAAATGTGTTGTATTGATTGGGGTATCTGGCCCTCTTTGTAACAAAGGAAACACCCCAGATAAATAGATTTTTTCACCAGCGGGGGCTGGAGGAATGCTTATTAGTTTTATAAAATAAGTTCATCCAATCTGCGAAAGGAGTGTGCGGGATGTTGTTTAGTATTATACAGCTGGCTGTCATTCAATTGCTGCTTCCTGTCATTTTTATTTGGATGCTATGGAAGGGGCGTTTCCAGACAAAAACGGAATGGGCGGTTCAAACACTCTGTACCATCATGCTGGTAGTTTGGGCCGTGTTATCCGGGCGATGGGATATGTTCAGCTACTATCTGCGTGCGCTGCTGTTAGTATTGTTAATCATAGCCGTCTATCGTTCGTACCGAAAACATAGTAATTTGCCGTGGCGCAGGGCTTTGGAAAGAAAACAGAAATGGTCGATCGGAATATTCGTGCTGCTCGGTGCGGTTTTCGCCTGGTACAATGTGTCGATTATTTCAGGGTATACGGCCGAGGAACCGGCGGCAGAGCTTACCTTTCCCCTGAAAAGCGGAACGTATTACATAGCGCATGGCGGGGACGAGGAGCAGATTAATTATCATCAGTCCGTAACGGAACAGCAATACGCGCTGGATATAGTGGAGCTAAATGCATTGGGCACGAGGGCTTCGGGGTTATATCCGAAACAGCTTGGCCGCTACGCGATTTACGGAGCCGCTTTGCATAGCCCGTGCACCGGAAAAGTAGTGGAAGCCGGAAGGGGCCAGGCTGATCAAACACCGCCTCAGTCCGATCCGGAAAATCCTAACGGCAATTATGTCCGTCTTGCCTGTAACAACACGGAGGCCACCGTTTACCTGTCGCACATGCGGGAAGGGAGTGTCGCAGCGAGCGAAGGAGATGAGGTACAGAAAGACCAGGTGCTTGGCCGTATAGGAAATTCTGGGAACACAACAGAGCCGCATTTGCACATTCACGCGGAACACAACGGGAAAGGAATTCCTATAACATTTCAGGAGCGCTTTTTAGTCAGAAATAGTCTTGTCTGGTAAACAGGCGGCTGAGACATTCACGGATGATTTTCTCTCTACCTGGGAATAACCTAAAGTGAAGGGAATCCGCCTATACAGTAAGGAGGTTGACCATGCCGGTTTTTAGCTATTCAGCTCCAACGGTGGGAAAGTCAGAAAAATTATTAGAAATCGAAGACGGCTATAAATATCTCGGAACGATGAGACGCTATTTCTCAAAAAATTCCCGGGGTAGCCCAATCTATGATGTGAACGTTTATATGTACGATGCTGCGGGCGGCGATAAATACGTTATTGAGCAGCTGGATTTCGGAATGGTAAGAGGATACACCTGGGGCGTTTATAAAAATGATGCAGAAATAGGAAAAATCAGAACCCCTCGCGGCCTGTTTAAAAACCACCGGATTGATGTCAGGGTAAACGATTATCCCGGCATTTCGATTAAGGCGAAAACGAGAGGGAAGCATCTTATTCTCGATGAAAACGAAAATAAGATCGGCGAAACCTCCACTACTAACAGCATAAATAAAGTTTATCAGGGGGAGATTTCAGCATTGGTGCTGCCGGAACCGGATATTTTATTTTACGGCGTAATTCATACGTTTTGGTGTGGAATGAAAAGAAATTAATTAAAAAAAAGAATCGTGATGGAAAAGGATTTATAGGGATAAGAAAAATTACAAACAGGGTGGTCTTTTCATTGTTAGTTAAAGGGCTTAATCATTTTTTGTTTTCGGTTTCCGACCTGCAGGCTTCCATTCAATTTTATGAAAAAGTATTTGAAGCCAAGCTGCTGGTAAAGGGGAGGAGCACTGCCTATTTTGATTTACACGGCATGTGGCTGGCTCTTAATCTCGAACAGAATATACCTCGTAATGAAATAAACCAGTCGTATACGCATATTGCTTTTTCTATTGAAGAAGCTGATTTCCAGGACACATATGATAGGTTAGTAAAATGGAACGTCAACATTTTGAGAGAGCGCCCGCGGGATGAAAAAGATAAAAGATCGATTTATTTCACAGATCCAGACGGCCACAAATTTGAATTTCATACGGGAACACTGGAAGACAGAATGAACTATTACAAGCAGGATAAAAAACATATGAAGTTTTCTGATTTATATGATCATTATTGAAAATACAGATGGGCGGTGTGGGAAGCGACAAAATGAATAATAGTGCAATTGTTCATGTCAAAACTCCTAGAGGTAATGATGCTTCTTCAAAAAATTGCTTATTTCACTAATTGGTTAATTATTATTCCTGGATATTTGCTTTTTATACCATTTCTTCTCCCAGCCAGCATTATAGGAGATTTTTGGTTTTATGAGTACGACTTTTATGGCCCTATAGCTATTTCTTTATTTGTTTTTATATTTGGAGTATTTGGATTAGCTTTATCGCTTGCTTTACAAATTAGACATTTAATTATACTGTCCCTAATCCTATTTTTTCTTCCTTTTATCATCATCGCATTCACTTTGTGGTGGTATTAATAATAAATAGTGAAAATTAATGAAAAATGTAAACGTCAATAAAAGTCGACAAGGAAGAGCCGATAAAGCAAGCTAGGAGATTAATAACCTGTATATTCCGCAAAAGAGGAAGAAATGATGAGTATTATTTGCTTAGAAGGGATCAGCGCAGTGGGAAAACTACGACAGCGGAAGAATTGGCACACACAACGAATGCTTGTGTGGTTCCTGAAGTCAATTTGTTATTTGAACGCCCCCGAAAATCATCTCACACATGGTATTTAGAACGCCAGGTTGAGCGATGGTGTTTAGCTGAAGAAAAACTAAAGGATTACGAAACTGTGATTCTTGATGGAGACGTTTTTCAGCCGCTCAGCTACAACTGGTGCTTTGATTTTCAGATATACAACCAGAGCCTGAATTTTATTTCTGAATTCTATCAAAAAGCGATTCGGGCTGGCAGAATACAGTTTCCGCACAAGTATTTTTACTTGTATGCCAATGAAACAAATTTAAGGTGGAGAAAAGAAAACGACCAAACGCGGACAAGAAAAAATTTCGAAAAACATATAGGAATTTCACAATCCCATCAACGTTACTACGAGGCATTAAACCAATTCCGGCCGGGTTATGTGAAGCTATTAGAAGCAGCAAATAGTAAGGAAGCCGCAAAAGTTGTCTTTCATCAGCGACCGCTTGCTGCTCAAGACCTAAACCCGGAAATATTTCTTCAAAATATAACCAGATGGTTAAAGGAAAACAAAGCTTAATTTCCGCATTCAAACGCATAGGAAAAGGAGACTATTAATGAAAATCGCTTTTTTGCTTTTTAACCAGATGACTTCGTTAGATTTTGTTGGTTTTTATGATAGTGTCACCCGTTTGCAAACCATGGGGTATTGCCCCGATTTATCGTGGGACATTTGCGCACTTGAAGAAAATGTCTCTGATGATCGTGGGATCCATTATCATATTGAAACGGTGCAGCCTCCTTTAGCAACGTATGATATGGTGTTTGTTCCGGGTGGCATGGGCACAAGAAAGCTTAAAAATGATAAAACATTTACCGATTGGCTTTCAACTGCCCAGGCCGTGCCTTTAAAAGTATCTGTATGTACAGGTTCTTTACTGTTTGGAGGTGCCGGGTTTTTGCACGATCGTCAGGCTACAACGAACCCTTCCGCATTGGACTTACTGGGAGAGTATACAGAGAAAGCACAGGCGAAAAGAATCGTGCAGGACGTGAAAAGCGATACCATTATCACGGGCGGCGGCGTAGCGGCTTCCATTGATCTGGGGTTATATGTATGCGAATTTTTATCCGATCGTCAAACCGCCTTAGTTATTGCAGATAAAATGGATTACCCGTATTACTTCTAAATCAATTTACCAAAGGAAGCAGTAAGGCCCCAATAAGCATACCGAGAAGAAAATACATCAAAATTCGTAAATACCTGTTTTTCATGTTTGCCACCACCTTTACATGCGAATGTAAAACCAGCCTCTTCCAACTACCCACCTTCGGATGCTCTTTTCTTTTGTTTTATCTTATGATCGATGGCGATATGCCCAAATGAACCTGCTACTGCTGCCCACATAAAACTAAAAGGATTATGAATGCCTGAGACGCCAACCATAAACAACAAAGATAGAATTACTGTAGTCGTGCCATGAATCAATACCCATGCTATCAGTATTCCTTTAATCACCTGGAGTGTCCTCATCCGGTTTTGTCCACGTCCCGGCCTGACGAGGACTTTTCCAGCGCTTGCGCCCGTTGCTCCGAACGTTGTAATTTAACGTTAGTCCGGTACATTTCAGCAAGAATAACTAACATCAAACCGGCGAATGGAAAGATGATCGTCCAATCCATGCAAACACTCTCCTTTGTATTTTTCAATGAATTCTTCCTGTTCCTTATATTACCATTTTATTCAAAGAGAGCTAAAGTTTGGATTTATTTTGGTATACCGTAGTTATTAAAAGTGAACAAATTTTTGCCTTTAAAAAAAAGCGATAGTCTATTTAACATTCTATATGGAACCTATTTATTTACATATTCTCCAGGGAGGTAAAGATGCGCTGGAAAAACAGACAATTATATAAACACGACACAAATCCTAAAACGAAAAAAGATAAGCTGGATGATTATCTTGTGGAAAGAAGAGAGAAAAAGCAGGAAAAAAGAAAACAAGCAGGTCCAGCTATGCTCACCATTTTTGCATTAATTGTTCTTTACCTGGTTGGAGCAGCTGTATTTGGCTATAGTACCGAACCTTTGGACCGTATCATGGACGTCCTTGAATAATGCATATATCTTTTGAGACAGATGGCAGCGAAAACGCTATCCATCAGGTCAATGAGGCGGCCAGAGAAAAAATTTCTTCGTGCCTCGGGGCGGACGTCGGCCAGCAGCTGCTGAGAGCGAAGCTTGCGGACGAACTGCAGGTCGTGCTTGCGGCCTGTGTTCTTGGTAGCGGCTGGCGTTTATTTGACCATCTGGAGGACCTTGAGATTCACCTGAAAAATAATAAACCATAGGAATGGCCAGGCAAGTGGAAGTCTGGTACCGGTTTATTAAAGAAGAATAAATAACTTCAAGAGAGTTAAAGAAATAGGAACTTTTTCTGAAAATGAGAAAAGTTTTTCATGGACGCTTGACAATGAAAGAAGTCCTGCGTATATTAGGTTCAACTCTTTGGAAAATGCGGGCGTAATTTTCATATAAATGACTGAAAATACAAAAAAAGCAGAAAGAAAAATAGGCTGCCAGAGAGAGTAGTTCAACAGAGAGAAGGGTGGAGAAAAAATGAAGCGCAGTTTACAGGAGCGTTTAGAAGCAGGGCCGGTTATCGCGGGAGAAGGATACTTATTTGAACTTGAACGTCGGGGGTATCTACAGGCAGGCACATTCGTGCCGGAAGTGGCACTTGAAAACCCTGAAGCGTTAAAGCAGACGTACCGGGACTTCATGCGTGCCGGTTCGGACGTGATACTGGCGTTCACGTACAACGCCCACCGGGAAAAAATGAGAATCATTGGAAAAGAGGATCTGCTTGAGCCGCTGAACCGCCAGGCGATCCGTCTGGCCAAAGAGGTGGCCCAGGAACATCCGGAGGAAGAAGCGCTCGTAGCAGGCAATATTTCCAATACTAATATTTTTAATCCGGACGATGAGTCTTCTAAAACGGCTGTCCGTGACATGTTTGCCGAAATGATCGGATGGTGCAGCGAAGAGGGCGTCGACTACATTAAAGGCGAAACCTTCTATTACCACGAAGAAGCACTAATTGCGCTCGAAGAAATTCAGAAGCAGGGGCTGCCGGCTGTTATCACTCTCGGGTTGATGGGTGAAAATATTTTGCGGGATGGTTATACGGTGGAGGAGTCCAGCCGCATTTTATCCGAGAGCGGTGCTTTAGTGGTCGGGATGAACTGCTTCCGCGGCCCGGATACGATGCAGCCGTATTTAAACAAAATCCGGGAATCGGTGGACGGGTATGTGGCAGGACTGCCGGTGCCGTACCGCACGACGGAAGAGCATCCAACCTTCTTTAATCTGCCGGACGCCGGATGCAGCTGCCATACGCCGCTGGAAACAACGTTCCCTACCGCCCTGGACCCGCTGTACCACAACCGCTATGAACTGGCAGAGTGGGCAAGGGAAGCGACCAATGCCGGAGTGAATTACATCGGCCTGTGCTGCGGGGCTTCTCCAGCTATGCTGCGGGCGGTGGCGGAAGCTGCTGGCTTGGAGACCTTGAGTTCAGAGTATTCGCCGAATATGGAGAAGCACTTCCTGTTCGGCCAGGACGATACTCTTCAGAAGCACAATACGAGCTACCGGACAAAAGCATAACAATGAAAGAAGCTCTCCTGGTATCTATTCAGGAGAGCTTCTTGTGTTTGCGTTTCACTAACAGAAAAGTGCGTTCACATGAATGAGTATTCGGTAATAGTTAGATAAAAAGGGTAACGGGCAGGAATTTATTTGCCGAACCAAGAATTCTAACAGTAATTAAGCTGAGAAGGAGTGGCCATGTGCAAAATATTATGCTCACATCGGTACGGTTGGATCGACTGCCGGTGTCTTACCGTGAGGCGGTGTTAACGATGGTGGAAGAAGATGGGGTGGTGGTGCGGTGGAACGTAGATATAGAAGAAGCAGATCATGAATTGTTTGGGCAAAATAATAACCGTTTTCGGTTTTGGCTGGACTCAACAGACAGCGGTGGCCAGATGTATAAGGGACCGTGCATGATTGAATCCGTATCGATGAAAGGCCGCTTCGTCAAATTGTCCGGTACAGGCCCTCTGGTCATAGAGGAAATATGAGGTTTGTGAAGAAGGGCCGCATAGACCTCCTGAGCAGCATCATGAACAACGTCGCAGTTTTTATAAGCATGCTTTTGCCTCATGCACGCACTGTGCAAACGCTTTAATATTAAAGATGCAACCCTTTTTCTTTCCCTCGGGGGATACGGTATGTAACGGAAGTATTCCTCTTTCCCTGGAGCTCTGCTGAAAGGCAGAGCTTTTTTTATATGGCGGCAGCTGTTGAGGGGTTAGCGTAAAGTTTAAAATATAATAATTGGGGAAACTGTAGTATAGAAATGCATTGTACTTATTTATTTTAGACTTTACATTTTATTCGATTAACCAAATATATAATTCTGACTCTCCTTTTAATGGAGGCGTTGAATTTGCTTCCTCGCTTTTAATTATTGTAAAAAGTGGAAGCCTGGGAAAAGGAGAGAAAGCATGATAACTACACTGACAATTCTCGGTTACGGTGCCTTTTGCTGTGCCATACTGGCCCGTCCGTCAGCCACTCAGAAGCCAAAAAGCTAAAAACAAAAAAGCATGAAATACGGAAAGGGACTGGGCCACATACGGCGCAGTCCCTTTTTTATACGATTACTTTATTGGGCACTGGCAGAGTGAAACATGTTTATTTCATGGAATTTACGAGCTGTAGAGCCTCCACGGGAGGAAGACTGCCGCGTACAGCATAAACAGTTTTTCCTTCCCGCCAGCGGATATCTACGGTTACATCATCACGGGACGGGGCGTAATAGATATCGACGACTCCCTGCTCGGCAGAGTCGGGGAGGGGATGATGCTTGAGGTATTCTGCTATTTGACGGAGCACCTCTGTATGGTTGAGGTTATCCGAAGATGAGGAAGAAAGGCTCACCAGCCACGGCCCCTGCTTCCCGCTGTAATGATACTGATCGACGCCCTCCTGCGCGTGTCCGGATAATCCATCCTGAAGCGCCTTAACCCCCGGCCTGGCGGGATCAACGTTTTTGCCTTCCCGGAAAGTTTCAATCTCTCTGGAGGCCTCCTCGAGATCCAAGTACTGGGCGGCTGTTACGTGGGCGAGAGGCTTCCCGCTATTGGTATGATACTGGATACTGTAAGTAGTGGAATTATTGGAAGCCACAGATCCCTGGACATAGCGGGCCTGCTGGTCCGGGAAACGGGCAGGAAGCCTGATCTGGGCGCTATTCATTAAAAGCTCGCCGCGAATCCTTTCAGCCTCCTGCCCCGCCGGCGTGGGAGAGAAGGAGTTTTCCCGTTGAGGCTCCGGCTGGGGAAAGGGATCTTCCTCCACGTCATCTTTGGATAACTCCTCCTGCTGCCCGGCCAGCTCTTCAGCATCTGAAGTTTGCGGGGCATCTTTTTCACTTGTACACCCCAAAACAGCACTAGCAAGCAAGGGCCCTGACAGAACCCACAGCAACAGCTTTTTCAAACTGGTCCCTTCTTTCTGAATGGAAGTAGTATAAGACTGGGTTGAAATTTTTCCCAAAATAAAATAAGCCAGAAAAAGGCTGAGGCTCTTTTTCTGGCTTATGGAGTGGTGGTAGTATCCATCCATTGCTACCATATTTGTTTTGGGAATTCCCCGCAGAGAATGCAATAAAACCGGTTATATTGACAGGCTGCTCCTGGCTGGCCTGAATACATTTATTTATAGTGACAGCAAGCTGCTTTAAGATGGCTGCCTGCGGGTCATCATTTCATAAGGCATTGTGATAGGCCCGATGAGCGCCGCTTTAGTCAATATTCGACGTGTGGAATCTGCAGGACGTAATATGGTCATCCACCATGCCGATCGCCTGCAGAAAAGAATAAGTGATCACCGGGCCTATGAATTTAAATCCTCTTTTTCTTAGATCCTTACTGATCCTGACGGATAAAGGGGACTGGACAGGGATTTCCGTGTCAGCTGACCAGCTATTTATCATCGGTTTAAAATCCACATAGCTCCATAGGAAATCGGCAAAGCTTCCGAATTCGTTTTGTATTTTTAATACCGCCTCTGCATTGGAACGGACCGATTGAAGCTTCGAAAAATGCTTGATGACTTGATAATTCTCTTTGATGGCTTCCAGGTCTGTGTCTGTAAGCCCGGCGCAGTATTCGAGGTCATAGTTGTTGAAGGCGGAGCGGTACGCTTCCCGTCTCGCTAATACAATACTCCACGATAAGCCGGCCTGCGCCCCCTCCAGCGTAAGCATCTCGAAGATGTACCGGTCATCCCGGCTCGGTCTGCACCATTCTTCATCATGGTACGTTTGCAAGAGTTCACTGTTTTGCGGCCATAAACATTGTTCCATCGACTATGTTCTCCTTTCCTCCTGTTGAATTTACTGTACCATGCAAAACAGGACAACTGCGTGTCATATTAAAAATTGTGCCATTCGGCAAAGTTATTATTCCAGCTTCTATATTAATAATTTGAAAGGATTTTAGGAAGGCAAGGGAGAAAAGAATAAAAAAAGAAACGGAGGGAAGATCGTGGCAAAGGTATGTCTGGGCATGATTTTATCGCTGGATGGGTATGTTAACGACCGCCACGGAGAGATGGGAAAGATTTATGCCAGCTTTGAGCCGAATGAAGCGATTGAAACGGCGATGGCTAACACGGGAGCTGTAGTGATGGGGCGGAACAGCTTTGATGAAAGCCCGGACCCGGATGCCTACGCGGATGATTATGAATTTCAGGTGCCGTTGTTTGTGCTGACGCACCGTCCGCCGGCGAAGCATCCCAGGGAAAATCAGAACCTTACAATTACCTTCGTGACAGACGGCATTGAAAGCGCGGTCCAACAGGCCAGAGAAGCAGCCGGAGAAAAAGACGTCGTGGTGCTCGGGGCGGATATCGGCCAGCAGCTGTTAAAGGCAAAGCTTGTGGATGAACTGCAGGTCGCGTTTGCGCCTATCATACTCGGTCAGGGACTGCGGCTGTTTGAGCACCTGGAGGGCCATGAAATTCATCTCGAAAAGCTGCGCACCATTGAGACCGACCAGCAGGTGGAGATCTGGTATAAGGTCATAAAGAAATAATGGAAAATTTAAAGGCCAAGAAAGCAAGCATTTAACAGATTTATAAAGTTTTAACCATTAAGGTGAAGCGCTCCTGCATTTATAGCTGGAGCGCTTCTATTTCTATGCTTACATTTAAGAATTTAAAAAAGCGGTTATACTATCTGGACAAAACCGTTCATTAGTATCTTATTTCCAACCCTTAAGATGTTTCATTACATATGCTACGAAGGCTCTGCCTCTTCCCAAACCTGTATCAATCGCGGCAGAGGAATAGCTTCAAGAACCACATGGGCTTGAAGCCCGCGACGGGAATGATCGTCAATGGGCTCGATATGCACAAGGTTTTCCTCCCGGAAAAAATAGAATACATCCTGCAATTTTTGCTCCTCTTTGGCGTTCAAATACAAAAAAGCTGGATCGCCCTGAATTAAGAACGTAGATACATCCTCGCCGGCATGTTTATTCAAGCGCTGAAATGCTTCTTCCAGTTTCCATTTCATATGAAGTCCTCCTTAAATAAGGTAATTTTATTTTTGAGTGCTCTTGGAGCATCCCGGGGATGATTTATTCCCGTTTTTTGATTCTGCCTTTATTATAAGAGACTGAGATGAGTCCTTCTTTATAAAAAAATGAGAAATTGATGAGAACAGCAGGGGAAATGTGTCGAAAAACTGATAGAAGGTTCTTAAGGACCGGTGAAATTTTATAAAAGGAGAAGAAAACAATTATTTAACAGAAACTATGCAGCATCAAGCTATGAAACAAATTTCTCCAGTAGTACAGCGTGAAGGCTTTTTCGTGAGTGCCCGCAGTTAAAAATGTAACCGACTTATATTTAAGAATAGGAGTATACGGGAAGAACAAAGGAGAAAATCTTTTAAAGGAGGTTATTTTTGCTTATGCCTTACTGAATAATACCGTGTTATTAATTACTCTGAAATTAGGGTTGTGTAAAGAAATGCTTAAGGAGGCAAAAACATGAAGCCAAATCAAACTACAACAGAAGAGGAATTTAAACAACATCAACGATCTGTCATGCTGGAAGGCATCGTGGACGAAGCAGTGAAAGTGAATTATACAGATACAGGCTCAGGCCCGCCGCTCGTGCTGCTGCACGGCATACCGACCTGGTCGTATTTGTATCAGGCTGTCATTCCGGAGCTGGAGGATAATTACCGGGTGATCGTCCCGGACCTTCTGGGCTATGGCTATTCCGACCAGCGAGACCGCTTTGACCGCTCGCTTCATGTGCAGGCGAAATTGGTTATCAGGCTTATGGAACATCTGGAGATTGAACAGGCGCATGTAGCGGCTCATGATATCGGGGGAGGTGTCGGGTTAATTCTTGCTCTTGAAGAGCCGGAACGAATCGATAAATTGGTGCTTTCCAACACCGTCGCTTACGACTCCTGGCCGATTGAAGAAATGCTGATGGTCGGACACCCGTCGTGGAAGAACAAATCTCTTCAGGACATGGAAGACTTTCTCTCGAAGGGTTATAAAGGCGTATTTGCCCAGCAGGATCAGCTGACGGACACCTTCTTACAGGGAATCATGGCTCCATATTTACATGAAGAAGGCAAGCTCAGCCTTGTACGTAATGCGGCGGCCCTGAACACAAATCATACTACTTCTATTACTCATAGGCTTTCCGAGATCAAGCATCCTGTGCTTATGCTGTGGGGGACCCAGGACCCGTGGCAGCCGGTGGAAACAGGAGAGATGCTGGAGAAGGACCTGCCAAACAGCCGGCTGGTCAGAATAAACCAGTCAGCCCACTGGGTGCCTCAGGAAGCGCCGAGGGAGTTCGCCACAGAAATTAAAAAGTTTATTTAATCTAAGTGTTGTTCCCACTTATTAAAAATAAATAACTAAGAGGCCAGTCGGGCAAGCTGGCCTCTTTTTACTGAAAAACATCTGGGTGCATTTAATATGTGGTAGTACTGCAAGCATTTGCACCTTTTTTCTTTAAAGTTAACCGGCATATTGGTCTTGTCAGAGAATAATAATTAGAAGAATTAAAACGATTTTTTACTTTTTAGTATTATTTATCTCCGGACTTAGCTTCCTATTATTTTACATTCATGGAAGAGGCATTTATGGTTACTGTAAGCGTAACATTCTTCACCGGTCTGGTAGCGGCTCTGGTTGCCTTTGCCATCGAGAGCTGTTTATTAATGGGGCTGGGCGTTTTATTAGCGATCAGCACCCCTATTTTTATAGGCATTTTAATTCTTGCGGACATGTTTTTTTAGAGGCCTGGGGTAAACGCTTTTTTTCTAAGCGATTAGTTTATAAGGAGCTGGGTAGATCATGCGCCTGAAGACATTCATGAAAAGAACTATATACGTTGTACTTACTGTCTATACCATTGTGTATGTGGCTTATAGCATAAAAACGGGAGACTGGGATTTTTTTGTTTATATTTTTGGTCTCGTTTTAATGGCTAGTCCTTTTATGGGCATGTATTATGTATTTTTTCCGCCACGTCCATAGATATAACCACACAAAAAACCTGGCGTGGGTATCTTTTTCCGGGTCTCCTGGTGAGCAATCTTCTCTAACTTTTTTGAGGAGCAGAAGCAAACCTATTACTTATTCTATAAATGGAATGATATAAAAGATCAAGAAAAACATGGTTCTTCCGCTTTAGGGAAGGGAGCGCCGCAGCCAAACCTGGCAGGGTGAGAAGAATCATCACAAGTAAGATCCCGGAGATGCTCTGGTAGAGAGAAAAAGAACCCTCCTGCGTGAATGGGGGGAGCGATTCGATTGGGTGAAGTCATAAGTATCAAATCCTTCAGAGAGAGGAACACAGCACCGAGCTATGCCTCAGCTCGTTATCGTTTAGCATAAACCATCGAATGGGGGAACACCGCATATGTCTCTCCTTTCGTATAGAGCGTTTATCTTTGCGATTCTATAACTATTTGTGAATTATTAAACCTTTTAATTCAATGATTCCAATCTATATGATTTTATTTCTCTTATTTTTCCAGACTTTGCCGTGCTGCTAAATACGTATACCTCGCAAAAATCAATTTTTGTGTCATCTGTTAATGAAATTAACCCGTTTATTGAAGCGAATTTCCCGTGTGTGATTACTTGATAAATTTCGATACAGTCAATGCCTGCTCTATTTTCATTCTGCAAAGCAGCAATTAATGAACCCCGCCCTTCTATTTTTTGTTTGTCTTTTAACTGGTACCATGTAATAGATTCATCCGAATATTGCTTAATAATTTCAATCCGCTGTTTTAATACTGCCACTGTAAAATCGATCACTATTTGTTTTCTTGGGGCATTACCGCACCCCTCGGGAATGATTATCTTCGTTTCATCTGATGAACTGTCCAATGAATTCAACCTCCTAATACGACTGAATATATTCGGAAGTACTCCTTTTAATTTGAATAGCTTATTGTCTTTATGCTATCCAGTTTAGCATAGAGCGTTACTTAAAAATTACTATTTTGAAATATAGGGAAAAGGCACCCTTTAGCTTTACAGGGTTAGTTACCAATCACTTTCAGGGTTATTTTACATATTTTTAACGGGGAGGAGAGGGCACCACCATACCACTCCATTTCCAGAGGCAAAATGGGGTGTTTGGTGTGTGGTCCATAATTTAAGATTTTCAGACGATTTTAATTTTGGAATAATCTTTAGATGTTCTGTTAGGTGTAAAAGCACCTAGAGATCATATTATTAATTGTTATTATAAAAAAACAGCAGGGGAGAAGCCTAATGGATGAAAACCTATGGTTTATCGTGGAACTGTTCTCGAGCTTATTGTTGATAGGGGCCGTTATGTCCTTAATGATGAATATGACACGGCGATGGTATGTGAAACGCAATGGGCAGGAGCGCTCCAAACACTATGCGAATAATACTCATCAAAAAGTAACGCGGTGGTTTGCCATTATTATCGTTTTTCTTTTGCTCTCCATTACTAACCTTGGAGGAGTTCCGATTCATTTGACCCTTCTATTCGTTGTTGTTCCTCTTTTCTTGTTGTATATGACGTTCGGAACGTACTTATGGAAGAAAGAAAGCGATAATAAAGATGATTATTGGTACGACTGGAGGGTCGCAGGAGGAACGTTCATATGTCTGGCACCTGTCATGATAGCGTATCAATGGTGGATGACGTAGCAGTCTTTACGAACGGAGAGTAATAAAGAATATAATATTGCTTCTTTACTTGTAGATAGAAGTAATTGGAACATATGAAATACGTTTTCTATTGTTCCTTCAGGGGAAATGTTCGACGAACCCATGCCCCGATCCCGAGGATCACTCCCAGGCCCAATGCCATTTCGATTCGATCGGTCCAGTGCGTCCAAAAGTTCTGGCCATCCAACAGATTATTTATGCCATTAATCCCTACTTGAAGGATCATCGTCAGTACACAGATCCCAATGATCATACAGAAAACTTTCATTTCTGCACCTCCTTACACATGCTTCTTCCCAGCCTCGTCAGGGAAACAAGTGGAAAAAGATCATCACTAAAAGAATAATCCCTCCCGCCAACCACCATCAGTAGAAGGTACGAATGCTTTCCGTCCATTCCAAAACCCCTCGGATAAGAGCATGAATGCCTATGCCATAGCCTAACAACAGCAATCCAAGGCTGGTGTAATCAAGAGCTATTAGCAGAAGAACGACAGCCATCAGCAACATCCCGGCCGTCACAAGCGGGTATAATTTTCGTTTCGGTAAAGCGCTTCGAGACATGGCCATGGTTACTTCTCCTTTTTAATGGGCATAATTCCTAAAAATTCCTCAATGTCTTCATACCCAATCTTTGGGGGGGTTATCCATCGTTATCTTTCGATCACTACTATTTCTCAAAATGGACATATCAGACAGCAAATTTTGAATTATTTCCATAAAGCATATTTTGAAACCGTTTACATTTATTGTATAAAATGATAAATTTAAAACTGTAGGATGAGGATAAAGAAGGGGGTACATTTATGGTGAAGGTATAGCAGGATAAATACTGTAGGGAGGTTGGGACATGCAAGTTATTTCATACAATGATTTGAAAAACATTATTACCCCTGGAGATATTATTTCCGTCGCAGCTTTATCTGTCGGAAATTTACCAGCAGAAATATTAAAACATGTAGTGGAGCAATACGATGAAATGGGAAGCCCGGATAACCTTACGTTTATCATGGCAAATGATATAAGTGATTACGAGGGCGGGATTGATCTTGATGCTTTCGTTCAGCGGGGGATGATTAAACGGTTAATAACGAGTTTACTCACAGCCTCACCAGCTACTATTGAGGCGATTAAAAATAACGCAATTGAAGCGTATTTTTTCCCACAGGGAATTCTCGCCGTACAATATCGGAATCAGTCCGTTTCCTCCCCGGGGATGATTACAAAAATAGGTTTAAATACAAGTGTTGACCCTAGAAATTCAGGCGGAATGGTTAATGATGTCACCACCGAGCGCTTAGTCTCTGTATTAGAAATCAAAGGAGAAGAATATTTACACTATGACTTTCCTGGCATTGATACAGCTCTTTTACGGGGAACTTACGCTGACGAAAAAGGGAATATTTTTATGACTCATGAGTCCCATTTGGGAGAAGGATACAGTGTAGCGGCCGCCACCCATCAAAATGGCGGAAAGGTGATTGTTCAAGTTAAAGAAATTGTTCAAAGCGGCAGCTTTCCCCCTCATGATGTGTTTATTCCCGGTGAACTCGTGGATTACGTTGTTATAAACGAAAACCCTGAATATCATAAGCAGGTGATGCAGACTTATTATGATCCTGCTTTATCAGGTCATTACCGGGTGAGTAATATACAGGAGCAGCCTATGAAGCTTAGCTCCCGTAAAATTATTTTAAGGCGGGCTGCCCAGTTTTTAAGTGAAGGGGATGTAGTCAGTATTGGATTTGGTATAAATAATGAGCTGCCAAATGTATTAATAGAAGAGCAGGCGGAGAATTTGGTTCAGCTTAATATTGATACCGGCATATTCGGAGGAATTATTGGCAGTAAAGACCGTTTTGGAATGAACTATAATCTCGACGCAAGAATGCGACATGAGCTGACATGGGACTTTATATATCATGGCGGCCATGACATAGCCTATCTCAGTTTTGCGGAAATCGACCGGTGGGGAAACGTAAATGTCTCTTGTTTTGGCAATAAAAGGAGCGGAAGTGGCGGGTTTATAGACATAAGTCAAACTGTGAAGACTATTATTTTTTCGGGAACTCTGGTTGCGGGCAGCCAGTCTTGTTGTGAAAATAACCAGTTGATCATTGAACAGGAAGGCCACTCGCATAAATTTGTAAAAAATGTACAAAGTGTAGATTTCAACGCAGCGTATTCGAGAGAACTGAATCAACAGGTTTTTTATGTAACTGAACGCGCTGTATTCCAATTGGTGGAGGAAGGCTTAAAATTAATTGAAATCAGTCCGGGGCTGGATTTACAGAGGGATATTCTATCAAAGGTGGATTTTGATCCTATTATTTCTGACGAGTTGAAAATTATGGACCAACATATTTATCAAAATGATTGGGGGGAATTGAAGCAATCGATCCAACATCGGAATCATATTGATAAAGGAGAAGATAAATATGAATTATGATTGGATTAAAACAAGATCAGATTTTGACAGAGTGAAAGCAGCAATTATTGATCCGGGCAAGGGTACAGAATGGTCGTATCAGGATTTAAACATCCGGGCAGAGAATTTAGCGAATTATTTGCAGGATCAGGGAGTAAAACGCGGGGATGTAGTCGGTATATTCGCACCTAACGACGTGGCAATACTGGATTTGCTGTTCGCCTCGTTTAAACTGGGGGCCGTTTTCCTACCTATTAACTGGCGGCTGAAATCCTTAGAGATTGAGAGCATTATTTCGGATTCTAATGCCAGGCTGATTTTTTACGCCTCCAATCATCTGGAGTCTCTGAGAGGAATCCCTCAAGAGTTGATTCATATGGATATCGATTCCCCGGAGTATGATGACATTGTTAATCCTGAAAACCACCGCCCGTTTAAAAGTGTCGATGTAGAAAGCGACGACCTTGCATCTTTAATATATACGAGCGGGACCACAGGATTACCAAAAGGGGTTATGTTCACCTACGAGTCGTTTGTTAATAACATGATCAATACCGCGTTGACGTATAAAACACATGCCGGTTATACAACGATAGTATCAACTCCAATGTTTCATGTACTGGGATTTAATGATTTGTCGCTGCCGTTATTAATGGCTGGCGGAACATTGATTCTGCACCGCTATTTTGACGGGAAGGAATTAAATGATCTGATGGTAAAATACCAGCCCGATTATTTAATGCTCATACCAACCATGTATTATGGCATGCTGGCAGCTGGCAATTTTGATATTCAGGGCTTCAAAAATGTTGAGTTCTTAATACAGGGCGGTTCTGCACCGCTTCCGGCTGTACAGAAAAAATTTGAAAGTATGGGTTACACATTAGTCAATGGCTACGGTTTAACTGAAGCTCCACTTGTTATGGTTAATACACCTGATAATGCAATAAAAAAACCAATGAGTATTGGCAAGCCTGTTATGTATATGAATGTGCGCCTGCTGGATGAAAATCACAACGATGTTGAAACTGGTGAAATTGGGGAATTGGCCATCAACGGTAAAAACGTTACTCCAGGTTATTGGAACAAACCGGAAGAAACAGAAAAATCATTTGCAGGCGAGTATTTCTTAACAGGTGATTTAGCCAGGCAGGATGAAGATGGAGATATCTTTATCATCAACCGGAAAAAGGAACTCATTATTACCGGGGGAGAAAATGTTCTGCCTTCCGAAGTGGAGGGTGTATTAGCAGAACATCCGCTTGTGAGGCAAACGGTGGTAGTAGGATATGAAAGTCCTGAATTTGGAGAATCTGTTTCTGCAGTAGTGCAATTGAAAGAGGACGATCCGGATTTCGAAGCCAAACTGGACAAACATGTGAGAGAGCACCTGGCCGGCTACAAGATACCGCGAATGTATCTGGAAGTGAAGGATATACCATTAAACTCCACCGCGAAGCCTGACAGACTGGAATTACAAAAAATGGTGAATCAAAAAGCACAGGAAGAAAATCAGAAAAACGAATTGTTTTAAGCGATTTTTTGAAAGCGCTATCAGAATATACTGGAGGCTATACTATGGCTGAAAAACAAGCACTGATAAAAGAATTATATCCTGAAGATTTATTAAATATTTCTAAAGAGTTAACTGAAGGAGAAGTTCAGTTTTTAAAACAACTCAATGATCTGCTGGAAGAAAAATACCGGGATTCAATTAATGATCACTGGGCTAATGCAACAGTGCCTGAAGATTTTTTTAACGATATGGGTAAACTGAATTATTTCAATAACCCTCTGCTGTTTGAAGGGCGGGAGGGTGAACGGACGACGAGTCAGCTGTTTCAGTTTTTCATGTTATATACAGTGGCAAGGTTTGATGTTTCATTAGTTACTTTGATGGGCGTGCATCAGGGTTTAGGACACAATGCGTTCCTGTTTGGCGGAAGCAAAGAACAAGTGGCGTATTATGTGCCGAAATTACAATCTCACGAACTGAGGACCTGCTTTGCTTTAACCGAACCTGAACACGGGTCGGATGTAGCTGGTGGTTTAGCAACTACGGCTAAGCGCGAGGGTGATAAATGGGTAATAAACGGTGTGAAAAAATGGATAGGCGGAGCCCATATTTCGGATGTTATACCAGTTTTTGCTACAGATGTGGATACAGGTAAACCAAAGGGATTTATTATTCGGCCTGATCAGGACGGCGTGGATATGGATGTTATTGAAAATAAAATCGCTTTGAGAATTGTCCCGAATGCTAATATTCACTTAAACAACGTCGTCGTCCAAGAGGAAGACAGGCTGCAAAATATTAATGGCTTCAAAGACATTGCGAAAGTGCTGTACTCCACACGTGCTGGCGTGGCCCATATGGCGACAGGAGCGATAGCCGGGACCCTTCGGGCAGCTCTGGATTATGTGACCGAACGTAAACAATTTGGCAAAGAACTCAGCAAATACCAGTTAATTCAGGAGAAATTGGCAATGATACAGGGAAATCTATCCCATGCAATGAGTCTGTCTGCGCAGCTTGCCCGGATGCAGGGGAACGGGGAATATGATGAAGTGGCAACCTCAACCGCAAAAATGATGAACGCCTTAAGATTAAGGGAGTCTGTTGCAATGGGACGAGCCGTTACAGGTGGCAACGGTATTCTTGCCGAATATGATATCGCGAGGTTTTTCTCTGATGCCGAAGCCATTTACACCTACGAGGGCACTCATGAAATTAATGCCTTAGTTATTGGGAGAGCATTAACAGGGGATTCTGCATTTATATAACTGCAGGGAGCGGCTAAATAAATTTCAGAAATATGGAGGTTATTTCATGACGATGAGAAAAGCAACCGTTTTAGGCGCGGGGTTAATGGGCAGTCAAATTGCCGCCCTTTTGGTTAATGCAGGTTTAAAGGTGAAGCTGCTGGACATAGCAGTTGATGAGAGCGATCCAAACAAGATTTCCAAAAAATCATATGATATGATTACTGATCCAAAACGGCCGCAGTTATTTGATTTAAACTTCGCCTCTAATTTGACTTATGGCAATTTTACAGAGGATTTAACTGGGCAGGATGACTCGGATATTTTTATTGAAGCGGTAAAGGAAGAAGTGGAAATAAAGCATAGCATCTGGGATCAGGTGAGACGTGTTGCCAAAGATGATGCGTTATTTGCCACAAATACTTCAGGTATTCCCATAAAGGCAATAGCCCAAGTCTTTAATGATTCGGAGCAGGAAAGATTTTTCGGCATGCACTTCTTCAACCCGCCCCGGGTTATGAAGCTGGTAGAAGTGATCCCTGGATCTAATACGTCCCCTGAAGTCACAAATAAAGTCCAGGCCTTTGCTGCAGATGTGCTGGGCAAGGGTGTCATCATAGCAAACGATGTGCCTGCATTTGTTGCTAACCGGATAGGGACACAGACAATGAACGATGTTATGTATCGTGCAGAGAAAACAGGCCTGTCCATTGCGGAAGTCGATGCACTTACGGGACGCGGTATCGGAAGGCCAAGTCTCGGGACGTATGGGCTTGTTGATCTGGTAGGGCTTGATATTGCGACAACCGTCATCAAGGGCCTGCGGCAGGATCCGGAAGAACAGGATTTTTTCCACGAGACAAGTACTGCAGGAAAACTGATGGAACAGGGTGCGCTGGGTAGGAAAACCAAGCAGGGTTTTTATAAGAAGGACAAGAAATCACTGCTGGTTTTTGATCCTGAAAGCAATGAATATGTACAGCCAAAGCAGCCTGATTTTGAGCTGCTGAACAGCTTCAGTAAAGACTTGAAGTCAAATATGGACATCATCTACAACGCTGAAGATGAAGCGGGCAGGTTCTTATGGGAAACCCTTAGAAACAATTTCTACTATTGTGCTTTGAATGTGCCAAAAGCGGCAACGGATTTTAAGGATATAGACCGTGCCGTGGTGTGGGGGTTCAACTGGAAAAAAGGGCCCTTCCAGCTATGGGACCTGATGGGATTCGAGCGCGTTAAGGAACGCATGCAGCGGGAGCTGGGGCCATTACCGGAATGGATAGAAAAACGCAGCACATCATTTTATTCTGAAGGTGAATCGATTGAGCGTGTGACTCCTGTATCAGCGTTTACAGAGCGTGAACTATGGAACAGGGAAGACTCCAGCCTTTCTGTGGCAAATAGAGACCAGCTGTTACTGAAGCTGCAAAGTAATAATAATATTATTACCGATGGCTTTGCTGATGATTTAATCGAGTCTATCGATATTTTAGAAAACGAGGATTACTCGAGCATGGTCATCTATGCAGAAGGAAACAATTTTAGTGTAGGTGCCAACCTATATCTGATGAAAAAAGCACATGAAGAAAACAAAGTGGAAGAGATCGTTGGGCCTGCAATTGAAAAACTGCACGAGAGCTTCAGCCGCCTTAAATATGCACTTAAGCCCGTTGTGACAGCCGTCCACGGGAAAGCTTTAGGTGGCGGTTGTGAATTGGTCCTTCATTCACCGGTCGTAGTAGCGGCAAGTGAAACGTACATGGGGCTTGTGGAAGCAGGAGTGGGACTCCTTCCTAGCGGTGGCGGCCTTGCTGAAATGGCGGACCGGATTCTCGGAACGAGCCATAAGCACAACGACAAACAGGAATCGATGACGAAGGTACTGACGAATGTAGGGTTCGCAAAAGTATCAACGAACGCTTATGAAGCGCTCAGGTATGGTTATCTAAGAGAAACCGATTCCATTATATTGAATACAGAGAAAAGAGTAGAAATAGCATTAAAACGAGCACAGTTTGAAGTAGAGACAAATTATGTTCCCCGGCCGAAATTGACCTATTTTGCTTTAGGCAGAGATTATAAAGCACTCGCTCAAGGCCAGCTGGATGCCCAGCGTGTCGGAAACTTCATAAGTGCTCATGATTATACAATCACTTTAAGTGTTGCCGATGTTTTATCCGGAGGAGACCTTCCGCGTAACACCTATATTAATCAAAAATACCTTCAAAAGCTTGAAAAACAAAAATTCTTAATGCTGTTACAAAACGAAAAAACGTACGAGCGAATTACTCATATGCTGGCTACAGGCGAGCCTTTACGAAATTAAAAATTGTGGTGGCAAAGAAAGGGTGAAAGTCAGTGCAAGATGCGTATATAGTAGCTTATGGACGTTCTGCTTCAGCTAAAGGAAAGTTAAGTGGTGCTATGGCTCACGAAAGACCTGATGAAGTTGCAGCACAGGTACTAAAAGGAGTATTGGACCGGGTAGGTGGTCAATTCCATCCAAATATGGTACAGGACGTTATCGTTGGTAATGCTTTTCCTGAAGGGCTGCAGGGGCAAAATATCGCACGTTCGATTGCGCTGCTTGCTGGGCTGTCGGAAGACGTTCCGGCCCAGACTGTGAATCGTTATTGTTCTTCAGGACTTCAAACGATCGCGATGGCGGCTAATCAGATTGTGTCTGGCCAGGCAGATATTATAGCAGCCGGCGGAGTTGAACTGATGAGTGCCGTTCCGATGGGAGGAAATGAGCCGGTCAACAGTCCAATCCTCCAGGAGGAAGAGGCCGGAGTATCCTATCCAATGGGGCTGACGGCTGAGATGGTGGCTGAAAAATATAACGTCTCCCGGGAAGATCAGGATGCTTATGCTGTTCAAAGTCATCAGCGTGCTAAAAATGCCCAGGATTTAAGAAAGTTCGATGACGAGATTATTCCCATTAATGTAACTAAGGTCACGTACAATAATGACGGCCCAGTGGTAACAAAAGATATATTTGACACGGACGAACTGGTGCGCCCTGATACCAATATGGAGGATCTAGCGAAGCTGCCCACTGTGTTCAAAGCCGATGGGACCGTAACAGCCGGTTCATCTGCCCCGCTTACCGATGGCTCAGGATTTGTGGTTGTAATGTCGGGAGACAAAGTTAAAGAATTAGGCGTCACACCGATTGCACGATTCGTGGGCTTCAAGGCAGCGGGTGTTGATCCAAAAATCATGGGGATTGGTCCGGCTTATGCCATTCCGGATGTGTTAAAATTAACTGACCTGTCGGTTGATGATATGGATTTAATCGAACTAAATGAAGCATTCGCAGCACAAACGGTGGCCTCTATCAGACAGACAGGGTTAGATATGACCAAAACGAATGTTAATGGAGGCGCCATCTCATTAGGCCATCCTCTTGGGGCATCGGGAGCGATGCTGACTGCAAAGCTGCTTGCTGAAATGAAAAAAAGACCAGATTCCAAGTATGGCATGGTGACCATGTGTATTGGAGGGGGCATGGGGGCTGCAGGTATATTTGAATACATCAGATAGTTAACTCCGGCGTTTTAATGTGTTAGTTATCTTTGTCCGCCTGAACAATTACCAGGCATCCGTAAATATCCAGGGGGGCTGTCCTATTTTTGGGACATCCCCACTTTTGTTTTCACGCTGACAGGAGCATTAGGAGGAAATAAATTGCTTAA
Source organism: Marinococcus halophilus (assembly GCF_900166605.1). Classification (NCBI taxonomy): domain Bacteria; kingdom Bacillati; phylum Bacillota; class Bacilli; order Caryophanales; family Bacillaceae; genus Marinococcus; species Marinococcus halophilus. Next base: position 1,381,012 of record NZ_FVZD01000006.1, read on the forward strand.
TCATAGAAAAAATATTCAGGGAGGGAAACATGAAGGTATTAAGACTGGCTTACAAATTATTTGGCACTATATCATTTGCTTTGATTCTCATGGACTTGCGCCATATTATTGATATACCGGGAGGGTTATTTATACTATTATGCCTTATTCTGGCCATTTCGATTGGGGTTTTCTTTTACCTTCAACGAAAACAGTCAAGTGCTTCCACTGATGATGGAAATTGAGGTGATTATTAATGGAGCTTTTTTATGTATTAGCGGTATTAATAAGTACCGGAACTTTTTTATTTTATCTAGGTAAAATTAAGCGTAATAAATGAAAAGAACGTAGCCTCGATAGGAGTGTTCCCTCCATTATGATACATCTATTTTCTTTCTTACGATATAGATCCACCGGGAGAAACGTTAGCTTCCATAACAAACAAATAGAAAAACCCGGTCATAAAGGTTGGTAATGCAATACATATAACAGGAAAATACAAAGGATTAAGGGAGTGCTTGAAAAGCATTCCTGTTTTTAATATGCCTTAAATCATTTTTTATACCAATAATTCCTTATTTAAAGAAAAATTAGAAATTTATCGTTGAATTTTTTCCTTTTTCTTTTGTATAATTTAGTTATTTTATAGTAATTCATTCCGCCATGAAGGCACATGATCATAAGGAGGCCCACCACCATGCCAACACTCGATGCTACCGACCGGGCTATTTTACGTGCCTTGCAGAAAAACGCCAAAGAATCATATTCCATGATCGCCCGAACCTTAGAGGTAAGTGAAGGAACGATTCGAACCCGGGTTCGAAAAATGCTTGATACCGGGGTTTTTGACTTTATTGTTCACACCGATCCGAAAAAAATCGGTTTGGACGTGCAGGCTATCATCGGTATTAACACCCGGCTCGGCCAACAACAGCACGTTGCCCTTCAGCTACAAACCTTTGAAGCTGTACGTTTTGTCGGAGCCTTTTCCGGTAATCACGATCTAATGATTCAAGCCTATTTTTCGACCAACGATGATTTAGTCTCGTTCATTAATGCCGACTTAGCCGCACTTGAAGGCATATTAGACGTCGATGTCAATGTGGAACTGAAGCAGTACAAAGACAGTTTTTCCTACTAAAAACGATAAATAGTAAAAAAAATTTACTTTTATTACAACATATGGTTTTCATTTCCTTTCTTTTTCGTTATACTAAAGCAACATTTTTCGAAAAGGGGGGAGAGAGCGTATGAAGATGCTCACTACCACAATTTCCAGTCTCTTACTTGCATCTGTCGTTTCGGTCACATTAGAAACATCAGCCGAAGCCGCACATGTAGCCGTTGTTGGCGGCGCCAGTCTGAATCAACCATCGATGCAAGAAATAACAACTAACGGCGGACACGCCCTGCGTACCGAAAGCTATATTTCGGAGGATCAACGCCGGCCATGTGGCACCTCCGAATGCCGCACGATTTTTGAGCAATACCATGACCGTATGAATGAGATTTTTAACCGAACCGACCATGTTCTGACGTTTGATGCATTTGAACAGTCTCTTGTTTACCATTTGCCGAATGGCGATTATTATATCGTTTCCAATTACACGAATGAAGTAAATGGCAACAACCGCCACATCGAAGTCATTTTGCACCAGAGTCTTGATTACGTCCAGGACATGTATATCGAAACAGACGCCGCTTCTTCATACGACTCTCCAATGGTCCTTGGAGACAACCGGTGGGCGAGAAATACCGGCCAGTGGGAAGAATAATCACACCTCCCGAAGCAAGGCCGTCTCCATGTGAAAATGGAGACGGCTTTTGTGTTTTATGTGTGCTTTGTTTATTTTTCAATTTTTTACATAGTCGATGCATTCCGTTGGAAAGCATAGAGGACAAATGCCTCTGAAATATTTCTGACTTTACCCTTATAACTAGGAGAATATGAATGATGAAAACGCTGGCTATTTTTATAGGACTCATTATTGTATCCATCATTGTAGGCTTAAGCTTTCGAATTCTTAGAAACATGATAACGAGCATGCCGTGGGATCATAATTTTGATGTAGCTGTTATAGGCGGGGTATGCGGAGGCATCGTTGCCAGTATTCTTTTAACACAAAAACGTAGAAAAGCAGAGTAAAGGCACTCCTGGAAATAGTTGCTAAAAGATATGCCAATAAGATGCATTATTCACAGCAGCATGAAGGAAAACCATCTTTTAAGCCATTATCATAAAAAATAGAAAACAGGCATCCGTGGCTTTACGAAGTCAAAGGATGCCTGTTTCGTTAAAAAGAAACTGTTGCCGCAATGCTGTGGACAGGCCGGCTGTTTAAGTGAAAACCGAAGGGGAACGCTGCTGTTTGGCCTGATACATGGTGTCATCCGCCTGAGCCAGTACCGTTAAAAAATCAGTCTCCCGTGGGCAGAAATCGTAACGGCCGACACTGACCCGCACGGTAAAGGTATCAATGCTTACTGCACAGGTTTGGTCGATACGGTTATGCAATCGTTCTGCCCATTCCTCGTTCGACAGATCGTGTGAGGGAACCGGCCCCAGGACAATAAACTCATCTCCGCTCAATCGGTAGGCGGTCTGCTCATTCTCAATTGTATGCTGCAGTGCGTCGGCCACACAGCGGAGTACACGATCGCCGGTGAGATGACCATATGTATCGTTGATAATTTTGAATTGATCAACATCCAAAAAATACAGGGCATAGCGTGAGGTCGGAAGAAATGTGTGGTCCCGGAACACCTGCTGCAGTGCTACCCGATTTGGCAGGCGGGTCAGGTCGTCCGTGCGCACGTCATTGCGGGTTTTCTCCAGGTGGGCAATCGTTCGGTTCAAATCCCGGGTCATCCGGCCGATCATCCCGGAAGAACGAAAAGAAGCGCGCGCACTTAAATCACCGGCACGAACCGCGGTTAAGACGGACTGAAAGTGAGTGATACAACGGCGGACGAAGGCAAAAAAGAGACAAAAGTTTAACACGCCTAAAAGGACGCCCGCACTGATGGAGGCGATGGTAAATAAACGCTGAAGTTCGGCGGGAACTGGAATCACGAGCGGCATGATTAGAGAAAAAGCGACGCCTACCACGATGCCAAAACTTAAGTAGACCAGCGCCATCCCGTGAAGATAATTGTATCGCATATAGTTCCTTCCTTTCTGCTCCTGTTCCTCCTGGATGTTAAGAGGAAGGATTTCCGGGGTCTGGTTCATGGGTGTGTAAAATATTAAGAAGGGCATGAATATAGACAGCGTCCAACTCCTCGGTATGCTTACGAAGATGATACAATGCCTGGTCCGGCGTCAGGGCTTTCCTGTAGGAACGGGGAAGCGTCAGGGCCGAATACACATCCACGACACTAAGCAGTCGAAGCGGGGCGGGTAATTCCCATGCCGGTAGTCCGAAGGGGTAGCCCGTCTGGTTACCACGTTCATGGTGATATAAAGCCATGTGAGCTATTGAATCCTCCAGTCCATGCGCCCGGAGCAAATGATATCCCCGCATGGGGTGCTCCTGAACAGTTTCCCATTCTTCCGGTGTCAAAGTGCCCGATTTTTGAAGAATGTATGAAGATATGTATGTTTTCCCCACGTCATGCAGCAGGAAACCAGCTGCAAGTTCTGCCATCTCCATCTGCAGATAATCCGCCAGCACGTTTCCGAGAAGAAACACATCCAATGAATGATGGTACGTTTCGGGTCCCATAGATTGTAACCTGGCTACCAAAGGATAGATACGGCCGTCCCGGCAAAGCGATAGAAACAACGACTCGTATTGATGAAAGGCCGACGCCGAATTATGTACAAAACCCGTTTTATCTGGCCAGTGTTTTTGCCACAGCTGATGTAAATACGTCTGGGAAAGAAGAAGATCCACGGTCATGGGAGTCAATACAAAGCACCGCCTGCCTGTTAAAATGGTACTTTTGTTATAGCACAAAGGAAAGAATAAATAAACCAAATTGCCTGTCAAATTGGTTTTCCCGTCTTTAATTCAATCCAGGCCAGATCGATAAGCATGAAAAATTCCCCGGAGCGATAGCGCTAGAACCTAGCTATCATGAATATATCTTCAAAATTATTTGTAATGAAGGAATAGAATTGGCTCAGCATGATCATTTAAGAGTAAAAATCACAGCATGCTGAATGGAAAATGGATAAAAAAAGAAACCATTGTGTGAAAATGGCTTCTCTCTTTTTTAATCTTATTAAAGTGAGTTTCATCAAAACGAAGAACGTAGGGATTCGTGCAAGATATCCTGGAAAGTCTGAAACGAGCGGTGCTGCTCGCTTGCCGGAGAATAGATAAAGGAAATATCCACCCGGGCGTGTTCCGGTGGCACGGGCGTGCATGCGATGTAATCATCCTGAAATGAATGCACGTATCGCTCGGACAGCAGGGCGATCCCCATTCCGGCCCGGACGTGTCCCAATAGTGATTCGAGGTTCGAGAAGGTGATCACCTGCTTCGGAATGACGCCTTCCTGATGAATCATTTGCAGCAGGCGTTCCCGGAACATGCAGCCGGGTTCCAGCACAAGAACAGTCTGCTGGTGTACGTCCTGAAGACTCCCGAGCGGAAGCACCAGCGGGTTGGAAACGAGAGTAAGAGTTTCTGTGGAAAATATGTGCTGATGGAGGGCAGGGTGGCGCACAGGGCCGGTGACAAAGGCCCCCTGGCATTCATGCTGCAGCACCTGCTGGATCAATTCCTCTGTAATGCCGTAGCGAAGCGACACGTCAATGGACGGAAGAGCCTGATGGAGCGATGACATTAACGCCGGCAGGTGGGTTGCCGCCATGGAATTAATGGAACCGAGCACCAGTGGCTCATAAGGCAGTGACGAATCTGAAATTGTGTCCTGCAAATGCTCCCATGAGTTAAGCATGTCTTCCACGCAGGCAAGCACATAGGTTCCCTGCGGAGTGAGCGTGAGACCTCTGGAATGCCGGTGGAAAAGGGGGACGCCGAGCTCATGTTCCAGCCGCTGCAAATGCCCGGTTACGTTCGATTGCACATAGTTCCATTTGTTCGCCACCCTGGAGATGTTTTGCTCATGCGCTAGGGCTCGAAACAGCTGTAAGGTCTGAATGTTCATAGTTCACCTCCAGATATCTGTTTTTATGATAGCTTCCATATTATTTTATCATTATTCATGATCGTACGGGTGGTGTATCGTAGAAGCTACTATAAGTAAGAGGGAGCGAAAGAATATGCATCACGAGGAACGAACGTGCTGGATTCTTGCTGGATTCCTGGGAGTGGGGATCGGCATATGCTGGCCGTGGCTGTGGCAGGCCACGCAGAAATTTCCGGGTTGGACAGAAGTAGGGATGGCAGTAGGTGGAGGACAAATCGTGGTACCTGTGTGTTCCTTTATCCTGGCAGCTTTGGCAATTGGCCGAAGGCCTCTGGCTGCATACTGGGCCGCAGGGATTGCGATTTTAGGCACGATATATTTAACCGTGTTATGGGTTCTGCCGGGAGCGTTGAGCTGGACGGGGTATGTGTTGTATCAGAAACGTAGCGAGCTTAAGAGCGAGAAACGATAGAAAGAGGAACCATACGGGCAGTAGATTTTAGAAATATAAGGGGGAAGGTGCATGGCCTGGCTGTTAATAATATTATGCTTTACCGGAGGGGCGGCGCTCGCGTTCCAGGCCGGCGTGAACGGAGAAATCGGCAGCAAAATAGGCAGTGTGGAAACGGCCTTTATCGCTTATTTTGTCGGGACCGTTTGCTTATTCTTAAGCACGCTGGTGCAGGGAGGCCTCTCGTTTTCGTTTCCATCCTTCTCGTTCTGGAAATGGACGGTCGGGGCGCTGGGCGCTTTTTATATTGTCTGTATCATTCTGGCGGTGCCGAGGATCGGGGCTTCTGCAGCGATTACCGCCGGCATTGCCGGACAGTTGCTGCTCGGAATGCTTCTGGACCATTTTGGTGCATTTGGAACGCCGGAAATCCCAATGGATGCCTCACGGCTGGCCGCGCTCGGATTGATTGGGGTGGCACTGTATCTATTTTATCATTGACGCAGAAAGCCTGTCCGTCGGGGCGGCCAGCTTTTCTGCATCATCTTTTAATAGAAATTCTTATTACATATCCTGATTGTTTACAAGCACACATATAAAGAAAAAAACCCCAAACGGTTGACTGTTTGGGGCTGCCATAATTTTATGCGTTAAACCGCATAAGGGGAGTATATATGCGGTAAATATATACTTAAAGGCAATTCCTTCCTTTTGCTAAAGTCAAAAATGATTTTGCAATGAAACAGGATCTTCCAAAGATATTTCATCCTAATGCATTCATGCAGAGGAAGGTAGGGAAAGTATTTAACTATCTTGATGAGAAGGCAAAGGCTCCTGGGTCAGCTATAGAATCATCTACACGGCACTGCTTGTCCCCGGCCGCTCGACAATAAGCAGATTTCGCTTCTGCTTACGTCGAAATGACTTTTACGTTACAATCGACCTTTTTTTGAACGCTTTTGGCTGTATTGCCAAGAAATGCCCTGTCGATTTTGGAAGCTCCTGATTCCCCGAGCACGACTAGATCTGTCTCGTATCTGGCGCAAATTTTTCCAATGTCCCGTTTCGGAAGGCCGGGCTCCATGATGGTTTCTACTTGAGGGACTCCTTGTTCAACAGCCCATTCTTTGAGTCGTTGAAGCTGGGAAGAAGCCTGGGCCTGAAGCCGGCGGAAGCCGTTCGGGTCCATGCGCTCGAAGGGGGAGTACCCTTTGGTGTCCATCATAAAGGCGATCAGTAACGTAGCCTGGTGCTCCTGTGCTAATTGTACGGCATGAGCTAAAGGGTCGTGCGAAGTGGCTTCAAGAGTTTCGACACCGACTAATATACGCTGAAATTGTTCCATAGTTTTTCTTCCTTTCTAATAAAAATGTTATATCCGCGATCACTCATAGATGGTAGCGGTTGAAGGGAATCAATAATGAAAATGTTTTCATAAAACCAAAAAAAGCCAGAAAAAGAGAAAGTTCTCTTTTTCTGGCTGATGGTCTAGCTTTGATATCTATCCATTGCTGCCGCGTATGAGGAAATGATTAGCACTTCCAAAGAAGAATCATGGTCATTTCTAAAATAAATTACCCGGCAAAGGGAGTAATAAAACATGGGAATGGCACCTTTTTCGGCTTTTTTTATTTTTATAAAACCGCTCGAGTAATAAAAGTTCGTGAAAAAGTGCCGTGGCTATAGCTGCTTCTGGTTCTTGTAACGAAAGAAGAGGTTTACCTGCTTCCGTAAATCAGGTAAAGGGGTACTATCAGTCACGAGAGGAGATAGTCCATCATGAATAAAGCACACTTACTCACAGAAAAATTGGCGCTGCAGGAAGACTATAACCAGGGTAAGGTGTCCTACGACGATTTTCAACAACGGCTGCGGAAGATCCAGGAGCTGTTGAAGCAGGAAAATCCTAAAAAATGATAGATAGGAACGAGGCTCAATAAAACATTTTCTGTACTCTTCCTTTAAATAATATTTTTCGATAGGGTTGGCGCATCTTCCAAGCGTTAGTCCGACAGCGTCTTAAGGCTTAGGATAATACGTGTAATGCTTAGCAGAGGGTGTATAAGAAAAACAAATAAGGAGTAAATAAAATGTCCAACGAACGTCCATTTACCATGATAACGGGAGCTTCCTCGGGCTTGGGGCTGGAGCTTGCAAAATTATTCGCCCAGGATGGATACGACATTGCGGTTTCGGGCTCGAGTGAGCGCATTTTTGAAGCGGCGGAGGCTATTGAACGCTACGGTGTGGAAGCGTATCCTCTTCAGGCAGACGCCTCGACGTATGAGGGAGTGGAGGAATTTTGGGAGTTTGTGAAAAGTAAAAACAGAGAGCTGGATGCGGCTGTGTTAAACGTCGGTGTCAGCATTGGCGGTTCCTTTTTAGAAAACGATTTGCAGGAAGAGCTGCGGTTAATAGACATTAACATTTCGGGAACGGTGCATATGGCGAAGCGCGTCGTTCAGGATATGGTTCCGAATAAAAAGGGAGATATCCTTATCGTTTCGTCTCTGTCGGCGACATTGCCGACACCTTATGAAACAGTGTATGGTCCGTCGAAGGCATTTGGATTTATGTTTGCCGAATCCTTAAGAGAGGAGTTAAGAGACACAGGGATCAATGTAACAGCTATGCTCCCTGGTGCTACAAATACGGATTTTCACCACAATGCCGGCATGGATAATACCTACTTTGGCGATGAGAGAAACAAAAATGACAAAGAACTAGTAGCACAGCAGGGATATGACGCTTTAAAAAATAAACTGGATCACGTGGTTTGTGGCGATGAAGCCACGAAGAAGGCAGCAGAAGAAAATCGAATAACATCTGAAGAGGTCAAGGCAGCTGAACATGCGAAAAAGGCAAAACCTCAGTAACGAGCAAAAACCGAATGATTATTTATACCGAGCCTGGAAAAGACTCCGGGCTCGGGTTTTTTCTTCTTTTTGTTTCTCTTTTTGATAATTTTGAGTTGAGGACCGGGCGTAGTTCATAAAAACACTGGTACAGAAAAAGGTGCAATTTTGCCCTGCAGTAATGAAATGGAACATCCCCAAGGAAAACATATCAAATAAAGGGTGGCATCCGTATACGTCCCTAGTGTCAGGCCCGAGAATACGCCTTCTTTATTAACAGTCCATTGATAGTTTCTTTAATTATATTAAAAACTCCTACGGGCTCTCATTTACTTTTATCATTGCTTGAACCTGGCGAATCTTTTAAATTTGTGTAAAAACAGTTAATATAAGTCTTAATTTATTCATTTATACAAGGAAGCGCACTGGATTACTGTGTTTATATAAAAGGAGTGGCCACATGGAGACAATATATCTTGCCGGCGGCTGCCTATGGGGTGTGCAGGCGTTTATCAAAACGCTGCCTGGCGTGGAGTTTACAGAAGCGGGCAGGGCGAATGGAAGCACTCATACACGGGACGGTGGCTACGATGGCTACGCCGAATGCGTGAAAACGGAATTTGACCCAGCAGTCATCACCGTCACGGAATTGATGGAATATTTATTTGAAATCATTGATCCGTACAGCTTGAATCAGCAGGGGGAAGATATTGGAGAGAAGTACAGAACCGGGGTGTACAGTGAAAAACCGGAACACTTGGCAGAAGCGGAGGCGTTTCTTAAGGAGAGAACGGATTACGATTTTATAATGGTGGAAGTGCTGCCTCTGACAAATTACGTTAAAAGCGCCGAGGAGCATCAGGACAGACTGGATAAACACCCCGGCGATTATTGTCATATTTCAGAGAGGTTATTACGCAAATATAATTAGAATAGAATATTAAATGACTATTGAACCTGCTTCTGCTAGCGGTCAGGCGGGACAAAGATACGAAGCTCATGCGGCAGAACGGCGGCATCAAAAGGCAGCGGCCGGCCTTCGTCTCCATCGATATTAAAAATGTGCCTTTCGGCCGTACTTGCGCGCAGGGTGGCGGTCGCAAAATATTCAATGTCCTCGTGGTGGGAAAGAGAGCCCTGCAGCAGTTCCGGTATCATTTGCGCGATGTTTGTAAGCCCTAATCGTTTAACAATAAACACATGGAAACACCCATCGTGCACCTTCGCCTGGGGTGCGAGTGACTCGATGCCGCCGACCGAATTCGTTAAAGCCACCAGCGCGAGATAAGCGTCGCCTTCCCACACGCCCTGGTCGTGTTCGAGCGTTAACGCAAACGGGGTGTGGTGCCGGAAGGCTTTAGTTCCTTCGAGGACGTAGGCAAGAGGGCCAAATGCAGACTTTTGCTCTGGACTTACGTCGTACACAGCCTCGGCAATTGCTCCAATGGCTAAGACATTCATGAAATACGTACGGTCGACCTTCCCAATGTCGACAGGAATCGTATGCTGCTGGCGGATCACTTCTATAGCTTCAGAAGGGTCAAGAGGTAGCTGCAGCGCCCTGGCGAAGTCATTAACGGTGCCGAGCGGAAGAAAACCAAAAGCCGGCTGGTGGGGCTGCTCTGCCAGGCCATTGACACTTTCGTTAACGGTGCCGTCGCCGCCAAGCGTCACCAGGGCGTCAAATCGCTGTTCGCACGCCTGCTGTGCCAAGTCTTTAGCGTCGCCCGCTTTTTCTGTGTATCGGATTGTAACGTTGTCATATAGCTCCTGCAATACTTTAATAGCAGGAGCTTCATGGGAAAGAGCGTCGGCCTTCCCGGACGAAGGGTTGATAATCAGCATGGCTTTAGACATTAAAAGCTCCTTTTTAATGATAGTAGGTGAACGGTTTCTTGAAAGAATGGCAGCTATTTGAATATGCGGGGCTCATGCTCAAATTCAATTTTCCCATAAAAAACCAGAAAAAGAAATTTCATCTTTTTCTGGCTTATGGGCTGGCTGTGATTACCGTCCATTGCTGCCGAATATAGTTTTATTCCAATTCTTTTTTAATAAATTTTTTACTGCTTAAAGGTTTACCCGGGGGAGGGAATGATCAAACCAGGCATGTTTTAATCGAAAGATTTCAAGGAGTGCCTGCAGAATATTCAACAGCAGGGTGCAGTACGGGACAAGTGCTAGAATGCTGCGATAAAAGCGCCCAGGAAGAGAGTCGCAGCCACAATAGCCAATATGGTGAAACACAAATATGTAAAAGAAATGGTTAAAGACCTTGGCCTGCTCGTATTAACAGCCACCTGGACCATGCCAACAGTAATCACAAATGTCCAGATGATTGAAAGCAGATCGAGCACGTTATAGGCATTTGAGAAAATCGATGGAATATGTCCAAGGGTAAGAAATAAAAACAAACCAATGAGCGCAAAGGGCAGCAAAAATAAAGTTGGAGTAATGGCTAGAATGTTGACCCAAAGAGCTTTTTGATATGAAAGGGAGTGATCATAAATACGTGTCGCGCCTTTCAGTATCAGGGGCAGAATAAAAAACACCGCGCCTCCGAGCAAAACCAAAAGCAGCAAAAACCAGAGGTTGTCAGGAATGACCGGCGATTGATTGGTGCCAAGAGAGATATAATTCGTAATAAATGTGTGGGCAATACTGGTGGCTAGAAGGAGCACGGCCACCAATACCAGTGAATAGCGGTTGCTTATTTGGGCGAATTGCTTCCGGGGCTGAAAAGGAAGCTGAAGGATGGATGTAAACATGCGAAGTCCTCCTGCGGTTTTTGTAATTTAGTTACATTTAAAACATTAATATACATATATTAAAGGAGCAACCTTTTATTTGGTAATTTGGATGTCATGACTGGATATATTTGTTAAAATGAAAGCTCCGAATTAGGTTTGAACTCTTATTTTTAGGTTGGGCGAATATTTACGAAGAAAGAGGGGTATGCATGGTGGCCGCGAAGGACAAAGGGGAGAAAAGTAGAGTGCTGAAGCCAGCAAGCCCCGGGGCCGAAGCAGCTCTTATCTACGGCATGCTTTTTGTCGCCACCATGCTGGCAATGGGAAAACCCCTTACGGCAGACAACCTTGCTTTGCCTGCTGTAGCGTTATTTTTAGTCGTAAATGGCTGCGATTATATTGAACGAAAAAGCAGGAAAAATTTTCAGCAGCTTATTGTCGCAGGATCGTTTCTTTTAGCCATGGCTTCTGCTCTGTGTATGGCGCTTTGGATTGTTTAACGATAACGACAAATGATAGTGATGGTGATATGAAAACGACTTTCGAGCGCCGTTTTTTAAGGATTATTGTTAACGCCAAATAACAGCCCTATGGTGATAGGCACTAGTATAATATAAACAATTATTATAAAAGGAACGAAAATTCCTATATATTTTTATATATACTTTAACACTTTGAGCATTTTCATCGTGACTGCTCCTTATAGTTAATTTTTACGAATTCTTTTTGCTGAAGACGGCATAAGCGGTTGCCATCGCAAGAAAGGAAACAACTGCATTGCTGGATACCTGGAGTAATGCCGGCAGATCGGGAAGCAGAACGTCCAAGAAAAACAAAATAATAATTGTTAGAGAGCCTGCTAATATCCCTGTTTTCCATGCGGTATTCATGTCTAATTCCTCCTTATTGGCAAATATTCAAATCTTATCAGCCAATATAACGCTGAAGCATCTGCACATCGTATATTAAAGCGAATATCAGAAGTGCAAGACTTCCAACACTAATGTAAAAGTTTTGAAGTTCTTTTTTGGCATGAAACCGGTACAGCAAATACAGCCACACGAAAAATGGGACTAGAGGAATGACCGCCATGCCAATGGTAATAAAAAATTGATTGCTGCTGAAAAGGCCAAGAGTAAACAGGGATACCAATCCCAGGCCGTACACCAAAAGCATGCCGGATAGCAGCAGCATGAAAAGATTCCATTTTTTCATTGAATAACCTCCAATATTTTTGACCCTGAAGCGAACAGCAGGTTTATCCCAAGGGCTGTGCATACCCATAAGGCCAGACGCAGATTCCAGCGTCCGAGGTGTAGATGGACTACATAGCTGAGCGTCCATATGGCGCTGAAGGAAAAGAAGAAAAGGAACGTTGAAGGATGAAGGGTAGCTGTAAAGCCAGTTCCAAATAAACCAAACCCAACTAACCCGCATACGAAAAAGAGCAGAACAAAATACAGTATATGTACAGCAGTACGCATAATTTCCCTCCTAAATGCGACGGTAGTAATTATTTCCATTTTTGAACATAAGAATCGAAAATACAAGGCTTTTAATGATCAAAGCCGTTGTTGTTTTTTGACTGAAGATATATTAAAGTAAAGCTATATTGCTATACAAGGTAGTGAAGTGTTACTTAGTTTAACCCGTTCTGGCGGTAATACGCACGGCGGATTTTTAATTAAATAACTAGCATGCATTGCAAGGCAGGTGGCCAGATGAATGAGCGAAGCCAGCTCTTAAAGGGCATTCTTGAAGGATGTATTTTAGCTGTAATCTCACGGGAAACCGTTTATGGTTATGAATTAGCTGTCAAGCTGCAGCAGCAGGGGATCGACGTTAAGGAAGGGTCCATTTATCCTCTGCTCCTGCGGCTGCAGAAGGAAAAGCTGATTCACGGGGAAATGAAGGCTTCAGGCAGCGGACCGAACCGGAAATACTATAAGCTGACCCCGGCGGGAGAGGCTTCGCTGAAGGCGTTCCGGGAGAACTGGAAGGCCCTGAAGCAGCCTGTTGATCAATTACTGGACGAGGAGGAGTCGTAGGTGAGTACGTTGGTGGAGGAAAACAACGAAAAGCGAAATCAATTAAATAAAGAAAATAAAAAGATATATGAAGATATGATGGTTTATATCCGCCTTTCATTTAATAAAAGTGAACAGGAGACCGAAGAGGTGCTATTGGAACTGTTAGATCATCTTCTTGTTCTGCAGGCAGAGGGGAGAGACAGTTTGGAGCTGTTTGGCTCCGACCCCAGGAAGTATGCAAAGGATATTGTCGGCGAGCTGCCTCAGACAGTGCCCAAAGAAATGATAAAGTTGTTTATAATGGGCATTTGTTATTTTTTAAGTGTATATATGCTGTCTACTGGATTGATACAAACAATTCTTTCGTATGGTTTTCAGCAGTTGGAGCCAATGAAATCGTACAGCCTGGGCACGACAGCAATAATTATTATCCTCGGGAGCTTCATGTTATCGGTCGTGGGATACAGTGTGTTTCGTTATATAAAGTGGTCTTGTTTCCGGGAGGTTTCGAAAATAAAGGAATTTCTGGTAACAGGTTTTATATTCGGTATCGTGCCGGGCACTGTATTTTTTGCAATGTATTACTGGTTGCCTGCATTCGGTCCAACCATCACTTTTCCCGTTTATTGGCTGGGAGTAGCTGGAGTGGTTTTTCTGTTGATAGGAGAACTGCTGAGAAGAAAAGCATAGAATTGAAAAGAGAAAATCGAGAAAATTAACGGATTAGTTCTTTCCATAATATAGCCAATATTTTATGCTAATCTTGCACCAATCCTAACTATAGCTGCGTATCGGTACCTGGATAACTCAAAACATATTGAAACATAACTATAATCGGCCCGCTGCTTCCCAAAAGCAGGGGCTTTTTTGATAGAAACCACTCATAACAAGTGAAAAGCCTAAGCACGAACGCTTAGGCCGGAATGTTTGGCTAAAAATACGGTTCTTCTTTTCGCTTTTTCTGTTCATCCAGGTAAACGAACATGGTGGATCCAATTAAAAGAGCTATTAAGATGAGAAACAGCCATGTTGGCATAACAAAAAGCTGCATTAACTGCATGATCATTAAAACAAGCACCAATGCACCAAAAATTTGATGCAAAAGCCTGAACATTCTCAATGCGCCCCCTCCAATACTTATAAAATATTGCTAAAGATTGGCGATGTCTTGGCCTTTCATTTTTCTTTTCGATTATCGTTCCTGTTGTTAAACGCGATAAAAAGTGCACCCCCAATAATGATATACGATAGCGACGGGGTTCCTGTGCCGCTTATTCCCAAAATAAAAAATGGTGAAGCAAGGGCGATAGCTAAAGGGCTGAGGTTGCAGAAAAAAGATTGAATGTCAGTAAGCATTTGCGGTTTTTCTCCTGTAAGCAAAATAATAGAAAGCAATTGCAGCTGTAAGCAGTATACTTAGATCAATAGTTAACGGCCAAAAAAGAAGATAAATAACGTCCGTGGCTGTGCTTATGATAATAAAAACGGCCATTACGGTGGGGAGAGAATTAATAATTGTAGATGCCATTTTCATAACACCTCCGGAAAACATACAAATTTCTATATTCCTTATTTTACCATAAATCTAATACGCTATTGATGGCACAGTGAATTTAAATAAATAGCGGAATGCTCTTTTATAAATTTGGATTTTATGGAAAAATAAAACTATTAACGTGATAGATTCGAGGTGGCATTTGGTGCATGATATTCTCTCGGCAGCGGTTGTCATCCTGCTGATTCTGTCTACAGCGTGCGCGTGGAGTGAGTTGCCGGACGAGGTGGCCGTCAACATGCTGCCTGGTGGAGAAGAAGCATATGGGAGCAGGATGCGTCTGTTAACGCCGGTGGCTGGGGCTGCTGCTTTGGCAGTGATGAACCCGCTTATACGGCAGCTGGCGCAACACGTGGCGCTGTTTGGAGAAGACGTTTCTTCCTCCGTTCAATCGATTCGGAAAGCCAAGCATTGGTGCAGCTGGATGGTGTTCGGCACGGTTCTTATTCTTTCAGGGGTCGCTGCTGGACGTTTGGTAGAAAGCCTTCATCCAGAATTTTCGTTCACTCCCATATTTATAAGTTTTCTTGTTCTGTTTTACGTTGGGGTGCTTACGGCGTTTTTTATCAGCGGTATTCAGCGGTTGAATATTTATCATAAGCAGTGACATAGTTCGCTAGCCGCCAGAGAGTGCAGATGATGTTAAGGTTAAGCGATTCTCCGGCGACAAAGCAGGCTGGTGGTAATTGGGGCGAACATTCCCGAGAGCTTAACAGGCAGGAATAATGAAGAAAGAGAATGCTGCCTAATAGCCGAAGCCCAGCCAGCCCCGCCTTCGCCACCTGTGGAGTCACCCTGCTTTAAGTATTATAAGCAACAAAAAAAGCAAGGCAAATTTATACTGCAGAAAGGATGGGAGGAAGCAGAGATCATGATTCAACCGGTATTTTTAATGCTGGCGGTGATCAATTGGCTTATTTCCTACGTAATCGGTGTGCGAAAAAAAGTGCATTTGCTCAGCGGTTTTCGGCAGGAAAAAGTGGTTGATAAAGGCAAGCTGGCGCGAATCGTTGGTATATACGCCTTTGCTGTTGGGACTCTGATGTTTTATATGAGCATACGCTGGGTGGAGGCGTCGGAAGAATTGATCACAATCGGGGCGTTTACAATGGCCATCGGCTATATTGTGCTTGCTATTTATGTTCAGCTGACAATGGTGGAGCGCTGATGTTTTTTATCAGTAAAAAAGGAGGAAGCTCCAGGCATTGCGAATGGTTACAATAAAGATTCATTGCTTAAATACTGTTCAAAATAAACAAAAGAATATAAGGGCTGCCGAGCAACAAAATCCCGAGAATTATTAAGTGCCTGCTTTTCAATGACAGAGCCAGGCCTATCTCAAATGCTCCGCATAAAAGCGTGATAAGAAGAGTCATTATAATGCCATATTCTTCAAGTAATATAAATATAAAAGATGAAAACCCGCCCAAAAGCAGCAGCCAGCATGTAATAGTAACAATTCGCGGCAGCAACGAAAGCCTCCTTTTCATTTTTGTTTTTGTGTATGCTTGATTCTTTTTTATTATAGAGGAAAAAAACCTTCTTTTTATCCTAAGAAATTGTTATCATTTTACCTGCTAGAACACTCACTTTAAAGGCGAGTCGTAATAAAATGAATGAATAAGGGAGGAAAATCGTTGCAAATCTTGTCTTTCCCAGACCTCTTTCTTATCGTTGCCATGGTTTTGCTGTCGGCAGCAAATGTGATGCTCTCTATGAGTATGTATGCTAATTTGTGGATTGCTGCTGTAATAGCAGTTGTCCAGGTTGCTATTGCTGGATGGCTGCTGGCGAGAGTTCTTTCAAGCAAAAATACATAAACAGCAGAGCGGCCGGGAAGTATCGAAAAATAAAGCCTGGAAGTAAAAAAGCCATTCTCTCCATACAGCAGGAGAAAATGGCTTCAACATATTTAGTCTGCTGACATTTTAAGCTTCGCTTCTCCGGCGCATGAATAATGCTGCGCCGCCAACTGTTAAAGCAGCAATACCAGCCCAAAGACCAGTCATGCCGTTGTCACTGGTGCCGCCCATGCCGGTTTGCGGCATCTCCTCCGGCATCATGGCTGCCTCCTGGGCTTCTTCATCCAACTGGCCGCGGAGCTCGCCATCCGGATATTCCTCTGTATGCAGATTCGCATAAACATCACCTGCGACAAGGCTCATGGAGAATTCTTCCCAGGTCATGTCACCGACCAGGTCATCCTCGGTGAGCGTGCCGGTTGCGACTTCGCCGTCGTAATCCATTGGTTCATCGTTTTCGAATAAAAATAACTCCACAGGACCGTCTTCACCTTCGGCCCCGCTGTGCAGGTGTCCGGCAACGGCGTTATCCAGGTCCTCGGCGTGGACAGCATACATGATGGACTCCCCGTCTTCACTTACTTCAAAGTGAGCTTCGCCCATAGCGTCGCTGTCGACGTCTTTGGTTTCGGCCTCAGGCGTTAAGTCCACCATGAATTCCAGTCCCTCGTGGTCGGCTGAAGCGGTGCCGGCAAAGCTGGTTACTGCAAATACGGATGCCAGTGGTACAATGACGCGTTTTTTCATATTCATTTCCCCCTTAATTATTAATGAAATGGAACGGTCGATCAGGTACCAGTCGCGCCCCCTTTAATGAGTGCAGATTAAATACAGGCACTCAATTAATAAGACTACGAAGGCGAAAAGAGAATGGATCACCAATTGATAGAATTTTTTTAAAATTATGTAAATAATCATTTTCAGTACATTAAATAGTTCGGTAGGAAGAGCGTTAAAATCGAAAAATGACAGAGGGAGAATTTAAAGAGCTTTTATAAAATTTCGATTAATTGTGATCCAAAACGATTTTCTTCTCGTTAGCCTGTATGAACACAAAACGAGGAGGGTTTTTCCATGATTGGTAAAAAATTTATTTTAGGTGCAACAGCAGCCACCCTGATGGTACCGACAACCGCCATGGCCGCAGACAATGACTCCAGCCAGCAGATGCCGATGGCAGACATGCAGAACATGAAGGACATGTCGGCCGGGGACGTCCGGGCGTCATTTGATCAACTGTTATCCGAGCACTTTGTCTTAGCCGTGCTGTCGATGCAGAAGCAGTATGACGATGCGCCGGACGCAGAAGAAGTCCAGGAGCAGCTGAATAATAATGCCGATGACATGCAGATGGCGATTACGTCCCTCTACGGCGAAGAAGCCGGCCAGCAGTTTGGTGATCTGTTCCGGGAGCATAATGAATATACGACCGATATTGTGGAAGCCACCAAAAATGATGATGAAGCAAGCCTTGAAGAAGCCGAAGCTGAAATACAAACCTTTGCCGATGATTTAAGCACGCTTCTCTCCGAAGCCACCGGCGGTGAACTGCCGCAGGAAGCAGCCGAGGAAGCCTTGATCGCTCATGAAAATGACGTTCAAAGCGCCTTTGACAACTACGTGGCTGAGGATTACAAGGCCGCTTACAGTGATTACCGGGAAGGCTATGCCCGCATGTTTGATATCGGTGAAACCGTGTCGGACGCGGTTGTGAAAGGCATGCCGGAGCAGTTTGACCAGGATACGACCGATACAGCGGCCGATGATCTCCGCTCGAACCTGAATATGCTCGCCGGCGAACACTTCAGCCTGGCGGTGCTGGAAATGCAGAAGGGCGTGAACCAGCAGGACGATTATGACTTTGTTACGTGGGCCGAGGACGGCAACACCGAAGACTTCCGGGCCGCGATCACGTCGATTTACGGTGAAAAGGCCGGGGTACAGTTCATGGACGTCTGGCAGGGCGAGCATATTGATGCCCAGAGTGATATCGTAGCTGCTACACTGGAAGAAGACGAGGAAGCGCGTCAGGCCGCCGAGGAGGAACTACAAATGTTTTCTGAGGACTTTGGTGCCTTCTTAGGTGGGGCGACGGAGGAAAACCTTCCGACCGAAGCTGCGCAGGACGCCGTATGGATGCATGAAAGCCAGGTGCTCGACACGTACGATAACTATATGAACGAAGACTATGAAGCAACCTATGATTCGTTCCGCGAAGGCTATGCCTTTATGTTTGGCATCGGCAAAAATCTTGGAGGCGCGATCTCTACGCAAATGCCGGATCAGTTCGGCACGGATATGATGATGGAAGACGGCGAAATGATGCCGGCGGAAATGCCGCAAACGGGCATGGGCGGAACAGCTAATGGCAACAGCCCATGGGCCTGGGTATTCGCGTCTGTCGCGATGACGGCCCTGGCGGGAGCATTCTTCTTCCGTAAAAACCTTGCCAAATAATTTCACGTGAACAGAAAGGAGAGGGGAACGGTGACCAAACGACGAATCAAATTCCTCATACTGGCGGCAATGATGTTTGTGGCCATCGGCCTGGGGGTGCAGTACGCGCAGCAGGCGCTGTTCTCCTCTCCGGCGGAAACCACGGTATTATCCGAGGGAGAGGGCGTGTCCGATCCGGAAGAGAATGAAAACACCGGAGAAAGCTCGTCCCCGCCACAGGTAGAAGAGTTTGTGCAGGTTGCGGGTAATACCGAACCAGAAGAAAACCCAGAAAAAACCGAGGAACTGGACCTGTCCGCGCCTTCCACCCTGTCGATCCCATCGATTGACGTCGAGGCCGACCTGGAAGGCGTGGGCGTACTGGATAACGGCCAGATGGGAGTGCCGGATTCCGCGGAAGGTGTCGGCTGGTTTGAACCGGGCGTGACGCCGGGGGAACAAGGAAATGCGGTTATGGCCGGTCATGTGGATAGTGCAAGCGGCCCCGCGGTATTTTATGATCTGGAGGATATGGAAGCCGGGGATGAGGTTCAGGTGACCAACGACGACGGGCAGGAGCTGGCGTTTAAAGTTACCAAAGTCGTGAGTTATCCGCGCCAGGATGCTCCGATCGAGGACATTTTTGGGTCAAGCGACGGCCGGCACCTGCAGCTGATTACGTGCACCGGCACGTTTAATCAGGAGCAGGGCACGCACGATGAGCGGCTGGTCGTCTACACCGAACTCACCAAGGAGAGCGAAGAAGCCCTGATGAACGATAGCGAAGAAGCATCGGACCCACCTCCGTCTCCCGACAACGTCTCTCTCCAAGGGTCGCTTGTAAAATGGCACGCGGTGCGGGACGAGGACGTGGTCGGCTACCGGGTGTACCGCCAGGAAGAAGGTGGAGAGGATTTCACCCGCGTCGCAAGCGTGGATGCACATGAACGGAAAAGCTACACGGAAACGGAAGACGGAAGCTTCACGTACCATGTGACCGCTGTTAATGCAGACGGGACCGAATCCGAACCGTCCGAAGACGTGGCCATAAATAAATAAAGATTGGGATAGGAGCCTATAAACAACAAGACGATGAACGTGTAAAGCGGCATCGTCTTTGTTGTTTCGTGAGACGAGTAAAAGGAGGAACAGGAGGAGGCGCGATGGCTATAAATGAAAAGAAATGGGGGAGTCAATTAAATAAACAATTGCAAAACAAAAAAGCCGCTGATGGCCTTGAGACCGAGAGCGATCTTTTTACAATTGCTCAGGAAAAGCTGACCTGCTGTACGCCTCCTGTAGGCATGAAAGAACGAGTGCTTCAGTACGTTTTTGGAGAGAAAAGCTATACGCAGAATTAACGTGGCAAAGCGGCTAATAAAATATATATTTAGAAAAATAATCAATAAGTTCAATAAATTGTAACAAATAGTGATCCAATTTCTGATCCATTTCGTTAACTGGGTGTAACAAACCATGAAGGAGGATTATCACATGAATATGAATTTGAACTGGAAACGCACGGCACTTGCGCTGCCATTATCTGCAGCCGTCGTGATTCCGACGGCACCGGGAGTAGCATCTGCCGACAGCCATGAAGGTGAAAATAACATGGAAATGTCATCAGAAGAGATGATGGCATCGGTATCGACACCGGCGGGCGATCTTCGTGCCCAGCTGGATCATTATTTATCCGAGCATGCCTACCTGGCCGTGACTACAATGCAGAAAGGTGCGGATGGCGCAGAGGATTTTGAAGAATCCGCCGCCGCGCTGGAGGCCAACACCAAAGACCTTTCCAATACGATTGCTTCGGTTTACGGCGAAGAAGCCGGCCAGCAGTTTGAAGAAATGTGGAGCGAGCATATCGGTTATTTCGTTGATTATGTTAATGCGACTGATGCGGGAGACGAAGCTGCCAAGCAGGAAGCCCTCGACAACCTGAAGGATTATCGCGAGGAATTCTCTCAGTTCCTGGACGGTGCGACAGATGGCGGCGTTGATGCTGAAGCCGCTTCCGAAGGGTTGGAAATGCACGTCAATCAGCTGATCGGGTCGTTTGACAGCTACGTAGCTGGAGACTATGAAGAAGCTTATTCGCTGGCCAGCGACGCGATGGAGCACATGTACGGGGTCAGTGAAAATCTCTCGGTTGCGATCGCTGACCAGTTCCCTGAAAAATATAATAACACCAACCCGGATACACCGGCCGTTGACCTGCGTTCCGATATGAACTTCCTGTTCTCCGAGCACGCGGCCCTCGCCGTAACCGCGATGCAAAAAGGAGGCGCCGGCGCAGAGGATTTCGGTGCTGCAGCTGGTATTTTGAACCAGAATACGCAGGAACTGTCGGATGAGATTGCATCCGTCTACGGCGACGAAGCCGGCCAGCAGTTTGAAGAGATGTGGAGCGAACACATCGGTTATTTCGTGGATTACGTGGAAGCGACCGGAGCGGAAGATGAAGCGGCCCAGCAGGAAGCGCTGGATAACCTCGATAACTATCGGATGGAATTTTCCAAGTTCATGGAAGAAGCAACCGGCGGTGAACTGCAATCCGATGCTCTGGCGGAAGGCCTGCAGATGCACGTGAACCAATTGATCGGCGCCTTTGACAGCTATACGATGGAAGAGTATGACATGGCTTATGAGGACGTCCGCGAAGCCTACGGCCATATGTTTGGCGTAGGGGAAGGTGTTTCCGGAGCTATTGTGGCTCAGTATCCGGAGCAGTTTGAAAGTGAAATGATGCCGGAAGAAATGCCGAAAACCGGCATGGGCGGAACGGCTCAGAATGTTAGTCCATGGGGCGTCGCTGCCGGAAGCATGGCGCTTGTGATGGCAGGTATTGCACTCATGAAACGCCGCAGAGAAGCCTAGAAACGTATTGAAAAAAAAGCAATAAGCGTATATGAAAAACCAGCCGGCGTTGTATGAATCAACGCCGGCTGGTTTATATTTTTAGGCGTGCAGCTGTTTAATAACGAAGCAGCTGTTATGAAGGGCGCCGTGAAAGTTATAAAGGAGGATCATTCTAAAACATGCTATATTATTAAGCATTCCTTTCTCTCGCATAAATATGTTCCATCCAGCCGGCTGTATCCACGCCGAATTGTTCGCGGATTGCTTCGCTGTCTTCCATGTCGAGGACGTGCTGCTGCCGGAGGACGAGCACCCGGTCGAGCAGGGGGTCCATTTCACTGACTTCATGCGTACTGATAATGACGCCCTGGGTGTCGACATCCACAAAAGAGACGAGGCTCTGGATGATTGAGCGCCGTACAAGCGGGTCGAGGCCGGACAGCGGCTCATCGAGCAGAAGCAGCTCGGCTTCCCGGGCGAGCGTGACGACAATTTTCACCCGGCCGCGGTTCCCTTTTGAGAGCGTTTTGATTTTTTGGGCGGGATCGAGATTCATAAATTCAAGCATATCGTACGCACGCTGTTTGTTAAAATCGGGAAACTGGGCTGCCAGATAATCAATCAATTCTTCGATACGAAAAAAGGAGTAAATGTGGTCGTTTTCCGACAAATAAGCGATCCGGGAGCTGTCCTTCCGCGATACCGGCGTTCCGTTGTAGGTGACCGTCCCTTGATCCGGACGCAGAAGCCCGCCGGCCAGCTTGAGCAGCGTGGATTTGCCGCTGCCATTTTCGCCGACGAGTCCGGTTACTCCTTTGGCAGGTATATCGATCGTTACGTTTTCGAGCGCGGTGCGGCTTAGGAATTTCTTCGTTACTCCGTCAAAGGTTATCATGCTGATCATCCTTTCGATAGGAATCGATGCCCTGGCGGATTTCTTCTCTGCTCATGCCGAGGCTCTCCATTTCCTTCATAAATTCGTTGATCCGCTGCTGCATGAGCTCCTGTTTCAGCTGCTGGATCGATGCTTCATGTTCCGTAACAAAGGTGCCCTGTCCTCGTTTCATTTCCAACACTCCTGTTCGTTCTAATTCGCTGTATGTCCGGGAAACGGTATTCGGATTAACGCCAAACTCTACAGCCAGTGCCCGCACGGAAGGAAGCTTCGTCCCCGGCGGCCACTCGCCGCGAATGATATTGCCGTGAATGGTATCGATAATCTGCTGGTAAATAGGCCTGGAGTTATCAAATGTGTAAGCCATGGGCTTATACCTCTGCTTTCTTATCGATCAACCGGACGGAAAGGAAAAAGATGGCGAAGCCGAGCGCGGCGTGGAAAAGAATTACTCCGGTATATAATTGAAAATTAATGAATTCCACGTTCAACAGCCCCGTCAGCGAAAACTGGCCCCAGTTGGTAATCGCCTGGTACATATTGCCAAGCCCCGAGCTTGCAAGAAAGCTGACAAGAAGCACGGCGGCGATCGCCATAACGACTTGAACCCCTCTGCCCAGGGTATGCCGGAACGCAAAGTCAAACGCGTAAATAAACAACAGGTAGACGCTGAAATAAAGCGAAACGAAAAGCACAAACATCGCCCCGAGCAGGCATAGAAGCAGCAGCTGCGGCCAAGTTGCCCCCTCCTGGGTTAAGCCGAAAAAGCCAGGAATCCCCGGTGTCAGCCAGAGAAAAAGCAGCAGCAGAACGCCATTAATAAAGAGGGAAACGACAGCGCACGCCATCCCGCTGGCGTATTTTGCGCTGATCATTTTAGCGGCCGGCTGCGGTTGATACAGCCATAAATGCATCTGGCGGCGTTCGAGCTCCAGGCTCACAATCATATAAACCGGCAGATAAACAAAATGGGCAAAAATTCCGGCCATTAAGGGGCCGATGACTGTACTTCCAACTGCCTGTACGGGAGAGTCCACATTCACGGAAAAGAAATTTCCGCTGTTCATTACGAGAGAGAACACCACAACAATAAAGATCAGTGCCAGGCACCAGTAAAAAATGGTCCGGGTCAAAGCAAATTCTTTTTTCCATAAGTAAAGCCAGCTAGTCATCATTCATCGCTCCTTTGTATTAGTGTATTAATTAAATAGTACACTGGTACAAATGAAACGTCAACAATATTATGAGTCGTAGAAAGCACTTAAAATTTTTTAATTAAAGCTTATTTCTAAAGATTTACCTGAAATAGGGAAGGGAACAGAAAAAAGTCAGCAAAAACTAACCTGGGAGGGATTGGATGAAAAGTACAAAATCCGTGCTTTATTTATATGGAATATTT
Source organism: Marinococcus halophilus (assembly GCF_900166605.1). Taxonomy (NCBI): domain Bacteria; kingdom Bacillati; phylum Bacillota; class Bacilli; order Caryophanales; family Bacillaceae; genus Marinococcus; species Marinococcus halophilus. The sequence continues at coordinate 1,405,126 of NZ_FVZD01000006.1, forward strand.
TTATTCATTTCATGGAATCTGGTGCTTTTACTGGACCAGAGCCACTACGATGCAAAATACAGGATAGAAGGTATTTTATTTATGAGTGCGGTAGTGGCGGTGCTTTTTATATGTAATTTCTTTTATCACCGGAAACGGAGAGAAGACTAGCGGCAGGGACCCCCCAATATATTGTGGAGGGGTCCTTTTAAAATTGGATAACATGAATAGAAAGAGGGTCCTTATTAAGTACCTCCGGGGTTGCGTAACATTCAGGAAAGCCTTATCATAAAACCAATAATTAATTTGTTTAGACTACAAATTAATTACGAGGCGAGTGATCAATCCAAAGAGGGTGAGTGTATGTTAACAACGAAAGATCAATTTTATTTGTCTGCACACGACAGCAACGTGCTGGTATTTGAATCAGATGTCCAGGGGATGTATTTTTGCGTCTACGTATTAGAAGAGAAATTATTCCGCGTTACATTAACGAAAGAGCGCCCGGAGGTGGACATACATACATGGGCGGTAGCGCCGGGAGACACGGACATGCCGTTTGAAGGACTCGACCGCAGCGCCATTACGGCATATTTTTCACTTCCGTCTTATGAAACATCGGAAACGCCGGAAGAATTTGTTATTGAAACCGACCCGCTCAAGCTGAAGATAAACAAAGCCAAGCTTCACTGCAGCTGGTTCGATAAGACAAGCGGCCGTGAGGTATTAATAGCTGAAGACCGAAATACCCAGGCGTATGCCTTCCAGATTGCCGAAACAGCGCCCACGGCCCATTACTTAAAACGAAATGATACGGACCGCTACTACGGGCTTGGGGAAAAAACAGGGAACGTTAATAAATACGGCGAACGCTACCGCATGCTTAACATTGACGCAATGGGCTACGATGCCGAAAAGACCGACCCGTTGTATAAGCATATTCCGTACTATATTACCTATTCTCCGGAAAACGGAGCCGCGTACGGAGTTTATTACGATGACTATAATGAATGCGCTTTCGACATGGGGCGCGAAAAAGACAACTACCACGGAAAATATAAGTACTTTGAGTCCAAATCGGACTTTCTGGATTTTTATTTTATTCTCGGCCCGGAGACGGCCGACGTGACCCGCCGGTTTTCGTGGATGACCGGTCGCCCGGCACTGATGCCAAAATGGAGCATCGGCTATTCGGGATCGACGATGACCTATACCGATGAAGAAAAATCCCAGGAGCGGCTGATGAATTTTGTCGAGGATACGAAAAAATACGATATCCCGTGCGAGTCGTTCCATCTGTCTTCAGGATACACGTCCATCAATCATAAACGATACGTGTTCAACTGGAACTACGAAAAATTTCCCGACCCGGTAAAATTTACTGAAGATTTTCATAAAAACGGCATTAGAATCATCGCCAATATCAAGCCGAGCCTTTTGATTGATCACCCGAAGCACGAAGAAGTGCTCGATAACGACTACATTATTCTCGACAAACACGGCCGTCCACTTCTGCAGCAGTTCTGGGATGACATGGGCGTGTATCTTGATTTCACGAACGAGCAGACCATTTCATGGTGGAAGGAAAATGTAAAGAAAGAACTGCTGGCCAATGGCATCGACGCCACCTGGAACGACAACAACGAATTTGAAATCTGGGACCCAGAGGCCGAGGTTCATCTGTTCGGCGAGGGCGGGAAGTTTCAGGATTACCGGGCGGTTTTCCCGATGCTAATGACAAAGAGCTCCCTGGAAGCACAGCTCGAATTCGATGAAGAAAAACGGCCATACCTGATCAGCCGGGCAGGCAGTGTCGGTCTCAGCAGATACGCCCAAACATGGACCGGGGACAACTACTCCAACTGGGAAACGCTTCAGTACAACATTAAAATGGCGATTGGCTTAAGCCTTTCCGGCATATACAATTTCGGGCATGACACGGGCGGCTTTTCCGGCAATGCCCCGGAGCCGGAGCTGCTTCTTCGCTGGATCCAGAGCAACATTTACTATCCGCGGTTTACGATTCATTCCTGGAATGACGACCAGACGGTCAACGAGCCGTGGATGTACCCGGAAATTGTCGATAAGGTTTCCGCCTCCATTCATTGGCACCAGAAGCTGTCGGGCTATATTTTCTCGCTGCTGCAAAAGTCTTCGGCTGCGTACGAGCCTGTCATTAAGCCGACCTTTTTTGACTTTGGCGATGACCCGGCAACGCACGCCGAAAACGATGAATTTATGCTCGGCGAAGAGCTGCTCGTCTGTACGATCGTACGTCCGGGAGAACGCGAGCGTATGGTATATCTGCCTGCTCACCCACACGGATGGTATGACATGCATACCGGGAAGTGGTATGAGGGAGGACAGACGGTCACGGTGCCGGCACCGCTTAAGTATACGCCGGTGATGGTAAAAGGCGGCAGCCTGCTTCCAATGGAGAACAAAGCCGACGGCCGGATCGATATGTACGTATACCCGGGCCAAAACGGCGAGCAGACCTCGTTTACGTATTACGACGACAACGACAAGCGGTACAGCAATGAAGCACTTTCGATTACATGCTCCATGAGAGCGGATGAAAGCAGTGTTCATATTGAAGCCGGCCGTGAAGGGGCATACAGTAATGGTTTCGCGGCAATGCACTTCCATCTGCCTCAGGATGAAACCAGAGAGATTCTGATCAACGGAGAACCGGGTGCCTCGTTTCACTGGTAAATGGCACTGCTGAAAGCTAATTAAAGGAGGGAACCACTGTGAAAAAATGGATAAGCCTCGTCACCATGCTAGCCCTGATAGTGTTAACGGGCTGCCAGAGTGCAAGCGGGGAAGAAGAAAAGAACTTCACGCTTGCGCACAACCAGCCGACGGACCACCCGGTACACCAGTCGCTTGAACGGTTTGCCGAACTGGTGGAAGAAAAATCAAACGGATCTATGAGTACTAAAATTTACCCGAATGGTGAGCTTGGAAGCGAGCGGGAAGTCATTGAAGGCACCCAGGCGGGGGCCGTTGATTTCAGTAAAGTAAGTGCGAGTGCTCTCGAAAGCTTTGAACCGGCGTATTCCGTCTTCAGTCTGCCGTATTTGTTTGAAAGTCAGGAGAGCTTCAAACGTGTCATGAACAATGAGGATGTGACTGACGACATCTATATGGAATCCGCAAATAAAGGCTTCCGCGGACTGACGTATTACGATGCCGGCGTCCGTAACGTTTATACGAAAAGCAGAATGATCGAAACAAGCGAGGATATGAGCGGGCTGAAAACGAGAGTGCAGCCGAGCCAGACAAGCGTCCAGATGATTGAAGCGATGGGCGGGACGCCGACGCCGATGAGCTACGGGGAAGTATACACCGCGCTTCAGTCAGGTGTTATTGACGCAGCCGAAAACAACGCCACCGCGCTTACAAACAGCAACCACGGTGAAGTGGCGAAAAACTACTTCTACACCGAGCACGCGATTGTTCCGGATATGCTCATTGCCAACAATAAGGTGATGGAAAATCTCTCGGCCAGCGAGCAGCAGGTCATTGAAGAAGCGGCGAAAGAATCAACCAGCTACCATGAAGACCTTTGGAACCAGACAGTAGAGGAAGCCAGGGCTACAGCCAGCGAGGAAATGAACGTCGAGTTTCATGAAGTGGACAAGCAGTCGTTCATTGATGAGGTCCAGCCGCTGCACGAAGAGTTCAGAAATGATCCGGATACCTCCGAGATTTATCAAACCATAAAGGAGGCCGAGTAGTATGCAAAAGGCAAAAACGGCTCTCGACCGCGTGCTGTTGATTGTAAACGCGATTTTAATCACCTGCATGGCAGCTCTTTCGATCTGGCAGGTATTTACGCGCTATGTGCTGGACGCACCGAGTACCACAAGCGAAGAAATTATCCGCTTTATGCTCATCTGGTTCACGCTGCTTACGGCAGCTTATGTGTTCGGGCAGAAAAAGCACATTGCCATCGTGTTTCTGGTGGAAAAGTTCCGGGCGCGCGCCCAGCGCCTGATTGAGCTTGTCATTAACGTATTATGGATATTTTTAGGGATCGTACCGATGATTATCGGCGGTATTATGCTTTTGACGTATACATACAGTGAAACGGCTCCGGCAACGGGAATGTCCATGCTGTTTGTCTACAGCGCCGTGCCCGTGTCGGGTGTATGTATCGTGCTGTATGCACTGCTTGATATGCTTCGGGGCAGCAGCCAGAGCGGCCATACCGGGGAGGGGGAAAAAGGATGACAGTCACAGCAGGGATTTTATTATTCGCATCGCTCGGGGTGCTGCTCGTGTTCGGGGTACCGATTGCCCTAGCTATTCTGCTGAGCGCAATGATCACGATTTCGCTGGTAATTCCGTTTGATGTAAGCATCATCATAACCGCCCAGCGGCTCGCCACAGGCGTCGACAACTTCACGATCCTGGCAATTCCATTGTTTGTGCTTGCCGGCATTATTATGAATAACGGCGGCATTGCTTTTAGGCTCATCAACCTGGCTAAAATTATCGTCGGCCGGCTGCCGGGCTCACTTGCACATACGAACGTGGTCGGAAACATGCTGTTTGGTTCAATTTCGGGATCCAGTGTTGCTGCGGCTGCCGCCATGGGTAAAATCATGACGCCGATGGAAATGAGACAAAAATACTCTCTGAGCTATTCAGCCGCAACAAATATCGCGTCGGCGCCGGCAGGGCTGTTGATTCCGCCAAGCTCGATGCTGATTGTGTATTCTTTAGTCAGCGGAGGCACGTCGATCGCAGCGCTGTTTATGGCCGGATACATTCCAGGCATTTTATGGGGCCTGTCGGTGATGGCCGTGGCTTACGTGTATGCCAGAAAACACAAGTATCCGGTGTCGGAAAAGGTCAGCTGGAAGGACAAGCTGTTTATTGTCTTTGATGCGATCCCGAGTTTACTGCTGATCATCATCGTTATCGGCGGAATTGTTGCCGGCATTTTTACCGCCACGGAAGGCGCAGCGGTTGCCGTCATTTATGCGCTGCTGCTGTCCCTGATCTACAGACAGCTGAAAAAAGAGGAATTTAAAAATATTTTCAAGGAAACCGTCGAAATCACGGGCATGATCCTGCTTTTGATTACAGCATCTTCACTGTTTTCTCTCGTGATGAGCTATACCGAAATTCCGGCAGGCATCAGTAACGCGCTTCTTTCGATTAGCGCAAACACGATTGTGATTCTGCTTTTGATTAACCTGATCCTGCTGCTAATGGGGACATTTATGGATATTACGCCGGCCGTGCTGATTTTCACGCCAATCTTCTTTCCGGTGGTCACCGAGCTCGGCATCGATCCAGTGCATTTTGGCATCATTATTGCGTTTAACCTTTGTATCGGCAATATCACCCCTCCGGTTGGAAGCGTGCTGTTTGTCGGGACAAGCGTAGCCGACGCACGGCTCGAAAGCGTCATCAAGACACTGGTGCCGTATTTCATCATCCTGGTTGTCATGGTGCTCGCCATCACCTTTATTCCGCAGCTCAGCCTGTTCCTGCCGCAGCTGTTTGACCTGATGTAGCTTCGTGCTTTCTGCTAGAGTTCGAAGGAAGCAGAGTGGTCCACCTGGTGAACGCCGAGAAATTTTTTGAACGCAAGCGCTGCGGCCCCGAGTGCGCAGGCGTCCTCGTTCAGGCTCGATAATTTCAGTTCCTGGTAGTTGTTAAACTTGGAGCGCAGGGAGTGCCGGACTTTGTCCAAAAGCTCCGGCTTGGAGGCAAACAGCGGGCTGTTAATAATGACGCGCTCCGGGTTGAAAATATTGATGACATTGTTTACGCCGATCGATAAATAGAAAATGTATTCGTCCACCACCTGGGCGGCCCCGGCGGATGCCAAATGTTTTCGAATCTGCTCCTTGGTATGAAACTCGCTCCCGTGGTCATGAAGCAGCTTTAAGAACGCTTTATTTGATGCATACAGCTCCCAGCAGCCATGGTTGCCACACGGACAGGGCTTGCCGTTAGGCTCGATGATCATATGGCCGATTTCACCGGCAAAGCCCTGGTGCCCGCGGTAAATAACTGCATCCTTGACCATGCCAAGCCCGATGCCGGAATAGAGTGTCAGGCAGAACAGATCGGGCACGTGCTCTGCGTAAACGTGCTCGGCATATACGGCCAGATTGGCGCTGTTGTCCACGTGCACGGGCGCTTCAAAGGCTGCTTCCAGGCGGGTCTTGACGTCCACGTCCACCCATTGCTGTTTTGGGGTGTAAACAATCTGGCTGTCGTTGTCCACGATCCCGTGGACACCGATGCCGATGCCGGCGAGCGGCGGGGCAGACGAAACGTTTTGGAACACCTCAATTTCTGCCCGCAGCTGCTGAATCAATGCTTCAAGCATGCTTTCAAAATGGGACGTATCCAGATGCAGCTGCTTTTGATGAAGCCGGCGGCCCTTCAGGTCGCAAAAAACAATATTCGTGCTGAGCTCGTCAATGTCAATGCCGACCGTGAAGCCGGCGCGTTCGTTCATTTCAATAATGATCGGCTTTCGGCCGGGAGTATCCAGCGCCTCGGTTCTCGTTTCTATGACGAGTCCCTGCTCCAGCAGGTCATTAATCTGTGTGGAAATAGTCGCTTTGTTTAAGCCGGTAATTCTCGCGAGTTCGCTCCGGGAGAGAGAAGCGTTTTTCACGATTTCTTCGAGAATCAGCCTCCGGTTTAAATTTCGTATATAGTTCCAGTCACCTTTATGCAAGGAAAATCCCTCTTTCCATTCGTCCTGCGTATGTTAGTAATGTGGATGCTGCTGTGTTAAAAGTATAAATTTAATAGTTTGCATAGTAAACAAATTAATTAGGAGATGATCATATGACTGCGTTTATTCACAAGGACTTTTTGCTTCAATCCCCGGTAGCGCGCACGCTGTACCATGATTATGCCAAGCACCTGCCGCTCATCGATTATCATAACCATCTGCCGCCCGGCGAAATTTTAAACGACAAAAATTTCGACAACCTGTCTGAAATCTGGCTGAGCGGAGACCATTATAAATGGAGAGCCATGCGGGCAAACGGGATTTCGGAAGAATACATTACAGGGGAAAAAAGCGATTACGAAAAGTTTCTGGCCTGGGCGGAAACGGTGCCGAACACGATTGGGAATCCGCTGTATCATTGGACCCACCTGGAGCTGTCGTCGTATTTTGGCATCAATACGCTGTTAAACAAAGAGACGGCAGAAGAAATCTGGAACGAAACCCGGGAAAAGCTGCAGTCCCCGGAATTTTCCACCCAGTCGCTGCTCCAAAGGGACAACGTTGTATTTCTGGGAACGACCGACGATCCGGCAGACGCGTTAACGATCCACGAGCAGCTGAGGCAGAGCAATCTGCCGTTTGACGTGTCGCCTTCCTACCGCCCCGACCAGGCGCTGCATCTGGAAAAAGACAGCTTCCCAGCCTGGGTGGAACAGCTCGCAGGCCTCACAGGCAAAAAGGTTTCCTCCTACGGGGAGTTTTTAGATGCTCTGGATGAGAGAATTGAGGCCTTTGATGCGCTTGGCACCCGCAGCTCCGACCATGGCCTGACGGAAATGGTATATGAACCAGCGAGTGAAGCAGAAGCTGCGGCCGTTTTCCAGAAACGGATGAACGGGGAGACGGTTACGGCAGAGGAAGCAGCCCAATACAAAACGTTTACGCTGCTGCACCTGGCTGAGCGGTATGCGGCAAAGGAGTGGGTGATGCAGCTGCACCTGCATCCGCTCCGCAACGTCAATACGGTGATGTTTCAGAAGCTTGGCGGGGACACAGGATTTGACGCCATCCACGACCAGCTGCCAGCGCGTCCGCTCGCTGCTTTTCTCGACGATCTTGAAAGCAGAAATGCGCTTCCAAAAACGGTGCTCTACAGCGTAAATGCCAACAATAACAATACGCTTGCGGCGATTGCCGGCAGCTTCCAGAACAGTGAAGTTCCTGGAAAGGCGCAGGTAGGCACCGCCTGGTGGTTCAATGACCACATTGACGGGATGGAAAGCCAGATGACGTCTTTGGCCAACATTGGCCTGATCAGCAATTTCATCGGCATGCTGACCGATTCAAGAAGCTTTCTGTCGTTTTCGCGGCACGAGTATTTCCGGCGCATTCTGTGCAACCTGATAGGCACATGGGTGGAACAAGGAAAAGCGCCGCATGACTTGAAGTTGTTGAGTGCGTACGTTGAAAATATCTGTTACTACAATGCGAAAAGATATTTTTCAATTTAAAGAAAAACGTGGAGAAAGGAGTTCGATGATGCAGACACCATTTCAAATCCCACTGCATGATAAAACAGTCGTCATCACAGGCGGAAGCGGGGTGCTTGGCTCTGTGATGGCAGAGGCACTGGCCGCTAACGGTGCGAAAGTGGCGATCATCGCCCGCAATAAAGAAAAAGTGGACCAGGTGGCCGGGCGGATCAGAGAAAGCGGAGGCGAGGCTGCGGGCTACAGCGGCGACGTGACGGATAAGCCGGCGATGGAAGCCATCTATGAGGACGTAAAGAGCCGGTTCGGGCCGTGCGACATTCTTGTAAACGGCGCCGGCGGCAACAATCCGAATGCAACGACCGGCCAGGAGTACTTTGACCCGGAAATGCCGGCCAGCGGAGGTACCTTTTTTGATCTGGACCCTGCCGCGGTGGATCAGCTGTTTTCCCTGAACTTTCTCGGAGCATTGATTCCTTCGCAGGTATTCACCCGGGACATGGTGCATGACCGTCCGGGCTCGATTATTAACATTTCCTCAATGAACGCCTACCGCCCGCTGACGAAAATTCCTGCCTACAGCGGGGCCAAGGCAGCCGTCAGCAATTTTACCCAGTGGCTCGCCGTTTACTTTTCCAAGTCAGGGGTGCGGGTGAACGCAATAGCACCGGGCTTTTTCCTGACGGACCAGAACCGGGAGCTGATGTTTTCGGAAGAGGGGGTACTGAGTGCGAGAGCGGAAAAAATACTTTCCCAGACCCCGCAGGAGCGCTTCGGGGAACCAGAGGAGCTGGTGGGCACCCTGCTGTGGCTCGTGGACGAAAAATCATCCAGCTTTGTTAACGGCATTGTTGTGCCGATCGATGGCGGGTTTTCCGCCTATTCGGGAGTGTAAGAAAACGGTAAGAAAGAATATTAAGCGCACGGCTAAACGATTAGCCGGCGCTTTTTCATAGCCGGAAACTTATAACATATTTATTTTATTGTGCCGCTGAAAAATTAATATGCTTACAATACATAGAAAAAACCGTGTCTAAAAAAGACGCGGTTTTTCTGATTTTTCCCCAGGGATTCTATTGTAAAAGCTATGGAGTTGGCTGTTAATTCGCCCGTTTTTCCTCCCAGAGCCGCTTGCGTTCTTCATGGCTCACCTCTTCATATACCTGGTGCAGCATCCAGACATAGCCGAAGGGATCCATAAAAACAGCATTCGACACGCCGTGCTCAGGGAGATTCGTGACTGCCTGGACTTCACTGCATCCGGTATCGATGGCTTTAGCATAGGTTTCTTCAATGTTTGGAACGGTGATGTTAAACCACAGCGTTTTCGGGTCGTGCGGGGTAGGGGCAATTAAGTGGAAGGCCGGATTTTCATCCAACAGATGGAAAGGAACCCCGTACAGGGTGAAAATAACTTCATTTTCGCCCCGGGGAAAGTCTGAAGCTTCCACCGTTTTAATCTCAAATATTTTTTTATACACTTCCAGGGCCTGCAGGCTGTCTGGAACCACCAGATCGATTTCCACGCTATTCATAGTATACGCACTCCCTCTGCCGATTAGTAAATATCCTTCTCTATGTGGGTGATATACGTGTGTTGCTGATTTCTACTCCCGTTATTAAAATTCCTTTTTTCATGAAGTTATTCTTTTATATTAGAAAGCGCCACGACTTCTTTTACGTATACGAAGCGGCCTTGCGCCGGTAATCCTGTACCAGCCAGAAAATTAACGCGAGCAGCAGTACAACCATTGCGGCGGGCACGAGCCACCGGCTGCTGTCATTCTGTACGGCGGCAACAATAGTCACGGCGGTAGCGGCGGCCGGTGCCATCACGTAATAGGGAAGGCCGTTGTAAAACCAGCCGTACGGGAAAAAGTGGGCGCCGGTAATAACCGCAAAAACCAGTACAGCATCGCTCGGGCTGACGGCGATAGCCCAAAAGATGAGCGGGAAGTAGGCTAACTGCGCAAGGTTCAGGCTGAGGCCGAGGCTGCCGATCGGATTGTTGTCAAATTTTCATTCTGCCCGGAGCAGGCGGGAAAAAAGTATTGCGAGCGGCAGCATCAGTCCCGAAGAACAGAGCATAAATATGTTTTTGGTATAAAGATCCAATGAAAGCAGAAAAACAAGCGTGATTAACCCCCAGACCAGCACCGCGGCCATTAAAAAAGCAATTCCGTTTTTACCTTTGACCGACAATTCATTTCTCCATGCGCAAACTTCCACAGCCGCCACCTCCGCTACCACGATTAATGGATTAAGCGTACCATAAAATCTCGTTTATGGAAGGCAGTGTGGCAGGCGGTCCAGTAATTTTTTATATGAAAATACTGTTGGATGTTTCAATTTTTGAGGAAAAGGAAATGAAAATACATGTAAATAAGTTATGTAAAAAAAGGAGACTTTCAGCATGACACAGGATCCACGCAAGCAGTATTACCATGACGACTATCCGAAGCAGTACCAGGACCCGCCTGGAGTGCAGAAATATATGGACCCGCAGCCGGACTGCGGTGAAAGCAGTTATGAAGGCACCGGCCAATTAAAAGGACGAAAAGCGCTCGTTACCGGCGGCGATTCCGGGATCGGCCGGGCCGCAGCTATTGCGTATGCCCGCGAAGGAGCAGACGTGGCGATTAACTATCTGCCGGATGAAGAGCCGGACGCCCAGGACGTAAAGGAAATGATTGAACGGGCCGGGCGTAAAGCAGTGCTTTTGCCGGGAGATCTTCGGAGCGAAAAATTTTCCCGCGAACTCGTGCAGTCCGCAGTCGATGAACTTGGCGGACTGGACATTCTGGCGCTAGTCGCCGGTAAGCAGCAGGCCGTGAAAGACATTGCCGACCTCACGACCGAACAGATCGTTTCCACGTTCGAAACGAATGTGTTCTCTATGTACTGGATGACCCAGGAAGCACTGCCGCATATGCCGGAGGGCGGATCGATCATTACGACAACTTCCATTGAAGGCTACGATCCGTCGCCGATGCTTCTGGATTATGCTGCTACGAAAAGCACCATTATCGGATTTACGAAAGCATTATCCAAACAGGTGGCCTCCCAGGGCATCCGCGTAAACTCGGTAGCTCCGGGACCGTTCTGGTCTCCGCTGCAGATTTCCGGCGGCCAGCCGGGCGAAAACATCCCGAAATTCGGGGAAGAAACGCCCGAAACACCGCTTCAGCGTGCCGGCCAACCGGTGGAGCTTTCCGGTATTTACGTGTTTCTCGCCTCCGATCAAGCAAGCTATGTAACCGGCCACGTATACAGCGCGACCGGCGGCTTGAACGCCAATTAATAAAGACAGATGAAAAGCACCCATTTCCCGTTAACCCGGGTAATGGGTGCTTATTTTACTTAGGACAGCTTTTCTTCCCGGGCTTCGGAATTCTCTGCCTGCTTGCGTGCAACGTGGGAGCTTCCCCACTCGTGCATCGCCTCGAGAATCGGCTCCAGGCTCCGGCCGTATTCGGTGATGGAATATTCCACCTTGGGCGGGATCTCCGGATAAATGACGCGCTGGATGATGTCTTCATCCTCGAGCTCGCGCAGCTGCTTGGTGAGCATGCGCTGGGTGATGCCCGGCATTTTGCGTTTTAATACGCTGAAGCGCTGCGTACCGTCATTTAATAGATGCACAAGAATGACAGGCTTCCATTTGCCGACGAGGATGCCGAGCGCCTCCTGGAACTTACAGAATTCGGGTTCTTTTTTCAATGGCCTCACTCCTTAGTATGATTTTATAAAGCAGGTATGTAGACGTTTGCTTACTTGCATCACAGTATGTACATACTACCACGACTCCCTGGGAAAACGAACTGTTTTGCTTACACTCTTTGGGAGCCGCCATTGGTACCCTCAAGGGAACTATACCACTTTTATGTGCGTACTTGTTTTTAGTGTCAGAGCAGCTAAAATAATAAGAGCAGAGAAAAATTAATCATTTAAGAAAAAGAGGGATAGCTGTGAACGTATTACTAGTAAAAGCAAACAACCGCCCGGATGGCATTTCTACGAAAATGTACGAAACGTTTCTGGAAAATGTTCAGGACGCGGGCGCATTGAACGTCCAGACGTACGACGTATTTGAAGAGGATACGCCGTATTTTGGCCAGGATTTCTTTGACGCCTTTGGCCGTCTTGCGACAGACGGAGAGCCAACCGAGATGGACCGCCGGGTGCTTGCTGCGAAGCAGAAAGCCAAAGACGCGTTCAGCGCGGCGGATCTGGTCGTATTTGCCTTTCCGCTGTGGAACCTGACGATTCCGGCCAAGCTGCAGACCTTTATTGACTACATCGCCGAAGCCGGCTACACGTTTAAATACAGCCCGGAAGGCGCACTCGTGCCGCTCATGCCGGAGAAAAAAGTAATCTTTCTGAACGCCCGCGGCGGGGTATATTCCGCTCCGGAAATGGCTGGCATGGACATGGCGCTTGCATACATGCAGAACATTTTTGGCGGCCTGTACGGCATGGATATTGTGGATGAAGTGGTCATCGAAGGCCATAACGCCAGCCCGGACCAGGCAGAGGAAATCATCGAAGCCGGGCTGAAGGAAGTTGTGGAAGCCGCCTCCCGCGTTGCCTACCAAAAAGTATAACGAAACAAACCAATCAACCCGACTGGCAGAAAACTGCCGGCGGGTTTTTTTATGCAGGAGCGGAGGACATAAAAGAAAATTTCTGCTACACTGCATTTGTAATATTTTAGGAGTTTAAAGGAGAGGAGAACATGGAAGCGGTCCGCAATCGAATACGTACGATGCTGATATTTCTGTTGAACGGGCTGATTTTTATTTGGATTTTTATTGTAAACATTATGGCTTTCACGGGACAGAGCTACCTGGGAAACACCGCTATGTCTTTTCCTTTACTATTAACAGTTAATCTATTTCTTATATGGAATTACAACGGCGGGGCAAAAGAAAGCATAAACAAAGCTGAAGCGGTATGGTTTAGAATACTGGCGGCGCTGCTGCTTATGAGCACAATAAGCTTCGTGCTTGCAGAGGTACTTAATTGATTCGAAGAAAGGTGATAAATTGCCGGAATATTTTTCTATTGCAGTGCTTGCCAGCATACTGCTTCGCTTCCCTCTAGAAATATGGATTGTACCAAAGGGAGCGGTGACGATTAAAGAAACCCGGGGGCAATACTGGTCATTTGGCATTCTTATTGTCGCTTTAGTTCTGATAATGATTCCAACTTTTACAGTAGATACATATTCGCAAGGCTATATCCCGCTGTTTATGCTTTCTGTGTTGATGCTATTTGGAGCTGCTCAAGCATGGCTCGAATGGTATTTTGCCTACGAGGCGAAAGAATATATAGTATCAACGATTATTACTTTGTTTTTTATCGTTTCTTATTTTGCGCTGGAACTTCTATTTTAAATATAAATGGTATTCAAAAAAGCATCAGGTGCGTCAAAGCCACTATGCCGATTAGTGCAGAAACAACGCTGATCAAAAAAGAATGCCAGTGCTTTCGTTCCTGAGGGATATTACGTTTTTCTTCGACAGCGTCAAGCAGGGCCTGAAGGGCAAAGTGGAACCCCAGTACCGGGAAAACCCACGGCGTTTTTTCGGTTCCGATGAAAAGAATAAGAAGAAAAAGCGCAAAAATTGTGGCGTAGATTTTTGCCCGCAAAAACTTCTCTTCCTGCCTTCGGTAGTTATTTCTTCGATAAGGGACCTGCGTTTTGTACCGTATTCCTTTGTCGATGACAAAAGCAAGCAGGAGAATAATACAAATGAGGATTGCCGTTATCATACAGCAGCTCCTTTCTATAATACAAAACACAAATGAGGATGAAAATTCATGACTGCATTTACAGAAGGAATCACAATTCTGCTATTGTTATGCCTCCCGCTGGCGCTTGTCTCCTTTGCTTTGTATGCAGTGCTTGAGCCAAAGAGCTGGAAAATGCATGCGTTGTTAACCATTGGGTACATACTTATTACGGGGGCAGTTTCTCTTGTAAGTGCGGCTGTTGCCAGCTGGAGGGGCGGAGCATTTGAAGCAGGAGAAGTAGTTTATACATTTACTACGATCACGGTTTGTATGATTGTCGGACTCGGCGGCTACTATCTGTTTCGGCCGTATTTGTAGCGCCCGGCCTGCTATGATAAACGAAAGGCCCGTATCAAAAACGGCAGCATTACGACAAATATTCCAGCCAGCAGACTTATTATTAACAAGTGGGGCGGCCCAGAGCCGTTAATACTTGTGACAAACGCTGCATTTAAACCGGCAAACATCACCAGCATATAATTTTTTACCGTATTCAGCAGAAGAATGCTGTTGCGGTATTGGGCACGGACATTGCCTTCATGAATTTTCCTGGGGTAGTTATGTATATGTGGCACTCGTTCCAATAAGGACATGAAAATCCATAATACAGAAGTGAGAGCCAGCAAAAGCCATATAGCCGCTTTGTTTCCATACGCATTTACTTCTCCGTTCATGCTGAAATGTACAGGCACTTCTTCTGGAAATGTACTATACATAAAAGCAAAAAAGACTGCCCCCGCAAAAAATAGTATAATCCCCGCAGCGTCGAGCCAAACACAGAACTTCGGCCGTGAAACACGGGCTTTTTCCGGATGTTGGTTCAACAATTCCATATAGAAATACACCTCCTTTAAATTTCTATTAATGCCTATTTTAGCAAATGCGCCTTTGGAAAACAGTTGAACTATTGCCACCTTTGCTTTTAATAATTAAAGATAATTATCCATATTTATGTATGAAATAGAAATGTAAAACTATTATTAATGAATTTTTGTTTGAAATATTAATAGTTCGGAAAAGATATATGTATAAGTAAATAATTATTAAGCAGAGGTCTTACATCAGCATACAGGCGTCTATCGGTGATTGAACCATCAAAGGAGATGATGACATGGCAGAGGAAAACAAGAATAGGAAGCAAGAAAATAACAGTAAGGATAACAAAGGGTACGGCTGGATAGCCACGGGCAGCCTGATCGGCGGGTCTCTTCCACTGATCACCAGAAAAATTAAAAAAGGCCTGATCCCAGGTGATGAGAAAGGCAAGAAGAAAGACAAGAAGAAAAAGTCTAAAAAACCGCGTTACATTTTAAACAAAAAAAGTACGCCGAAAAAACTGGCTAAAAAGAAAAAGCGCCTGAAGAAAAAAGCAAAAGGCAAGCTGCCGAAAAAGCTGAAGAAGTAACGATATTTCCTCCCGGATCCGGGAGGTTTTTTTATGAAATTTTTGAGCAAAAGATAGTTTCAAATGTGTAATAAGCGTATATAATTAATAATGAAAATACCATTACTTTCGGATAAGGAGGAATGCATGATGGCAGATTTAACACCTAATCGCCGTAATCGTGGGTTTTTCCCGGATCTTTCTCGTGGTTTTGGATTTGGAGATTTGCTGAACGACCGTTTCTTTGAACCTTTTCAGGACATGAATAAGTTTAAACTCGATGTCCGGGATGAGGACAAAGAGTACGTGGTGGAAGCGGAGCTTCCGGGCTTTCACAAGGAAGACATCCGGGTGGAATACGAAGCACCGGTGCTGTCCATCAGCGCCAAACGAGAGGAAAAGCAGGATGTCAGCCATGATGATTATGTCCACAGGGAGCGAAGCTACGGAGAATTCCGGCGGCGGGTGACTCTCGACAACGTCAAAGACGACGAAATACAGGCTTCTTTTGATAACGGGGTACTGAAGCTGCAGCTGCCGAAAGAAGAAAAACGCTCCATCAAGAAAAAACAAATCGATATTCAATAGAAATATTACAATCATAATGTAAAATTTCATTTCCGTGTTTAAATACGTTGAATGCCCTCGTATTACCGCGTTAAATGATTTATTTCAAGAGGAAATACCCACCTTCATTTCGAAGGCGGTAATCTGATTGTAATATTTTGTGACAAATTTTGGTGTATAAGGCGTCAAATATATGCTTATGAAGTTTTAAAGCAGGCCATTGGGCCTGCTTTTTTTACATAAAAAGAAAGTTTATTAAGAGGAGATTACATCTAAATTAATGCTATTGATATTTTCAAGCCCCAGCGTCATAATCGGTAGCGTTGTGTTTAAGAGAAAGCACATAAGTATTTCGGCAATCAACTACATTAAACAATCAACCTATCCATGCAGTATTGACGTAAAGGTAAGTAATCATATAGGCAAACAGTCCATTGTTCACTGGCATCGTCTTTAAGACGAAAAATATCTTTACCTCGGAGGTTGAATCAATATGATGAAAAAAACATTATTCGGTACAGCAGTTACAGCAGGCGTGATCCTTGGAGCACCACAGGCAGCGGATGCCTCCATCAGCGACCACGGCCAAATGGAAAGAGGAGACGTTAATTCCTCTGTTGCAGAACTGCAGGACAAGTTAAAAGAAAAAGGCTACTTTAACGGAAACACAGGCTCTACGTTCGGACCAAGAACGGAAAGCGCGGTTAAAGACTTTCAGGCAGACAACGGTATCTCTTCTTCTGCGGGCGACTACTTCGGCGTAGCCGGCCCGGAAACACAGGCAGCACTTGGCGGATCTTCTGATTCTTCCAGTGATTCCAGCGAGGAAGTAGCAGGCGAATCGACCTCTGAGTCCTCCGACAGCAGCAGTGAAGGCGAAACCATGACGATGGAAGCTACGGCGTATACAGCTGATTGTGCAGGCTGCAGCGGTATTACTGCCACTGGCAAAAACTTAAACGAAGATCCTAATGCGAACGTAGTCGCTGTTGACCCGGACGTAATCCCACTCGGTTCCACAGTGAAAATCGAAGGCATGGGTACGTATACAGCAGCTGACACAGGCGGTGCAATTAATGGCGACCGCATGGATGTCCATGTGCCAACCAAATCCGAAGCTTATTCCTTCGGCCGTCAGGACGTTGAAGTAACAGTAGTCGACTAATAATAGGATCAGGCAAAAATCCTCTCCAAAGCTGGAGGGGATTTTTTTATTTCTACATTCCAATGATGGTTGATATTAAAAAGCAGTTAAAACACTTATAATATGAAAGAGGTAAAGTAAGAAATTAATTTTGTTTATAATTATAATTGTTACGCCGGAGGAAAAAAGATGATACATATCGAACAGGCCGGGCCTTCGCACGTTTCCGGCATCATTTCTGTCTGTACGAAAGCTACGTGGGCCACGTACCGGGGGCTCTGCAATGATGATTATCTCGAGCGGGTGTGCCGGGAGTTTTATAATGTTTCCAGAGTGTTCGATGAAGTGAAGCATACAAGCCTCGACTGGGGCGGCTATTTTTCGGCGGTGGAGAACGAAATGGTGATTGGTGCTGCGGGTGGTGGTATGACAGGGGAAAAGGAATCCGAACTGTATGTGTTATATCTGGATCCGGACCGCCGCAATGAAGGGATCGGCACCATGCTGCTTGAAGCCGTAACCCGGCAGCAGAAGCTCCTCGGGGCCGAGGAACAATGGGTGTCGGTCCAGAAAGGCAACCAACTCGCGATTCCGTTTTATGATGCAAAAGGCTTTACGTACGAAGGAGAGCGTACCGGATATGCCAATACGGAGGATGAAGATTACATATCGCTCCGGTACAGGCGCCTTATTTAAATAGAAGAAAAACGGCTGCGATTACAGCGACCGAAGGAGGAAAACAATGCTTATCATGCTTATGGTGCTGGGCTTCGCCGGTGTACTGACGGTGGTCAATTTCATTCCTAACCGCCGGGTGCGGAAAATTTCCATTTACAGCAGCTATACGTTGTTTCTCACAGCGCTCGCTGTGTTGACGCTTGGGTAGCCGCGGTCCAAGCGTTTCAGTGTACCGAATGTAACTGTTTTGGTTATAATTAACAGTAGAAATGGAGGAATGACATATGAAAGCACTAGTAACCGGAGCAACAGGCAAATTAGGCTCCAAAGTCATGCAGGCGCTGCTGCGGAAGATGCCGGCCGACCAGCTGGCCGTCAGCGTCCGGAACCCGGACAAGGCAAACAATTTGAAGGAAGCGGGCGTGGACGTGCGCCGCGGCGATTTTGACGACCCGGAAAGCCTGGACGAAGCGTTTGCCGGTGTGGACCGCCTGCTCATTATTTCAACCGACGGGGACAACGACACAAGAATCCGCCAGCACACAAACGCGGTGGAGGCAGCCGCCCGGGCCGGCGTCTCCTTTATTGCCTATACAAGCATTGGCCATGCGGAAAGCAGCACGATGTTTTTGGCTCCACCGCATCGAGCCACTGAAAATGCAATTATTGAAACCGGCATTCCATACGCGTTTTTGCGAAACAACTGGTACCTTGAAAACGAAGTGCCAGGCATTCAGGGAGCCATGAACGATGCGCCGTGGGTTACGGCTGCCGGAAACGGTCGGGTAGGATGGGCGCTGCAGCTCGACTACGCGGAAGCGGCGGCGGCCGCTCTCGCCGGAGAAGGGGAACAGCAGTCGGTATATGAGCTTTCCGGACGGCCGCATACCCAGGATGAACTCGTTGGCGTGCTTGAAAACGTGCTTGGAAAAGAGATTCCGGTGCAGCACGTGGACGACGATGAATATGCGGAAATTATGAAGGAAGCCGGTATGCCGGAAACGGTTGTACCGATGCTCGTAAGCATTCAGCAGGGCATCCGCAGCGGTTCGCTCGATGTCGAAAGCGATGATTTTGAGAAGCTGCTTGGCCGTCCGGCCACGCCGATGCATGACGCGCTCGAGCATCTTGTGCGGACGCTGCCTAGCGATTCTTAATTACCACCACACCTTAAGCCGTACGCTTTTGAAGCGCGGGAGCTGATCGCAGCCTCCCGCGCTTTTTCGTGAAGAGGGAAAACGCCGCACATCCGCCGATGACAATTGCACTGCCGGCTGCCTGCGGCCAGGTCAGATGCTCCCCAAAAAGCACAAAGGCAAGCAGGGCGGTAAACAGCGGGTTAAAGTTTAAAAACAGCCCGGACGTTGTCGCTCCCAAATGCTGTACGCCGATCCCCCACAGCACCATGCAGACAATCGTAGCGATGATGCTTAGAAACAGCATCGAGCTGATAAACACGGCATCCACCCGGTGGATGGGCACCTGAAAGCCATTAATGGGAAGCAGCAGCAGAACACCGAACAGCCCGGAGTAGCAGACGGACATCATTGGCGAAACGAAGGTGGTCGCCCAGCGGCTGCAGATGGAGTAAAGCCCGAAGACGAGCACCGCCAAAAGCATCCATGCATCGCCGGAGGCAAAAGAAAAGCTTTCAAGGCGTCCTTCTGTCACGACAAGCAATACGCCGGCAGTGGAAATAAGCATGGCGGCAATTTGCGCGCCGCGCAGCCGTTCGTGTAGCAGTATCGCTGAAAACAGGGCAATCGACAGTGTATTCATCGTCGAGATAATGCTTATGTTGGTGGCGCTCGACGAAGCAAGTGCAGTGAACTGCAGAATGTTAAACAGGGCAACGCCTGTGATACCCATCAGAAACAGCGGCAGAAGCGCTTTTTTGCGGGGCAGCAGGCGTTTTTCTGTAACCAGGAGGACAGGCAGGAGGCATAATGCGGCAATCCCGTAGCGCAAAATGGTGAGCGTCACAGGTGACGCGTAAGCGGTAAGGCCTTCGCCGACGATAAAATTGCTTCCCCAGCAGAGGCTCGCAAGCAGCAGCAATCCGGCGTATTTCATGCGTTATTCCTCCCTGTAGTGTTGTATGGAATAAATGTATCATGTAAAATGAATGGAAGAAATATTATTCTCTATAAATGAATATATTCAAAATGATATTAATTTATTTATGGGAAAACAGAATTTGTTTTTGTTTGTGTGGTTAGAAAAATGCTGAAAACGAATATTCTTCGGGAGGAAAATGCATGCTTGATGAAGTGGATGTACATATTCTCGATTTACTGCAGACGGAAACAAGGCTCAGCAACCTGGAGCTGTCCCAGCGGGTAAGCCTTTCCGCCCCCGCTACTCATGCACGGGTGAAACGGCTTGAGCAGGACGGCTACATTGATTCCTATACGGCGATCCTAAACCAGGAAAAGCTGGGGTACGACCTGCTGTGCACGATATTCATGAGCACAAGCATTCACCAGACGCAGCAGATAAACGAGCTCGAGCGCCACTTATCGGCGATGCCGGAGGTCATGGAGTGCTACTGCATGACCGGGGCGTTTGATTATATGCTCAAAACCATCCACCGTGACCGTAAGGAGCTGGAGGCGTTTATCCGGGAGTTAAACCAGCTCGGAGTGGCCCAGCTGCAGACAAGCATTGTTCTTCGGGAAGTGAAAGCTTCTACAGTGCTTCCGCTTCGCAAGTAAATCCGGCAGAAGGCCTTTACCGATTTATTCAAAAACATGCAGGTTTCCGGCCGGCGTTCACCCGTAAAGTGGACGGTATACATGGCGCAGCGTCACGAAGAAATAGAAGCTATTGCTGAAAAATAAGTAAACACGATTCAATCCATCAGCGCAACGGAGGAAGTTCATATGCATACCGAAGATTTTATCAGTATTATGATTCACCAGACCGATTTGAAATTAACCAGCTTTATAAAAGAAGAGCTGCGGGTGTTTAACCTCACCCCCGAGCAGAATCTCATTATGATGCTCCTCTGGGAGGAGGACGGGCGTACGCAGAACGACATCGCCCGGAAGCTGCAGAAGGACAAAACGAATGTGGCCCGGATGGCTTCCCAGCTCGAGAAAAAGCAGTTCGTGCGCCGCGCCGCGGGCACCCAAGACCAGCGGGCGGTGCAGCTGTTTATGACAGACGAAGGCAGGGAGCTGCAGGAAAAGGTGCGTCCGGCAGCGGAGCGGTTCAACGCTGCGGTAACAAAGGGCATCAGCCGAAACGAGCTGACAGCGCTTGAACAGACGCTTGCTAAAATAAATAAAAACGTTTCCGAAAGTCTGCGGGAGGAATAGAAAGACCGCTGAGTAGATTCTTTGCAGGACAAAAAGATATATGTTGTACTAAAGAAGCAGGACAGATGAAGTAAATATATTTTTTTCAGGAAATAGTTGCTATGCATACTAAATTCAAAAAGGAGTGCTGTTGATGGAACGTAACCAGGACCTGTTTCAACGCCGGATTCGTGATAAGTGGACGGTGCAGTACGAAGAATTCGGTTTTCCCTCCATCCAAAAGGGATGGGTGCTGCCGGTGGACCGGTGGAAAGAATTTGATCCGTTCATTTTAATGGCCGAAGATTGGTTTAAGAAGGGTACTTTTCCCGATCATCCGCACCGGGGATTTCAGACGGTCACTTACGTGGTGGATGGACGGCTCGAGCATATTGATAACGGCGGCGGCCGCGATATTCTCGAGCCCGGTGATGTGCAGTATATGAATGCCGGGTGGGCCGCGAGGCATGCCGAAGACGGGGTGGAAAATGACATTGCCCATACGCTGCAGCTGTGGCTGAACCTTCCCAAAGACAAACGAAACACGGAAACCATTTACCAGAACGTATACGGGGAAGAAGCTCCGACCGTACAAATTGATGGCGGGTATTTAAAAATCTTTTCTGGAAGCATTGCTGGTGAAGATGGGCCGCTGGACTCCCTTGTGCCCATCACGTTAACCGAAATTAATTTATCGGAGGGCGCTGAATACGTGCATCACCTGCCGGAAAATCACAATGCCTTTATATATACGCTCTCCGGCAGTGCTGACGTTGCAGACGGAACCGTCAATAAGCACGATGTGGCGACGCTCACTTTCGAGGAAGACGGGGACCCGCAAGCCCTGTCTACGCTACGGATTAAATCAAACAAACGACGCACGAGACTGCTCGTGTATTCCGGCGAGCCGATCGGGGAGGAAATTGTGCCCTACGGTCCGTTTGTGATGAGCAGCATGGACGAAATCAAGCAGGCGTACCGGGACTTCCATCAGGGAAAATTCGGACCGCCGGCAGAATAAACTGGCGTAAGCAGCATTTAAAACGAAGGAGATGAAGCAGGATGGACGTGCTGACAGCCATTCATTCACGTCGCAGCAATGGGCTCGTTACAGAAACCGTGGTGCCTGAGGAAGTTATCACGAAAGTACTGGAAGCCGGGACCTGGGCTCCGTCGCATCATAAAACAGAGCCGTGGCGGTATTTCGTCATGACCGGAGACGGCCGCAGGCAGCTGGGAGAAACGATGGCTGCCATTGCCGCGGAAGGGATGACGCCGGCAGAAAGGGAAGAGAAACAGCAGAATCTTGAGAAGCAAAAAGACAAGGCGCTGCGGGCGCCGGTGGTGATCGCCGTGGCGGCCGAGCCTTCAAGGGAAGAGCGGGTAGAGACACTCGAAGAGTACGGAGCAGTCTATGCGTCAATACAAAACATGCTGCTTGCCGCTCATGCGCTTGGCCTGGGGGCGTTCTGGCGCACGGGAGCCCACTGCTATCACCCGAAAATGAATGCCCTGTTCGGGCTCGGTGAACAGGCAAAGGTGCTCGGGCTGATCTACCTCGGCTATCCGCTGCGGGACATGAAAGAAGGCAGACGGAGGCCAGTAGAACAGGTGACCACCTGGATTACGGAAAAATAATGGTTCATACAAGAAGCCAGGGAGCGGAATAATACCGCTCCCTGGCTTTGTTATTTTTCATCATGTTTTTTATTCAGCTGCTGGCGCAGGTTCAAACGCTGCTGCACATACTCCCGCAGAGAAATTTCCTTTTGGATCCACTGCTGTTTTAACGCATTAAGCTGGTTTAAAAGGTGATGTTTATTCATACGTTCCTCCTGCAACAAGGTTTCATGGGTAGCTCTATCCGGTTCCCGTTTGTTTCAAACCTCAAATTACGTGTGAAAATGGTGAAAAGAAAACTTTTGTAGTTTGAACATCAAATCCGCCTGGGAATACGGCAAGAAATACAAGCCGATGCGGCGGAAATGTCAGGAATCCATAAGCCTGCAACATAAGCCAAAAAGTACCGGTCAGGGAAACCTGCGTGCTTTTTGGCTTTTATTATAAAATATAAGAAGGTGAAATGGAATGAAAAATTATACTCATATCCTGGCTGCCCTTGATGTGCTCAATAATCCGAGTGTTGATGCCTTTGATGAAGCCTGCCGCGTTGCTGTCAAACATGAAGCCGATTTAACCCTGGCCTATGTGTTTCATTATAATGAATATTCGTCGCTTGGCTGGATGGATCCGATTGGGATCAAACGACTGTACGCAGAGGCCGAGTACCAGCTCGAAGCGTATCGAAAAAACGCCAAAGAAAAAGGTGTATCCAAAGTTAAATCCGTGCTGGACAATGGCGTGCCCAAAAAGCGACTGGTGAACCAGCTGTGTGAAAGGATTGAACCAGATCTTATCGTCGTCGGCCAGTCCGGTGGGAATGCGCTCGAGCAGGTCATGCAGGGGAACACTGTCACGAAAGCAGTGCAAAAGCATGCCCCGTGCGATGTGCACGTGGTCGACCGGGCGATTGCCTCCATTCAGCGGGCTCATGCAACTCCGCTCCAATAATCCAAAAACGCTCCGGAGATTTTGAAAATCAGCCGGAGCGTTTTACGTGCATTTATAAATTATAATGGTTTTTCTCGTCCCATTTTTGTTAAATATCGGAAGGTCACTAACGGTGGTAATAATGAGTTCCTCATTGCGGAAGGAGTTTAAACTATTAAGCAGTTCGTCCTCCGAACAAAAATAAACGGGTTCCTGGCTGCCAAAGCGTGAACGGATATCAGCAGCCGTGCCTATGTATACCTGATTTTTGGGGCGTTGAAGTACATATGCAAAATGGTCGATGGAAATGACCTCCTTCGAAAAGACGTATAGCAAGAATAGCACGGCGGCAGGGAAACAAAAAGCAGAATGCTCACAAACGGCGGAAAAGTACAATAATTTCATTTTTAACAACTGGAGGCGTCACCTGCTGCGGAACTTTGGATTATAGAAACAGAGAACTCCTAATACGAAGGCGGAGAAAGCGATGGCCCAATACATAAATATAATGCTGATGAGAGTGAGAGTACCGAACCAGATTTGAAAAAAGCGGCGTTCGTTCATAGCTGCACCTCATTTGGTTAAATGATATCGTTTTAGGGATTAAAAAGTACAGGGACGCTGATACAGCCGTTCGGCGGCTTCTCTGCCTGTTTTGGTCTGGGCGAGTCCTCCCTCGGCGGTTTCTTTCAGGCTGCCGGGCATGTCCCTGCCGATGGTATGCATCGTCTGGATCACTTCGTCACAGGGAATGCGGCTGGTAATGCCGGCTAATGCCATATCAGCTGCTGAAAAGGCTATGGAGGTGCCGATCACGTTTCTTTTTACGCACGGCACCTCGACAAGCCCGGCAACCGGGTCGCACACGAGGCCGAGCAGTGACTTCATTGCCATGGTCGTCGCGTGGGAAACCTGCTCCGGTGACCCCTGCTGCAGTTCTGTAATCGTTCCCGCCGCCATAGCCGTCGCTGACCCGATTTCCGCCTGGCAGCCGCCGGCCGCTCCGGAAATGAAGGCATGGTTCGCAAAAACGTAGCCGATGGCGCTCGCTGCGAACAGTCCCATTGTCAGTTTCTCATCGTCCATGCCGCGGTTGTCCTGAAGAGAGACCATCACTCCAGGCAGAATGCCTGCAGAGCCTGCCGTAGGAGTTGCTACAATAAGGCCCATTTTGGCATTGCTTTCCGACGTTGCCATTGCGGCTTCCATCGCCGTGCTGATAACTGGTCCTGATAGTGGGGCGGTATGCTGGTTATACTGATGCATGCGGTAGGCATCGCCTCCTGAGAGCCTGCTTTCCGTTTCCGCGAGGTCACCCAGCCCCTCCCGGACGGCCTGCTTCATTACCTGCAGCCGTTCCTGCATGCGCCCGAAAATTTGCCCGCGGGACGAACCGGAGCGATCCACTTCACGGCGGAGCATCCACTCGCCGATACTAATGTCCTGAGCCATACATTCCTGCACAATACTTTCAATCGTGTCTTTCATCTAGATGTAGCCTCCTTTTTGATCCGGGCGGCGATGGATAAAATCTCCGAGCCTGTGCCCAAATTAATGCTGGTATGATATCCGTTAATTTCATAAATATAGGCTACACCGCCGCCAATGGATGCGCCGGTGACATGGACCGTCTCTGTGGCGGAAGCGGCCTGTAAATAAACAGTATTGGGGTGGCAGCCGCTGGGGATGTTCGTGCAGAACCGGAAGTCGTAACGAAGATTGCTGTCCTTTGCCAGGGCGTAGGCATTCCGGACATTGGTATCGTGTGCGGACAATCCGAGCAGGCCGCCGAGGACAGCTTTATCCGAGCCGTGGCCCTGATAGGTGGAGGCGAGAGAGCCGTAGAATGTGATTGTCACGTCAGTGACGTCTCCCAGCCAGTCATGCACGAATTTTCCAATCGATACCACCCCGGCAGTATGGGAGCTCGAAGGACCGACCATCACCGGGCCGATAATGTCAAAGCAGCTGTCAAACTCCATAGCAATTCCTCCATATTCAAGATTGAAAGCGATTACAAAAAAGAAAAAAAGACAGAGAAGCGGCCTGGGGCGCCGTTTCTCTGTCTGTGAGCCTGAAAGATTTCATTCTTAAAAAAGAATTTTCTTCTTCGGCAGGTAGTATACCTTCTCCAGAGGTGCATCCTGTACTGGTCCTGGTACCTGAGAGTTTTTCCTTTCCGGCTGATGGAGAGGATTGCTCCTTCGGTGCTGTAAAATACGTTTACAGGCTCTCCCAATACATTCATCTGCGAAACCAATATTTGTGTTAATTTCAGTTTAAACATCCCTGCTGGAAAAGTAAACCTATTTTTGACAGCCGGATCTTAGCAATATACTGGAGAGAATCGGTGTAGAAAGGACTAAAGCAGGCGTACAGCTGTATTTAAGCCGTGAGTCAAAAAAATATAGTGCGGGCTTTTCTTTTAGGCCGTTATGGTTCATGATTTTAGAAGAGAGATTTAATCGCCGTACTGTTTGTGAGTTCACGGAGAAAGAAGGAAAGGATTTATGCCTGGGAAAATAAAAGATATATTAATTATGCCGCAGGATTATAATAATCAGTCGCTGAAAAAGGATATGGCTGCGGGATTTACCATCTTTGTTATGATTGTCCCGCAGGGGATGGCCTATGCCGTGCTTGCCGGCCTGCCGCCGGTCATGGGGCTGTATGCCTCTCTGCTTCCACTCATTCTTTATGCGCTGTTTGGCACGTCAAAGCATCTGGCCATCGGCCCGGTAGCGATGGCATCCATTCTTGTGTTTTCCGGCGTATCCCTGTATGCAGATCCGTCGACGCCGGAATACGTGGGGCTTGTGCTGCTGCTGACGGTAATGGTCGGAGTGATGCAGGTCTCTCTTGGCCTGTTGAATGCCGCTGCGTTTGTAAAGTTTATTTCCCCGAATGTGATCAGCGGGTTCACGTCGGCAGTGGCGATTGCAATCGGCATGAGCCAGCTTGGCCAGTTTATGGGCATCAGCGTAGGCAGCCAGACACAGATTATTCCGCTGCTGCGGGATGTGATCGTGCATCTGCCGCAGATACATATCCCGACCCTGCTTGTAGGAATAGCCAGTCTTCTAGTGCTGATCGGGGGCCGGAAAGCAAAACGGAATTTACCGGTTTCCCTCATCGTCGTCGTGCTGAGTATTGCGGCGGTGGCGCTTTTCCGGCTCGATAACCAGGGAGTAAGCGTCGTCGGAAGGGTGCCGCAGGGACTCCCGGATTTTACCATTCCGGGCTTTAACCTGGCGGACATACAGGTGCTGGTCCCGACCGCGCTCACCATTGCGCTGATCGCGATGATGGAGACGCTTGCGATTACGAAAACGCTGAGTGATAAAAATGATTCCGGTATTAACCTGAATAAAGAAATCCGGGCGATCGGGTATGCCAATATAGCCGGGCCGTTTTTTTCCTCCTATGCGGTGACCGGCAGCTTTTCAAGAAGTGCGGTCAGCTACCGGTCGGGAGCGGCCTCCCAGGCGGCGATGATTATTACCGCAGCCGGTGTGCTGGTGACGCTTCTCTTTTTCACGTCTTTATTTTACTATCTGCCGTATGCGGTGCTTGCAGCGATTATTCTCGTTTCGGTCAGCGGCCTGATTAATATCCGGTCGTTAAAGGACGCCTTTCGCGTAAAGCCGGAGGACGGCTGGGTGTGGATCGTGACATTTGCTGCGACGCTTCTCGTCGGCATTCAGTGGGGGTTGTTAATCGGGATTGGCTTTTCCATCCTGCTGCTTTTGCGCCATATTTCCCGCCCGAATATTGTCGAAATCGGCTACGAGGAGGACACCCACAGCTATCTGGATCTGCAGCGGTTTCCGCACGCAAAGCGGGTGCCGGGCACGGTGCTCGTGCGGGCGGATACGCGCATTCATTTTTCGAATGTCGGCTATTTCGTGAAAATGGTTGAAAAAACGATTCAGGACCGCCGCAAAACGGAAGGCGGAGGGCTGAAGGCCGCGATTGACATGTCCGGGGTGAATGACATTGATACCACGGGCATCGGCGCTCTGGAACAGATTATTGAAATGTTCCGGAGGGACCCGGGTGTGCAGGTATGGTTTGTGGAGCTGAAAGGCCCGGTCCGGGATCTGCTGCTGCGGGCCGGCTGGCAGGAAAAATACCCGGAAACGATTAAATACCAGACCCTTGAAGGTTTTCTGGAGCACGAAAGAAACGTACCGTTTAAGCCTCCCGAGGAGCCGAAGCAGGATTCCTGGGACTATATGATTTAACAAGCAGACTGGCGCCGGCTGAATTTCTCAGCCGGCGTTGGTTATATCCGGCTGCCAACAGAAAAAGCTTGGGAAAAGCCTTTATGACAGGGTATATAACTACGTACCTTAAATTTAAAAAATTCGGAATAATCGTTTAAACCATAGACAGCTTGGGTAAAAGTGAGTAGATTTCCTAAAGGAGGTAACAGCATTGAGTAAAGACCGCAATAACGAACATGAACACGACGATGAAAAAAATGACGATAAGCAATATAAGAACGAAGACGGCACGCTGACGACGAGACAGGGGCATCCTGTCCGGGATAACCAGAATTCAAAGACCGTCGGCAATCGCGGGCCGACGACGCTTGAAAACTATGAGTTTCTGGAAAAGATCAGCCACTTTGACCGTGAACGTGTACCGGAACGGGTTGTTCACGCCCGCGGTGCAGGCGCTCACGGCTATTTTGAAGCGTATGGTTCCTTTGGTGATGAGCCGATTTCCAAATATACACGGGCAAAAATCTTCCAGGAGGAAGGCAAGCGGACACCGGCATTCGTACGCTTTTCTACCGTTATCCACGGCGGGACGTCCCCGGAAACGCTCCGGGATCCGCGCGGGTTTGCCGTGAAATTCTACACGGAAGACGGCAACTGGGATCTCGTCGGTAACAACCTGAAGGTATTTTTTATCCGGGACGCCATCAAATTTCCGGACGTCATTCACGCGCTGAAGCCGGACCCGGTAACGAACGTACAGGACAGCGAACGGATCTTCGACTTTATGTCGCAGACACCAGAATCGATGCACATGCTGACGTTTTTATTCTCCCCGTGGGGCATTCCTGCCAACTACCGGCAGATGCAGGGCTCCGGGGTAAATACGTACAAATGGGTGAACGAAGACGGTGAAGCCGTGCTCGTAAAATACCACTTTGAACCGATACAGGGCATCCGTAACTTGACCCAGAAAGAAGCGGACAGCATCCAGAGCAAAAACTTCAACCACGCCACCCAGGATCTGTATGAAGCCATTGAAGAAGGCAACTATCCGGAATGGGAGCTTCGTGTGCAGGTTATGAGCGACGACGAGCATCCGGAGCTTGACTTTGACCCGCTTGATGATACGAAGCTGTGGCCTAAGGACCAGTTCCCTTGGATCCCGGTCGGCAAGCTTGTGCTTGACCGTAATCCAGAGGACTATTTCAACGAAGTTGAACAAGTGGCCTTTGGTACCGGCGTCCTTGTCGACGGCATGGATTTCTCCGATGATAAAATGCTGCAGGGCCGTACGTTCTCGTACTCCGATACGCAGCGGTACCGCGTTGGCGCCAACTATCTGCAGCTGCCGATCAACCAGGCGAAGAAAAAGGTCGCAACCAACCAGCGCGGCGGACAGATGTCGTACAGAGTCGATAATGACGAAGGGCAGAATCCGCACGTGAACTATGAGCCTTCCACAATGAATAACCTGAAGGAAGCGGAAATGAGCGGCAAGCCTCACACTCCTTATACCGAAGGAGAAGTGAAAAAAGAAGCCATCGACCGCCAGAATCCTTACCGGCAGGCGGGCGAAACATTCCGCAAGTTTAAGGAATGGGAAAAAGACGAATTAATCAAAAACCTCGTCGACAACCTGATTCCATGTAAAACGGAAATTCAGGAAGAAATGATTGCGCACTTTAAGAAGTGTGACGAAGAATACGGCCGCCGGGTCGAAGAAGGGCTGAAAAACAGCAGCTCCGCAGACGGCGCAGACCAGGATTCCACACACGGCGGACCTGCAGGCGCCACGAAAACAGAAGAGGGCGTCCAACAGGCTGAAGAGCAAGGCATCCCATCGGACCCTTATTAATAGAAGAAAAGCCTTCGGCAGATATGTACTTGACGCAGGAGGAGCATGACCGGATTGAATCCGTTGCGCGCCCAGCACCTATTTATCCACTGTGGCACCGGACGATGACCGGCTTTGAAATGGGAAGCCCGTCTGAAATGCCGTATTTGGAAGGATACAAGAAATCGATGGGAATGGATGAGTAAATTTTAATATAATGCACTGGCAATGGAAGATCTCATTGCTGGTGCATTTTTATTATGCCAGTGTATATTATAATCCGCTATTATTAACAGAAAAGATGAATTATTGATAGTTTCTGAAACGTAATTGATAGATTATGCATGTGGGCTATAGTACATTAAAAAGGGCAGATCAATATAAAATAAAGGAACGTCCGTGATGACTAAGAATTATGAACGATTCCGTTCGCAATACGAACAGGAAATAGAGAAAATGAACCAGGCAGAAAACGAGGAGCTGGTGGAGCTTTATAAGGCACAAAACCGTTTTTTCGACTGTATTTTCCGCAGCCGGAAAAAAGAAGCTAAAAAAGAGCTCGCGACAATATACCGGATTATTTCGCTCGAGCCGGAAGATGAGAAGCGGCTGCAGGTGCTGAAGCAGTATTATTTCTTTTTAATAGGCGGATTTCTGGACCGCTATACTCAAACCTTTTCGTTTGATAAAAAAGCGCTTGCCGCCTCAGTAGCCCTGATTAATGTTATGGAAGAGTGGAACCTGGAAGAGGAATTTTTTGAAGGAATCAATGTATTGGTCGACGGGATGCTTGATACCACCTGGAATGAAGACATACAAGCCTATAATAATCCGATCATTTCCAGATTTATTACGCTTGTGGAGCAGCAGCTCTACCAGGCGTTAAATACGAACATCCTCGTAGGCGAGCTGGAGGTCTCCAAAAGCCATATCTCCCGGCTGGTGAACGAAGAGCTTGGCATGTCCATCCCAAACTACGTGACCCAGAAACGAATACAGGAGGCGGCATATCTCCTGCAGACTACAACGAGTCCGGTAAAAGCCATCGCTGAACGGCTGCGGTTTTCGAGCGCCAGTTATTTTGGGGTATGTTTCAAAAGCGTCTACGGATGCACACCCAGACAGTACCGTACGTTCACCGCTCAAAGGTAACAAATAACGCAGACAGAAAGGGAGAGAGACAATGGTGGTCTCCTTGCAGCATTATAGAATTCAAAAAGCATTACGCAGTTTGTCAAAAGCACTGCATTGGGATCTTGGAGAAGCACTTTTGCGGAAAGACAGAGTATATCTTTCCATTTCCTGTACAGAGCGCCACCGGGTGGACCCCTATATTCGTATTCTTCAGGAATCAGAGGCCGTCTATTTTTGGGAAGTAAGTGAAGAATTAATGAACGGACCCGTCAAAGAAGTGCTTTATGTGGGAGCAGCTTCGGAAGCCTTTGAGCGATGGGTCTGCTCACCAATTAATGGCAGTATTAGGCAGGAAAAGGGAAGAGAAAGAATCTATGCGCACTCAGGATTTGAACCAGGCGGTAATAACCTGTCTGGCGGCAAATGGCTGTGAAATGAAGATATCTGCGCTGGTCCAACAAGTAAGCCAAACGCTGCCATTTCCAGTACATGCTAAAGAAATAAGTGATAGAGTCAGCAGTTTAGAACAGATAGACGCCGTGAAAAAAGTTAGATCTTCGTCAGGAGCATTGGCTGTTGTTTTACGAAAAGAAGCTTCCAGCGGTATCAGTCATTTATATGAAGAAATAACGAGGAGCCGTCTCTAAGCGAATAGAGGCGGCTTATTTGTGTAAATAATAAAAATTTTCTCTCTGAAGTCAGTCAATAACGTTTAAAATGTCCCGGCTGGCTCGGCGCCGGTGGGACTCCATAATGGTTCTGGCCGCTTTGCCGTCGTTTGTTTTTAGGCAGGCCACAATTGCTTCATGCTCTAAAATCGAATTGGTGGGGAGCGGGCGTTTATTTACGGTATATAAACGGGCCCGGAATAAATGATCGGCGTGAAATTCGATTAAATCGTTCAGCCGCTCGTTTCCGGCCGCTTGAATGATTCGTGAATGAAAATCATCGTCCAGAATAGCCCAGTTTTTCAGGTTTTTGCTTTCCAGAGCGGTTTTCTGTTCCGAAATTAAAGCTTCGAGCTGGGAAAGGGTCCCCTCGTTTGTATTTCGGACAGCCAACTCGGCAGCCAGGCCGTCCAGGCTCTCCGCAATTTCGTAGATTTCCATTAAGTTCTTACGTTCAATAGGGGTAACTGCGAAGCCCTTACGGGGGATGACCCGCACTAAGCCTTCGGTCTGCAGACGTATCAAGGCTTCGCGTACCGGCGTGCGGCTCATATCCAAAACCTCCGCCATCTCCCTTTCTAGAACCATTTTTTCCGGGGGAAGGTAAAGATTCCGAATCGCCTGCCGGATAATTTGATACGCTTTTTGAGGCAGGCGCTTTTCTTCTATGGAAGAAGAAAGCTGTGTTAAATGCTGGTGCAGGGTTTCATCATAAAGAATTGAAGGGGAATAATCGTTAGTGTTCATCGAAAGCCTCTCCCTGTATATAAGTTTCTATCCGTTCATATAAAAGTATAACACCTCCTTTTCGGTTAAAAAGGAGGTGTTATACTTTTATTCTTTTATTTGCGCTTTATTACGCTTTGACGTAAACCTTCGCGAGGGCTTCCAGGATAGCGTCAGTCATTTCTTTGGTGGAGGTATTTCCTCCGATGTCAGCTGTTAAATAACCGGCGGCCGTTGCATCCCGGATAGATTGATTGACGAGCTGGGCTTCTTCGGCATAGCCGAGCTGTTCAAGCATAAGTGATGCGCTTCCGATCGCACCGATAGGGTTTGCGATGCCTTTACCGGCGATGTCCGGTGCGGATCCGTGGACGGATTCAAACATGCTTGGATATCTGCGCTCCGGATCCAGGTTCGCACTGGCAGCGATGCCAAGACTTCCGGCAAGAGCACTTCCTAAATCAGAAAGAATATCTGCTAACAGATTGGAGGCAACTACTACTTCGAGGTCCTCCGGATGGAGAACAAAGTTGGCAGCCATGGCATCTACCAGCCACTGATCCGTCTC
Organism: Marinococcus halophilus; assembly: GCF_900166605.1. Classification (NCBI taxonomy): domain Bacteria; kingdom Bacillati; phylum Bacillota; class Bacilli; order Caryophanales; family Bacillaceae; genus Marinococcus; species Marinococcus halophilus. The sequence continues at coordinate 1,437,884 of NZ_FVZD01000006.1, forward strand.
GACGTCCGGATATTCCTTACTGACTCTCGCAAATACTTCATCCCACAGCACCATGCCATATTGCTGGGCATTACTCTTTGTAACGCTCGTTACTTTTTTCCGCTTTCTGGTTCTCGCTAAGTCGAAAGCGTAACGAATAACACGTTCGCAGCCTTCTTCGGTAAAAAGGGAAGACTGGACAGCTACTTCCTTGCCAGGACCCCGGCCGGTAAAGTTTCTGCCACCGATACCGGAGTATTCGCCTTCGGAGTTTTCGCGAACGAGCACCCAGTTCAGCGTATCTGTGTCCGGGTGGTTTAGCTTGCTCGGCACTCCAGGGAGAAATTCAACAGGACGAATGTTTGCCCACTGGTCAAAGCCCTGGCATATCGCAATACGGAGTCCCCATAAGCTAACATGGTCTGGTACGCCCGGGAAACCCACAGCCCCGAAATAAATAGCATCATAATTTTTCAACCTCTCAAGCCCATCCTCATCCATCATACGGCCATGCTCGAGATAGTACTCGCAGCCCCATGGAAAGTAATCGGTTTCAAAATTGAAATTGTTTGGAGAATGTTTGCTGATAAAATCCAATACCCGGATCCCTTCCTGTACCACTTCTTTTCCTATACCGTCTCCTGGAATAATCGCTAGTTGATGAGTTTTTTGATTGTCCATTTTTTTCCCACCTTTTTTGTATTTGACTTCATTATCTATAACGTATACGTAAAAGTCAATAAAAAAATAAAATTAGAGAAAATAAGAAAAATAATTGACTTAACGTATACGCTAATATAAGATTTGGTTAATGAAAGCGCTATCAATAACAGGGAGGGAAAGAAATGAATTTCACAAAAACCTGGAACCACCTTTGGTATTGGAATGACCAAGTTAAAAGTCAATTAAAAAACAGCGTCAAAATCTTAACGTTTTCGCAGCCTGATCCAAAGCATGCAGATAATGTCCGGGAAGCCGAGCGCCAGGAGCTGGAACAGGAAGAGCCAAACCCGCCCAATCAACCCCGGCTGTATTCCAAAGTACAATTGATCGGGTTATTTTTAGGCCCGTTGCTTTTCTTATTGATACAGTTCGTTGTTCAGCCGGAAACCATGTCTGAAGAAGCAGTCTCCATGCTTGGAATGATCGCCTGGATTGCCACGTGGTGGGTAACGGAAGCACTGCCGATTCCGGTAACTTCCTTGCTGCCGATCGTCCTATTTCCAATACTCGGCATTATGGAAATGGAAGGAGTTACAGCTTCCTACGGCGATCCGCTCATTTTCTTGTTTGCGGGAAGCTTCATGATCGCTTTAACGATGGAGAAATGGAACCTGCATAAACGTATCGCCCTAAGCGTTATTGCTTTTGTCGGTACCAACCCCAACACAATCATTCTCGGGTTTATGATCGCCACCGGATTTTTATCAATGTGGATCTCCAATACCGCGACCACAATGATGATGGTACCGATCAGTATTGCGGTAGCCAAACATGTGTCAGATTCTTTAAAAGAGACAGAAATCGATACCTCACCCGGCGTGTTTCCGTTTGGTACGGCTTTGATGCTTGGTACAGCGTATGCAGCTACGATCGGAGGGTTTGGCACATTAATTGGAGCGCCAGCCAACACGATTTTAGCGGCAACGTTAAATAATTTATACGACGTGCAAATTGCTTTCGCCACTTGGATGATGTTTGGCGTGCCATTAGTAGTCCTGCTGGTCCCGTTAGTGTGGTTTTATCTGATCAAAATAGCTTTTCCGATGAAAGTTAATCACATTCCCGGCGGCAGGGAAATTATTAAAGAAGAACTTCGTAACCTGGGGAAAACACAGTATGAAGAAAAAATTGTACTTACGATTTTTTCGCTGACGGCGTTTGCCTGGATTACGAGAAGCTTTCTATTGGAAAACTTCATTCCGGGCATTAATGACACCATTATTGCATTATGCGGCGCTTTATTGCTTTTTCTTATTCCATCCAAAAATAAAAAAGACACAATCCTGGATTGGAATACAGCTTTAAAGCTGCCATGGGGAATTTTATGGCTGTTTGGAGGCGGGCTCGCGCTTGCTGCTGGTATTACAAACAGCGGCCTGGATAGCTGGCTTGGTGAAAAGCTCGTTGCTTTTTCCAACGCACCACTGTTTATCATATTACTGTTTATCATTGGATTGATTACCCTGCTCACCGAATTCACCTCCAATACAGCGACATCGACCATGGTTTATCCAATTGTAGCAGCAGGAGCTGCGACACTCGGCACGGATCCGGTCGTCTTAATGATTGCTGCCTGCATGGGTGCGACTTTTGCTTTCATGTTCCCGGTAGCGGCTCCGCCGAATGCGATTGTATTTGCAAGCGGTTACGTGAAGATGAGTAAAATGGCATCAGCAGGGATTTGGTTAAACTTAATATGTATTGTTATTTCCTGCTTGATCGTCTTGTATTTTGTGCCGATTGTTTTTGGCAATTTAAGCGTTATGTAATATTTCAATACCGTCAATGGAGGAAAACTATGAAAATCGTCATTGCTTCGGATTCGTTTAAAGAAAGCTTAAGCTCAGTGGAGGTGGCAAATTATTTTCGTCAGGGGTGGGAACAATTTTCCCCAAAAAATGTGGAATTCGATATTATTTCGATGGCAGACGGAGGAGAGGGGACCTCAGAAGCACTGCAGCACGCATTGGACACGGAAGAAATTCAAGTGCCGGCTCATGATCCGCTGATGAAGCCGATCACCGCCTCGATGCATATTTCTAAGAAACATAGTACCGCTGTTATAGACGTAGCTTCTGCCTCAGGCCTGGATAAAATACCTGAGGGTGAACGAAATCCCTCTCTCGCTACTTCCTATGGAACAGGGGAACTTATCAAGGCCTGCCTGGATTATGATATTGACCGGATCCTCATTGGACTCGGAGGAAGCGGCACGAACGACGGTGGAGCCGGCATGCTGCAGGCGTTAGGAGGGAAGCTGCTGGATAACAACCACCAGGAGCTTCCGTACGGCGGAGTGTTTTTAAAACAGCTCGATACATTGGACATGACTTCGCTGGATCCGCGGCTGGCAAAGAAAGAAATAATCGGTTTATGTGATGTAGATAACCCTTTAACCGGGCCGCGGGGAGCAAGCTACACGTTTGGTCCGCAAAAAGGAGCATCTGAAGCAGCCATGGCTTCGCTGGAAAAAGCATTAAGCACATTCGGTAAAGTGCTTAGCACCTATACAAATAAAGCTGTAGGTGAACAACCTCATATGGGAGCAGCTGGAGGTCTGGCGGCCGGACTGGCCGGGTGTTTGAAAGGCCGGCTGGAGTCGGGAATTTCATTTATTTTAAAAGAAAACAATTTCTATGAACGGGTGCAGGGCGCTTCCTTAGTCATTACGGGAGAGGGAAAAATAGACTTCCAGAGCGCTTTCGGAAAAACGCCGGTGGGTGTTGCGAAAGCCGTGCAAAAAATAAATCCATCGATTCCAGTGATTGCGATATGCGGCCAGCTTGGGGAAGGCTTTGAAAGTGTATATGAGGAAGGAATTACAGCCGTTTTTAGCGTCAGCGAAGGTCCTTCCACCCTGCAGGAAGCTCTCAAAGACTCGAAAAACCTGTTAGCACATCTGGCAGGCAATTTGTCTAAATTCTATGGACAAATGATGAATTAGAGCAAAAAATAAAGAAGAGAGAACGAGCAAAAAAAGTCGTAACAAAATGCTTGAAGCTGGATATTATCCGGCTTCTTTTTTATTTTGCCTCCATTAAAACCTCGAACAGCTATTCTATAATTCGTTTAATTTTGCAACTATTTTTAAAAAATCCGCTTTCACAGTTGAATAATTGATTAATATGTTTTATATTTCAACATGTAAGCGTTATTATATTTACTGTTGCAAATTGCAAATATTAAAAGGAGGTTGTATAATGCGTATTAAAGCGAACATGGAGAAAATCCCTGGCGGCATGATGGTTGTGCCATTATTGCTTGGGGCTCTGATTAACACCTTTGCACCTGGTATGCTGAGGATTGGAGGCTTTACCCAGGCGCTTTTTGTCGATGGGGCGCTGGTTTTAATTGCTTTATTTTTACTTTGTGCAGGGGCGCAGATTAATGTAAGAAATGTCGGAACCACTGTGGGTAAAGGGGTCACATTATTAACAGTGAAATGGGTGGTTGGGGCAGCCTTCGGTTTAATCGCCTACGCCTTTGCCGGCACGGACGGTTTATTCCTTGGCCTGGCTCCGCTCGCTATCATCGCAGCTATGACCAACAGTAACGGTGGATTGTATGTAGCGCTAGTCGGCCAGTACGGAAAAGGAGATGACCGGGCGGCCTATTCCATACTGGCGCTTAACGACGGTCCTTTTTTAACCATGGTTGCCTTATCGATATTTGGTGCGATTGGCTTTGTGGACGGCCTGTTCTCGGTTGTTGATTTTGTCGCCGTGCTACTGCCAATTATTATTGGCGCGGTGCTCGGTAACCTGGATGAAGAAATGAGAGATTTTCTGGATTCCGGAAGCAATATGTTAATTCCGTTTTTCGCCTTCGCGCTGGGGATGGGGATTAACTTTGCGGACATTTTAGCCGGTGGGCTCGGCGGGATCGTGCTCGGGCTGATGACTGTATTTCTTACCGGCAGCGCTGGCTACTGGGTATTCAAACTGTTCAACTGGAACCCGATTGTAGGCGCATCGGAGGGCTCTTCAGCAGGAAACTCAGTTGCCACTCCGGCAGCGATAGCTTCGGCCAATGCCGCCTTCGCCAGTGTGGAATCTGTGGCCACTGTCCAGGTCGCAGCGAGTGTTGTGACTACTGCTATCCTGCTGCCTATTTACGTAGGCTTTCTTGTAAAACGATTGGAGAAAAAAGGAAAACTTCAAGCGTATCTTCAATGACATTTAACGTAAAATGAGGGGATTTCAAAACATGAAGTCCTCTTATTTTTGCCAGACGAGGTGATTTTAATATGGATATATGTATTGTGGCTGACGACTTAACGGGAGCCAATGACTCCGGGGTGCAGTGCGCCCGGTACGGCTACCGGCCGTCGGTGGCTGTAAATGCAAGTGATACAAATGCGTTTGTGCATAAAGAAGCGCTCATTATTGACACAGATTCAAGGGAAATGGCTTCTGAGCAAGCCTACCGGACCGTCAAAGATGCTGTCCGTCCATTGACAGAAAGCCCTCCGAAATTAATGTATAAAAAAATTGACTCTACGATGAGAGGAAACCTTGGAACAGAATTAGACGCCTTGTATGAGGCTTTTTCCCCGGATTTTATTCTGGTGAACCCCGCGTATCCCGAGAACGGAAGAAGGGTGATAAACGGGGATTTATATGTTAACGACAAATCTTTAACAGAGACCGGCATATCTACGCTTCCGAATCAGAGCGTCATTTCTTCAGCAGTCATCGATCTCCTTCAGGCACAAAGCAGTAATAAAGCTTATCACCTTACGGAAGGGGAAATATCCTCCGTGGAGCTTCCGGCACTGCTGAAACGCCTGAAAACGGAGGGCGTGGTATATCTCAGCTTTGACGGGGAAACGGAGAAGCAGATGGTAAATCAAAGCCGTGCGCTTGCAGCTGCCGGATATGACCTCATCTGGGCAGGATCTGCGGGGATAATGAAATTTTTACCCGAGATTTATCGTTTAAGCGGAAGCGAATCATCAGCCGGAAAAGCAGACCGGCTGCACGAGTGCGAATCCGTGTTGGTTGTTGCTGGCAGCCGGAGTGATATTACCCAAAAACAAAAAGCTCACCTCGAGGCGGATTATCCCGGGTGGACGGTACCTCCGGAGATTTTTCTAGATCCCGGGTGGCAATCCGGGCCTTCCATCCAAGAAGTGCTCCAGGCGGTCTCGGAGCACAGCCATCCAGTGATGCTTATTTCGACGGATACCACGCCAGAGGCTGTAGAGAACGTGAAAAATAAAGCAGAAGAGATAAATATGCCCATGGTGGAAGCGACGAAAACAATTGCCGAAGGTTTAGGCAAATTAACTCGCCTGGTGTTCGATATTAATACGTTTGATGCGGTCGTCATGACCGGCGGGGACGTAGCGAAAGCAGTGTGTCTTTCGCTCGAGAGTACAGAATTTGAACTGATCCAGGAGTTTGAGCCGGGAATCCCCCTGGGACGGCTGCACGGATATTACCATCCGCTCGCCATAACGAAGGCAGGGGCTTTTGGGACGGAAAAAACATTCGTGCATGCGATCGAAATGCTGAGAGGAGAGATTTTAACATGACAAAGCCAGTTATTGGAATCACGATGGGAGATGCGGCAGGCGTAGGGCCGGAAATTATTGTCAAAGCCTTAGCAGGGCCATCGGTTTATGACTACTGCACGCCCGTGGTAATTGGTGACACCGGACGTTTAGAGGATGTTATAAAAATAACGGGCACCGGCCAGACGGTGGTGTCGATATCGGAGCCCTCGGAAGCAAAAGCGGAGCCGGCCGTCATTTATTGCATCCAGGTAGGAAACCTGGACCCGGGTCTTCCATATGGGCAATTATCCTTTGAGGCAGGAAAACATGCATTTTTATATTTGGAAAAAGCCGTGCAGCTGGCCATGGCCAAGCGTATTGATGCTATATGTACAGCGCCGTTAAATAAAGAAGCTCTTCAGGGGGCAGGATACAATTATCCGGGGCACACGGAGATTCTTGCGGACCTGACCGGAACAGAGGATTATTCCATGATGCTTTCCGCTCCCAATCTAAAGGTGATTCATCTAACGACCCATCTAGGGCTGAAGGATGCCATTGAAGCGATAACGCCGGAACGCACGTATAATGTGATTCGTCTAGCTCACCACACGCTCTCCAAGGCCGGTGTTACCCAGCCAAAAATTGCCGTATGCGGCATTAACCCGCATGCCGGGGAAAACGGGTTGTTTGGCTACGGCGAAGAAGAAAAACAGCTGCTCCCGGGTATTCAAAAAGCTCAGGAGGAAGACATCCATGTGGAAGGGCCATACCCGGCAGACACTTTATTTTTTCGTGCGGGACGCGGCGATTTTGACGTCGTCGTAGCGTGTTATCACGACCAGGGCCATGCGCCGGTGAAGGTACTGGGCCTGGAGGCCGGCGTGAACATTACGGTTGGCCTCAATTACGGCGTCATACGCACGTCGGTCGATCACGGCACGGCCTTTGACATAGCCGGAAAAAATATCGCGGATGAGCGCAGTCTTCTGGAGGCGCTCACCATTGCAGCAGAGCTTGCTCCTAAATAATTCATTCTCCATAGTGTGCCTTTTTTCGTGTAAAATATGAAGAAAATTGCATTAAAGGGAGTAAGCAAATGTTGAAAATAGGAATTATAGCTCCTTATGAAGGCTTAAAGGAAGTAGCAACCAGGATTAGTGCTTCTCACCAGGAAGTAAGGATAAACGTAGAGTCAGCAGACCTGGAGGAGGCTGTGGAGCCGGCCCGGCGTCTGGAGGAGCTGGGTTATCATGTATTGATCAGCCGGGGAGGGACAGCGCAGATTCTGCGTGAACGGTCCTCTCTGCCCGTGGTGGAAATTGATGTTTCCGGCTACGATATTTTGCGCACGCTGCTTTTGTTCAAAGACTCGAAGGACCCTATAGAGCTGATTGGATTCCCCAATGTCTGCCATGGGGTGAATCAGGTGGCGGAGCTGCTTGGCATATCCATTTCCTATCAGGTTATTCACAGCTCTCAAGAAGTGCAGCAGGCAGTAGAAAATGCCATCAGCCGGAATATTCAAGTTATCATTGGAGACACGGTAACTTTAACAACCGCCCGCCGTTTTGGACTGGAGGGAATCATGATCACCTCCGGGCCGGAGTCGGTGGAACAGGCTGTGGTTCAGGCTAAGGAAGTCGGGAGCGTGCTGCTTTACCAGGAAGCCATGAACACAAGCTATCACCATCTGCTGGAGCATCTACCGGAAAGTATTGCCCTTGTTAAAGAAACAGGAGAATTAATGTTTGCCAACCAGCCTTTTTTAAACCTGTTTCAATTAACATCACATGCAAGTAATTATGCTGATAAAAACGATATTTTACAGAGCTTACATCAAAAAATGCTGAATTACGCCTTCCTTCAGGAAAACTTTAGCATTAATGGACGCAGTGTAATTGCAGAAGGGGAATTTTTAGTTGAAGGAAAAGAAAGGCTTTATTTTCTGAAAATCAGTGATGAAAACAGATACAGGGTGGAACAAAACGGTTTAGTTATTCAGCCGCTTCAGTCAGACATTGTCTCCTTTGGCCAAATTTCGACAGCTGATGAGCGGGTACGTTCCATTGTGGAACGGGCGAAGAAGTTTACGGAATCCGTATACTTTCTCCAGGGTGAAAATGGTACAGGGAAGCGTTCCATTGCTGCTGCCCTGCATCATTATCGTAATAACTATATTGAAAATCAATGGGAAGTAATACTGGACAAAGATTTCGATGAAATGGCGATGAAGCGGCTCGAAGCGATGATTTTATCGGGGAACGGAACGTTTTACATGAAAAACTGGGAGGCACTTTCAGCTGAACGGCTGGAACAGCTTTTTGAGGCTGCCTTTGATTCTGTGGCGGTAATTATTTTTGCTGCTGCAGACACCAACCAACCTCTGCTTCAGGAAAAGTTTCAAAAGAAAAGCATCGTGCTTTCGCTTCCGCCTTTACGGGAGAGAATTGAGCATTTGCCTGAGTATATACGCACCTTCATTGCCAGAAACAATTCAAAATACGGAAAACAGGTGGTGGGAGTGGAAAGCGGGCTTTTGCTGGAATGGAAATCCTCTCGCTGGCCTGGGAACTTGCACGAACTGCAGGAAATGGTTGAAATGGGAGTGAAAAATTCCGAAGGCCCGTACATTTCCAGGGAAGCCGTTCAAACTAATCCAGCATCCGCATATGGCGCCAGGGAACTGCTGGACCTGAATCAGTCACTGGATAACATCGAGAAGCAAGTGATCAACCTGGTGCTGCAGGAAGAAAACATGAACCAGACCCGGGCGGCCCAAAGGCTGGATATTAACCGGTCCACGTTATGGCGCAAGCTTAAAGGCTGAAAAATAAAATTCATATAATGAGAAATAGACAAGCACCTCCACCAATGGGGGTGTTTTTTCTTATGGGAAAAAGCGTAAAGCCTTTTCCTTGCTTTAAAGCGGACTGTACGGGTTACACTGAATGCATCACTTCTCCAGGGATTGCAGAGAAGTGAAGATAAGAACAAACATATTAATGACAAGGTGGGACTCAGCTATGAAAGCAAATATCATGTACGAAGCGGGCGACGTCCGCGTAGAAGACGTACCGAAGCCGCAGCTCGAGGAATCGACAGACAGCGTGTTGAAAGTCGTCGCTGCCTGTATCTGTGGAAGCGACCTGCATCCGTACCGCCATATGCATGCCGATGAACAAGGCGGAGGCGAACCGATGGGCCACGAAGTGATCGGCCGAATCGAAGAAATGGGCTCTGGCGTGACGGACTTCAAGAAGGGGGATCTCGTCGTGGTGCCATTTGCATATGGAGACAACACGTGCCCGTACTGCCAGGAAGGCCTGCAGACATCCTGTGTGAACGGCGGATTTATGAGCGGCTGCCAGGCCGAATACGTACGCATACCTCAGGCGCAGGGAAGCATGTTTAAGCTTCCGGACGAGATCGGTGATGATTCGCCGCTGCTTCCGTCCCTGCTGACGATTTCGGATGTTTACGGCACCGGCTACCATGCCGCAGTCATGGGCGGCGTAAACGAAAACACCACCGTCACCGTAGTAGGCGACGGAGCCGTTGGACTGCTTGCGGTGCTGTCGGCGAAAAAGCTCGGAGCCCGAAAAATCATATTAATGGGGCGCCACAAGGAGCGTACCGACCTCGGAGTGGAATTCGGTGCCACCGACGTTGTTTCCGAGCGTGGAGACGAAGGCATTGCCAAAGTCCACGAGTTGACGAATGGGGAAGGCACCCACGTCGTGCTGGAGTGTGTCGGGCTGATGCCGGCCTATGACATGAGCGTGGGCGTTGTCCGTCCCGGCGGCGTGATCAGCCGTGTGGGCGCGCCGCAGTACGAAGAGGCAGGGGTAGGCTTTGCGAGTCTCTTCAGGCACAATATTACGCTCACGGGAGGGCCCGCTCCGACACGTGCCTATATGGACGAACTGCTGCCGGACATTCTGGACGGCTCCCTCAATCCGGGCCGCGTGTTTGACGTCACGATGGGAATTGACGACGTTCCGGAAGGCTACCGGGCGATGAATGACCGCGAAGCACTTAAAGTACTGGTCAAACCGTAAAATATATATAAAAAGCAAAGGGAAAACACAATTTGATGTGTTTTCCCTTTGCTTTTTATATAATACGATAAGTGTGCCCGGATAACGTTTCAAACCGACAGCACAGAAAGAAAAGATACACCAATGTTCCCCATAAAAATAAGGGCATTAATTGCAAACGTTTTGCAGTAATATTTACCAGCAAAGGAGAGTATGTATGGTTACCTTTTTATTGCTTTGTATAGCGCTTTCAGGCATTGGCCTATGGATGTACGGGCATAGGAAGCGTGCGCGAATGGCGGTGTTTACCGGAAGCCTGGGCGTGGCAGCTCCGCTGCTGTATGTCGCCGGAGGCGGACTGCTGCTGCCGCTTGCGCCGCTGCTGTCGCTCGGGGCTGTTTACTGGACAGTAAATAGAGCCGGCGGGAAGCGCTAAAACCTGTATGTAAAGCAGCCGCAGCAGCTAGCCGTGCTTTCTCTAATCGTTGCGGCAGTAGGAAAGAAAAGAAGTTTTATCAGTTGCAGATAATTTTCAAGTGTGCATTGTTGAAATTACATATGGACCTGTGAGAGTATATAAAAATACTGAGCAGTAAGTTCCACAGCCGGCTGGAAAATACTTTCATGCCCGCAGGTCCAGGCGTTGATTCGTACTGGCAAATTCCCTGCCCGGCCCCGGACAAATACATTGCAATCATTATTACGTTTACTTATCGTCTTCCGGGGTTATATATAAAGATATTAGAGAACAGGCAGCGGAGTTGGCAGATGGGGGAAATGAAAGCAGGCATTCGCCGCAAAAATACAAGTATGGGGGCAGGACAAGCACAAGAGCCATGGCGTCACTGAGTACTATCAAACGCATGGTTTCACTGGAGAAGCTTGTGCTATGGAAAGGGGTATTTTTTTATGCAGGACCAATGCGAAAATATTACGCTGGACGACATTATGTTAACGTGTGACGGATACTTACACATTATAATGGAAGGGGAGCGGTCGCTTCATTTGAAAGACAATGACGGCTTCCGCTATTACTACGATAAGAAAACCCAGTGGATTTATGCAGAGAACGGAAGGGGCGGATGGAATTTCCTCGATGTAGTGGAAAAGCCTCAAACCGCTTCCCATAAAGGAGGCACCCTCCTCGAACGAGTGAAGCTGCGGCTGAAAAAGTGGAAATGGGCTTTTGATAATTAATGGCGCTCATGCTTATATGAGCTGAGTTATATGCAGAGACTCCGGATGAGGGAGCCTCTGCTTTTTTTATTATCAAAAAGCGGTCCCCATGCCGGAGACCGCTTCGTGGTAATGTTCGTTATTTCATCGCCTGCTGCATAGCGTCAAAGACTTCCGTGTTCTTCAAGTTTCCGGAGAACGCTTCTTCTCCCGGGCCTTCGGCATAAACGGTAATGTCTACAGCGGTGTGATCCGTGCTTGTCCAGTCAATGCCGGAACGTTCACTTAGCACGTGGTTAAAGCCAAGCTCAAGCGATTCTGCTTCTTCCACCATGGTTTCTTCTTCGTCCGTCATCGTCATGCCGGTATGCTCTTCAAATACTTCGGCAGGCTCCTCGTCGCCGAGAAGCACCTGCTCCTGCATCGCCGCTCCCGTCGCCTTTACGTTTTTCAGAACGGAAGGATGATTTTCGTCGGTGGCTTCGCTGGCGCTTCCGCCCGTGTCGTGGTCACTCGCTACAACGACGAGCGTATCTTCATGCTCCTCCGAGTAAGCTGTCGCTTCTTCCACGGCCTTTTCGAAAGCTTCGGTATCAGACATCATCCATGCAGGGTCGTTGGCGTGGCCGGCCCAGTCAATCTGGCTGCCTTCCACCATCAGGAAAAAGCCGTCTTCGTTCTGCGATAAGTGGTCAATGGCCGAGGAGGTCATTTCGGAAAGGGACGGCTGCACCGGGCTCTGCTCCATGGAAGTGTTCATAGCGTCATCCGCAAACAATCCCATGATCCGGTCGCCTTCAGCTTCTTCCATCGCACGCTCGGTTTCTACATATTCAAAGCCGGCATCAATGGCTTTATCCACATAGTTTTCTCCGTCTTCCCGGATGCCGCCTTCAGATTCCGGCAGGAAGTGTTCACGTCCGCCGCCGTACATCAGGTCCAAATTTTCGTTTTCTGCCATCTGTTTCGCGATTTCTGTATAATTGTTCCGGTCTTCTACGTTAGAAGCAAAAACGGCCGGGGTCGCGTGAGTGATCGTTGATGTTGCGACAAGCCCAGTCGATTTGCCCATGTCAGCGGCGTCATCCAGAATGGAAGGCATTGTTTCGCCCTCCGGCGTTGTGCTGATCATGCCGTTGTTAGTACGTTCACCAGTAGCATATGCGGTCCCCGCAGCGGCAGAGTCCGTAATAATAGAATCGGCAGAGGAAGTGTCCACTTTGCCGGTCGTCATGTCGCGTTCTTCCCATACCGGCTCTCCGTCTTTATAAAGACTGTAGTTTTTCGACACGCTGTCCGAAAACCCGTCTGGAACCATGAGGATGACGTTTTCCGCTTCCGTTTCTTCCGATGCCTGCTTCGAATTTTCCTTGGCTGCAGTGTCTGCATCATCGTTTTCCGACGCCGCGGCAGTACCAGCAATAAGGCTGCTGGCCCCGAGTAGTACAGCCGCTTTCGTTGAACGCTTCCACTTCTTCATTCAATGACCCCCTATATGTTTGTAACCGTGGATAACTCCACGCCCCTTACTATAAATGGAATTTATGAAGTGAATGTTAGAGTCATTTAAACATCGTGTAAAGGAAATAATGGAACCGGAGCCAAAAGCTTCATATTAAATTGAATACAGTTTGCGCTGTCAATTAAACAATTGTTTGACTGTTTGCTTAAATAGGTATAAGATTCAATTAAACAAACATTTAATTGTTAAATTGAAAGGAAGATCTTAATGGCTAAAACAACGGAACAGTGTGATATATATTGCTACGACCCGGAAAAGGTATCCCGTGTCCAGACACAGGTCGGGCAGGTGGATGCGCGGAGTGCCTCCCAGTGGTTTAAAGTGCTTGCCGACGAAACCCGTTACAAAGTAGCTTACGCCCTCAGCGTGGAAGGGGAGCTGTGCGGCTGTGACCTGGCAAATATTCTGGGAACCTCGACCGCCACCGTGTCGCATCATTTACGGATTCTGAAGCAGGCAGGTGCTGTCACCTACCGCCGCGAAGGGAAGCTGGTTTTCTATACTCTTTCCGGCAGCCAGATCTCTCACCTGCTCGGGGGCATGGAACCGGGAAGGGAGGAGACGTCAGTTGGCGTTTAAAGACGAGACCCTTGAACGAAAAACCACCGAAGAAGAAAAGGAAGGATGCTCCTGCTGCAGCGAAGAAGAATTCAGCCGGCCGTCTGCTTCGCGTTCTTTTTCCATCCAGCTGACCCCGGTCGAAGAAGCGTCCTGCTGCAGTTCGAACGAGGAAGCCGAGAAGGACAGCTGCTGCACACCGGCCTCAACGACGGAAGAAGAAGAGGAAACGGAAGCTTTTGATGCCGGTGAAAATGCGTACACCTTCCAGGTAGAAGGGATGGACTGCCCCTCCTGTGCGGCGACGCTGCAGAAGGGCGTTTCGCGCCTGGCGGGCGTCCAGGAGGCAAAAGTACAGTACACTACCGGCAGTATGCAGGTATCGACGGACGGGACCGTGGCTCCGGCAGCGATTCAGCACACCGTGCAGCGGCTCGGGTACAGTACGCAGGTGCCGGCAGCGGATACAGGCGAGACCTATAATATTTACGGCATGGACTGCGGCTCCTGCGCGGCCACGGTGAATAAGCATTTTGCGCAGCTTGACGGCGTGCGGGATGTGCAGGTGCATTTTACGACAGGAAAAATGGTCATCGACCATCAGCTTTCCCGGGATACCGTGAAACGTGAGGTCGAGCGGCTTGGGTTTGAAGCGGCTCCTGTCACAGAAGAAGACTCTTCTTCCAGGCAGCCGGAGGCTTCCCCGCTCCGCGGAATGACGAACACAATTGTTTCCGGGGCGCTTCTGCTCGCCGGTATTGCCAGTTCACTGACGCCGGCTCCGGCGCTCATTTCGATTCTTTTGTATCTTTCCGTTATTGTGGTGGGAGGCTACAAGCCGGCGAAAAGTGCCTATTATGCTATCAAAAACCGGTCGCTTGATATGAACGTCCTCATGATGGGCGCCGCCATCGGCGCTCCGCTCATCGGAGAATATTTTGAAGGGGCCCTTGTCGTCTGGCTGTTTGCGCTGGGGAATGCGCTGCAGCAGTATTCCGTCGCGAAAACGCGCAAATCGATCAGCCACCTGATGGATCTAGCCCCGGCGGAAGCCTGGGTGAAAACAGGAGACACGTGGGTCCGGCGTCCGGTAGAGGAAGTCCGGATAGGACAGACGATGCTGATTAAGCCGGGAGAAAAAATTCCGCTGGACGGCACTATCCGCGCAGGCACCTCCATGATTGACCAGTCCCCGATTACCGGGGAGTCGCTTCCGATCGATAAAGCCTCCGGAGATACGGTATACGCCGGTACGCTGAATGACTATGGCAGCCTGGAGGTAGAAGTGACGGCACGACCGGAGGATACGACGCTTGCCAGAATCATTCATCTGGTGGAAGAGGCGCAGGAGCAGCAGGCGCCGACCCAGAGCTTTGTGGACCGGTTTGCGGCGATTTATACGCCGATCGTGTTTGCTGCTGCTATTGCGGTGATTGTGGTGCCGCCGGCCATTGGTTTTGGAGGCTGGTCCGACTGGGTGTACCGGGGCCTGGCGCTGCTTGTCGTAGCCTGCCCGTGTGCGCTCGTCATTTCAACACCTGTCGCCATCGTTTCAGCCATCGGCAATGCGGCTAAGCAGGGCGTGCTGATTAAAGGCGGGGCCTTTCTTGAAGCCGCCGGTACACTGAATGCCCTGGCCTTTGACAAGACTGGGACGCTCACGGAAGGAAAACCGGTCGTGGAAAAAGTGTATGCGGCAGATGGCGACGCGGACCGGCTGCTGTCGGTGGCGTCGACCCTGGAGGCGTATTCGAACCATCCCATCGGGCGTGCCATTACAGCGTACGCCGGAGAACAGAAAGTGGCCTCCCGGGAAGGAACAAACTTTTATGCAGAGCCCGGGAAAGGGGTGGCCGGTACGATTGAAGGCAAATCGTATGCTGCCGGAAAGCCGGAGTGGCTGAAAGAGAAGGGCGTCCAGATAGAAAAATACGAAGAAGAAATCCAACAGCTTCAAAATGAAGGCATGACTGTTGTACTGGTCGGCGACGAGGAGAGTGTGTTGGGCTATGTAGGCGTAGCCGATAAAATCCGCCCGATGTCCTCGGGAGCAGTACAGTCGCTTCATAAAAACGGTATTCGCGAGTTGACCGTTCTTACCGGCGACAATGAAGGGACTGCCGCGAAAATTGCGGGCCAGGCAAACATTGATCGGTATATGGCGGGGCTGCTGCCGGAGGATAAGGCAAAAGCCGTACGCACCCTGCAGCAGGAAGGCCGGCGAGTCGGCATGATCGGAGACGGCATCAATGACGCTCCGGCGCTTGCCACCGCCGATATCGGCATTGCCATGGGCGGTGCCGGAGCTGACACCTCGATGGAAGCGGCAGACATTGTCCTGATGGCGGACAACCTTGAAAAGCTTCCGTATACGATCCGCCTCAGCCGGAAAGCGCTGCGCATTATTAAGCAGAATATCTGGTTTGCGGTGCTGATTAAAGTGGCTGCACTGGCGCTGATCGTGCCGGACCTGCTGACGCTTTGGATGGCGGTGCTGAGCGATACCGGAGCAGCCCTTATCGTAGTGGCGAACAGCCTGAGGCTGTTCCGGCTACGGGGGTAGCTCGCCGCGATATAAATGTAAAAGCCAGACGGGCCGCCCGTCTGGCTTTTTGCTGTTTAGTTATTCAGTGCCTGCTCGAGGCTTTCAATATTATCTTCCATTAAAGACACATAGGTGGCATCATTTTCAATATCTTCTTCCATGACGCTGGACAGGTTATGCAGGTAGGCAACATCTGCGCCGATTTCCTCCTGTACCGTTTCTGCTGTTTGAGAAGGAATATTCTGTTCCAAAAGGATGGTATTAATGTTATTTTCTTCTGCTGTAGCAACAATCTCGTTGATTTCCTTTACGGAAGGCTCGTCCTGGGCATTGATGCCGCTGACAGGAATTTGTTCGAAGCCGTACCGCTCTTCCCAATAGCCATAAGCCGCATGGGAGACGATAAACTGATTGCTGTCACTATTGTCAGCCACGTCCTGGAATCCCTGGTCAACGTCTTCAAGATCGGACGCCAGGGCCTGGTAGTTTTCTTCAAACGTTTCTTCCTGCTCCGGCATTTGTTCCACTAATTCGTTCTTGATGCTCTCAGCAGCCTGCTGGGCACGGACTGGGTCCAGCCATACGTGAGGGTCTACGCCGCCGTGGCTGTGCGAGTGGCCTTCTTCACCGTGGCCATGGCCTTCCTCGCCGTGGCTGTGGCCTTCTTCACCGTGGCTATGGCCTTCTTCACCATGGTTATGGCCTTCTTCACCATGGTTGTGCGAATGTTCATCAGAGGCTTCCAGCAGCTCCATGTTATTAGTCACTTCGAGCACGGAAACGTCCTGGCCGTCGACCGTGCTCTTCGCTTCTTCCGCAAATCCTTCCATGCCGCTTCCGGTCATAACAAACAGGTCGCCCTCGGCTATGTTAGTCAGCGTCTGGGGAGTAGGGTCAAAGGAATGGGCATTGGAGCCGGGTGGAACGACGTTTTCAACATTCACATAGTCGCCGCCGATTTGTCTGGCAAAGTCCTCCCAGGCAAACAGGGTGGTGTAAACGTCCAGCTTTTCGTTTTGCGCCTGCTGGTCTTCGTTATTATCCCCGGAAGCGTTTTGCTGGTTTTCGCTTCCCGTGCTGCAGGCCTGAAGCAGGACAGCGCCGGCAAGTATAGAAGCGCCTAGTGCAGTTTGTTTTTTCATTTTTATTCGATCCTTTCTGTAAACAGCTTGCTGATTGAGAGATAATTAGTGGGCGATCATTTCATGAGTAATTTCTTCGCCATTCATATCTGACGGGTAGTAGGTCGGCCAGTTTTCGACTTCTTCCAGCAACTCACCGTTATCGTCCCCCCAATAAAGGTGGTAATGCCCGGCGTCGGTCGGAGCAATGCTGTGATCGCTGAACTGGATGTATTCAGGCATTCCTTCGTCGCCTTCTTCTAATTCGAAGACAAATCGAACGCCGCGGTTGCCGGCTTCGTATTCCAGAATCTCATGGCCGCCGGAAGCGTATCGCCCGGTCATTTCTTCTCCGTCCTTCATGAAGGAAACGGTGCCATCCTCTTCAATAGTAATTTCATCCACGTCGGTCTGGTAGCCTTCCTCGTAATATTCTTTGTATTCTTCCTGCGTCATTTCACCATCTTCTTCCGCTTTGTGGGCGAATACTTCATCGAGCGTGCCGTCTTCCAAATAAGGATAAACAGACTGCCATTCGCCGGCCCAGTCGGAAAGAGGGCGGTCTTCTACTTCATCATTGTAGAAAAAGCCGTTGTAAATGCGCTGGGATTCGGCGTCCTGGGAGTGGCTGTGGTCATGACTGTGATCATGGCTTTCTTCGTCATGGCTATGGTCATGGCTTTCTTCTTCATTGCCATTGCTGCTTTCGTTCTGATCGTTACTTTCTTCCTGCTCATTGCTTTGGTTTTCTTCTCCGGAGCTTTCCTGGCTCTGTTCCTGTGATTCTGAAGAGTCACCGCTCCCCGAGCTTTCCTCCGTGGAATTGCCGCAGCCGGTGATAAGCATCGCGCTGACGGTCAGGGCACTTAACCCTTTTACTGGAAATTTCTTCATCATTACCACTCCTTGTAGTTAATCGTATTCATTACGATTTAATAAATAAAAATATAATAGCTTACTAGATGCATGTACTACGTGCAGGCATGCTGGGCTTCCTGTTGAATGCATGCAGCCGCGGTGCGGGCTCCGGCAATATTTCGGGCGGTGGGCCCGATCGCTAAATCGGCCAGCGGTCCGCTGACATACAATCCCCTGGCCCAAACAGGGGAATACGGGGCAAGTGCCGGGTAGCCGCAGGGGGCAAGCGGCAGCTGGCACGAGTTGATTAGCCGGAAGAGAAGAGGATTCTGGGCTGGGTGGTACTGGTCGCCGGTGGCACAAAGAATGGCCCGGGCCTCCCATGTCGCAGCGCTTCCGTGCAGAAGCCAGTGAGACTGGCGAGAAGTGACCCGGCGGATAGGATCCTGCCTGACTTCAAGGCGACCAAGGCCCTGCTGTCGCTGCACCTGGCGGTAAAGATTTTTCGTAATCGATCCGGACCGGCGGGCGCGGGTGATGGCGTGCCGGCGTTCGGAAAATGTCGAAGTGTTTCTGCAAACCTGTCGATATTTGCCGCCCATCCACTCAGGAGCAGCATCATATTCCCACACGCGAAGCGGGTGGCGGAGGGCGAGGGTAACTTGGCCCGGAAAGCGGCGGCTGAGATCCAGAGCCTTCTGAACACCGCTCATGCCGCCGCCAATGACAGTGGCTGGCGGACGAACAGGTTCCGGTTCCTGCTTTTGATGAATATGACAGGCGCCACCCTGATCTGCAGCTGGGAGCCATGAAGGAAGAGAGCAATGCTCCTTAGTGCCCGTAGCGAGGACGACACGCTTCGTAAACAACGTTCCCCGCTCCGTGTCCACCATCCAATAAGCACCGCAGCGGTCGATGTTAAAAGCGTGAGCCTGTTCGAAACAGGACGTAAGGTCCATTTCTTCGATTACCTTAGCGCAATGATGGCGGAACAGGGAGACCGAGGGTTTCTTGCTGGAACCGGAAAAATGACTTGAATAGTAATGATTACGTTTTGCGAAGCTGAATAAATCCCGCACACGAGGGTGAAGGTGATGGACGCCAGGGGAACGCAAGTATTTCATGCCTACCCGTTCGGTCATCGTATTCCAGGCTGACAACGGCCCGGGGCCCGAATCAATCAGAAGCAGTCGTTTGTCCCGTGTTAACGAAGGATCGGCGTATGCCAGGTGGGCGGCCGTCGTGCATCCGTGGATGCCGGCACCGATAATGATCCAGTCAAGCATGCGGATGTTCATCTCCGGAATTTACATGATGATGCGGCGAAACGAGCCAGGGGAAAGGGTCGTGAAAGTCGCTTTCGCCCGACTGCTGTTCCTCCTCGGTCAACAGGCACGCCGTCAGTTCCCGGATCACCTGCTGCTGGTCCAGATGCTGGCCGATAATCACCAGCTCGGTGCACTTGTCGCCGGTTACCGGGTCCCAGCTGGCCTTCAATTCCGGCTGCTCCTCGAGCGTACGCTGCTGTTGACCGTCAGGGAGGGAGGCGACCCAGTACGACACCGGCTCAAGCTGAATCGACATGCCAGCCTGGGAAAGTAACAGCGCCGTATCATTTCGGGTGATGCACCAGATGATGCCCTTCGCCCGGATTACCTGCCTGGGGAAGGCCTCGAGGTACTCAAGAAGTCGCTCAGAATGAAATGGTATCCGGCTTCGAAAAACGAACGAAGAGATATGATATTCCTCCGTTTCCGGCTCATGTTCCTGCTCGAGCTCCTGCAGCCAGCCGGGCGCCTGCAGAGCTTCGTCAAACGAAAATTTCCCGGTGCCGAGCACGCTGGAAGGGGTCACACGGCCAAAAGCCGTTTCAATGATTTCGGCGTTTGGCTGAAGAGCTCTCAGCATGCTTGTTAAACGATGCACCTGCTCCGGCTCCAAAAGGTCCGTTTTGTTTACTACCAATACATCACAAAACTCAATCTGCTCAATCAAGAGATCGGCAATTTCCCGCTCGTCGTCATCTGCCGCGCCCTGGCTGCGCTCCAAGAGCGTTTCGCCTGATGTGTAATCCGACCAGAAGCGTGCGGCGTCTACCATGGTGACCATAGTGTCCAGGCGGCAGCTTCCGCTGAGGTCGATCCCTGACTCCTCATCCTCGTATGTAAACGTCTGGGCGACCGGGATGGGCTCGCTGATGCCGGTGGATTCGATTAAAATGTAATCCACGCCGCCCTGCCCAGCGATCCGCTGAACTTCCTGAAGCAGGTCGTCCCGCAGCGTGCAGCAGATGCAGCCGTTGGACATTTCCACCAGATTTTCCTCCGTGCGAGAAAGCATACTGCCCCGCTCAATCAGGCCGGCATCGATATTGATTTCACTCATATCGTTGACAATGACGGCTACTTTCCACTCCGTCTGCTCGTGCAGCAGATGGTTCAGCAGGGTCGTTTTTCCGGAACCTAAATATCCGCTCAGCTACCGTTACCGGTATCGGTGAAGACATGCTGGACTCCTCCTCATACATAAACATAAATCGTAATTGTTACGATTTGTATACTTTAATTACTTTATAAAATATTTTTATGTCTGTCAACGCCTGTCTGTAATTTTTAAATGAAGCTTATTTCCATGACAAACAAAAATCCCCTCGGAAAGGGGATCGGCTTAAAAAAATTAAAGTAGGAACCTAGGGAGGGGGGCTCACGGTCCTGGACGGTGATTATTCCGCACGATGAGCACGTCACAGGAGGCCCGGCGGACGGTATTTTCAGAAACGCTGCCGAGCAAAAACCGCTCGGTCCGACCCATGCCGGAGGCCCCGGCAACAATCAGATCCGCCTGATATTTGCTGGCTGCTACTTCGGGGATCATCGATTTCGGCGTCCCGTATTCCACCGAGTAGTGCACAGAGGTAAGATCATAGTTTTCCAGTTTGTTTAATGCGCGGTATTCCTGGAGTAATTCGCCGGCTCGCTCCTGGTACACGCTGATGATGTCTTCTGTATAGGGTTCAAGCGATGATAATGACTGGGTGTTCAGCACATAAACGACCTGCGTGCGGCTCTGGAGCCTGGCTGCCATGCTCATTCCGGCATGAAAGGCACTTTTTGAGGCGTCCGAGCCGTCGACGGCAATTAACAGCGAGCGGTACACGGCTGTGGTGTTACTGTTTTTAACAATCCAGACGTCGCAGGAAGCGCGGCGGACAATTCCGGCAGAGACACTCCCGAAGCGCTTTTTCCCGGAGGTGCCGGCCCCGGAGCTGCCGGCAATAATCAGATCGGGCTGAAACGATGCTGCAATGTCTCCGGCAATAACGGTTTTGGGGAGACCTTCTTTAATGAAAATGCGGACATGGTGAATGCCGGCGTTTTCGGCTGTTTCTTTCCCATGGGTAATGATCGCGCTTCCCTGCTTGTTCAGGGCGTGAAGCATTAAATCCGGGTACTGTTTCCTGAGTTCTTTGATGCTGTGGTAATCAACAATATGGCAAAGGGCGAGCGTGCTGCCGTGGGCAAGAGCCGTCTCAATGCCTTTAGACAGGGCGGCTTTTGATTCTTGTGAACCATCGAGGGCGACGAGTATCCGGCGGTAGGGAAGAGGCATTAGGATTCATTCCTTTCTTTTTCCCCGCTGCACAATTTACGGAACGTAGTATAGAGAACATAAACAAAGGAAGTGAGAGAGGCAGCCTGGATCCACCGAAGCTTTGCATGCAGGCGCCGTGCGTACAAAATGCCTGTCCAGAGACCGATGGTAAATAAGCAGATTTTCAGCACACCAAAATCAACCACAGAATACGAGCGGGCGGCTTTGTGTATATGCCTAATTAACTGTTTCATCATGCACCTCCATTTATAGAATACAGGCTTCATGACAGGAACAATACAGCAGGGCGGTACAAAAGAGCTTAGGAAGGGACTACATGAGAGGGAAGTGTTCCGAGGCGACATAGTACGTAATCAATCTCTCTTTTTCCCCATAGGCAGCAGGCGCAGCGAGGGGGACAGATTCAATGGCTACCACGTTCATCACCCGCTGCCGGAAACGGATTTCATCTCCTAATTCAAAGCTGACCTCGGTATAATGCTCCAGAAAAAGCTCCTCCTGAAGCTCCATGGCGCTGCCGATAAACCACAGCTTGTTC
Source organism: Marinococcus halophilus (assembly GCF_900166605.1). NCBI lineage: Bacteria > Bacillati > Bacillota > Bacilli > Caryophanales > Bacillaceae > Marinococcus > Marinococcus halophilus. Next base: position 1,460,053 of record NZ_FVZD01000006.1, read on the forward strand.
GGCTCCTCCGTATTTGCAGCAAGGTACACGAAACGGACGAGAGAGTATTGTCCTGCCTGAAAAGGTTCAACCGGGCGGGTACGTGCCGAGACGTCCATATAACGTGCTCCTTTCAGTAATTATTCAAAATTGCCGGCAAGCGGAAATAGCAAAATAAATGAATTATGGATACATTAATAAAGTAAAAAATACCAGGGTCTTAGTACCTCTATAATTACCAGTATACAAGCAAAATAGGTAATTGCATCATCACAAAGTCCTTCAGTATTTACTCACGACTAAATACATACAAAAATAATAATGACTGCAAGGCGAAGCTTTCGTGCAGACATTTAATTTCCCCGTAAATGCCTGGCGTGAAAGGCAAAAGCAGCAGCGAAAGAGGAAATGGTTTACCAAGAAAGGCTGCGGCCCATATAAAAACGATGACATATTTTATGAATACAGCAGCCAATGAACAGTAAAAAAGCCTGCTGCGGACGATGTCACAGAGGCTGTATGCAAGTATATAAACATTTATTTACAGCAAAGGAGCAAGCAGCCGGCGAAAAGCATTGTACCCAGTATTCACGTAGAAACGTAATGCTTGGGGGGTTCTTTATGCATTTATTTGCTGCTTTTGTAATCAGTCCTTGCCCTGGCCTCTATACCAGGATGAAACCAATTTTGCGGGAACACCTAGAGTCATCACGGCAATGCCAGCCATTATCAATAAAAAGCCGAGAAAGAAATGGATCGTCAACGCTTCACCAAGCAGCAGCCAGTCAAGAACAGCTCCGGCCAGTGGCTGAAAAAAGTAAAACAATGAACCAACACCGGCTTCCATCAGCTGCATGCCTTTGTTCCAGAGAAAGAAACCGCCTGCGGTCGAAACGATGCCCAGGTATAACACGCCGGAGAAAACCATTATATTTGGGACGGCCAGACCGGTGGCCTGAAGCTCCCATCCTGCAAAAGGAATCGTTAGAAGCATTCCGAAAAAGATGCCGTAGGCAGTAATTTCAACAGAGGAAAATTTAGCCGACGCCCGTTTTACATAAACCGACAGAAGAGCCCAGGAAATAGCTGCCATCACCAGAATCAGGCTCCCGAGCAAATACGCTCCCATGCCGGCATTCCATTCAATGACGATGACCACGCCAGCGCTTGCTAAAAGCAGGGCGACCAGCTTTTGGACAGTGATGGCTTCTTTCAAAATGATTCTGGCGAACAGCACGAGAAAGACCGGCGTCGTCGCTGTCAGAAGCGATGCTGTGTGCGCGTCTGCCAGATCGACTCCGATAAACTGAAACGAAATGGTCACCAGGTACCCGATAAAGCCGATCCAGCCAAGCAGCAGCCAGTCGCTTCTTGTTTTGGCTGGGCGGGGTATGCGGCTCCACCGCAGAATGGCAAACAGCACTGTACAGCCAATGAGATAGCGAATCACCATTAGGCTGAACGGAGGAATATAGTCCAATACGTATTTACTCGCAACAAACATACCGCCCCAAATGCCTGCAGCTAGGGATAAACATAGTGCACCAAGCAGTGTTTGATTCATCTTGTTTCATTTCTCCTTTGAGAATTAATATAGCTGTAGAATAGAGTGAAACCATCACGGAAAGGAGTATAAACAGTTATTCACGGTCGATGACCATACTTTTTCTGAAGATTGAAGCCAAACTAAAAGGGCCATCCCTCTCCTTTGGGAGGAATGACCCGAAAACAGCTTTTGTTCTCTTTTCTTGGCCATAAAGCTATATGATTTGTTGGAATGAATACTTATAGTGGACTGGCGTCCTGGGTAGCTTTACTAAAAGTTGCGGAGCATTTACGGGCGTTATTTGTTTGGACGCCGATTAGATTCCTTATACCCAAAATAGCAGCCTCATACACTCGAATCGGCTCTCACATAAAACAACGGGTAATCTATATCAAAGCCCGAAAAGCCCCGCGCAATGAAGCTTCATGATTTTACCGGAGCGCTTTTTAATGAAGCCTGAGCGCTTGTTTCCGTTATTATCGTTGAAACAAAATCCGTTTCCCGGACCAGAACAAGGCCCGTTTTTCTGGGGCGAAGTGGCACTTCATACGGGACAGAGCCAATTCATCGGCTGCCAATGGAGGAAGTGAGACCGTCTGCACATCTGCCTGGGCATCCTGTACTTCCCAGGGTGTATGGTGAATGCCTATTTCGACCAAACCGTTTTTTACAGACGACCAGGCATAATACCGTTCAAGCAGCCAGTGATCCAGCGTCCCTTCCAGCGGGCAGTAAGCGTCAGACGATGCCCGGTAGGTGCCTTCGAAATAAAAAGCTTCTTTCCTGCGGCGTCTGCTGGTGCAGTGGAAGGCTTCAGTTTCTTTATGCATACGCATAGAAGCATAATAGTACGGAAGCGATGCCAGACGCGCTCCCAGAACATTTAACAGCTTGTCGGCATCTAAGCTGAAAAAGAAAATGCCGGGGGTGCTGCCTCGCCGGACATACGTACGCACATTCAGCTCCAAATACTTATGCAGGTAAGGAAAAGAGGGAAGGCTTCTTATGTGCATATCGGTGACCCGAAATGGCAGGATCGTTATCCAGGCCTCACCGTCAAATGTATCCAGTTCAAGTCCTGGGGGAAGATACTGCTCAACTTTCCCTGCGCGCACCGGACAATGCAGAAACAGCATGTCACTCCACCGCTGGCTCATCACCCACGGCCCGCGTGGGAGGCTTGTGCGCCGGTGGGCCGTAGTATTTAAAATGTCCTCATACATCAAACCCCTCCTTGTTAATGCGGGCACGTGAAATATATGTAGTATGTGCTATTCACGATCCATCTGGATTGAAAACATACAGGGTTTCAAAGACCGCCCGCCGGTTTATTTCCCTTATGTCAGTGCAGGGGCGCCGTGACAGACGTTTAAAGCCAGGAAAGTCCGGGAACGTATAAGTTAGACCCATGCGAATGAAGCATTATTAAAAAAAGTGTTTACGAAAACGAACGATATAACTCTGGCAGTAATTAGAGGAGAAATGCCTGCTAATAAGCCGGGAAAGGGAACGCGCCCTTTTTCGGCTTATTTTTTATGATATATATCATTTATTGAACCAAGGAGGTAAGAACATGTCTCCACCGAACGATCAGGAGAATAATATAAAGAAGCCGGAAGACGAGTCTTCGGAGAGCGCTGCTGAACATGCCGCAGAGCCGTCGCTCATTGTCGGCCTTGTTCCGGCGCCGGGAGCCGCGTCTGAAACGATTGATGTGCTGTACCCGGAGCTTGCCGAACTGTTTTCGCAAGAGGTAGATGATGAGTACGCCTGGGACATTAAGGTGGTAGTGGACTCATTAACGGGCTCTGCCGAGGAAGCGGCCGCTATTCTCGAAGAGGCCCAAACGCTTAAGGACCGGCGTGGCTGGGATTATGTGATTTGCCTGACGGATCTGCCGCTGTTCCGGGACGAGGATTTTCTCGTTGCCGAGGCCAACGTGGAGCGCGGGATTGCCCAGCTGTCGATCCCGACGCTCGGTGCGCTTCCAATCATGCGCCGGGTACGCGAATCGCTGCTTCAATTAACGAGCGAAATGCATCACGGCAGCTCCGACGAAGCCCGGGACCGCCAGGAAGAAAAACAGTCTTCCATGGGCAGTTCAAGAGGGAAATATGTACGAAATACCGGGGCCCGGCAGCTGCTCGGGGACAGTTTGATTGAACGGATCGCCCCGGTGTACCGCATTCGCCCGGATGAAAGCAATGACACGTCTGATACACGGTACGTAGCCCGTCCGAACATTAACGGGTATTCCCGGGTGGTCACGGGAATGGCGCGGGCGAACAACCCGGTAAAGGTGTTTACGGCCTTTAAGAGTGTAATCGCCATCGCCTTTGCCACCGGTGCCTATGCGCTAATATTTCCTACTCTCTGGCAGCTCGGGGCAGCCTACGGGCCGGGACGCTCCATCACCTTAATGGTCGTAGCCTTAACTTCATTAACCGTCTGGATGCTTCTCGCTCACGGGCTCCTTGAAAGACCTTCGACAAACCGGTCCAGAAGCATCAGGCGGTTGTATAATTCAGCAACGGTGCTGACGATCGGGTTCGGGGTGATATGCTACTACTGTATCCTGTTTCTGCTGTTTTTCCTGGCCGTATTTTTGTTTATTCCAACGTCGATGCTGCAGTCCAACTTAGGCGTAGGGCAAAATGTCGAATTTCCGTACTACCTGTCGCTGGCCTGGCTGGCAGCGTCGCTTGCAACCTGTATCGGGGCGCTTGGGGCCGGGCTGGAAAACGAGGAGACGGTGCTTACCGGTACCTACGGCCACCGGCAGCTGGAACGGAAAAAACAGGTGCAGCGGGAACGGGAAGAAGAAAGAAAGCAGGAACAAAACCGGGAACGTTAAATGGAGAAGAAGCTGCCAGCTCAGCCGGCAGCTTCTTCGTTCACGTAGCGGATGTATTTGGTGAGCGTGAGCATCGACTGCAGGCCGAGCCGGTCCATCAGTGCTTCCGGCGACACGCCGCTTTCGAGCTCTCGCACGATGTAGCTGTTGCGGAAATGGGTGGCGGAAATCGCCCGTTCAATCCCGGCGCGCTTGCGCTCCTCGCGGATCATTTTCTGGATCGCCACCTCGGTTAAATTTTTCGGCTGGTCGTTTTCATAGCTCCAGCGGTACGTCTGGCGCTGAAAGTCAAATGCGACAAACAGCGGTTCGCCGTCAAAGGATGGGCGCACGGCCTGCGGGATCACGTCGAGGTAATAGTACAGCTGCTTCTGCAGCTCCTTCGTCAGCTGGAGCGTCCGCGGGTTGCCCTCGGTAATGTCAAGCTCGCCGCGGGTCAAGTGCAGGTGTTCGATCCGGATGGAGGCGAGCTCGTGCATGCGGAGCCCGTAGTCGTAAAACAGCTTTAAAATCACAATGTTTCGCGGAGCGAGCATCGGGCGCACGGCCTGCTGCTTGTCGGACAGCCCGGAGTCGGACTCGAGCGTATCCATGAGCTGCTTCATTTCCTTCGGGGTGATCAGCTCCTCTTCCTGTAGCACGTTCCAGACGCTGTCGTCGACCGGCAGCTCCGCCATCGGGTTGGAGGCAATCCGCTGCGTGTCGCGCAGAAAGCGGAAGTAGCGGACGAGCACGGTCTGGATGCGTTTGAGCGTCCGCAGCTGGTAGTGGCGCTCCTCGACGAGAATATGAAAATAGGTGGCAATATCTCCAGGGGTGACAGCCGCTTCTTCACCGTCGAGCACCACATCGATGAACCGGTGAAAGTCGGCCAGGTCGTATTCGTAGCGCTTCAGCGTACTCAGTTTGCGCCCCCGGGACTGCAGGAAGAAAAGAAAGGCCTGCATGCCGTCCGGAAGCAGCTCGGGTTGCAAATTCATCATCATCCCTCCTGCTTCGTATGTCGTTTAAGCATCGCGGCTTGTTTGTTTGGCACTTAACCCATATTATAGTATGTAGAGGACAGGAAAAACAGGAGGATCTAAACTATTGCAGGATTTTGAGAACCAACAGGTAGATAAAGAACGGGTTGTACTAATTGCGGTACACAAAGATGATACCGATGAAGCGACGTTTGAAGCGTCTCTCACCGAGCTTGAACAGCTGGTGGAGACGGCGGGCGGCACGGTTACGGCTGTGCTGACGCAGAGCAGGCGTTCGCTTGATTCGAAAACGTATGTCGGGAAAGGCAAGCTCGAGGAAGCGGTGGCGACCGCCGAAGAGCAGGGAGCGGATCTTTTGATCTTTAACGATGAGCTCTCGCCCGGCCAGATTTCCACAATTACGAACCAGACCGGTTTGTACATCATTGACCGCACCCAGCTGATACTTGATATTTTCGCCGGCCGTGCGGCATCAAATGAAGGGAAAATGCAGGTGGAGCTTGCGCAGCTGAACTACATGCTGCCGCGCCTCCGCGGGCAGGGCGAATCGCTGTCCCGGCTCGGCGGCGGAATCGGCACACGCGGCCCCGGGGAAACGAAGCTTGAAACCGACCGGCGCCATATCCAGAAGCGGATGGACGATATCCGCAGAAAGCTCAAGCAGGTCAAAAACCGGCGCGACCAATACCGCGAACGGCGCAAGGAAAAGAACGTGCTGCAGTTTGCACTCGTCGGCTACACGAACGCCGGCAAATCCACGATTTTAAACGCGCTCACCGAAGCGGACACGCTCGAGGAAAACGCGCTGTTTGCGACACTCGATCCGCTCACGCGCCGGGTGGAGCTGCCGTCAGGCCTCGAGGTGCTTGTGACCGACACGGTCGGGTTCATTCAGGACCTGCCGACCGCGCTGATTGCGGCGTTTCAGGCGACGCTTGAAGAAGTGAAGGAAGCAAACGTGCTGATCCATGTGATGGACGGCTCGCACCCGCGGGCGGCCGAGCAGGCGGCTACAGTACGCGGACTGTTAAAGGAGCTTGAAGCAAGCCATATTCCGGCGCTCACGGTCGTAAACAAGCGCGACGCCGTTGAAGACGAGCTGGTCGTAGCGGCGGACAAGCCCTCGATTTCTATCTCGGCCCGGAAGAACGAAGACGTGGAGCGTTTGCGGGAATCGATGGAAAGCTTGCTGCTTGAGCAGCTTCAGCCGTACCAGGTGGAAATTCCGCTCGCCGACGGGCACGTAATGCAGCGGTTCAAGCATGAAACGGTCGTGCGCGAGGAAACGCTCGATGAAGAAAACGAAAGCTGGATCCTTTCCGGTTATGTGCAGAGCGACCAGGCCATCCACCGGGAAATCAAGCAGTATGCTAAAGGAGATGCCGGGGCCCGATGACACGTGAGATGATGGAACAAAAGCAGCTGCAGCAGGCCGAGCGCCGGATTGCGCCGCAGCTTGAAGCAATTGCGGAACGGGAGCTTGTGAACCAGCAGCGGGTGCTCGACATTTTCCGGAAGCACAACGTGTCGGCGTTTCATTTCCAGCACTCTACCGGCTACGGCTACGACGACACCGGGCGCGAGGTGCTCGACCGGGTGTATGCCGATGTGTTCGGTACCGGGGCGGCCATCGTGCGCCAGCAGTTTATTTCCGGGACGCACGCGATCAGCACGGCGCTGTTTGCGGCGCTGCGTCCCGGCGGACGGCTTTTGTATGCCACCGGCACGCCGTACGACACGCTGAAGACGGTCATCGGCCTCAACGGCAGCGAAGCAGGGACGATGAACGAATGGGGCATCGGCTGCGACGTGGTGCCGCTCGCCGGCGGCTGCGTGGACATGGGTGCCGTGCACGAGGCGGTCACGCCGGAGACGCAGGTGATTGCGTTTCAGCGCTCGCGCGGGTACGATGACCGTCCCTCGATCGGCCTGGAGGAAATGAAGGAGTACATGGCGGAGCTGAAACAGGCGTACCCGGAGATCGTGCTGTTTGTGGACAACTGCTACGGGGAGTTCGTGGAGACCTCTGAGCCGGGCCACATCGGCGCGGATTTGATGGCGGGCTCGCTCATTAAAAACCCGGGCGGCGGCATTACCCGCACCGGGGGCTATATTGCCGGGCGGAGCGACCTGGTTGAAAAGGCGGGGGCAAGCTTTGCCGCGCCCGGCATCGGCCTCGAAGGCGGAGCGACGCTCGGCATGCTCCAGGAGATGTTTCAGGGACTGTTTCTCGCGCCGCATGTCGTCGCGGAAGCCCACAAGGGAGCAGTACTGACCGCGGCGCTGATGGAGGACGCCGGCCTGCAGGCATCGCCGGCCTCCGGGGAGGAGCGGACCGATTTGATCCAGTCCGTGCAGTTTGGCGACCGGGACAAAATGATCCGGTTCTGCCAGGCGGTGCAGCAGTATTCCCCGGTCGACTCCGGCGTCACGCCGCAGCCGAGCGCGATGCCCGGCTACAGCGATGAGGTGATCATGGCCGCCGGCGCGTTCATCCAGGGCTCAAGCATCGAGCTTTCCGCCGACGGGCCGATCCGCCCGCCGTATACGGCCTTCGTGCAGGGCGGATTAACGTATGCGCACGTGAAAATTGCCGTTAGCGAAGCGTTAAAAACGATCCAATAAGCGACAGACGGGCAGGTCCTCCGAAAGAGGGCCTGCTTTTTCTGTACATTTACCTGGAAATAAGTGAAAATAGAAAAGAAACAATAAGTTCTGAAAATTTTGATGTAAAAATAGCTTACATGAACTTGACGGAAAAGCTTACATCATGTAGGATATACTTAGTTTCAATGAAAGGGGGCGTAACGCATGAATGATCATGTACGCCGGAATACCCCTTTATTTCCGATTGGGATCGTCCAGAAGCTGACGGAACTCACCCCAAGGCAGATTCGCTACTACGAAGAACACGGCCTGGTGTTTCCGACACGGACCGAAGGCAACCAGAGGTTGTTTTCCTTCCGCGACGTGGATCGTCTGCTTGAAATCAAAGCGATGATGGAGCGGGGCGTGAACCTTTCAGGCATCAAGGAAATCTATGAGTTAAAAACGTATTCCGAGGAACCAAAGCAGCCCTCGGCACCAAGAAGTCATGATATGACCGACCGCGAACTGCGCAAGCACCTCCGCAAGGAAGTGATGATGGCAGGCAAATACTCGCGTCCGTCCATGATTCAGGGACAGCTGTCGCGGTTTTTCGACTAACAGCAGGATTAACTTTTTCCCGGCTGCGGCCGGGGGAAAGATCTAATAATTCACAATTCCAGTTTTAGAGAGGAGTCACAATTAACATGGCAAACACGAGAAAAGACATTTTAAAGTTTGCAGAAGAGGAAAACGTTAAGTTTATCCGCCTTCAGTTTACTGACTTGCAAGGAATTATTAAAAACGTGGAAATCCCGGTGGACCAGCTGGATAAAGCATTGGACAACCTGATGATGTTCGACGGTTCTTCCATTGAAGGCTTTGTGCGTATTGAAGAATCCGATATGTACCTCTATCCGGACCTTGACACATGGATTGTTTTCCCATGGACCCCGGAAAAAGGTAAAGTCGCACGTTTAATTTGTGACATATATGAGCCGGGCAAACCTGGCCAGGATCCAACACCATTTGAGGGCGACCCTCGCGGTATTTTGAAGCGTGTACTTAAAGAAGCAGAGAAATTAGGCTTCACCGACTTCAATATTGGACCGGAGCCTGAATTCTTCCTTTTCAAAAACGATGAAAAAGGCGAGCCGACCACAACCCTGAACGATAAGGGCGGTTACTTTGACCTTGCGCCGACCGACCTCGGCGAAAACTGCCGCCGCGATATCGTGCTTGAGCTTGAAGACATGGGATTTGAAATCGAAGCTTCCCACCACGAAGTGGCGCCGGGACAGCACGAAATCGACTTCAAATACGCAGATGCCATCACGGCCTGCGATAACATCCAGACGTTTAAGCTCGTGGTTAAAACGATCGCGCGTAAGCACGGCCTGCACGCCACCTTTATGCCAAAGCCATTGTTCGGCGTAAACGGCTCCGGCATGCACTGCAACATGTCCCTGTTCAAAGGCAAAGAGAACGCGTTCTACGACAAGAAGACCGATTCTCAGCTGAGCACAACGGCTATGCAGTTCTTAGCAGGTACTCTTGAGCACGCGAAGGCGTTCACGGCGCTGACGAACCCAATCGTCAACTCCTACAAGCGTCTTGTGCCGGGCTACGAAGCACCAGTATACGTTGCGTGGTCCCTGCGTAACCGCAGCCCGCTCGTGCGTATTCCGTCCTCCCGCGGCATGAGCACGCGTATCGAAACGCGCAGCCCGGACCCGGCAGCGAACCCGTACCTTGCGATTGCAGCAATGCTCGCAGCCGGCTTAGACGGCGTCAAGCGGAAGCTCGAGGCTCCAGAGCCGACAGACCGCAACATCTATGTGATGGAAAAAGCAGAACGCGAAGAGCTCGGCATCGAGGACCTTCCGGCAGACCTGAACGAAGCGCTTCAGCACCTGCTGAACGACGAAGTTCTTGTGAACGCCATTGGCCCGCACGCCATCGAGCACTTCGCCGAAGCAAAAGAAATCGAGTGGGACATGTTCCGCAGCCAGGTACACCCTTGGGAAAGAGAGCAATTCCTCTCCACGTACTAAAATCGAAAAAACCCTTCAGCCGCAATGGCTGGAGGGTTTTTTGTGTTTTATATTATATTTTCATTTTATAAAACGTCCCTAATTACAAGACGTAAAGAACTTGAACAAAATATAACTCAAGAAATTGAAAAACTATAAGGTGAAATTCTACCAGCCCACTGGAGGACATTGAACGACGACGCAACGCTGTGATTTGATGTCTTCCTTTTTTGTTAAGAGGTATTTATGAAAAAGAAACGGCAGGAGAAGAAGCAGCAACTGACGGAGGGAGAAATTAAACGTGCCTCAGTTGATTGAAGGGGGATGCAGCTGCTTATTGGTAACCTTACGCTTTTATGGTCATCCTTTTTTATAAATTAATGTAAAAAAATAGAAGGAAATCTTCTAGAATTAACGAAAGTTAAACTTATAGAATGGCAAGACTATTACCTTAGGGGGGATTAAAATGACAGAAAAAATTCAAGTAGGAGATACGTACCGCGATAGGGACAGTGGAAAAGTATATGAGGTAACGAGGTTTAACGGCAACTCTGTAGTGCTCACAAAAGAAGAAACGTCATTAGCTGTGATCCCAATCATGGAAGAAGGAGTTCATTTACCAGGCTTTGTAAAGATATAAGTCACTATTATAATTGTAACGCTTTGGAGAACTTTTTATGCGTTGAGGAAATTCTCCATAAAACATAAAATTAGCAAAGAATTTATAAGTCTTAGTGTGCCCATTGTTTTTTACATGACTTTCATCCCAAATACGCATTTAGACGTTTGCTTCCCCTGTATAAAGAGGTAGAGAAGGATACATAAAAAAATAAGGGATGATAAAAAATGAATAAAGCACATTTGATTACGGAGAAACTGGCGCTGGAGGAAGAGTACGATAAAGGTGAGGTTCCGCACGATGAATACACCGAGCGTGTGGAGGAGCTGCAGCAACAGCTGGAGAAGCCGAACTTTGTAAAATAAATGTAATTATGAAAAGTTAGAATACTATGGTAGTGTGTAAGCAGAAGGTGATAAAATGAGCAACTTTGCTTACATTAAACGCGGAAAAACCAATGAAATTCTCATTGGAGCGTACAAGGAAATCGTCAATGCGTATTACGGAGAAGATATTTACTCGTTTGATACCGAAGAGGAATTATTTCACAGCATTCAAACGTACCGCCAAAAAGAATATATCATCACCCGCCTGAGCGAATTACCCATCATCGATGCGATGTGGAAAAAGGCAGGAGACGCCCGCTGCGAAACCGAGTAGCGGGTTTTTTGTGTTCAATTGCAGGAAGGTCGTATGAAGCAGTTATAAAAAAGTTCACCTTATATAATAATTTTTCGTCCCCCGAAATGAACCTTCCAGACAATATACAACGTGGAGAAGACGAAAAATAAACGTTTTCTTTGAAATTTATAAAGAGGTGAAAAGCGTGAGCAAGCATCAGGAACTGCGGGCCATCATGAAGAAAATGAGCGGGCAGGACAGCATCATCACGGTGCCGCGTATCTTTATCGAATATTTGGAGGGCGATCTGAATACGGCGCTCGTTTTAAATCAGCTTGTGTTCTACGCTGACAAAACGAAGCGTACCGACGGCTTCTTTTATAAAAGCTACGGGGAATGGGAGGCAGAAACGGGATTAACCCGGCGCAAAATCAAAGGGTCGATCGATAAGCTGGTCAACAAAGAGCTGGTCACCACCAAGCTGAAAAAGGCGAACGGGGCACCAACGCTGCACTATGCGCTGGATTACGACAAAATGCTTGCTTCCATTACGGCAAAATGTGCAAATCCATCCGAACAGTCTGTCACTAACCCGGATTCGGACAAAGTGTCGGATTCCATAACAGATGATTTGCAGTTGAATTCCACAAATGAATTAAACAGTAGTCGACAGGCCTTCGTCAGCGTTGTTCCGTTTTACCAAGAGAATTTTAGCGGAATAATGACAGCCTATCACCGGGAGCGGCTGGATGATTGGGGTGAGGCGCTTTCCCCGGAGGTTGTGCTTCGGGCCTTAGAGATCACCATTCTTCAGGGCGGACGCAGCCTGAAATACGCTGAGCAGATCCTGAATGATTGGCAGCGGTTCGGATGTCGCACACTTGATGATGTAGAGAACTACGAAAAAACGAAAAAACAGCAGAAGGAGGCACGCCGACATGGAAGAAGCAGCCCAAGGCATGCAAGAGGTACTCGCCAGTCTCGAAAAGAAATCAGCGGAAATGAAAAGCAATCCACTCTCGGTAACGGATGGTACCGGCCGGGAAGCTGATTACCAGTGTCCGGTATGTAAAGACCAGACCGGCTGGCTGGAAAAGGTGGAAGGAGTCGAAAAATGGGTTATCTGCTCATGTATTCGCGAGCGCCGGACGCAGCGGCTGCTTCAATTCAGTGAGATCACTGAAAGCTTCCGAAACGTCACCTTCGGGCAGTTTCAGACCGATAACGTGGATCCGCAGGTAGCGAGTATGAAAGAAGCCGCGCTCGCCTACTACAGCACTTACCAGGAGCTCCGGAAGCAGCGGGAGAACAGCATGCTGATCATGGGGGTTCCGGGCTGCGGTAAAACGCATATTTTGACGGCGCTCAGCAACAACCTGATGCAGCGTAAAAAGCTCGAGGAGGAGGGCGGACAGCAGCAGGGCGTATCCGTTCAGTATTTTCCTTACGTGGAAGGGTTCAACGACCTGCGGGACGACTTTAATCTTTTGGAGCGGAAAATGGAGCGCTTGAAAAAGGCGGATGTGCTGTTTATCGATGATTTGTTCAAGCCGGTGAAGCAGTGGACGAAAGACGGGCACGAGCGGGTGCCGCGGGCGACGGCCTGGCAGATTGAGCAGATGTACGCCGTGATTAATCACCGGTATCTAAATCATCTGCCGATTCTCGTTTCCACCGAGCTGATCATGGAAGAGCTCGTGGAGGTGGATGACGCGCTCGCGTCCCGAATCGTGCAGATGTGTAAATCCTTCCTGGTGACGATCACCGGGCCGAAGAATGACTTAAACTACCGACTCAAAGGAGTGTATTAAATGATGCCAGCGTGCGGGGTTGTAATGCATGGGAGAAAACTGAACGAAGCGGAAGAACAGCTGCGAAGGGAGCGAGTGCAAAGGAACTTGGAGCGCTTTAAAGAAGCGGAACGGAAATTTGAAAGGCAGAAACTGGCGATGGAAGCATAATTTATAGGTGAACTGATAAAAACGTATGTTAAATCTTTTTATTATTTTAGCAAACAGAATGTAAAATTATTTATTTCTGGGAGGCAGAATAACGACGGGAATCATCATTTGAAACATCTTTAACCTTCCTTTCATTATGTTCTTATGAAAAAGGAATTGCCGTTTTTTACGGTTCTAAAACTCGTGTTTCTCAGAAATTTAAATAAGCGAAGAAATAAATCGATGATAAAGAGGCATTCAATTAAAATCGAGTTAGGCCATCCAAAAATTAGGGGATAGATGAATATATAGTGGGGTGGTTTCATGAAAAGAAGGATCAGGCTTACGGCGCTTTACGGCAGTACGTTTCTTGTTATTAGTATTATTGTGGGTTACATATTCGATGGGGAGTTCGATGAAACCTTTGTTGCCGGTCATACTATCGGAGGGATTATCATTGGATTATTTATAGCTCCGCACTACCAGGAAAATTCTGAGGAGGAAACACCAAGGCTGGTACGCATCAACAGAATTATTACAAACACCGTATATATCTTCCTGATACTCTTTTTCATTATGTTCAGCTTGAATTTTATATTTGATTCCACCAATTGGAAAGCTACGTCGTTCTCTGCAATTCCGCTAATCATAGCTTTAATAATCAAACTTGTTTATCAATGGCGGGTGAAGAAATTTAAGGGATAGAGGAGATCATCGCATGTATGCATTGAAATAACGAAATCCCTGCAGTCACTATGGCTGCAGGGATTTTTGTATTAGCAAATAATTTTTCTGTTGGAGTAAGACCCTAATTTATTCGGTCAAATTAACTGTTGCAGAATTGCTTCCAAGAATACCTTCTTGAACTTGCGCTTGAAGATCATCTGCTTCAGCGACTTCTTCATTTACATCAAAGGCGATCACGCCGCTAGAAGTAGAATCAGGATTGATTTGCTCTAAGAACAATCCCATACCGTCTTCATTAGCATAACCAGAAGCTTCAGAGTCTGGCTCGTAGGTATTACCATCGCTTAGTAATTTCACGTAAGACTCGTCTACAGTAATAGCTTCACTACCATTATTTGTGATTTCTACATCGACAAGAATATACGTACCGTCAGCTTCTGTTTCTAAGCCATCAGAACCTACTGTTTCGGTCGTTTCCATGCCATTAATGACATAAGTCACGTCTCCAACCTGAACTTCCTCACCGGTGCCATACGTTTCTTCCTCAGAACCTCCATCTTCTGACGCGTTACTTTCTTCTGAAGAACTTTCATTGTTACTGCTGTCGCCAGACGATTCCTCTCCGTCTCCGCCAGTAGCCATCACAATGATCATAATAATAATGACCACCAAGACGAGGGCGCCGATGCCTGTCAAACAGCCTTTAAACATTTTTCCCATAAAATTGAACCTCCTACATATGTAATGAAACGAGGTTAATTTTACCATTGGCACTATCAATTGGCAATTATTTTTTCATACTTTTTTCATACATTGTAATACTTTTTACTCAATATTCTTTATTCTGACGTTTCAAGCTGGCTGTCCTGCGCCGGCTCGTTTTCAATCTCAATATCACTATCCTCCGCAACGTCTCCCAAAACCAGCGGGACTTCCGTATCAGGAGCAAAACCATCGAAGCCGCCGTACACCGCTATGGTTACCCCCACCTTCAGGTAGCTGTCCTCTGGGGCTGTGACTAAAAAAGTATTTTTCTCCCCTGAAGGTGCATACATTCTATAAACGCGTTCGTCGTAAGGGTTAAAATTCTCACCGGGCGAATATTCATGAGTGATCTTTCCCTCTATCACGATAGGGGTGTTTTCTTGCATCCCCTCGTAATACGGCTCAGCTGCGTTCTTTAAATTCTCGTCGAAATCGCTTTCTTCAGGAGGCTGGGCCACTGATTCCTCCGGGGCAGAGCTTTCCTCTGTATTATTACTGTATGGTTCTTCAGAGGCTTCCTGCTCGTTGTTCTCCTCCTCCGGGGAAGCATTCTCCCCCAGACTACACCCCGCAGAAAAAATACTGACAGAAACTCCCAGGATGAGCAGCATCATTTTCTTTTGCACCGAATCCCTCCAGCCTGTACTAAATACAAAAGCATTCGTTTATTTATAATACTACTATTTATATCTTCATGCTTTTTGTATAAATTCCTTTAAGGGGAGGGGAAAGAAATAAATAAATGAAGTGTGGGCATCATTTTGGGTTGGGGAAAGCCTGTAGGGAGGGCTATAAATTTAACTAAAATGATTTTTGGATTTTGGGGCATCCACTCCATCTTTTATCGCTATAAGTTTTATGCTTTTGGAATGTGGGAATATTAATCCCAATCCATTAGTTCAGGTATCTGGATCACTTATTAATAAAGGAGGTCTTTTGTATGGATGAACTGAAGGAACACTTACTGCAGCAGGCAAAGTCGGTTAAAGAAGGACAATCAATTGAAGCGTCACTGGGCCGGGAAGAAGAAGCCTTTGACGAACTGATTGCCGAGGGTCATATAAGTGCTAAGAAAGTGGACGGCATAGGCGAGAATACAGTGGAATACGTCGACATCAGCACATAAAAGCATGAATCCAGTAAAGCATCTGCCTCCAGGGCGGGTGCTTTTTAGTTTGTAATAAATAAAGGTTTCCCCCTGGCGGTTAAAGGCTATAGTGGCCACTACTAGCAGCAGGAGGGATTTAAATGAACGAGGAAGAAATAAATGCAAAGATAGAGGAGCTCGAACAAGGACTGAACCGTTCCAGCGATACGCTCGAAAACGATCATAACGTGCCTGTGAATAAAACAAAGGCGGCTCGCGAAGCGGCTGTCATATATAAATATGGCGGCGAGGATCACACCAATACTGCGGAGGAGCCGACGAATCTTCGGGTGGAATTTGACAGAAGTCCCACCGGCGAATGCACTGCAAAAGCCGTTTTCCAGACCAATCGGCATAACACGGAAATTGCAGGCGGGGAAAAGCCGTTTGAAGCATTGTATTCATTAAATACAGAGGAGAGCACATGGAAGATTGATGCCCCGGGCGGCAAAGAGCTGGAACAGAATGATCTGGACAAAATCCTGGCGTATACCTTTCAAAGCTATCTATTGGAATAGTGAGTACAAGCCGGCAGTCCTGTTCGGGCTGCCTTTTTGTGTAGAATTAAAAAAGGCTCTGTGCGCACACAGAGCTAGCTGAGGGGATATGCTTTCGCCATGTACTATCATCTTCCACCAAGAAGAGGATATGAGAAAAGTGGTACATGCTCTATAATAAAGCGCTTTCATCATAAAATCACGAGGCAATAGTCCTTTTTTACAAATTGAGCCTATCCTGTTATAAAAAAGGGCCCCGCGGGGAATACGGGGCCAGGCTCAGGAGCGGGATGAAATATTCATCCCACAAGCACTTTATCGGATGAACAGTATTCATTAATGAGTCCTTGGATAGAAATAATATAAAAAATATTAAAAGAAGTTTCTGTCTGCTGCAGACGGCGCTGTTAACGATTGCTGGCTTTTTGAACAGCCTGCTCGACCGTTTCTTTGGAAACGTTGAATTTGTCTGCGGTGGCTTCCACCGGGCTGTTGCCCGAATCAGTACTTTGCCCGTACGCCGGCCCGGCCCAGTAAAAATACATGTCCAGTTCTTTGTCTGTCGGGTAGTTTTCCTCCTGCTTCGGCAGTCCTTCGTTATTAATGGAGCCATACACTGTGTCGATTTCGTGGTTGCTGTAGTCTCCGGGCTCATCGTTTTCGGCCGCCTCAATGTCTCCGTGAGGAAAGTAATCTGTTTTCCCGTAAACATACCCGCCGTAATCGATCGCTTCTTTGGCGTCGACAAAGTTGATCGTCAGCAGATGGAACTCTTCTTTTTTCTTTATGTCCATGATCACTTCGTCACTGATGGTGTCGATAACAGTTTCATCAATGGAAGTGGGCGCTGCGTCCGGAATCACATAATAATTTACATAAACAGTGTCATTGTAATTAGTATTTTCGCCCTTGTGCAGCGTATAGGAAGGAATGTCCAGTTCGGAGGCTCCCCCGGTTTGTTCTTTTTCGTATGCCGTGAACTCATCCTCCATCTTTTCGGATAAAACGGCGCACGGCACGCCATCATGATTCGAATCAAGGCCGCCCGGGTCATTCTCAGAGCTGAACTTGTGCTCCGTCCAGTAGGCATACAGCTGCTGATCGTCCTCGAAGTCGCTGCAGCTTTTTAGCGCCGTATTATCTTTGGCCGCTTCTGTTTCTGCAGGGGCAGCTTCCTCCTCGCCGGGGTCATTTATTGGGGTGCCCGCAAATAACGCTGCGGCGATACCAATCAAAAGACCCAGGTAAACCATGAAAGCCGTAACAGCCTTCCATCTTGCACCGGACCGGAACCCGGGCAGCCGGCGCCATTTATGTTTTTTCTGCATGAAATTCCCCCCTGGATACTCGGCATACCCCTCTGCAATTACAGGTGATTGTCCTGTTTTATCTTTTTTAGAAAATATGCTTCCTTCGATTTGAATTCCAGCTCATCGATTTTACTTATAATGAAATGATACCTGGAAATTTCGTTGCTGATTTTTAACCCTTTTAATAACGCATCCACCGCCTGACGGATTTCCGCAGCCTCCCGAAGGCTTTCAAACACGATGACGTTCCGGGTAACCAGTCTTGCTTTATCGTGATTGGCCAATTGGGTAATCAAATCAAACAGGTTGTCATAATTGCTGGTTTTCGTATTGTTGATTAAATCGACACTAATCAGAAAGACTCCCATCGAGCATCCCCTCCTGGACCTGTTGGGACGGTATCTTCGTTCATGTTCAACGTGAAACGGCAAAGCTCCGGGGTCAGTCCTGCTTTTCCTTTTTCTGTCTGGCATAAGTCACCCAGCCGATGTAAATGACAATGAAAGCAGCAATTATCGAAGCCATCGTGTCCTGCCTCCCGTGATTTGTTAAGCCTATTGTACCACAGGGAATTCGAGGAGGGGGTTGTCAAAGGTGTCCGGAAGCTGCCTTTTGGGCATGCAGTGGAAAAATAAAGCGTAAAGGGGCGATGGCGATGTATTATGAACCGGGAACGCGCGTATTCAGCGAGGCGAGGCAGCAGTGGGGCGAAGTGATACTTCAAAACCGCCATAAAGGGCCGCAGTGGTACTACGCGAAATTCACCCCGGTCCGGTCGGGGTGGCATCATGAAAGCGACCTGTGGGATGCGGAGGAGCTGTTCGTGTGCAGCTGGGACCGTCACCGGGCGGGACAAATATGACCGCGCCGGCGTAATTTTATTCTCCCCGGTGGTCGTTTCCCCGGATTAAATGTAAAATAGGTGGCGGTGTTATAAATTTGGGAGGGATCGTTATGTATACATCTATTATCTTTTTCATCGAAGACGGGGACCGGCTGATTGTGCCGAAGTCCAACGAGACCCCGAGCGTGGATGAAATTATTGAAAAGCTGAAAAAAGGCAAAAAGCAGGACCTGAAAATGTCCGAGGCCTTCAGCGAATGGTTCAACACCGAAGTGGAGTGCAAAAAAGTAACCAGCGTCAGCGTCAACTTTATTTAACAGCGAGCATCTGCCTGCGGGCGGGTGCTTTTTTCATCGATTAAAAAATTTTCGGTGGATGGTTGTAAAAAAGGAGGCCCGGGTTCCTTTACTGTACAGGGCGGCAAAAAGCCGGCACCTATTCGCTTCAGGAAAGGATGATGAGCATTGGCACAAGCATTGGGGCATCAGCTGATTACGTACGGGGAGGATCATCTCGGCACGCCGTATGAATTCGGCGGCGACGGCACGGATACGTTTGACTGCAGCGGCTTTGTCCGCTACGTGATCGAGTATGTAACCGGGGAAATTATTCCTCGGACCGCAGCCAGCCAGTCGGAAACAGGGACGCCTATTGCGGAGGAGGATCTGCGGACCGGCGATCTCTTGTTCTGGAAGGACACCCGCTCAGAGGATCTGAACCATAATGAAGTGACCCATGTCGGCTTTTACGTGGACGGACAGACGTTTTTAGGGGCGCAGGGGTCCACCGGCGTGGCGTTTGCCGATTCGACGCGCGACTACTGGCAGTCCCGTTACGTCGGGGCACGGCGTGTCGTCGACAGTACCGCAGCCCCGCTCACCAATGTAGGCGGAAAGGGAGACCTGCTGCGGGTGGTCGCCAGCCAGGTGAATTACCGCAGCGAACCGTCCTGGGACAGCGGTGCCGTAGCGGGAAAAGTCACGGAGGGCGAGGTGTTTACGATCGAACGCCGCGTCCCGATGAAGGAACGCTCGGATCTGTTTGAGCTCATCTCCGGTACGTATATTACGACGCATGAAAACTACGTGGAGGTGCTGCCGCAGGGGTAAGTTAATACGGCAGCAGCAATAGAAAGCAGGCCCGGCATGCGCTGCCGGGGCCTGCTTTTTTCGTTTTATTTACGTTTCGCAGCCGACGCCGTCTCCGTCACGGTCGAGATGGCTGCCGTAGCCCGGGTCACCTTCGCGGACCGGGGCGGCCCCTGCATTGCGGGCCGCACCGCAGTTGTCATAATACACGTCTTCAGAGGATTCTTCGCTGCCGGAAGAGCCGGAGTCTTCCGAGTCACTGGGATCTTCGGAAGTTTCTTCGTCACCGTCCTGCTCCTCGTAGCCGTCGTCGGTTACATAATCATCGATCGACCAGATGCCGATGCCGGCCGACCGTGCGTCCGCCTCCGCAGCTTCAAATTCGTCGAGGTACTCCGTGTTTGGTGGGTAGACGGCTACCCGGGCGAGTCCTTCCTCAATCAGCTGCTGGTTGAAGTTTTCCCCGTCCACAAACACGTAGGCAAGCAGCCGGCCGTAATAGTCGCGCTCCTCGACGCCGAGCTCGAGCCGCACGTCTTTGCCGTCCAGCTCACTAGTCGTAAATTCCGCAGCCTCCGGTCCGAACGGCTGCACGCCCATCTGCGGGTGTTTGGTTTCCGGAGTGTCGACGAGAATGAGGCGGATGCGTTCCTCGCCGCCTTCGTATTCTACATCGATTGTATCTCCATCGACGACGTTGGTTACTGTCGCGTTGGTGTCTTCAACATCAGAGGCGGAAGATGTGTCTGCCGATGCTTCTTCTTCGGTACTTTCGCTGTCTTCCTTTGTTGCAGCACTGCTGTCGGACGATGTACTTTCGGTGGTGGCTTCTTCAGTGCTGCTGGCATCTTCCTCGTTCGAAGCGTCTTCCTGTTGCTGATTGTCTTCTGTCGTGTCGTCATTTTTACGGCCGGAGGATTCCTGTCCATCAGCATTTCCGTTATTTTCTTCTGCCTGTTCTTTTGGGTCTGTAGTATGTTCATTCTCCGCCGGTTGCTCGCTCGCTTGTTCTTCTGCGGCCTCGTTGCCGCTTTCCTGGCCGGGCTCTTCACTGCATGCTGTGAGAAAGAGCGTGAGCGCCAGGGTGGAGGATAAAAGCGTTAATGGTTTTTTCAATAGAATCACCCCGCTGCATAATTGGTTAGCATATA
Organism: Marinococcus halophilus; assembly: GCF_900166605.1. Classification (NCBI taxonomy): domain Bacteria; kingdom Bacillati; phylum Bacillota; class Bacilli; order Caryophanales; family Bacillaceae; genus Marinococcus; species Marinococcus halophilus. The sequence goes on from NZ_FVZD01000006.1 coordinate 1,480,703, forward strand.
AACAGGAAATAGATGGACGTAATGTATGAAAAAAGTAGCGGTTGTTAGTATTAGTAATAGTGTACAAGAAAGCAGAGTAAAAGAAAATAACTAACCTGACAGTGTATTTAGTTGTCTGTGCGCAACAGAATATAACTGCAAAAAAATACACGCGTGAAAATTCCTATGTCATAAAATGACAGTGAAAAAGCCCTCTGCGTCTTTGCAGCGCAGGGGCTGGAACCAATACTATTTCGGCAGATAGTCGTTTCGCACAATCAGCACGTCACAGGCAGCCCGCCGCACGAGACTCTCCGAAACGCTGCCAAGAAAGAGGCGTTCAGCGCGTCCCATTCCGGAGGAACCGGCGACGATCAGGTCCGCTTCGAATTTGTTGGCGGCCTCGGTTGGAATGACTACCTTCGGTGCGCCGTATTCGACGGAGAAGTCAATGGCGGAAATGCCGGCTCCGACGCTCAGGCTGCGGTATTCCTCAAGCAGGTCCTTTCCGCGTTCTTGGTACATTTGGATAATATCTTCAGTATGGTATTCGGCCGAGGAGATAAACGGCGTATTCAGCACATATACGACCTGAACCCGGCTTTTCTCCCGTTTCGCAATGTCGAGGCCGGCATAGAGGGCGCTGGTAGACACCTCGGAGCCGTCTACGGCAATCAGCACGGAGCGGTACGGCGCCGGCGGCTTTTCGTTTTTAACAATCCAGACGTCGCAGGAGGCATGGCGGACGATGCTCGCGGCAACGCTTCCAAAAATCCTCTTTTCAAACGTGCCGGCTCCGGAGCCCCCGGACAGGATCAGGTCAGCTCCGAATTCGTGGGCAATTTCGCCGGAAATCAATGCTTTGGGAGGGCCTTCCTTCATAAACGTCAGCACGTTTTTCACGCCCTGGTCTTCAGCGCTTTGTTTGGCCCGGTTTAAAATATCGGTGCCGATACGTTCCGACGCGCTTAACAGATCCGGCGACCCCCGGCGGAGCTCGCGGATATTGTGGTAATCGATGATGTAGCAGAACGCGAGCGCGCTGTCGCAGGTGAGGGCGGTTTCAACCCCTTTTTGAAGGGCGTATTCCGATTCCTCCGATCCGTCGAGGGCCACGAGGATGCGTTCATAATGCAGCGTCATTGCAATCAATCCCTTCTGGCTTTTTAGTATACCTATAGTTTAGCTCATTTTTTCTTTCCTGCGTGTGAGGATCCTCACATCCAACCGGGACTTTTCAATTTATACTGGTTTCATAAGCAGTTATAAGTAAAAACTATTACAGCCTGAAGCGGCTGTGAAAATAAAGCACAAAGGAGTTTCGGTATGACGGATGGATTAAAGCATATTACCCGGAAGGAAATGGTGAATGAATGTGGAGATGTGCCGCGTACGCTGCCGGAATTAACGAAAGAAGCGGAGGGCAATTCGGAAATCGCCTGCCTGCTGCCCTTTTACGTGTACTACTTTCATACGTATGAGTGGCAGGAATACTCGTTAATGACAGAGCATGCGCTTCCCGGGACGTTGAACCACGCCGTCTTTATCGCACTTGATACCCCGTCGCTGCAGGCATCGGCGCAGATGAAGCGGTACTTTTACGGGCTGTCTTTCATCAGCAGGCTCCCCGAAGACAGGAAGACGGTGTTTACCCTCGAGGAGTGGACGCTGCACGTCTTCCGGAAATACTACTCTTTAACGACGAAGGCAGCGCTCCCGTCCGGGAACGCGAAGCCGAGGCGGACGGGGATGCGGATTTTCCGGGTCATGTAGACACTGGTGGTAAATATGAGAGCGTTTGCGGAATGAGGGAACATAAAGGAGGACTGGTTGCACATGCAAAAGCACCACTACGAAAATGTCGGGGAAAGTACAACAGCAGCAGGGGAAGAGGAGTATATACGGTTTGTGTACATTTTCAGCGAGCCTGGCCGCCGGGAGGAAGTGCTCTACATTGGTACGAAAGAACATGTTCGAAAGCATGCCCGGGTGGGCCTTTTAAATATCGACCTGGAGCTTGCGGACGCTGTCACGGTAGGGAACCGGACGTTTAAAATTGTCGGGATTGAGCGGGTGGCGCCTTTTGAGACGGTGCAACGGACGTACCGGGGCGGCATGGTGACGTATTATTTTTCGGAAGCGGAGCTGCCGTTATCCTGAAGGCTGAAAACATAATAGAAAATAAACGTACAGAGGAGATGCGATATGTATAAAACCATTCTTGCTGCTGTGGACCGGTCCGACGAAGCGAAACGGGCAGCCCGGACGGCGGTCATGCTTGCCGGCCGGTTTGAGGCGACGCTTGTACTGGCGCACGTGGTGAACGAACGGGATTTCAGCGCGTTTCAGTATTACGTTCCATCCGCCTGGGAGGAAACGAAAAAGACGAACGAAGCGATGCTGGAGCAGTTTACAGCTGAAGCCGAAAGCGGGGGCGTGACGAAGGTGGAGACGGTGCTGCGCTCCGGCGCTCCCAAGTCGGCGGTGCCAAGAGAGCTTGCTCCGGAGTTTGGCGCTGACCTGATCGTGACCGGGGCCTCCGGGATGGGCACCGTGGAAAAGCTGGTAATGGGGAGTGTGTCGAGCGGCATTCTCCGGAAAGCCAGAGAGGACGTGCTTGTCGTCCGGAAGGAAAGCGCCGGTGGGTACAAAAAAATTCTTGTAGCTGTGGACGGCTCCGAGGAAGCGGGCCTGGCATTTGAAAAAGGCATCCAGCTCGCGCTCCAGACAGGCGCAGAACTGTTTATCGTACACGTGTTTAACTCGTACCTGCTGTATTCCACCTCCCTGAATGCCCGTATCCTAAGAACGATCGAAGACGACGACCGAAAAATGCTGGAGGACTATAAAGCTGAAGCAGAGCGCCTCGGCGTTGCAGACGTAACGACGTCGCTGCTGTACGGGGCGGCCAAGCTGATTATTCCGCAGGAATATGCCATCCAGCATGAAATTGACCTGATCGTAAGCGGCGCCTCCGGCATGAACAGAACGGAGCGACTGCTGCTTGGAAGTGTGGCAGAAGGTATCGCGCACCGGGCGATCTGTGACGTACTGGTGGTGCGGCAGCCGCTCGAGCACAGAGAGCAGTAAGCTATTTTCCGGAATGGATCAGCCCCGCCCGGTAGGCGTACTCCACCAGTTCCTTTCTCGTTTTCATCGCGAGCTTTTCCATCAGGTTGGTGCGGTGGGCTTCGACGGTTTTCACACTGATCACGAGTGTATGGGCAATTTCTTTATTGGCGTAGCCGAGCGCTATATAGTACAAAACCTCCCACTCCCGCGGGGAGAGCCGTCTCGGGCTGCGGACGGAAGCAGGCAGGTGCTGGGCCTGCATCAGCGCGTGGAAGGAAGCCGAGGTGTAGCGCGTGCGCCGGGCGGCAGCCCGGATAGCCCCGTATAAATCTTCAAGGGAATCGGTGTGCAGCAGGCACCCGGTGGAGGCGCGTTCGTATACCTGCTGCAGGAACGCAGGCGTTTCCTCCCCGGAGACTAAAAACACGGCCGGAAGTAAAGGGCGGCTCGCGATAGCCGGAGTCGGTGATATCGTACCGGCATCGACGACGCAGACTGTCTGCGGGCTGCTGGGCGGAAAAGCATCTGCAGGCGGCCAGCCGGAGCTTTCCCTGGTGACGGTAAAGTCAGAAGCTTCGTCCAGCAGCGCTCGTAACGCTTTGCGGTAAATCGGACGCCTGCTTACTAAAACGATCGCAGTCATACTGTCACCTTCTTATGCATGGTTAGACGTTCATACGGCCAGGCGCTTCGGGAACTACTGCCCAGGCAATTAACCATGAAGTGTTAAAAAAACAGGAAAAAATAATTAAGGGTTTTCCCTTATATTTTTTGAAAATCCCCTTTGATAGTATCATAGTAACACTATTGAAGGAGATGGAAATAATGGGCAGGCCCCTTCAAAGTCTTCCAGTGCACGAAAACCCGGACGGATCTTTTGCAAGTTTGCTGTCTCCTGAAGAATTTGAGCGTTTTCAAGCGCGCACGCACCTGGCGCATAAACGGGCCGGCACGTACCTGTATCGAGAAGAAGACCCTTCGGATTATTTCTATTTTCTCTATGAAGGCACCGTGAAAATCCAAAAAGGCACGAGCGACGGAAAGGAACTGACGATCACGCTGCTCGGACGCGGGGACCTGGCCGGCGAATACGGCAGCCTCCAGGCCGTGCGCCATGATTTTTCCGCCAAAGTTGCCGCCGCCAGCACCGTCGGCGTGATCAAAAAAACGGAAATCGAAGCGCTGATCAGAGACTCCGGCGCCTTTTCCCTGAAAATGATGCGGTGGATGGGCAGCAATACGCTAAAGGAGCAGTCAAAATTCCGGGATCTGCTGCTGTACGGCAAAAACGGGGCGCTCGCTTCCACGCTGATCCGGCTCAGCACGACATACGGAGCCGCCCGCGAGAATGGTACTGTCGTGCTGCAGCTGAAGCTTACCAACGCCGAGCTCGGGGAACACATCGGTCTGTCGAGGGAGGGCGTGAACCGCTGCCTGAACGAATGGAAAAAAGCAGGCGTACTCTCCTATGAGAACGGCCTCATTGTTATTCACGATATGCTCTACCTGCGCCGGCAGTGCAACTGCCCGCTGCACAATCTCTGCTCAAGTGACATATGCCGCCTGTAGCAATTTGAATTCCCCGGTGCCCCGGCAGGCACCGGGGTTTTTAGCGTTTACAAAACCTAGGGCCGCACTACCATTACGCTGCACCCGGCATTTTTTGTCAGATGCTCGGAGACGCTCCCGAGAAAAAGTTTTTCGACGGCGTTTAAACCGGTAGCGCCGGTCACGATTAAATCGACGTGGTATTTTGGCACCACCTCGCTCGGAATCGTTATTTTCGGCGAGCCGTATTCAATGTCAGCCACAACGTCTATAACACCGAATTCCTCCGCCTGCTTTTTGTATTGGTCGAGTCGCTGGCGGGCTTCGTTTTCTGCTTCGCCGATAATTGAAGAGTCGTAGTTACTCATTGGCCGGTGGGCATTTTGATTGATCACCTGGGTAATTACAAGCTGGGATCCCTGGGCTTTGGCAATCGGAAGCGCCGCCTCAAACGCATGACCTGCTTCCCTGGAGCCGTCTACAGCAACCAAAATAACGTTCATTGTATGCATAATCTGCCTCCTCCTGAGTTTATCGGATATACTGTCTACTTCTCGTTTATACAGGTGTTTTCCTGTTGCCGGGGACGGTAAATTACACATTGGCCGATTAAGTCCGGAAGCAGCAGGGAATTCAACCGGTAAATACGCATGGGAGGTGCTTAAACATGCTGAGCGTTACCGCTGCTGAAACGGATCATTTCATGGAGATTGAAATAAGCGGGAAATTGACAGAAGAAGACTACGACACGTTTCGTAAATGGTTTCACTCCGTCAAGCAGGACGACACCCCGATTCATCTGCTGGTGATGGTAACTGACTGGAAAGGGATGACGCTTCAGGCAATAGGCGAAGATCTGAAGTGGCTGCGGCGCATAAAGGAATTTCAAAAAATGGCGTTTGTCAGTGATGAACAGGGCATAAAAGCAGCAGAAGCATTTGGGGCGCTCCTGCCCGGAATTGAGACAAAGTATTTCCGGCAGGCGGAAAAGGCGCAGGCACGCGAATGGCTGGCACAATAAAATCACGAACGGAAAGGAGCCTTTCCTCCGCATGGATGAGGCAAACGTTAAATTAGCTGTACAGGGAGAAAACGAGATCAGAAAGGAACAGAGAACAAGCTTTATTCCCCGCATCGGTGAAACGGTGGCTCTGGAGCCGGATGAAAAATTCAGGGTGATCGATATTGAGTACACGATGTTTGGAGAAAATACGGAAGCGGCAGAAGTCGTCGCCCTCGTGGAACGACTGTAAAGCTCCGAAGCGTCTCTTTAAAAGGGGCGCTCTTTATGGGTTTATTTCCATAATATAATTATGTTAACTAATCAGCAAAATGATTACTACGGCAGTAAAAGCGGGTAAAAGGGATTAACGACCATGAAACGTATTTTAAAGGAGGCAGGGACGTGAATAAAAAGCAGAAAAAGCAGTTGGACAAATTGATTGTCGACTATTTGAAGGACCGGGGAAAATCCCATGAACTGAAGGTAGCAGACGAGCTGTCGGAGCGGTTTGAGGGAAAGCTCCATGCCGCTACCGTACTTGTGAGGATCGACAGAATGAAAAAAAGCAACGATCTGCGCCACGAGGCCAGAGCTGTCCACGATACGATCGTCTGGGCGAAAAAACTGTAGCAGAGCGAGCTGCTGTCAGGCACATCTGCTCAATTCCAAAAAGCATGATTCAGGTTTTTAATTCTGCCGGAACAGGGAAAGACAAGCATTAGGAAGAACGGCAGAACAAAGCCCTACTATCCTACAGCTTACGGAGGAGGCATATGAGAAATGGAAAAAGTAGAATTTCAGTTTATCACGTGCGATAAAAGAGGAGAAATTCCAATAGAAAGCGGCATACTAACGATCGAAGATGACAATACATGGCAGGCAGAGCTGATTAATTTCACCGGCGGCATGGAGCTGTTTTCCGATCAGGGAAACGAATTCCGCATGAAAGATAACGCTCTGGTGGAGTACGAAGGCAAGGGCAAAGCCTCCAAAACCGATAACGAAGAAGCAGAAGGAAATATCGTCATCAAAGGCCAGGGGAAAATTAGCAAATACTAATAAGCATCCCGGGCGGGGTGCTTTTTCAATGGCAAAAATGGCAGCCCGCCTCTGCCGCCTGAGTATGAAAGGAGGATTTTTTTATGGACACGTATTATGAGCATCCCGAATACCGCCCGTTTTTCCCGAATGCGCTGAACGCTTCACATTCCATAGAGATACTGGATTTCGACGGCCTGGCGCTGCTTATACAGATGACCGACGAGGCGGTGGAATCACCGCACCGCCCGGACGCGGACGATATGCTGCACTGGCTGTGGGACATTGGCATCGATTATTTGGAAAACAATAATCCTGGCGACCGCCAGCGGATGGTTATTACAGAAGCAGATATGGAAAACGGGACGTTGATTACTTCCTACGAAAATCTTTTGAAGGAATTTGAGGACAACGGGTACTGATCAGCGGTTAAAAAAACCTTATAGGAGGCAACTATGTCATTTCATAATTCAATAGGGAAAAATATCAGGATCGCGCTTGCGGATATAGCGAAGGAAGACAAAGTGCTGAATCTGATTCTTCCTCCTAAAAGCATGGAAAAATTTATTATCGTAAAAATAGATTCCATTGATGAAATGGGAGTATGGATCGAGCACGAAATAGAAGCCGAGCTTGATGAAAATGATGACGGAGAAAAGCTGCTGCAGACCCAGCGCGAGAAAAAGTTCGTCCGTGCAAAATTCCTGATCAAGTGGCACTACATCGAAGGCGCCTATGCCCCGCTCGATGATGACGTTAACAGCAAAATGAAATTTCTGCGATAAAAGGAGGAGCCGCACATGGACAACTGGATTCACCAATTATCAAGCACCGCACGGCAGAACAAAAAAAACGCGTCCACGGTGGAGGAAGAAAAGCAGATGGAAAGCATACGTGACTGCTCGGAGCAGCTGAGAGGCATGTTTGATGAATTAATGGGCACCATCAACGGCCGGTCGGATTTAAAAGTGGAAAAGGTTAAAGGCCACAAGCATGTGAAATATTTTTACGGGGTTTCCGAGCTCATTGTTGAGTCCGGCGACATTTTCACCCGCAAAGGTTTTCTGGAAATGAGCTTTAAAATCCGCATTAATGACTCTGCCTACAACGTCAGTGACGTCCGGCCCCGCAGCGCTTATTTGAAAGATTTAAATTCATGCAGGTGGGAAACAGAAACAGGCATGGCATTTGATGAAGAACAAGTGTCGCTTTTATTTAAGCAAGCACTGCTTCCTTATATTGAAGAATAAAAACAACAGTGGCAGCCGATATATTTCGGCTGTTTTTTGTGTTATTAAATTGTCGCTTTTAATTTTTGTTTAAAAATATACAATAATAAACAGTCATTAATGTTTCAAATTTAATACACTAAAATAATTTCCGAAGCCCGTGACAGGTTAAAAAGAATCATAAAATAAAATTCATAAATTGAAAAATAATAGTACTTTATTACTTGAAATTGGAGTATTATTAAAGAGAGGGGGAAGAACGATGGCTGTCGTGTATGTTAACCGTCACGTTCGTTATGTTCAGGTATTGTTAAGCGATGAAGGCAGTCTATTGCACTGTTTGACGTGGGAAACCGATGAGGGAGTGGTGTTTGACGTACATGCGCTCGACGACAGCTCGTTTTCCCCAAAGTATGACCGGATTTATGTGCCCTTCGACCAGAAAACAATGACTCTCCATGGAAACACGTATATTTTGTATTAGCCGTAGTTTATATCCAGGCGCCAAGTAGCTGAAACTAAACAATTTTTACTGGTGTTTTATTTTATATACACATTGGTGTGTTGAATATGTTGATGATTTGTTGCTTGTGTAGTTTGATTAATGTTTTATTTTTAAGACAAGGCATGGTTGTTGCTTTACGGATACGGATTATCTATTGGAGCAGGGATTGTGTGCGGATGGTGATGGCTGCCTGGCATTTCCTATGCAAGGGGGTGCAGGAGTGTTATGCTTTGGGCGGGACAGAAGTTGAAAGGAGCTTGTGTTATCTCTCAATTTTCGTATGTAATCGATGAACAAGGCAACGAAGTATTCGTAGGGACGGAAAAAGACATTAAGGAAATGTTTCCGGACAGGGAGAAACATATTTTTAACACCGAAGAAGAACTGCTGGGCGGTATACGTAATTTCCGGGAAAATGAACGGATTATATCCGTGGTGAGCGATCTCCCGGTGCTGAATGAACACTGGAAGGATAAGGACAATATGTAAAACAGCTTTGCTTTTTACTGGGCAGCTTTTGGACGGGCCTGTGATTACCCGGGCTCGGGCCGGACTTTTTGATAAAGTCCGGTTTTTTTATTGATACGGGCGTTTAAAAGCCCGGGCGTAGTATAATGAGACGAGCACCTCCCATTTTTGTTAGAGAGGAAGATGTTTATGAAAAAGAAAAGAAATTCTGCCTGGCTGCTGCTGCCGCTACTGCTTCTGCAGGCCTGGTGGCTTTACCGGGAAGCGGAAAAACAAGGAAAACCCAAATGGAAGTGGAGCCTGTGGGGGTTAACCCAGTTTCCGGTGCCGGCGGTTGCTTTTTATATTGTTCACAAGTGGAAAGAGTGAGCCGGGTGCTTCGAGTTGATGGTTTTAAACCGGCATCCAGGTGTAATAGCATAGTAGGAAGCGAGAAAAATGATGGACCGGCAGCACCTATTAGAGTGAAGGGGCGACAAACATGAAACAGGAAACGCAGGAAATTAACGAAATTATATTGGACGAATCGGCACTGCAGTTTGAATCGGCATACTTGTATCTGGAAACATCTGATCCCGATCGAATCGGAGAAAGTGCCTGGACGATCGCCATTTATAATGTCGAGCAGCAATTTTCCGAGGAATTTACCGGCCGAGACAGCATCAGCATCCGGATCAAAACTGAAGAAGCGGAGTACCAGGGGCTCGTTCAATTTAAGAATATCGAAGGCAGCGATAAGAAGCACTGCCACCTGGACGGCCTTGACGAACTGGTGCAGGTGTAGCGAGTGCCTGGAACGAGGGCGGCAGCTGGGGCTGCCGTTCGTTTTTTATATAGCTGGCCTCCCGATGGACGTTTAATACGCGTAAAATAGGGGATTATAGCTGTGAAAAGAAGATCGATGATTGGAAAGGAGAGAAAAACATGAGTCCAAGAAAAGAAGCGATGGCCCAGCTGGCCGGAAGAGTGGAACGGGGAGAAATTGGAGCGGAATGGTCGCCGGTGGATGAAATCGAGCAGGATCGTTTCCAGGAGCTTGTCGAGCACGGCTACGTCACGTACGCCGACGCTTCCGGGGAAAAGGAAGAGGCGGTCTACAGCGGCATTGCCATCACAAAAGAAGGCCGGGAGCTGTTTGAAGAATATAAGCGCCAGGTAGATGAATAACCTGAACGTATCCGGCGGGCGGTGTTAAACCAGCCGCCTTTTTTCATAGACGCTGGTGAATGCGAAGAAATTTGAAGATTGAACCACCGCCTGGGACGGGAATGGAAGCAGACAGCAACCATAAAACCCAGGAGGATGCAATGCCGACATTAACGCTGGAATCTATTAAAACAGTTACTACAAATGAAGTAATTCATATAAACGATGGCAAGCTCTACGCAGGAGAAGGACCGTTGGAGCGCTGGACAGTGTCCATTATGGACTGTGAAAACAAAGAATTTTTCTATCAGGCATTCAACAGCGCTTCTCCCGCGCTGGATTTGTTTTTCCGGACCGGGGAAGGCTTTCATTTTGGCGGCCAGGTGTACATCACCCGGGCGGATGAGGAAAATATAGAGCTTGAAGGAAGCAGCGCGCTTCAGGAACAGTCTTAATCCCTTCATTAAAAATCGGATCTAAGGAGGATGACTATGCCACAGGAACCGGATTTTTCCCGGGAAGGCTGGAAAGGCTACCGGGTACGCCCGCTCCATTTTGCCGGTGAATCGCTCGAAGTGTATCACGAAACAGAACTGGAGCTGCTCGTCCAGGTGACTACCTCGGCGATGGCAGCTGAAGCAAGTTTAAAGGAAGAAAACGTGCCGGAATGGTTATGGGAGATCGGTATCGATTATCTGACCAGCAAACAGCCGGAGGAAAGAAAACGCCTGGTAATAACTGTGCAGGACGTCACGGACGGCGAAGTAAACAAAGCGTATGAGAATTTACTACGGGATTTTGAAGCACCCTCGATCTGAGAGGGTGCTTTTTGCTTCTATTATATAGAAGAAACAAGGGGAGAACTGGCAGAGAGAGCCGCAGGAGGAGCTTTTCGCTCGCGGACAGGGAAATTCTTTCAGAAAAAACGGGCAGGTGGCTTCTCGAACGGAAAAAACTGTGGTATAAATAAGTAGAGGGGGTGGATGACAGTGGCTTTAGTGGAATTCAAATGCAGAACGCAGCCGCAGGTGACGTACAGCAGTGACGGTCATGAAATTCATTACAAGGTGATTGAATACGCCGACGGCTATGAAGTGGTGCTTCATTCGATGAGTGATTTTCAGCCGGCCGATGAAAAACTGCTGTTTCATCAGGGAAGTCAGGTCATTCACGCCAAAGAGCATACTTACGTATTAGACACCTGTGATTGTGTATACAGCGGGGAGTCCGATGAAACGATCGATCACTCGATCTGTCACAAACCATATTCTAAATCCATGTAGCGGTTAAACGGAGCTTTCCTTCCCGGGAGGCTCTTTTTTGTGGTAGACGCTTGCGCGCATACAGGCTCATATTTGTAATCATTCCGGAAAAGAGAAAGGGGCATACACATGCTGCATTTTGAAAAAAAGGACCTGCACAATTTAAACCACGCGGAGGCGCCGTACGTCTCCATTTACCAGTACGGAAAAACGGATATCAGCAGCCATCCCTCCGACAGCAGCCGCGTGGGACTGTCCAAGCAGGGTATGATGAAGCTGGTGAACTACTGGATCCAGGAAGGCAACCTTGATGATAACGACAAACAGCAGATTAAAGAATGGCTTGACGAGTAACCTCCGGAAGGCGCGGCAGTGAAATTTCGGGTTTAGCAGGAAGGGCGCCGGGAAAAGGAATCACAATTCACCAATCGAAAAACGAGCTTCGGGCACAGCTCAGTGCTGAAGTCGTTAAAGGGGGCAATCGTGATGGCACGCCTGCTTGACTTTTACCAGGGACCGTATGAAGGGAGCCCGGGAGAGTCGGAACATTTCAATGGACCGGTGCTCCACATTTTTGAGCGCGGTCAGCTGCTGCTGTCGATGCAGATTACGGCAGAAGCGCTCCAGAAAAATGAGCTCAGCGTAGACATGATGACGGTGTATGAGTGGCTCTGGCACCGGGGGCTTGAATTTATTGAACGGGAAAACATTACGGCAGCCACGGTGGTAATAATAACCGACCGGGATATCGAAAAGGACGAAATCATTACGGATTACCGGACGCTTGCTTTTCGGAGATAGAACAAAACAGGGCGCCTGCATTCAGTGCAGGCGCCCTGTTTTATGGGATTAAAAGATGGTGCGGAAAACGCCGGTGACTCTGCCGAGTATCGTACAGTTTTCTAAAATAATTGGATCCATGGTGGCATTTTCAGGCTGCAGCCGGATAAAGTTTTCTTCTTTATAGAACCGCTTAACCGTCGCTTCCATTTCGTCTGTCATTGCAACAATGATATCGCCATTATCTGCGGTCTGCTGTTTTTGAACAACGACAAGGTCCCCGTCAAAAATCCCGGCTTCAATCATGCTGTCACCCTGGATGGTAAGCATGTAGACCTGCTCCTCATCGGTCACCATCCGCTCTGGAAGAGGGATGTATTCTTCAACATTTTCCACCGCAGTAATAGGCTCCCCGGCCGTGACTTTACCGATGACCGGAACATACACGGCTTTGCTTTCGTGAATCGGCTCGCTGCCCTGTTCTTCAAGCTCAAGTACTTCAATCGCCCGTGGCTTTGTCGGGTCGCGGCGGATTAGATTTTTGTTTTCAAGGCGGGCGAGGTGCCCGTGAACCGTGGAACTCGAAGCGAGTCCGACAGCTTCCCCGATCTCCCGTACCGAAGGCGGATAGCCTTTTTCTTTTACTTCTTCTTTTATATAATCAAGAATTTGCTGCTGGCGCTTGGATAGCTTCATCTCCGCACCTCCTTTTGAGGAATTTTTCTGAATAAAGTATAGCATGAGGGGAACAAAAACGCAAACACCCGTTCTAATATTTTTGTTGACGGGAACAGGCATTCTGGTATACTGGATGAATATAAGAACATACATTCTCATTAAGGGGGAACGCACACATGAATAAACTAAAAACTTTTACTTCCACGGACTGGACCATGCTTGCCTTGTTTGCATTTGCGCTTATGTTTCTGGTATATTCAGCGGACGCTTCAATCACTCCGGAAACGCTGGACGGCACGGATACAGACCGGCCGGCAGAAATCGTCCATGAAGAACAGCATCCGGTTTTAAAAGACAAGTTAGTCTACCAGGAAGAGCCGTGGGAACGGACAGTGACATTTGACGCTCCCGAACAGTAAAACCCGAACGGAAAGGACCGCAAAGACATGAAAACATGCATTATCTATGCCCGGGTAAGTACGGAAAAAGAAGAACAGCAGTCCTCGCTTGCCAGGCAGCAGGAAGAGCTGGAGGCTCTTGCGGCCGCGAATGGCTGGGCTGTGCAGCAGGTCATTACCGAACAGGAAAGCAGCTATTCGGTGGAACGGGACGGGCTTCTCCGCGTGTTTGAGCTTCTTGATGATACCGAAGCGGATACGCTGTTAATCACGGACGATACGCGGCTTGGACGTGGAAATGCCAAAATCGCCGTGCTTCACGAACTGCAGAAACGGGGCACGTTCATCTATACGGTAAAAGAGGACGGAGAGCTCGAAATTGCGGATACTGACCATATGATTATGGATATTTTGTCCATCGTCGAAGAACACCAGCGCCGGCTCCATAATTTCAAAATTAAGCGGGGGATGCAGCGGGCGGTGGAAAACGGCTATCATCCGGAGGAAAACTTCGGACTGAACCGGAGCGGCGGGCGAAAGAAAAAAGAAGTGCCCATTGAAGAAATTGTTAAACTGAAGCAGCGGGAGCTGACGTTTAAAGATATTGCCTCTACGCTCCGCGGCCTCGGCTACGATATTTCCAAAGCGACGGTGCACCGCCGTTATAAAGAACACGAAAAGCAGGCGGCCGAAACAGAGCAGCAGTGATTTATTTGCGGGAGCGCCAGGTTTTTAATATAATGAATAAGGAACGCACAATTTAAGGGAGGCAACTTATGCTTTCGAAAGAAAAAATTGACCGGATTAATGAGTTGGCCAAACGTCAGAAATCGACAGGGCTGACAGCGGAAGAAGAAGAGGAACAGCACGCGCTGCGCCAAGAATATTTAAGCAAATTCCGTTCTTCATTCAAAAACCAGCTCGAAAACGTCAAAGTGGTGGACGAAGAAGGCACGGATGTCACTCCGAACAAGCTTGAACGTGTGAAACGACGGAACCGCAGCTTCCGGCATTAAGAAAAGGAGGCCTGGTCTTGAAAAAGAGCAGGCCTTTTGATTTTGTTCTTTCTCCGCTAACCCGCTTGTGTAATCGTTTTAAAACCTTTATCATAAAAACGTACATGTACACGGAACCCCCTGCTGAGCCACTTGAGTGGCACGGGTTTCCATAAAAATACATACTGTGGAGGGACATATGCATGGCAATTAGCACAGAACAATTAGCAATTAACACGATCCGGACGTTGTCCATCGAAAGCATCGAAAAAGCCCAGTCGGGCCACCCGGGGCTTCCGATGGGCGCCGCGCCGATGGCCTACGCACTCTGGACCAAATCCATGAACCATAATCCGGGCAACCCGTCCTGGTTTAACCGCGACCGCTTCGTGCTGTCGGCCGGCCACGGATCGATGCTTCTATACAGCATGCTGCACCTGAGCGGCTACGACCTGTCGCTTGACGAACTCAAGCACTTCCGCCAGTGGGGAAGCAAAACACCGGGGCATCCGGAATACGGCCACACCCCGGGCGTGGAAGCAACGACCGGCCCGCTCGGGCAGGGACTGGCCATGGGCACCGGCATGGCGATGGCCGAACGCCACCTGGCGGCCAAGTACAACACGGACGATCACGCCGTGGTGGACCATTTCACGTACGTGCTCTGCGGCGACGGCGACCTGATGGAGGGCGTGTCCTCCGAATCGGCGTCGCTGGCCGGCCACCTGCAGCTTGGCAACCTGGTGGTGCTGTATGACTCCAACGATGTCTCCCTGGACGGCGCCCTGAACCAGTCGTTTTCGGAAAACGTGCTGCAGCGCTACGAGGCGTACGGCTGGCATACCATCCTGATCGAAGACGGCAACGACGTGGCGGCCCTCGAGGCAGCGATTGAAGAAGCCAAGCAGTCCCCGAAACCGTCCATGATCGAAGTGAAGACCGTGATCGGGTACGGGGCGCCGAACAAAGGCGGCACAAATGCGGCCCACGGCGCGCCGATCGGCGATGAGGAATACAACCTGGTGAAAGAAGCCTACCAGTGGGACTACGACGCGTTCCATGTCCCGCCGGAAGTGACCGAGCTGTTTGCGGAAGTGAAAGCCTCCGGCGCGAAAGCCGAACAGGCATGGAACGAGCTGTTCGCCTCCTACAAAGAGGCCAATCCGGAACTGGGCAGCGAACTCGAGCAGGCGATCGCCGGCGAGCTCCCGGACGGATGGGACGCGAAGCTGCCGGTCTTCACCGATGAAAAAGCAGCCACCCGGGCTGCGTCGGGTGATGTGCTGCAGGAAGTAGCGGCCGCGGTGCCGTCCCTGTTCGGCGGATCGGCGGACCTGGCCGGCTCCAACAAAACGCTGATCAAAGCGGAGAACGATTTCAGCCGCTACGACTACACCGGGCGCAACATCTGGTTCGGCGTCCGGGAATTCGCGATGGCCGCTGCTGTGAACGGCATCCAGCTGCACGGCGGTTTGAAGCCCTTCGGCTCGACGTTTCTCGTGTTCTCCGATTACCTGCGGCCGGCCCTGCGCCTGAGCGCGCTCATGGAGCTTCCGCTCACGCACGTGTTCACCCACGACAGCATCGCGGTCGGCGAAGACGGCCCGACCCACGAGCCGGTGGAACAGCTGGCCGCGCTCCGGGCGATTCCGAACCTGAACGTGATCCGGCCGGCGGACGGCAACGAAACGGTCGCGGCCTGGCGCGTGGCGATGGAGAGCGAAACCACGCCAACGGCGCTGGTGCTGACCCGCCAGGGCGTGCCAACGCTCGAAGACACGAAGGACAAAGCGGTGGAAGGCGTGCGCCAGGGAGCGTACGTGATCGGCGAACAGGCCGAGCGCCCGGACCTGCTGCTCGTCGCTTCCGGCTCCGAGGTGTCGCTCGCGGTGGACGCGAAAGCCCGGCTGCAGGAAGACGGCTGGACGGTGAATGTCGTCAGCATGCCGAACTTCCACGCCTTCGACCATCAGTCCGAGGACTACCGCCGCTCGGTGCTGCCGGACGGCGTGCCGGCGATGGCCGTGGAAATGGGCTCCTCCTTCGGCTGGTACAAGTACGTCGGCGCCGAGGGCGCCGTGTACGGCATTGACCGCTTCGGGGCGTCCGCGCCGGGCGGGGAAGTCGTGGAAAAGTACGGCTTCACCCCCGACAAGGTGGCCGAAGCAGCCAGACAGCTGATCAAAAAATAGCAGTGTTTGTGAAGAAAGCAGCCTGCGGGCTGCTTTCTCCTATTTTTAACCGAAAGAAAAACAGAGGAACAGGCTCGGGGACTTTCGAATCGATGCTTTCTTTACCCAAAAGAATGCGTTATAATAAACAAGGTCTGTTTAGAGACGCTAACAACACACACATATATGTTAGGTATTCGGGAAAGGGGTAAGAAGACACATGGGCTGGCTATGGTTAACAATTATCGGCATTGTCATTTTACTGGTTGGTATAGCCATCGGTTTCTTTATCGCAAGAAAAACGATGATGAACTACTTGAAAAAGAATCCTCCTATTAATGAACAAATGCTGCGCGTCATGATGATGCAGATGGGGCAGAATCCGTCCCAGAAGAAGATCAACCAAATGATGAAAGCAATGCAGCGACAACAAGATAAGAAATAACGATCAGCACCCTTCTAGCTTCTGGAGGGTGCTTTTTTATCCATAGAGAGGAGGACAACCGGATGCGCGCTTTTTGGGATTTACGCTGGTTTTTCTGGCAGGAGCGGTTCAAGTACAGCTTTGGGATCCTGCTGCTTATTATTGTGGCGCTGTTGTCGCTTCTGCCGCCGTATGTGGTCGGAGTAGTGGTGGATGCCATTGAGCAGAACCGCCTGACCACGGACATGCTTGCCGGCTGGATGGGAGCGATGATGGCGGCAGGGATATGCATGTACGTTCTCCGGTACGTATGGCGTATTATGATTTTTGGTTCCTCGCTTCATCTCGGGCGCACGCTTCGTTACAATCTGTATCAGCACTTTACACGGATGAGCAGTGATTTTTTCGGACGGAAGCGGACCGGGGATTTGATGGCGCACGCGACCAATGATATTACCGCGGTGCAGATGATGGCCGGCCAGGGGGTTTTAACGATTGTGGATTCGCTCGTCATGGGAGGCTTCGTGGTACTGGCGATGGCGGTTGGGATCAGCTGGCAGCTGACGCTGATCACGCTTTTGCCGATGCCGCTGATGGCGCTTTTGACGAGCTGGTACGGCCACCTGCTGCATCAGCGGTTTGGTGACGCCCAGCAGTCCTTTTCCCAGTTGAACAACCGGACGCAGGAGAGCATTTCCGGGGTGAAAGTGACGAAAACGTTCGGCTACGAACAAGAAGATATTCAGGCTTTTGACGAGCAGTCGCGGGACGTCGTGGATAAAAACGAGCGGGTGGCCCGGATTGACGCCCTGTTTGACCCGACCATCACACTTATTATCGGGGTGTGTTACCTGCTTGCGATTGGCTTTGGGGCCGGATATGTAACCGATGGGACCATCACGATCGGCCAGCTGACGACGTTCAGTGTTTATTTGGGCATGCTGATTTGGCCGATGCTTGCGTTCGGGTGGTTTTTTAATATTATTGAACGCGGCCACGCCTCGTATGACCGTATTCGGCAGCTGATGGCCGAGCGGACGGATATTACCGACCAAAAGGCCGGGGTGAAGGACGTACCGGCCGGGGCGGTGCAGATAGACATAGACGAGTTTTATTACCCGCGGTCGGAAACGAGGGCGCTTCACGGCATCCGTGCGTCGGTGCAGCCGGGAGAGACGATCGGAATCGTCGGGCGGACCGGCGCCGGAAAAACCACGCTTTTACGGCTGCTTCTGCGGGAGCTGAAAAGCGGGGACGGGGCCATTACAATCGGGGGAGTGCCGGCGGAAGCCTATTATCTGGATACGTACCGCCTGGCGTTTGGAAACGTGCCCCAGGAGCACTTTTTATTTTCGATGACGCTTGCGGACAATATCGCCTTTTCTAACCCTGAAGCCACCCAGCAGGACATTCAGCGCGCGGCGGGCCTTGCAGCCATTCATGACGATATCGTGGCGCTTCCCCAGGGCTATGCGACAGCGGTTGGAGAGCGCGGGGTCACGCTTTCCGGGGGGCAGAAGCAGCGCATTTCGATTGCGCGGGCGCTTCTTCAAAACCCGGAAATCCTTATCCTGGATGACGCCCTTTCCGCCGTGGACGCAACTACCGAGCAGCAGATTCTCGAAGCGCTGAAACGGGAGCGGGAGGGCAAAACGACCTTTATCGTGACGCACCGCATGAGCACGGTGAAAGAAGCGGACGCGGTATGGGTGCTGAAAAACGGTACCGTCGTCGAAAACGGCTCCCACCAGGCCCTGATGGAAGCCCGGGGCATTTATGCAGAAATGGTGAAACGCGAAGAGCTGAAGGCTCAGGTGGAAAGGGGGGACCGCTGATGCTGCATGAGGATAAAGTATTAACCAAACAGGAGCAGCGGGCGATCGTCAAGCGGCTGTTAAAGTACGCAGCTGTACACAAATGGCTGCTGGCGTCGGCCTGTACGTTTCTAGTGATCGGCGTTGGAGCGGAGCTTCTCAGCCCGTATCTCGTGAAGGTGTTCATTGACAGCTACGTGACCCCGGGCGTGTTCCCCGCGGGCGAATTGACGTGGCTGGCGTCGGTATTTGCGGCAGCTACCGTTCTTTCTGCGGTGATGGTGTACTTTCACACCTACTGGTTTCAGCGGATTGCCCTGAAAAGCATCCAGCAGATCCGGGTCGACGTGTTTTCGAGCGTCGA
This sequence comes from Marinococcus halophilus, assembly GCF_900166605.1. NCBI lineage: Bacteria > Bacillati > Bacillota > Bacilli > Caryophanales > Bacillaceae > Marinococcus > Marinococcus halophilus. The sequence goes on from NZ_FVZD01000006.1 coordinate 1,499,577, forward strand.
GGGCGCGTCGATGCGTTTTTACGACCAGACACCCTCGGGGGCGCTCGTAAGCCGTATTACTAACGACACCGAGCGTATCCGGGAGCTGTATATGGAAGTGCTCTCCACGTTTATTCAAAACGGGGTGTTTCTTATCGGCGTACTTGTGGCGATGTTCTTTCTGGACGTCCGGCTGGCAGCGGCAGCGATACTGATCATGCCGCTCCTGCTTATGTTAATGGCGCTTTACCGCCGCTACAGCTCCAGGTACTACGGGGAAATGAGCGGCAAGCTGAGCCGGCTGAATACGAAGATTAATGAAAGCCTTCAGGGCATGTCGGTCATTCAGCTGTTTCGGCAGGAAAGCCGGATGAAACAGGAATTTTCCGGTATTAATGATGCCCACTACGAAGCCGGGCTGAAAAGCATGAAGATCGACGGCCTGCTGCTTCGTCCGGCGATCGATCTCGTATCGGTGCTTGCGCTTATCGGCGTGCTCTCCTATTTCGGCATTTTGTCGTTGGAAGGGGCTGTGCAGGTCGGGGTGATTTATGCCTTTGTCAATTATTTTGAGCGCTTTTTTGAACCGGTCAATGAAATCATGCAGCAGATGTCGCTGTATCAGCAGTCGATCGTTTCCGCCGGCCGGGTGTTTCATTTAATGGATATCACGACAGAGGAAGCGGCCGCCGGGCACAAACGCCAAACGGGGGAGGCGTCCCCGAGCGGGGAAATCGAATTTGAGCATGTGACCTTCAGCTATGACGGCGAGCACCCGGTCCTCCGCGACATTAACCTGTCGGTCAAAGAGGGCGAAACGATCGCGATCGTCGGCCACACCGGCAGCGGTAAAAGCTCCATCATTAACCTGCTGCTCCGGTTTTATGACTACGATACCGGCACGGTTTTTCTTGGCGGAAAGGATCTGCAGCGCTGGCCGGAACAGGCGCTGCGCCGGCACGTCGGGCTCGTGCTGCAGGATCCGTTTTTGTTTACCGGCACGGTGCGGGAAAACATTGCGATGCACAATCACGGGCTAAGCAACGAGGAAGTGCGGCAGGCCGCTGCTTTCGTCGGCGCGGACCGGTTTATTGAAGCACTGCCGAACCAGTACGACGAGCAGGTAGGCGAGCGGGGAAGCTCGTTTTCTAATGGCGAAAAACAGCTGATTACGTTTGCCCGTACAGTCGCCCATGACCCGAAGGTGCTCGTGCTTGATGAAGCCACGGCCAATATCGACAGCGAAAGTGAAGCGGTGATCCAGCAGGCGCTTGCGAGCCTCGTAAAAAACCGGACAACCATCATGATTGCGCACCGGTTGTCCACGATCCGGCACGCGGACCAGATCATCGTCCTGCACCAGGGGGAAATTGCCGAACGTGGCACGCACCAGGAGCTGCTTGCCTCCGGAGGGCTGTACGAAAAAATGTACCGACTGCAGCACGAAAATGAAGAAGTAAGATAAAAGCGGGAACAATTGCGAGCCGCCGCTGCGGGGTGTATCATAAAGGCAGGAAAGCCTTCATGTGATACACCCTATTTTTATAGAAAGGAAGGCGGCCGAAGTGAATACACTGCTGATTATTACGACCCTGACGGCTTTTTTTATGGCTTCAGTCGTGATTGTTATCCGCATGAAAGCCATCAAACAGCCGGCAACATTTAAAAAAATCGTGCTGCCGCCGTTTTTCATGGCGACGGGAGCGTTAATGTTTGTTTATCCTCCGGCCCGTCCCACCGGAATGGAAATCGGGGAGGCACTCTTAGTTGGATTTGTTTTTTCGTTTCTGCTGATGGCAACCACGTCCTTTGAAATCCGGGAACGCGAGATCTTTGTGCGCCGCTCCAAGGCCTTTTCATTTATTCTGGTGGGCCTGCTGATTGTCCGGACGCTCATTAAGCTGATTATCGGCGATGCGATCGAGCCGGCGGTGCTTGCCGGCATGTTCTTTCTGCTCGCCTTTGCCATGCTCGTCCCGTGGCGCGTGTATATGGCCGTAAAGTACAAGCAGCTGGAAAAAGTGCTGCGGCGCGAGAGAGAGACCGGAGATTCCGTGCCTTCCCGCCATTCATCTTAACGAAAGGGAGAAGTGACCATGTCCAATGATGTAAACGAACACCTCCAAAATGAAATACACGGCAAAAAACTGCCTAATGAAGCGGAGCGCCGCCTGTACCTCGACACGTACCGCGAACGCGTCATCCTCGCGCTGACGAAAAAACAGGTAATGGAAAAGGGAATACGACAGGAAGTGCTGAACGCGATGCACGACCGGAAGGCAGCAGAAGTGCTTGTCGACGGTCATCTGAGCCTTGAGGCCCTGCGGCCGTACCGGAAAGCAGCCGAGACCCGCCGCGTGCCTTACCGGCGCGTCACGCTCGATGAGCCGGAGGGCACCTACGGCCTGGTCGTCGCCTCCGACACGGCCATTGACCGCGAGGACGTGTTTGCCGAGGACGAGCCGGATACAGAAGGCGGCAAACCGGAAGCGGACGGGAAAAAACCGTGGTGGAAAAAGCTGCTTGGCCTCTGAAAAACGAAAAAAGAGGCAAGCGTTTTCCGAATTTTTATCCGAAAATATTTATCTTTGAGGAAAGTTTTGCTATTCTATGAAAGTGGGTCGAGAAACAGATCAGGAAAGGCGGCAGTGAAGTAATACAGCTGCAGACCTTTCTGCTTATCCTCATCTACTTTTTCGACAACGTTATTGGATTGTTGTATAATAGATCAAGAAGGAGGGGTACATATGGCTCAAAATCAAGACGTATTCAATGCTCGCAAGGCTTTTGAATCGAATGGCAAAACGTATTATTATTACGACATTAAAGCTATTCAGGATGCAGGAGTTGGCGATGTATCGAAGCTGCCATATTCCATTCGTGTGCTGCTCGAATCTGTACTAAGACAGTTGGACGGCCACGTAATTAAACAGGAACACGTAGAAAGTTTAGCAAAATGGGGTTCCGAAGAAGGATCCAAGCAGGACGTACCATTCAAACCATCCCGTGTTATTCTCCAGGACTTTACCGGGGTTCCGGCAGTGGTGGACCTTGCGTCACTGCGAAAAGCAATGAATGATTTCGGGGGAGACGCGGATGTCATCGACCCGGCAATTCCAGTTGACCTTGTGGTGGACCACTCGGTACAGGTGGACCGTTACGGCACTAATGACTCGCTGAACCAGAACATGAACTTTGAATTTTCGAGAAACGAAGAGCGCTACAAGCTCCTCAGCTGGGCGACCAAAGCGTTTAACAACTACAGCGCTGTACCGCCGGCTACAGGCATCGTGCACCAGGTGAACCTGGAATACCTTGCCTCCGTCGTACACACGAAAGAAACTGAAAACGGCGAAGTGGACACGTATCCGGATACGCTCGTCGGTACGGACTCCCACACGACCATGATCAACGGCCTCGGCGTTCTAGGCTGGGGTGTTGGCGGTATCGAGGCGGAAGCGGGCATGCTGCAGCAGCCGTCCTACTTCCCGGCTCCTGAAGTGGTCGGCGTTCGTCTCGTAAACTCCCTGCCGAATGGTTCAACAGCGACAGACCTCGCGCTGCGCGTTACCCAGCGGCTCCGGGAAACGAACGTGGTCGGCAAATTTGTGGAATTCTTCGGCGAAGGCCTGGCGGAAATGCCGCTTGCTGACCGCGCGACGATTTCCAACATGGCACCGGAATACGGCGCGACCTGTGGGTTCTTCCCGGTCGACGAAGAAGCGCTCAACTATCTGCGCCTGACCGGACGCGACGAAGAGCACGTGCAGCTTGTGAAAGACTACTGCAAGCACAACCACATCTTCTTTGATCCGTCCGAAAAAGAACCGCAGTTCACCCAGGTGATTGAAATTGACCTCGCGGATATTGAACCAAGCCTGAGCGGTCCGAAGCGCCCGCAGGATTTGATTACGTTATCCGACATGAAAAAACAGTTCAATGAGGCGCTGACGGCTCCAGCCGGCAACCAGGGATTCGGCCTGTCTCCGGAGGAGATCGACAACGAAGCGACCATCGAACATCCAAACGGCAAAACGTCGACGATGAAAACCGGGGCGCTTGCCATCGCAGCCATCACCAGCTGTACGAACACGTCCAATCCATACGTAATGATCGGGGCAGGCCTTGTCGCCCGTAACGCGGTGGAGAAAGGGCTTGAAGTACCGGAATACGTAAAAACGTCGCTGGCTCCAGGCTCCAAGGTTGTTACCCGCTATCTCGACGACTCCGGCCTGATGCCGTATCTGAACGATCTCGGGTTCAACCTGGTCGGCTACGGCTGCACGACGTGTATCGGCAACAGCGGCCCGCTGCTCGAAGAGATCGAAAAAGGGATCACAGACAGCGATCTCCTCGTTTCCTCTGTGCTGAGCGGTAACCGTAACTTTGAAGGACGGATCCACCCGCTTGTCAAAGCCAACTACCTGGCATCGCCGCCGCTTGTTGTCGCGTACGCGCTGGCCGGTACGGTTGACTTCGACATGTACCGTGATTCGTTCGGCAAGGACAAAGACGGCAACGACGTATACTTTAACGACCTGTGGCCATCCGCCGCCGAAGTCAAAGACTTTATCACGCAAAACGTGTCTCCGGACCTCTTTAAAGAAGAGTACGAGAATGTCTTTGACAATAACGAGCGCTGGAACGAGCTGCAATCGGACGAAAATGCAGAGCTGTACGACTTTGACGATGATTCCACGTACATTCAAAACCCGCCGTTCTTTGAAGAAATGTCCAAGGAGCCGGAAGACATTAAACCGTTGACTGCTCTGCGGGCCGTGGCGAAATTTGGCGACTCGGTTACGACCGATCACATTTCTCCGGCAGGGTCCATCGCAAAAGACAGCCCGGCCGGCCGTTATTTGATGGAAAAAGGCCTGAAGCCGGCGCAGTTTAACTCCTACGGTTCCCGCCGCGGTAACCATGAAGTGATGATGCGTGGAACATTCGCCAACATCCGGATTAAAAACCAGCTGGCTCCTGGCACAGAAGGCGGTTATACGACCTACTGGCCGAACGGCGAAGTGCTGTCCATCTATGATGCAGCGATGAAATACAAAGAGGAAAACACTGGCCTGCTTGTAATGGCCGGCAAAGATTACGGCATGGGAAGCTCCCGTGACTGGGCAGCAAAAGGAACAAACCTGCTCGGCATTAAGACCGTTATTGCGGAAAGCTTCGAGCGTATTCACCGCAGTAACCTTGTGCTGATGGGCGTGCTCCCGCTGCAGTTCCAGGAAGGGGAAAACGCTGATTCCCTTGGTTTGACCGGGGAAGAGCATTTCGATGTGAAAATTGATAATACTGTAAAGCCGCACGACATGATCGACGTCGTAGCCACTGACGAGGACGGCAAAACGACTACCTTCCAGGTGGTCGCCCGTTTTGACAGTGACGTTGAGATGGATTACTACCGTCACGGTGGTATTCTGCAGATGGTGCTTCGTAACAACCTTGAAGCAGCAGAGGCAAAACGAAGCCAGTAATGGTGTAATGAAGCCTCCGGTTCGCCGGGGGCTTTGTCTTACATAAATTAAAAATTTCACATACCGTAATGATAAAATTTGTCACACCTTTCTCAACCTCTTATAATAAAAATGAGGACTAACGCGTGTTCAACCAGGGAATACGATAAAGATGACTACTCATTTTCGTCCTTTTCCCGATAGGGGGTGCCTTTATTGCAAATTAATGAGCAAAATAATATTTACGATATAATCGATAGATGGGAAAAAGAAGAAAACAACATTACGGTCAAACGGGCCTATGAGTGCATCCGGACGCTCGAGGAGAGCGATCAGCCTTCCGGCTGCGCCCGCGTGTACGCCCTGATGGCCAGAGACCGGTGGAAGCACCAGCGCCGGTTTGATCCGATGATCCGCAACTGGCTGCAAAAAGCAGAAGAGCTCGATGACACGGTGCCGCTTTTGCAGCAGCTGCGGCCGATGGAGCGGATCGACAGCATCCAGGAAAACATTCTGGATACCCAGCTGACGCCGCTTCGCGAAACGGACCCGGCGTCGGCCCGCTACCGGGTGGCTGAACAGCTGCGGGAGCAGTGCCGGCAGATGATCCAGTACCTGGACGATACGCTCGATACGTGGAATCCGGAAGAATTGACAGTAGACTTTTTAAACGAAGTGGAAAACGAGCATTTGCGGGAGCTTCCGTTTCTGCTTGAAAACATTAAGCAGGCGTGTGAGCGGCTGGCGTCAAGTACGCAGACCTACATGGACACTGCATCGGGGTCCTTTTATTCGCCGGAGGCCGTCCGCGAAATCAAAGAAGCGATCAGCCATGTGGAGCAGCTGAAGGAAAAGTGGAACGAAGCATCGAGCTCGCTCACGAAGGTGGGCGAGGAGTATACCGATCCGCTGGAAGAGCTGAATGACATGATCGGCCTGCACGGCGTGAAGTCCCGTGTGCATAACATGTATCATTACCTGCAGTACCAGAAGCGGCGGAAGGAGCAGGGGTACCAGTGGAAGGATGAACGAAGCCTTCACATGATTCTGACAGGAAACCCCGGCACGGGCAAAACGATGCTCGCCCGCCTGCTTGCTAAAATTTATCACCAGCTCGGCCTGCTTCAGCGCGATGAAGTGCTAGAAACCGACCGTTCGCGGCTTGTCGGCTCGTATGTCGGCCAGACCGAGGAAAAGACGATGGCGCTGATCAAGGAAGCGGTCGGCGGCGTATTGTTCATCGACGAAGCCTACAGCTTAAAACGCGAAGGCATGGCCGGAAACGATTTTGGACAAACAGCGATTGACACCCTGGTGTCTGCGATGACGAGCGGGGAATATGCCGGCACGTTCGCGGTTATCCTGGCCGGCTACCCGGAGGAAATGCGGCAGTTCCTGCATGCCAATCCGGGGCTTCGCAGCCGGTTTCCGGAAAGCAATCATATCCATCTGCCCGACTACAGCATGGATGAGCTGATGGAGATCGGGGAGAAAGTCGCGCTTGAAAACGACTTTTTCCTAAGCGAGGAAAGCAAGCGGGTGCTTGAAGAGCGGATCGAAAAAGAACAGGTGGATGAAACGTTCGGCAACGGGCGGACAGTCAAAAACATTGTGCTCGACAGCATTTTCCAAAAAGGGGCGGCGATCGGCAATCAGGACTATATCGGCATCGATGACTTTTCGCTGTTGACGGCCGGAGATATTGAGGAACCTGAAGGCGAGCAGCCGAAGGACAAACGCTCCGCCGTCCAGCAGCTTGATGACTTTATCGGTCTCAACCACGTGAAGCAGGAAATGAAAAAGCTCGCCTCCTTTATCCGCGTACAGCAGCAGCGCCGCGAAGAAGGAGCCCCGACCGTGCCGATTCAGCTGCACACCGTCTTTTCCGGGCCGCCGGGCACCGGCAAGACAACGCTTGCCCAGGTGTATGCCGGCATCCTGAAGGAATACGGCTTTTTAAAACGGGGGCACTGCATTGTGGCCGGCCGCAGCGACCTGGTGGCCGAGTATGTCGGCCAGACGGCCGCAAAAACGAAGCGGAAGGTCCGGGAGGCCCTCGGCGGGGTGCTGTTTATTGACGAAGCATACGCCCTGATGTCGAGTTCGCGGAGCGACTTCGGCCGGGAAGCGCTGGATACCCTCGTCGAAGAAATGACCAAGCACGACGAAAATCTGGTGGTTGTACTTTCCGGCTATCCGGATCCGATGAAGCAGCTGCTTGAAATGAATCCGGGTCTTGAATCCCGCTTTAAAAAAACCTTTTACTTCCCGCCGTACACGCCGGAGGATCTGGCGGAGATTACAGAGCGTTCGGTGGAGCGTTTTGGCTATCATTTTGAGCCGGAGGCGCGCGAGCTGCTTGAGAGCAGGTACGCTGTCTCGAACACGGACGGCAACGCCCGGCTCGCCGAAGACGTGGCCGAAGAAATCTTTCAGCAGCAGGCCTTCCGGCTGTTCCAGTCGGAAAAGAATGATGAAGACCTGCATGAGCTGACGGCTGAAGACGTGAAGCATGCGATTGAAGTACGGGTGAAATCTGAAGGAGAAGAAGGACATGAAGAGCGTTCATACACCAATTGAAGTACGTTATGCTGAAACGGACCAGATGGGAATCGTTCATCACGGTTCCTATGTGGTCTGGTGCGAAATCGGGCGCACGCACCATATGAAGGAGATGGGCTTTTACTATCCGGATATTGAAAGGGCCGGCTATTTGTTTCCGGTGCTCAGCATTAACATCGATTACGAAACGCCGGCCGTCTACGGCGAGGATGTGGAAATTGAAACGTGGATTGATTCTTATGACGGAGTGCGTGTAAAATATGGGTATATTGTGACTAACGCCAAAGGACAGACGTGCATCCGGGCGTTTTCAAGCCACGTGTGCGTCCGCAAGGAAACGTTCAAACCGGTAGCTATCCGAAGGGCACTGCCGGACTGGCATAAGGCGTACAGCCGGCTGGCGGAGTCCACGGCCGCCGGTTCTGCCAAAGGCGGTGGAGACGATGGCATTTGGCATTAAAGCCCACGAACTAAAAGCCTGGAAACGAAAGGCCGCGGCGGGAGAAGTGGCCCTCTTGACGCATTACTGGTATGACCCGCGTTTTCCCGACTGTGACACGGTGACGAAAGCCTCCTGCCGGGATGTGGAAACGCTCGCCCGCTGGGGCAGGCAGTACGGGTTGAAGGCCGGCTGGATCCATTACCGGGACGACTACCCGCACTTTGACCTGCTGGGAGACTATGAAGCGCATATTCTCTCGGAAGAAAAGCAGTGGACGCAGATGGAACGGTTTGGCATTCAGGCGCCCCGTTCAACTAAATAATTTAATCTGGAGGCACAATCTATGAATGCAACACAGAATGAAATTATTGAAGCATTGCAAACAACGCCGGAGATTGACCCCAAGCAGGAAATTGAACGCCGGGTGCACTTTCTGAAAGAATACGCCAAAAAAGCCGGAGTCAGAGGCTTTGTGCTCGGCATTTCCGGCGGCCAGGATTCGACGCTCGCCGGCAAGCTCGCCCAGATGGCGGTGGATGAGCTTGAAACCGAGCAGGCCGTGCCGTTCAAATTTGTCGCCCTCCGCCTGCCGTACGGAAAACAGCATGATGAGGACGATGCGGCGAAGGCGCTTGACTACATCGAGCCGCAGGAAACGTATACGATTGACGTTCAGCCGGGCGTGGACGCGTCGGTGCAGGCATTTGAACGGGCCCTTGGAACCACCATGTCCGACTTTATTAAGGGCAACACGAAGGCCCGGGAACGGATGAAGGCCCAGTACGACGTCGCCGGAGCCGAAGGGCTGCTCGTGCTCGGCACCGACCACGCAGCAGAAGCGGTTACCGGCTTTTACACGAAGCACGGGGACGGCGCCTGCGACGTGGCCCCGCTGTACGGCCTGAATAAGCGTCAGGGCAAGATGCTGCTGCGCGAGCTCGAAGCACCGGCCTCGACGTTTGAAAAGGTACCGACCGCTGATCTCGAAAGCGACCGTCCCGGCCTTCCGGACGAAGAGGCGCTCGGGCTGACGTACGACCAGATCGACGACTTTCTCGAAGGCCAAAGCATTGATCCTGATGCCCATGACCGGCTCGTGGATATGTATAACAAAACGGCGCATAAACGGGAAATGCCGGCAACGTTATACGATACGTGGTGGAAAGAATAAAAAGCGACTGCGGATGGTCCCCTTGCGGCCATCCGTTTTTCACAAATACGGGAAAGACTAGACGGCGGCCGCGATGTTTGATATATAGATAAAAGAAAGAAAAGGAGAGAACACCGAAATACGTTAAAGGAGAACGATAGCGCCATGCCTATTAAAGTACCTGACTATCTGCCGGCCAAAAATACGCTGGAAAAAGAAAATATTTTTATCATGAATGAAAGCCGGGCCTACCTGCAGGACATCCGCCCGCTGAAAATTGTCATTTTAAACCTGATGCCTTTAAAAGAGCGGACGGAGACCCAGATCCTCCGGATGCTCAGTAATACGCCGCTGCAGGTGGATGTGTCGTTTCTGCATCCGGATACCCACCGGTCCAAAAACACGCCGCGCGAGCATCTGTCGTCGTTCTACAAAACGATCGATGAAGTGCGGAGCCGGAAATTCGACGGCATGATCATCACCGGGGCCCCGCTTGAGCAAATCCCGTTCGAAGAAGTGGATTACTGGGAAGAGCTTCAGAGCATTCTGGACTGGAGCGACCAGAACGTCACCAACACGATGCATATCTGCTGGGGGGCCCAGGCCGGCCTGTACCACCATCACGGCATCGATAAGCATCCGCTTCCGAAAAAACAGTTCGGCGTCTACCCGCACTATATTAACGGCCAAAACGAAAAGCTTCTGAGCGGGTTCGACGACCAGTTTTACGTGCCGCACTCCCGGTACACGAAAACAAGACGGGAGGACGTGGAGGCCTGTCCGGACCTGGACATTTTATCCGAATCCGACGAAGCCGGCCTGTATATCGTAGCGACCAAGGACCGCAAGCGGATTTACGTGACCGGCCACAGCGAATACGATGCGGACACCCTGCGCGATGAATTTGAGCGCGATATGCGCCGCGGTCTGGGAACCGAGGTGCCGGAAAACTACTTTCCGGAGGACAATCACCTGTATTCCCCGCTGAAAATGTGGCGCGCCCATGCGACGCTGTTGTTTACGAACTGGCTGAACTATTATGTGTATCAGGAGACACCATTCGACTTTGCCTGAAACTGTTTCCAATCCGGAAACAGTTTTTTCAGTCCGGGGAAAAAAGATGATATAATAGATGCGTGCAAAAACAGCCGGGAACGACAACTAGGCAGAGACGCCGAAGAATGTGAGCGGAAGATTGGGTGATGGAGTTGGATGCGCTAGACGTATTGATGAATAAAGAACAGATTTTGGTGTACTTTCAGCCGATACTGAGCGCAGATAAGCTGGAGATTTCTGCGTATGAAGTGCTCGGCCGTTTTCGAAATGAGGACGGGAGTGTCGAGACGCTCGAGAACTGCTTTCGGGACCCGGGAGTGCCGTGGGAGTATAAGCAGGAAATTGACCGGGAGGTGCACCGGGCTGCGCTGGAAACGTTTGTAGCTGGAGAGCGGACGGATATGGTTTTTTTAAACGTGGACGCGTCCACCATTCTCGGAGACGGAGGAGACGGCCTGGTTGAATTTCTGCTTGGGTACGAGGAATGGGGCGTGGCTCCGGCCTCGATCTGCCTGGAACTGAAAGCGACCGATTTTCAGCAGGACCTGTCGCGCCTGAAGCACTTTATACAGTATGCCCAGAGCGCCGGCCTTTCGGTTGCGATTGATAATCTCGGCAAGGAAGCGATTCATCTGGAACAGCTTGCCTACTTGAAGCCCAATGTGCTGAAGGTGGACGTGACGCTTTCCGAAAGTTTTGCGGTACCGAGCATTTACCGGGACGTGCTGCATTCGCTGTCGACGCTGTCGAGAAAAATTGGAGCTTCGCTTTTGTTTGAAAAAATTGAATCGTTTAATCAGCTGAATTATGCCTGGCGCAACGGCGCCCGGTATTACCAGGGATTCTACCTTGATAAGCCGAAAGAGACGTTCATTGAAAAAGACCAGTTTCAACAACGGATGAAAAAGGACATCCATCATTTTATCGATGTGGAGCGTAAAAAAATCGAAGCCCAGATCCAGTTAACCGCCGAGCTGAACAAGCGGCTGAACGAGCGCCTCAAGCATTCAGACGTGATGGAAGACATCGACGGCTGGACGCTTCGGACCGCAGAGTCGCTCGAGGAAATGAGCTTCCGCGTGTACGTGTGCGACCGGGAGGGATACCAGCTTTCTGGGAACGCCTCGCGCCAGAGCGGCGGCGCTTGGGAATACCGGACGGAAGAGCGCCACCGCAACTGGAGCTGGCGGCCGTATTTTCTGGAAAACATTGTGCGCATGAATTTTGAACAAAGAGGCATTCTTTCCGACATGTATACGGATTTCCACAGCGATGAAATGATTCGGACATATTCCCATCCCATCACGGAGGATTTGTACGTATTTGTGGATATTCCGTACGCATTTTTATATGAAAAAGACTATCTGCTGTAACAGCGCCGGCTTCTCCTGCTACGGAGGAGCGGCGTTTTTGCATCAAAAGGAGAGCGGTAACGGTGCAGCGGCCAACCCTTGAAATGTATCAATGGAATAATGACGCAGTCCGGGCCTTTTTTTCCCGGCATACGTTTTCGCCGTCTGCGGTCGGTGAAGGAATCGAAAAGCTCGAAGGCGCCTCCGGGCTCACGGCAGGCGAAAAGAGAGATTTGCGCCGGCTGAAGGCAAAAAACAGCGCGTCGGCGTACCATGTGCTTGTCTGCGGCCACTTTTCCGCGGGGAAAAGCACGCTGATCAACCGGATGCTGGACGGGGAATGGCTGCCGGCCCACCCGGTGCCGACAAGTGCGAACGTCGTTTCCTTTTCGGCTGGAGACGCTGCCTCCTATAAGGTGACCACCGGCGGACAGACTTCAGCGGTACCGGCCGGAGCGTGGACGAATGCATGGATGATGGCCAAGGAAACCGAGCGGGTGGAAGTGAGGCATCCCGAATTGCCGCTGCCGCCGGGAGTGACGCTTTTTGATACGCCGGGCATTGATTCCACCGAAGCCGCTCATCAGCGGGCCGCGGAGTCGGAATGGATGATAGCCGATGAGCTGTTTTATGTGACTGACTACCAGCAGGTGGAGTCGGAAGAAAATTTTTTGTTTCTGCAGCGGTTGAACGAGCAGTATGTCCGACCATGCCTTATCGTTAACCAGGTGGACAAGCATGAGGAAGGGGAGCTCTCCTTCCAGGCCTACCAGGACCGGATCCGGGAAAGCCTGGACCGCCGGCAGATCGAATACGAAGCTGTTTTTTTCGTGTCTGCGCTTTACCCCGAACGCACGGCCGCTTCCTGGGAAGCCCTGCAGAAGAGAATGCTGCCTGCCGCTGCCGGCCAGCGGACGGAGCGCATTCGGCAGACATGCGCGGCGAGAGCGTATTACCTCACCGTGTCCCATCTGCGCCGGCGTCTTTCTGCAGCGGAGCCGGGCGAAGACATCAAGGGCGTTTGGGAAGCGTTTACCACGCCCGGAGACCTTTACGAGGCGGTAGAGGCAGACCAGAACGCCGCCGGACAGTTCAGGCACTGGGAGGCGCAGGGAGAAAAAGCGATGCGCCAGACCATCCTCGATGCCTTTGCCCGTGCCAAGCTGATGCCCTACCATACGCGGGCGGCAGTGCGTGACTATCTGGAATCCCGCCTGGTGACCTTTCGTGTTAAAAGCTGGCTGGGCACCCAAAAAACGACTAAGGTTCGCAGGGACCGGGAAGCCCGGCTGATCAAAGAGCTGAATGAAAACATCAAAAACGAACTCGAAAATCATTTAAAACGGGACATGAAGCAGACCGCCGAACGCTACGCCGGCAGAAGCCCGCAGGTGGAAGCCGCGATTGACGCTATGGAAGTGCGGGCGGATGCTGCCATGCTCCAGGATGCGGAAAACAAGGGGGCACGCCTCACGGAAGCCTATGCAAGAACTTACTGCCGCAACCTGGAAGAAAAAATGCAGACGGCGTACCGCCGGCAGCTTGCTGAATGGATGCCGCTCTTTTTAGAAGCGGCCCGGGACCAGAAGCAGACGGAAGCCCGGCAGCAGGAAGCACAAGCAGCAGCCAACCGGAAAGCCTGGCGGACTTATGAAGACTGGCGCCGCGAATTTTATCAGGCAAAGGACCTGCTTGAGGCCCAGCAGCAGTGGTGGTCCGGGCATGCGGTGCCGCTGTCTCAGGCCGGCCTCGAGACAGAACCGGCAGCGCAGGCAGTAGCCCCCTCTGCGGAGAATAAAACCTATTCGGTAAAAAAATGGTACGAAAACTACCTGGCCGCTTCTGGGGGAAGCCGGGACAGCCGCCCCGATCCGGAGGCGACGGCAGAGCAGTGGCGAAAGCTTGCCCGGCTGGTGAAGCCGTACGTACCGCTTGAAGGCTTTGCCCAGCGGCTGGAGGCCCGGGCGGCAAGGCTCCGGGAGCAGTCGTTCCGGGTGTCCTTTTTCGGCGGCTTCAGTGCCGGGAAATCCACGGTAGCCAACGCCATGGCGGGAGAAACCGTCCTGCCGGTGTCGGCGAATCCAACTACAGCGGCGATCACTCATTTGAAAGCACCGGACGGCCGGCATCCGGACCGGAGCGCAGTGATTTATTACAAGCAGCAGGCCCATGTGCTTCAGGACATGAACGACCTGCTGGCCCCGTTTGAGGTGCGCCTGGATCATGTCACAGAGTGGCACGACCGGTACGATGCTTACGAAGAACAGGCCCGGGCACGGGCGGAAAAAGCAGAAAAGCAGAAGCGGACCGAGCTGGAACAGGAGCAGCTGGAGCCGCTCGCCTTCGATGCGATGCGGGAGGAAGAAAAAAGAATGCTTGATCAGTACGCCTCCTCCTACGAACAGCAGCAGCGCAGCGCGGGCCATTCGGAGGCAGTCTCCCTCGAAGCCTTTCAGCAGGCGGCTGGAACAGAAGCGCAGGCGATGATGATTGAACGGGCGGACGTTTATCTTGCTTCTCCGTGGACCGGGCAGGGCATGGAAATAGTCGATACCCCCGGTATTCATTCGGTGTATCAGCGCCACGCGGACATTTCCTTCCAGGAAATGCAGCGGGCGGACGCCATTTTGTTTTTATCGTATTACAACCATGCATTTTCGCGTGGGGATAAAGCATTTTTGGAGCAGCTGGCTGCGGTGAACCAAACGTTTTCCTACGATAAATTGATTTTTCTCGTAAACGCAGCGGATCTTGCTTCTAACCGGCAGGAGCTCGAGGAGGTGCTTTCGTATGTGCGCGAAGAGCTTGCCGCCATTGGTGTCCGAGATCCGCTTGTCCTGCCGGTTTCCGGAAAAGTGTCGCTGCAGGACAAAACGGCCGGCGGCCTGGAAGGGTTTGAGGCCGTGTTTGAAGAGTTTCTTTCCACGACGCTTGAAACCACTGTGATCAAAGAGGGAAACCGGGAGGCCGAAGAGCTCCGCTCCTACGTGGAACGAACGCGGGCACAGGTGGAGCGGACGGATGCCGAACAGGCGCGGGAGAGACAAAACGAAATCATGCAGCTGGAGCAGTTCCTCGCACAGGACAAGTGGACAGAGTCATGGAAGCGTATTGACAAGCGGCTTGCTGAGGAAACAGAGGAGCTGTTTTTCTACGTCCGCCAGCGGTTGTTTTATTATTACCGGGAAGAATTTATGTTTTGGTTTTCGCGGGCGTACTTTCATGACCAGTCCTCGTTTCGTTCCCAGCTGCGCCGGAAAACGACAGAAGCAGTCCAGCAGGTGCTGCAGCGGTTCATGCAGGAAACAAGGGTTACGACGGCGCGGGTAGAACGGTGGGTCCAGCAGGCGATGAATGAAGAGGAACAATACTGGAGGCAGCAGCTGCCGAACCATTTTCGTTATGTGTTTTCGGGAGAGGACGAAGCTTTTCCGGCAATCGAATTTTCTCCGCCGGAGGTGCCGTTGGTCGCCGAAGCGGTGGAGGGGGAGTGGAAAACGCTCTCGCACCATGATTTCTTCCTGAGAGGGGAAAACAAAGCGTACCGGGAAGTGCTCGAACAAAAGCTGCGGCCCGTGGTCGAAGAAGAGCTGCAAATAGTGAAAGCAAACGTCTATGCCTGGGCGGAAGCGGCAGCGGGAGCCCGGTGGAAGCAGCGCACGGACGGCTGGGAGGCGGCGGCAGCCCGGCAGACAGAGTGGCTGAAGCAGGAAAAAACAGAAGATAGCGAGCGGGAATGGGCGCGGCTGGAAGCAGAGCTCCGGAGGCTGGTTGGACAGACGGAGTGAGTGTGTTATACTACAAGTACTCTGCAAGATAAAGGATGGGGACATGAACGGAACAAATATTTTTTTAGACGACGTCCGACAGTCTCCGGATAATCACGTATTGGTGAAAACAGCGGAAGAATGCATGCGACTGCTGCAAAACACGGCTGACGTCAGCCATCTGTCGCTTGACCATGACTTGGGAACGAAGTATTTTAACGGTTTTTCCGTTGTGCTGTATTTACTCGAAAAACAAATTATACCTTCAAAAATTACCATACACTCAGCGAATGCAGTGGGCGGCAAACGGATGTACCGGAGACTAATGGAAGCGCGCAAGTCCGGGGAGCTTCCGGAACGAGTAAAGATCCTGCACCGGCCGCTGCCGTTAAACGCCTAAAAAGAAGCCTTCCGGGGCTTCTTTTTTATATAACGGGGGAAGCTTTGCTATAATGGACAATGAAAAAGGAGGGGTAAGCTATGCAAATACAGCTGACCGACCGGGCGGCCGACGCGATTCGCCGCCTGGAGGACAAACAGACGATTACGATTGCCTACGAATTTACGGGCGGGTGCCAGGGGCTGCAGGAATTCCAGCTGCATGCCTCTCCCGGGACAACGCCGGAAGCCAGAGCGGCCGACGAAGATACGTGGCATCTGCTGGAGCCGTCGCCGGTGCTTGACTATCATCCAACTCTCAAATGGATGCTGAAAAATAAAAATCAGACCATTGCCAACAACATTCATTTGTATGAACAGACGGAGGCGTAAGGAGGACAGGTGATGGAGCGTTTAGTGGATATAAAAAACGTCAGCGTGCGGACGAACGGGCGGAGCCGGCTGGAGGACGTTTCGTTTGCAGTCAATCAGGGCGAACACCGGGCTCTTCTCGGCTTAAATGGTTCCGGCAAAACCACGCTGCTGCAGGTGATTTTAGGGCAGGTATGGGCTACGGAAGGAGAAGTGCACACCTGGTTTGGCCGGCATGGCAGGGTGAACATGCAGGAGCTCCGCCGGGAAATCGGCATTGTCAGTAACGCCCTGGACGATCAGTACCAGCACCGCGCGGGGGAAACTGCCCGCAACGTCGCCTTAAGCGGTTATTTTGCGAGCATCGGTGTTTACGAACAGGCACCGGAGACGGCCATGGAACGGGCGGAGGAAGCTCTGCGCACGTTCGGGGTATCACAGTACAGAGACGTACCGTATGCCGCGCTTTCCCAGGGGGAGAAGCGCCGGGTAATGCTTGCGAGGGCGTGGACGACAGGAGCAAAGCTGCTCCTTCTTGATGAACCCTGTACCGGCCTTGATGTGAAGGGAAGAGAGGAGCTGATCGAAGGGCTTGAAGCGTCGCTGCAGGTCCCGGAGGCACCGACCGTGCTGTATGTAACCCATCACCTTGAAGAGCTGCCGGGAGCCGTAGAAGCTGCAACGATTATGAAAAATGGCCGGGTTCAGGCGGATGGAAAGAAACAGAACGTGCTGACGGATGAAGAGGTTTCCAGCGCGTTTGATGTAGCCGGGAGCATCCAATGGCATGAGCAGCGGCCGTGGTTTATTACGGGAGGAGCCCCGATACGCTGACCGCCGAACGTAGCCGTTCGGTTCTTAACTAAAATTTCAATTACCGTATTTATTATAGAAATAAAACTAAAAAGTTAAAAAAAAAAGCAAAAATGAAGCCCCATCCTTTTTTAGGAAAGGGCTTGAGAGCATATTCACGTATCAAATGAGGCCACAATTTTCCCGCGTGTATGGCCGTCCTGCATTTCCTGTAGTGCTTTCGGGATCTCCTGGAAGCTGATCGTGCGGTTGAGGGAAGGCTTCACTTTTCCCTGCGAAGCAAGCTCTCCAAGCTCCCGTGCCATATAGCCGAGGTCTTTAATCTGTGCTTCATCATCCGAACGGTACACAAATCCAAGTGCCACTTCATGAATCGAAGGGGCGAGCGTTTTTGCTACGTAGTGGGAAAGGTCAGGCCATTCAACCACAGCAATCAAATGCCCGTTAAACGCGAGGTAATCCAGGGCTTCGGTGGCTGTTTCGCGGCCGACCAGATCAAGAACCACATCGACCCCACGGCCGTCGGTTAATTTGTGTACTTCTTCCACCACGTTCTGGCTGCGGTAGTCAATCACCTGATCGGCCCCCAGCTCTTTCACGTAGTCCGCATTTTCGTCCGAACAGGTGGAAAACACGGTGAGCCCAAGATGCTTGGCAAGCTGTACGGCAAAGCTTCCTACGCCGCCGGACCCAGCCTGAATCATAATCGTCTGGCCAGGGCGGAGCGGGGCCTTCCGGTACAGCGACTGGTAGGCCGTGAAACCGGCCGTCGGCATCGACGCTGCTTCCACATGCGTCAGGCCTTTCGGCACTGATGACACCACGTCCGCCCGCGTAGTCGTAAATTCCGCAAACCCACCGTCTTCTGTCATATTTCCATGATAATACACTTCATCCCCGGCTGACCAATCGGTTACATCCGCGCCAACTGCATCGACTACCCCGGACACGTCCAGTCCCGAAACGTGAGGGAACGACCATTCCGGGAGAGGAGATTCCATTAATTTATAATCGACCGGATTTAATCCCACAGCGTGAACTTTGATGCGGAGCTCATGAGCTTCCGGCTCCGGCACCTCCATATCGGTTTCCTGCAGCTGGCCGGGGCCGCCGGCTTCATTTATAACAAGTGCTTTCATTTTATCAGCCTCCTGCTCCTTCTATACCTTCCCGATACGAGACAAAAACATCCAAAAATGAAAAACTCCTGGCTGCAAATCTTTAACACCGGCCGGGCGGGGCCGATATATAAAGTAAAGAGAACTGGGAGGGAAACGGCATGTCTTTAGCAAGTGAAAAAAATATTCTATTGGAATCAGGAACCAACGAGCTCGAAATCGTTTTATTTTCCGTCGGAAACAGCCAATTTGGCATTAATGTCTTAAAGGTGCGCGAAATCATTCATCAGGTGGAGGTCACTCCGGTGCCGAACCATCATGAGCACGTCAAAGGAATTGTGCGCCTGCGCAATGAAGTCATTCCGGTCATTGACCTGAAAAAAGTACTGCGTTACGACGGAGCCGACGATGCCCGCCACGATAAATACATTATCGCAGAGCTGAACCAGGTGAAAGTAGCCTTTCACGTCGAAGAAGTGTCGCGTATTCACCGGATCAGCTGGGAGGATATTGAAAAGCCCAATGCTTTGTCCCAGGGGATTGAAGCCCGCTCCATCGGTATTGTCAAAATGGAGCATGCGATGGTCTTTCTGCTCGACTACGAACGAATTATCAGCGATATCTCCCCGGACACGCTGTTTGACCAGCATCTGCCGGCCTATACGCCGGAACGGGAAAATGCGACCGTGCTGATCGCGGAAGATTCCCCTGTGCTCAAACACTTGATTGCCGATACCCTTGCAGAAGCCGGATACAAGCGCCACCGTTCCTTTGAAAACGGACAGGAAGCCTATGAATACCTCGAGGAATTACTGAGGGACGGGGGAGCCGCAAGCCTTCCAGATCTAGTGATTACTGACATTGAGATGCCCCAGATGGACGGCCATCATCTTACCAGGAAAATCAAAGAGCACGACCATCTCCGCCACGTCCCGGTCGTTATTTTTTCTTCGCTGATTACAGCGGATTTGTTCCATAAAGGGAAAAACGTTGGAGCTGACGCCCAGGTAAGCAAGCCGGAAATTAATACGCTGGTCAAAACGATCGACAGCTGCATCCGTGCCGCGACCGGTCGCTGACTCCCTGTCCGGACGCCCTCTGCCATCAGGCAGGGGATTTTTTTATAAAAAAATTCGAAAAATATTGAAATAACCGTTGACTGTATTATAACAATGGTATATACTTTGAATTACATTATAACAACTTTAACAAAAAGGAGCGATTTAGGATGCGTCATTTCACAAGATCGAAAGAAGACCGTTACACCCCGGAAGAGGAAAACCGGACGATTCTCGATATGATTAATGACTACCATACCAACACTAAATAACGCTCACGTCTCGAAAAGGCTTCCCGTATGCAAATGCGGGAAGCCTTTTCTGTGTTATAACACTAAAAACAGCCGGGATAGAAAAACAAACATACATTCGCTATAATGGAAGTATGCTGAGGTGAACAATCATGAAAAAACAATCCTTACAGGAGTTAATGCAGTGGATGAAAACTGACTCGTCCATTGCCCCCAATATAGAATTCTGGCACACCGTTGATGAACGGCCGGCGAAAACGGCTGATTTCCCGGCACAGCTGCATGAGCGCCTGCGCGCCGGGCTTGCCGCCCGCGGCATCGATTCGCTCTACACTCATCAGCATTCGGCGTTTGAAGAGGCCTACGGCCGGAGGAACAATGTCGTCACTATTACGCCGACCGCCTCCGGGAAAACCCTCTGCTATAACCTCCCGGTGCTGCAGACGATCATGGACGAGCCGGAAGCGCGCGCGCTGTACCTGTTTCCGACCAAGGCTCTCGCGCAGGACCAGAAAAGTGAAATTAATGAATTTATCGAGGAGATCGGGGCTTCCATTAACAGCTACACGTATGACGGGGACACCCCGCCGACGATCCGACAGTCGATCCGGCGCGCCGGCCATATTGTCATGACTAACCCCGACATGCTGCACTCGGCCATTCTGCCGCATCATACGAAATGGGTGTCGCTGTTTGAACACCTCCGCTATATCGTCATTGATGAAATTCATACGTACCGCGGTGTGTTCGGGAGCCACGTGGCGAACGTGCTCCGCCGGCTGCTGCGCATTGCCCGCTACTACGGGGCAGAGCCGACATTTATCACCACCTCTGCGACGATCGCCAATCCGCGCGAGCTCGCCGAGACCCTCACCGAACAGCCCTTCACACTCGTAGACAACAACGGGGCGCCGCAGGGGAAGAAACATTTTGTGTTCTACAATCCGCCGGTGATTAACGAAGCGATGAATATCCGCAAAGGCGTCCTCTCCGAAGTGAACCGGCTCGCCAACACATTTCTCGAGCAGCACGTCCAGACGATCGTGTTTACGAAAAGCCGGGTGATGGTGGAGGTGATTTTGAGCCACCTGCAGCATTTAAACAGCAAACAGACCGGCCAGCAGAGCCTTGTGACCGGCTACCGCGGCGGCTACCTGCCCAACCAGCGGCGGGCCATTGAGGAAGGGCTTCGCTCCGGCGACATCATGGGCGTGATTTCCACCAACGCGCTCGAGCTCGGCGTCGACATCGGGCAGCTGCAGGTATGCATCATGTCCGGCTACCCAGGCTCGATTGCAAGCGTCTGGCAGCAGGCCGGGCGCGCGGGACGGCGTCAGTCGGAGTCGCTGATCGTAATGATCGCAAGCTCCAATCCGATCGACCAGTACATGATCCAGCATTCCGACTATTTTCTGGAGAAAAATCCGGAAACGGCTCGCATCCATCCCGATAACCTGATCATTCTCGTGGATCATGTGAAATGCGCCGCCTTTGAGCTGCCGTTCCGGGACGATGATACGTTCGGCGGCGTTGACGTGCGCGACGTGCTCGAGTACCTGTCGGAGGAAAATGTCGTGCACCACCGGGGCTCCAAATGGTACTGGATGAGCGATTCCTTTCCGGCGCACGGCATCAGCCTGCGCTCGGCCTCGCAGGAGAATGTTGTCATCATCGACCAGACGGTGCCGTCCGCGTCGAAGGTGATCGGGCAGATGGACCGCTTCAGCGCGATGACCCTGCTGCATGACGAAGCCATCTACATTCACCAGGGCGTGCAGTACCAGGTGGTTTATCTGGACTGGGACGAGAAAAAAGCGTACGTGGAAGAAGTGCGGGTGGACTACTATACCGATGCCAACATGGCCGTCGAGCTGAAAGTGCTCGAAGAGGACAACACGGCGGACTATCCGTCGTACCACGCCGGTTTCGGCGACGTGATGGTGCATGCCAAAGTGACGATTTTTAAAAAAATCAAGCTGGCGACGTTTGAAAATATCGGCTCCGGCACCGTGCACCTGCCGGAGGAAGAATTGCATACAAATGCCTGTTGGATCCATTTCCCCGAAGACACCGTCCAGGAATTTGGGCGCGACACCCTGGAGCAGGCAATGATGGGGCTGGCAAACGTCCTCCGGCATACGGCACCGGTGCGGGTCATGTGTGACCCGTCCGACATCCATGTCGTCCCGCAGATGAAGGCGACCCATTCAGAGCAGCCGACGATCTTTCTGTACGACCGCTACCCGGGCGGCGTCGGCCTGTCGTCCACTATTTTTGCCGACCTGCCCGAGGTGCTCCGCGACTGCGCATCGTTGATTGACGCCTGTCCGTGCCATGACGGCTGCCCGTCCTGCATCGGGTCGGATATTATGCTGAGCGGAAACACGAAAGCGACCGTGCTTGCTTTCATTCACCGGCTTCAGGCCGAACAGGAGGTGAGCCCCGCCCGTGAACATGAAAAATAAACTCAAGCGAATGAAAACGCACCTGCAGGAAGAATCCCCGGCCGCTCCCGCTCCCGCAGAACCAGCCGCCGGCATCAGGCATCTGGAGGAGTGGGAGGCCTTTGGTGCTGTACCGAAACAGTACGACGGAGAAACGATTTTAAAACGCACCGTGACGTATCCGCTCGACTACGTTCACGGCAGCGCTTCGTTTGGCGAGCTGTTTACGGTGTTTGACCGCTGGCAGCAGGAACCCGCCTTTCATCCACTGCATCCGGAAGGGCGCCGGCCGGAGGATCTGCTGTTTTTTGATACGGAAACGACCGGGCTGAAAGGGGGGACCGGCACCACCATCTTTCTGCTCGGCGGCGCGCGCGTGTACCCCGACCGGGTCGAGGTAACACAGTACTTTCTCCCCGGGCCCGAGCATGAAGTGGCGCTGTATCATTATTTTCTGACCGAATGCTATTCGGCGGAAAACCTGGTCACCTATAACGGCAAATCCTTTGACTGGCCCCAGGTGCAGACCCGCCACACCCTCGTGCGCAACCAGGTGCCGAAGCTTCCGGCCTTTGGCCACTTTGACCTTTTGCACGCGAGCCGGCGCCTGTTTGCTGACCGGCTCGAATCGTGCCGGCTGAGCGTGGTGGAACGGGACATTCTCGGGTTTGTCCGCCACGACGACACCCCGGGCTACCTCGCCCCGATGCTGTACTTTGACTATGTGAACGAAGGACTTCCCGAGTTTGTGACCGGCATCCTGGAACACAATGAACAGGATATTTTATCGCTTATTACGCTTTACATTGATATTTCCAAACGAATTCTTGCCGACGGGGGCAGCGAAAAACAGTCGCTTGCCGTCGCCAAATGGTTTGACCAGCAGAAGGAATGGACCAAAAGCGCCCAGCATTACACGGCGATGGTCGAAAACGGGGAAGGTGATGGGGAAACGATGCACCGCTACGGCGTCAACCTGAAGAAACAGCACCGGTACGCCGAGGCAGTCCCCTGGTTTGAAAAGGTCTGGGAGCGTAACGAGGATTCCCGGTATACGCTCGAGGCCGGGGTGGAGCTTGCCAAATGGGAAGAGCACCAGGCGAAAAATCCCGAACGCGCGCTTCTGTATGCTTTAGGTGTGCAGAGCAAGGCGGAACGGGCAGGGCTCAAGCTTCCTGCCGGCAAGCAGGCCGATCTGCACAAACGGCTGGAGCGCCTGATGGCCAAACGGGGGCGGACGTCTTGAGGCGCCTGGCAGCGACCGGCTACAAGCCGGCCGAACTCGGCATCTTCAAAGACGACGCCCCGGAAATTGCCTACATCCGGAAAACGCTCGAGAAGCGGCTGCGGGCCCTGATTGAAGAGGGCAGCGAATGGCTGATTATTTCCGGCCAGCCCGGGGTGGAATGGTGGGCGGCCGAAGCCTGGAACGGGCTGCGGGAGGAGTACGACCATATCCGGCTCGCCGTGCTGGAACCGTTTCTTGAACAGGACTCCATCTGGCCGGAGCACGTCCGCACCGCCTATGCGGAATTAAAACAGAGCGCGGACTACGTGGACGCGATTTCCAAGCGCCCGTATGTGAATCCGTCGCAGCTGAAGGCCAAAAACGACTTTATTATTTCCCATACGGACGCGCTCCTGATTTTATATGACGAAGAGCAGGAGGGCGTGCCGAAGTATATGCTTGCCTCCGCCGAGCGCCGGCAGCAGAGCGACCATTATCCAGTCTATACGATCGTTCCGGAGGACCTTGAGGAAACGGTCCGGGAGGAAGCCGAGCGGGAATGGGACGAATAGGCGCAGGAAGGAAATTGACTTTTTTCATGTATTCTGAAAGAATGTAAGCAGATAAATGCGCGGACGTCCGCCCGGCAGGCGCCGGCGCCCGCGAATGTATCATACAAATAAAGCAGAGGTGGTCCTTGCTGATGGAACAGACACAGTTAACTGCCAAAGACATTTTAGACAAAGATTTCAAAAACAGTGTCAAAGGCTACAACAAAGACGAAGTCGACCAATTTTTGGACATGATTATTCAGGACTATGAGCAGTTCGAACAAAAGGTACGCGAGCTTGAAGACCAGCTGAACCGCTCGCCGGAGCAGCGCACAGCCGCGTCGCCGGAGGGCGACTCCCGCTACCAGCGCACCGTGACGTCGTCGATTTCCACCCGCTCCGAAAGCGGTGCCGGCAATGCGGACACCCCATCGAACGCCGCCGCAGCCGAACCGGCAGCCGGGACAACCAATTACGATATTTTAAAGCGGCTCTCGAACCTCGAAAAAGAAGTATTCGGCAAAAAACTATACGATTAAAGGCGGGAACCGGAAGATATGCGCACCATTCACATTGACGGGGCCAGCGCCGGCCAGCCCGGGCCTTCCGGCGTCGGGATTTTCGTCAGGCACGACGACGGCAGCGTGGAGGAATTTTCCCGCCCGCTCGGATGCCTGACCAACAACGAAGCGGAATTTGAGGCGTGCGTGTACGCGTACGAGCTCTGTCGCGAGCGTGGCTGGCATTCGGCCTCTATCCGTACGGATTCGCAGCTTGTGAATGCCTCGGTGGAAAAACAATTTGTGAAACGAAAGCTGTACCAGCCGTATTTAGCCAAAATCCTGCGTGCTGAAGAAGAACTGCCTCTTTGTTTTCTGAAATGGGTGCCGTCCCGGGAGAACCGGGCCGCCGACCGGCTCGCCAGGCAGGCCGTGCTCGCTTCGCGCAGGGAGGATTCGTGCTGAGCGGCAATTTCTTTTCTTGCTTCTCCCGCCCGGAACCGATATAATGGTTCATGGTCATACAGAGCCGGGAGCCGTTCAGGTGATCGCTGCATGTACCCATGCAGAGGAAAGTCCATGCTCGCACAGCCTGAGACGGCTGTAGTGTTCGTGTCTGACGAAACCATAAGTCAGAGCAGCTCCGTTTCGGGGCTGACGGCGGGGAAACAGCCTGTGTCCCACCGGATATGGCTGGAGTCCCCTGAACAGTGCCACAGTGACGTAGTCCGGCGGGAAACGGCCGGAGTGGAACGCGGTAAACCCCTCGAGCGAGAAACCCAAAATTAGGTAGGGGCGCCTTTCGGAAGGAATACAACGGAACGAAAGGGCAGAAGTTTTCTGCAGATAGATGATTACCACCCGAGTGCAAGGTGAACAGCCGCTGGCAGCACAAGGGAACAGAACATGGCTTACACGAACGGCCCCGGCTTCTTGAAGCAAAACCCCTGGAGGAATTCAGGGGTTTTTTTAGTAGATATGAACGGATATTTCACTCCAAGGAGGAACCTATGACACAACCAACATACACCTTAATCGCCACGGCAACGATGGGGCTCGAAGCCCTGGTCGCCAAAGAAATCAAAGCGCTCGGCTACCGGCACCTGCGCACCGAAAACGGCCGGGTGGAATTCGAAGCGCCCGCCGAGGGCATCGCCCGGGCCAACCTGTGGCTGCGGACCGCCGGCCGGGTTAAAATCAAAATCGGCTCGTTTACCGCCGAAACGTTTGATGAGCTGTTCGAACAGACGAAGGCTCTCCCGTGGGAGAAGTTTCTGCCCGAAAATGCCGAATTCCCCGTCAGCGGACGCTCGGTCAAATCTACCCTGTTCAGCGTCTCGGACTGCCAGGCAATCGTCAAAAAAGCGATCGTGGAACGGCTGAAGCAGTCCTACCAGAGCGAATGGTTCCCGGAAAACGGAGCGCTCTTTAGGCTCGAAGTGGCGCTGCATAAGGATGAAGCCGTCCTGTCGCTCGACACGTCCGGAGCCGGACTGAACCAGCGCGGCTACCGGGAAACGCATGCCCGGGCCCCCCTCAAGGAAACGCTCGCCGCGGCCCTGATCACACTCGCCAACTGGCACCCGGACCACCCGCTGGTGGATTTATTCTGCGGCTCGGGGACAATCCCCATCGAAGCGGCCATGATCGGCCAGAACATGGCGCCCGGCGTAAACCGCTCGTTTGTCAGCGAAACGTGGCCGTGGGCCGAAGCCATGCAATGGGAAACCGCACGCCAGGAGGCCGAAGACCTTCTTCGCGACGACCAGCCGCTGATGATTATGGGCAGCGACCTAGACCCCAAAGCGATCGAAGTCGCCGAGGAAAATGCCAAGGAAGCCGGCATGTACGGCCTGATTACGTTTAAGCAGATGGCGGCACGGGATTTTAAGCCGAAAGGCGAGTACGGGGCGGTGATCAGTAATCCGCCGTACGGGGAAAGGATCGGGGAGCGCGACGAGGTGGAGAAAATGTATCAGGCGCTCGGCCAGATCGCCCGGGAGACGCCGACCTGGTCCTACTACGTCCTGACGTCGCACGAACGGTTTGAAGCGCTGTTCGGCCGGCAGGCGACCAAACGGCGCAAGCTTTACAATGGCAATCTCAAGACGGATTATTACCAGTACTGGGGACCAAGGTCCCCGCGCCCGTCTTAATTGTTCGGGTGGTCGGTGTCCCCGAGCCGGGGGTTATCGAAATGAAGATAGTCGATGGCCGGATGATAGCTGATGGTCATGCCGTCGAGGTACCACTGGTCCTGCGGCTCGACAAAAAAGCGGAGGCCGCCTGCTTCTGTCTGGTAACTGACGGCGGACGGCTCGCCGGGGTCAACCCCGATGGAAAATCCGCCGGAGCCAACGCCGCCAATGCGGACAAACAGGCGCACCGCGGCACCGTCGGCCAGATCCATTTCCTGCTTGTAGTGCTGGCCGGCTTCTTCGGTAATGGTCATTTGCATACGTATCTTTCGCTCCCTTCCACTCTTTGTTATATCATGAAGGAAGGAGCCATACCAAACAGAGTTCATATCAAGGAGGAATCGTCATGCCGGATTATGCACAAATCGAACAGGAGTTTTTGAACGAACAGCGCAGCCTGAATGCCTACGACCAGGCGCTCAGCCTGCTTGGCTGGGACGCGCGGACCGGCGCGCCCAGAAAAGGCGTGGAGGAACGCTCGGAGGTGGTGGGGGCTCTTGCCGCTGAATTGTTTGCCCGAAAAACCTCCGGGCACCTGAAGGACATGAGCCAGCATCTGCTCGAACCGGAAGCGGCGGAGCAGGTCTCCGCCGTTGCGCGGCGGGCTGCGGAAGAGACCCTGGTGGATGTGGAGCGGATGGAGCGCCTGCCCCGGAACGAGTATCAAGCGTTCACCACGCTCACTTCCAAAACGGAATCATACTGGGAAGAGGCGAAAGCCTCCGGGGATTTCGAAAGTTTCCGCCCCTACCTGGAAGAAATTGTGGCGTACCAGCGCCGGTTCGCCGATTACCTCGGGTACGAGGCGCATCCATACGACGCGCTGCTGCATGACTTTGAGCCCGGCATGACCGTCTCGACCCTCGATGATACATTTTCCAAGCTCCGGGACGGCCTGCTGCCGCTTGTGGAACAGGTGAAAGCAGCCCCGGCCCGGCCCGATACATCGTTTCTGCATGCCCATGTTCCAAAGGACCGGCAACGTGCCTTCAGCGAGCACGTGCTCCGGCAGATGACGTACGACTTTGATGCCGGACGGCTTGATGAAGCCGTGCACCCGTTTGCCGTCGGCCTGAACCACAACGACGTGCGGGTCACGACCAAATACGACGAACACGATTTCCGCACCGCCGTGTTCGGTACGATCCATGAAGGCGGCCATGCGCTGTATGAGCAGAACCTCGGCACGGACCTGGCCGGCACCATTTTAGCGGACGGGGCGTCCATGGGCATTCATGAGTCGCAATCGCTCTTCTGGGAAAATTTCGTGGCGCGGACCCGCTCGTTCTGGGAAAACAACTACGGCAAACTCCAGGAGCTTAGCGGCGGCCAGTTTCAGCACGTGGCCCTCGATGATTTTTATTTTGCCGTCAACAGCGTCGAGCCGTCCCTGATCCGGATCGAAGCTGACGAAATGACGTATTCGCTGCACATCATTCTCCGCTACGAGCTGGAAAAAGCTCTGATCGAAGGCAGCCTGCAGGTAAAGGACCTGCCGGAGGCCTGGAATGAAAAAATGAAGCAGTACCTCGGCGTCCTGCCATCCAATCACGCGGAAGGCGTGCTGCAGGACGTGCACTGGGCAGGCGGGGCCTTTGGCTACTTTCCGTCGTATGCGCTTGGCTATATCTACGCCGCCCAGTTTCAGCAGGCCATAGTCCGTGACCTTCCGGCATTCGACGATCTGGTTGCAAGCGGCGACCTTGCGCCGATCCGGCACTGGCTGACCGAACGCGTGCACCAGCATGGGCGGATGAAGCGCCCGGCCGAGATCGTTACGGCCGCCACCGGGGAAGGGACGAACCCGGAGCCGCTGCTCGCTCATTTGTCCCACAAATATCAGAGCCTGTACCGCTGGTCCTGATCCCGCCGGTGCCTCCGGCGGCGAATTTCCGTCCCGGGACGTTTGAAGGAGGCGCTTTTGTGAAATAAAGTAGAGACTCTAATATTTTAGATGTCCCTTGCACCAGAACCATTAGAGGGGGATTGGCATGATTACATTCACTGACATTGCAAAGACGTTTCCGGGCGCTGAACACCCGGCCGTCCAGAACTTCAACGCCACGGTCGAGCAGGGGGAATTTTTCGTCCTGATCGGCCCGAGCGGCTGCGGCAAGACGACGACGCTGAAAATGATCAACCGGCTGATTGAGCCCACCGCCGGCACGATTCATATTCAGGGCAAGGATATCCGGGAATGGGACCGCCACGAGCTGCGCTGGAACATCGGGTACGTACTCCAGCAGATTGCGCTGTTTCCGACGATGACCATCGCGGAAAACATTGCGGTTGTTCCGGAAATGCGGCGCTGGAAGAAAAACGAGATCAAGGACCGCGTCGATGAACTGCTGGAGATGGTCGGTCTCGACCCGGATACATACCGCAACCGGAAGCCGTCGGAACTCTCCGGCGGCCAGCAGCAACGGATCGGGGTCATCCGGGCCCTTGCTGCCGATCCGGACATTATTCTGATGGACGAGCCGTTCAGCGCGCTCGATCCGCTGAGCCGGGAGCAGCTGCAGGAGGACATCCGGGCCCTCCAGCAGAATATCCAGAAAACGATCGTCTTTGTTACCCACGACATGGACGAAGCACTCGCCCTCGGCGACCGGATCTGTCTCATGAAAGATGGCGACGTCGTCCAGACCGGCACGCCCCGGGAGCTGAAAAATGAACCGGCCAACGATTTTGTGCGCGACTTTATCGGCGACCGCCGGGACGAATGGGATACCCCGGTCCGATCGGTCATGAGCGGGCGGGACAGCCAGTACATTGCAAGCGTCCACGATATGCCCGAGATGCCGCTGTACCCGGCGCCGCTCTATATTTTCGACCAGAATGACACGTTTCTCGGCCGGCGGGACGGCGACTCGATCACGTCCCAGAAAACCGTGATTTCCCCGGATCACGTGCTGTACGACGCCCTTAGAACCTTTAATGACACCGAGGCCGAAGCGCTGCCGGTGCTCGAGGAAGGGCGGCTCGTGGGGGCGCTCAGCTACAAAGACGTCATGCAGTTTCTGCAGAAAGCAAAGCTCGCATCCGCAGGAGGTGACACGAAAGCATGAACCTTCTCGAAAATACGTATCAGCTGTTTACTGATGAACAGGGACAGTTCTGGACCCTCGTGTGGGAGCACGTCAATATGAGCCTGATTTCGCTTTTGTGCGCGTCGTTTATTGCGGTGCCGGTCGGCGTGCTTTTAACCCGGCGCCGGTCGATTGCCGAACCAATCATCGGCGTCGCCGCTGTGCTGCAGACGATCCCGAGTCTGGCCCTTCTCGGGTTTATGATTCTCATACTCAACCAGATCGGCACGGTGCCGGCAGTGGTCGCGTTGACCGCCTATGCGCTGCTTCCGATCCTGCGTAACACCTACACCGGCATCGCCGGCGTGGATCCGGCTCTTGTGGAAGCGGCCACCGGCATGGGGATGAATTCCTTCCGGCGCCTGCGCAAAATTGAGCTGCCGATGGCCATGCCGGTGATCATGGCCGGGATCCGGACCTCCATGGTCTTGATTGTCGGGACCGCCACCTTGGCGGCTCTGATCAGTGCGGGAGGCCTCGGTGATTTCATCATGACGGGCATCGACCGGGCAGACAACGCCTATATTCTGCTCGGCGCCATTCCAGCTGCTCTGTTGGCCCTGTTTTTTGACCTGGTGCTACGGATCACAGAACGCACCTCCCAGGGCAAAGCGCTTGCTCCCGTAGCAGTTGTTCTCGGCGTGGCCCTGTTAGTCGTCATCCCCCCGGCGCTGGCCTCCACCCAGCAGGAAGAGCTCGTGATCGGCGGGAAGGAAGGGGCCGAACCTGAAATTCTCGCCAACATGTATTCGCTCCTGATTGAGGAAAACACCGATCTTGAGACGAGCGTTGAGGCCGGCCTGGGGAGCACCAGCATCGCGTTTAACGCCCTGGAGTCCGACGACATTGATATTTATCCGGAGTTTACCGGGACCGTTACCGCCAACCTGTATGACCAGGGGGTGCCGGCCGGAAGCACCCGCGAGGAAGTATACGAAGAGGCGCGCAGCCTGCTTGAAGATGACGGCCTGGCCTACCTGGAGCCGATGGAGTACAACAATACGTATGCGCTGGCGCTCCGGCAGGAAGAGGCGGACCGCCTCGGAATTGAAACGATTTCCGAGCTCGAGCCGCATACCGATGAGCTTGTGCCCGGGTTTACCTTCGAATTTGCTGACCGTCAGACCGACGGCTATCCCGCGATTGTCGAGACGTATGGGTTTGAGTTTGACGAAGTGGAAACTCTTGATGCCGGCCTTCGTTCGAATGCCCTGCAGGAGGGCCAGATCGATTTAATTGACGCCTACTCCACCGATGCGTATATCATAGAGTACGGGCTTACCGTACTAGAAGACGACGAAAATGTGTTTCCGCCGTACCAGGGCGCTCCGCTCTTGAAGCAGGAAACCCTGGATGACAACCCCGGCCTGGAAGAGGCGTTAAACCGTCTTGGCGGCCAGATTACCAATGAAGAAATGCAGGAAATGAACTACCAGGTGGACTATGAAAACGCGGATCACCGGGAAGTTGCCCGGACGTACCTGGAGGAAAACAATCTGCTTGGCGGCAATTAACCGCCTGCTAGTTAGTATTTAAAGGAGGAATTCCCAATGAAAAACCCTGAACGACAGGAAATACGGGCCATTCTTGACCGCAGCCAGCGTATCGCGGTCGTCGGCCTGTCAGATAACCCGTACCGGACGTCGTACCAGATCAGCAAAGTCATGCTTGAAGCCGGCTATGAGATCATCCCGGTGAACCCAACGGTGGAGAAAGTGTTTGACATTCCGGCCGTGGACTCCCTGAAAGACATCGAAGGGCACATTGATATCGTGAATGTGTTCCGCCGCAGCGAGTTTCTGAAAGGTGTGGCCGAAGAAGCCGCCCAGGTGGATGCGGACGTCTTCTGGGCCCAGCTCGGCCTGGTGAGCGAAGAAGCGTACGACATTGCAGCCAATGCGGGCATGACGGTAATCATGGACCGCTGCATCAAAGTGGAGCATGCAATCGCATAGCACGATTATATCAACCAGCATTCAACCTTGGCAGGGCTTTCCTGCCAAGGTTTTCCTGTCTGCGGGCAGAAACAGGCCAAAATCGAAACATATGTTCCCGTTCATTGACAAACTGTGTTAGTATGAAATATAACTAGAACGGAGAAGGAAGAAGGGAGAGACAGGAGTGGCAGCAGATAAATCCTATCAATACAATGATGAATCCATTCAGGTACTGGAGGGGCTTGAAGCGGTCCGGAAACGGCCGGGCATGTATATCGGCAGCACGGACAGCCGCGGGCTTCACCACCTGATTTTTGAAATCGTCGATAATTCGGTGGACGAAGCGCTTGCCGGTTACGGCAGCGTCATTGAAGTAACCCTGCACAAAGACGGAAGCGTCGCCGTTTCCGACCACGGCCGGGGCATGCCGACCGGCACCCACAGCTCCGGAAAGCCGACCCCGGAAGTCATCCTGACCGTGCTGCACGCCGGCGGGAAATTCGGGCAGGGCGGCTATGCGACGAGCGGCGGGCTTCACGGCGTCGGCGCCTCGGTCGTAAACGCGCTGTCAGAGTGGCTCGAAGTCACCATTTACCGCGACAACCAGATTTTCACGCAGCGCTTTGAGAACGGGGGCCGGCCCGTCACCACCCTCGAACAGAAGGGCAGCACCAAAAAAACCGGCACGACGATCCGGTTTAAGCCGGACGCTTCGATGTTCAATGCGGTGCACTACCAGTTTGACGTCCTCGCCGAACGCCTGCGTGAAGCGGCATTCCTGCTGAAGGGCACAAGCATCCGCCTGCATGACAAGCGCGACAAAGAAACGGTGTCCGAGGAATTTCAGTTTGAAACCGGCATCCAGGCGTTTGTGGAATACTTGAACGAAGACAAGGAAACGCTCCATCCGGTCGTATCGTTTGAAGGCCAGGCCCAGGACATTCAAGTGGATTTTTCGTTCCAGTTCACCGACGGCTACACTGAAAACATGCTGTCGTTTGTGAACAATGTCCGCACCCGGGACGGGGGCACCCATGAGTCCGGCGCCCGTTCGGCGTTCACCCGTGTACTCAATGACCATGCCCGCAAGCTCCAGCTGCTGAAGGAGAAGGACAAAAACCTCGACGGCAGCGATATCCGCGAAGGCTTGACCGCCGTGGTCTCCATCCGGATTCCCGAGCATCTGCTGCAGTTTGAAGGCCAGACGAAAAGCAAGCTCGGCACCCCGGAAGCCCGGTCTGCCGTGGATCAGTATATTACAGATCGGTTGACGTATTTTCTCGAAGAAAATTCCACGGTCAGCACCATGCTGATCAAAAAGGCGATCAAAGCGGCCCAGGTGCGGGAAGCGGCGCGCAAGGCCCGCGAAGAAGCCCGGAATGGCAAAAAGAACCGGAAAAAAGACGCGCTCCTGAGTGGCAAGCTCACCCCGGCGCAGTCCAAGAACCCGGAGCGCAACGAGCTGTACCTCGTCGAGGGCGATTCGGCCGGCGGCTCCGCCAAGCAGGGGCGCGACCGGAAGTTCCAGGCCGTACTCCCGCTTCGCGGCAAGGTAATTAACACCGAAAAAGCCAAGCTCGATGACATCATGAAAAACGAAGAGATCCGCACCATTATCTATGCACTCGGGGCCGGGGTTGGTACGGATTTCACCCTCGAGGACCGGAATTACGACAAAGTTGTCATTATGACGGACGCCGATACCGACGGCGCTCATATCCAGGTGCTTTTGCTGACGTTTTTCTACCGCTACATGCGCGAGCTGGTGGAAGCGGGAAAAGTCTATATTGCGCTGCCGCCGCTCTATAAGGTCAGCAAGGGCAGCGGGGCCAGACAGAAAGCCGAATACGCCTGGGAGGAAAACGGCCTCCAGGAAGCCATTCAGCGTGTTGGCAAAGGCTACGCCATCCAGCGCTATAAAGGTCTCGGGGAAATGGACGCCTCCCAGCTGTGGGAAACGACGATGAATCCGGAGAGCCGGACCCTTATCCGGGTGACGGTGGAAGACGGCGCCCGCGCAGACCGACGCGTATCCACGCTGATGGGCAATAAAGTAGAGCCCCGGCGCAAATGGATCGAATCCAACGTGGCGTTCGGCATGGAAGAGGACTTGAATATTTTAGATAACACTGATTTGCAGATTATTAAGGAGGAACCGTAAGTGGCTGAGGCAGAACAATACTTGGATCTGCGCCTTGAAGACGTTCTCGGGGAACGTTTTGGGCGCTACAGCAAATATATTATTCAGGAGCGTGCCCTCCCGGATGCGCGTGACGGGTTAAAGCCCGTCCAGCGCCGGATTCTGTTTGCGATGCTTCAAGACGGCAACACCGCGGACAAACCATTCCGCAAAGCCGCAAAAACGGTCGGGAACGTGATCGGGAACTACCATCCCCACGGCGACTCCTCGGTGTATGAAGCGATGGTGCGGATGAGCCAGGAATGGAAGGTACGCGCCCCGCTCGTTGAAATGCACGGCAACAACGGGTCCGTCGACGGGGATCCGCCGGCGGCGATGCGGTACACGGAAGCACGGCTGGCAAACGTTTCGTCGGAGCTGTTGAAAGACATTGAAAAACAGACGGTGGAGCATGTAACGAACTTTGACGATACCCAGGAGGAGCCGACCGTCCTGCCGGCGAAATTTCCCAATCTGCTGGTGAACGGATCGACCGGTATTTCCTCCGGGTACGCCACCGATATTCCGCCGCACCAGCTGGGGGAAATTATTGATGCGGCCGTTGCCCAGCTGGAAAATCCGGCGGTGGCCACCGATGAACTGATGCAGTACGTCCAGGGGCCCGATTTTCCAACCGGCGGCGTGATCCAGGGCAGGGACGGCATCCGCCAGGCGTATGAGACCGGGCGGGGCAAAGTCGTGGTCCGTGCCAAAACGAGCATTGAGCAGGTGCGGGGCGGCCGGGAGCAGATCCTGATTACCGAACTTCCGTACGAAGTAAATAAATCCTCGCTTGTAAAGAAAATGGACGAGCTCCGGTTCGACCGTAAAGTCGACGGGGTCGCAGAAGTTCGTGATGATACGGACCGCACGGGACTGCGGGTCGTCATTGAGCTGAAAAAAGACGCCGATGCCCAGAGCGTGCTCAACTTTTATTACAAAATGACCGACCTGCAGGTGTCCTACAATTTCAATATGGTCGCCATCAACAACCGGACCCCGCAGCTGATGAATCTAAAGCAGCTGCTGGATGCCTACATCAGCCACCGGCGGAGCGTCGTCACCAACCGCTCCCAGTTTGAGCTCGATAAAGCGGAGCGGCGCCAACATATCGTCGAAGGGCTGATTAAGGCGATCAGCGTACTCGACCAGGTGATTGATACGATCCGCCAGTCGGAAAACAAGAAAAACGCGAAGGAAAACCTCGTGGAGCAGTTTGCCTTTACGGATGCCCAGGCCGAAGCGATCGTGAACCTTCAGCTGTACCGACTGACAAATACTGACGTCACCCAGCTGGAGAAGGAAGCCGGGCAGCTGGAAAAGGAAATCAAACGTCTCCGCGGCATTCTTTCAAGTGAAAAAAAGCTGCAGCAGGTCGTGAAAAAAGAGCTGCAGGAAGTGAAAAAACAGTATGATGATACCCGTCGTACCGTGATTGAAGCGGAAATCGAAGAGCTCAAAATTGACCGCGAGGTGATGATCCCGTCCGAAGACGTGATTGTTACGGCTACGGCGGAAGGCTACATCAAACGC
This sequence comes from Marinococcus halophilus, assembly GCF_900166605.1. Lineage (NCBI taxonomy): Bacteria > Bacillati > Bacillota > Bacilli > Caryophanales > Bacillaceae > Marinococcus > Marinococcus halophilus. The sequence goes on from NZ_FVZD01000006.1 coordinate 1,534,999, forward strand.
ACGAGCCAGCGGTCCTATGCGGCTTCGAACACCGAACCGCCAGGGATGAAAGAAGAAGACGCCCTGTTGTTTTTCAGCGACATGAATACGACAGAGATGCTGCTGTTGTTTACGAAAAAAGGACAGTTTATCTACCTGCCGGTGCACATGCTCTCTGATATCCGCTGGAAGGATAACGGCCAGCATATCGGCAACATTTCTCCGCTCGATCCGGGAGATGCACTCGTGGCCGTGGTACCGGTGCAGGAATTCACCGATGAGGATTATTTTGTGTTTATTACCCGCCAGGGCATGATCAAAAAAACCGCGATGAGCGCCTATCAAGCTTCACGCTACGGACGTTCCATGATCGGAATGAATGTCAAGGACGGAGATGAAGTGCTTGCCGTATACCAAACGAACGGGGAGCAGGAACTGTTTCTTACCACCCATCAAAACTACGGCCTTCGCTTCCACGAACAGGAGGTTTCTCCTGTCGGTGTGCGGGCTGCCGGGGTTAAGGCAATTGACTTGAAAGAAGACGATGCCGTGACCGGAGCGCATGTGACGTCGGCGTACGAAACTGAGGATGCCATCATGGTGACCCAGCGCGGCGGTGTTAAACGCATGAGCCTGGATGACATTCCAATAACAAACCGGGCCAAACGAGGCGTTGTCCTGTGGAAAGAGGTCAAATCCAAGCCACACCGGATTATTGCAAGCTACATTATGGCCAGCGAGCCATTTGTGCTCCAGGCCCGCACGAAACACACAACCGTGACGATTGATCCAGCCAAGTACCGGCGGGTCGACCGTTACAGCAATGGCTCCTATGTCATTGATACGAAAAAGCACGGGGTGATTGAAGCGGTATGGAAGGACGTACCTTACCAGTAAACCAGACTCCAGCTGCTTTTATAAAGGACGCTGAACAACCATGAAAGCAGGAACACATGTGATAGGAGCTGTCACAGGAGGGCTTGCCGTGCAGTGGCTGACGCCGGTGCCGTTTGCCTTTTTTGAATGGGAAACAAGCATCTACGTCGCAAGCCTTGTGTTTGGGGGCCTGGTGCCGGACATCTGTCAGCCCAATTCCTGGATGGGGAGGCGGGTGCCGGGCGTGTCCCATCTGATCTCGAAGCTGGTGGGGCACCGCACGTTTACGCACAGCCTGCTGCTCGTCCTGCTCGTCTTCCTGTCCCTTGCCCAGTGGCAGGAGGGATGGGGCCTGGCGCTGCAGTGGGGTATTAGCCTTGGCATTGCCAGCCACATTGTACTCGACATGATGACCACCAAAGGCGTTCATTTGCTGTTTCCGCTGCATTACGCCTTTCGGTTCCCATTCACAACAAAAACCGGATCCACCTTTGGCGAAGGGCTGATCAACGCACTGCTTATCGCCGGATTATTTTATTTGAGCTTTCAGCTGTTTTCCGTCGATCTCACGCTGTAAGCCACAGCAGGCAGAAGAACCTGGGAAGAAGCATCGGTACGAATCTGTACTGGTGCTTTTTTCTTTTTTTGTCTCAAAACATTAAGTTATCTTTGATATTGAAACAACATATCCATAACTTCCGATAATATATATTATGTTAACTAGAAATAAATCAAGCGCCGCGGGCGCTGATGTCAGCTTGATATCTTCGCCTTCCCTTTCAGTCCTCAGCTTTACCTTGCTCACCCTAGCACGTTGACACTGTCTCCTCCGGCAAAATGCGGGATAGTCGCTTCGTTCGTTTCCATTGATGATAATTAATGTCTTCTTCTGTGCGAGGTTTGTCTCCCAGTATGCCTTCGGGCCAGCAAGAATCACGGTTCCTGCTCAAAGCGATTTATTTAAGTGAGCTGTCAGCGGACTTTTGGATTGTCGAGGGTTTTTTGTGAGTCGATGAAAAACAATCGGTTTGCCGTGACGGCATTTTCGTCAGCAAGTGAAATCTCCTGTAGACTCTGATTTTCTTTAAGCTGTTCCCGCTCCAAATGGATTTTTATCTCATTTGCTGTCCCATAATTACCGGCTGCTGTCCCGCTCTCCAATATTTTTGTATTAGTCCCCAGTTCCGCCTGCGTCTCAGAACAAAATGAGACGGCCCCTGTTTCAATTCTTTCCCGTTGCCAATTGGAAAGGGAGATATTATCAATACCCAAAGACAGCAAAAAAGACCCCCGGAGGAGTCTTTTTTGGTTATTTCTGACTAAATCACTGGAAAAATGGCGTTCTATTTTTAGATCACCGCGTGCAAAAGCTGTTTGTATAGCCCTGAGACGCCGCGCACGGACTGGTACGCTTCAAAGGCACGCTTGTATGCCCTGCCTGTAGTTAAATTCATGAGAGCGGGCTGTTACGATAAGCATGGCATTGTCCGCTCTTCGCTTGATTAACAAAACTGGCACAGGTTCTACCACGGCTGCTCAGTGATTTCCTGGACTGTCCCCATGTCCTCACTCCGGTTAACTGTAAAGGTAATTTCGTCGCCGGACTGCATCAGCACCGCGTCCGCATCGTTTGAGGTATTGTAGACGTAAAGCCTCTCATCTCCTTCAAGCTTGAACTGAACGAGATTGGCATCTTCGGGTCCAGGAGTAATGGCCATTCGGTCCACTGTCCCGCTCGCTTCTTCCCGGTTTGCTTCACTCGCTTCGACGCCCTCCTCGGTGGAAGCAAGCGCCGAACGGTAATTCTCCAACGCTCCCTGCGCGGTATCGCCAAACGCGTATACATCGGCATCGTTGGCTTTAATGTAGGCATACTGGCGGAACAGCCCTGCAGGGTCAAGTGTATTCACCACCCAGGTAGCGGTGCCGTCGATGTTGTACATGATCGGCATGCTGCCGGTCCATTCTTTCTCCGGGAACTGCCGGTTCACAATGCCACGGGCGCCCTGGGTATCCATCGCACCTGTGTACTCCTCACCGTTATACAGGCGGAGCTCTCCTGTGCGGGCATTGATGAAGGAAACACCGAGCGTGGAATCGGAGTCTTCATTCGGGCTTGTGAAGTCTGTAAAGTAGCTCATATTGCCATTTTCATCAAAGACGGGCGTCACTTTATTCTCCGTGCCGTTCTCATTTGGAATAAGAACATCCTCTTTTCCAAACATATAGTTGAGAAGCCCCTGGCCGTATTTTCCGTATTTGTCATTCATGTCACTTGCCATCGCCGGGCTGTACGAGCTTTCAATAAACGACGGGGCGTTTTCAGGTTTGTGCTTGGACGCTTCCCCTGTTTGGGGATCAACGACAACGACCTGGGCATTAGTGTGGTCGGTATGCCACGTCCAGTCACGGTTCTGGTAAACCGTCTGCACGTACCACGGCTTGCCCTCCTCATCTACTTCCAGGTACGTGCTCCCGCTTTGGTACCAGGCCGGAAAAGCGCTGTAAATGACCCGGTTTAGTTTTTCATTAAAAAAACTGCTGCTCGTGTACTGCATGGAAGCTTCCACAAAGGTCGGGTTGTCGCCTGGGTCCACGGCAGAAATCTGAAAATACCCCGGCGTCCCGTCGCCGCGGAGCCAGCGGAACAAGTTCGTGTAATCGACGTTGGCAACATACATCGGCTCCCCGTCAATCACCTGGGCCTGAATATCCCCAAAATCATAAAACTGCGCATTATCCACTTCCGACATCGCTTTCTGCATTTTATTGCGGGCGGACTCGGGTGCCACCTGCACCGGCGTTTCCTCTTCGGAAAATAAAGGCGGATTATCGGCCACCTGACTGTTGTTATCGATCGCCTCATGGGTTTTTTCATAGCCGAACAGGCTCCGTACAAGCAGCACGACTAAAAATAGAAGAAGTACCGCCCCGCCCACCGCAGCGATATTGATGCTTTTCGCAGGCATCCCTTCTCCTGAGGCATTGGCGAGGGCGTAAAAAATACTGCTAAACACCAACAGAGCCACGAGGTTGGGAGCAGCCAAGGACAGCATGGTCCACTGCGGGAGAAAGAAATAGCTGGCAATGACGGCTAAAACAAACGTCAGCCCAAGCGCTGGCAGCACTGCCTTCAGCAGGAGACGCGGACGCATTAAAGAAATAATGAGAGCGGCCGCAAAAGAAAATATCATCACAAGTAACGCAGTAAGTAAAATCGTCAAAAAAACACTCCAAGCATCATAAAATTAGGTATAGGAATCATTGTCGCTGCCGGCTTGCCCCTGGTTGTTCTTTTCTCATGACAGTGCTTATTGCACTTTCCCCAGGAGTTTTTGCTGAGGCATGGCCCGCCGCTTTTTTATGTATTTGCCTGTCTCCGGGTGTTCCTGAAGTGTGATCCCCCCTTTTTCTGAATGGATGTTGGAAACGGGGATTCCCTCCATCGTCGCACCACCGCATGCCGCTGAATATTCGAAAACCGCAGCCGGAGACCTTATGAACACAGGATTCTCCCTCCTTTTTTCGAATTTATGCTATAGATCCCTTGCGAAATTCGCAGCCAGCGCAAAAGTAAATGAATAACTCTATAGTAAAAAAATTACTTTAGAGGCGCAAAAACCTCGTGTTTGCCAAAGGGACCTGCGGAAAACCAGCCAAAAGAATTATATCAAACGTTCGGATATGATAACATGGACCGCTGCAGAGAATTAAAAAAAGCCCTGCTTCCAGGGCTTAAAATTCCACTCGGTCCTGATTGGTGACTACAAGCAGCGTTTTGCCTTTTTGCAGTTCTTCTTCCAGCCGCTCTGACTTTTCCGAGTCAAAGCCAAGCTTCTGCAGCTTGGTTAAAATGGTCTTTGTTTTTCCGCGGAACACATTTTTCAGGCTTGTTCCGAATCCGACCACCTTTACCCCTACTTTTTTCGCGTCCGTTTCTTTTCTCGTCCGGCGGTCATGGTCGTTATCATAGGCCAGGATGTACATGTCTTCATCCCGGATGCCATCGTTACGCAGCTTATCAATCGTTTCGCTCAGTGTTTCATCGTTATGGAAAATCTTGAATTTAGGTTCCATTCGCTTCACCTCATTTAATTAATATACGCAGCTTTAGGTATTGGATACTTTTTTTAATTTCTTCAATGTTTTCGCCGGCTTTTGCGCCGGGGCGTTCGTGCCTTCAAATTTTTCTTCCTCGTATTCCTCTTCCTGCTCCCAGGCGTCATTGGTCCCGCTGCTGGCTGACTCCTCCGAAGCGGCGGCTTCGTCCGTTCCGGACGGCGCCTGCACTTCACTTTCCGCTCCGTCTGCAGGGGGTCTCTCCGGATCGTACGCCCCCTGAATTTTTTCGCCGGTATGAATGACGGCTTCCCCGATGTGATAGCGCAGGGTATAAATTTTCTTCTTAATCTTTTTCGGCACCTTGGCCATCGCAAATGCAGACGTCGATACCTTGGCTGCGCGTTTTACATTTTTCACTGCGCATTTGGCTTTTTTCTCCGTATGCTGCCCGGATTTAATGGCCTGGCTCAAGGGCTCGGGGCTCAGCTTCCGGGCTTTTTTCGCCGCCTGATCCACATTTTCTTCCACTTTTTTGCTGAGGTCTTTGCGCAGTAATGGCAGGGCCCCGCCGATTAAGCTGCCGGCAGCCATGAACGCGTAAGTGAGGTTGTCATTGCCGTTGGAGCTTTTTTTCCTGCTGCTCACTGTTCCACCACCATTCAAAAGTATGATTGCATGTACCATACCCTTATCCCTCTGTTCTTAAGCTAAACTCATACCATAAACATACTTTAGGTCTAGAGCAACGAATGAACTGCTCCCGCTCAAACGCCGGCGTTTATCGTATGTACAGCAAACAAGCGGCCCTCGTAAGGCCCGCTTTTCTATCCCTGTATGCTACCTGTCAACGCATAAAAGTTATTAATCGGTTCGCTTCTCCGAAGACTCGAGAATCAGGGTATTGTTTTCCTGGCGGATCCGCTGGTCTTTTAACAGCGCCCCCACCGCCCGCTTAAACGCGGCCTTGCTGAGTCCAAATTCCTTCCGGATGGCTTCCGGACTGCTGCGGTCCCCGAACGGGAGCTTCCCGTCTGCCTGCTGCAGCCGCTCAAGAAGCAGCTGAGCATCCGAGCCGATCGCTACTTCTTTCGGCGGGTACATCGAGGCGTTTAGCGATCCATCCTCCTGGCGGTGCGTAATCCGGACCTTCAGTTCCTCTCCGACGCGTGGACGGTGCGTCCACTCCGATTCGTGCACAAAGATCTTATAGCGGTCGGCAGTTAACAAAAAGGCACCGAACGGCGGCGAACTATAGACTGTTGCGTTAACCCAGGCGTGGTGCAGGTCCGCCGGTGCCGGCGCCATCAGATGCTGCACATCGTTTTCACTGGCCGGAAAAGCTTTCAGGCCGCTCGCAGTGTACTCCAGGTGCACAAACAGGTTTTCGCCGGGAGCGGGCCAGTACGTCTCATCCTGCAGGTAGTCGTGCCGCTCCACCGGAGCCTCCCACCGGTCGTCGACCGCTACCTCGATGCCGTGGTCCGCGTCGCTGGTGACGACCTTCCGCCACATAAAAACCTCTTCCTGCACATCGGGCAGATGCACGTCCAGCCGCTTGTTTCCTGCCCCGTCAAACCAGCTGATTGCTTCTACTTGCTCCCCGGAGGAAAGCTCCCTGGAAACATCCTCTTTGTACAGGCGGGCAATCTGGGCTCCCGAAGCGAGCACATAATATTCCCCTTTGTCATTTAATACGTTCCATCGCTGCATACGTGAAAATAATTGTTTCAATGAATTAGTCCTTTCGTTGTTCAAAATGTTTGGATAAGGCGACAATCATCGCACCCATTCGTTCGTTTTCCGGCACGACATAGTCGTCGACGCCTCTTTCGCGTAAGGCTTCCGCCGTTACTTTCCCCACAGCCGTTGGTACTACCTGGTGCCGGAGCGCTTCCTGCAGCTGTCCGGCCCGGCCGGCGTGCTCTGCATACTGAAACAAGGCATGAACCTGAATCGCGGTCGTAAAACAGATGGCGTCACTTTCTGCATGCAGTAGATTTTCAAGGCACGCAGCTGCCACGTCTTCCTCAGGAGGCGTATGCTGGTACGGCAAAATATCGTACACTTCAGCGCCGCGTTCCTCCAGGTACTTCCGGAGCCGGGGGTTTTCCATCCCATGCAGCTGGACCGTGACCTGTTTGTGCTGAAAATCATGACCGTCCAACGCCCGCAGTATGCCGGCCGTCGTGCCGTCATCATCCCGGGCGGCAATATCACACTGCAGGCTTTTTAAAACATTAGCGGTTTTGTAGCCGCGGGCCGCTACGCTGCTCTGCTGAATTTTTTGGACAAATGCTTCCCGAATCCCTTCTTCCTCCGCAATATCCAGCATGGCATTCAGCCCCATGCCGGTCATAAAAATACTCCAGTCCACCGGCTGCTCCAGGTATGCCTGCATTGGCGCCCGCAGCTGTTCTTTATTCAGAAACGAGGTGCCCTGGAGCGGGAAGTTCAGCGTCTCTCCTCCCTGCCGGCGAATCAGCTCTTCCATTTCCTCTGTTTTTCGGGACGCAGCAAGAATTACCTGCCGTCCGCTTAATCCTTTGGCCACCCAAATGCCTCCTCTGGTCTTTCTCCGTTTTCTGCATTTACTATATCATGCTTTTTCAGTCTCTGACAGCGGCGCCGCTCTTCTTTTCTGCGGAAAACCTCCCCTTTCCCTGTTCATTTCAAGCCGCCCCGTGTTAGTATGAAACAGACTGTTATTTATAAAGGAGATATGAACATGATCGATGTACAAAACGTTGGGCTCCGGTTCGGAGATCAAATTTTATTTGAAGACGTTAATATAAAGTTCACTCCCGGCAACTGCTACGGCTTGATCGGAGCAAACGGGGCCGGCAAGTCCACATTCTTAAAGATTCTTTCCGGTGAAATTGACTCTCAGAACGGCAATGTAATCATGGATAAAGATTCAAGACTCGCGGTGCTGAAACAGGATCACTTCGCGTACGAAGAATATACGGTTATCGACGTGGTCATTATGGGCCACAGCCGCTTATATGAAGTCATGAACGAAAAGAACGAAATTTACATGAAACCGGACTTTTCCGACGAAGATGGCATGAAGGCCGCCGAGCTTGAAGCGGAATTTGCAGAGATGAACGGTTATGAAGCGGAAACGGAAGCCGCGCAGCTGCTGCAGGGCCTCGGCATTAAAGAGGATTTGCACCAGAAGCCGATGGCTTCGTTAAGCGGTTCCCAGAAAGTAAAAGTTCTTCTCGCCCAGGCGCTGTTTGGCGATCCGGATGTGCTGCTTCTGGACGAGCCGACCAACAACCTTGACGTGCAGGCGGTACATTGGCTCGAAGAATTCCTGATCAACTTTGAAAATACCGTTATTGTCGTTTCCCACGACAGGCACTTCCTGAACCAGGTGTGCACGCACATTGCGGATCTCGACTTTAATAAAATTGAACTGTATGTTGGCAACTATGACTTCTGGTACGAATCCAGCCAGCTCGCCCAGAAGATGGCCCGCGAACAGAACAAGAAAAAGGAAGAGCAGATCAAGGAACTGAAGGACTTTATTGCCCGCTTCAGCGCGAACGCTTCCAAGTCCAAGCAGGCGACGTCCCGGAAGAAAACGCTCGATAAAATTTCACTGGATGATATTAAGCCATCCTCGAGAAAGTATCCATTCGTGCAGTTTAAGCCAAACCGGGAGCTTGGCAAGGATTTGCTGACAGTGGAAAACTTGTCGAAAACGATCGACGGCGTTAAAGTGCTTGATAATGTCAGTTTCACTCTTAACAGCGGCGACAAGGTAGCTTTCGTCGGCGAAGAGGAAACGAAAAAAACCGTACTGCTGCAGATTTTGGCCGGCGAATTGGAGCCGGACAGCGGTGATTATAAATGGGGGCTGACCACCAGCCGTTCCTACTTCCCGAAAGATAACTCTGCATACTTTGAAGGCCTGAATATTAACCTGGTGGATTGGCTGCGCCAATACTCCCCGGATGACCAGAGCGAAACATTTATCCGCGGCTTCCTCGGCCGGATGCTCTTTTCCGGTGAAGAAGTGTTTAAAAAAGCGGACGTCCTCTCGGGTGGCGAAAAAGTCCGCTGTATGCTTTCCAAAATGATGCTGAGCGGTGCAAACGTTCTTATCATGGACGAGCCCACCAACCATCTGGACCTCGAAGCTATCCAGGCGCTGAACAATGGCCTGAAGTCATTTAACGGCTCGGTCCTCTTTACTTCTCATGACCATGAGTTTGTTCAGACCATCGCCAACCGGATTATTGAATTCACTCCGGATCGCATGATCGACAAAGAAATGAGCTACGATGAGTATATTGAAGAACAGTATGCACGTGCATAAATTTATATATTTATTTTCAGCACCAGAGCGCGCATGCTCTGGTGCCTTTTTTATGTTTATTCATGTTTCTATTCTGCTAGTGGTATAATTTATTAATATAATTATTACGGTAAATGAAATTTTAATTTATTCGAAAAACCCACGACTCTGCACTTAGTCGCGGCGTTGCCGTCATTTTTATTTATTTTCTGTTTCATTGATCAGTTCGTGTACCCGCTCTACCGGTACTGCGAGCCCGTAGCGGCCGTTTTCTTCTGTACTACTCGCAAAAACCACTCCGGTCACTTTTCCAGCTTCTGTGATTGCAGGACTGCCACTGCTTCCGTTAAACACAGGAGCGTCAAGCACAAGCCGGCTTTTCTCTGTCTCGACGATGGATCCCCGATTGGCTACATCTGAGAACCCGAGAGGATTTCCGATGATGATAACGTCTGAACCGGCAGACGCACTCGTTTTTGCAAGTGTAATGCCTCCTTCCCACTTCTCTTTTAACATCACGACAGCAAGATCAGCCTGCTCATCTACAGCTTCCACGGTTCCTTCTGCAAGATCCCCCTCTTCAGTTTCAACCGCTACACTGTCCGCTCTTTCCACGACGTGATAATTTGTTATAAAAGCATCCGGGCCTTCTACGAAAAACCCTGTTCCAAAAGACGTTTCCCCATTTTCTGTTGCTCTTATTTTCGTGACCGCCTGCTGCCACTGCTGTACATCCTCCTGCTTGGAAAGCTGATATGAAGCGGTTAAAAAGGACCACGTGTCCAGACGAAAGGTATCAATTAAGTAATAAGCAGATTGGAAAATCAGCATTCCTGTCATCAGCACTGCTACTGCCCGGAACAGACCCCGACGCTTATTTTTTGACGAACGTGGCGGTCCCGGCTCAAAATCTTCCGGCTCGGGTTCGCCTTCGACATGCTCGTCATTGCCTTCGTCTCTTCTCATATAACGCTCCTTTTCCCGCACCTCTTCTCATACTCTACTTCTGTATTATAATGAGAAAAAGAGATTTCCGCAAAAAGGAGGGACTTAACTGGTGAATTTTCTCCAATCATTCTTTAAAAAAAGCATCGAAGACAAAATTTATGACATTGCTGCCCAGCTGGCTTATTACTTTCTTCTGGCCATGCTCCCCCTTTTAATGCTGCTGATCAGTATTATTGGCTTTTTTTCCATCGATACGGACGGTATTCTTTCACTCATCAACGCCTATGTTCCTGGAGGAGCCTTTGCAATCATTCAAAACAATCTGAACGCCATTTTGAATTCACAGTCTGTTGGTCTGTTATCTCTCAGTACAACAGCTACACTCTGGCTGAGTTTGATGGGCACATTCGCTATCATCCGTGCAATTAATGCTGCCTATCGCCTGAAGATTCCTTCGTTGCTATCCATGTTGGGAAAAGGCATCATTCTCGTTTTGTCTCTGCTTCTCGCCATCATTATATCCTTGTTGCTTCCTATCTACGGCGAACCACTCGGTGCCTTTGTTTTTCGTTTTATCGGCCTTGATGATTATTTCCTGCAATTGTGGAGCTGGATTCGCTGGATCATCAGCTTTTTGGTGATAGGTGCAATCCTTGGCATAATTTACAAAGTAGTACCTAACCGTAAGACCACCTGGCGAGAATCGCTGCCCGGCGCTACACTCGCTCTATTAACCTGGCAGGCTGCTTCCTTTGGATTTTCTTTTTACGTCAGCGTTAGTGATTATTCTATGATTTATGGAAATCTGGGCAATTTAATCGTCTTAATGCTCTGGTTTTACCTTACAGGATTCGCAATCCTGCTTGGAGGAGAATGGAATGCCTGTCTCTACGAGAGGGACAATAAAGCTATCGAAATATAACTTTACCAGCCTAGACGTTTTTCTTAGGAAGACAATAAATGAGTACGCCAGGACCCGGAAGGAATAAGTGGATAATGTTTTGCCTTAGAAAGAGGGTATACATAAATCCATCCTTCCGTTTCCCCTTCGGCATCTTTTACCCATACCCTTTCGTATTCATTTATCTGTCCCGGCTGTTCGTACTGCTCAAGCCAATCCAATACACTTATAGCTGCGTCATTTATTTGTATCCATTCACCTACAACATCCATTCCGTTTTCGTCAACAAGAGCCGCAGGGTACGGTCCGGTGTTGTATAAAAATCCCTTCACTTTTCCGCGAACCACATCATATACACTGTTTTCAATGTAGTGATAGTTGTTTAATTTTTGCAACAGTGTACCGTATACAAATACTACCTGCATTATATACCTCCTCAAATTGACAAACCTTGCGCCTGAAGCTATAATAATCCTTAGTAAATTAATCAGGATAGTTAACTTTAAAAGGAGAGGATGCTCATGTCTCAAAACCCAAGGGTATTGGACGGCGCTGGGTCACTTTATTTTCCCGGTGGTCCCACGGCAGTGCTCGTCTGTCACGGTTTTTTAGGTGCTCCCCAAAGTGTCCAGTATGTGTGCCGCCAATTAGCCCGAAAAGGGTTTACTGTTTCTGCCCCAAGACTACAAGGACACGGCACCTCCTATCAAGACCTTGCGCGCTATACGCACCAGGACTGGATTAAAGATATCCATACAGCCTATCAGTCGCTGCGCGTTAATCACAGCAGCGTTTTCATCGTGGGACAATCTATGGGAGGAACTCTCGCCCTTCATACCGCCGCTTCCTTCCAGGATACTGCTGGCATTGCCTTAATTAATCCCGCTCTCGATGTTCCCGGGATGCAGAGGGCAGTGAGAGAAACTTCTGCTTCCTTCATTAAAGAAGACCGGCCTGATATCCGGTGTCCCCAGGAAGAAGAAATTACGTATTCGCACGTTCCGACAGCTTCCGTGCGCTCGCTGCTTCAACTAACAGCTGCTGTGCGCCCAAAGGTGCGTTCAGTTTCATGTCCCGCGCTTGTCGCAGCATCCCGGATTGATCATGTCGTACCGCCTGCAAATGCAATAGCTATCTATGAAAATCTCTCTTCCGCCTCCAAGGCGTTTGAATGGCTTGAACAATCCTACCACGTGGCCACGCTCGACGCTGATCGGGATTTTCTCGCCGACCGCCTGTCCTTATGGATAGCTTCGGTCACTTCCAGCCGCCTTTCTGCTTCTCATAATTAGATTATGTAAACCAAAAGGAGCCGCAGCGTCTGCAGCTCCTTTTTATGCTTCTTCAAAGTAGTCTTTATAAAACCCGCCGATGCGGCCAGTGTTGTCGATAATGAAAATGAATTCGTCCGTTTCGTTTTTAACCGGATACTGCTTTCCAGGGGTTAATACACTGTCGACCTTATATTTGGCTGCTTCAGCATGCTTGCATGTAACGTATCTCAGCGTATCGCTGTTTTTCCATTTCTGATGAATCATCGTAAGCCTCCTAACCATTTTAGTCATTATTATTGTAGCATATCACTTGCTGCAATGCCGTAACGGATAAAAAAGCGCCCCTTTGAAAAGGAGCGCTTCTGGTAAATCTGAATTTTTACAGGACAAACATGCCGGCAATCGAAGCACTAAGGAGTGATACTAAAGCTCCGGCCGCTACTGCTTTCAGCCCCATTTGAGCGATATCGTTACGGCGTGTCGGCGCCAGTGAAGCGAAACCGCCTAAAATAATAGCAAGGGACGACAGGTTTGCAAACCCACAAAGCGCAAAAGTGATGATCGCCTGGGATTTTTCACTGAAGCTGTCAATTTCCGGGGCAAAGTTCGCATAGGCGACAAATTCATTCAGTACTAGCTTCTGCCCGATAAATCCGCCAGCCTGAAGAGCTTCACTCCAAGGAACGCCGATCATAAATGCAACTGGGGCAAATACATATCCAAGAAGTAGTTCAAGCGTAATTCCATCAGCTCCGAACCAACCTGTTACCCACCCAAGCAGCAAATTAATCATTGCAATTAAAGCGACAAATGCGATCAGCATCGCCCCAACGTTTAAGGCAAGCTGCAGGCCGGTAGATGCTCCGCGGGCCGCAGCGTCAATCACGTTATGAGACTCAGTGTCTTTTTCTATTTCAATCTCATCCGTCGTCAAGCTGAGATCCGGTTCCGGGAAAATCACCTTTGCAATAATCAGCCCGCCCGGTGCCGCCATAAAGCTCGCTGCCAGCAGGTAATCGAGCGGAATACCAAGTCCTGCATAGCCAAACAGCACTGAGCCGGCAACTGAGCCGAGTCCCCCGGTCATAACAGCAAACAATTCGGATTTGGTCATGTTTGCCAGGAACGGACGAACAACAAGCGGCGCTTCCGTCTGGCCAACGAAGACGTTTGCTGCTGCGGACATGGATTCGGCTTTACTCGTTTTCAGAAGGGCGGACAGGACACCGCCGATAAATTTGATAATTACCTGCATGACCCCGATGTAGTACAAAATACCGATCAGGGAAGAGAAAAAGATAATAACCGGCAGTACGGTAAACGCAAACGCACCGGTCTCTGTAATACTTTCTCCAAACAAGAAGGTATATCCTTCACTAGCAGTATCGATAACGTCCTGCACACGAACGACCAGCCATTCGAAGGCCGTGCTCCCCCACGTAGAGCCAAGCACTAAAAATGCAAATATAAGCTGGAATAGAAGCCCTACGAGTACGGGACGAAAACGAATTGATTTTTTGCGGGAAGATAGTAAAAAAGCTAAAAACAGGACAAAAACAATTCCCATCAATCCCCATAATATGTTCATATACCCACCACCATGTATGTAAGATTGATCTAATTCACAAAGAATAGATCAAAGTTAATGTATCAAAAGGCGGGCATGAAGTAAATAACTATCTCCTCTTATGCTTAAAAATTGTGTAATTTCTCAATTATCAGTCAGGCCCCTGTGCTTTTAACAAGAAAGCGGTTACGAAATTCACAGGCGTTGAAAATTAGAAAACCCCGGGGCATTTGCCAGGGGTTTCAGCCTGTATAATGTTTACTCTACGCTTAAGCGCAGATCCGGCAAGTGGTTTAAAATAAATTGGGCTTTGTTCGTATCTACTTTCATTTTGAACTGCCGGTAATACTTCAGCGCTGTTTCAAAATGAGCAGGCATATGATGATATTCGTCCATCACACGGTCAAAGGCGTCATAGGCAAGCATTAATGAACTGACCATCTCTGTAAGCGGTAAAATATATTTATCAGTGCCATGGTGCGGAGATGTGCACAGTGTCATTTGCTCTACCTGGTCATCAAAGAAAGCTGCTGCATCCTCCACGTACGGACGGTACACGGATTGGACACTCTTTGCTTTTTCTTCAAAATAGGAGCGCCATTCCCGGCAGAAGCTGATCATGTACGGAAGATCGTCCCGTGTAATAACAATATCAAAGCCGGCCTGCCGGACACGATCCATACTCATTGGTTCCATCTTTTCCTGGTGTAAAGGCAGATAAAAGAATTTGCGACGATACGCTTTCATGCTGCACCCCGTCTTTCTACTATTTTCGGCATATTTTAAAATATTATAACATCTTCCTCCGGTGTTTCCTACTCTTTTCCTTTACTTTTTTCAGGTTGGCCGTCTTCTGTTTACCACTCAAAGGAAAAAGGCATTTCCGTATCCACTGCTCCCCGAATTTTTGTGATCCGCATCGGCTCTGCGTTCAACCAGGAAGCAAACGGCAGGAGCGCCGGGTACCTGTTCCCGCCAATACCCACATATATATTCTTTTCCGCGGGAAGATACTGAGCTGTATGAATGGTGCCTGACCAATGCTCATAGTCATTCGAATAAATCATATCTGTATCATGGTTGAAACGGCGAAAAGCACTATAGACTGTCTCCCGGTTCCAGTCGATGGAACGAATACGGGCTTCACGCTCCCGTGAATTTCCCATTAAATGGCGGTTTTCTTGCTGCATGGACGGTACATTGAAATGATTGGTACAGGCTACTTCTCCTGCTGGACGAACAGCGGTGCCCCGGGGGGAGGCCTCCACCACTGCCCCTTCTCCCGAAGCATCCATCATGGAATAATTGAATGAATGCCGGTGCGGAAGTTCCTGGAGAAGCCGGACGGCCTCTTTTGTAGTACGGCAAGTCTCGAGCACGATACGGAGAAGGTTTGAACAGACAATTCCCGGTTTTGGCTTAATACGGTGCACAAAATGGTAGCCAACAGAGAGCCCATATTCATTCATCGCATCCGAACGGCCGATAATCCGCTGGGCAAACCCTGCTGTTCCGGGACCGCCGGTTGGCTTTGTGAATAAGAACCGCCCTTCATACGTACTCGGCAGGTAATCATAATTTCGAATATACATACCGTTTGCCATCAGCCCGCTGCATCCCGATCGCACTTTTGACGCCTGATAGCCGCTAAACTCCTGAAGCACATCCCGAAATGTCCATTCGAGTCCTTCAGCCAACCCTTTCAATTCTTCCCACAGCCCAGGAACATAAAGCTGGTAAAGTTTTTTGACGTCCTCTACTGGAACATCATATTTTGCAAGTGAACGCTTCAAACGTTCATTATAATGGTAACGTACGAGCGGCGTATGTTTTAAGTAACGGCCCTGCCGGTAGCCGATATCTGCATAAGTTCCTTTGTAAGCTTTTACGTCTACATGAATATTTTTCATTGCTCTTTTGGACTCCTTTGCCCAGCATTTCTATTTGCTTTTATAAGTATAGAAAATATAACTCTTTTTATCGAACCATGTGCTTGGCAGCATAAAAAAACGCCCGGAGTACGGACGTTTAAAATTTATCATTTTTATAAGCAGGACCAGCGCCTTACATCGCTGATGAGTTCGAGTGTTTCACTCTCACGAAAAGCAGTCTGTTCAAGCATTTCTTTGAATAGATAGATGACAATGGTATGGCGGTCCCGGTTATCAATCATTTCTACTCCGGTTTTTCCTTCGTTTCCATGCACAATATCGAGATCCAGGCGTTCGCTCACCTCTTCAATGGAAGTTCTTCCTTTTGGAATATCAAGCACCACTTTGAGGAAATTTTCCCTGTCATCATTAATCATGCCCCAGCGTTTTCCGAACCATGCCCGGCAGCCGGTCATGCTTACTAACGTATATCCGTACGGAGGAGTCGGGACAAGTTTCGTGCTCGCCCACCCTCTTAATTCCATCGCATTTGACAATTCTTTCGCCTTTTCCTGAACGAATGTCAATTGATTTTCCTGTACTTCCATTTTATAGCCTCCTTAACAATCTCGTTTTACCGCTTGGTCTACTTACCACTCCCCAAGATATACATTCGTCCATGTGTGTAAATAAATATATCACAATTGAAAGCGGTTGTCGATAAAATGAAAGAAAATTCAAACAATGTTTATCGGCGCATTCACTGAATGCTTTTTCATTATACCTTATTTTCATATTTTTAAAACATCTCGTAAAAATTGTACTTTTACTGTTAGAATACGTTTGAGAGTGTTAATATAAGGAGATGAGTTTTTGAGCTGTTCAGAGGTAAAAGTTCGAGGCGTTTCTTTGGATGAAGAAACAAGATGCGCCCATTATCATACATCAGTCGATATTGTTGCCATGAAGTTTTATTGCTGTGGACGCTGGTACAGCTGCCACACCTGTCATGAAGAAAGTGAAAGCCATCCTATAGCACCCTGGCCTTCTTCGCTCTTTTCCGAAGAAGCAGTTTTGTGCGGAAAGTGCTGGCACACCATGAGCGTGACTGATTATCTTCATGCCGATCACCAATGCCCGAATTGTCATGCGGCATTCAACCCAGGATGCCAGCGCCATGCTTCCCTCTATTTTTCGCTATCACAGGGCTGAGAAATTTTTGAAAACCATTAGGTCTTCCTGACCTTTCTTTTCAACATAAATGCCTTTATTATAGATAAGTCGTTAATAGGTGAAGCACTGGCGGTGTCAAATGACGTTCAAAAACTAATCAGACCACCCAGAAAGGAGTTTGACCCGTCCCGTGAATGCACAAAAAATAACGTACATACTTGCTGCGGTCGTTGTCGCAGGACTGCTCATTTACGTAGGAGTAACAAACTTTGGAGGAAGCGACCAAAGCGGTTCCAGCTCTGAAGAAGAAAGTGCTCAAAATGACTCTAATTCAAGCCCCGGGGCTTCCAGCGACATTGCTTCCGGTTCTAACTACGAGGGCTACGGTGTTAGTACAGACAATGAGCTTGCGACAGAAGCCGGCATGCAAATTCTTGAACAGGGAGGAAATGCGGCAGACGCTGCGGTTGCTACTTCCTTTGCCCTGACGGTAACTGAACCATACGGATCCGGCATCGGAGGCGGCGGTGCGGCTCTTGTGATGAATGGGCCAAACGCTTCCCCGGAAGTTTACGATTACCGTGAAGAAGCTTCTACGACTAATCGTGCTTTAAATGTAGCAGTGCCTGGTTTCGTAAAAGGCATGGCTGCCCTGCACGAAGAACAGGGAAGTGGCCAGTTCACCCTTGCTGAGTTAATGCAACCGGCTATTGATTACGCCGAAAACGGGTATGAAATTAATAGTTATCTGGCCAGCCGCATGTATTACGCTCAACCGAGATTAAACCAGCAAAATTCTCCTGCCTTTTACGATGAGAATGGCAATCTCCTGCAGGAAGGCGATACTCTCGTTCAGGAGGAATACGCTCAAACCCTTCGTACCATTCAGGAAAATGGGCCGGAGAGCTTTTATAGCGCAAATGGAGCTATTGCCCAGCAGCTGACGACCGATTACTCACACATAACCCCGGAGAGCCTGCAGCAATACAATGTGCAAACCCCTGAGGTGGCACAGGGAACTTTTGAAGGTCAAAACGTCTACAGTGCTCCTTCTCCTCTTTCCGGGGTAACGCTGATTCAAATGCTCGGCATGGGCGAGCGCCTGAATATCGGTGAAGCTCTTCAGGGAAACGAAGCGGACTACATTCATATGATGAGCGCCATCACCCGGGAAGCTTATTACCAGCGCCTTGAAAACTTGGGAGATCCGGAGTTTAACGAAATCACCACCGAGGAATATGTGAGTGAGGGTACCATCGATGATCTAGCACAAAACGTCCGTGAAGAGCGTCTGGATACAGAAGAGCTTGAAAACGCGACAGGGTATAATTCTTCCGATGGCCAAAATACGATTACCCACTCGAGCACCACCCATGTAAATGTAATGGATGCTGATGGTAACACGGTGGCTCTTACAAACACGCTGGGTAACTTCTTTGGCAGCGGCCAGACGTCTGCGGGCATGTTTTTAAACAATCAGTTGAACAACTATAACGAGACTCCGTCTTCGCCAAACAATATCGAAATTGGAAAGCGTCCGAGAAGCTTCATTGCCCCTACCATTATTCAAGATCCAGAAGAAGAAACAGTTATGGGCATCGGATCTCCAGGAGGCTCGCGCATTCCAACTGCGATGGCAGAAGTTATTTTCCGCATGGAATATCTAGATGAGAGCTATGAAGAAGCTTTCGCTGCTAACCGTTCCTTTGTAGATGTTGTCGAAGGCCAGGCAACACTTGCTATTGAAAACGGGGACCAGCCGGAAAATGCAGAACTTATTGAGGAAATCAACAGTAAATACGGGGACCGCTACTTCATCGCCCCTGATAAAGGCCCTTCCTATTTCGGAAACGTCACCTCATTAATTAAAGATTACGACGACGAAGAAATGCAGGGAATTATTGACCAGCGCCGCGGAGGTTCCGCCCAGACTCAATAAAGGAGAAGTGAATGTGAATATCTTAAAGAAAATCGGCCCTTACCTCTTTTTGTTTGCGTTAGTGCTGTTTATGTATTTCTTTAAAGTGGATGCTGAGCTGTCCACCACAGAAGAAGTTGAAATCAACAGCGCACTCAATACACCGCCGGAAACAGAAACTCAAGAAAATACAAATACGCAGTAACTATTTTCTTAGATAAGCGTCTTAGTATTGGCATTGTTTGTGGGAGTGTCTCTTAACACAAGAGACACTCTACGCTTGCAATGAGACGATTACTCCTGACGTAAGCGGGTATGGAATATTGTTGGTGTTATTTGACATTCAAAGGGAGATAATATTAGAGAGCACCGAGGAGGTAAAGCGTCGATGTTATTATTGTACGGTTCATGTATAGCAATTGCGTTAGTGGGCATTTTTGAACTTCGCAGACACCAGAAGAGAGTTGACCAGATACCACTTCGCATCAATGTAAACGGCGTTCGCGGCAAATCAACAGTAACCCGTTTAATTACGGGAATGCTGAGCGAAGCTGATTACAAAGTAGTTGGAAAAACGACAGGCACGCAGGCACGCAGAATTTATTGGGATCGGACTGAAAAACCGATCGAACGTTCACTCGAAGGCCCGAATATCCGTGAGCAAAAGGAAATATTGAAGCATGCTTCGAGCCTTGAAGCCAATGCATTTGTCAGCGAGTGTATGGCTATCAATCCGGATTACCAGCGTGTACTGCAGGAGAAATACCTCCAGGCAAACGTCAGCGTCATTTTGAACGTATTTGAAGACCATATGGAAACACTTGGGCCAACCCTGAAATACGTAGCAGAAGCATTCAGCTCGACGATTCCATATAACGGCAAGCTTATTTTGTCCAACGGCCCTTATTTTCATTACTTCAGTGAAATTGCTGAAAAAAGAAATACGGAAGTATACCTTGCCAATCCGGAAGAAATCCCGGACGGCTTTATCGACAAATTCGATTACATGCTGTTCCCGGAAAATATTGCAGCGGCACTTGCCGTCGCCCGGGCAGTTGACATCGACAAGCGTACAGCTCTTTCCGGTATGCTAAATGCTAACCCGGATCCTGGGGCTCTCCGGATTGTTACCCTTGAAGACGGCAGCCGGGAGCGTTCCCACTTTGTGAATGGGTTTGCGGCGAATGATGCCCGGTCGACGCTTGAGATTTGGTCACGCGTACGGTCGTCAAGCTACATGACCGACAACCCGGTGATTATTATGAACTGTCGTGAAGACCGGGTAGACCGGACCGAAGAATTTACAAAGTATGTTCTGCCTTATTTACCGGCAGAGAAATTAATTCTTATCGGCGGAAATGTACGTCCGATCACCCAGGCTTTTGATCAGGGTGACCTGCCATTTAATTCCGTTATCAATCTGGAGGGCGAAGATGCAGATGCCATTTTGGCCCGGGTGAAGCGGGAAGCTTCCCATTCGCTTATATTCGGAATTGGAAACATTCACGGTGCTGCTGAAGAATTTATGGAAAAACTTTATGATTCCCCGGAAACACTCATTAGTAAAGTCGGCGAGGAGGCCATGTAACATTGTTTGGTACAGATCTTTATATCGCATTAGTCGTAGGAGTTATTATCAGTTTGATATACGCAGAAAAGACAGGAATTATGCCAGCCGGGCTAATTGCGCCCGGCTATTTGGCAATTGTTTTTGATCAGCCTGTCTTTCTGTTAACGATTTTTCTCATCAGTTTCTTGACGTATTTAATTGTCGCCCACGGGTTGTCCCGTATTATGATTCTTTACGGACGCCGGAAATTTGCAGCCATGTTATCTACAGGGATTGTGTTAAAGCTGATCTTTGACTACTTTTATCCTATTCTGCCTTTTGAAATATACGAGTTTCGTGGTCTCGGGGTTATCGTTCCGGGATTGATTGCAAACGCGATGCAGCGCCAGGGCGTTGTCCCTACCGTGGCAAGTACACTGGTTCTTACCGCTGCAACATTTGTAATCATCACGCTATACTATTTAATTTAGGGGTTCTTACATATGGCCAAGCGATTATTAAACTTCAAAGAAAAGTATTTAGCCTACACCAAACGCCAGCGCCGAAAAGCCGGCAAACATGCCATTCTCGGCATTATTATCTGCCTTGTGGCAATGACTTTAATCCGTGTGGTAGAGCCATCTGCTGCTGAAAGTGAATACCAGCAGGAACAAAACACTATATTTACATCTGCTATGGTTGGCGACATGATGACCGGCCGCCATGTAGAAGAAATTGCCAATCAGGAAGGTTACGAATCACTATTCCAATATGCAAAACCAACGCTTGAAGCTGCCGATTACACAATTGGAAATTTTGAAAACCCAATCGTGGATAACCCGGACCAGACAGAAGAAGCTGACAAAATAATTAATCTTTCTTCAAAATCAGGAGCTATTGATGGTCTTGAAGATGCAGGCTTTGATGCTGTCAATTTAGCCAATAACCATATGATGGACTACCAGTATGCAGGATTGAATGAAACCCTTCAGGCGTTTCAAAACTCCAGCATAGATGTAGTCGGCGCTGGGGCGAATGCAAATGAAGCCCATAACTATACGTTAAGTACACACAATGGCATGGACGTAGCCACATTAGGCGTGAATGACATTACGTATGCGAATATGGAACAGGCTGGACCAAACTCCCCTGGTATTTTAACAAGCCAGGACCCGAGTGCTTACATTGACGCCGTTCAGCGGGCAGATGCGAATGCGGACCTGGTCATCGTGAACATCCACTTTGGCCAGGAGTACGACAGCACACCTACCACGCGTCAACGGCAGATGACTCAAGCCATCGCAGATGCCGGCGCTGATGTCATCATTGGCGCGCATCCTCACGTGCTTCAATCGGTAGAAGTGTACAATAATACGTTCATCATGCATTCCATCGGTAATTTTGTATTTGACCAGGGTTGGACAAGGACGAGAGACAGCGTCATTGCCAATTACTCACTTGGCGAAGACGGCACTGCCCATTTGGAAATGCAGCCATTCCGGGTGTTTGAAGCTACTCCGCGTCCGGTCGAAAGCGCATTTCACCGTGAACGGATTTTCCGTCAACTGACGAAGGACACCCAAAACAAGGATGCTATCATAGAAAACGGTGAGCATCTCGTGTTTGAAGCAGATCATTCTAATGTTATTGATAGCATGGAACAAAACAGCAACCAAAATAACAACCAGAACACTACTCAAAACCAATAAAAATATTCATTTTCTACCTGCCGGTTTCATCTGGCAGGTATTTTTTTGTTTAATTTTTTTATGTAAAACTATTTGTAATTACAATACGGTAAATGAAATTTTACCTTTTGCTTTAGAAAGCCCCTGAATCCTCAGGGACTTACACTGTCTCCATTTCTATAGTAGAACCGCTACCACCCGGACTTGCCGGAGTCACCACCAGTCGTTTCGGCACACGCTGCTGCATATCCGGAACATGGCTGATCACCCCTACTGCTAAATACTCCCCGTGCAGATTCTCAAGGGCTTCCATTACCGTCTCGAGCAAGTCCTGGTCCAGCGTCCCAAAGCCTTCGTCCAAAAAGAAAAACTCTAATGGATGCTGACCCTTCAGCTGTATAGACGTGGAGAGGGAGAGAGCCAGTGCGAGAGAAGTCAGAAACGTTTCGCCTCCGGATAGCGTGGAAACAGGGCGGTAGACCCCTCCATTGGCATCGTCCCGAATAACAAAAGCATTCTGTTCGTTTACTTCAATGGCATAGCGTCCTCTCGTTAATGCATGCAGCCGCTGCGAAGCTTCTCTTGTCACCTGCACCAGCTGCTCTTCAGCAAGAAACTCGACGAATTTTCTTCCTTTCATGATCTGGTCAAGCTCTGTGAGCCGTTCTTTTTCTGCCTGCATTTCGATCCGGTTCTGCTCGAGTTCCTGATAACGTTCTACCTTTCGTTTAATATCTTCAAGCTTTTCTTTAATGCCTCCGAGTGTTTCTTTGTACCGGTCCCATTCCTTTGCTGCTTCTTTGTATTGCTTCTCCCCCTCGTTAAATACGTCTTCAGTTACCCGTTCATTTTGAAGCTTTCCCTGCAGCCGGCTATGTTCATACTGCAGTTCTTTCTGTTTGGTATCAAATTCCTCCACCTGCTGCTGAAGATTCGTTTTCTGCTTTTCCGAGAGCGAATAGGCAAGCACTTCTTCTGGGCCGGCGGTTGAGTCTTTCTGCTGTTTTTGACGAAGCCATTCGGTTTCTGCCTCTTTCCATTTGGCTGCGCATTTTTGCAGGGATTCTTCACTTTCTCTACTCGAAGTGCGAGTGCGTTCCAACTCCTTTTCAGCTTCCCGCTCCTGCCTCTGCAGGGCTTCCTTTTCTGTTTCAAGCTTCTTTGCCCGCTCGTCGACTGCTTCTTTCCACTCTTGCCTGGTGCGTCCTTCGAGCTGCACATTTAACTTGTTTTCTGCTTCTTCTCTGGTTTTTGCAGCCTGCTTCCACTCGGATACTGCTACCGCTTCCACACTTTTTACCTCGTAGAATTGACGCTCACGGGCAGCGAGATCAGCACGTTTTTTTTCAAGATAATTCTGGCCCTTTTCAATACGCTGTTGGATACTTTTTATTATTTCTTTTCGCTCTTTTGCCTGTTTATACTCTTCCTCAAATTGATCCAGGCGAAGGGGAGCGAAGGATTGTTCCCACTGGTGCTTTTGTTTCTGCCATTGGTTCTGCAGACGCTCGAGTTTTCTTTTCTGCTCCTCGGCATGTGCTTTTTGCTGGTCGATTTTCATGGCAAGACGGTCTTTCTGACGTCTCCACTCCTCCCAGGAGCGATTCAATTCCTGGGTTTGCTCTTTTAACCGGTCTATCGTGGCTAATTCCGCTTCCCACCGGGTAAACACAATACCTTCCTCTATTTCTTCCGGGGAGGTTTCTTCTATTTGTTCTTTTCCGGAGGAAAGTGTGGAAGCCACATGCTGCAAACTAACTTTTGTATTTTCCCACGCTGTTTTCCATTGGCGGAGTGCTTCCATTTCTTCCTGTACGTGCTCTTCCACTTCTTCATGCGGATCTGCAGCCGGCGATGGATGCTCTGTGGAGCCGCATAGCGGACATGCTTCCCCCTGTTGGAGCTCTTCTGCCAGGATTCGGAGCTGCCGTTTTTGTTCGGCTCGCTGCTTTTTTTCGACATATTTTAATTCCTGCTCAACGCGACGAATGTGCGTGGCTGCCCGGTCATACCAGTAATAGATATTCTGCGCTAATTCTCTAGAACGTATCTGAAGCGTTTCCTCTTCTTTATCTGCATTACTTGTTTCTCTGGCAATATCATTCAGTTTTTCTTTAGCGGCTGTGTCCTGCGTCATCTGTTCACTCAGCTGCTGATTAAGAGCATCAAGCCACTGCTTTTGTGACGAGGCTTCATCCATATCTGGAAGATGCTCTTCTTTTTTTTCAGCTGCGGCAAAGTCCTGCTTAAGCTTTTCGAGCAGCTTCTGTGCTTTTTGTTCTTCCTTCTGCAAATGAGTAACCTGACCGGAAGCTTCCTCATACAACCGGCGCTGCTTTTCCATCTCCAAAAGCTTTTCCTTTTCAAGTTCACTAAGGCGCTGATATTCCTCTTCCAGCGTCTCAATTTGTTCGTAGCGGCGCTGCCACTCCCGCACCAGCCGTTCTTCCTCCTCCCATCGTTTTTTATTTTCAGCAGCATTACCTTCTGCTTCCTGCTTTTTGTTTTTCGCCTTTTCGTGTGCTTTTTGTTTTTCTTTTAAGTCCTGCTCCTGCTCCCTGTGCTCCTGTGCCGCTTTTTGAAGCCGGTCAGCATACGGATAAAGCGCTTCATACATTTCATTTTCTTTTAACGTGAGCCGCTTTTTTTCTATCTCCGGCCTCGACGCTTCCCATTCTTGTATGGATGACTTCAGGTGTTCAAGCTCTTCTGTCCACTGATACTTCTGTTTAACTTCTTCGTACCGTTTCCTATACTTTTCCACCTGCTTTTGCTGCTGTTCGACAAGCTTCGTCCACCGGGCGTGTTCTTCTTGAGCTTTCTTTAAATCTTCATTCGAAGCAGGTCCGAGTCCCTGCTGTTCTGCTTCAATATTATGTACGCCCTGCTCGGCAGTTGTTTTCCGGGATTTCACAGAAGCGATCAGCTGATTGCCGTATTTCTCCAGATGAAACAGCCGTTCCAGCATTTTGCTGCGATCACTGCCCCCTAAATGAAGAAATTCAGCAAATTTCCCCTGGGGGAGCACCACAGCACGTGTGAAATCATCGAGGGTCAGCCCGAGAAGCTCTTCAATTTTTTGATTGACCGCTTTTGTTTTTTCCGCAAGCACTACCGGCTCCTCTGTTTGATCGGTTAACCGGCACAGCTTTCCAGCCATTGTCGCTTCCCCAGTACGTTTATAATGGCGCTCGATATGATACACTGACGGCCCAAGCGAAAACATAAAGGAAACCCGTAGTTCATTCTCCGACTGGTTCATGATCCCTTCGGTTTTCGAAGCCCGCTCGACATTTCCATATAACGCTAGCGTCATCGCGTCCAACAGTGATGATTTTCCGCTGCCGGTCGGCCCAAAGATGCCGAACACTCCATTTTCGCAAAGCGTTTTAAAATCTACGGTCTGTTTTTGGCGAAAACTATGCAAGCCTTGAATCTGCAGTTGTAATGGTTTCATTTTATCCGTCCTCTTGCTGAATAAGTTCTAAAAAAAGATTTGTCACTGACGGGTCAGGCACCGCCCCACCGGACTGTTTTTCATAAAAGCGTTCAAACAGCTGATCGATGGGGATATGTTTTTTGCTTTCCACCGGTTCAAGCTCCTGGCGGGAATAGACCGGGCGGATCGTCAGCAGTCCAGTATGCTTCGTTCTCAGGGCATGGATATCTTCAATGGAGAGCTGATTTTCCACATATACATCCACCTCTACCCAGGCGTTCCAGTCCCGCTGTTCCTCCACCCACTGCTGCAGCTCCGCGAGCCCGTTCCTTGCCTTCCATATACTGAGCGGTTTGCCTGCTGTTAAAGGAATAGTAGAAATCTGCGCTTCACTTTGGCTATCATTTGTATCTATAATTGTTACCGACTTCTGCTGGCCTGCTTCGGAAAAGCTGTAAGCAAGCGGGGAGCCTGAGTACCTTGCCGGCCCTGCTGCTCCCCTAACATCCTGAGGCCGGTGCATGTGGCCAAGAGCCGTATAGACTGCGTGCTCGGGAAGGCTGTCAGCAGTGACAGTGTAAGCTCCTCCCACTTCGATCGGACGCTCCGAATCAGTAGAGTCGCTGCCGGCAATAAATAGGTGGCTCATGCCTATAAGAATATCCTCCGGACGCCGGGAGGATGCAAGCCGCTGAAAAATTTCCCGGACTTTTTGATTGTAGGCGTCCCGTAGATCTATTTCTGTTGCTTCCTCCATAAATGCCTGCTTCAATCTTGATTCCGACGGGTATGGAAGCGTCTGCACGTACAGCCGTTCTTCTGAGAGCGGGACTACCACCGGTTCGATACCAGGATAACCACGCAAATGAATACCGTGTTTCCGAAGCAGTGTCCGTGACGCTGCCAAGCGTTCCGGATGATCATGATTGCCGGCAATGACTATAACTGGCACCCGTCCGTTATCACTCATTCTGGCCATCGCTTCATAAAACATTTCTTCTGCAGCGGCAGGCGGGTTGACAGAGTCAAACACGTCCCCTGCCATCAGGACCGCATCGATCTTTTCTTCTTCAATAATCTGAATCATTTCCTCAAGGATACGCTGCTGTTCTTCAAGTCTCGAACGCCCCTCTAGCGTCCGTCCTAAATGCCAGTCGGCGGTGTGCAGTAAGCGCATAAACTCCTGCCTCCTTTCCTTTCTTTCATTGGCCGTTCATGGAAATGGCCTGCATGCCGTCGAAGGCGAAAATATAAGCTTCTGATATAGCCGTCTTCCATATGCTCTCCAGCGACGAGCGGTATAAATCAAGCTGAGTCTGGTAGCGTTCCCGCAAAAATTCCTGCTGCTGCAGCGGGTTTCCTGGAAATCGGGATTGTACCAGGTCCGTTTTATAATCAATAAGTACCCAACGGCCATCCGCTTCCTGGATCACGAGGTCTGCCACTCCCTGGAGAAGCTGCCGGTTTTCAAGCCCTGCCTCGGTTACTCCAGCTGTAATAGGAACTTCTTTCTGCACTTTTTCTGCCGCCAGGACACGCCGGCCCAAATCAGTGTCAAAAAAGGCGATGACCGCAGCAGTATCAACGCTTTCTGCCTGCGCAGACGTTATATATTCTTCATCCACCAGCCTCCGCAGCAGCCGCTGCACCCGTTCTTCATCAGGGGCTCCAGTAAAAGCCAGCTGTTCCATAACAATATGAAGAACGGTTCCTTTTTCTGCCGGACTCACCGCTTCTTCCATCATAAATGATGGTCTTCTTGCATAAGTTGATGTGAACGTAGTCGCGTGTCGCTGCTCCGCCTGAGGATCCTCCGAGCGCCGCTTCCATTCGCTTACTGAAATTTTGGCTGCGTGCCTCGTGTCTGCCTCATATTTATAACGCCAATACATACGGCGCCGGACTTCTTTGCTCCACTCCTCGCCTGCAGGTACCTCTTCTTTATCCTTAACCGCCTGAAGCCAGCCGGCTGTCTCCGTCTCTTCCTGCACTGAACCAATCTGCAGGGTGGATGCCGGCACAATATGGACCCTCCAGGTGGAATTATCCCTCAGGTTTCTGCTTGTCCGCTGCTCTAATGGGTCTACATCGGCGTGCTGCAACAGCACAGGCATCAGCCAGTCAAATGCATGCTGGGCCTCCAGACGGTCATGCAGTTCAAGAGTGTTCCCCGCCTGGGCGCTTTTCTGCTCCCATTCTTCGAATTTCTTCTCCACTCGCTGCATCGAGCTTACGAGGACTAATTTTTCTTCCGCTCTTGTGAACGCTACATAGAGCACACGCAGTTCTTCGGCAAGGCTTTCTGTTTTCATTCGGTGCTTAATCGCCGCATGCGGAAGGGTCGGCCAACTGATGCGTTGTGTTGGATCTACATATTTCATACCGATGCCAAGCTCTTTATGAAAGAGCAGCGGCTGCCGTTGATCCTGCACGTTAAAGCTTTTTTGCAGACCGGCAGCATAAACAATGGGAAACTCCAGGCCTTTGCTTTTGTGGATGCTCATAAATCGTACGACATCTTCCTGTTCCCCAAGCGCTCGCGCTGTGCCCAGGTCTTCTTTTCGGTTCTTCATGCCTTCAATAAAGCGGAGGAAGCGGAAGACACCACGAAAAGATGTCGATTCATACACCCGGGCACGATCATACAGGGCAAGCAGATTTGCCCGTCGCTGCTTACCTCCGTGCAGACCGGAGCAGAAATCCAAATAGCCGGTTTCTTCGAGCAGTGCCCAAATGAATTCTGACAGTGGTTCGTATTTGGAGCGGCTGCGCCAGCCTTCAAGCTGCTCCAAAAAAGCCTGGGCCCGGGCCTGCATGCTGGAGGAACCAGCAGCTGCCAGCTCTACACACTGGTAAAAAGAAGCACTTTTGTCCTCAAGTCGTACCTGGGCTAGCATTTCTTCATCCCAGCCGATGATCGGCGACCGGAGCACAGCGGCGAGCGGAATATCCTGCAGTGGGTTATCAATAATCTGAAGCAGGGAAATCATAATTTGAATTTCAACTGCCTGAAAATATCCTCCGGACACTTCCGCGTACACAGGGATGCCATACGCCTGCATCTCTTCCATCATTTCGTTTACCCAGGGCATCGACCGCATTAAGATCACGTGGTCCCGGTACACCGGCCGGCGTTTTTCCCCTGTTTCCTGGTCCGTCACCCAGCCATTCTGCATTGAAAGACTGATCGCCTGGGCAATCCACCTGGCCTCTGCCCGGGCATTAGTCAGCTCTGCCGCCTGCGGATCCTGGTCTGCGACATTTTCCTGATCTATAACAGCTACCTCAGTTTCAACGTTTCCTATGTCCGGGTACTGATCGTTGCCCCATTTTAATTCTGCCTGTCCGTCGTAGGCAATCCCGCCGAGATCGTTATCCATCAGTTGGCGGAATAAGTAATTGACAGCATCAAGCACCTGGCGGCGGCTGCGGAAGTTTTTATCAAGCATGATCCGTTCACCGTCATCGCTTTCTCCGTACCGCTGGTATTTTTCTAAAAACAGGTCCGGCTCTGCCAGCCGGAAGCGGTAAATGCTCTGCTTAACATCCCCGACCATAAACAAATTATTACCAGAAGCAAGCTGATTGACGATGCTTTCCTGCACGAAGTTTGTATCCTGGTACTCGTCCACGAGTACTTCCTGGAAAAAACTGCGATAATGCTCCGAAGCTTCTTCAAAAGCCAGAATCTGCAGGCATGTATGTTCCAGATCGGAAAAGTCCATCATCGCCCGTTCCTTTTTTATCTGGTAGTACCTTTCACTAAACACCTGCACCAGCCGGCACAGCTCCCGGACCGAGGGATGGAGAGAAGCAATATCACTCAACGCGTCTTCCGGGTTTTCGGCTACCATTTCCTCCTGCAGTTTTTGAATCACTTTTTTGGCTCCGTCCCGGCCGTTTTTTACCTGTTCCCTTCGTTCAGGAGCCACCTCTTCTTCCTTTTTTCCCGCCAGGCGTTTAAAGGTGAATGCAGCCAGCGTCTGCTGCAGATCCTTCCACGTCTGGGCTTCAAGAGCCTTCCGGCACGTTTCAAGCTCATTCTGCAAGAGAGCGAGGTTTGCTTTTGGCCCGTCCGGCTGCTCTGCAGCTGCAATTGCATTTTCGTATTTGCGGGCCGCCCCGGCCAGCGAGGTCTTTGCCTGCTGTATCATTTCATGGCCCCATGGCAGTTCTTCAACCGACCTGCTTCCGTCTGTCCGGTATTGATCGGCCACTTCCCGAAGCCATCCCGACGGGTCTGCATGAGCCCGGGAATACTGGAACAGCCGGAGCACTGCTTCGCGCAGCGAGTCGTCGCTCCGATCTTTATTCAGCCGGTCAGCAAGCAGGACAAAATCATCGTTATCCTCGCCGGCATAATTTTCCTCAAGCAGTTCCTCAAGCAGTTCCTCCTGAATCATCGCCCCCTCATTCTGGTCCATAATCCGAAATTGGGGATCCACATCCACCAGATAATAATACGTGCGGATGACGTTCATACAGAACGAGTGCAGAGTGGAGATGGACGCCCGGTTCAAAAGCGCCAGCTGCCTGCGGATATGCAGATTGGCAGGCTCTGCTTTCAATTGTTCCTCGAGCGCTTTGCCTACTCTTGTCTTCATTTCTGCAGCGGCTGCATTAGTGAATGTTACGATCAACAGACGGTCTACGTCCACCGGGTTTTCTGCTTGTGTAATTTTTCGAATTACCCGTTCAACCAGCACAGCGGTTTTCCCGCTCCCCGCTGCAGCCGAAACTAAAATATTTGCTCCTTCTGCCTGAATTGCTTCCCACTGGCTGTCCGTCCAACGGGCATCTGTCGGTTTTTCAGGAATGGTCCTCAGACTCATCGTTTTCCTCCTCCTGGAACAGCGTCTCCCATTTCATGCCACCGCTTCGAAAGCTCCGGAACTCGTTGCCCGGGAACCCGCGGTCAAACTGGCATACAGAATGAAATTCACAGTAGTCACATGCTTTTTTTTGCTTCATTTGAAAAGGTTTAATACTCGTATCGCCGGAGCTCAGTTGTTCGCCGATAGCACGGATTTTTTCGCGGATATGCCCGCGAAGGCGTTCAAACTGTTCTTTTGAAACTACTGGCGATTGTTTATTAAATTCTCCGCCTTTAGTCAGACGTGCTGGAACGATAAATGAATCGGTTTCCGATTCAAGCCGCTCATCCATCATTTTAGCAATGCCGGGATCATCAGGAAGAATCCCTTTCATCCGGAACTGCTTCATCATTTCCTGTTCAATATCTTCCGGTGACCAGGACCTTCCCGCCTGAATAATCGGGTTATGGACGTTAAAATATAGCACCCCCGCAGGGTCTGCTTTCGTTCCGAGCCACTCTTCCGAAAACGACAGCACCACGTCCAAATATACAAGCATCTGCAGCGCCAGCCCGAAAAATACTTCTTCCGGACGCAGATCTTTTTCACTGGATTTGTAATCAATCACCCGCAGCAGCACTCCACTGTCCGATACAGCCTGATCAACGCGGTCAATTCTCCCTGCCACTTCCATCTGTGTGCCATCAGCCAGTTCAAATAGAAGCGGCGGAATTTCTTCGCTCGGTCCAAAGCCTACTTCAAGCCCAATAGGAGAAAAACGGCTTGATTTGGCCTGCTGGCTCAAAACCATCGAAGCCCGCTGCACGGTCTCTTCAAGCTTTTTCAGTAAATACTGGTGTCTGGAATTGCTTAAAAGAATCTGCCGCTGAATCGCCGGAGCCAATTCATGCACAGCTTCTTCTGCATAGTCACGGGCATTTTGCTCGGAAAGCTCCTCCCATGTCCGGCCGTCCCGGTACACTGCTTTTGTCACGTCTTTTAAAGCCGCATGGAACAGCTGCCCGATATCCGGTGCTTCAAGCTTGTACAACTGTCTTTCCTTGAGTTTTAATCCGTATGAAGCAAACTGCCGGAAAGCACAGGCTTCATACTGTTCCATTCGCGACACGCTTGTTTTCATTTTTCGGCCGTACAATTCCTGGGTCGTTTTCCTGGAAAGGTCCACGGCTTCATTGCGGTAAAACAGGCTCTTAGTCAGTTTTTCAAGACGGTTGTGTTTAACAAAAACATTATAGACGCTCCACCAGAGGCCTGCCACTTCCTCGCCCTGTTTACAGCGTTCGAGTTCCCCAATTAAAAAACTCATTGTTTTCATGGAAGCATTCACAAAATGCAGCTGCTGGTCTTTCGGGTAAACGCTTGGTTCATTTTGAACCAGGATTGGCGCCTGGTCCGGGAACATATCCAGCAGCTGCTGGATCACGATCGAAGGCTGCAGCCGCTTCCCTTCTTCATCTGCCATCGGATAGCTGACAATCAGCTTGTCCGCTGGCATGCTCATCGTACGGTAAATGAGAAAATTTTCATTCAAGAGCTTTGCCTCACCGCTTTCTTCAAGCTCGATTCCGCGCTGCTCCAGCCAGGCACGGTCTGCCTCCTGCAGCATGCTGCTCTCTTCAAGTGCGGCCGGAAGTATGCCTTCATTCACGCCAAGCAAGTATACCACTTTAATACCGAACAGGCGTGAACGTTCCATATCAGCTGCCGTTACCTGATCGAGGGAAGGCGGCACAATCGAAAATGTAGCTTTTGTAAGGCCCGCTTCCATCATCTGTTGAAACGTCTTCATCCCTGCTTTGTCATTACCAGCAACTTCTACCATCTGCTCAAGCAGTTCCACCATCATGTCCCAGATCTGTTCGTGCTCTCTCGCCATTTCCAGGCGATTATGCCGGAGGCAGTCATCACGCATCGTTTCAAGCTTTTCCGGAATCCGCAGCTCCTCCAAAAATGTAAATAGCGCCCCCGCTTTCCCTCGTACGGTATCCGCTTGTTTCAAGCGGGCCTGCAACGAGAACAACGGAGCGCTTAACCGCATCCGCGTGTGATGAATATCCTGCTCGATTTCGTAGTTGTCTTTATGCTCCCACTCGTCCTCCACATTTGTGGCATGGTACCGGTACACCCACCGCTCTTCGCTTTTCCAGTCTTTTTCTTTGATATTTCGTGCGAGCACATAGTTTTCCAGAAAGTCTACCTGTTTTCTCGCTTCTGCCCAGGACTCCTGCACGTCAAAGAGCATATCTGTCTTAAATGTTCGAAACACCGACTCATATCTCCAGCGTTCTGCAATTGTTTCAAGCGCCGAACGAATAAATTCTACCACCGGGTGGTTTAATACGGGACGTGTTTCATCCACGAACACAGGAATACGATAATCATGAAATACAGTTTCAATAATGTGATTGTAATCCCTGGGATTTCTGGCGACCACTGCAATGTCTTCATACCTGTAGCCGTCGTCCCGGACGAGCGCTGCGATATCCCGGGCACATTCTTCTACTTCGGTCCGGCGGTTGACCGCATTTTTAACTGTAATAGCTTCGCCAGCACGAAATGTTTTATAAGAACGGTTTTCCATAAATCTTTCTAAATGCTGTAGTGCTTCGTTTTTAGTTGATGCGCTGTCGTTGAACCAGTATGGCTTGTTCACCGGCACTGCATGTTCTTCTGCCAGGGCACTTAGCTGATAATACGTTTTTGCTGTCTGCCTGAACATATCCGGGGCGGGATGAGCCTCTTCCTTATTTGTCAAATCATCGAGCGTCAACGCCACCCGGACGCCTTGTGAATACTGGAGCAGCTGCTCGACCACTGCCAGTTCCTGCGGCGTGAACCGGTGAAAGCCGTCAATATATATGACGGCATCTGCGATATACTCAGATGCAGACACCTTTTCGGTCAGCCAGAACAGCTGCTCTTCGCTGCCAATGTACCGGTCGCCGATGACTTTATCCATCTCCTCCCAAATCAACAGAAGATCCTGAAGCTTTGCTGTTAAAATACGATCAGCCCCGGTTGCCCCGCTATTTTCCAATTCTTCCACCATACCGTGCATAGCCGCTTTCGACACGTTATGGGTTTTCCATTCCGTGATCACGTCATCCACCTGGTCAATGAACCCGTCCGTATAACTTGAGGTTTCGTACAGTCGAAAATGCTTACGCTGCTCACTGATAATCTTTCGAATCAGCATCTGCTTGCCTGTTTTCTGGAGAGCTGTTTTTGCTGCTCCGCCTGTTTCCTGAAAAATTTTCCATGCCAGCCTGGGAAAACTGTAGACCTGGGCTCGCGTCATTCCTTTTTCCGACAAGTGGACTAGCTGCTGTTCCACTTGAAATGTCATTTGGTCAGGGGTAATAACGATTACCGGCGGCCCGTTGGGGTCACTGGTAATCATTTCGTTAATTTCATGATATATGGCGGTGGACTTCCCCGTTCCGGAACGCCCAAGGTAAAATTGTAGGCTCATGAACATTCTCCTCTACCGGATTAAAAACCGGATCATATGTTTGGTTTTATTATATCAGATTTTTATTTTTTTGTTTAACTTGGTATGTGAAATTAAAAAAATGATTAATAAAAACGCCCTGGCTGCAGGGCGTTCTTTGATAATATTAGGAAACAGCGTTTGCTGTTTTTTGAGGTTTGCTGAATCGCTTCACGCCTGCACAATTAAGATGTTCGAACGGACCGAATCCATGGAGGAATAGGCGCAATTCTTTTTTCAACTGTAGGCGTTCATGTACGTACACAGAGATATCTTCAAATTGGTAAAGCGTATATGTAGCAGTTTCAGCAGGGCTTCCTACCTGTACTACCGTATCAACTGGGCCTTTGTCTTTTTTCTGATTCCAAAAATAAAATGGGTCCAGCGTAACTACGCCTCCATCTCTTCTAATACGCGCAGCTGTTTTTCGGTCCATTTTAATATTGCTCATACTATCCCTCCTTGATATATCGCGTTCTCTTAACGATCACAAAGCGATTATATCAATAGGTACAAGATGTACGCAAGCGTTATTTAAAGAAAAAATCATTTATTTTTACTTCACCTCTAATTTTACGAAGAAATAGCTGAAAATCAGGTTTTATCGCAAATTATCAAAAAATGTGGGTTTTTACTCCCATGGTTTCGCACATTCATCATCCACCTGTTACTTATTTCCATAGAAAAAAGCCCGCGATCAGCGGGCTTTTTTTCCTCGGATATTAGCCTTCAAGGAGAAGGTTTTCCGGATCTTCAAGCAGCTGCTTAAGCGTTACGAGAAAACTCACTGCTTCTTTTCCATCTACGATACGGTGGTCGTATGAGAGGGCTGTATACATCATTGGGCGATTCTCCATCGTATCCTGGTCAATGGCTACCGGGCGCCACTGAATAGTGTGCATTCCGAGTATGCCAACCTGGGGAGCGTTCAGGATTGGAGTCGACAGCAGGGAACCAAACACGCCGCCGTTCGTAATCGTAAATGTACCGCCCTGGAGATCTTTCAGGGTTAATTTATTGTCCCGGGCTTTTAAGGACAGGTCCATAATCTCCTGTTCGATTTCGGCAAATGTTTTGCGATCGGCGTCCCGGACGACAGGCACCACGAGGCCATCATCAGTGGAAACAGCCATACCGATATCATAAAATTGTTTTTTAATTACTTCTGTTGCCTGAATTTCTGCATTTAATAGCGGGTATTTTTTCAGTGCAGCAATAACACCCTTCGTGAAGAAAGACATAAATCCGAGGCGCACGTCGTGCTGCTCCTGGAACGTATCCTTCCGGCGCTTTCTCAGGTCCATAATTGCTGACATGTCCACTTCGTTAAATGTAGTCAGCATCGCCGTTTCCTGCTGGACTTCCTTCAGGCGGCTTGCAATTGTCTGGCGGCGGCGGGACATTCTAATACGCTCGACCGGCTTGCCTTCGAACTCATCCTTTTCACTTTTAGCCGCAGGTTTTTCAGGCTGTTTTTCCTCTTTTTTGCTGCTGCCTTTTACTTCCTTATCCACATCTTCTTTACGGACACGTCCCTTTGGATCACTTCCGGCCACTTCGTTCAGGTCAATGCCTTGTTCGCGCGCGTATTTGCGCACTGATGGGGAAGCAACCGGACGGTCAGCCGGAGATTCTTCTTTCGCTTCCTCTTTTGTTCCTTGTTCAGGTTCAGATGCTGCCGGTTCTTTGGAATCTTCCTGTTTTTCTTCCTGTTTCGCTTCGCTTTCTTTTTCAGGGGCCGCTTCTTCCGAACTTTTTTCTTCTGAGCTTCCGCCGCCCGCTTCGCCGTTTTCATCCACTACAGCAATTACTTCGCCGACTTCCACGTTGTCGCCTTCTTCTTTCAGCAACTCCTGGAGGACACCAGATTTTTCCGATGGGATTTCCACATTTACTTTATCGGTTTCGAGTTCAGCAATGTTTTCTCCTTGTTCGACTTTATCGCCTGGCTTTTTTAACCATTCTGCAATTGTTCCCTCTGTAACGGATTCACCTAGTTCTGGTACTTTGATCTCTGCCATGACTGCGTCCTCCTTATTCGTTTCCTTTTAGGGCTTCCTGAATAATGCGGTTTTGCTCTTTTTTATGAATCGTGGGATCGCCCTCTGCCGGACTTGACCTTCTGCGGCGTCCAATATAGTCCACCGTTGTCCCTTTTGGAGCCAGATTATGCAGAAGCGGGTACATGTAAGACCATGCGCCCATGTTCTTCGGCTCCTCCTGGACCCATTGAATCGATTTTACGTTTGGATAAGCTGTTAAAATATCTCGAATTTCTTCTTCCGGGAACGGGTAGAGCTCTTCGACGCGGACGATATGAATATCACTCGGCACTTCGCCTTCAGCCAGTGCTTCATGCAGATCAATTGTCATCTTTCCGGTGCCTACAAGCAGACGTTTAACTTTCTTTTTATCTTTACCAGTCAATGGATCCTCTACTACAGACTGGAAAGAACCTTCTCCGAAAGCTTCGGGTTCACTTGCTACGGTCTGATTACGCAAAAGACTCTTTGGCGTCATAAGCACAAGGGGACGCATCTCGTCTTTTCCGAGAAATTCTGCCTGGCGCCGAAGCAGGTGAAAATACTGGGCTGAACTTGACAGATAAGCGACATTCCAGTTGTTTTCTGCCGAGAGCGTCAGGAAGCGTTCAAGCCGGGCGCTCGAGTGTTCCGGTCCCTGTCCCTCGTAGCCGTGGGGGAGCAGAAAGACCATACCTGATTTTTGCCCCCACTTGGCCCGGCCTGCAGAGACAAACTGATCGAATATTACCTGGGCAGCGTTGCCGAAATCACCAAACTGGGCTTCCCATAATGTCAATGTTTCAGGAGCCTGCACGTTATAGCCGTATTCAAATCCGACAATGCCGTTTTCAGAAAGCGGGCTGTTATAGAGTGCAAAAGCCGCATTCGCTTTCGAGAACGTATGCATCGGAGAATAAATGTCGCCATTTTTATGGTCATGCAGCACCAGGTGTCTCTGTGCGAATGTACCACGCTGGGAATCCTGGCCCGTCAAGCGCACCGGCGTCCCGTCAGCCAGGATTGTCGCAAAAGCTAATGCCTCAGCGTGGCCCCAATCCACTTTGCCGTCTTCTTCCATTGCCGGACCGCGGCGCTCAAGGATTTTTCTTAATTTCGGGAATACGTTAAAGTTTTCCGGCCAGGTAATAAGCTCCTGGTTAATTTCTTTGAGCTCGTTTAAATCATAGCCGGTTTCTACTTTTGGAAGGCGTTTCTCCACTTCTTCCGGCACTGGCCCGATCTCAGTTTCTGTTTCTTTATCTTCTGCTACTTTATTGTATTGGTCCCGCAGGTGATTCATCGTATCTTCTTTCAGCTGATCTGTTTCGGATTTACTCCAGAATCCGATTTCGTCCAGATAGTTCGCATAATGCTCACGCACGGTCGGATGCTCCCGGATCAACCCGTATAAGTAAGGCTGGGTCGCCGCTGGTTCGTCCGTTTCGTTATGGCCGTAACGGCGGTAGCCAATCAAGTCAATCAGGAAGTCTTTGTTAAATTTGTTTCTGTATTCGTAAGCAAGCTGTACAGCTGCGAGACATGCCTCCGGTTCATCCGCATTCACATGGATAACCGGGATTTCATACCCTTTAGCCGGATCACTCGAATAGGTAGTGCTTCGTGCATCATGCGTATCTGTCGTAAAACCGAGTTGGTTATTGGCAATGACATGCACAGTTCCACCCGTCTGGTACCCTTTCAGCCGGCTCATGTTTAAGGTTTCCGTTACAACACCTTCACCGGGGAAAGCTGCGTCCCCGTGCACCAAAATAGCCATGGCTTTAGAACCGTCCTGCTGTGGGAAGCCCGGTTCGCTGACATCGTCCTGTGCCGCCCGTGTATAGCCCTCCACAACCGGGTTTACATATTCCAGATGGCTTGGATTGTTTGCCAGGGAAATACGGGACTCAAAGGATTCCTGGTTAATGTTTTTATCCGCACCCAGGTGGTACTTAACGTCCCCGGTCCAGCCGTAGTTAATCCCGACCGACCCTTCAGAAGGCACGAGATCTTTATTCGGAGAATGCTGAAACTCGGAAAAAATTAAATCATATGGCTTGCCGATAACCTTAGCGAGAACGCTTAACCGTCCCCGGTGGGCCATGCCGATCATAATATTTCTTGCGCCGTCCTGCATCGCGCTGTGTGTGAGCTCTTCCATAATAGGAGCGAGGATGTCGATCCCTTCTATAGAAAAACGTTTTTGCCCGACGAATGTTTTCTGCAGAAACTGTTCAAACGCTTCTACTTCTGTAAGGCTTTTCAGCAGTGCTTTGCGCTTATCGTCCGAGACAGCACTGTAAATTTCGCCGGACTCCACTTTGCGGTTAAGCCAGCGATGTTCTTCCACATCGTGTACGTGGTCGAATTCAAACGCGATGGTTTTAGTGTACATCTGTTTTAAATGCTCAATTGCTTCAAGTCCGTCAGCCACTGATGCCGGAGCGTCCGGGCAGAGAATTTCCTTCGGAATCGTGCGAAGATCCTCTTCGCTTAATCCATACTCTTCAATTCGTAAAAACGATGTTTCTCCGTTTGGTTCCTGCAGCGGGTTAATATCCGCAGACAGATGGCCATGAATACGAATGTTTTCAGCAAGCTTGACGGCATGCGCGATTTTTTCCATGTTAAGTCCGGCACCGACTGCCTGGTCTTTTTCGTCCACAGCAGGAGCATAACTGACTGCTGCTTCCCCGTTTGAAGAGGGCGGGCCGTACTGGTCAAACCAGCTTTTGATATCCGGATCTACATCTTCCGGATTTTCTTTATATAGGTCGTATTGCTCCCACATATAACCCAGATTGGGACCATAAAATTCCTGCCAGGCTTCTTCAGCCCTGGATTGATGCTTACTCATCGAGTGATACCCCCAGCTTATGTGATCAATAAGTTTTCCAAACTATCATATTAGTCGTGTATTATCTATGAAAGTGAACCATTGGAATGGAGTTTCCACCATCACTTCCCTTCTTCGACTCAACCAATTCTTCGAGAACATGTCTTTTCATAAATCAGACATATTTTAACATGCTTAAAGCAGTTGCTCAAAACCGTACACAGTCAAGTATACGTAAAATATGTATGTTCCTCGCTGCAGGAGGCCGAAAATTCACCTGATTCCCGTTTCAAGGCACCTTTAGAGCGGCGTTTCTTATGAAGCGTTCTCACACACCTACATTGTACACTAATTCTTTTCACTTGACAGTCCCTAAACTGAATTATTTGCTTTTCAGTACGGCGCGGCATATTTCTTTTTCTTAAATAATAATCGCTGTGCTATGATTTATACATACTTTTTACTTTCACGGGGGAATTTTTATGAAGACACTTATCTTTGATTTAGACGACACCCTGCTTTGGGACAAAAAAAGCATCTCCGAGGCCCTGCGTGCTACAGCCTTCGACGCTGAGATACGCACCGGGGTAAAAGCGCCGCTGCTCGTGGAAACTGTGAAGCAGACAGCACCCGAACTCTACAAGAATCTCTCTGTGTATGACTTCACTAAAACCATCGGTATTAACGC
Organism: Marinococcus halophilus; assembly: GCF_900166605.1. Lineage (NCBI taxonomy): Bacteria > Bacillati > Bacillota > Bacilli > Caryophanales > Bacillaceae > Marinococcus > Marinococcus halophilus. The sequence continues at coordinate 1,574,420 of NZ_FVZD01000006.1, forward strand.
ATTCGAAGGTCTCTGGGGACATTTTGACGATATCGAGCACCGGCGCTTTCAAGAAATGAGCCGGCTTATTTCCTCTTACCAGAAGGAGACCTGGACAAGGGCGCTTTCGGCCCACGGTATTCATCAGCCGGAGACAGGGGAATGGCTGAAAAATCGTTTTATTATGCACCGGCGGCACCTTCCCTACGTCTACTCCGATACTTTTGAAGTACTCCACACGCTAAAGGACCAGTATCAGCTGCTTATGCTTACTAACGGCTCCCCGAGCCTGCAGCGGCTGAAGCTCTCCCTGACTCCAGCCCTGGTGCCTTTTTTTGATCATATTATTATCAGCGGCGAATTCGGAGTTGGAAAGCCCGACCCTTCCATATTTACTCATGCGCTCCGGCTTGCCGGCAGCGATCCCGAGAATACATTAATGATCGGAGACAATATGAACACCGATATTTCCGGGGCCAAAAACGCCGGCATCAGCAGCGCCTGGATCAACCATGACGGCAGCATCCCGGCACACGACTTCCGGGCTGACCATGAACTAGCGTCACTTGGGGAGATTCTTCATATTCTGCGCTGAGCCTCTGCCTGCTCTGTGTAGCTTATAAAAACGGGCGCAGCTTTTTAACATATCGTTTCACACGGAAGAGCACCTCACGCTGTACCGCCGGGCGGGGAATCTGGGAGGCCACTGCTTTTACGTCAGGATAAACTCCGTAAGCATGATAAGCAACCGGTATGAGGGCTTCAAATAGTATATCGCCGCGTTCCCGGTGGATGACTTCAGTTTTCACCTCCGCTATATGTGTCCGGAGCTCATCCTCTGGTTCTTTTAAATAAACGGCTTCAATATCGAAAATGTATTGCGGCATAGCCTGTTCGTTTCTCCTTTCCAGATGAAGGGTAAAAATATTCTTTGCAAATGGCGGCTTTCGTGTTAATTTAGTACAATGTTTGTAGTAATTATACATAAAATTGTATGAATATCGAGGTGAAGAAAATGAGTTCCACCCCATCCAATCGGGCGTCCCACGCCCTTAAGTTTATTATCCCTTCGTTGATCGGGATTTTCTTATTTATGGTTCCTATTTCTACCGACGCCGGCTTAACTGTTCCGGTGGCCCTTCTTGCCGGGTGGCTCGAAACACTGCTAAGCGGCATACTGCCCGCTCTGGGCGTTATTTTCATTGGCATTTCCGTAGCCGGCGCCATTATTGCCAGATTTCGGCCGTTCTCTTCAGGCATTGCTGTTTCATTGTTTCATGTAACGAACGGCTGGCTTTTCATCCGGATCTTAGGCTTTCTGTTTGCCTTTTTAACATTGTTTCAAATCGGCCCTGACTGGCTTATCGGGGATGCCACCGGCGGTCTCCTTCTTTATTCCCTAATACTGCTTTTAATTACCGTCTTCTTTTTCGCCGGTTATTTCCTGCCGTTTCTGCTTAATTTCGGCCTGCTCGAGTTTTTCGGCTCCATCCTTACCATTCTGATGCGCCCGTTATTTACGCTTCCGGGTCGTTCGTCGATTGATGGTCTTGCTTCCTGGCTGGGAGATGGAACCATCGGGGTGCTTTTAACAAGCCAGCAGTATGAAAGCGGCCATTACACACAGCGGGAGGCTGCAGTTATCAGTACGACGTTCTCGGTGGTCAGCATCACCTTCACTATCACCATTCTCGGTGAGTTGGATCTGCTTGCCTACACCCTGCCGTATTACCTCACCATCGTTGCTGCAGGTGTCGTATGCGCACTCATTATGCCCCGGATTCCTCCGCTTTCCCGGAAGAAGAACGAGTATTACAACCAGCAGCCTGCAGACGAGATTGCCAATGGCCAATCAGGCAAGAACCCTGTCGTTTCCGGGTGGGAAAAAGCGCTCCATAAAGCTTCCCACACCCGCTGGTCTTCCGTCCTGGTCAGCGGCACAAAAAACGTACTCGACATGTGGATCAGCGTGATCCCAATTGTCATGGGCCTTGGTACTATTGCTGTTGTAATTGCTGAATCCACGCCGCTGTTCGCGTGGCTTGGGGCCCCGTTTGTTCCGCTCCTGCAGCTCATGCAGGTCCCGGAAGCTACAGCAGCCAGCGAAACGATGCTCATTGGCTTTGCGGATATGTTCCTGCCGGCTATTCTTGGCACGGACATTGAAAGCGAAATGACCCGCTTTATTATTGGGGCTTTATCGGTCAGCCAGCTTATTTATATGTCCGAAGTCGGCGGCCTGCTGCTTGGCAGTAAGCTTCCTGTCCGATTTACCGATCTTGTTCTCATCTTTTTGGAAAGAACCATTATTTCACTCCCAGTTATTGTTCTTATTGCTCATTTCATTTTTTAATACAGCGGCAGGAGACAAAAAAGCTATAAAAAGCCGGCGGAGGGCTCCGCCGGCTTTTTTATGCTTCAGTACGCTGTTTTCCGTACCATTCATCAAGCACTTTTGCATCGAGTACCTTGCTTTCAATAAAGTTCTGCTGCTTTGTTTTAAATTCTTTCTGCCAATTAATATTCAGCTCTTCTGCAAGCTCTACAGTGGTAAGCAGCTCCTGCCAGGCTACGTAACGTTTGTACCAGAAAAACTGCGGCTGTTCATTCATATAAGGATACAAATCGTCAAAAGCTGTGTGTTTACAGTCGATGGTGCGTTCAAATTGAGTTTTTGCTTCCTGCAATTTGCCGGCAAAAAACGTGCTGAGGTTTGTTTCGTTTTGACTCATCAGCTCTCCATCCCTTCTGTTATTTACCTATATTCTGCCACAGAAACGCCTGTTCGAAAAGAATTAAGTGCATCCTGATCTTTCCAGAAAACAAAAAGCGCTGCGGCTCCGCAGCGCTTTGTTTATCTATTAACCAATTCGGTCAAGACGGCGTTCCATCCGCTCAAGCTGATGGTCTCCAGCTTTCTTTTTATTGGAGGATTTAATCAATTTTTTCAGTTTTTTCTTCGTCGTTCCTGCCGGAAGAAGGCCCTCGCTGAGCAGAAACTTGTAGAAGAAATCAAGGCGCCCGGTCTCGAGTTGGTAAGCGCGCGGCACCTGCTGCAAATACGAGGTAACGGCCTCTGATAAGGAAGAATTGTGAGCATCCAACTCGCTGTAACGTTCTTTATACATGCGGTAATTGTTTTCACTGAGGCGGTTCATAAGCGTCAGCAGAAAACGCTCTTCATTTCCCTGAAGCTGAAAGCCTTTTTTCTCAATCAAACGAAGAAACACCGCAAGGTCCGTGTTATAAAAGTCGAGTGCCAGCTTCATTTCGCTTGTGACAGAAAGCGTCAGCGAGTATTTTCCCTGGGCACGGGCAAGCAGCCGATTGTAAAGCGCCCGGTTTACACGGTCATTTAAAAGAAACGACGGATGGATCGTATACAAATACTTTTCGATATCCTTATTGAGAAGTTCATCAGTCCAGTCATCGTTTTCACGTCTCTGCCTCATCTGTACCTGCAGGTCTGTGTTATGACCCTGGATCCGTTCTTCTGTTTGGCGGGCAAGCTGATTGCGCTTATCTCTCCATTTTTGCTTCATTGCTTTAAGCATATGAAAGCCTCCCTTCCTTATCCTCTCTCTTATAGGCTGGTTTTATCCAACCCTCTCTTTATTTCCTAGAGCAGTGTATCACATCACAACTCAAAATAAAATAGAGCATTTAAAAGTTTTTCGTATTAATTTAAACCTTTGCGCTACTGAGAAGACTTATTAAGCTCACATAAGGATATATCGCTTTTTAAAGGCATTCATTTCTGTTTTTTGTAACAAAAAAACCTTTCCGGCCGGAAAGGTTTTACGTATCAATATGCAGGCGGGGACCCACAGTCGTTATGTATAATGAATTAATTGAATTCATGCAGGCCCAGGCTTATTTCGAGGCCCTTGCGTACCTGCTCCATGGTATCATCGTCCAGGTGGGTAATCTTATCCGTTAACCGCTGCTTGTCAATGGTACGCAGCTGCTCAAGCAGAATAACGCTGTCGCGGTCAAACCGATGCTTGGCTGCATCAATTTCCACGTGCGTCGGCATTTTTGCTTTTTTAATCTGTGCCGTAATAGCTGCTACAATTACCGTGGGACTGAAGCGGTTACCAATATTATTTTGAATGATAAGTACGGGTCGGACGCCTCCCTGCTCAGAACCGACTACTGGAGACAGGTCCGCAAAAAATACGTCCCCCCGTTTAACTACTTTTTTATGATGCTGATTGTTTTGTTTCGAATCACTCAAACCACCCATTCACCTCCTTTTCCGGTTGCGCGCTTATGCTGCCGGACAGGATGAACAGCTAGTTTTGTTCGTTCAGCCGTCGTTCTGTCAATTGTGTAGATTCTGTTTCGGCATATTCAAATTCAGCGCATATTTCAGCATTTAGTGCAGCCATTTCTGCATATCCGTTCTTCAATTTTTCCTGCATGTCTGTAGATTTTTGTTTTTCGATCTGGTCCTTTAACACCTGATGAAAAAAAGAATCCTTTTCGGACTGGGACAGATGTTCGATTTCCGTATAGAGTTCTTCTGGAAGTTCTAGAGCGATCTGCTGAAGCTGCGACATACGTAATTGGCCCCCTAATGTTCTGTTTTCCCTCCCTTATTATATAAGAAAGCTTCCCGAAAATGAAATGTGTTTTTAAAAATTTTTTATTAACATAACTGTAGAACAGTCAAAACAACTGCGGAGAAGGGATAAATAATCGATATTTAATTATGTTTATGTACATTAGAATTGGGCAATATAGAAAATACAATTAATTTTAAGACGGACTATTGTCTTTCAGGACGTTATCTGCTATGGTGTAATTAATTAATTTCATATCCTGCTTCTTTATTTGAGAAGTGAGGTTAGAGGTTGCGAAAATTATTAGTACGCTTTAGGAAGAGAAGGAGCTCTGGTGATTAAAGCGGAAAGGGGTTTTTGCCGAAGCTGAGAACGACTCACTCGTTCAACGCTGGTCTCGTATTGAATAAATGCGGGACTGTCATACAGGTTTTCTGTATGGAGGGCTATCTCACGCACGTGCGGTTCTGCTTAACAGCTGAAGCGTTCCTGCAACGATGGACTCCTTCCATGGTTGCTTTTTTCGTGTCCAGGCGGAGGCGAAGACGTGAAACCGCAAGCCCTCTCTTTTTAGGCAAGACTATACTTTTAAGAGGGTGAGTAATTATGAATTTTGGAAGATTAAGTACAGCGATGGTGACTCCATTCGATGAACACGGAGATATAGATTACACTGCATTAACCAAATTAATTAATCATTTGATCAGCACTGGAACAGAGAGCATTGTAGTTGCCGGCACCACCGGCGAATCTCCAACGCTTTCCCATGAAGAGAAAATTTCATTATTCCGTCATACGGTCCAGACTGTTAACGGCCGGGTTCCGGTTATTGCAGGCACCGGCTCCAATGACACTAGAGCTTCGCTTGCATTATCCCTTGAAGCAGAAAAAATTGGCATTGACGCTGTCATGCTCGTTACTCCTTATTACAATAAACCGAGCCAGGAGGGAATGTATCAGCATTTCCGCACGATTGCCGAAGGAATTAACACTCCGGTGATGTTGTATAACATTCCGGGAAGAAGCGCGGCCGGCATGACCCCGGAAACGATTGTCCGTCTTTCCCATGTCAAAAATATATGCTCTATTAAAGAAGCTAGCGGCGATCTTGAAGCTGCTGCCTATATTCTGCAGCATGCGCCTCAGGACTTCACTTTGTACAGCGGTGATGACAGCCTTACACTTCCACTGCTGTCCGTCGGAGCTACAGGCGTCGTTTCTGTCTCTGCCCATGTAGCCGGAGAAAGCATGCAGGACATGATCCAGAGCTTCTTTAACGGCCAGCCGGTATACGCCGCTTCCCGGCACCGGGACCTGCTGCCACTCATGAAGTCCATGTTTGCAGCTCCTAGTCCGACACCGGTAAAAGCAGCCCTTGAAATGCGCGGCATCATTTCCGGCGATGTCCGTCTGCCGATGGTCCGTTTAAATGCCGAAGAAGAAGCGCAGCTTCGCCAGGTAGTGGCGCCAGCAGCTTCCTTTTATGTTGGCTGATACTGGCCAACAGCCTTAAACCCCGCTGTTTTAAGCGGGGTTTTTCTGTTTTGTTTCTATTTATGCTACGATGTAGAGGCAAAAATGATTATAGGAGTGCGTATGGATGAAAAAAATAATAATCGCGCTGATTCAACTGTATCAACGATATATTTCCCGGTTCACTCCACCTTCGTGCCGCTTTTATCCTACCTGTTCACAGTACAGCATCACCGCCTTTGAAAGGTTTGGATTTTGGAAAGGGGCCTTTCTAACAATTCGGCGCCTCGTCAAATGCCACCCTTTTCATCCAGGCGGTTTTGATGAAGTGCCAGAAAAAAAACAAGCGCCTGCTAAGAATGATGCTTAACAGGCGCTTGTTTTCGTTTTTTTAACAGCAGCTGGTCCACCCAGCCGGTACCAAGCAGCACGCCAGCAACAATAAATACGAAGCCTCCAAGCTGCGCTGGTGATACGTTTTCTCCGAGGATAAACGCAGAACTCAATAAACCAAAAAAGGGAACGAAATTATTAAATATAGCGGTTTTCCCCGGACCGATTTTCGAAATTGAGGCGTTGTATAATATCTGGCCAAGGCCGGTGGCAAATATCCCGGAAAGCAAAAACACGAGCCATACCCAGCCGGGCGCCGTGATGTATGATTCCCAGCCGGACGGGGCGAGGATAAAGCTGACGGCAAACAATCCGACAGAACCGACCATCAGCGTATAAATCGTCAGCACTCTCGGGGCTACCAGCTCGGAGGCTTTTTTTATAAACAAAAAGCTGATAGCCTGTGCTGCCATTGCGGCAAAAATAAAAGCGTCTCCTGTGGCTGCGCCTTGAACTGCGCCCCCATCTTCTCCAGTAACATTGATGAGCACTGCCCCGGCGAACCCGGCAAATACACCGAGCCAGCGAAGTTTCGTAAAGGCATCACCTAAAAAAATCATAGCTAACAGCGATGTGGTAATAGGAAGAAGAGCCAGAATCAGGGAGCTTTTCACAGCGGTTGTTTCACTCAGCCCTACAGCCAAAAATGTATGGTGGCCGGTCATGCCAAACACCGCAGCCAGCAGAATATACTTAATGGCGGCCCTTGGGACCCATTCAAACTCCCTGCGCAGAAAAACAAACAGAGCTACGGAAAGACCGGCGAGCAGGATGCGTGCTGCCTGCATGTAAACCGGGTTTATTTCCGCCACCAGCACCTTCAATGCCACCACGTTAAGCCCCCACATCAGCATAACAAGCATGACAGATCCATATAATTTTCCGGCTTCAAGTGGTCGCATTCCTGATTCTCTCCTTCTTTATTACATTATTGTTTCGCCTAGTATAAATAACACAAGACTCAATACTACGGCAGCGCTTAAAATAAATGCAGCATTTTTCCTTATTACCTGGATGGTGGTTGTCCCCATTAGATGAGAAGACATGAGGATGGCGCCTGTGAATGGAGACACCTGGACGCCAAGCATCCAGGACATCAAAAGCAGTACAGCCATAAACGAAGCCTCCACCCCAAAAACTTCTGGAGAGAGAGCCCCGCCAAGGCCTGTAACGATGATCACTGGGTGAATCCCTAAGGTGGAGAGACCCATTACAATAGCCACCACCCAGGCAATCAGCAGAATCATATAGCCCTGGGATAAAAAGCTGACAGCCTCTGAAAGCCAAGCCCCGGCATCACTGCTTCGGAGCGCAACGCTAAAGAAACCGGCCGTTACAAAAATACCAATTTCATTATACAGGCGTTCAAACGACCCGCTCACGTGTTTCCACGTGGACTGGGCAAATGAAGTGGCCTGTTTGAGCGCAAGAGCCCATGTCCACGGATACAATAGAGCCAGTATAGAAACAATTGTCAGCATATTATAAGGTAGAAGCATTTCAAGCAAAAAAGAAGCCCCAAGCAGTATGCCCAGAAATAGTAAAAACGTACGCATCGAAGTCATCGGAGGTTTTGCTTCTTTGTTTTTTCCCGGCGACGTCCAAGTATCATCAGCAAATGCGGAGGCCCGGAAGAATACAATAACCAGGATAGTCAACACGGCAGCCATTATGATGCCGTATGGACCGACTTCGCTCCAGCTCAGATCATAGATACTTAAAATAAGGGCCATGTTTACAAAGTATGGCGACCAGAGCATACAGGAACCGAAGCCCCGCAGCACCGTCAATGCCATTCTTTTTTGTTCAAAAGATGGAAAGCTTTCCTTGGCAATACCGTACACAAGCGGCATGGAGCCGAGATTAAGTATGGCACCGATGCTTGCTGTTACTCCGTAGCCAAGCTGATGCGGAGGGACCGCTTTCTTTTCATTTCTCCGTTCAAGGTACTGCTGAAAAGCATGCAGGTGACCCGCTTCAGACATGTACGTGCCGATGAGAGGCACTGTTAGAAAAAGTGCCAGCAGGGAAAGGTTCTCCCCAAAGCTTGTCCATACAATATGCCAGGAAACTCCGTAAATCCAGAACAAAGCAATGCCGACAGCAAGCAGCACATAAACGATGCGGCGGTTCAATGCAGGCATAACAGGCAAGGAGGCCACAAGCAGTACTCCGGCAATAAAACTGTACGCGTATTCGATGTAAGGCACGTGTAAAAGCACTTCTAAAAAATAGCAAAAAACAGCCACAAAGGCAGCGGCTCCGAGTGTAGTTCTTATGCAGGCCTGATGGTTCATGTTCATACCTCTTTTTAGTCAAGTCATCGTTGCAAACATCTTTTATGCTATCACTATCCGGAAAAAATAGCCAACACCTGCCTCTCACAAAAAAAGCAGGCCCCTTTAAAAGGAGCCCGCTTCCTGTATACTATCTGTAATTGGCATTCATCCTGCTTTCCGCAAAACCATCACCAAGCACTCCGGGTTCTTTAATATACATCTCCCTCGGCACGTGGCTTAGTAATTCACACCCGTTTTCCGTAATACGGATTGATTCCGTAATTTCCACGCCGTGGTCATCCAGCCATATGCCGGGCATGAGATGAAATGTCATGTTCGGCTGCAAAATAGTGTGGTCGCCTTTCCGGAAGCTGACGGTATGCTCGCCCCAGTCCGGGGGATAGCTGAGTCCGATGGAATAACCGAGACGGGATTCTTTAAAATATCCACGTCTTGCAATGGTCCGGCTCCAGACATTTTCCACTTCTTCCGCCGTCATTCCAGGCTTAATTGCGTCCATCGTTGTTTCGATCCCTTCAACCACTGTTTCCGACAGGTCGTACATTTTCTCCGGAGCCTGTCCGATCGCCATCGTCCGTGCCATCGGAGTATGGTAGCGCATATAGGCTCCGGCGATTTCAACTGTCAAAAAATCCCCATAGTTATATTTCCGGTCTGTCCATGTCAAATGAGGCGTTGCTGTGTTTTCATTGGCAGGAATCATCGGCACAATGGACGTATAGTCACCGCCGAATTCCTTCGTACCAAGAATTTGAGCGTTAGTAATGGCCGCGGCCACTTCATTTTCCCGAACGCCGACATCCACTGTATCAAACCCTGCCTGCATGGCATTTTCAAGTATTCGGCCGGCGCGGTACATGCATTCGATTTCCGCGTCTGACTTCACGAGCCGGACCCAGTTGACGAGCGTGCTGAAATTACGGAATTCTGCATTTGGGAGACCAGCCTGAATTCGCTCGTAGCACATCGCGGTGAAGTAGAATGCATCCATCTCCAGGCCAATTTTCCGGTTGCCCTGTCCAATTTCTGTCAAAATATTCGCCGCGAAATCCATTGGGTGCTTGATTGTCGACTGTACAAATTCATCAGGGTACGGGATGATATGATCGTCATCGAGCCAGGTGGTGACTACTGCACTATGGGCATCCATTTCCCTGCCGATCCATAGCGGCTGATCTTCATCAATCATTACAATCACCATCTGATGCACATAAAACGACCAAGCATTGTATCCCGTTAAATAATACATATTGGACGGATTAGAGACCAATAGTACTTCAATCCCGTATTCCATCATTTTCATTTTTGTCTGGTTCATTCTCATCAGGTACTCATCTTTTTCAAACAACATGAGCTGATCCCCCCTTTTATCCCGTCTACATTTATTTATTCATCGATGGCAAAGCATACGAGCCGTTTTTCCGACATTTCCTCGATTGCAAAAGCCACGCCTTCCCGGCCGATCCCGGAATGTTTGACGCCGCCAAACGGCATGGCATCAATGCGGAAATCGCTGCTGTCATTTACCATGACGCCGCCGACATGGAGTTTACGTACAGCCTTCAGCGCAATATTAACATCTTTCGTATAAATGCCGGCCTGCAGACCGAAAGGCACGGCGTTTGAGCGGGTGATTGCTTCATCAAACGTGGCAACAGAAGCAAGTATGACGACCGGCCCGAACACTTCTTCTTTTACTATCGCCAAATCCTCCGGAACATTCGACAGGACGGTCGGTTCGATAAAGGCACCGTGCCGGTTTCCGCCGGCGAGTACTTTGGCTCCGGCCTCCACTGCTTCTTTTATCCAGCTTTCAATTCGCTTAGCCTCTTTTTCATTGATGACCGGTCCAATATCGGAATCCTTATCCATTTTCCTTCCGGCACGTACCTGTCTGGCCTTTTCCACAAATGAAGTCTCAAAAGCGTCGTAAATATCTTCATGAGCGTATACCCGCTGCACACTCAGGCAGTTTTGGCCAGCAGCCCCAAATGCTCCGTCTACGCCTGACTGGGCTGCTTTTTCAATGTCCGCGTCCTTCCAGACAATATATGGGGAATTTGATCCGAGCTCCATGGACAGCTTTTTCAGACCTGCTTTGTGGGCGATACTTTTGCCTGTTTCGTACCCACCAGTAAAGCTGATCATCTGTACATCTTCTGACTCCACCAGAATGTCGCCAATGTCACGGCCTCTTCCGGTAATCACCGTCATTACTTTTTTCGGCAGCCCGGCAGCGATAAATGCTTCGGCCAGCTTCAGGGCACTGAGCGGCGTTTCTGTCGCCGGTTTCACGATAAGCGCATTTCCAGCAGCGATGGCCGGCGCTACTTTATGGGCCACTAGGTTCAACGGATCGTTAAACGGTGTAATAGCTGCCACAACTCCCACTGGAAAATGATAATAGTAGCCCATCCGGTGCGTATTGCCTTCCATCTGGTCAAAATTAATCGATTCCCCGGAAAGACGGCGGGCTTCTTCCGCCCCGAGACGAATAGTTTCGGCAGTTCTCCTTGCTTCACCGGAAGCTTCTGCTATCGTTTTGCTCCCTTCAAGAGCAATTATTTCCGCAAACTCCTCTGCATGGTCGAGCACGTAATCCGCCACTTTGTTTAATATATCCATACGTTCCCGTACACTCAAAGCTTCGGCAATCTCTTTACCTTCAACAGCAATCCGCACAGCTTCGCGTGCATCGTCGCTGCTTGCCATCGGCACTGTGCTGATCACAGATTGGTCTTCGGGATTGACAACGTCCAGCGTCTGCTCACGGCCGACCCATTCTCCGCCGAGAAGCATTTTTTGCTCTGTGATTTTTGTGGTCATGTTATCCCGCCTTTATATAGTATTTCGATCCATGTTAATCAGGTCGATCAACAATGCAAATCCTGTCTCCGGCACGCCGGCTCCAGCCCCCATCAGCGTAATTGGACCGCTCAGGTCGCATTCATAAGTGACAGCGTTTACTGCACCTCCTACATTGGCGAGGGCGTCGTCTTCGGAGAGCAGCTCTGGTTTTACCGATCCTTTGATTGTGCCTCCATTGTTTTCAACACGCCCGATCAGCTTCCAGTGCTTGTTTTCATTTCTTGCCTTCTGCATATCTTCTGCAGAAAGAGCCGTAATTCCTTGGCGTTCCACATCGTCTTTTTTCAAATCCGCTCCCATCACAACATTGGCGAGAATAACTACTTTATACAGTACGTCATAGCCTTCGACATCGCTGGTAGGATCCGCTTCTGCATATCCACGGGACTGAGCTTCTTTTAAAGCTTCGCCGTACTCCATCCCCTGCTCCATCTGGGTGAGCATGTAGTTTGTTGTTCCGTTCATTATACCTTTAATTGAGGTAATCCGGTTCCCGGAAAGGCTTGTCAGCGGCATTCGAAGCGCCGGGGTGCCGCTCATGACCGTCCCTTCGAATAAAAACCGTACGCCATTATCCTGGGCAAGTGCCTGAAGTTCTTTATAGGCAAGCGCCACTGGCCCTTTATTCGTAAGCACAGCATTTTTTCCAGCCTTAAAGGCTGTTTTGCAGTGATCAATCGCAGGCTGGCCTGTGTCCACATTGGTAAACGTGATTTCAATCACGGTATCTGCGTTTGACTGGGTGATTGTTTCGATACTGTCCCAGCCGCGCACGAGCCCTTCGGTATCAGGGTAGTTTTCGACTGTTCCATCTCTTTTCAGACAATCAAGAACCTTCTGCATGTCAAGGCCCTCCGGGTGGTGAAGGGAGCCTTTATACAAATCGGACACGGAAACTACTAAAAAGTCGGAACCAAAGGTTTCTTTCAGCCAGCTCCCCCGTTCGAGCAGTATTTCTGCAAGGCCGCGGCCCACTCCGCCAAACCCGATAAAATCTAATTTATGCGGCATATTTTTTCCTCCCAGTCTAATCTGTCTTGTGCTTTGTCATATAGTGTACAGCTGCTCCTGCAAGCAAGGAAGCGCCAATTGGTAAAATGGTTTCTTCAATATCAAACTGGGGCATGTGCAGCCCACTGTCTGCACGATCAGGATAACCTGCGCCGAGAAACATCATGCAGGACGGCACCTGGCGGGCCATGTAACTGAAATCTTCTCCGCCCATGCCGTAGGATTCTTCGTGGATCATTGTTTCCGGGTACAGTTCTTCAAGCACCGCCCGGTAAACCTTTACCGCTTCGGGACTGTTAACGAGTGCCGGCTCGCCTTCAGCAATCGTTACCTCCTGGGAGGCGTTCATTGATTCCGCTATGCGAAAGGCCTGCTGAAGCTCCTCGCGAAGCCGCTTACGGGTAGCATCTGAATAGCTGCGCATTGTGCCCCGGATACGGACTTCGTCCGGTATGACGTTGGTCGACGCTCCGGCCTTTAATTCACCGATACTTACAACCGCTGGTTCAAGCGGAGATGTCCGCCGTGACACGATTCCCTGCATCGCCTGCATCACAAACGTGCTGATCCATACTGGGTCAGTCGCAAGATGCGGATACGCCCCGTGGCCGCCGCTTGCGCGGATGATCCCTTCAAACGTATCAATGCCTGCCATGCTCGGACCTTCCTGCAGCCTTACATGACCCGGCGTGAACTCAGGGTCCATGTGCAGCGCAAAGGCTGCTTCGGCTCCTTCGAGCCATCCACGGCTGATTAAATAAGGACTGCCGGTGCTTCCGTATTCATCCGTATCTTCTTCAGCCGGCTGAAAAATAAACCGGATTGTTCCTTTTAAATGCTCCTGCTGCTTGTGTAGCATAAAGCAGGCACCGAGCAGCATGGCCGTATGAGCATCATGCCCGCACGCATGCATTTTCCCTGCACACGTAGAAGTGTAATCACAGTCGTTTTCTTCCTGAATCGGAAGGGCATCAATATCAGCACGCAGAATGACGAGAGGGCCGTCACCGGCCCCGAGCTCTGCGATCACGGCCGTGTCGAGACCTGTCTCTTCTCTTCCGCTATATACTGTTAAATTGGGGAGTCTTGCAAGCGTCTGTTTAATAAATGCTGCTGTCTCATACTCCTCAAAGCTCAGTTCCGGATGGCGATGCAGGCTGCGTCTCCATTCCACCAGCTGCTCTTTGATCGCTTCTGCTTCTTCCTTAATCGTTTTTGTCATTATCGTCATCGCTCAAACCGTCCTTTAGTTTTGCACGCTTTCAGCTTTTGGCAGCGAAGCCAGCGCCTGTTCCAGATCGTTAATGAGGTCATCTGCATCTTCAATGCCGACCGAGTAGCGCACAAGGCTTTCGGGGATACCGAGCGCTGCCCGCTCTTCCGGCGTATTTTCTACGTGGCTCGTCGTTCTTGCCGGACCAACCGTTGTTTCCACCGACCCGAGGTTTGCCGCCCGGTTGGCGTACTCAAGCTTTGGCAGAAACTGGCGTACAGCATCCATTCCACCTTTTAGCGAGAAGCTGAACATGCCGCCAAACTGGTTCATCTGTTTCGCCGCAATATCATGACCCGGATGAGTTTTAAGCCCTGGGTAGAAAACCTGGTCGACCTGCTCATGATTTTGCAGATGTTCAGCGATTTTCATCGCGGATTCACACTGCTGGCGCACCCGGAGATGTAATGTTTTCATGCCCCGAATCATCAGGTAGGCAGCCATTGGATCCATTGTAGCTCCGTTAATTTCGCGGTAATGAAAGATTTTTTCTACCAGGTCTTTCCGTCCGCATACTGCTCCACCGAGGGCGTCTGCGTGTCCTCCTAGAAACTTCGTCGCACTGTGAATAACAAGATCCACACCAAATTCGAGCGGGTTCTGGTTGATAGGGGTTGCGAACGTATTGTCAACAAACACAAGTGCGCCTACTTCTTTTGCTACCTTGGTCATTCGCTCAATGTCAGTAATTTTCACTGTAGGGTTTGTTGGCGTTTCTAAATACAAAACGTCGCAGCCTTTCCGCACTTCTGCTTCAATTTCTTCGTGGTTGCCTGTTTCACAGAGTGCAACCTCGATGTCCATATGCGGAAGAAACTCAGTAAAGATTTTATTGGTGCCTCCGTACGTATCTTTCATCGATACTACCCGGTCGCCAGGGCGAAGGAACGTAGCCAGGGAGTTGCTGATTGCCGCCATGCCGGTTGAAAAACTTGTAGCCGCTTCAGCGTCTTCCAAAATACGGATTTTATCTTCGAACGACTGCAGGGTTGGATTGGTGTTCCGGCCATAGATATGCCCTTCTTTTTTTCCTGTTGCCACATCATACCAATGGTCTAAATCATCGTAAGTATAGGCAACACTGTGGACTACCGGAACCTGGGTAGCTCCAAAAGCGCGGTATTCTTTTTCTCCTGCCCATACTGCTTTCGTTGAACGATTAATGTGTGTGTTTGCCATGATTGAACACAACCTTCCCTGTTACTATTTTTTCTCTATTTTTAGTGTATAGATTATTTGGTTAAATTCCATTCACACAATTGTATGAAGTTTCGCACTTTTTTTTGCACAATGTGCATGACACATTATCTTCCATGCAAATATGGTAGAATAAAACTAGAAGAAAAATTTACGTTTTTGGTACTGTAAAGGGGTGTCTCGCGATGATTTCCATGCAACAAATATTACAGCTTCCGATTATGAACACGGCCCTTCCATTGACGTCGAATGCCGATTCAAGCTCAATTACAGTCTACTGGGCATCGGTCATAGAAACACCTGTAGAAGATTTTGTCCGGCCGCGGGAATTAATTTTAAGCTCGGGGATCGGCTGTCAAAATGACCGGGAGCTGCTGGAATTTATTGAAGAACTGATGGAAGCGGGAGCGAGCGGCTTAATTTTGTCGGTCGGTCACTATATTTCGTCTATTCCTGATGTCGTAATTGATTTTTGTGAAACAAAAGCGTTTCCGCTTGTGGAAGTTCCGTGGGAAGTTCGCTTTTCGGACATTACAGAAGCGATTTCTGGAGCTCTTCATAAAAGCTCTCTGCGTTCCATTGATGTGTCAAATAAAATCCGCACAGACCTTCTCGAAATTATTCTCGAGGGCAAAGGTATGGAAGCGATTGCTTCTTACGTATACGAACAGCTGCAGATCCCAATGCTCGTAGTGGATAAACGCGGCCGCCTGAAAGCCCAGACGGACCAGTCAGCCGGGGCAGCTGAGTGGTGGAACAAGTATTTAAGCCAGGGGGGCAACCCGCTTTTTCCTCCTTTTCAGCAGCCGGATCCGGAAAAGACCCTGCCGGCAAATATGGAATGGATGGACACTGATGCCGGCACTCTGCTGCGTTTAACTGTGCAGACGACCCAGGATATCCAGGGCTATATGATTCTTCAATGGCCCAGCAATAAAGAAAAGCATGACGTGTTTGAAGAATACACCCTGCTTCTTCTTGAGCACTCGGTCACTACTTCTGCTCTCTGCTTTCTGCATGACCAGACAGCGCTTGAAACCGAGATGCGCTTGAAGGATGATTTTGTCTGGAGCCTGGCCAAAGACAATTACGAATCCCGGGACCAGGCGTTATCCCGTGGAAAATCATTAGGCTATAACTTAGAGCTTCCTTACATCTGCTTTGTGGCAAAGCCCGAAAATGTTGAACGGGTTTTCCACGCAGAATCCCCACCGCTGTCGTATGACCACTGGCTCGAACAGATCGGCTATACGTTTGAAGAAGAAGTCTCCCATGCAAGTCGTTATTTAAAAGCCCGGGTGATGAGCACTTTTCAAAAATCCGAACTCATTGTCTATTTGGAAATGCATCCGACCATGATGTATGATACCGTTTATTATTTCGCTGAAACGGTGCAGTACCGTCTCGAGCAGAAAATCCCTCACCTTGTCATCTCCTGGGGTGTCAGCAAAACAGCCGCCCCGTGGGAATTTGTGGCCAGCTTTTCGGAAGCTTCCTCTGCGCTTGATGCCGGCCGCAGACAGCGGGGCTTCGGCTACATTCATACGTACGAAGACACGCGTTTCGACCGGGCTCTGATGTCTCTTGCCAAAAATGAAGAAATCCGCCAGATTGCTGAAGCTACAGTTGCCCCCCTTCATCATTATTCCGTTGAACGGGGCATTGATTTAATGAAAACGGTCCGCACCTATAACGAATGCAAAGGGAACGTCAGCCAGACCTCGCGGGAGTTAAACCTGCACCGCCAGTCCCTTTTATACCGCCTAAAAAAAATTGAGTCGCTTACAAGCTGTGATTTAAATAATTCCGACGATTTGTTTTTAATCGAGCTTTCCATCCGGCTTCATACGGCCGGAGCACTGTTTGTTACCGATGAGCGTACGTCTCACGCATAAAAGAACAAAACACGAAAATAACTCTGCCCGCGGGCAGAGTTATAATAATTTTTGCCGCTCGTAATCCGTTTTTACGTCACGAAGCGTTTTCAACGATTTTTGGGAAAATTCATCTTCTTTACTTTCAAGTTCCTGCTCGTAAGCATTAAATGCCTGCCGGAGAGATTCTTTATAAGTCATGTCAGGCACTGTGTCAATTGGCTTCACGGCTTTTTTCTGTACCCAGATTTTTTCCTTTTCCGCAAGCGCCCGGCGTTCATGAAAAATTGGCACATTTGTTTTTTTTGGCTGGTGCAGATCTCCCTGCTTAGGATGCTCTAGTACCATCTGTACTTCCATCAGCCACTGTTCTGGATTTTCTTTCACAGGGATTCCAACATAAATTCCTGATTTGTAAGGAAATCGATACTGTTCCATCTTTTTTCCACCTTTCCTGTCAGCCTCCCGGCGTTATCGCAACAAACCATTCCCACAACATCTCTGCCCACGGCACAAGATGCGTGTTTGTCCATTCATTATATTCGCTCCATCCGAAAAGCACCTGGGCCATTTCCCCGGAAAACGAAACCATTACAAACAATAACGCCGTTGCCAAAATTAGTACGATGATGACTGCATAAACAATTAGTGCTGTTAAAATCCCTTTCGCAACTTTTTTCACTATAAACCCTACTCCAACAAAGTTTTAATCTATTGTATCAGATTATTTATAAAAATTCATTACAGTACGTGAAATTTAAATATTTTTTCTTAAAAAAGCCCGGAGTTACCGGGCTTTTTTCTACTACTGCAAATTGGTCATTCCCATCAAAAATCGATCGCACTCGCGGGCTGCTTCGCGTCCTTCGTGGATAGCCCAGACTACAAGGCTTTGGCCACGACGGTTGTCGCCTGCTGCGAATATTTTTTCATTGTTAGTCACATAACTTCCGTACTCGGCATTCACTGTGCTTCTTTCAGTACGCTCGATTTCCATCTGCTCAAGAAGCTCCTGTTCCGGGCCGGTAAAGCCAACAGCTAGCAATACAAGGTCTGCTTTCCAGACACGCTCAGTCCCAGGCACTTCATGGCGGACCTTTTGGCCATCTTCAAAGACAGTTTCCACTTCTACCGTATGGATTTCTTTTACCTGGCCTTTTTCATTTCCAACAAATTTCTTAGTCATAACTTTGTATGCACGCGGGTCATCACCTTGAAGAGCGGCCGCTTCTTTGTGACCGTCCTCCTGTTTATAAACAAGTGGATACAGCGGCCACGGGTTATCTTCTGGACGGTCGTTGTCTTTTTCTTTATTAATATCAAATTGTGCCAGGGAGGCGCAGTTGTGACGGAGGGAAGTCGTAATACAGTCCACACCGGTGTCCCCGCCGCCAATGACGATTACATGCTTGTCTTTTGCGCTGATATAGCGTCCGTCTGCGAGATTCGAATCCAGCAGGGATTTTGTGTTTCCGCGAAGAAAGTCCATCGCGTAGTGGATTCCTTTTAACCCGCGTCCTTCTGCTGGCACATCACGGTGCTTCTGGGCTCCGGTACAGAGAATAACCGAATCGTATTCTTCGTCAAGCTGCTCGGATGTAATATCTTTTCCGACATCGACGCTTGTCCGAAATTCGATGCCTTCTTCTTCCATAATGTCTGTTCGCCTGGTAATTGTTTCATTTTCCAGTTTTACTTCCGGGATACCGTAGGCAAGCAGTCCACCAATGCGATCGTCCTTTTCGAAAACTGTAACCGTATGACCGGCACGGTTCAGCTGTTGTGCTGCTGCAAGTCCAGCCGGCCCGGAACCAATCACTGCCACTTTTTTGCCTGTTCTCGTTTTTGGAGGCTCAGCTGTAATCCAGCCTTCCTTAAACCCTTTTTCAACGATATGATACTCAATTGATTTAATGGTTACAGGGTCATCGTTGATAGCTACCGTGCAGGATCCTTCGCACGGAGCCGGGCACACCCTTCCGGTGAATTCCGGGAAGTTGTTCGTTTTATGCAGGCGTGTTAATGCTTCCTGCCATTTCCCGCGGTAGACAAGGTCATTCCATTCTGGAATTAAATTGTACACCGGACAGCCAATTTCATCGGAACCCACCATGGAAGTGCCGGCCTGGCAGAAAGGAATTGCACAGTCCATACAGCGGGCGCCCTGTTCCTGGAGTTTGTCTTCCGGCATCATGATTTGAAACTCCTGCCAATTTTTCACCCGTTCGAGCGGATCCAGCTTGCTTGGAGCTTCTCTTTTATATTCTAGAAAACCTGTTGGCTTCCCCATTTCCTTCACTCCCACTTTTAAAATCGTTGCACGCTGTTCGCACAACGCCTTTATTTGAAAAGTCAGGAAGGCTCTAAAAGCCCTCCCCCCTATTAATTTCCAGTGACTTTCTCTTTATCTTTATCTCCCTCAGTTGTTGCCTCCTGGAAGGCTTCAAGTACAGCGTCCGCTTCGCTTAAACCGTTGTCTACTCTTTCCTGAATCGACTGCAGCATCGCCTGGTAGTCGTATGGAATGACTTTCACAAAATGCTTTTGTTCGGTTTCCCAGGCAGCGAGAATGCGTTCTGCCACTTCACTGCCTGTCTGTTTTCCGTGCATTTCAATCATCTGACGGACTTCCTGCTCGTCCTGTGCGGATTCGAGCGGCTCCAGGCCTACCATTTCGCTGTTGTATTTGCTTTCCAGTGTACGGTCGGGGTCGTACACGTACGCTACGCCACCAGACATCCCTGCTGCGAAGTTCTTTCCGGTAACGCCGAGATTGACGACCACGCCTCCGGTCATATACTCACAGCCGTGATCCCCGACGCCTTCAACTACGACTTTCGCTCCGCTATTTCTGACACAAAACCGTTCTCCGGCTACCCCACGGACATAAGCCTCTCCAGAAGTAGCTCCGTAAAACGTGGTGTTTCCGATGATAATGTTATCCTCCGGCTCAAACGTAGACGTATCCGGCGGCGTAACGATCAATTTCCCGCCTGAGAGTCCTTTGCCGATATAGTCATTGGCATCACCAATCAGGCTTAGCGTCATGCCCTTAGGGATAAACGCCCCGAAGCTCTGTCCCGCGGAACCGTAGAAGGTAAATCTGATGGTGTCCTCCGGCAGGCCTTCGAATCCGTATTTCTGGGTAATTTCGCTTCCGAGCATCGTTCCGGCCACCCGGTTCGTGTTTTGAATATCGAATTCTCCAAATACCGGTGTCCGGGATTCAAGAGCGTCCTTGGCCGCGTGCTTTAGCGTCGTTTCATCAAGAGATATATTCAACTCATGGTCCTGTTTAATGTGAGCCACGTGCTTCGATTGATTTTTCGCTTTCGGCCGGTGAAGCAGGTTAGACAGATTCACGGTCTGTGCTTTTTTATTATTGACTGATTCTACCTGCTTCAGCACCTCGGTATGTCCGACCATATCGTCGACACTGCGGAAACCGAGCTCTGCCATAATTTCACGCAACTCTTCAGCCACAAAAGTCATAAAGTTTACGACATTGTCGGGCTTACCCATGAATTTTTTCCGCAGTTCAGGATTTTGTGTCGCCACACCTACCGGACACGTATCGAGGTGGCAAACACGCATAATGACACAGCCGAGCACTACGAGCGGTGCCGTAGAAAATGCATATTCTTCTGCGCCGAGAAGTGCGGCCACCGCTACGTCCCGGCCTGTCATCAGCTTGCCATCCGTTTCCACTGAGATCCGATTCCGCAGGTTATTCATTACAAGCGTCTGGTGTGTTTCCGCCAGGCCAATCTCCCAGGGAAGGCCGGCATGCTTAATGCTTGTCCGGGCTGCTGCCCCTGTGCCGCCATCGTAACCGCTGATGACTACGTGGTCTGCGCGTCCTTTTGCGACTCCGGCAGCAATGGTGCCGACCCCGGTCCCTGAAACAAGCTTTACGCTGACACGGGCATTCGGGTTGGCATTTTTCAAATCATGGATCAGCTCCGCTAAATCCTCAATCGAATAAATGTCATGGTGCGGCGGTGGAGAAATCAAGCCGACACCTGCTGTCGTACCACGCACTTCCGCAATCCATGGGTACACTTTTTTGCCGGGAAGCTGTCCGCCTTCGCCTGGCTTTGCCCCCTGAGCAATTTTGATTTGTATCTCATCGGCGTTCACCAGATAGTGGCTTGTAACACCAAAACGTCCCGAAGCTACCTGTTTGATTGCACTCCGGCGCAGGTCTCCGTTTTCATCCGGCGTAAACCGCTCTGGATTTTCCCCGCCTTCACCCGTATTTGATTTCCCGCCAATACGGTTCATCGCAATTGCGAGTGCTTCGTGGGCTTCCTCGGAGATAGAGCCAAACGACATTGCTCCGGTTTTAAAGCGTTTAAAAATGTTTTCCACCGGTTCCACTTCATCGATACTGACAGGTTCACGTACGCCTTTGTTAAATTCGAGCATCCCGCGAAGAGTCGTCTGCTCCTGTTCCTGTTTATCAATAGCATCTGAATATTTTTTAAACAGGGTAAAATCATTTGTTTTTGCGGCGTGCTGAAGCATATGGATGGTATGCGGATTATACTGGTGAGGTTCGCCATTTCGCCTCCACTGCAGATCATCTCCCGGGTCAAGCGTTGTGTCCAGGCCTTCCCGGTCATTGTAAGCCCGGAAGTGGCGCTCGAGGACGTCTTCAGCAATAATTTCTGTGCTTACACCACCGATTCTCGAGGATGTCCATGTGAAATAGCGATTGATCACTTCGTCATTAATGCCGACAGCTTCAAAAACCTGGGCGCCCCGGTAACTCTGTACCGTAGATATGCCTATTTTCGAAAGAACCTTCATGATCCCTTTCGTAGCCCCTTTAATATACGTGCTTACCGCTTCCACGTAGGAGCCTTCCATTAATCCTTCTTTGATCATGTCATCGACCGAATCAAAGACGAGATAAGGGTTGATCACTTCTGCCCCGTATCCGAGCAGCACTGCCAGATGATGCACCTCCCGTGGTTCAGCACTTTCAAGCACCAGGCTGACGTCTGTCCGGCGGCCCGTGCGGATCAGGTGGTGATGCAGGCCGCTGACGGCAAGCAGAGCTGGTATTGGGGCAAAGGTCTCGCCTACATCGCGATCGCTTAAAATAAGAATGGTCGAGCCGTCATCGATGAATTGGTCCGCCTGCTCAAATAACCGTTCGAGGGCGTCTTCCATTTCATTAGCTCCTTTTGCAGCTTCAAAAACGATAGAAAGCGTAGAAGCAGCAAACCCTTCCTGTTTATTGGATCGCAGCTTGGCTAAATCCTCGTTGTTGACTATTGGCTTTTTTAAATACAGCTGCTGGGCATGCGAAGGTTTCGGGTCGAGCAGGTTCCCCTGTTTACCGATAGTCGTACCAACAGCAGTGACTATTTCTTCACGGATGGCATCTATTGGCGGATTTGTCACCTGGGCAAACAGCTGTTTGAAATAGTTATACAAAAGCTGCGGCTTTTTCGAAAGCACTGCAAGCGGAGAGTCGTACCCCATTGAACTTACCGGGTCGCCCGCTCCGGTTGCGAGCGGCTTAACTACTTTTTCCAATTCTTCATACGTATAGCCAAAAGCAAGCTGGCGCTGCTCTAATTTTTCAAAGTTAGTATTGTAGACGTCCTGACTTTCAAGCACATCCTCTAAATCTGTCAGGTATTCATCAGTCCACTCCTGGTATGGATGCTCACCAGCAATTTTGTCTTTAATCTCTCCGTCAGGAACAATGCGCCCTTCTTCAAGATCCACAAGCAGCATATGACCCGGATGCAGGCGCTCTTTGTACAGAACGTCTTCCGGAGCGATATCAAGTACGCCCACTTCCGAAGACATGACAATCTGATCGTCTTTAGTGACATAATACCGGGCAGGACGAAGCCCGTTGCGGTCAAGGCAGGCGCCGATCTGGCTGCCGTCAGTGTAAGCTATGGCTGTCGGCCCGTCCCACGGCTCCATTAAACAACTGTGGTACTGGTAAAATGCACGTCTCTTTTCATTCATTAACGGGTTATTTTGCCACGGTTCCGGAATCATCATCATCGCTGCATGAGGCATTTTATGTCCCGACAGCGTCAAAAATTCAAACGCGTTGTCAAACATCGAAGAGTCGCTGCCTTCGGCGTCCACCACCGGATGCACCTTCTCCATATCGCTGCCAAAGAGCTCTGATTCAAACTTTGGCTCTCTCGCATGCATCCAGTTAACGTTCCCTTTGATCGTGTTGATCTCTCCGTTATGGATGAGATAACGGTTCGGGTGCGCGCGCTCCCAGCTTGGAAATGTGTTCGTGGAAAAGCGGGAATGCACAAGCGCCAGTGCCGTTTCAAACTGGCGGTCATTCAAATCTTTGTAAAACTGATTGAGCTGCTCGGTCGTAAGCATCCCTTTATAAACAATTGTGCGGGACGACAGGCTTGCAAAATAAAAGCTGTCCTGGTCATGAAGCTTAACTCCGTGCTCATGCTCAGACCGTTTTCTGACAATATACAATTTTCGCTCAAAATCTTCTCTCGTTTTTACATTTTCCGGGCGTTTAATAAAAAGCTGCCGGATGGCAGGCATTGCTGAGAGTGCAGCATTTCCAAGCATGGAGTCGTCAGAAGGCACTTCGCGCCACCCAAGCAGGGGGAGGCCTTCTTCCTCCACCATTTTTTCAATAGCCTGTTCGCACTGGGCACGCCTGGTCTGGTCTATAGGCAGAAACAGCATCCCCACTCCGTAATCGCCTTCTTTCGGCAGCGAAAAACCGAGCTCGTTTTCTTTATTTTTAAAGAAACGGTGCGGAATCTGCAGAAGCATTCCTGCCCCGTCTCCTGTATTCACTTCATCTCCCTGGCCTCCGCGATGATCCAGGTTTCTTAAAATTTGCAATCCTTTTTCAACAATATCATGTGATTTTTTCCCTTTAATATCCGCAAGAAAACCGATCCCACAGTTATCCTTCTCAAACTGGGAGTCATACAAGCCTTCTTTATAATGTTTTCTAGGCAATAACATATACCCCTCTCCACCTCTCTCCATGGTGTCCAAATTTAAATTGGTTTGCATATTATATCATTTTTCTAAACATTCGACAAATTAAGATTTGAGTTCCACAAGTCATGTAAACGCTTATAAACGGATATACACGTTTTCATTCTTTGAGCGTATTTTTATATTCATACGCATAAAGGAATAAATATTCACATTTATACATGCCATTCATAACGGCCTGTGCCAGTACGGGCGTCTGTCATCCGCTCGATCATCGTAATTTTTCCGTCTTTTCGCACCGTGAACAGTGTCTGGCATCTCGTTTTATATTCAGGCAGATCAATAAACATTGAGGACAGCTGCTTTTCAAGCTGTTTGTCTATTCCCGTGTCCGGCAGGTCCTGGTCGGCAGCAGGCTCTGCATTCCGCATCGCCGTGAAAAAGCTTTCAGGGTGGAGCGTGTTTTCTGAAGAAGCAAGCAGCGTTTCTATTTGTTTTTTCGCTTTTTCCACCTTTGGCCACGGAGTGTTCAGGGAGGCGTTACTGAGAGCGTGCACTCCGGGAGTAAGACGCTCCACATGCGGGCCGTCTTTGTGGTTATGTAAATAAAAAACTTCTTTCCCGGAGCCGGCGATCATGTTGAACCCTCTGTATTCATTCCGGTCCTTCTGTACCGCTTCAAGAGCCTGTTTCGTTTCATTCCGCAAGAACCGCAGCGGCAGATGGCCCCGTGATTTTTCCCCGGCTTCCATTCCAGGTCTGCGGATATTTGTTACTGCTGCGAACCGTCCGGAAAGGCTGCCCCCCATCCATGTTCCGCCCTGCTTTAAATCTTTGCCTGCAATAATGCCTTCCCCCTGCCACATATGAAGACGTTTGGTCGGCCTTTCTAAAAATTCATCCCGGTTAGAAACCACGACAAGCGGAAACCACGGGTGTGCCTGGTGCGCCAAAGCAATTAAACACATGCCATTCGTTCCTTTCTTATTCCAACGGATACTTTCTCCACTCCGGATCTGCATCATCGTCTGTCGCTTCGATTCTTTTTCTTTTCGTATACACCGCAAATAATTCCCTGTACCTGGAAATAGCGGACTCCCCGAATTTCCAGCTGAGCATAACTGTACGCCCGTTCGCTTTTGCCGGAAGATCAATTTGCCCGTTCTGAACGCTGCGGACAAACACGTATTTCGTCTCGAGCTGTCTAATAAGATCCCGTGTCTGCCATTCTAAAAAATCAATGGCTGCCTCGAGCAAAAATACTTCTTCTTCCCCGGCGTCCGCTGCAGCCCGTCTCTTTCTGTATGTACGATGAAGAGTGTCCTGCAGATATTTCAGATAAATTATTTCTTCGTGGAACCATGGAATTAATGTATTTGCTTCTTCCAGTGAATAGTATTTGCTGAACATGGCAATTCTCCTTGGACACGCTTTCCTGCTTCTGCTCCCTAATTTATATACTGCTTCTATAATATGTTACAAAAAATTTTCAAAATTGCAAAGGAAAATGATTTGTTTTACATGCCCGGGCCCACCTATATTAACGAACATTTTTTACTATTGCACGCTCTAATGCTAAACTATAAGTATTATACTTCCTGTTCATAAACTATTGTTAATGACATACGATATATAAATAAAGGCCCCGTGGAATTAACTATTGAGGAGGAATCTGCATGACTGATGCATCCAATACGAATCAAGAAGATTTAACCCCCTCCACAAGCGAAGGGAAAAGCAGGGAAGAAGCTGAAAAGTTTATCGAGCGTTTCAAGAATGAAAAGGATTCAGACCAGCTTGTCAGCACACTCGGCGGCCTTGGGGAAACGGAACAGCGCAAGGCTGGTGATTCTCTTGAAGCACTAAAGCGGCCTGTCCGTGAAATGATGGATCAAAAAGACAATGAACTTCCTGATAAACTTCATGAATTAAAAACGGTGGTAGGCGAGCTTGAACCAGAATACCTGAAGGAAGGCCGTTTCCAGAAAACGCTGAATAAAATTTTGCGCCGGGACCCAGTAGAGCAGTATGCAAAAAAGTATGAAACTGTGGAAGCCCAGGTGGACAATATTATTCATGGCCTTCTCGCCGGCAGGGATAAGCTGCAGGAAGACAATGTCATGCTTGAAGAATTAAGAGAAACTGCCATCAAGCGTATTGAAGAGCTCGAAACACAAATTGAAACCGGCAAACAGCTGAACGCCATACTCGAAGAAGAAATGCTTCAAGAAGAATGGCGGGATAATCCGGCAGCTATTCAAAAAGGCCAGCAGAAAGTGATCTCGCGGGTAAAAAACATGACGCAGGCAGTGATGGTTCTGCAGCAATCGATTGCCTCGATTGACCTGATCGTTGACAACAATGGAAAGCTCGAGGAAGCGATTTTTAATGCTATTACCACGACCAAAAACATTGTTACCGTCACCGCTTCCATCCAGCTTGCTCTCGGCAATCAGCGGAAAGTGATCAATGCGGTGCAGAGTGTCAACGAATCCACCGAAAATATGCTTACCAACAATGCACGCATGCTGAAAGAAAATACGGCTGACACGCTGAAAACACTTGAGGAACCGGCTATTGCCCTTGAAACGTTTCAGCAGGCTTACCAGGATGTGTATGAAGCCATCCAGATGACCGAGCAGTCCAATGAGCGTATTGTCGCATCAAGCAAACAATTTATTTCTGAAATGGACGAACTGAATAATCAAATGAAACACAAGCTGTTAAACTAATATGATAGACACCAATGTATAGGACGGTGAATCACTTGGCTAACAAATGGTTCGAACACCCCTGGATCGAGCGCTTCCTGCCGGACCATATGCGACCGGTGGATGATCATATCTTCTCCGACAGCCACGGACTGTTTATCGTGGAGGAAATGGAAGCAGCGATCGACCGGGTGATTGCCCGGGCGGAGGAACTCCGTCAGTCAAAGCGCCTAAAGCGCGAAAACGAACTTTTTTTGTTCCGCATGAAGCTGACAGCCCGGCGCATCCGTATAACGAGCTCCGAAAAAGAAAGGTCCCAGGCGGCCATTCAAAAAACAGTGACGATTGATTATGTAAGAAGTACTGATGGGCATACCCCGGCTTTTTTGCGGGAAGCGCTGGTGCATTATATGAAGAATGGCAAAATGCATGCCCGGAACATTGAAAAATCTTCCTATTTTCAGCATATTTTTCGAAAGCTTGAAGTGCTTGATTATACCCTGCAGGGCCGGGCACCCCGTGATATTCAGCTGCACACGGCCGAGCCGGTCCGGGCAGAAGAAGTTCCCGAAGAAACACCGGTGAAATGGCATGCAGCGCTCGACCGGTTTTACCAGCACTATGTAGTTCAAGACGCCAGTATCCCGCCAGACATCCAACAGGAAATCCAGCAGATTGCTCAAGAGCTTGAAGAGCTGCGCTCCACGTCTTCCCTGCAGTTTGACGTGGAGGAGGAGTACCTGGTAGAACGTATGCTCAGCCGGGAAATACCGGATTTAATCGAAACGTACCGGCTCCTTGAACCGAATCACCGGCACGAGCAGCACGATGCGCTCCTGCAGGCGCTTGAAGCGATGCACAGACGGATTGGCTCACTCCGCATAGAACAAAACGATGTCCATGCCCGGAAGATGCGCCAGCTGTTGAAGATAAACGAAAAAAGATACCGGCAGGAAAAGAAATTTTAAAGGAATAAAGCGAGGTTCACTATGAAACGACAAGAAGCATTTGAGCACCAAGGCCGCCCCGTGGTTGTCGATTACGGCAGATCCGGGGCCTATTATGGTATTTTGGAACAAACTTCCGCCGCTCCCCGTAAAATATGGGAAGGCCGTGTCCGGATCCAGCAGGCCCACCGTCTTCCAGAAGTAGAAAAAAAAGAAGCAGTCCATGAATTTAATTTAGAGACTATCACCGCTCCAGGCACTAAAATTTATGCTGCTGATGAGCGTACTCCTGCCTCCTATGAGCATTCCGTCGTCCAACTGCTGGAAAAAGAAATCTCTTCCCCGCTCGTATCCTACAGCGATAAAAAAGAGTGGAAGCGCCTTTTGCACTCACTTTCCGTTACCTTTACACCGGAGCCGAAAGAACCACAGGAAGAGTCTTATATTTATTACGAAATTCACCGTTCGAGAGGAAATGTGTTTCTGCGGGA
Source organism: Marinococcus halophilus (assembly GCF_900166605.1). NCBI lineage: Bacteria > Bacillati > Bacillota > Bacilli > Caryophanales > Bacillaceae > Marinococcus > Marinococcus halophilus. Next base: position 1,602,468 of record NZ_FVZD01000006.1, read on the forward strand.
GGCGCCAAACGGCCAGGCCCTCGACATTGAAGACTGTCCATTCGAACTTGAGATTTCTCCGGCAGGTCTTCCGTGGCGCCGTGCAGTACATTATTACGATATGTATTTCCGCAACGATCACGGACAAATTTTCGAACTCCAGGAGCACGACCATGTCCGTATTCACAGTGATCAATTCCGCCCGTTTGCTATCTTTCTGAATGAGCTTGAAGACCCTTCCCGCTATAGCCTGGTTAAAAATATACACTCTAACGGCTTCAGCAAAGAGGATCTGATTGAGTGTCACAATCACCTGCTGTATCAATTGATGCAGGAGCCCGAAGAGACTTCTTTTACCGGAGTGAATTTTTTGTATTTCCGGAAACAGCAGTCCGTGCTCATCGTCCAGCACCATTATGAGCGCATTCTGCACGCAGAGGATGAGGACTATGTGTTCGACCGTTTTGAGATTACCACCGATAAAGGAGCCCGTAACCTGTTTATTTACACTAACTCGTTTTCCTGCAGGCAGTAATTATAACCATGCACAAAAAGGCTTTTGAACTGTGGTTCAAAAGCCTTTTCTTTGTGTTTTAGCAGCAGCGCTATCGCATGCCTTCTGGTACCAGGAAAAATAGGCCGCTTCGTCTTGTTCATCTACATCCCGTAAATAAACTGTCCTTCCGGTCACGCTGCTGATAACCGAAGCTGAAATTGTATACAGCTTCCGTTTCCGCTGGAAAAAGGACTGGGTGTTTTCCAAATATTGAATACGCCGCTTCGGTACGAAGTTATATATAGCACTCCAGGCTCTTTCCCGGACAATCAGCTGCTTTTCTTCCACCTTCATGCCGGATCCTTTGTAGCACATCCATCCCCACCAGGTGAAAAAGAACGGCACTACGGCTGCTGTCCAGCCATAAGGCACCCAGATGGCTGTTGGAATGAAGACCAACCACCAAAAAACCGAGGCCCGGAACATGTATCTTCTTGCAGCCCGTTTCGGCAGTTTGTTTACCTTTTCCGGAATCAATGCCGTATCGTCAATCTGCTTCATAAAGGTATGTAACTGCTTTTGGTGAATAAGCGGCAGCAGCATGATCGAATTCTGGCCCCGTTCGGTACTTCCACCAGCACTGTCTATATACACCGCCCACATCCCGAGCGCCTGCCTGGCTGGATTACTGATAAAACGAATACACGTTATCCGGTGCATTTGAAGCGTAATCTGCTTTCGTTCGAGAAGCCCCCATGTGATTTCAAGATCATTTCCGGTTCGGTTCACTTCGAAATTTCCGTGCTGCACGAGTGTCCATGCAGACGACACGAGCCAGCTGAGCAGTGCTGTCCCTAACAGTCCCCCGATAATAAACCAGTAGCTCAGATCAATTAACACACCAATCGACTGCTCCACCCACGCATCGGGAAGAAGGTTTCCCACTTGGGAATATAAGCCGGCTAAAGCAGCAAAAATGAGGCCTGCGCGCCCGGAGGTGAGCCCGGCTATGAAAATGGCCCGCATCGGCACTTTCCAGGAAAATGCCGGTGAAGCCGGCTCCGGGGCTGCCTCCTCCCCTGAATAATCTTCTTTTTCTTCTTCCGCCGAAAGCGGGGATTTTTGGATGAGGGCTGCCTGAATCATACCTGCCTCTTCCCGGCGGATCGCCTGGACCGACGCTTCCGCTTCTGCTCCACCGCCCGCTGTTTCAATATTAAGGCGGACAAGGCCGAACATCCGCTGAATGATGCCTGCAGTAATGTCTACCGATTGGACACGCTGGCTGCGGATAAAACGTTCCTTTTTCACAAAAATGCCGTAGTGAATCTGAAGCTCTCGTTCTATTAAACGGTAACGAAAAAAAACCCATTTCATGATGCTGCTGATGATGATAAACAGAACTAACAGCAAAAAAATCCAGTTAACTGGAAGCGGTCCGGAAGCCGTGCTTCCAGCAAAAAACGTAATAATCAGCGGAAAAAGAAAATCTTTCAACTGACGAAAAAAAACGGTTACAATAGCTGCCGGGTGCATGCGTCTCCATTCATTCATCGTCATCATCCGTTCCAGCTAAAAAGGCTATGCGATTTCGCAGCTCCGGCGCCGTCTCTTCTTTAAGAGCTGGAATTTCATGCATACCGGCTGCGGTGGAGATGGTGACGGTGGAAAGCCCGTAGCGCTTGTAAATCGGCCCCTGAGCTGTGTCTACATGCTGGATGCGCACCATCGGAATCAGCACGTGCTTAGAAATAATGACGCCGTACTGAAGCTCCACTTCCGTTTCGTATACCTCGTAGCGCCAGCGCTGCCATTGCCATTTCGGCAGCACCCAGGCGTACCAAACAGAAATAACAATTAAAAACCCAAGGACTCCGCCGAGAGACCAGCGGAGCCATTCCGGCCACCCGAACCAGATGGCGATCACAAGTAAAGCAAGAGGGATGAAAGAAACTACAGCCATTTCAATCATCCCCTTGAAGCGCCAGACCGTCAGCGCGTCTTCAGATATACGCTGTGACGGAGCCGGCCTCGTTGCATTTTCTTCCTCATAGATGCCGTCATTCATTCCTCATCCTCCACGTAAATAATCGTGACTCCTTCGTCCTGCAGCACTTTCAGCACTGCGTTGTTCAGCGTTTCATCACGAAGAAGGCCAAGAGAAGCGGCCAGCTCAAGCTCTTTTAAATCGCCATTTTCAGCGTCCTCAATCAGCTCGAGCACTTCCTCCATATTTCGTTCTTCAAGCTGCTGTCGTACTTCTGCTTTTGTCATCGTTCAGGCTCCTTCCCTTCTCTATTACGACCTGGGTTTTCGCTCCTGTTCCATTTTCTCACTCATCTGCTTCCAGATGGACCCTTTTGCTTCTTTCCCGCCTTCAATTCGTTTTAGTGCGAGCTTAATCTGCAGATCCACTTCAAATTCCGGGTCCCCGCTGGCTTCTTTTAAAGCCTCCACGGCGGAACTGTCACCTACTTCATATAAAAACATTGCCGCACGCCAGCGCACCAGCTTGTTTTTGTCCTTCAGCGCTTCAATCATGTCGGGGATGCCCGCAGGGTCCCCCAGATCAGAATACGTGTCTGCTGCTGTTCTTCGCACGGTGACAGACGGATCCTGCATCGCCTTTTGCAGATCCGGAAGTACCTGAGGATCTTCAAGCATGCCTAAATACACGACGGCGAGCCGGCGAATCGCCGGTTTTTCATCTGCAAGCCCTTTTTGGATGACCGGAAGATCTTCCATGGAAGGATCCATCTGGTCAAAGGCTGCATAGCGCTGTTTCCAATCCGGCTCCTCCATCATCTCCATGGTCACTTTTTTAAACTTCGGCTCTGTTTCTTCCGCTTCCGGCGTATTCGCGATTCGCACCAGCCGTTTCAGCCGTTCATCGGGATAAGCAGCAGCAATCTCTTCTGCCATGTCGCTGCCTATCTGTTCCAGATCCTGGCCGTAACGAACCCCGTAATCCTCCCATTTGCGCTGCATCACGATGTTATCGTCTTCAAGCTGGGCTTCAAACGCAGCGGTCTGAAAGCGTTCCGGCAAACCCTGGCGTTTTTCTTCCTCGCCAGCCAATAGTTTTATCTGCATCGGGATGTTTTTAAACATCTGTACCTGTGCCTGTACTTCCCCGAACGCTTCCTGCGGCTCCTCCGGCTCTTCGGCCGGCTGCTCCACCTCTTCGCCGAATGCCTGGCGCACCTGAGGGAGCAGCTGCTCCCAGTCGGCTTTTGGATGACGCTCGAGGGCCATAAAGTCAGCGACGTGATACACACCTTTAATGCCTTCGATCTCCAGCAGTTGCTGGATCGGTGCCGGTGCGTCTTCTTTATTTTCCGGTTTATAATTGCCTGTCGTTCCAGCAGGCAGCGTTTCGTTAACATTCAGCTTCATCGTATGAGGACTCGGTGTTGGCTCAATGGATGTAATATGCATGATTAATCTCTCTCCTTTAAAATAACGTCCCGATTTGCACGTCTGATTATAGCACAGGAGAAGCCTCTCCTGCCAACCGGCTTGTGCATTTGCATTCCAAACCAGCCCGCTGTTCTGATACACTGTAATAAGATTGTTTCAAAAGCTCATGAGGAGGTTATTACGTTGCAAATTGCACTTCTTTCCGACGTCCATGGCAATGCACGAGCGTTAAAAGCTGTATTAAACGACCTGCATGCCTTATCGGTAGACCATATGTATATGCTTGGCGATCTTGCTTTTCGCGGACCGGAGCCAAAAAATTCTATTGAAACCGTTCAGTCCCTGCCTGCAAAAGTACTGAAGGGAAATGCAGACGAATGGATTGTCCGCGGCGTGCGCGAGGGGGAGGTGCCTGAAGCTAAGCGCTCTATTATGAATCAGGAGAGAGAGTGGGCACTCGAGCGACTCTCCAGCAATGACATTAAATACTTAGAAGAACTTCCTGAGTCATTTCTCGATGACTATGAAGGCTTCCGCTTGTTCGCCTTCCATGCGGTGCCGGGCAGCCTGTTCCCTCCAGTGCCTGTCGACAGTGATGCTTCTGTTTTTGAAGAATCATTTTTCCAGAAGCAGGAGGCAGACATTTATGTATACGGCCATGTGCACACTCCATCCATTCGAAAAATAGGAGCGAGATGGGTGATCAATACAGGGAGCATCGGCCTGCCCTTTGACGGGGACCCAACACCGTCCTACGTTCTTTTGACTATCGAAGACGGAGAAATCATCCCGGAAATCCGCCGGGTGCCTTATGATACTGATGAAGTTTTAGCACAGTTTGATGCTAACGATTATCCAAACAGCGATCAGGTAAAACGCATTATTTCTTCTGGACGCCCGCCAAAATGAAGCTTATCCAATATATGCAAAAAGCCCGCCGTCCGCGGCGGGCTTTTTATATGCTGTTTACCTTCTGCAGGCTTTGCATAATATCAATAAATGATGCTTTATCTCCGTATTGGGCAACAATGTCGCCTTGTTCATCAATAATAAACGTACTCGGCACACCTTCGCATTTATAGCGTCTGTACGTATCCACGCCTTCGTCCTGAAGTACCGGGAAACGATAATTGTTGTTTTCCACATACATTTCAGGATCTTCTTCCCGCCGTTCACGGCCGGTTACGTTAATTGTAACAAACTGCAGCGGACTGTCTACGTTCATTTGTTCATAAAACCGGTTTTTCTGCACCAGATCCGCGGAAGAATCCGGGCACCAGGATGCCCAGAACGTTAACAGTACCGGCTTTCCTTTCAGCTGTTCCAGCGACCATTCAACGCCGCTCGACATTTCTTTGAGTTGAAACTGAGGGGCCTGCATGCGAATCCTCCTTTGATTCTGTCAAATCTTTTTTCAAGTACGAATGCAGCTGCTCGAGCAAATATGCGCCCGACTGCATTTTGTACAACCGCTGCTTTTCTTCTCCACTGGCAAATACCATCAAGCACGGCACGCTCTGGATCTCGAGCTGCCTGGCCCGCTCAGGAGCGGTGTTAATATCTACTTCCAGAAAAGAAGCACCGGCATACAGTTTTTCTATCGGTGCAAGCATCCGTTTTGCCAGCTGGCACGTGCCGCACGTCGGGGAAGTGAACAGGACCACCTGGCGCCCCTCCCGCGCTTTTAGCATCTGCTCAAGCTGTTCGCTCGTTTTTCGTTCCAATTAGTCCTCCCCGCTTTATCTCTCAGACCTTTACCAGCTGGCTTCTTATAAAATGCCCGGCTGGCGCAGTCTGGTCTTTTTACTGCGCACGAAAAGCTTCGACAAGCGCCTGATTGTAAGCTGGAATATCCGGCGGGCGCTGGCTTGAAACGATATGACCGTCTACGACTACCGGGTCGTCTGACCATACTGCGCCTGCGTTGGTCATGTCGTCCTTGATGCCTGGCGTGCTTGTTACATGAACACCCTTCAGAATCCCTGCTGAAGCAAGTACCCACCCGGCATGGCAAATTTCACCAATGATTTTTTTATGGTCATTCATATACCGTACAATCGAGAGCACTTCACTGTAGCGGCGGAGTTTATCCGGTGCCCATCCTCCGGGCACCAGCACACCGTCATAGTCTGCCGGGTCCACGTCGGCGAGCGCTGCTTCAGCTGCCGCCGGCACGCCGTGTTTTCCCGTGTACGTTTTGCCGTTTTCTTTTCCGGTAAGGAGCACCTCAGCGCCTTCTTCACGCAGCCGCATGACCGGCACCCACAATTCTAAATCTTCAAAGTCGTCTTCTACAAATGCAATAATTCTTTTGCCCTGCAGTGTCATGATGATTCCTCCTTTATCGTGCTTTTAACAGCTAGTCCGCAGGCTGCAAAGTTACCCGGCGGCTGTCCGGCTTCACATCCCACAAATCCTTGGGCGCCTGAAGCGGCTGTTTTACGCAGCGTCGTTTTACCTCAACGGTAAAAGGTTCCGTAAACGGAAACGGCTGCAGAACTACCGTCTCTTCATCTTTCCAATGGGCCTGGATCGTTTCATGATTGAGCGAGTCGAACGTCTGGCGGAAGCCGTCCCGAAACCAGGGAACCTCCTGTTCTTTGGAAGCCCCCGGCGTATTCATGCATATATAAAGAGATAAGTCGTCAAAAAACTGAAGCAGATGAAAATGCTCAGCTGCCATCAGAAAATTCCACTGCCAGCCGATAATCAGCCGCTGCTGGCGGGCAATTTCTTCCTGCATAAAAGCGATTTCCTCCGGCACCTCGGATTCTTTAAAAAACGAGCCGTAATGGCTGCTGAGCAGGTAAGCCTGGTACGGATCTTCCTCTTCAAGAGCATTAATAGTATTTCGGTAGGCGTCAAGCTTCGGCGGCACCGGATAATGCACAAACGATACCGGCCACCCGTTTTCATCAAGCATCGGTTCTTCATCCAATGTTTTCCAGGCATCGTCGTGCCTGGAGGTGGCCTGAAGCGCTGAAGGCCAGGATGGCTGTTGTTTGAATGTTTCATGGTGCCAGTATTTCATGCACTCTCCCGAAAGAGCCGCGTGCTCCTGCTGCATCATAACCTCTACCCAGCCGTTCCGATTCTCGCTGATCATTGTATCCGCTCCTTTTCTGCCCTTGTACCGTTTTTAAATTAGGAAATTAAACAGCGTTTCTTCTTTATTGATTTCCGTATATTTGATGCCGCGGTCTTTCATCCTTGTCAGCAGCTTGTCGTAGTCCGAAGGGTAAGTCACTTCAATACCGACAAGCGCCGGACCGTTGGACTTGTTGTTTTTCTTGTTGTATTCAAAGCGGGTAATATCATCATCCGGCCCAAGCACGTCGTGTAAAAATTCCCGTAAAGCGCCCGCACGCTGCGGAAAATTCACAATAAAGTAGTGCTGCAGTCCTTCATAGATCAATGATTTCTCCCTCATTTCTTCCATGCGGCCGATATCATTGTTTCCTCCGCTGACAATACAAACGACCGTTTTTCCTTTGATTTCTTCTTTATGGAAATCAAGAGCTGCAATCGACAGGGCGCCTGCCGGTTCAGCCACCACCGCATTTTCATTGTACAGTTCCAGAATAGTGGTGCATATTTTGCCTTCAGGCACGAGCGTAATGCTGTTAAGAAGATCCTTACATACATCATATGTCAGTTCTCCCACCCTCTTTACTGCAGCTCCGTCTACAAATTTGTCGATGTAGTCGAGGGAAACGACGCCCTGATTTTCAATGGAGGCCTTCATTCCAGGTGCACCGGCCGGCTCACAGCCGATGATCTTCGTGGAAGGAGAAATGGAGTTAACATATGTGCCGACCCCGGACACAAGCCCTCCACCGCCAATACAGGAAAATAAATAATCGATCGGCTCTTCAATATCATTCATAATTTCCATCCCGACCGTGCCCTGTCCGGCGATCACTTTTTCATTGTTGAACGGGTGCACAAATTCCATGTCGTGCGCTTCCCCGTAAGCATTCGCTTCGTAATAAGCGTCGTCAAACGTGTCTCCTGTAAGTACTACTTCCACATACTCCTTCCCAAATAACTTCACCTGGGAAATTTTCTGGCGCGGAGTCGTATTAGGCATGAAAATATGGCCCTTTACCTTCAGTGCCTGGCAGGAATACGCCACCCCCTGGGCGTGGTTACCAGCGCTTGCGCACACGACGCCATTTTCAAGCTTATCCTTGGGAAGGCTGCTCATCATATAGTACGCTCCGCGAATTTTAAATGAGCGCACCACCTGAAGATCCTCCCGTTTTAAATAAATATTGGCCCCGTAACGTTCAGAAAGCACCTGGTTTTTCTGCAATGGGGTATGCGTTACCACGTCTTTCAGCGTTTGATTTGCAATGATAATGTCTTCAATGTGTATATTCCCCATACAAGCAACGTTCCTTTCTACTAAGCGCGCCTTCACTTTAGGTGTGAATGCCCGGTTAACATGATTATTGTAAATGCTCGAAAGCGGCAGAGATCTTCTCCGCCGCTTGTTGCTCTCGTTCAAACCCTTACTATTATAACATGAATATGCACACTGAAAAGCCGTGCGTTTTCAGGCTTTGCCTGCAGGGTACATAAATGATAATTCCGGCATTTCTTTATCCGTCCCGATCTTTGGTATAATGTATTTAGTGCAATTCTTTCAAATCATAAAGGGGGAATTTTTCATGAACGATATGCTGAAAAAAGGATTTTTTCTCGGACTCGGAGCGGCCTCATATGGACGGGAAAAAGTCCAGACATACCTTGATGATCTGGTGACCAAGGGAAAGATTACCCCGAGGGAAGCAGACGAATGGAAAGAAGAAATGATTCAACGAGGATCGGTGCAGAGCGATTCCTGGAACAGCCAGGCGAAAAACTCCTTCGAAAACCGGGTGGAAAGCATGGGCATCGCAACAAAACGGGATATTGAGCGGCTTGAGCTAAAGCTCGATGCCATTGAAAGGGCGATGAACAATTCTGACCGCGAATAACCGCAAATTTTAATTAAAGGAAGGAACGCTTCATGGCCATAACAAAAAGTATCCGGCACGCAAATCGATACAGAAAAATTGCTACCACTCTTGCGAAACACGGCTTCGGATATATTTTGCAGGAAGTGGGACTTTTTCATATTCTTTCTCTTCCTAAGCGGATCATGTCGGATCCCAACGACTGGAATACCCAGTCTATCGGGGTCCGCCTCCGGCTTGTTGTGGAAGAGCTTGGCCCAGCATTCATCAAACTCGGCCAGCTTGTAAGTACCCGGAGGGACATTTTTCCTCCGTCCATTGTCGATGAACTTGCAAAGCTGCAGGATCATGTGCCGCCGTTTCCGTATGAAACAGCCAAATCGGTAATCGAGCATGACCTTCATGAACCTCTTGGCAACATTTATTCCTATTTTGATGAAATTCCTATAGCCGCTGCATCAATTGGCCAGGTACATAAAGCAGTACTTCATGACGGACGGGATGTTGTTGTAAAAATCAGCCGCCCGCATATTAAAGAGATTATCGAACAGGATATCGATATTCTTCGGGATCTGGCCCGTCTCCTCACTCAACGATTCCAATGGGCCCAGTTTTATCAGCTTCAGGATGTTGTAGAGGAATATGTTGCTGCCATACGGGACGAATTTGACTATTTTACCGAAGCACGCAATGTAGAAAAAATGGCACGGGCCCTTCAGCACTTTGATTCCGTTCAGGTTCCTGAAGTTTATGAAACCTGGTCATCACGCCGCGTGCTGACTATTGAATATATCGAGGGGTATAAACTCTCCGAGCTTAGATACGCTACTGTTGAATTTGATAAAAAGAAGCTCGCTCACCATCTGGTGGACTCTTTTTTACACCAGGTGCTGCGTACCGGTTTTTTTCATAGCGACCCCCATCCCGGGAATCTGCTTTTTAAAAGGGGAAACATTGTTGCCTACATTGATTTCGGGCAGGTCGGCCGCTTAAGCAAAAGCATGCGCAGACAGTTCATTAACTATGTTATTGCCATGACGAGGCAGAACACCCGGGATGTAGCGGCTGCGATCTATGAAATGGCCGACTTTCCGGAAGATATGGATACAGAAATTTTTGAAGAGGACGTAGAATACCTTTTATCCAAATATTACGAAACACCTTTTAAAGAGATTGAAATCGGCGCAGCCATCAACGATGTATTTTCCACCTCACACCGATATGGTATCAGCATCCACAAAGAATTTACGATGCTTGCCAAAGCCATTATTACGATTGAATCCATTGCTACTGAGCTCGACCCGGACTTAAGCATTGTGGAAATTGCCGAGCCTTACGGCAGGATGCTTGTAAAAGAACGGCTGAACCCGCAGGACCGGATCGAGGATGTATTTCGCGAAGGCAAAGCACAGTTTGGCTATATCCGCGAGCTGCCGAAGGAAATTCGTTCTGCATTGAAAAAAATTAATGATGATGAACTCGGCGTCGATGTGCGCATGCCCCGCATAAATATTTTAATGAACAAGCTTGATCGGATCGGCAACCGCCTAAGCTTCAGCGTCATCTTACTTGCGTTTAGCATCGTGATGGTCGGCTTGATCGTCGGCTCTACGTTCGGGGATAACAATTCAATCCTCGTTCAGCTCCCAGTCATCGAAATCAGCTTTATTGTCGCGTTCTTTTTGTTTGTCTGGCTGCTGTACGCAATTTTCCGATCGGGGCGTTTTTGATGCATTTATATAAAGCAAAGCTGCCGGCTTCCTGCCGGCAGCTTTATTATTTCATCCACCTTATAAAGTATTTGGCTCTTTTTCAATTGGAAGGTCCGGATAGGAAATCCAATCACTCCAGCTTCCATTATAAAGACGCACCTGTTCGATTCCAGCCTCTCTCATGCCGAGTACGTTGACGCAGGCTGTAATACCCGAGCCACAGTAAGAAATAACTTCATCAAATCCCTCGAGTCCCCGGAAGTGATCACGCAGCTCACCCTGGGATTTCCATGTGCCGTCTTCGCAAAGTACATCCTTCCAGAAATAATGATAGGCACCGGGAATATGACCAGAAACTGCATCCACTTCTTCGTTTTCTCCAGCATAGCGCTCATAGCTTCTCGCATCCACGAGGGCCACGTGTTCGTTTCGCAGCTGCTGCTTTACTTCTTCGAGATGGACCAGCTGGTTCGGCTCGCGGTCTATTTTCATCTGCTTCATAAGCGGCGTTGGGATTTCCTCTGTTGTCGGGAACCCTTCTTTCACCCAGTGAGTATAAGAGCGATCGAGGACATATGTATTCGTATGGCCTGCATACTGCATTAGCCACCAAAATCTAGCTGCCCCCATGCCTCCCTGGTCGTCATAAGCTACCACGGTCGTCTGCATGTCTATTCCACGCTCTGACAAAACCTGGGCGAAAAAGTCCATATCCGGTAATGGATGGCGCCCTCCGTGGGTACCTGCCTGGGCAGATAGATGCTTATCTACATCGATAAAGACAGCACCGGGAATATGATCTTTAACATACGCTTCATGTCCCGCGGCTGCATCTTTCAGTTCAAACCGGCAGTCCACCACCCGGACGTGTTCATCGCGGCGGTGTTCATCCAGCCATTCAGAAGAAATTAGAAAGCTCAACTTACTCTCCCCTTTCTAGGATTCCTGTTTTAACTGCGTTTGAATGCTATTTAGAATAAACTCCACAGCCTGCAGCGTTTCCTTGAACTGTTTTTCTTTTGTTGTCCGCTGGTAGGCCTGGAGAGAGGCATTCATAATGTTATCGTACGTATCCTCCATCTGGGATTCGTGCAGGTACGGATAGCTTGTCGTCTGCACCCAGGCAGAAGCCTCCTCTTTCCATACATCTGCTTCCCCTTTTACCTTGTCGACAAACGGCTTCACTTCCTCGTAAAAATCCGGACGGTCGTCCCGTTCCTGTACCTCGTAAAAAACCTGTTCCGCTTCGTCCATCCGGCGCTTCATCTGGTCACAGCTTTCGAAAAGCCCTGGCATCGAAAAACCCCCTTTTGATACAAAGAACGCTTCCCTTTTCAGGAAAGCGAATATTTTATGAAGTGCTCTCTTCCTGCTCCTGCTGATTGCTTACCCTTTGAGCAACTGTTTCCGGCTGAATGGCCGACAGCAGCACATGGTCGCTGTCCGACAGGATGATGCTCCTTGTTTTCCGTCCGTTGGTTACATCGATAAGCATTTTTCTTTCACGTGCTTCCTGAATCAAACGTTTTGTCGGGGCAGAATCAGAGCTCACAATTGAAATTACCCGTTCTGCCATCACCATATTGCCAAATCCAATATTAATCGGTGTATCGCTCATGCTATCCCCTTCCTTTCTCATTCTTTTCTATCCTAACACGAACAACCAAGGCTTTGTCTATCATTGTAAGCACAGGAAACATAATTCCCGGCAGAAATTATGGTAAAATAGCAGAAGGCAGTAATTTTTAGAAAAGGAAGATTCCTATGGCTTACCGCTACCCCAATGGAAAAGTATACCGCCCGAACAAAAACACTCCCTCCCGGCAGAGCCCGCCGGCGGAAAAAAGCTTTGCCAACCGCGGCATGACACTTGAAGAAGACATTAATGAATCCAACGATTACTACATTGCACGTGACATCGGGATCATACATAAAAAGCCAACGCCCGTACAGATTGTCGATGTGCATTATCCGAAGCGAAGCGCTGCACGCATCACCGAAGCATATTTCAAACAGGCTTCCACCACAGATTATAATGGTGTTTTTGCCGGGCGTTATATTGATTTTGAAGCGAAAGAAACGCGCAATAAGACAGCCTTTCCGCTGCAGAATTTTCATGATCATCAGGCGGAGCACATGCATAAAGTCCAAAAGCAGGACGGTATCGCATTTGTGCTTCTCCGTTTCACTGTACATGGGGAGACGTACCTGTACGACGCTTCCCGGTTTCTTCACTGGTATTACGGCCAGTCGAAACGAAAATCCATTCCTTATAAGGAACTTCAGGAACACGGGCATCCGATTCCGCTCGGCCTTCATCCAAGACTCGACTATTTAAAGACCGTGAAGGACGTTTATTTTCACTGAACATACGTGTAACAAAATAAAAATTTGAACGTCTAATGCCTGGGTACACAGAACTAGATGCTATGCACAACGAAAGGACGAACGTCAATGAGTGACAATTACCGGTCCCGCCGGGAAAAACGAACGGCCGACCAGAAGAACCCTAAAAATAAACAAAAGAAAAAGCGCAAACGGCCGCTTTGGCAGACATTCATTATATGGGCGCTTTCGCTCATGCTTGTCTTCATGACTGCCGTTGTCATTATTGTCGCTTATATGATCAATCAGGCCCCGGAACTAGACGCGGAAGCGATCGTTTTATCGGAGGCTGCTACGGTATACGACCAAAACGACGAAGAAATTGCCCAGCTGCAGAACAGCAGCAACCGGGAACTCGCCGACATTGAAGAAATGCCCGACTATGCGAAGGAAGCATTTATCGCGGTAGAAGACGAGAGGTTTTACAGCCACTTCGGCATCGACGTTCAGCGGATTTTTGGAGCGTTATGGGCAAATGTTACTGACGGTTTCGGCTCCCAGGGGGCTAGCACTATCACCCAGCAGGTTGTGAAAAATGCGTTTCTTTCCCCTGATAAAAATATATCGCGTAAAGTCCAGGAGCAGTATTTAGCCATCAAACTTGAGCAGCAGTACAGCAAGGATGAAATTCTCGAAATGTACGTCAATCTAATCTATTTCAACCAGGGAGCCTACGGCATCACCCAGGCCGGGCAGACCTATTTTGGAAAAGAGGAGCCAGGCGAGCTCACGATCGCAGATGCTGCTCTTCTAGCCGCTATTCCGCGCCGGCCTACGTATTATGACCCGGTGCAAAATCCGGAAAATGCCGAGGAACGAAGAAACCAGATTATTTCTATGATGAATGAACAAGGCTACATTACCGACGAGGAAGCGGAAGAAGCTTCTAGTACCCCGGTAGATGAACAGCTTAACTACCAGCCGCCGGAAAACGGCGCCGCCTATGACTCCTTTATGTCTTACGTCCAAAACGAGCTTGAAGACTTTGACGGCATTGAGGCATCTGATATATACACAGCTGGCCTGAAGGTCTACACGACGCTTGATACTGAAGCACAGGAACAGGCCGAAGAGCTAATCCAAAGCCCCGAGGCGCTTGCAAGCTTTCCGGATAATGAAGAATTTCAAATCGGCTTCACGTTGCTTGACACCCAGACTGGCGCAGTGAAAGCCATTGTCGGCAACCGTCAGAGCCCTGATACGGCAATGAGCTATAATTTCGCTACCGACCCCAACCAGCCAGGCTCCACTATCAAGCCTGTCCTGGATTACGGTCCGGCTATCGAAAATATGCAGTGGTCTACGTACCATCAGATCGAGGATGAAGAATACCAGTACCCGGACACAGACACCGACGTACGCAACTATACCCGGGACTACCGGGGCAGTGTCAGCATGCGTGAAGCGCTGACGGATTCCCTGAACGTCCCTGCAGTAAAAACGCTTGAGGAAGTCGGCCTTGATAATGCCAGGTCGTTTGCCAACGGTCTTGGCCTTGGCCTTGAGGACGTCTACTATGGTTCAGCTCTCGGCGGGCTTGAGCAGGGGGTTTCCTCTGAGCAGATGGCCGGGGCCTACGCCGCTTTCGGAAATGAAGGGGTTTATAACGATCCTCACTCTATCCGGCGGATTGAGTTTCCGGATGGACGGACGATTGACTTTGAACCAGAGCAGGAGCAGGCGATGGAGGACTACACTGCCTATATGATTACAGACATGCTAAAAGACGTCATATCTGAAGGCACCGGCACCGGCGCTCAGATCGACGGTCTCCCGCTCGCCGGCAAAACTGGCACAACCAACTTTACAGAGGACGAAATGAACAGCCTGAATATCCCTGATGGCGGTGTACCAGACGTATGGTTTAATGGTTACACTACAAATTATACAGCTTCTGTCTGGGCGGGCTTTGAAAGCCGGTCGGAAAATAATTATCTTGTAGACGGGCAGACTGAGGCTGCCAAAGATGTTTTCCGCGAGATCATGCAGCAGGTGAGCAGCGGCATCGACACTCCTGACTTTGAACAGCCCGATTCTGTTGTGACAGTACAGTTGAATGAACAAACGGGGGAACGGGCTACATCCAGCACCCCGGACGCTGAGACAATTACGGAGCTGTTTGTAGAAGGTGAAGTGGACGTCCAGGTTACTGAACCATCCTCTGAGAATGAATCGGAAAACGGGAGAGCACCAGAGAATGAAGAGCCAGCTGAAGACAACAGCTCTGACGAAACTGAAGACAGTCAGAGTGATCCCGAACCGGCAGAGGAGCCAGCTGAAGAAGCTGAGGAGAACCCAGAAGACACACCAGAAGAAAACCCAGAACAGAGCCCGGAAGAAAGCGGTGGAACTGAAGAGGAGACGCCGGCAGAGGAAGATTCCGGCACCACAGAAGAAGGCCGCGAAGAAGAAACAGACACAGGCAGCGAAGCCCCGGCCGAATCTGAATCAGATGCCGGCGGGGAAAGCGGTACCGGCGGCAATAACGGGGACGAGGACACCGGAGATTCCCCACCGGAGTCAGAGACCTCCGAACCTGCGGAGCCAGAGGATAGTGCGTCTGAACCGGAAGAAGAAGCCCAGACAAACGAATAATAAACAAGAACCGCACGCCTTGTGGGCTGTGCGGTTTCTTTTATATATGAACCTCATTTTCTCTTTTAACCAACGGCGCAAGTTTTTCCCATTCTGCCTGCAGCACGGTGTAATAGCTCTGGTCATACCATGTGGACAGTCGCTCGAATTCCCTATTGAGAGCCTGGCTGTGTTCAGCATAAATATATTCAGAGGCCGCCCCGATGCCGGCTTCAATGTTTTCTTCAAGCTCCTGGACTATTTCTTTCGTTACTTTTGCTGCTTCATTTTGAACTTCTTCTCCGTAGACCTCTTTCAGGTTTTTTATTTCCTGATGCACAAAGAAATCCTTTGCTGAGCGAAAATACGTTTCAAATGCTTTAGGCTCCACCTCGATACCGAGCGTTTTTTCTGCTTTCGGAATAAAAGAGCGGCTGGCATCGGGAACCTGAAACATTGGGAAATCTTCCCGGACGTTTCTGTACTGTTCTTCTATTTCCTGCTTCAACTGCCGCTTCATTAATTCTTCAAGACGGATAAACGCTGTTTCTCTTTCCTGGCCGGCCTGCACCAGCAGCTCCTCTTTAATTTCAGTCAGCCGTCCGGCCAGCTGCCTTCGCTGTTCTTTCCGGGTAGCCCCGTCGATAGTAACTGGGTTCACGGCTTTGTTAAAGTAGTCCTGATAAAATAGATAGAGACGCTTACGCACATGAATCAGCCGCTCTTCGGTGTCTGAGGCGAGCTCTTTTCGCAAACGCTCCATATGAAAGCGCTCCGGGACTTCTTTGTACTGCTGAAGCTTTTGCTTTAGCCGTTCTGCTTCTGCAGCGACACTTTTTGCATCGTGCTTTTGTACCTGCAACGCCCGCTCGAGCTGTTCTTTTAAATTGAGCGCCTGCTCGACGACATACTGCTGTTGCACCACAAGCAGCTCCTGCCAGATCTGTCCGGACAAATAATTTTCAAAGGCTGAAAACATCTCGTCTTCTTCGCCCTGCTGTTTTGCCTCCAGGCCGCGCTGGCTTGAAACAGGCAGCAGAAACGGGGCCTCAAATCCATTCCGGCGCAGCTGTCCGCGCACATGATTGACGACCTGCCGGCGCTCATTGTCATCTCTTGCCAAGTCGGCGGCATTGATCAGGAAGTACAGTTTATTTTGTTCAAATTCCTCATTTGCCCGCGAAAGCTGCTGGATAAATCGTTCATCGGCATCTGAGAATGCATGATTGAAGTACGTAACGTAAAAAATAGCATCCGACTGGCGTAAATGATCAAACGCGACATTGGTATGGCGCCCGTGGATGGAATTAACCCCTGGCGTGTCGGTTAATACAAGTCCCCGGTTCGTCCAGTAGCTCTCATAATAAAGCGTTACCTGTTTGACGAGACATGCTTTTTGTTCATCCGCCACCCAGGAGCTCCAGTCCTCCATATCGATGGTACGAATTTCGCCGAGCGAGGAATGATGTTTTTTGATGCTTTCCTGCAGGGTGTACATATACTGACTGTATGTTTCCATCCGGGCGTCGCGGGTCCGGTTTGGCTTTTTCCATTTTTGAATGGAGGCAAGCGAATACTGTTCCCCAAGCTCTTTTGATACAGCCTGGATTTCCTCGTCCAGAAAATCTTCATCTTTCAGCTGCAGAATAACCGTGCCATGAGTGTAATCATTCTCCGGCGCACGGACAATATTTACAGCAGCCGTTGTCGGATGCGGTGATACGGGGAGCGCCGGAGCGCCAAGAAGCGCGTTGATAAAGCTCGATTTACCCGCACTGAAAGCGCCAAACACTGAAACATGAAGCTCCTGGTGCTGCAGATTCTCACATAGACGCTGCAAATGCTTCTTTTCTTCTTCAATTAACGGAGAATCAGAAGAATCGGCTGCGAATGCTTCCACCATCTGAATTTCTTCTTTGTACGAAGGAAGTTCCTTTTGCACTGGAGAAATACTTTCCTGTTCTTCTGTCGTTTCTTCCTTCTGCGATATAATAATTTCCGGAACATCGAAAGGCGCCTCTTCGCTCATCATCTGCCGGATTTCCTGCTCCCATTCCCGCCGGGAGGCTACGCTTTCCATCTGGCGTTCGAGCCGGGTGATTTCCTGATTCAGCCGTTCTTTTTCCTCTTGCCAGCCGTTTTGCAGTTCATTTAGTTTCGTTTGCTCCTCTTCCGACAATACCGGGCCTGCAGTTGAGGTAAGCACCCGTTCTTTTTCTTCGAGCAGTGCCTCCGCCTGATCTTTAAAGCGCCGGGTAATTAAAGCGGCGAGCTGATCGGTCACTTGAAATACATACTGCCTTCCCGTTTCCCCATCCGGGATAAACACTTCCAGGTCTTTACGTCCGAGTTGAACATCAATCTCCTGCACACGATCTGTAAAAGCAGCGCTATAGGAAGAAGCGTCCTGCTTCTCAGGCTGCAGCAGTTCACGCACGTGAAACGTCAGTGACGCTTTAATGTTCTCATTTATATCTGCCAGCAGTGCTTCTGCCCGCTCCTCTCTGGCTTGTTCCGTTTTCCGTTTTTTATTAAACAAGGACCCTGCTTTGAATCCGGGCTGCCAGCTTTCAAGCCAGTCTCTTGCTTTATCTACAGTGGATGCTGGAAACAAATGTGCCTGGTCCAGTGTTCGTTTCCATTCCCTGAACCACTCGTTCCATCTTTCTTCACTGTCAGGCTGAGCGCTATCGTCAATAAGCTGTGCAGGAATTCCGGCGTGCTCTGTCCGTTCCTGCCAGTCTTCAAGGGCTGTCTGCTGTTCCTCCCGCAGCCTGTCGCGGATTCGTGACAGCACGGTCTGGCGCATCCGTTCCTCACTTCGTTCGAGCAGTTCGCTTCCGTGATACAGGAGGCTTCGCACGTGGGCGGCAAACGTCTCCAGCTCGTTATCCGGGTACTGCTCCTCGCGCATAGAAATATAATACGTCGCAAGCACGTGCACCTGATTACGTTCAAGCGTTGCGGCAATCTGGTTGCGGTACGCCCGCAGCGTTATTTCTTCTTCCCGGTGCTTGTCCATCTGGTTGACAACAAAAATAATCGGTTTGCCCTCTGCCGTCAGCTGCTGCAAAAACCGGATGTTTGTTTCCGACTGAGCATGGTTATAGTCTGTAACATAAATAACAGCGTCGGTGGCCAGCAGTCTCTCCATTGTCACTGCCTGGTGCAGTGGATCCGTCGAATCCACTCCCGGGGTGTCCACCATCCGGCTGTGAGGCCCTAAAAACGGCAGGGGGGCCCGCATACGGATAGAACGGATATCCGCTCCATCCCGTCCCCACTTTTGCACCTGCCCCCACGGAATATCGTCTTCCCAGGCTTGGATTTGACCTTCGCGCGTCTCAACTTCAAGACCAAGCTCCCCGTTTTCAATCGATATAATATTGGCGCTTGTTGGAATCGGACTTGCGGGCAGCAGTTCGTTTTGAAGCAGGCCGTTTAATACAGTCGACTTCCCAGCTGAAAAATGCCCGCAAAACGCAGCTTCAAAATAAGGGCGCTCAATCTTTTCCTGCACCTCTTTAAGCATGGCGGTTTCTGCCGGATCCAATTGTACGTCTGTCTGCAGCCATTGTTGTTCCCAACCGCTCGTATATGCCATATTTTACTCCTTTATCATTCGTGATTTCGGGATCGTTTTGCCAGCGCTTCTTTTTTCTTCACTTCTGTATACAGCTCCTTCAGCTGCAGGTAGGAATGAAAATAATTCGGATACTCAAGCAGAAAGCTGAGCCTTTCCTCTACGTTGATCGGCTTATGGGCGAGCTTTCTGCTTTCTGCGATCAATTCTTCCGGCTCCGCAGAAGGCACCGGCCGCTCGTTCATCCAAAACAGCATGCACAGCCAGTGGGCGAGCCCGCGTCTCATGTAGGGAGCCGCCTTTTCCTTGTCTCTTTCGTCCCAGCATTCATCCAAGAAAGGCAGATGCTCTTCCCACCACTGTATAAATGTTTTGATATGCTGGTTAATGTTTTCCTGCCACGGCGGAGTACCGGCCAGTCCATTTTCATAAGCAATCTCATACCAGAACGGGTAACGAAGCGCTAATATCTGCTGCCCTTCCGTTTCGTCTGCTTCGATTTGCGTTACGGTATAAAAAATTTCGTGCTGAAATGACGCTGGAATTTGTATGTTCACCATGCTGCACCTTCTTTCCGCATCCGTTTTTGTCCTTCCCTGCAGTACTCAAGCACTGGACAGGACGGACACTGTGGGGCCTGGGACTTGCAGTGATAGCGGCCGAAAAAAATAAGCTGGTGGTGCATCTGTGACCACTTTTCCTTTGGCAGCCGCTTCATTAATGTCTGCTCTACCTGGGTAACGTTGTCTTTCCATCTGCATATGCCTAAACGTTTGGCCACCCGCTCCACGTGTGTATCCACTGCAATGGCCGGCACCCCGAAGGCTACCGATGCTACCACGTTCGCCGTTTTTCTTCCGACGCCGGCAAGTCCAACCAGCTCTTCCTGCGTTTCCGGGACACGCCCGTCATGTAACTCGAGAAGAGAGGCTGAAAGCTTTTTTAAATTTTTTGCTTTGTTACGATAAAGTCCAATGGAACGAATCGCCTGTTCAATATCCTCAAGTGGAGCATGGGCAAAATCTTCCGGAGAGCTGTACTGTTCAAACAGGCCGGGAGTGACTCTGTTTACCAGCGCATCAGTCGCCTGGGCGGAGAGCACGACCGCTACCAGCAGTTCAAACGGGTTGCGGTGATTCAGTTCACATTCCGCCTCCGGAAACATGTGCTCGATCCGTTCAACCACAACTTGTAAATCTTTATTCGTCAATGCCATTTTTTTCTCCTCTACTCTTTATCCAGCCAGTTAATATTAGGGTATTCGGGCAGTTTTTCCGACTGGGCCGCCTGCGTACGCCTTCCGCCTTTTTGTTTAAACTGTTCGGTCTGCGCTTTAGCGTCTTCTTTGGTTTGAATGCCTTTGCGTTTCCACTCGTGCAGCATCCTGTCCATGTAGCGAAGGCTGAATTTCTGATTCATGACCGCTTCTTTCAGCGCAATCTGAATCATATCCGGCGAATAATGATCCTGATCGAGCCAGACATTAATCGTTTCCCATTCCATTGGGGAGAGCGGCCGGGAAAATTCCTGCTCAATGTTTTGAAACAGATGCTGCTCTTCGATCTGCTCCCCTTCACTGGACGGAACTTCAGCCGTAAGAGCCTGGCGGAAAAAAGGGTAGAGCGAATATGATTCCTGGCGCACTGCCTCGCGTTCGTATTCGTCAATCTGCAGCAGGTTCCGCTTAATCATTGAGCGCAGGCAGCCGGCGCATTCATTTTCATCCATGCTCATTTTCTCTGCCAGTTCCTTCGGTGTTGGTAGCGGCACGTTGTTTTGGCCAAAACGGTAGATATGCAGGAGCATCATTGCTTCTTTTTCATTCAGCCCCACCTGATGATATTTGTCCAGAATAATTACTGGAATGGAAAGATGACCATGCATCAGTGCTTCTATTTCTTTATCCTTGTTCATCTGTTTGTCCTCCTCTTCACCCGGCCGGCCGTCGGCAAAGTGCATAAAGGAAAACCCCCGGGACGGGGGCTTTTTCTCTTATGGGTACAGCCTGTTCAACAAACGCGGAAACGGTATGGTTTCCCGGACATGTTCAGTGCCTGCAATCCAGCCGACTGTACGTTCAAGTCCGAGACCGAATCCGGAGTGCGGCACGGTGCCGTATTTTCTTAAATCCAGATACCAGCCATAGGCTTCCTCCGACAGGTTGTGTTCTTCGTACCGCCGTTTCATAAGCTCTGGGTCGTCAATACGCTGGCTGCCGCCAATAATTTCCCCGTAGCCTTCCGGAGCAATCAGGTCGGCACAGAGCGCGGTTTCTGGATAATCCGGGTCCGGCTTCATGTAAAAGGCCTTGATGCCGAGCGGGTAATTAGTAATAAATACCGGCTTTTGAAACTGCTCTGCTATATACGTCTCATGAGGCGCACCAAAATCCTCGCCCCAGCTTACTTCATAACCTGCTTCCTGCAGCATTTCAATCGCTTTATCGTACGTGATGCGCGGAAAAGGCGCCTGAATGGCTTCTAGCTTGGATGTGTCGCGCTCCAGCGTAGTCAGCTCCTGTCGGCAGTTGGCAAGCACCGCCTGCACGACATGGGAGACGTACTGCTCCTGAATTTCCAGGCTCTCGTTATGATCACAAAAAGCCATTTCGGGCTCAATCATCCAAAATTCAATCAAGTGCCTTCGGGTTTTTGATTTTTCCGCACGGAATGTCGGGCCAAATGAAAACACACGCTGAAAAGCGAGAGCCGCAGCCTCCATATACAGTTGGCCGGACTGGGACAGGTACGCGTCTTCATCAAAGTACTTCGTATGAAAAAGTGATGTTGTCCCCTCCGCCGAGCTTCCTGTCAAAATTGGGGGATCGACTTTAATAAACTGATTTTCCCGGAAAAAAGCGTAGGTTGCCTGAATAATTTCATCACGTATACGCAAAAGCGCGTGCTGCTTGCTCGAGCGCATCCAAAGGTGACGGTGATCCATCAAAAATTCTGTCCCATGCTCTTTCGGGGTAATCGGGTAAGGTTCTGCTTCCTGGATAACCTCGAAGCCGGTCACCTGAAGCTCCACGCCGGTTGGGGAACGATCATCTTCTTTCACCGCACCGTCCACATACAACGAGCTTTCCTGAGGAAGGTTTTTGGCCTGGGCGAACAGCTCTTCCCCGACTTCATTTTTTACGATAACACCCTGCACAAAGCCGGTGCCGTCCCGCAGCTGTAAAAATGCGATTTTGCCGCTGGAGCGCTTATTGGCCAGCCAGGCGCCAAACCTTACCTCCTGGCCGATATATTGATTTAAACGTTCAATGGTTACTTTCACGTTAGTCCCTCCGGTTCGTCCTGTTTATACTCATTAAATTATTTTTCTACGAAACGGCGTATTCTTGCCACTGCTTCTTCCAGCTGTCCCAGGGACGTAGCGTAGGAGAGCCTCACGTTTTGCGGAGAACCAAATCCGCTGCCTGGAACAACCGCCACGTTTTCTTCTTCCAACAGTGCCTTCACCCATTCGTCTACGTCTTTATATGAGCTGGCTGCTTTTTCAACATTTGGAAATAAATAAAAGGCGCCTTCCGGCTTCACGCAGGTAATTCCCGGGATAGAGACGAGCTTGTCGTAAATCGTGTTCAGCCGTTCGCTGAATGCCTGGCGCATCGTTTCTACAGCACCGTCGTCTTGCGTATAGGCGGCGATCGCTCCGTACTGGGCATTCGTTGTCGGGTTAGACGTTGAATGGCTCGCAAGGCTCGTCATTGCCTTGACAATCGCACGATTGCCGGCTGCGTAGCCGATTCTCCACCCGGTCATCGAATGGGATTTAGAAACGCCGTTAACGACAATAGTCTGCTCTTTTAATTCCGGGGAAAGCTCTGCGATGGATGTATGCTGCTTGTCTCCGTAAATCAGTTTTTCATAAATTTCATCGGAAACGATCAGCAGATCTTCGGCTTTTGCTGCTTCTCCCAGGGCCTCGAGTTCCTCCCGGCTGTACATCGTGCCAGTCGGATTGCTCGGTGAATTAATAATGACGGCTTTCGTTTTGCTCGTTACTGCCTCGCGCAGCTGCTCCGGAAGGATTTTGAACTGGTTTTCTTCCTTGCCGTCGACAAATACCGGCCGCCCGCCGGCAAGCTTAACCTGCTCCGGATAGCTGACCCAGTAAGGCGTTGGAATAATCACTTCATCTTCCGGATCAAGAATGGTTTGAAACAGTGTAAACAGAATATGCTTGGCGCCGGTTCCAACGATGATTTCGTCGCGGGAGTACTCAAGTCCCTGATCCTGCTTGAATTTTTGAATCACTGCATCCTTTAATTCCGGCAGACCGCCGGAAGGGGTGTATTTCGTTTTTCCTTCCTGCATGGAGCGCACCGCTGCATCTATTACGTACTGCGGGGTATTAAAATCCGGCTCTCCGGCGCCAAGGCCGATAACGTCCTGGCCGGCAGCTTTTAATTCATTGGCTTTGGCTGTAATCGCCAGAGTTGATGAAGGGGTAATTTCTTTCACTCGTTGGGACAATTCCATACTTTTTCCTCCTCAATAATTTCCGTGCTCAATCTATCCATAGTTAGTGTAAAGAAAAGCGAAAAGGAGTTCAAGCGTGGTTTAGCGTACTTAGCCCCGGTCCAGGCTGAAGCTTTTCACAAATTCTCCCGTTTCCATATCAATGTACACATAATGCTGCTGGTTTTCCGTCCGGTATTTGCCTTCGTATACCGGACGGTCGTCTTCGTAGCCGGGCGTCACCTTCCGTACAGCGTCAATCCCCTCTATTTCCACTATACGCTCCTCAGCTTCCTGCATACTCAACGTATCAGCAGCGGCCAGGCGTTCGAGCAATTCCCCGTCGTGGAAAAACAGCCAATCCCTGCTGCCGTCATTAGTTTCGACGCGCACTGTTTTTACCGGCTGTTTGCCGTTATAAATAAATGTATTCTGTACTTCGGCAACATTATTTTCTTCAAGTGCCAGCGTTTCTGCACGCTCCTTGTCATCAGCAAGCGGCGCCCGGGCCTGAAAATAGCCGACGACAAGGCCGACTACCACCAGAAAAACAACCAGAAAGGCTGCAAGCGTCATCCAGTTTTTCACGACATCTCCCCCTATGTGCGGTAAATGGTAAACACCATCTGCTCTTCGTTTTCC
Organism: Marinococcus halophilus; assembly: GCF_900166605.1. NCBI lineage: Bacteria > Bacillati > Bacillota > Bacilli > Caryophanales > Bacillaceae > Marinococcus > Marinococcus halophilus. The sequence goes on from NZ_FVZD01000006.1 coordinate 1,626,689, forward strand.
TTATCAAGAGAAAGGCCGAACATTAATTCCTCCTGCTTTAACGTGCGATTTAGTGTATCAACAATTTTATACAGATCCGACGACGCTTCGATTTTTACAGAGGCGACGACCTCAAGCTGTTCGTTTCCCATTATTTCACCTCGCCCGGCGTACTATAAGTACGCTTCATTTAATTTACGGTAATGGCGGTTGGCCTCGGCGTTAATTTTTTCTTCATCGAGCGTCAGAAGTTCGCCGTCTTTCATCAGCTGTCTGCCGTTCACAAAGCTGTCAGTGACATCTCTGCCGGAGGCCGCGTACACTAGGTGCGATAAAATATTATCATACGGCTGGAGCGCAAATGATGCACTGTCGAGTAGAATAAAGTCGGCTGCAGCTCCTGATTCCAGCTTGCCGCTGTTGTCAAATCCCATCGATGCTGCACCGTTCTCTGTTGCCATCTTCCAGACCGCTTCTGTTTCTATTGAACTGGGATCCTGAAAGGCAACTTTCTGCATCAAAGCGCCCAGGCGGAGCTCTTCAAACATGTCAAGGTTGTTGTTGGAAACAGCACTGTCCGTGCCAATTGTCACCCTTAGGCCGCGTTTTAGCATTTCCGGAACACGAGCAATACCTGAGCCAAGCTTGGCATTGCTCATTGGATTGTAGGAAATAGTCACTTCCGGCACGCTCATGTCGTCGAGATCCTCATCTGTCGCATGCACGACGTGCGTAAGCATCGCCGGGCGTGAATAAAATCCAATCTCCTTTAATTTCCTGGCCGGAGTCATGCCATAATCGCGCTGATAATCTGCCACTTCCCTGGCCGTTTCCTCAAGATGAATACCAAGCGGCAAATTGTAGCGGTGCCCCGCATCAACAATTTTTTCCAAAAAGTCCGGTGTGCATGTATACGGTGCGTGTGGGAAAAGCATCCCTGTTATTCTTCCGCTTGAATCCTGCTCCCACTCGTTTAAGTCACGGGCGGCCGCTGCAAGCTTTTCGCTCTGCTCCTCCGGCGTTCCAATACTCATCATGCCCTTAGAAATCATTGACTTGATGCCCGAGCTTTTCACGAGTTCATATGTGTTTTGCATGCCCATATGGTACATGTCGAGGAAGCCAGTCGTGCCAGTGCGGATCATTTCCGCGAGAGCAAGCTCTGTGCCGGCCTTCGCTGTTTCGCTGGTAAACAGGCGCTCTCTTGGCCACACATGGTTGTTCAGCCATTCCTGGAGCACCACGTCATCCGAAACCCCCCGCATCATTGTCATCGGGGTATGGCCGTGGGTGTTGTACAGACCCGGGCTCAGCCATTTGCCCCGGCCATCCAGAATAATAGCGCCGCTTTCCCTATTCTGGTAGTCTCCCGGGGCTACAGTAATGATTGTGCCGTTCTTCACTTCAATATGGCTTTTGACCGCCCGGACGCCGCGTGCATTTGGGATTGGGTAAACATGCTCGATTACAAAGTGTTCCATTTCTGCACTCCTTTTAACGTTTTTTTGCTTCTTCAAAAAAATCAGCGATACGGTCCAGCACCGCATACATCGGTTCATAATACGTATTGGTGCGGGGAATCGAGTCAATGAATGAGGAGCCGTAGGAAGCCTCCATAATCCTTTTATCAAGGACCGTTACTACGCCCCGGTCATCAGAATGGCGGATCAGGCGGCCAAATCCCTGCTTGAACCGGAGCACAGCATGCGGCAGGGCCTCTGTATAAAATGACCTTTTTCCTTCGCGCTGCAATTTATCCGACACAGCTTCGTAGACGGGGTCTGTGGGCGGGGAAAACGGCAGGCGCACAATAATTACATGCTGCAGCTTTTCACCGGGGATATCGACACCCTCCCAGAAGGCATTGGTCCCAAGTAAAAGAGCATTGTCCTGCTGTTGAAACAGCTTGGTCAGCTTGGCATGGGTGCCGCTTGTAATCCCTTGCCCGATAACACTCAATGTCGATTCTTCCGTCCATTCCTTGAGCTGATGATACACCTGTTTAAGCATATTAAACGAAGTAAACAGCACCATTGTTTTACCTTCCGTAATATTAACAGCATGGAAAATATATTCAGCCGCTTCCAGCTCAAAGTCTGCGTGTTTGTCGTTCACCCCGGAAATGTCTTTTGGAACGAGCAGCTGTGTCTGGGACGCGTAATGGTAAGGAGAAGCGATCAGGCTTGTTTGTGGCAGGAAATCATTCAACCCCATTTTTGATTTCATGTAATCAAACGAGCCATTAACCGCCAGGGAACCGGACGTAAGCACCACGCTGTCTTTTCTCATAAACAGCTGTTCACTCAGCTCCGATGCCACTTCCATTGGGCGGGCATAAACGTACGCGGCATTTTTGGCGCCGCTCTGCTCTGCTTCCACCCAGTACACATGCTCAGGCTCCCGTTCAAACAGCAGGTGAAACAGATTGTCCCCAAGCCCGTCCAGCTGTTCCATATATGCATTTAGTTCAGCAAGTTCATTTACAAAACTTTTAGCTGATGGCTGGGTTTCCCACACTTTCTCAAACGTTTGCCATTCCTTGAATTCCTGTTCCAGCAGGGCGAGAAAACGACGGCCGGCTTCCTCCACCTGTTCCCATACCGGACCCGCTTCTCCGCCGGGAATAAAGCGCTGGCTGTATCTGCCCACCTCCGAACGACGACGGCCGGAAGACGTGCGGCACCAGCGGGTGAGAAGGCGGAACAGTTCGTCACATTCATACATGAGCACCGCGTGGTTATCCTCGCGTTCCTGGTACCAGCCTGACTCAAACGTGATTCCGGCTTCTTCGCCAAACCAAATGAGCGGCCGTACCACACTCTGCTTCGTATCCAGGCCAAATCTGCGGAGCAGGCGGTTCGCTTTTGTATAGTGCACGGCTCTGCCTGCATATTTTCCTGCCGTGTCCGGCAGATGATGCGCTTCATCAATAATCACATAAGGGTAGGCGGCAAATAAATTCTTTCCCTGGTATATGTCGCTTAAAAGCATCGCATGATTGGTAACGACAATATCAGCATATTCAGCTTTGCGGCGGGCCCGTGCATAAAAGCAAAACGCCTCCCATCCTCTTTGGGCATGCTCCTCCTGGTAATGGTTTTGACGCAGACTTTCCCACAGGGCATTTCTGCGGCCGCCGGCCATATTTATTTCATCCAGATCCCCGTGCCTGGTTTCCGTCAGCCATACCAGCACCTGGCCGAGGCCAAGCGCTTCTTCGAGCGAAAATTGGCGGTGCTGCAGCCATTTTTCAAACCGCTGAAGAGAGATATAGTTGCTCCGGCCTTTTAAAACTGCCACAGAGATCCGGTCGTCAATGAGCCGCTCGAGCAACGGCAGGTCCTCATTCATCAGCTGCTCCTGCAGGGTAAGTGTCTGAGTGGAAATTAAGATTTTTTGGTTATATGTACGATGGTATTTTACTGCCGGAAGCAAATAAGCTAGCGTTTTCCCCAGGCCGGTGCCGGCTTCTATGACAGCATGAGACCGCTCCTTAAACGAAGCATAGACCATTTCAGCCATCTCCAGCTGCCCCGGGCGCTCCTCAAAGCGTTCCCAACCGCTTCGTTTAGCATGGCCTTTGCTGAGGGTTTCCTTAAGCGATACGCTTCTCTGCTCCGGCTTATCCGCTGGAAGCTCTTTACGGAACACAATGCCGTGGTTTTCCTCTAAATCGTAGGGAAGCTGCTGCGGTGCTTTTGCAATGCAGCGTTCAATATACCGGTGGAGATCACTGTGCAGAAAGCCAGCCAGCCGGTCCAGATGGTGGAGCACAGCCTTCGGAAGCATAGCAAGTTTTTTACGGATGGATATCCACAGTTCCGCCGTGACGAGGGCGTCACTGTCCGCCCGGTGTGGACGATCATGGTCGAGGTCCAGCCACGACGTGATCTGCGACAGCCGGAACCCCGGAGCTTCGGGATAGGCCAGTCTCGCACACTCCACCGTATCCACTACGGCTCCCTGAAACAGCGGGAATCCCGCTTCCTGCATGCCGGCATTGATAAATGCCAGATCAAACTGCACGTTGTGTCCGACAAAGGCGGCATCCTCGAGCCAGGCAGTTAAGGTGGGAGCTACTTCGTAAAACTCGGGGGCGTGCTCTACATCCTGGTCATGAATGCCCGTAAACTGCTGGATAAAAGGAGGAATCGGCATATGCGGCTGGATAAAGGTCGAAAGAGTGTCAAGCACTTGTTCATCCTCCATCAGCACTGCGCCGATTTCAATTATTTTTGCTCCTTTTCTTGGAGAAGTGCCGGTCGTTTCTACATCTATGACTACATATTTTTGTCCCATCTGCCTGCCTCCTTTCTTCCGTTACCCGGACGGCGGATCATCCAAAATTTCGCCGCTGTGCACCGTCTGGGTGTTTCCGTCTGACCTTTGAACCTGCAGTGCCCCTTCCTCCGTTATACGAAGAGCTTTTCCTTCTACTGTCTGCCTGGACGTCTCTACCTGGATAAAGCTGCCCAGAGTATCAGCCTTGGCGGTCCAGGCTGCTTTGACTGCACCAAATCCATTCGTTAAGTATTCATTATACCAGGTCTCGTAGCTTTTTAAGATAGAAGCGATAACCTGCGGACGGCTCTGGCGGACACCTGCGTACTGACGGATAGAGCCAGCTTTTTCAGCAAGTTCTTCAGTGAAATCCCCGTCGTTTTGATTCACATTAATACCCATGCCGACAATGACCGTCTGTACTTCATCCATGTCTGCCTGCATTTCCGTTAGTATCCCTGCGACTTTTCTTTTATGAATGCGTATATCGTTCGGCCATTTAATCGTCGTCGGCTCCGGCAGATAACTGTCAAGCGCCTCGGCAAGAGCTACCGCTGACAACAGAGTGAGCTGCGGAGCGTAGCGCGGGGGCACCTGCGGGCGAAGCAGCAGGCTCATCCAAATGCCTTGTTCGGGCCTGCTCTGCCATACGCGCCCAAGTCTTCCGCGGCCCTGCATCTGTTCATTCGCGACCGCAATAAGTCCTTCTTTGGCTCCTTTTTCAGCTTCTTCCCTCACAATTTCCTGAGTGGAGGTAACGGTATCTTTATAAATAATCGGGCGGCCGAGACGTGCAGTTGTAAGATGAAGCATTATTTCTTCTGTGCCGACACGGTCGGGAATACGCACCAGCCGGTATCCGCGCCGGGACGCTGCTTCAATTTCGTACCCGTTTTTCCGCAGTTCTTCAATTTGTTTCCATACAGCAGTACGGGACACCTGCAGGTCATCGCTGATTTCCTGCCCGGACACCGGGCGATCCTGGTGAGCCATCAACAGCTGCAGCAATCGGTTTTTATTCATCGTTCTTTTTCCTCCAAATAGGCTAACAGCTTTTGTTCACTGTTTTCTACCTTTTCGTTCACAACCGCCTTTTCCAATAATGCTACTGCCTCTCCAATCTTCGCCGTGCCCTTGTAGGCCGGCATTAAAGCGATTGTCTTCGGCGGAAGCGCAAGCTCCTGACTGGAATGGATTGGAAGACCTTCCCATTTTCTTTTCCATTCTGACCTGGGGCGTCGGTGGTAAGCAAAATACTTCCACTGTTTAAGTTCTTCAAGATCCGCCACCTGCTGCGGCCCGAAATAATACAGCCACTGCAGCCACGTATCGGGGGAAGCGGGGACGTCGATCCGTTCCAACAGCCAGCGGCACTGTTTTCGTGCCTGGTTGGAAAACCTCCATCCATGCAGCATGTTCAAGCTTCTATGCCCATACAGGGCGTATAATAAAGCTGCCCACGAAGCCTCTTTGCCAGCAGGGAATTGTACAAGCGTCGAATGATAAAAAAAGGCGGACACCGTTTGTATTGCTTGCGGAAAATACGAAAACAGACGCAGCTCCCTCATGTTTTCCAGGGCGTCCAGCCGCTTTTGGCCCTCAAGCAGTCTGGTAATTTCATCACGTATTCGTTCCACAGCGGTATGTGCAAGACCAGCCGCAGCTGATTCTGCTGCCCGCTCGACTCCCGGGTCCAGCGAAAATCCGAGGACCGAACTAAACCGAAACGCCCGCACAACCCGAAGCGGATCAAGGGAAAAGGTCTGTTCAGCCGGGCCCGGCGTGCGCAGCACCTGCTGCCGGATGTCTCTCCGGCCGTTAAATGGATCTATTACCATGCCCTGTTCATCTGCTGCTATCGCGTTACATGTAAAATCCCGCTGCTGCAGGTCCTCTTCAATTGTTTTTGCCCCTGCGCGGAATGGGGTAACCTCCACGATATTCTTTCCACTCTTCACGAGCAGGGTTCCGTGTTTTTCCGACGGCTTCACTGCGTGCGGAAATATAACCGAAAGTTCCTTCACAGTCGCGGCGGCTGCTATATCTATATCACTCGGCTCCCGGCTCATCAGCCCGTCGCGCACGGCTCCCCCTACCACGTAGGCATCGATGCCGCGCCGTCGTAACGTCTTGATAATATGCAGCCCTTCTTCCCACGTCTGCCCTTCGTTCATTATTCGTCCCCCATGGTCCGGCGGTACACTTCTTCGTATTGGGTTACGATGCGTGAGGAGGAGAAATGTTCTTCCACCACGTCGAGCGAACGCTGCTCAAACCGTTTCATTTTGTCTGGATCAAGTAGCAGTTCCACCGCCTGCTGGGCGGCTAGTTCCACAGCCCCGAGCGGCACAACATAGCCGGTTTCATTATGAAAAACTACTTCAGGAATGCCTCCAACATCCGTGCCGATTACTGGCACTCCGCACGCCATTGCTTCCAGCGCGGCGAGTCCGAAGCTTTCTTTCTCGGAAAGAAGCAGCATCAGGTCAGCAATATGCAAATAGTCGGCGACCTCCCGCTGATTGCCTAAGAACAGCACATCCTGGTCAACGCCTAGTTTTTTTGCCTCGGCCCATGCCTTTTCCCGGTCCGGTCCGTCCCCGAGCATGACGAGCTTGCAGGAAACTTCGGTCTGTACTGCTGCAAATGTGCGAACAACGTCTACCACTCTTTTTACCGGCCGAAAATTAGAGACATGGAGAAGCACTTTTTCGTCCTCATCAATATTGTACGCTTTTTTTAAATCCTTTTTATCCTTTTTCGGGGCATAAACCCGTTCATCCACGAAATTGTATATTGTATGAATATCACGGTCGACTTCAAGCATATGCCGGGTCTGGTTAACTAAAGCGTCAGACACGGCCGTTACTTCATCCGAACGCTGAATGGCGTAGCGGATAATGTCCCGAAGCGATGAATCATGTCCGAGAACGGTAATGTCAGTGCCGTGCAGCGTTGTTACTACTTTCACAGGATGGTCGGTCATATCTCTGGCTAAAATCGCACAGACAGCGTGAGGTACGGCGTAATGCACATGCAGCACGTCAAGCTGCTCCCGGTTGACCACTTCCGCCATTTTACTTGCGAGTGTTAATGAATAAGGCGGGTACTGAAACACTTCGTACTGATTCACGGAAACTTCGTGGTAATAAATATTCGGTGAGGTTTCGGTTAAACGATATGGGATGGCCGAGGTGATGAAATGGATCTCATGGCCTTGTTCAGCGAGCAGCTTGCCGAGCTCCGTCGCAATCACTCCCGACCCTCCTACCGTCGGGTAGCACGTTATTCCAATTTTCATGCTTAGTCACTTCCTTGTTTGCCGGGCACCTGTTGAAAAAGCATCGGAGTTTCTGCGATAAACCCTTCCGCGTAAGTCACTCCCGTTTCTTTGCCGAATAGTCGGTCTCTTGCCTGTATCGTTTCGAGGTACCCATCCGTAAGCGGCGTACTTGTGGCCTCTTCTCCCGGATTAAACTGGCTTTTATACGCCCGTAATGCCGCTTCTTTGTAACCGGCGGCCGTGGTGATATCCACATAAAAGGTCGGCCGGTGGTAGCCGTTAATCATGTAGTAGTACATGTCTGGCACCTTGTGGGCATTTTCATCCACACCCGGATAAAGCTTAACCCCCGCATCAAACAAAGCCCGCTTAACGATATTCCCGGCATCGCCGTGGTCCGGATGCCGATCGATATAGTAAGGGGCAAATATCGTGTCCGGCTGGATGCGGCGGATCAGCTGCACAAGCTGCGTGTACTCTTCCTGGGTTACTGCTGTAAGCATCCGGTCTCTCCAGGTAAGCTGCAGCCGCTGGGCACCGAGGATTTCCGCCGCACGCTCTGCTTCCTGCTGCCTTGTTTCCACTGTGCCGTTGGATGAAAGGTCCCCCTCTGTCAGGGAAAGCATATAGACATTGTCGGTTTTACTGTGCTGCGCTACCGTTCCGCCCATCCCGATTTCGATATCATCAGGATGGGCTCCCACGGTTAAAAGCGTTCGTTTATGTGTCATATTGATCTGTGGACTCCTTTAAAATCTCCCGAAAGGCAAACAATCCGTGTTCCAGGCCTTTAATCAGCACTTCAGCCGCAGCCATATTTGTTGCCAGCGGCACCCCATGTACGTCAGCAAGCCTCATCAGGGCCGTAATATCGGGTTCATGAGGCTGTGCAGTTAACGGGTCCCGGAAAAAAAGCACCAGGTCCACCTGCTGTTCCGCTATTTTTGCCCCGATCTGCTGATCGCCCCCGAGCGGCCCGGACTGATATTGTTTTACGTGCAGGCCTGCTTCCTTCTGCAGTCTTCCTCCGGTGGTTCCTGTTGCTGAAAGAGTATGACGCTCGAGAATATGTCTGTAGGCTTCGGCAAACCGAATGAGGTCGTCTTTTTTCTTATCATGGGCAATCAATGCGATATTCATAAAAAAGTCCCCTTACTCCAGAATATTTTCGAGGCCATACACAAGTTCTTTCATCGTGATTACCTGCTCGATTGCAAATTTAACTCCCGGCATAAACGACGCACGGTTAATCGAGTCGTGCCGTATAGTGAGTGTCTGGCCTTCACCGCCAAACATTACCTGCTGATGAGCCACCAGCCCTGGAAGACGGGTGCTGTGAATCCGCATCCCATCGAGCTCCGCCCCGCGGGCTCCCGGCATGGTTTCTTTTTCCTCCGGGTGCCCCTGGGTTTTTTTGGCCCGGTTTTCTTGAATCAGCTTTGCTGTTTTCACGGCTGTGCCAGACGGAGCGTCGAGCTTACGGTCATGATGGAGTTCAGTAATCTCTACATCCGGGAAGTAGGCCGCTGCCATTTGTGACATTTTCATCATCAGAACAGCACCAATGGCAAAGTTTGGAACAATCAGCACTCCCCGCTGCTGTTCCTTCGCTTTCTGCCGCAGGCGTTCAAGATCTTCATCAGAAAAACCGGTAGTCCCGACGACAGGTGCCAGTCCGTAATCGAGCGCTTTCTCTGTATGTACCTTTCCAATTTCCGGAGTAGTCAGATCTACAAACACTTCTGCTCCAATCTCGCTAAGACACTGGTCGACGTTCGTATAGACGCGAGCTTCCACGTTGGGCATGCCTTCGATATCGGAAAGCAAAGCACCCTCGTATTTATGATCCACTACGGCAGCGAGCTCCAGGTGGTCTTCTCTTTCAATCATATGTACAGCTTCTTTGCCCATGTTTCCTCTTGGCCCGGCAACAATAACGCGGATTGATTCAGTCATTTGTCATTCTCCTTTTTCGTCCATCTATCCTGATCTCTTGTTTCAAACTTGTCCATTACGATACGAAAGGCTTCCTCTAGATCAATATCAAGTGAATTCGCAAAGCAAATAAGCACAAACAGCAGATCACCCATTTCTTTATCCAGAGATTTATGCTCTTCGCTTTCTTTTTTCGGCTTTTCTCCGTAGTAGTGATTAATTTCTCTAGCAAGCTCGCCCGTTTCCTCGGTCATTCTTGCAAGCATGGCCAGCGGACTGAAATACCCTTCTTCAAACTGGCCGATAAAGGCGTCTACCTTTTCCTGCATATCTTTCATTGTTATTTGTTCCTGTGTCATACCGGCTTCCTCCCCTCAATCGTATAAAAATCCTTTTGGTTTGACAAACATCGATTGCCTCCTGCTGCAGGCTTTACTATAATGTAACGGTTGATACGAGCTTTCCGGCCAGAGAGGAGGAATCATTATTAACGTTTGGATACATACCCGTAATATCTTTTTTGTCGTACTTGGCTCTGCCATTATGAGTTTTGGACTCGTCTATTTTAACATGCAAAACCAGCTAGCGGACGGCGGCTTTACTGGTATTACCCTAATTCTTTATAATTTATTCAATATCAACCCAGCCTTCAGCAACCTTTTTCTAAATATTCCAGTTCTGATTTTGGGCTGGCGGCTGCTTGGCCGGCACGTGTTTGTCTATACGCTTATAAGTACAGCCGCTGTCAGCTTTTTTCTATGGCTGTTTCAAAAAGTCGATCTCCTCCGTCTACCGCTCCAGGATGACCTTGTGCTTGTCGCCCTGTTTGCCGGAGTTTTTGTTGGTTCAGGGCTCGGCATTGTTTTCCGGTACGGCGGTACGACCGGGGGAGCCGACATTATCGCCAAGCTTGCAAGCAACGTATTCGGCTGGACGATGGGGCGGTCATTGTTTATGTTCGATGCTTTCGTAATCATTGCTTCCCTGTTGTATTTGGACTACCGGGAAGCGATGTATACACTTGTGTTCGTGTTCGTGGCTGCGCGGGTCATCGATTTTATTCAGCAGGGCGCATACTCCGGCAAAGCTGCCATGATCATTTCCGATCAGGCGCCGGAGGTAGCTGATGCCATTTTACAGGAAATGAACCGAGGAGCGACCATATTAAATGGAAAAGGAAGCTTCACCCGCCAGGAAAAAGAAATACTTTACTGCGTGGTCGGTAAAAATGAACTGATGCGTCTGAAGCATCTTGTCGAGCGGGTGGACCCCCATGCATTTGTTACAGTTAATGATGTACAGGATGTTATTGGCGAAGGCTTTACTCTCGATGAAAACAAAAACCCGCTGCAATGAGGAAATCCCCAGGCTCTCAGTGTCTGACAGACAAAAACACCTGCGCCGATCGTTATCGGGCAGGTGTTTTCCACTATTCTTCGCTTGTCATGAGAAACATGGCGATAAAACGTCCCAGTTCCAGCACGGCTACCAGAGCAGCTGCAACGTACGTTAATGCTGCGGCGTCAAGCACTTTTTTCGTTTCCCGCTCTTCGTTGTTGCTGATAATACCGGTTGCCACTATTTGGTTCATTGCCCGGCTGCTCGCGTTAAATTCCACCGGAAGAGTGACAACCTGGAACAGTACGGCGGCCGAAAAGAATATGATACCTGCCAGAAACATGCCGGTCGATTGAAGAAAAATACCTCCAAGGATTAAAAAGAACGACAGGTTTGAGCCAGTCGAAGCAACCGGCGCAAGCGAGGAACGGAAGCGCAAGAACGCGTAGTTTTCTGCGTCCTGGATAGCGTGCCCCACCTCGTGGGAAGCAATGGCCTGAGCCGCTACTGTCGAATTGTAGTAGTTCTCCTCCGACAAGCGGACGACTTTTTTCGAAGGATCATAATGATCCGTTAATTTTCCTTTAGTTGGCTCTACGCGTACGTTATAGATGCCGTTTTCCTCCAGGATTTTTTTTGCGACAGAGGCGCCTGTCATCCCGGACGAATTGCTTACGTTCGAATATTTTTTGTATGCTTTTTTCACTTTGGACTGCGCCCAAAGCGGAATGAGGATCAGCGCTGCTAAATATAACAGAAGCATTCCCATTTTTTCTCATCCCTCCATTTATATATACTTACATTATATGCAGACGGGGGTATAAAGTCAAAGATTACGCACTATTCCTCCATGAGCCGAAGCTCTGGCCGGCCGGGGCTGAGCCTCCACCAGAGCAGCAGTCCGACCGAAAGAATGCTGAGCCAGAACGTGCCGTAGCCGATTAGGGAAATATACGGCTCAAGTGGTGTGGAAACCCACGGATACATTCCAAAAACATAATCAATCACGTCATTATGTAGCGTCCATACGGCCACTGCCCCGATATGCCAGAGCTTCACCCGGTAATATGGAAGATACAGCAGCGCCTGCAGTGCCATGCCCGCATGAGAGGCAATAAGCATGTAGTGCTGCCAGCTGAGCGCCTCTCCGGCAATGCCGGAAAACACATTCATTCCTACCGCCCAAAGCCCGTATTTCACAAGTGTTATAAAAGCGAATGCTTCCGCCAGTCCGCTTCTCCTGCCAATAATGTACAGACCGAGAACGACCGTAAAAACCAGGCTCGCCGTCGGGCTGTCCGGGACGAAAGGCAGAAACACAGCCGGAGTCTGCTGCAGCTGCCCTCCGTACCAGACGTAGCCGTAAATAGTGCCGAGCGCGTTAATAATAAAAAGCGGGATTAACACATAGGGCGTCCCAAACCATCCAAGTAGCTGTTTCACTGTATCATCCGCCTCATTGTATATGTAGGAAAAGACACCAGGTTCGTGTCTTTATTCGCTCATACGAAGGTCTTCAAGCAGAAGCTGCAGCTCTGTGTTGTCCGGCTGCATAACTGAAGCCTGTTCCAGATGCTTCAACGCGTTTTCACGGTAGCCAAGCTCGAGCAGCAGACGTCCGTATTCTTCGAGAAATACTTCGTTTTCCTGGTATACGCTGTAAACCTCTTCATACTTTTCCTTTGCCTCGACGGGCTCGTCCTGAAGGTTTTTGGCACGGGCATAGTACCACTGAAAACGCACGTCCGGCTCGCCCATTTCGTACAAATGATCAATCAGATCAATCATTGCCTCTGGTTCTTCCTGCTCCATCCACATGCTGAGGAGCGCATTCGCCGCTTCCAGATGTCCCGGATTTAAAGCCAAAGCCTCTTTCAGGTGTTTCTCTCCTTCTCCTTCATTGCCAAGTGCCATGTAAAGCTTTCCGGCTTCCGCATACAGATTCTCATTGTGTTCATCTTCCTTTATGCCAGCCTGTGCTGCTTCAAGGGCCTTTTCATGATCTTCGAGCCCTTCGTAGCTTCGCACCAGGTACGGATATAACGCCACAAAGTCTTTATCCATATTCCGGAGTTCTTCAAATTTCTCCGCGGCCAGCTGATAATCACTCACCTGTAGAGCCGTATACCCATAGCCGAACAGCGCATGAAGCTCGGTGTGTTCTTTCAGTCCGGCTTCGTAGTAATTCAGCGCATCCTCAAATGAACCGGTTACGCTGTATGCTTCAGCGAGACGTAGGTTCAGACTGCCGTCCGGAAATTTAAACCCGGCGCCCTCGGCCTGCTTCAAGTAAGGAATACTTTTGGCATAATCCCCACGCGATAAATAATAATCGCCGACAGCGGCAAGCAGTACCGGCTCTTCAGGGCTCTGCTTTAAGGCGTCCAGAAGTTTCTGTTCCGCTACTTCATCAAGCCCCTGCATCTGATACAGATCGGCCAGCAGAAGCTGAGCCCGTAAATATTCTTCGTCTGATTCTTTCACTTCGAGCAGCCACTCAATTGCCTCATCTTCATCGTCGAGGTCAATGGCATTCTCGGCCGCCGTAGTGAGCAGAGCCCCCTCGTCCGGGTAGTTCCCGAGCAGCTCTTCAATAAGTGGCTGAGCCTTATCCGAGCGGCCCAGCTCCTGGTACACTTCCACAATATCGTATTTTTCCTGATCGTTCGCAGATTTGGTATATTTCTCGAGCTCTTCCAGGCCTTTTTCCGTATCACCATTTTTTATCGTTTCGAGGATCGTTTCTAAATTCACGCCGTCAACAACCTTTCTCCCAGATAAATCTCGTTTAGCACTGTGTAATTATAGCAAACATTGCCTGCTGTGACGAACAGAAAACCTTTAATCCCGCCTCCTTGATAACGCTTGCAAAAACAAAAAAAAACACCCGATGTCTACTCATCAAGTGTGCCGCCATTCCGGCTAGTTTTAAGATAAAGAGTATGGATAGGAGTGGAGAGAAACCATACGCTAATATTAGTATAACGTAATTGTAAGCGTTGTCAATGATTCTCTCCTATTTTTTCATTCTTTTTTGCGTTACCCAATATAAGATTCATAATCATGCTTTTCAAGCTGCTGCATTCCAGCCCGCCGGTCGTTTTCAGTACGGAACGTCAGCTGCAGCACTCCCATGATGTCCTCTCTCGTTTCAAGAATTCGTATATTAATAATACTGATACCGCTTCGTCCAAGAATCCCGGTTACATCTGAAATCACCCCGGGGTGGTCCGGCACGTCGACAAACAGGTCATAAATAGCCGGTATGGCTCCCTGTTTTTTAGCCGGCAGGCCATCCCGGTACGACTTGGCATGCTCAAAAAATTGATATATTTGTTGCTTGTCCTGCAGGACAAGCATTTGTTCAATGGCACTCATCTGCTGTTTCCAGTCTTCCATCAGCTGCCGCATGACGTCATTGTTTTTCAGCAGAATATCCGTCCACATTTCGGGACTGGCTGAAGCGATTCTTGTAATATCCCGAAACCCGCCGGCGGCGAGCTTCGTTACCCAGGCTTGTTCGTCCTCCATCCCCTTCACCTGATGTACGAGTGCCGATGCTACAATATGCGGAAAATGACTGATTACTCCTGTCAGCATATCGTGCTGCTCGTAGGACAACTCAATAAACTTTGCCTGCGTGCCCTGAAGCCACTCTTTAATCTCTCCAACCTTTTCGGAAGAGCCCGGGCCGTTTGGCACCAGTACGTAGTAGGCATTTTCGAACAGGCGGACACGGGCGGCATGAACGCCGCTTTTATGTGAGCCGGCCATCGGGTGGCCTCCGATAAAATGTACTTGCTTTCCCGATAAAACTTCTGCCTGTTCACAGATTGATGTCTTTGTACTGCCGACGTCGGTGACGATGGCTCCGGATTTCAGAGACATGCCAGCCAGCTGTACCAGCAAGTTCTCGGTCGTTGCCACCGGGGTGGCAAGCACAATCAGATCTGCTTCCTTTACGGCTTCCTGCAGGCCCGGGGCAGCTTCGTCAATAACATTCAAAGAGACCGCAAGCTTGGTCTGCGCTTCGTCCACGTCTGTTCCTGTAATATACACGCCAGGGTGCTCCTGTTTGATGGCAAGGGCAATCGATCCTCCGATCAGTCCCAGCCCGATAACTGCTGCTTTTTTCTGCATCTGTTTCCCTCCAGGCCTCTCTTTGTTCCATACATAAAAACACCCGGCCCACGCGGAGCCGGGTTCCAGGCACTGCCCGCTAAAGCTTGGCCTGCTGGTGTTCAAGCACTTCACTCAATGTCTTTCGGAAGGCTTCGTTCTGCTCTTCAGTTCCTATCGTTACACGGATCGATTCCGGATAGCCAAGAGCTTCTCCTGAGCGGATGATAATCCCCTTTTTCAGCATCTCATTAAAAACGATGCTGCCTGCCACTCCGGTATGAATCAACAGAAAATTAGTCTGCGAAGGGACATAGTCCAGCCCCTGCCCTTCACAAAACGCCGTCATTTTTTCGAGTTCTTTTTTGTTTTGCTCCCGGCAATTTTCAATAAAGCTGCGGTCCTTCAACGCAGCTGTTGCTGCCCTTTGGGCAACAGCTGTTACGTTAAACGGCGGCCGCACCGGGTCCAGAGATTGAATCAGCTCTTCATGGCCGATTCCGTACCCGACCCGAAGCGATGCCAGGCCGTATGCTTTTGAGAATGTACGTAAAAGCAGGAGGTTCGGGTATTCCTTCAGCAGCTTCAGCGTGTCCGGATAATCCTTTGCAGTAACGTATTCGATATACGCCTCGTCCGACACCACCAGGACATTTTCCGGCACCCGGTCAAGAAAGTCTACAAACGCTTCCTCATTGATGTAAGCTCCCGAAGGGTTATTCGGGTTACACACCCAGATGATGCGTGTGTTCTCATCGATTGCTTCAAGCATTGCTTCGAGCTGATGCTCTCCGTGCACCGCCGGAATTTCCCGGATTTCTGCTCCTTCAATAACCGCGTTATGTTTATACTGCGAAAATGAAGGAACTGCCATGACTGTATTTGTATCCGGTCCAAGCATTGCCCGGCAAAGCATCAAAATCACTTCATCAGAGCCGGCGCCAAACAGCAGCTGTTTTTCCCCGACATTCAGCTCTTCAGCGACGGCCTGACGCAGTTCGGCCGCATAGCCATCCGGGTAAATTTCCGGATCGGCTGCAGCTGCTTGAATCGCCTGTTTGGCCTCCTGCGGAGCACCATATGGATTTTCATTGGAAGCCATTTTATGAACAGTGGCCAGGCCAAGCTCCCGTTTTACTTCTTCAATCGGTTTTCCCGGCTGGTAAGGCGTCATGCCTTTAATCTGTTTTTTAATATACAACATTGTCACCTCGTCTTTGTATGCTGATTACTATCTTACGACGAAATTAACGTGGAGACAAAGGTTTTAATTTCGTTCAGTGCCTGGTTTCGATCTGCTTTATTACTCGAAGTCAAGGCTTTCTGCTGCTCTTCAACAATTTTCATAATCGCACTGCCAACAACAATACCGTCGCTCACACCATCAAGCAGCTCCACCTGCCGGCGGTTGGATATACCAAAACCGACGGCGACCGGCACCGTACTTGTTTCTTTTACTTTGCGGATAAATGCATAGGCTTCATCCGGGAAGGCATCTCTGGTGCCGGTTACGCCGAGACTTGAGACGCAGTACAGAAAACCCCGGGCCTGGGAGGCAATTTTTTCAATACGGTGGGCAGACGTTGGTGCCACGAGTGAAATGACCGACAATCCTTTCTCTTTAGCAAAGGTACTAATCAAACTGCTTTCTTCCATGGGAAGGTCCGGAATCAGCACCCCGTTTGCTCCCGCAGATGCCGCTTCTTTGACAAACGTTTCTTCTCCCATGCGGAGTACCGGATTGACGTAGGAAAACACGACGACCGGAATGGTCAGCCCGTGTTCTCTCATCGTCCGGATTAGGCGCAGAGCCCCTTTCAGGCTCATGCCTCCTTTGAGCGCACGCTGGGCTGAGCGCTGAAGCAGCGGCCCATCAGCCAGCGGATCAGAATACGGAATGCCAAGCTCTAAAATATGAGCCCCCGCCTCCTGAAGCGAAAGAGCAATCGAAATGGTCGCCTCCTCATCCGGATCCCCTGCCATAATAAATGGCACGAACAAAGGGTACGATGCCCGAGTTGCTGCTTCTTCCACCGTCAGCACATTTGTTGCTTTATTCATCACTGCTCTCTCCTTCCATGCGGCGGCGGATCGTTTCGACATCTTTGTCCCCGCGGCCCGAGAGGCAGATAACGATTCGTTCATTTCTGTCCATCTGTTTGGCTTTTTCAAACGCCAGGTAGAGCGCGTGGGAGGATTCAATTGCCGGTAGAATACCTTCTTTTTTCGTTAACAGCGAAAGTGCTTCCAGCGATTCTTCGTCTGTCACACCCGTGTATTCTACGCGTCCGCTTTCGGCCAGATGGGCGTGCTCCGGCCCAATGCCCGGGTAGTCCAGCCCCGCGGAAATAGAATACGGCTCAATAATCTGCCCGTTTTCGTCCTGGATTAAATACGTCAGCGATCCGTGAATCACCCCGCGGGTGCCTTTTGAAATCGTTGCTGCGTGCTGGGCGGTATGAACGCCCATGCCGGCTGCCTCTGCCCCGTAAAGCTTTACATTGTCTTCGAGAAACGGATAAAACATGCCGATCGCATTGCTTCCGCCCCCCACGCATGCTGCAATCGCATCTGGAAGAGCCCCGCAACACGTCTGCATCTGCTGTTTTGTTTCGTCTCCAATAATCCGCTGGTAGTTCCGGACAATCATTGGATAAGGGTGCGGCCCGACAACGGATCCAATTAAATAAAACGTATCTTCAACGTTCGTCACCCAGTAGCGGATCGCTTCGTTGGTAGCATCCTTTAAAGTTTTGTTTCCGGACGAGGCAGGCAGCACTTCCGCTCCGAGCAGCTCCATGCGGAAAACATTCAGTGCCTGCCGTTCCATATCCTCTTCACCCATAAACACTTTGCACTCCAGCCCGAACTTCGCACAAACCGTAGCTGTTGCTACTCCGTGCTGGCCCGCTCCGGTTTCTGCAACAATTTTTGATTTCCCCATCCGTCTGGCCAAAAGCACCTGGCCGATGGCATTATTTAACTTATGGGCGCCGGTATGGAGCAGGTCCTCCCGTTTTAAATAAATCTGCGCTCCGCCCAGGTGCTCCGTCAAATGCCCAGCAAACGTCAGCGGGGTTTCACGGCCGGCATATTCACGCAGAATATCCTGATATTCTTCATGAAAGGACGCATCCCCCCAGGCAGCGTTAAATGCTTCTTCAAGCTCCTCCAGTGCATACATGAGCGTTTCCGGCACGTATTTTCCGCCATAATCCCCGTACCGTCCACGTTCATCGGGATATATCTGCTGCATAGCTATTCAACCTCTTCTCTAATTGTTCTAATAAGCCGGCATCTTTTATTCCGTCTTTTTCCAGGCCACTGGAAATATCAATACCTGCCGGATGATACGCGAGCAGGTCTTCAACATTTTCCGGGCGAACGCCTCCTGCGATAAATAGCGGAAGCCGGTGGGCTTTTCCAGCTTTTATATAACCGGGTACGTGCTCCCAGGCGAAGGATTCGCCTGACCCTCCAAACCGGCCATTGACTTTGGCGTCGATGATGAAGCCATCAACATAATCCGCATAGGCATCAATCTGTTGATGCGTATATTCTCCGTGCGGAAGGGCTTTCCACACATCCTTCCCAGTACGGTGGCGAATAACAGCTGCTTCCTCCGGTGGTTCTTCGCCGTGGAGCTGGATTACGTCCGCCTGAATTTCTTCAACGACAGCAATCACTTTCCGGACCGGGGCATTCACAAACAGGGCAGCTATTTTTTTACTGCACAGCGGGTGAGCCTGCAGCCATTTTCGCACGTTGGCAGGCTCTACGTTTCTTTTCCCCGGGGCGAAAACAAACCCTGCAAACGACGCGGAGGAAGAAGCCGCAAGCCGTACATCGTTTTCGGAATGCAGGCCGCACATTTTAAACATCGGTGTCTGTGGAAGCATGAATATTCACTCCCCGTAATTTTAGTAGCGCCTCCCGCACATCCGGCTGCCTCATCAGTGATTCACCGACAAGAGCCGCCTCTGCTCCGAGCAGCTGCACATAATCAAGATCTTCCTTTGTACGGATGCCGCTTTCGCTGACGAGCACACTGTCTTCCGGTATAAATGAAGCTGCTTTCCCTGTCTGCCCGAGCTCTGTATGGAACGTGTGAAGGTCACGATTATTAATACCGATAATTTCCGGGGTAAACTGATGAAGCAGTTCATGAAGCATTTCCGGGGAATGAGCTTCTACAAGTACTTCCATACCCAGCTTGTAAGCCTGTTGATACAATTCATGGAGTTTCTCCGGGGCAAGTGCTTCTGCAATCAGTAAAATGGCGTCTGCCCCCATTGCTGCACTTTCCTCCACCTGTCTGGAATCGATAATAAAATCCTTGCGCAGCACAGGCAGCGAGGAAAGGGTTTTAACCGCTGTCAAATAACTGCCGCTTCCCTGAAAATACGTTTCATCGGTCAATACTGACAGGGCGGCAGCCCCTCCCTGTTCGTAGTCTAAAGCGATCGTTTCCGGATCAAAATCGTTTCGTATCAGTCCTTTGGATGGAGAAGCTTTTTTTACTTCCGCGATAATTTGTACATTCAGCGAATCCTGCTGCAATGCGTTTTTCAACGAACGAAACGGCACGTCCGGCCGCTCGCCGATCACAATACGGGAGAGCTCTTCCTGTTTGGTTTGCAGTATTTTTTCAAGCATACGTTGATTTAACCTCATTTCCCCGCAGACGCTGCAGCTGTTGCTCGGCCTGGCCGCCGCCGATGGTCTCTTCTGCAAGCTGTACGCCATCTGCAATTGTTTCTGCCCGGCCGACAGCGTAAAATGCAGCGCCCATGTTTAAAAGTAAAATATCTTTTGCTGCCCCGGTTTTTGAGCCATTAAAAATATTTTCAATTAGAGATGCGCTTTCCTCTGCCGTTTCCACCTGTACCTCCTCGATAGGAGCCCTTGTAAGGCCTGCTTCCTCAGGTGTAATTTCATATTTCGTAATTTCACCATCACGAAGCTCCGTGATATACGTACTGTCTGAAATCGTCATTTCATCGAGGCCGTCTCTGCCAGTAACAAATAGCGCACGGCTCGCACCCAGGTTTCTTAGCACGTAAGCCATTTTTTCCCCGTATTCCCGGTCGAACACACCGACTACCTGGATATCGGCATTTGCCGGATTCGTTAACGGTCCGAGCACATTAAAAATCGTACGAAAGCCCAGTTCTTTTCTGGGAGTGACCGCATGCTTCATGGCTACATGGTACAGAGGGGCAAACAGAAAGGCCAGGCCTTTTTCCTGCAGAGCTTTCACTGCTTCCTCCGGCCCTGACTGTACGGGCACTTGCATCGTTTCAAGCACATCGGCGCTGCCGCTTTTGGATGAAACCGAGCGGTTGCCGTGCTTGGCCACCTTGATCCCTGCTCCACTCAACGCGATCGCAGAAGCAGTGGAAATGTTGTACGTGGAACTTACGTCGCCGCCGGTGCCGCACGTATCGAGAAGAGAAGGTTCTTCATGCTCTAATGAAAGGGCATGCCGGCGCATACTGCGGACAAAACCAGTTAACTCTTCCACCGTTTCGCCCCGAAACCTCATGATGGTAATAAGGCCGGCAATCTGGCTTGGTGTAGCCTCACCCTGCATAATAAAGTCCATAGCCTGTTCTGCTTCCTGTTCTTTTAGTGTATGCCCCTCAATGCATTTATTCAACAGTGCTTTGAGCATGAATATTCTCTCCCTTCTCATCGGCAAACATTGCTTCAGCTGCAGCCACAGCACGGAGAAGAGCTGCCGCTTTGTTTTGTGTTTCTTCATATTCTGACTCCGGGTCCGAATCAGCAACGATGCCGGCCCCCGCCTGCACCTTCGCCACCTGATTTTCCACAAGCATCGTACGGATTGCAATACAGGAGTCAATGTTTCCGTCAAAACCCATATAGCACACGGCTCCGGCGTACATTCCTCGCCTTGTGGGCTCGAGTTCTTTCAAAATTTCCATCGCCCGGATTTTCGGTGCACCCGAAACAGTTCCGGCCGGAAAAGCAGACTGAAGGGCAGCTACCGGAGAGACAAATGGAGAAAGGCGCCCTGTCACCTTGGAAATGATGTGCATCACGTGCGAAAAACGGACCGTTTCAAGCAATACCGGTGTTTCCACCGTCCCGTAGGAGGCAATCCTGCCCACATCGTTTCGTGCCAAATCAACGAGCATAAAGTGTTCAGCCCGCTCTTTTTCATCGGCAAGGAGCTCTTGTTCAAACGTTTTATCCTCCTCATTCGTTTTGCCCCGCTTCCGGGTGCCAGCAATTGGATGAATTTCCACATGACCGTCCAGCACCTGGACAAGCCGCTCCGGAGAGCTTCCCACAACTTCTGTTTCCCCAAGGCGCAGGTAAAACAAATACGGTGACGGGTTAATCATCCGCAGTACCCGGTAAAGGTCAAAGCCGCTTACGGTCGTCGGAATCTCGAATCGCTGGGACAGCACCGTTTGAAATACGTCTCCGGCTACAATATACTCTTTGATTTTCTCCACCGCATTCATAAAGCTTTCCTTCGAATAATTAGATTGGACCCGGCTGAAGTCCACTGCTGTATTTTTTTCAAGCGGAGGATACATTGCAGAGCCTGAATTTCCATTCTGAAGGCTTTTTTGAAGCTTCCCGACCGTATTTTTTGCTTCTTCAAACCGGCCGTCAGGCGCTGTCTCTGTATGTTCATCGTAATAAATGATCGTCAGCTCTTTGTTTGTCTGGTCGAGTGCCATAATCGTCTGGCAGTACACGAAATGAATGCGCGATTCCGGAGACGTCTCTGGAGCAAGCTTTGGTTCAAACAGTTCTACTGCATCGTACGACAGCGCTCCAACAGCTCCTCCTTTAAAGGGAAGATCCACCTCCGGGAGCGCAGGGTCAATATAATCTGTTGCCTGCTGCATGCACGATTCCAGATCAGCTGCTGTAAGTACAAGGGTCCCGTCTATCTTCTCGAGACGAAACTCCCCTCCCTGTTCTACAATCCGGTAGGAGGGATGAAGCCCGACAAATGAGTACCTGGACCACGGGGATGCTTCGTCTTTACTTTCAAGCAGATACACCGCATCCTCCTGAAAGTGACGGAACACATCAATCGGGGTGAGAGTATCGGAAAAGTAATGCTCCATATAGGGAATCGTCCGGTGGGATGCACATGCATCAGTAAATACTTGCTTCGTTGTTTTGGTCACGGTTTTTCCTCCTTTAGTGGAAAAGCATGCCAGAACACAAGAAAAACCTCTCTGCAGGCAGAGAGGCATAATAGAAGAGAACCCTGCATATGCTACGCAGGATTGTTTTGTTAAATGTATCGTTAGGTATCTTCTATTCTCTGCTATTCTGTCTCTGCTCTTCTAACTCTCTAGGCTGCCTCCGGCGGCAGCGCTCGTCTATACCTTAACTGTCGATTCTCTAAACTTATCCTTATCCTACTAGGAATCGTTCTGCTTTGTCAAACCCAGATCCGGACGAAGCGCTACTGCCTCGTTTAAAAAGACATGCTGCACATCTTTTGCAGGCACTTTCACGTCCGCAGTCATCATCACGCGGATGCACTTCTCCAGACTGCCGGGCACTGGTATCTCCTGGGCACACATTACGGGCACAAATTCCCAGCCCGGGATTTCCCTTGCCGCTTTTGCTGGAAAAGCAGCGTTGAGGTCGGAAGTGACCGTAAACCAAATATGTGACACCTGATCTGCAGTAATATGATTTTCCGCAATCATCTCCCGGAGCACCCGTTCGGTTTCCTCCCAGATCTCTTCTGCACGATTTTCTTTTACCGTTGTTGCTCCCCTTACACCTCGTATCACTATGGTCACCTGCCTATTTGTAGTAGCGATCTAGCAGCTGCCTGATCGTATCTTCTTCCACTTTTGCTTTCCGTGGCTTCCCTGGTTCCTCAAGCAGCACGTAATGGATATTCCCGTGGGAAGTCTTTTTATCTCTTTTCATTGATTCCACCAGCGTGGCCGCTGAAAGCTCACCGGGGGCGTCCATTGGATAGCCGAGCGATTCGAGCCATTTTTTTTCTTTGCCCAGGTCCCAGTGGCCCACGCCCTCATCGTTACTTAAGGCGAGCGCAAACCAAAGGCCGGCCGCCACACCTTCCCCATGAGTAATCCGGCCGTACCCCAACTCTTTTTCCAAGGCATGGCCCAGGGTGTGCCCCAGGTTTAAAAACGCCCGCACTCCCTGCTCGCGTTCGTCTTCTTCGACAATACGGGCTTTGACTTCAATCGACCGTCTGATCCATGAAGCGACTTCAGGTGACTTCATATCTTCCACACTCTGGACGCGGGCTTTTAAATCCTGTAAAAAGCTCTCTCCGTCAAGATAGGCATGCTTGATCATTTCTGCGAATCCAGAGCGCCACTCGGCGTCTGGCAGGGTATGAAGCGTCTGTATATCGTATATTACGGCAAGTGGCGGGTGAAAAGCGCCAGCGAGATTTTTGCCGGCATTCAGGTTAATACCGGTCTTCCCCCCCACACTGCTGTCCTGAGCAAGAAGAGTGGTCGGCAGTTGAATATAGTCCACACCCCGCATGTACCCAGCCGCTGCAAACCCGGTCAAGTCTCCTGCCACTCCGCCACCGAGTGCTACAAAGACTGATTTTCTGTCCATCTCCTTTTCCGCTGCGAACTCCCAAAGCCGGGCAAGCTCCATTACCGATTTGGATCCTTCTCCTGAAGGCATCACATAGGTGCTTACGGGAAGCAGCCGGGCGAGCTGGCTTTCTGTTTCTCTCCGGTACAGAGCTTCTACCGCCTCGTCCACGACGAGCAGAAAGCGGCTTTTGCCGGCCGCCGTTTCCTGTAAAACGTCTCCAAGCTGATAGCGGAGCCCTTCCCCGATTATTACCGGATAGCTTCTTTTCTCCGCTTGTATCTGTACGGTTTCCATCGCTTAAAATTCCTTCGCTTCCTGTACGTACTCTTCAAAATTCCGGCGGATGCGGTCAACATTATCTGTGCCGAACATATCCAAAAAGGATACAGCCACTTCGAATGCTACAACGTTTTCCATCACAACTGAGGCAGCAGGCACCGCACAGCTGTCCGAACGCTCAATGCTCGCTTTAAACGGCTCTTTAGAATCAATGTCTACGCTTTGCAGCGGCTTGTAGAGAGTTGGAATCGGCTTCATCACGCCCTGAATGACTACTGGCATACCGTTTGTCATACCGCCCTCAAAACCACCAAGGTTATTGGTGCTGCGATAGTAGCCGTGCTCTTTGTCCCAGACAATTTCATCATGAACCTGGCTCCCCGGCCGGTTCGCTGCTTCAAAGCCAATACCGACTTCCGCCCCTTTAAAAGCGTTAATGCTTGCAACGGCCCCAACGATTTTACCGTCAAGCTTATGATCGTACTGCACATGGCTTCCCAGCCCCACCGGCAGGCCTTCCACCACAGTCTGTACAACGCCGCCAATGGAATCGCCATCCGCTTTCGCCTTGTCGATCGCTTCCATCATTTGCTTCTCTGCTTCCGGATCCAGGCAGCGAACCGGGGAAGCTTCTGTTTTTTCCTGCAGTTCCCGGATGGAGGAATAAGACGTCTGCGCTGAATGAATACCGCCAATCGTAAGTACCTGTCCGCCAACCTCTATTCCAAAGGTCTTAAGAATTTTTTTCGCGAGTGCCCCCGCCATTACCCGGGCGGTCGTTTCTCTTGCCGAAGACCGCTCGAGGACATTTCTCATGTCGCGGTGGCCGTATTTAATAGCCCCGTTCAAATCCGCATGACCAGGACGCGGGCGGGTAATTTTCCTTTTCACTTTTTCCGCTTCCTCTTCAGATAAAGGCTCCGTGCCCATAATTTTTTCCCAGTGTTTAAAATCGTCGTTTTCTACGACCATTGTGATCGGTGCTCCGGTCGTTTTTCCGTGCCGGACCCCGCTTAAAAACTTCACTTTATCTTTTTCAATCTGCATCCTGCGGCCGCGGCCGTAACCGCCCTGGCGCCTAGCCAGCTCCTGGTTGATGTCCTCTTCAAGAAGCTCCATCTGTGCCGGAACTCCCTCAACGATCGTTGTCTGTTGTGGTCCGTGTGATTCCCCTGCGGTTAAAAATCTCATGTGTGCCTTCTCTCCCCTTTACTCCATGCGTATCTCTTTAGTGCTTTTATGCAGTAAATGATAACATACTCCTCTATTTAGCGAAACTGCCTTCTGCCATCTTCCTGAAAAGCTTATATTTTACGGTAAAAAAAAGTCCCGGCCGGCTCAAATTTATACTTTTCCGGATGAAACATCTGCTCCGTGCTTCCGACAAACAACACCCCGCCCGGCCGCAATGTTTGATAAAACTGGTGATAAATATACTCCTTTGCTTCTTCAGTAAAATAAATCATCACATTTCTGCAAATGATAACATCTACATCCCTTACTGGTTTGTCTGCAAGAAGATTCTGCTTTTTAAAACGAATATCTTTGGCCGCAGCTTTTGTATCAAATTGGTAGGCAGGCGGACCTGCCTGGAAATATTTTTGCAGATATGCCGGCGGCACATTTTCCACAGCCCGGCTTGAATAGATGCCCAACTGCGCCTGCTCAAGAATCCGGCGGTCAATGTCAGTGGCAGTAATAGAAAAAGGTACTCCCGAAAATTGTTCTTTCATCATCATCCAAAGAGAATATGGTTCTTCCCCCGTGGAACAGGCTGCAGACCAAATGTGCGGGTTGCTTTGCTTTTTAACTATTTCTGGAAGAATCGACGTCTGCAGCACCTCCCACCGGGAGGGATTACGAAAAAATTCGGAAACATTAATGGTCATCCGGTCCAGCATTTCTTCTAAAAGTACTTTGTCATTTTGAATCCCCCGGTTATATAAATCTGTAAACGAGTAAAACCCTTTTTTCTGCAGAAAGGAAAACAGGCGCCGCTTCATCTGCGCCTCTTTGTATAAATGCAGATCCAGACCGGTGAGGCCTTTCATTTTTTGCACAAACACACCATAATCATCGTTTATTTGATCTTCCACTACTGTGTTCTGCCTGCCTGTCATAGTATCCCCACTTTACTGAGTATCAATATTATAGCACGGCGTTCTTTTTTCATCAGAGCCCGTGCGAAAACCTTTTTAATTATATCGACTGGCGGCATAAAAATATTCAATTGAAATAATACAGGAGGCGTTTTGATAGATTATAAAAAAACGAGCCCCCTGATGGGGACACGTTTTAAGTTAGTACCTTTTCGCTCGTTTTTCTGCTTTGGCATCTGCAACAACAAAGCAGGCATGAATGGACGCCGGCACCCAGAAAATCAGGAGCAGCAGAAAATTAATAAACGCCTGAAATGGCCGGCCAACGATTAATACAGCCACCGGCGGCAAAAGTATTGCCAGTAAATACATCATTAGTTATCACCCTTATCTTGGATTGTCTATAAGGGTGTATTCCCAAAAGCATGTCAGCTTAATCTTATTTTACAGCCAGGCATCAATGGCACGCTCGTACTCGAGCACTTCTTCTGCTTTGAAGAACAAACCAATTTCCCGGTCCGCACTTTCGAGAGAATCCGAACCATGGACTACGTTTTTTTCTTTTATATGGCCATAATCGCCGCGGATTGTTCCTGCCAGTGCTTCTTTTGGATCTGTTTTCCCGATCAGTGCCCGGGAAATATGTATGGCGTCCTGGCCTTCAAGCACTACGGCAAATACTGGCCCTGATGTAATAAAACTGACCAAATCATCAAAAAAAGGCTTTTCCTTATGTTCTTCGTAATGCGTTTGAGCTAATTCAGTTGAAATACGCATGAATTTACCGGCAGCCATTTTCAATCCTTTTTCTTCAAAGCGTTGAACAATTCTGCCGACTAAGCCGCGCTGGACCCCGTCCGGCTTTACCATCACAAACGTTCGTTCACTGGTCATAATACTTCCCCCATCCATAACTATTTACCAGAAATAGTATAGCAAAAGTTGAAAGCGTTAGCAATTACAGGCTGGACGGGAAATTAATATTTTCTGCCGCCAATATATGCAGCTATATCCTTTAAAGAGTCCTTTGCCTCTATTTCCGGCAAAGTAGCAATGGCTTCATATGCTTTCTCAAGATACCGTTCGCTCATCGCTTTCGCGTATTCTATTCCCCCGGAATTGTTAATTTTTGAAAGAATTCGGGAGACCTGCTCTTCGTCTACCCTCTCTTCCAGAATGGCCGCACTAATTTCTTCCTGTAGATGGGGATTGTGATACATGGCAAACAGCGCAGGGAGCGTTACATTTCCCTGCCTCAGGTCACCGCCGGCCGGCTTTCCGAGCTCTTTTTCACTGCCGGTGAAGTCAAGAATGTCATCGATAATCTGGTAGGACATGCCAAGGTGATAACCGTAGCGGTAAAGCTGGCACTGTGTTTGCTTCGACGCTCCGGCACTAGCAGCTCCAAGTTCACATCCGGCAGCAATCAATACCGCTGTTTTTCTCCGGATTCTTCGCAGATAAGTACGCAGCGGCTGATCCCAGTTATACTGATCGCGAATCTGTTCGATCTCTCCTACGCATATTTCGATCAGCGTTTTCGAGATAATCCGGTTAATAACTGGGTCCCGGTAATAAGCAGCCCGTTCGACCGCACTACCAAAGATGTAATCGCCAGTATACATTGCTACTTTATTGTCCCACGCGGCTTTCACTGTAGGTTCACCCCGACGCAGTTCGGCATCATCTATCACGTCATCATGAACAAGAGAAGCCATGTGTATCAGTTCGAGCGAGGCAGCAGCGTGCTTAATGTGCCCGATATCATAATTTCCAAATTTCGCGCTTAACAACACTAAAACCGGCCGGATGCGCTTGCCCCCAGCTTTCAATAAATGATTCGACGCTTCTGTTAAGACGGCATGCTTCGAATCCACCGCTTCCTCGAGCGTCTTTTCAATCACTTTTATATCCGGTTTCAAGTCTCTGTACAGATCCATCAGCTTCATCTTATTCACCTTCAAAATAAATAATGCACCTCGTCTCCCGGCTGCAAAATATCTAAACTTTCAACTGCTTCATTTAAATACCCATACTTATAAGCGAGATGGTAATAATAAAGCAGGCCTTCCTGTTCTTTGGTCCCAAGCGTGAAATGAAGGCCCCGGAAGTACTCCTGCCAGTAAGCACTGCTCCCTCCAAGCTGCTGGCTGTACTCAGCGGCCATGCCGGTAAAATTATCTCGTTCAGCTTTCTGGCGGCTCTGTAAAAAATTCTGGTAAAGCACTGTCCACGTACTCTCATTCTGCTGAAACGAATCATTTTGGACAGCAAATACGGCATAAACCATTGGAAGCCCGGTATGAGCATACCACAATTCGCCGAGGTCGTACTGGAACCAATCACTCTCTTCCCATGAAGCTTTAATGGCGTCGTCGCCAATTAAAAGGTAAGCGTCGTTCTGTTCTTTCATTTTCACTGGGTCCGGGGTCTGTGTCTGGTAATCTGCCTCTGTCACCTGGTAGAATTCCTGCAGAATGATTTTCAGCAGATGAACGCTGGTGGCGCTTGTCGAGGTCAAAGCAATCCGTCTTCCCGAAAGCTCGTCAACCGGGTACCTGGAGTAGAACAGAATGGACCTTACCTTCCCCACAGAAGCTACACAAACAGAAGGCAGAAGCGAAAGAGCACGTATGCTCGAGCCAAAAGCAAACGAAGAAACGGCGCTTCCGCTCAGTTTCTGTTCTTCGAGCTTCCGGTTCAGCGATGCCGGAACGTCCTGTTCGAATTGGACTCCTTCCTGAAGCAGCTTTTGCCGGTCAAGATAATAAAAAAACGGTTTTGCATTCGTATAAGCGATTTCTCCCATTGTTATGGACATAACCATCTCTCCAAATCGTATACATCTTCAAATATGCTAAGCAAGCTTTTACATTAAAATATCCCCGAGGGTAAATACCAATATCACGATACTAATGATTCCATTCATAGGAAAAAAAGCTACACCAACCTTTGACAGATCGTAAGGCTTCACCAGGGAATGTTCGTAAATCATGACCGCTGCGGCGGCGGCTAGACCGAGAAGGTAGAACCAACTGAGCGGGGAAAGCAGATACAAAATCAAAAGTGAAATAAGGCTGACAAGATGAAAACCCCGGGAGATATAAAGTGCTTTCGTAATCCCGAAGCGGGCCGGAATAGACTTTAGGCCGACGCGCTTATCGTATTCCGCATCCTGCGTAGCATAAATAATATCAAATCCACCAATCCACATCGCTACTGCCGCAAACAGCAAAAAAGCCTCCGGCTGCAGTGTGCCTGTTGCTCCGACCCATCCTCCGAGCGGAGCGATTCCGATTGTTACCCCTAAAAACACGTGGCAGAGCCAAGTAAAACGTTTTGTGTAGGAATACAGAGTCATAAAAAAGACAGGGATTGGCAGCAGATAAACGGCCAGCATGTTTAACTGGAAGGCAGCGATAAATAAAATAAAAAAAGAACCAAGCACAAACAAAATGGCTTGACCTCTTGAAACGTCTCCAGCAGGGATGGCACGTGTTTCCGTTCTAGGATTGCGGGCATCTATTTCTGCATCGATCAGGCGATTCAATGTCATTGCAGCGCTTCGTGCGCCAAACATTGCAAGTGTAATCCAGATCCAGTCAGCAATGGACGGCCAGGCTCCGTTGATCATGAGGCCGCCGAGCGCCGCTCCCAAAAATGCAAATGGGAGGGCAAATACGGTATGTTCAAATTTAATCATTTCTAAAATAGTTTTAAGTTTACTCATTGGTTCAACTTCCTTATTATTATCATCTTATCATTTTTTCCGTGCAATATGGGCACAGACCGTTCCGGCAGAAAAAGGAGACATCTGTACCTGGCTGAATCCTGCTTCCATGAACATTACCCCGAGCGTTTCTTTTGATGGGAATGCCATGGTCGACTCCTGCAGCCAGCGGTATTCCTCGTACCGATTAATTAATACCTTACCTACTATCGGCATAACCGATTGAAAGTAAAACGAATAGAATTTTTCTACTACATTGTTTTCCGGCCAGGATGTTTCCAGGCATACTGCGGTTCCGCCAGGCTTTAACACCCGCTGCATTTCCTTCAGCACCCGCAGATAGTCCGATACATTACGCAGACCAAAGCCTATTGTAACGTAATCAAACGAGTTATCCTCAAATGGCAGGTTGTTCACATTTCCGTGTATCAAATCAATGTTTGCAAGCTGTTCCCGTTGAATTTTTTCCCGTCCGACTTCGAGCATCTTTTCGCTGAAATCGATCCCGGTGACACCGCCGCCTGGCCCTGCTGCTTTACCCAGCTGAATAGTCCAGTCTGCTGTCCCGCAGCATAAATCAAGCGCGGTTGTTCCGCGTCGGACGTTCATCTGCTTCATCGTTTTTTTCCGCCAGAGCTTATGCAGCCGGAAGCTGATCACGCTGTTCATGTGATCGTAGCTGCCTGAGATGGACTGAAATACTTGATATACTTTTTTTTCTTTTTGGGTAGCCATTATTGAAACCCCTCTTTACTCAATACCTACAGCTATCCATTCATCCATCAACGACTGCAGCGCAGTTGAAAGTTGATCGTCTTGTTTAACATGCTGATGAAAAAAGCTGTGTTCTTGATCGATTAATTGTTTTAGTATTTGCTGGGCGTTCTGTGATTGACATTCCCAGTGCTGCACCTGAACGGCACAGGCAGAAAATTCTTCACTGCGGTCAAACCACTCCCGTTCATGCATAAGCCTTTTCAAGGCGAATATAGATGAAGAAGCTACTGCCAGATGCTCTCGTCCGTAAAAACGAGTGACTGCTTCCACAATTCCTGCTTCGCCCGTTCTCAATGTTTGGAGCATATCGGCAAAATCCCGGCATTCCCCAAAATGCAGCTTCATTTTTGCCTCGTTCATGCTTCGGATTGCTGATGTAAAGATCAGAAGGATCTCCTGATGGAAGACAGTGCTTAGCAAGCGGTAGTAGAGACTGCTCATTAAATCGCCATTTAGAATCGTCAGCTGCCTTATCTTTTTGTCGTCTCCGTCATTATGGAGCTGAATTTGTTCATGAGCTTTAAACGCTGACTGTACGAGCAGCACAGCAGCGATTTGTTCCACTGCCTGCTCCTGGGAAACTTTGGTTTCCCTTAGCGCTTCCAGCAGCAGATAGATCGTTTCTTCGTGCGCTTCCGGCAGCCCGATTTTCTGCTCAATATACGAATGCTGGGTCAGGCGCTGAAACTCTTTTTTTATTTCCTCTGCACATTGTGTCCAGTAGTCGTTCATGCCGCTCCCCCCAACCCCTTAAATGCTGTTGATTTCATTTCTCGCATTCTCTGCTCTCCAATTATAGCACAGCCTCTTTATTTCCAAGAGAGAATGCTTTAATCTTCCTTGCTTCCTGCCTTCATTTCCCCGTAGCTCGTCTGTATAATCGCATTGCCGCGTACCTTAATCGCAGACGTATGCTCGGTAAACTGGGCGATGAGTACTTCTCCACCGTCCAATTTTTCCAGATGATGAAAACGGGTATCCTTGCCGCGGGTCAAACCCATGACATTGACACCATCTTCTTCTGCACGGATAACGATAAAATCATCTCCGTTCTGCATTTAAGACCCTCCCTGATTTCGGTTTGCGTTCATGGTAAAGCGCCCGCTCTCTGCAGGCGCCTGATAATTATCTGCTATTTTCAATGCTTGATAAGAGACAGAACTTCACTTCTTGCTGCCTGATCTTTTTCAAATGTTCCTCTCACCGCAGATGTCACCGTCATCGATCCCGGCTTTTTCACGCCGCGCATCGTCATGCACATATGTTCTGCTTCAAGCACCACCATCACACCGTGCGGTTCGAGCGTGGATACAATTTCGTTGGCGATCGTATAGGTGATGCGCTCCTGAAGCTGTGGACGCTTGGCGATCGTTTCTACGGTCCGTGCCAGCTTACTGAGACCTGTTACCATTCCGCCTTTAGGGATATAAGCTACGTGTGCTTTTCCAAAAAAAGGAACTAAATGATGTTCACACATCGAAAAAAATGGAATATCCTTTACCAGAACCAGTTCCTCATGGTCTTCCCCAAATACAGTTTTCAAATGCTCATCGGCTGATTCGTGCAGCCCGGCAAAAACTTCCTGATACAACCTCGCTACTCTGTCCGGAGTATCAAGCAGTCCTTCACGACCGGCATCTTCGCCTACTCCTTCGAGAATCAGCTTGACACCTTCTTTTATTTTTTCGTGATCGAAATTAGCCACCGTAAGTCCTCCAATCAACTTCTGCTGCCTTCAACTGCTGCTATTTGTCTTGAAAAATTTTAGCATAAGCCCTTTTAGAAAGCAAAAAAGGTGCCTTTGGATCTGAATGGCGCATTAATTATTATCAAGCAGCATGATGGAGTGCTCTTTTTCATTCTTCTTCCCACGCTCCATCAGGGATTTCGCCATGTTTTCCGGCGGCACGTGTTCAAACAGTACCTTGTACAGCCCTTCGGTAATCGGCATCTCTACTCCGAGTTCCCGGGACCAGTGGTACACAGCTTCAGTGGTGCGCACGCCTTCGACAACCATACCCATTTGTTCAAGCACATCTTCAAGGCTTTTACCCGACCCGATTTGATTCCCCGCACGCCAGTTCCGGCTATGTTCACTTGTACAAGTAACGATCAAATCCCCAAGGCCGGAAAGGCCGGTAAAGGTTAACGGCGAAGCCCCCAAATGAGTACCGAGGCGGGTGATTTCCGCCAGTCCTCTCGTCATTAAAGCAGCTTTTGCATTATCGCCGTACCCGAGACCTGAAGTAAGCCCAATGCCCAGAGCAATAATATTTTTCAACGCCCCGCCAAGCTCAACGCCAAGAAAATCATCATTTGTGTATACTCGAAAAGCCTGGTTCATAAACAATTCCTGTACAAGGGTCTGAACTTGTTCAGAGGTGCCGGATACCGCGACAGTGGTCGGCTGCTGCTCTGCTACTTCTTCCGCATGGCTGGGGCCTGAAAGTACTGCCATTCCTCGAAAAGAAAGATCCGCCCACTCTTCTTTCAGAATCTGTGACACTCTTAAAAACGATTCCGGTTCAATGCCTTTAGCTGCGTGGACGACAATGGTGTCCTCGTGAAGGTAGGGCATTAACTTGCGGGCGATTTTTCTGACTGCGCCGCTCGGGACCGCCAGCACAATATAAGAGGCCTTTTCGGCCGCTTCCTTCATGTCAGTGGTAGCCACGATGTTGTCGGGCAGTACGATGCCTTTTAAATAACCTTCGTTTTTGTGTGCCGTGTTGATTTCTTCAGCCAGTGCTTCCCTGCGGCACCAAAGACGTACTGTGTGCTGGTTTTGGCCTAAGACGGAAGCCAGGGCCGTCCCCCAGCTCCCAGCCCCAATAACAGCTGCCTGTTTCTTCATGTTTTTAACTCCTTTTATCCTTCCCTGCTTTTTTTATACAATGAACTTTCATTGCCGCGCAGCAGGCGGACGATATTTGTGCGGTGCTTCCATATCGACAGAAGGCCGAGGAAAACGGTTAGATACAAATAGGTCTCTGGATGGTCGTTGGTCGACTGGGTATAAAAGACGGCAACCGGAGTCAAAACAGCAAACAACAGTGACCCAAGCGACACGTAGCCAGTTATTGCAATGGCCGCAATGGCTATAATACCGACATAGATAGCCGGGAAAAAAACAAGTACACTGATGACCCCAATGGCCGTTGCTACTCCCTTACCGCCCCGGAACCCAAAATAAACCGGCCAGTTATGGCCAAGTACAGCAGCCAGTCCCCCAAGAGCGGGTGCCAGGCCATCCACCTGGCTTAATGACAAAAAGCCCGGCAGCAAAGTCGAAGCTGTCCATTGTAAAAAGAAGCCTAGCCAGACGGCCGCCATTCCCTTCAGCACATCCAAAAGAAGTACCACTACCGCCCATTTCGTTCCTAGTACCCGCCGGGTATTAGTAGCGCCGGCATTGCCGCTTCCTACAGAACGGACGTCCACCTTCTTTATCCGCTGAACAAATAGATAACTAAAACTAATTGAGCCAATTAGATAACCAATCACAACTGCAAGAACTACTCCCATTGCACTCTCCCCTTACCAAACATTTCCGGCTGCTATTCGTTTTTCTTTCTGGCTACAATCCGAAGCGGGGTGCCTTCAAACGAGAAAGCTTCGCGGCATTTGTTTTCCAAATATCTGCGATATGAAAAATGCAGAAGCTCCGGGTCGTTTACAAACAATACGATAACCGGAGGCCCGGAGGCCACTTGTGTTGCAAAATTAATACGCAGGCGTTTATTACTGTGGGTAGGTGTCGGATTCATAATCACTGCGTCCATGATCACTTCATTCAGAACGTTGGTAGGCACCCGCACGTGATGGTTTTCAGCCACCTGACGCACTACCGGCAGAAGGTTCTGCATTCTCCGCTTGGTTTTGGCAGAAAGGAAAACGATCGGTGCATAGTCCAGAAACTGGAATTCTTCCCGTATTTCTTCGGTAAACCGGTGCATTGTTTTGTCGTCTTTTTCTATTACATCCCATTTATTGACTACAATAACAATCGCCCGGCCAGAGTCATGCGCATAGCCAGCTACTTTTTTGTCCTGCTCCCGGATACCTGCTTCGCCGTCAAGCACCACTACGGCGACATCGGCCCGTTCCATGGCCCGCATCGCCCGGAGGACACTGTATTTTTCTGCTTTTTCATACACTTTTCCCCGCCGGCGCATACCCGCTGTATCAATAATGCTGTATTTTTGATCGTCTTTTTCAAACTCTGTATCCACCGCATCTCTCGTCGTACCAGGGATATCGCTCACAATTACCCGTTCTTCGCCCAGCACTGCATTCACGAGAGAGGATTTACCAACATTTGGCTGGCCAATGACAGCCATATGAATCGTGTCATCGTCCTTTTCTTCTTCTTCCTCCACAGGAAAACGTTCGAGTACTTCATCAAGCAGATCTCCGAGGCCGAGGCCATGGGAGCCTGAAATCGGAAATACTTCTCCAAGACCAAGCGAATAGAATTCGTACATCTGCTCCCGCATTTCATAATTGTCTATTTTATTCACAGCCGTGATGACTGGTTTCTTAGACCGAAGCAGAATATCTGCCACTTCTTCATCAGAAGCCGTAATACCATCCCGGCCATTCACGATAAAAATAATGACGTCTGCTTCATCAATGGCAAGCTTTGCCTGTTCCCGGATTTGCGTGAGCAGTGGTTCATCGTTTAGTTCAATGCCTCCGGTGTCAATTACGTGAAAGAAGCGGTGAAGCCATTCGCCCTCTCCGTAAAGTCTATCTCTTGTAATCCCAGGCTCGTCTTCGACGATAGCCATTCGTTCTCCGATAATGCGGTTAAATATTGTTGATTTGCCGACATTTGGCCTGCCGACAATGGCAACTGTAGGTTTTACCATCATTTTGATTCCTTTCTGTCTCTAAATCTATCTTCATTATCATAACACGAAACAGAACCGTTCCTCGCCCCCAAATTTGCATCAAGCCTTAAAACAAGGAAAGAACCAGGCACGTTTGTTGCGCCTGGTTGCTTTTCTGCCTTTATATTGAACGCCGGCTGTAGACAGTCGTGTCAATTCCGCGTTCTTTCAGCCAGTAGGCTGTCTCTCCGCGCAGGACTACCGGAGCTCTTTTCAGCTCCTCAATATTTTGTGCTCCCACCGCCGTCATCACTATTTTCAGTTCTTCCTGGGTCTGGCGAAGAAAAGCAGCGGCTCCATCCGCTCCGTGATTTTTAGCTTCCCGCAGAACCGCCCCTGCCATACCGCTTGCACTGCCTCCAAGGGCGATAATTTTTGCGATGTCCAGACCGTGCCGCACTCCGCCTGAGCCGATCACGCTTCCGGGGTGCCAAGCATGCACTGTTTCAGCAATGGCAGCTGCTGTCGGTATGCCCCATTGATCGAAAAAAGCAAATGGCTGGTTTCTCCTTTTATTTTCAATCATGGAAAAGTTAGTGCCTCCACTGCCTCCCGCATCAATGATGACCACTCCGGAACTACGCAGTTTGGCTGCTGTTTCAAAGGAGATACCAAATCCTACTTCTTTTACAATAACCGGTACAGAAAGACCTTCAGCAATACGCTTAATCCGCTCCAGGGCTCCCTGAAAATCCCTGTCTCCTTCCGGCATAACAAGTTCCTGAATAACGTTTAAATGAATCTGAAGGGCATCCGCCTGAATCATTTCTACTGCCTGCGCAGCCTGCTCCACGCTAACTTCACTTCCTGTATTGGCAAAAATAACGCCATCAGGGTTTTTTTCGCGGACGATTTTGTATGTATAGGATTCCTGTTCGTTTTTGATCGCCGATGTTTGAGACCCGACTGCCATAGCAACGCCGGTTGCTGCTGCAGCTTCTGCCAGTGACGCATTAACAGCGGCTGTTTCATCGCCGCCGCCACCTGTCATTGCATTAATAAGAATCGGCGAACTTAAGGAAAGTCCGCCGATTTCTACTGATGCATCTGTATAAAGAGAAGCTGAGTCAGGCAGACTCTGATGGACAAATTGAATGTCATCTAAACTGCTTTCGGCTGAAAAACCTGTGGATAAAGCATATTCAATGTGATCCTGTTTCCGCCTAGCCCGCGACACAAGCAAATCTCCTTACTTTTTATATTTTTTCAACTGATCGCCGACCATATCTCCGAGGGAGAAGCCAGCATGATCTTCTTCCGGTGCTTCGTATTCGCTTTGAACTTTCGAATCACTGGTCTCGGCGCTCTCAAGCTCTCTGATGCTTAACGAAATACGGTGCTCGGCAGGGTTAATATCAAGCACTTTAGCCGTTACTGCCTGACCTTCTTCAAGCACCTCTCCCGGCGTTCCGATGTGACGGTTCGCGATTTGGGAAATGTGGACAAGGCCTTCTACTCCGGGAGCCACTTCAACGAATGCGCCGAAGCTGACAAGCCGTTTTACATGACCGTCGATAACATCGCCGGCTTCAATTTGTCCTTCAATAGTTGTCCACGGTCCAGGGAGGGTATCTTTAATCGACAGAGATACTCTTTCGCTGTCCGGATCAACAGCCAAGATTTTTACTTCAATCTCATCGCCTTCGTTAACGACTTCTCCTGGTGATTCCACACGGTGATGGGCCATCTGCGAAATGTGGACAAGACCGTCGACACCGCCGACATCCACAAATGCACCAAAGTTAGTCAGGCGCTGCACTGTTCCTTTCACCGTATCTCCTACATTCAAGTTTTCAAGTACTTCTTTCTTCTTCACTTCGGCCTCCTCGTCCAGAACGGCACGCTGCGATAAAATCAGCTTGTTTTCTTCCGGATCTATTTCTGCAATTTTTAGTCTTAATGTTTTTCCCTGATAATCTGAAAAGTCTTCCACATAGTATCTTTCCACGAGCGAAGCCGGGATAAAGCCACGCACGCCTAAATCGACGACAAGCCCGCCTTTGACAATTTCAGCCACCTGGGCTTCAATGACATCGCCGGATTCATATTTTTCCTGAAGCTCGCCCCAGGATTTATCAGCAAGTGCTGCCCGGCGGGAGAGAACCAGCTCATCATCTTCCATTTTTGTCACTTTGAATTCGAGCTGATCTCCTTCCTTAAGCACATCGTCTACTTTCTCTACATGCAGGCTGGAAAGTTCACTGATCGGAATAACCGCATCAACTTTGTATCCTGCATCTGCATACGCTTGCTTTTCTTCTACTTTTGTTACTGTGGCAGTGATAATATCTCCCACGTTAAACTCTTTCATTCCTTCTAGTTCATTGTTCATTTCATCTGCCATTGACCATTGCCTCCTTCAGTGTCCTAAAATCCTGTCTATGGGGTTTTGGGGATTTCAAGGAAATTAACCGGTCTTCGCCTGCTGATGAACGGCTTTAATTTCTTCCATGATTACTTCGGTTGCTTCTTCAGCTTTCGCTTTATTCGTCCGAAGGTCCTGCATGGGTACCGGCCGGCCTATCACTACGTTCACACGCCTAAACAAACCGCAGCGGCCGCTGATGGCTACTGGAACTACTGCCGCGTCTGAACGGAGGGCGAAAAAACCGGCGCCGGTTAATCCTTTTCCTATTTCCCCGCTTTTACTCCTAGTACCCTCAGGAAAAAGACATAAAACCTGTCCCTCGTTTAAAAATTGAATTCCCTGTTTTAATGACTTTCGGTCTACCACGCCTCTGCGGACGGGAAAGGCTCCGACAAAATACATAATAAAACCGAGAACTTTTTTATTAAACAGTTCGCTTTTAGCCATAAAGTGCACTTTTCTGCGAATATGGGTGGCGAGCAGAGGCGGATCAAAGTTGCTAATGTGATTCGAACAAAGCAGGACGGGACCTTCCTTTGGGATATTTTCTCTTCCGGTGACCCGGACCCGCATAAGAATAACCGCAAGGAAGTAGGCAGAATACTTTACGATATTATACATCATGTGACTGATTCACCTTCTCCTCCGCGAGCGCCGTGATTTTACTGATAACCTCGGGTACAGTCAGCACCGTTGTATCAATTTCCACAGCATCCGCTGCTTTTTTTAACGGTGAATGCTCTCTGGCTTTATCAAGCTCATCCCGGTGAATGATTGCTTCATAAATTTCTTCGTAATCTGCCGGTTTTCCGCGCTCCTGCATCTCCTTGTACCTGCGCAGTGCACGTTCCTGTACAGAGGCGATTAAAAATATTTTCAATTCCGCATCCGGAAGGATAGTCGTGCCGATGTCCCGTCCGTCAAGTACCGCGCTTTTTTCTGCTGCAAGCCGCCGCTGCTTAACAGCCATTTCTTCGCGTACTCCAAGATGAGCCGCAGTTAGAGAGACCACGCTGTCAACTTCGCTCGTGCGAATAGCCTCCGATACGTTTTCCTCGTCCAAGTAAACTTCACTTACCTTCGGATTACCGACGAGACGGATGCTTGTGCTTTTTAACAGCTCCGTCATTTTTTCGCCGTCATCAAGCGGCGTGCCCGTCCGCAGCGCCTTTAATGAGAGCGCCCGGTACATCGCCCCTGTATCGATGTATGTATAATCAAGCTGTACGGCACATCCTTTCGATACAGTGCTCTTTCCAGCACCGGCCGGCCCGTCGATTGCAATATTGATTTTCCTCATCCTCCTGCACCCCGCCCATTAGATTGTTGAACATGTAGCCTTTGCCCATCATTTTCAAAACTAACATATTTCGCACGGTTTGCATATATTGTTCCGCCTGAACTTTTTATTTTCTCCTATTCAAAAGAGACAGTAAAAAGACCGCTTCTGCGGCCTTTAGTTTCTTAACTCCTTACTCGTTTTTCCTGATTCGCTGCTGCACGCTGCCGCTCAAAGCAGTACCTGATCACTGCCTGGCGCTCTTTTTCAGTAATCTCCAA
Source organism: Marinococcus halophilus (assembly GCF_900166605.1). Classification (NCBI taxonomy): domain Bacteria; kingdom Bacillati; phylum Bacillota; class Bacilli; order Caryophanales; family Bacillaceae; genus Marinococcus; species Marinococcus halophilus. Next base: position 1,665,924 of record NZ_FVZD01000006.1, read on the forward strand.
AAACTCCATGCTTGCCCGCTTTGGCCTCCGCTCTTCTTTTTCAAGTACTCTTCTTACTGCAGCGGAACACTGCAAATATTGCATTGAGCCATCTTCCATCGGGAAAGCCAGCGTGATTTGTACGTGCTCCTCTTCCATCAGTTTTGCTTTTGGCGGCACAATGAGCATGCATCCACCACCGCTCACATTTACCGTCACAGTTGTAAACGGCCGGGAAGATCCGTGGACAGCTGCATTAACGCTCGTGTCGACACGTACATAGTTTCTGCGCTGGACACGCTGCCATTCTTTTTTTTCTGGACGTTTAATGATTAATGCCGGTATTTGCCCCTTTAGCCGGGAAAGGACCGTTGAACGGAATGAATAAACAGCACTGTCTTCTCCAACATACCAAACATGCACTGCTCTGCCTGCCTGAAAAGAAATGCTTTTCCCGGTTTCCTGGTCCGCGGGCAAAGCAATTGTAAACGTATTTTCATCTGCATCAAGCAGCTGGGATTTGTATTGAACCTTATTGTCATGCGGTTCCTTTGTATTTATGTTTTCATGCAAATGCCAAACGCTTCCAATTTCGTACAATAGCTAAAACCCCTTTTATATTATATGTCGGACGAAAGGAAAAACTGTTAAATTTCTGTAACGCCAGCTTCCGTCTGCTCCCGCACATACCTTGTCAGTTCAGCCGTAATTTCATAGCGCAGAAACGGCGTAATTAAATAAATACCGTTAAAGTACCGGAGTGTTTCATCAATCAGTTCTTTCGCAATAGCGATTCCTTCCCGTTTGGCTGCTTCAGCATCATTCCCGCAGGCTGCCATTCGCTTTCGCGTATCGTCTGTTAACTGAATGCCCGGCACTTCATTGTGAAGAAACTCTGCATTTCCAGCGCTCACTAGAGGCATTATTCCGATAAATACAGGAGCTTCGAGTTCCTTGACCGCTTCGTGAATTGTTTTAATCCGGTTAACATCATAAACGGGCTGACTCATAAAGTAATGCGCCCCCGCATTCACTTTTTTCTCCAGCCGTTTCACGGCTTTATCAATATGAAGCACGTTCGGATTAAACGCTCCCCCAATGGAGAAATTTGTTTTTTCTCCAAGCGACTTTCCGGAAAACAGACGCCCTTCGTTCATTTCCCGGATGAGGGAAATGAGTGAAACAGAGTTGGCGTCATATACAGACTTTGCTCCTGGAAAATCCCCCACCTTGGAAGGATCTCCGGTAATGGCAAGCAGATCCCGCACACCAATGGTATGAAGTCCCAGCAGATGGGACTGCAAACCGATCAGGTTCCGGTCCCGGCAGGCAATATGCAGGAGCGGCCGGGCAGAGCTCTGCTGCTTAAGCATCGCCCCCATCGCCAGGTTGTCGATCCGGGGGGAGGCGAGGGAGTTGTCGGCAAGTGTCACTGCGTCCGCCCCAGCGTCGTGAAGCGCCTGGGAGCCGCGCATAAATTTCCCCGTTTTCAGCTTCTTCGGCGGGTCCAGCTCTACAATAACCGTATTTTCATTTTTTACTTTTTCATGGAGAGGGACAAACTGTTCCTTTTCAGCTGGGGGCTCAGCTGCTGGGGGCTCCACCTTCACTGGAGGCTTAGTTTTTTCCGGCACGTCGTGTTTCACTGCTTCCGCTATCATGCGCACGTGTTCGGGGGTTGTGCCGCAGCAGCCGCCTATCAAACGTACGCCTTGTTCTTTAAAGCGGAATGCCTGTTTATAAAAGTACTCGGGATTGGACTGGTAGACATACCGGCCATCGTACCAGTTTGGCAGACTGGCGTTAGGGTAGGCGGAATAATACGCCTTTCCGGTCAATTCTGCCTGCTCAAGGGATTTCAATATATGATACGGGCCCATACGGCAGTTGAGACCGACCACTGAAGCGCCGGCGTCCTCGAGCCGGCTGAAAGCTTCACTGATCTGCACCCCGCCGTGCATAACGCCAACGTCTCCAAGCGCCACCTGGGCGATAACCGGGATTTCTGCATCCTTACTCTGGATGTAGCGGACAACCTGCAGAAGCTCTGGCAGGTCATAGAACGTTTCAAGCAGCAGGCCGTCCACCGGCTCCGCCAAAAAGACATCCACTTGCTCCTGCAGCGCATTTCTCAAATATTCATCCGAATATTCACTTACCTGGACGCCTTTAATGCCTCCAACTGTAGCAAATACATACGCTGTTTCACCTGCTGCTTTTCTTGCAAGCTGCACGCCGGCACGGTTAATATCCAACACTTTATCTTCAAGCTCATAGCCTTCAAGCTTCACCCGGTTGGCAGCGTAAGTATTCGTTTGAAGGATATCTGCCCCGGCCTCTGCATATTCCCGGTGAGCGCGCTCCACAGTATCTGGACTGGTCAGGTTCATGGCTTCAAACGAACCCTTATAGCCTTTCTGATAAAGATACGTCCCCATTGCCCCGTCGCCGATCAAAATTGAGGAACTGAGTTTTTTGAGTACGTTCATAGCTTTGCCCCTCTCCTGGTTGTTAGTTACAGCGCCCTTAGCGCCTGCTCGAGATCCTCAATTAAATCGTCTTTATCTTCGATGCCGATGCTGAAACGAAGCAGCCGGTTATCTACGCCGTTGTTAACCCTTACTGCCTCTGGCATGTCGGCATGTGTCTGCGTGGCCGGATACGTGATAAAGCTTTCAACTCCGCCCAGGCTTTCTGCGAAAGTAATGATTTTTATATTTCGCAAAAACGAGTCCACCCACTCTTCGTTTTCGAGACGGAAGGAAAGCATGCCTCCCCGTCCGGAGTAAAGCACATCCGTTATCTTTTCATGGCGGCTGAGATACTCTGCGATCGCCTTCCCGTTTTCTGTATGCTGCTTCATGCGGAGCTTTAAGGTTTTCATACCGCGCATGAGCAGCCAGGAATCAAACGGGCTTAAAATTGTCCCCATGCCGTTCTGAAGCGCACCAATTTTTTCGGAGAGCTCGTCCACGTTGGATACAATCAGGCCGGCAATCAGATCATTATGCCCTCCTAAATATTTCGAGGCCGAGTGTACTACAATGTCAGCGCCTTCTTCGATTGGGCGCTGAAGTACCGGGGTATAAAACGTATTGTCTACAATAAGCCAGGCCCCGTGCTTTTTCGCGAGCAGTGACAGTTCCTTCAGATCCGCTTCCTGCATCAGCGGGTTCGTCGGTGTCTCAATAAACAGCGCCTTCGTTTTCCCGGTAATCAGCTGTTCGAATGCTTCAAGATCCCTCGGGTCACCGTATGTAACCGTCACGCCCCAGCGCCGCCATCCTTCTTCAAACAGACGGTACGTACCGCCGTAAATATCGCTTGTTGCAATCACTTCATCACCGGTTTCAAAGATCGCAAACAGCGTCTGAATAGCAGCCATCCCCGAGCTGAGAGCAAACCCCTGTTTACCTCCTTCGAGCGCGGCGATACCATTTTCGAGAAGATCTCTCGTCGGGTTCGCCGTCCGGGAATAGTCGTATCCCGTGGACTCTCCAATACCTGTATGTTTATACGCTGTGGAAAAATAAACAGGAGGGTTTATTGCACCGGTCCGCGGGTCGGAATTATTCCCCAGTTGTGCAAGGATGGTTTCTATCTGCAGTTGCTTTGACATGTCACAGCCCTCATTTCTCTAAAATTAATGCATTAAATGTACGAAAAGGCCTTCTTCCGTAGACAGAAGAAGACCTTGGCATGCAATACTTCTTCTCATCTCGCAAGCACAGCTTGCAGGAGTTAGCACCTGACCGCATCTTTTGCAGCTGGTTGCTGAGACTTCCAAGGGCCGATCCCTCCATCTCTCTTGATAAGAAACGTTATATGATTACTTTCCAAAGTACATGAAACGAATCGATATTGCAAGTCACCATTTTACTCCGGCGCAATATCAATATGCAGCTGGCTTTCATTGCCGCAGACACAGCGGCGAAAACCCGTTTCCATTTCCCCGTTGGTGTTCTTTCTGCCACGTAGAATATACTTTTCGCCGCATTTCGGGCAGCGGATAACAACGCGGTAGCGGCGGTCTTCTGACATAGTAGCTTCGTCCTTTCGAGTTGTTATTTCGCATTGGCTTTATTAGCCTTTGACAACGCAAACCACCATAAAAATAGCATGAACGGTATGAGATAATACAGAATATTGGCTAAAGAAGCACTTAATATATAATCATACAGCCCGTGAAAGATAAGCGGAATGGCAAGGGCAAGAAAAAAAGAGAATAACCTCCTGCCATGGCGAGAGGCGCGCTTAGCCGATACCGCATAATATCCCATGATCACCCCGAGGAGCGCATGAACCGTTACAGGCAGAAGAGCTCTTGTAACCGCTGTTTCAATGCCGTTTGCAATTAAGTACAAAATATTTTCGAGCGAAGCAAATCCAAGCGACAGGGAAAGTCCGTATATAACGCCATCATAAGTATTTTTAATCGGAGCAAAACGCAGCACAAATGTATATAAAAGGAAAAATTTAATTCCTTCCTCCAATACAGCGGCCTGAGTGTACTGGGCCGCGAAAAGCGGCATGCCTACTCCTTCTGTTTCGAGCGCGTGCTCGATTACAAGCACTGGAAACACGATCAGCACCCCGATGACAAACGCCCGGATGACCGGCAGCCTCCGCTCCACGTCCGCCCGGCGTTTTAATGTAAAATATAGCAGTAAAGCGACAGCCGGCGCCAGGGCCGCCATAATCAGTGCGATCACCTTTCGTTCTCACCCTCTCTTGTTAAACGTATCGTATCATGCTATGTTCAGATTCGTAAAAGAATAATGACAGTCCAGCAGAGCCGACGAGGAGGAATTGAAATGAAAAAAATACTAGTTATCCATACAGGCGGCACGATCGCCATGACCCAGACAGAAGAAAGCGGCGTCGAGCCAGGGCTTCATAATCCGTTAAGCCAATGGAGCCGCATTGCTAATCAAATTGCTGAAATTGTGACGAGCGATTTTCTACATCTCCCTTCCCCTCACATTACTCCGGAGCATATGCTTTCTTTGCACGAACATATGCTTGAAAAGCTGTCCGAAGATATATATGACGGGGTCGTCATTACTCACGGCACCGATACGCTTGAAGAAACCGCCTACGCACTTGATCTTTTTCATGACAAAGAGCTGCCGGTTGTCGTGACAGGCGCCATGCGTTCGAGTAATGAAATCAGCGCCGACGGTCCGCAAAACTTTCTAGCAGCGGTCCGTACTGCTGCAAGCGATAAAGCCCGCGGCATCGGCGTCCTCGTCGTTTTAAACGAAGAGATCCATTCTGCAAAAAACGTTACAAAAACCCATTCGTCCAACATCGCCACATTTCAGAGTCCGCAATACGGTCCGCTCGGCTTTGTAACGAACAATGAAATATTTATCCATCACTACCCGGCAAGCCGGGAGCATTTTTCACCGGTCCATCTGAACAAGAAGGTGCTCCTCTTAAAAATGGCAGCCGGCATGGATGCAGCTTTACTTTCCCCACTGCTCTACCAGCCTCTTGACGGAATCATTATCGAAGCGTTCGGCCAGGGGAACATTCCTCCAACTGTCGTGCCGCTGCTGGAGGATTCAATAGCCAAACAAGTTCCTGTAGTCCTGGTCTCCCGCTGCCATAGCGGTGTGGTCCAGGCTACCTACAGCTATGAAGGGGGAGGCTATCAGCTGAAGCGAAAGGGCGTTATTTTCACGAACGGTCTTAACGGCCAGAAAGCGCGTCTTAAGCTGCTCGCTGCTCTAGATGACCAACGGTCACTCGAGGAAATACGCGACTGCTTTGAGCATGTCGAATAAGGCGGATTAATTCATACTAAAAAGCCACTGGTTTGTTAAAACAAAGTGGCTTTTTTTCGTGCTATATCCTCCGCTATTTGTTCACCGTGAAAACGGCCGTTTTCAATAAATATTTCATTTGCTTCATCTCCGGCGGCAATAACACCGGCAATATAAATGTTTTCCCGGTTTGTTTCCATCGTTTCTTCGTCAAAGGAGGGACGGCCCGACTGTTCGTCAACAGCAATGCCAAGCTGGCGGAAAAAGGCCCGGGACGGGTGGTAGCCGGTCATGGCAAAAACAAAATCTGCCGCAACGGACCGCTCCCGTTCCTCCTGCTTGTATATAACCCGGTCCGGCTCAATGCGCACGACATCTGCTTCAAATTCCATACGGGCCGCACCACGCCGGACCATTGCCTGAAAATCCGGGAGAATCCATGGCTTGATGCTTTTGGAATATTCAGAGCCGCGGTAAAGCACTGTAACCTGAGCATTCACCTGCTCGAGGGCAAGAGCGGCATCCACAGCCGAATTTCTCCCGCCGATAATAACGACCTGCTGATTAAAATGGGGATGAGCTTCTTCAAAGTAGTGCTTTACGTGCGGCAAATTTTCCCCCGGCACGTTCATAGGATTAGGGTTATCGTAGTAGCCGGTGGCTATAATCACGTGCGAAGCTTCCCACTCCCGGGTCCTGCCCTGAAGTGTTTCGGTTTGCACCAGATAGCCGCTGCCCGTTTCCTGGATCTTTTGTACTTCCTCATAGTTATATATACGCAGTTTTTCCGCTTCCGCTACTTTCCGGTAATACACCAGAGCTTCCTGGCGCCGTGGCTTTCGGTCTACCACTGGAAAAGGGTGCCCGCCGATTTCAAGTTTATCTGCAGAGCTGAAAAACGTCTGGTGGACAGGATATTCATAAATGCTGTGCACAATATTTTTCTTTTCAATTATTGCCGCATCAATGCCACGGCGCTTTAAAGCGATAGCTGCCGACAGGCCGCAGGGGCCGCCCCCGATAATAATTACTTCCTCTTTCATATTCATACTCCCTTATTCGCTATAAGAATGACCGTTTGTCAGTACAAACAGGTGCGTTTCCGCCGGGGCGCCATGGCGCAGCGGTATGGTAGTCGTACCGTAGCCGTTGCTGATAAACAGATTCTGATGTTTTTCGCGGTACCAGCCGCCCTTTAATTTTGGGCCCCACCCGAACAGCCGGATCTGGCCCCCGTGGGTATGGCCGGTAAGCATGTAGGCCGCCCGTTTCGGGAAGGGCCCGTACCGGTAATATGCTTCTGGGTTGTGGGCGATAAGCAGATCCGCCTCCGGCACGTGCGCTGGATAATGGTAGGATTCATAAAAGCGTTCCTCCCCAAAGGAAGCAATCGCAAAAGCAGTTCCCTTTAACGTATACACATTTTTTTCAAGAATACTGATTCTTTCCTGCTCCAGTAGCGGCCTCAGCCATCCGCGGCCCACCTGCAGGTCATGATTTCCCCACACAAACACAACCGGTGCATAACTGCGGAGCATACGAAGGTTTTGCCTGATCCGCTCCGCAGACACGCCAATTTCAGCCAAGTCCCCGCCGATTATAATCAGATCCGGAGTCAAGCCGAGCTTCCGGAACAACGCTGGCGACACCCGCCGCCGGTGGATGTCGGTAATAAAGAAAATGGTAAAGCCCTGCACTTCTGCCGGAAGATTTTCATATTCAAGCTCATGGGTTCTTACTTTATTCTGCCATGTCTCCTGCAGGACCCTGCCGGCATACAGCACAGAAAAAAGAAGAGGAGCCAGCAGCCATTTTTTCATGATGGAACCCCTCTTTTCTTTTATAAAATTTGAACGTTTCCGGACAATTTAAAAACGAGTATACGCACACCGCTTATCTCCGCTATACTTATGTAAGGAAAAAATTGACCGGAAAGAAGGTATCAAACAATGGATCTTATTGTCTTTTTAGCAGGAGCCGCTTTATTTGGAGGAGGCTTTTTTTTGCTTTTATATTTCTTATTTAGAAAAAAACCACTTACCTGGCCATTTATATTAATGATTTTAGGTGTAATTGCCTGCTTTGCCGGTCTCCTCCTATCTTCACCACTGACAGAAACTTCCACGGCGTTCCCTGCTACTGAAACATACTTATAATGAACGGCGAGGCGAGGGCTGTAATTACGATAAATATGAACGCAGCCAACAGCGTATGAGGAAGGGTGAGCATTGGCGGTTCTTCCTCCTCCGGTTCTTCTTTCCTGCCCGCATAGCGTGAACGTCTTGAAGCTGCTTCCTGCCCGGCTTCACTCGAAGGTTCTTCGCCCGTACTACTCCGGCGGCGTCCGAGTCGGCTTCGCTCTGTTTCCGGCTGTTCTGCATTTGAACCAGCATTTCGCCTCTCCATACGTGTTTTATTCATGCTCCCTCTCCTTTCCGAAAAACAGCTCCTGCAGTCGCATTTCCCACGGAGCTGTTACTTTTTCTTTTTCATTTCCCGGCTGCTTACGAACAGGAATAGTACTCCCGCATATATCGCAGCATGGGTCGGGGCGTTTCATTAATGCTTCCCCAAAAACCTGCAACAATAAACGTCTCCGGCAGGTATTGCTGTTTTCTAACCATTGTACCATAACCTTCAGCTTTTTTTCCTTTTCAAACCGCCGCTGCTGCACCTTTTCTTCCAGGTCTTCAAGAAGTTCACTTTTTCGTTTTCGGGGATGTTTCTCAAGGTAAAATGCGAGAAAACGGGCAGCGGTCTCTGTCCATCCCAGCTTATTGATCAAGTCGGCAGTTGTTTCTTCCTGCCGGCTGCTGGCTGCCGTCTCCCAGGCAGCGTCAAGCTCATCCACGGGGGGAAGCTCGGATTCCATCAGCATCTGTGGAATAATAATATCCTCCTCCAGGTACAGTACTGTGGCCCATGCCTGCCTTCCGTCCCTTCCCGCTCTTCCGATTTCCTGAATGTAGGATTCTGCATCTTTTGGGAAATGATAATGAAGCACAAATTCAACATCAGCTTTATTTAATCCCATGCCAAAGGAGTTTGTACATACTACTACATCCAGATCGCCGTGTAAGAACTGCTGCTGAATCATCAGCCTTGCCTCATTATCAAGTCCTCCGTGGTAAGCCTCCACCTGGTGGGCGCTTTCTTCTTGGAGCAGCTTTTTCAATTCTTCACATTTTTTCCGGCTGGTAACATACACCAGACCGGGGCCCGGGGCATTCTGGATGATACGGACCAATTCTTTCTTTTTTTCCCGCTCGCTGGTGCATCTTTGAACAAACAGAGCGATGTTCACCCGGTCCACGGAATGAATATACTCTGCCGGTTCCTCCATCCGCAGCTGCTTTTTAATGTCGAGCTGTACTTCCGGTGTTGCAGTGGCAGTGAAAGCAGCCATACAAGGATTGCCGACAGCTTCCCGCACCGGCCCGATTTTTAGATAATCTGTCCGGAACTCATGGCCCCACTGCGAAATACAATGGGCCTCATCCACCACCATCATTACCACATTTACCTCCTTCAAGCGTTCAACAATAAACGGCAGCGAGAGCGCTTCCGGTGAAATATACAAAAGCTTTAATGACGACAGCCGGCGGAGCACCCGGGATTTTTCCTCCGGACTCATAAAGCTGTTATAGGCGGCGGCTGCTTTAATGTGTTTTGCCCGCAGCTCCTGAAGCTGGTTGTCCATCAATGACAGCAGCGGGGAAACAATAAGCGTCAACCCATTTTTCATTAAAGCGGGCAGTTGAAAACAGATGGACTTGCCGCTTCCTGTGGGCAGGACAGCCAGAGTATCTGTGCCTTCAAGCAGCTTATCCACGATCGGTTCCTGATACGCACGGAGGGAGGAAAAGCCAAAGTATTTATTCAATGCTTCTGTTTTTTTGTCCACTCTTCTGTCCTCCTTTTGCCAGCGCAAGCCGGATTGCAAAGTATGTCGTATCGGCATCGAGCTGTTCTTTCAGCGTTTTCAGCTTAAACGTATCAAGAGATGCAGCCGCCTGGCGTATTGCTTCCTGCTGTTTTGGAGGCACCAGCTGGTCAATGGAAAATTCTTTTATTTCGCCGGCAATTTCCACAAAATGATCTTCAATGGTGCTTACCTTTAGCCCTCGGGAACGGGCCACCGCTTCGAGGGTGAAGCCCTTGTTTATGAAATCCAGTGTTTTTTGGGCTGTGACGGTAAGCTCTGGCGTGCCACCAGTATCAAGACATTCATGAAGCACCGTTTCCGGCTGATTTTCCGCATTTTTTATTAACGTGTGGATGCTTCCCTGAAGCAGGTAGTCAACTTCCTCCTGTTCCCTGTGCTGCAGGCGTGAAATCTGCTCAGTCGTTTTCCCGAGAATTTCTGCACCTGTGAGCTTGTATACAAAAATAAAGGCCTGCAGCTCTGTCATGTCACGCAGACAGTCCGCCATTTCCTCATACAGTTTTTTCATGGCAGTATATTTTCCTTCTCCCCACGACGAAAGTTTCTGTTTTACCCATTGCTGAGACGCATGGTCCTGAATGATTGGAACAAATTGTTTTTTTCGCTGATACAAATGCGACAACGTTTGAATTAAAAGTGCAATCCTTTTCCAAAACTGATGGCCGGTATCCCGGTAGGCCCACCCGTCAAAGCCTGCTTCCTCCACCAACTTTTCCCACGGGCGCATAGAAGCAGAAATGGATTCAGCCGGAACGCCCCCAGGTTCGATCCAGCCGCGGTGGTACAAGGAAGCAGTGATGCGTTCAAATTGCAGCTTATCGAGCTTGGGAAGAGCCCCAAATAGATCCTTTGACTGAAACCACTTCGCGTCTGTGATCGTCTGCGAAGAGCGCTTTCCGGACAAAAGATGATAAGCTGATGCGTCCGTACGTTCTCCGCGGAGCCTTTTTAATGCTATCAGGATCATTGCCTCTTGAAACAGCAATACACCTCTTCCTTTCTATTCGTTCATCAAAATGCCACAAATTAGGCTGTGTGCCGCTTTTCGTTTCTGTTGAAAAGTTTATCATGAAGAAATACAATATGGAATAGACCTTACGACGCTCTTCATACAAGCGTATAAGTTATATAGATTTTTTATGACATGGAGGGACATAGATGGCGAAATACACCATTGTTGATAAAGATACATGTATCGCCTGCGGTGCCTGCGGGGCAGCCGCTCCCGATATTTTCGATTACGACGAGGAAGGCCTGGCCGAAAATATTGTCGATGACAATCAGGGGACAGAGAGCATTCCAGAGGACCTCGAGGAAGATATGATTGACGCTTTTGAAGGATGCCCGACCGATTCCATTAAAGTTGCAGAGGAACCGTTTTCCGGGAACCCTTTCAAGTTCGAATAAGCACTGTGCCCCCAGGCTGCTGGGGGTTTTTTTACAGATTCTGTTCCCCGCCTTTCTTCCGTGTTTCATTCCTGCTATAATGCAGAAGATGTTTACTATACATATTGAAGGAGGAGATTGCCTTGGCAGAAAACAAAGAAGTGGAAGTACTTATTGAAATTCCGACAGGCAGCCAGAACAAATACGAATATGATAAAGACAAAGGGGTCTTTAAACTCGACCGCGTGCTTTTCTCCCCAATGTTTTACCCGGCAGAATATGGCTATATTGATGATACTCTTGCACTCGACGGCGATCCGCTTGACGTACTCGTTCTCGTTACTAACCCAACATTCCCAGGCTGCGTTATCGACGCCCGGGTTATCGGTTACTTAAACATGCTTGACGACGGCGATGAAGACCAGAAGCTTCTGGCTGTGCCAACAGAGGATCCTCGTTTTGAAGGTGTTACTACGCTTGATGATGTGCCTCAGCACAAGCTCGATGAAATCTCCCACTTTTTCCAGACGTACAAGGAACTTGAAAAGAAAACAACTAAAATCGGCGGCTGGGAAAACGAAGCAGAAGCGGCCAAGCTTGTGCAGGAATCCATCGATCGTTATAACAATCAGTAATTATTAAGCAGGCCGGCAGCGGGATACTTTTCTGCTGCCGCCAGTTTTTATACATGCGTGTAATTGAAGAGGCTGAACCCCAGTCTCTTTTCGTATTTTCAGCCGCGCCAGGTAAATTGACACTTATACTGGAGTATGATAAAGTACTTCCCAACTACGCATAGACATTTGTCCTCCAGAGATATACATTTGGACATTTAAGTAAAATCGTTAACGAACTTTTTGTGAATGAACGAACAAGGGAGTGGAGTAACATGCAGAAAACTATGAACGAAGAAGAAACAGTGACCAGCAATCAGACATTTCGTGTGCTTGTATCCGATTCAATGAGCAGCGAGGGGCTTGCCCCGCTGCTTGAAAGCGATCAGGTGCAGTGTGTCCAGCAGCACGTAGACGATGCAGAGGACCCCGGTTCCTTTGACGCTCTTTTGGTCCGAAGCGGCACCACCGTTACGGCGGAAGTGATGGATTCCATGCCGAACCTTCGCATCGTTGCCCGTGCCGGCGTTGGGGTGGATAATATTGATATCGATGCAGCTACTAAAAGAGGAATTGTGGTAATTAATGCTCCCGACGGCAATACGATCTCCACAGCCGAGCATACATTCGCAATGATGGCTTCACTCGCCCGGAAAATTCCCCAGGCAAATGCTTCACTTAAATCCGGTGAATGGAACCGTAAGGGTTTCCAGGGTACAGAGCTTCGCGGTAAGACACTCGGTATTGTAGGCTTTGGCCGCATCGGCTCGGAACTTTCTAAACGGGCGCAGAGCTTTGAAATGAGCGTTATCGTGTATGATCCATTTCTCACAAAGGAACGGGCAAATGAAATGGGAGTTGATCTCCGGGACTTTGAAGAACTGCTCGGAGAGGCGGATGTCATTACCGTACATACGCCGCTCACCAAGGATACAAAAGGCATGCTCGGCCACGAGAACCTCGGCAAAACAAAGCCTGGTGTCATGCTTCTAAACTGCGCCCGCGGCGGTATTATCGATGAAGAAGCACTCGCTCATTACCTTGAATCCGGCCACGTAGCAGGCGCGGCGCTCGATGTTTATGAAGAAGAACCAGCGAACGAAAATCCGCTCGTCGCATTCGATCAGGTTGTCAGCACACCACACATTGCTGCTTCTACAAAAGAAGCCCAGCTAAATGTCGCTTCCCAGGTATCTGATGAAGTGCTTCAATTTCTGCAGGGGCTCCCTGCCTTAAACTCCATTAATCTCCCGACAATGTCAAAAGAAAAGTTCGAAGCTATACGTCCATACTATGAATTTGCCCGCCGCATGGGCAATATTATGTCCCAGAGTGTAAAAACGCCTGTCCAAGAGTTGAACGTGCGCTACAGTGGCAACGTAACGGATCTGGAAACGTCTATTCTAACCCGTTCCCTGCTGGCCGGCTTTCTACAGAGCCGCATTGACGCACCGGTCAACGATGTGAATGCCTCCACGATCGCCAGGGAACGGGGCATTGACTACGGCGAACAGTTCGGCTCCCAGTCGCTGGGTTATTCCAACCTGATTAAGGCTACCGTCGAAGGGGAAGGCCGTTCGTTTGCCTTGTACGGCACATACGTAAAGGAATACGGTCCGCGCATTGTGCGCATTAATGACTTTAACGTCGACTTCTACCCAACCGGTCACCTCATTTATATCCAGCATACGGATAAGCCAGGGGTTATTGGTAAAATGGGCCAAATTCTCGGACGCCATCAGATTAACATCGCCACCATGCAGGTGGGGCGCCGGGAGGAAGGCGGCGAAGCTATCATGATGCTCGCCGTTGACCGTGAAGCCAACCAGGATGTTGTAAAAGACTTAACATCCATTGAAGAAATTTCTCTGGCCGATACCATTGAGCTATAGCAATAGTACAAAAGACGTGCCTGCGGGGGCGTCTTTTTTTATGTGCCTTGCCTTCCCTGCCTTTTATCCTTTTTTAAATAAATATCAAAATGATAGCCGTCCTCCCGCTCGCCCATTGATTCATATAGTGCCACGGCTGGCGCATCCTCCTGGTCAGCCTGAATGAAAACAGCGGATGCATCAAGGTTTTTAGCTTCTTCCAGTAGAAACCCTAATAGGTTCGTCGCAATTTTCCGTCTGCGGAATTTAACATCTACGGCGAGGTCATAAACGTAGATTTCACACGTTTCCTCTTCCAGCTTGTTCATGACGTAGGCCGTGAGACCGGCCACCACCTGTTCGCCCAGGACAGCTGTACAAATGATCGTATTCTCGTTTGAGAGCTGCTTTAAAAGGTACGCCTCCGAAGGTTTATTTCCCGTATACATCTCTTCTTCTTCAAATACTTCTGCGTAAAGCTCGTTTAGTTTCCTCATTTGTTTCAGACTGTTCTCATTGTTCTTTAAACGTTGATAAATGATCAACATAAGAAAATACCTCCCAGAACAAGTCCTTTTGCGTTAATGATAGCAAAAAGGACGGGCCGCAGCCCGCCATTTTTAGCTTTTTCATGATTTCGGCCACAAATAGCCAAGCAGCTCATTAAGCTGTTTCTCACGGTTTTCTTTCAAATAGTCATCGCCTCTCCGGGTAATAAACGCATGCTTTCCGTCCTTTTGAATCCACTGCTTTTGCATGGCCATCTGCTCTAAAAAGCAGTAGATAAAAATATTTTTCGTTTTTGTATGCTTGCCGTGCCTTTCTAATCTTAAAGACTTCTCCATGACTTTCCAGAAGCGCCGGTGGATATGACCGTCCTCATCGAGCCGGATACGTTCGTGAACCCTTATTCGGATCAGAAAAAACAAACATGCCTCCAGCAGCCAGTTATCCCGTGCTACAGATCCGGACTGCTCGTTCAGCCAGCGGAGCAGTCCGACATCAATGAAAATATCCTCTCCACTCAGCTGGGTTTGAATAGTCCGGGCCGAAAGCTGCTTCATTGCTTGTTCTCCCTCTCCTTCTCAGTAGTGAATACCTTCGCACTTCGTTCATATTCAACATCTGTTTTTCCTGCGCGGCTATTGGCAATTCTTGCGGCACTAAACAAGTAGTCCGACAGACGGTTCACATACATAAGAACCGGGACGGGGACATCTTCATTTTCTCCTGCCCGCACAAGCTCCCGCTCGGCCCGCCGGCATACAGTGCGGGCAAGGTGAAGCTCTGCTGACAACGGCGTTCCGCCCGGAAGAATAAATTTTTGCAGTGGCGGCGCTTCTTCCGTGTACTCATCAATTCGGTTTTCAAGCCATACCACGGTGGAATTATCAACTTTGCGTACCGCCTCTGCCCTTATGTCAGCGACATCACTGCCACAGTCAAATAATTCATGCTGAATACGCTCAAGATCTGTCTGCAGATCCCTCCCGCTTTTTTCCTCCGCCGCCAACAATGCCGCTTTACCAATCAATGCGTTTACTTCTTCAAAGCTTCCAAACGCTTCAATCCGTGCATCACCTTTGTTTCTTTTTCCGCCCACCACGGAGGTATCACCGCGGTCTCCCTGCCTCGTGTACAGCTTCATGTTTTTCACCCTTTCTATCCGGAATCCGAATTGTAGTCATCTAACAATGATTCTATCAATTCTCCGATGTGAAGGTAGTGCCAATGTAACTGTTCTTCCGAAAATGTTTCATTCTTTTTTACTGGTGCTGTCACCATGATCTCTTCCAGCGCCCGGAGGGAAAGCCCGGTATTTGTATGGTAATACATCCATTCAAATGCTTTCCGCTGTATGTACAGCTGCAAGGCTGAAATTTCCTGGGCCGGCCACCCTTCTGCCATATGGAGCCACAAAAAGCACGACCGCCCAGCCCCAAACACAGCCTCCCGGGGGCCTGAGCTTTTTTTCCATATGCGCATCCCCGGCGAAAAGTGAATGATGTGAGCTGACCGCCTCCTCAGTCCATCCTCGAAAATATGCAGATCTCCATTTATTTTATCCACTGATAACACGGTGCCGTAAACCAGCTTTTTTAACGAAGGAGCATACACATTTAATGTTACGCTCGAAACCGCCTGGCATTGATCCGGTGTTTCCGACCATGACAGCGGGACATTCAAAATATTGTCTTCCTGCTTGGGAGGGCGCCAGTACACGGCTGGTGCTTTTATTTCATGCTGCAGACTGACACGAATATCAGCCTGGTACACTTCCGAAAGCCGGCGTTCGTCAAAAACAGCCGCCGGTTCATCGAACGCTTCCACCCTGCCCTCCGAGAGCATCAACACCCGGTCGCAGTAAAGAGCGGCCGCCTGAATATCGTGCATCACAACTATCACAGTTCGGTTTTGTTCCGAAGCCCAGCTGCGGATGTAATTCAACAGCTCAATACGATAGTGAATATCCAGATGGTTGGTCGGCTCATCGAGCAGAAGACATTCCGGTTCCTGTGCCAGCAGTCTTGCGAGCAGTACCCGCTGTTTTTCTCCCCCGCTTAATGCGTGGAACGAATGGAATCTTTTGGTCCAGACGTGCATTTGTCGCATAGCATTCTGAATCACTTGTTCATCTTTTTTATTATTTGCTGCCGGCCACCAGCTTTTTTGATAGGCGTATCTTCCCATTTCTACGACCTGGCGGGCCGAATAGGCCGCCGCTAATTCATCAAACTGCGGCAGGTAGGCGACAGTTTTAGCTCGTTCGGAAGAAGTGAACGAGTTCAAA
The DNA here is from genome assembly GCF_900166605.1 of Marinococcus halophilus. NCBI lineage: Bacteria > Bacillati > Bacillota > Bacilli > Caryophanales > Bacillaceae > Marinococcus > Marinococcus halophilus. The sequence goes on from NZ_FVZD01000006.1 coordinate 1,682,279, forward strand.
GGTTTATCTTTATACTGAATACTTCCCGACCATGCCTCATGCAGGCCGGCCATCACGCGGAGCAGTGTGGACTTTCCACTGCCGTTCGGACCGACAACGCCAACCATTTCTCCCGCCCCGGCCATAAAGGAAACCCGGTCGACTACCGTGCTGCTTTTCCCGTAACCTGCAGTTATATTTTCGACTTGAACTTCCGACATTACTGCCACCGCCTTCTTCGCTGATGAAATAGGAGCAGTGCAAACACAGGCGCCCCGGCCAGTGCCGTAATCACCCCGACAGGCACCTCCACCGGAGCAGCAACTGTGCGTGCAATTAAATCCGCAAGCATTAAAAAAACTGCCCCGCCACCAAAGGATAATGGCAGCAGATGTTTATGGTCCGGGCCCCACAAAAGCCGGATCATATGCGGAATCACAAGTCCTACAAACCCAATGGTACCTGAAACAGCAACCGCTCCGCCTGTCAGTACTGACGTGCCGGCGAGAAGCAGCATCCTTGTCCTCGGTACATTCACCCCTACCGAGGAAGCGCTGTCCTCGCCAAACGCAAATGCATTAAGGGCGCGCGCCTGTGAAAGCAGCAGCAGTGCTCCTGCCAGAAGGCACGGAACGATCAGCCTAAGATAATCCCATCCTCTGCGGCTCACGCTCCCAAGAAGCCACTGAATAATCTGCCGGAGTTCTTCTCCGCTGAACGCAATCAATAAAGACATAAATGCGCTGAGAAATGAGGTGATAATAATACCAGCAAGAATCATGGTCTCGGTCCGCACGGTGCGTTCCACAGAATAAACAAAAAGCAACAGAACAGCAAGCGTCAAAAAACCGCAGATAATACTCACCACCGGCAGCGTAAAGCTGCCAAGCAAAGGCAGCTGCCAGCCAAAATACAATACGGCGACCGCTCCGAGCGAAGAGCCTGAGGACACACCAAGCGTGTAAGGATCGGCAAGCGGGTTTCGAAGCAGTCCCTGAAAGACAGCCCCGGCGAGTCCCAGCGCCCCTCCTACCGCTGCCGCCAGGAGTACACGCGGCAGCCGCACCTCCTGAATAATCGCTTCAGCGCCAGCCGTTGTTTCAAGTGAAAAAGGGAGAAACGGAAATACCTGGACTAACACCGCTTTGGTGCTTATAGAAAGAGGCACCGCTACACTCCCCATCGAAACAGCGAGAAGAAGCACCCCGGTAAATGCTCCGACCATTAGGAGATAGGCACTTGTGTAATTATTTTTCAGCCATCGCATCCGGATGAATTCTTTCCGCCATTTCCTCCAGCCCCTCAGTAAGACGCGGGCCCGGGCGGCTCACTTTATCGCTGCTCAATGCGTATACTTCGTCGTTTTCTACTGCAGGAACAGTCTCCCAGCCTTCTCTTGAACCAATCATTTCCAGCGGTTCTTTCTCTGTAGGGTACGTCGTTAAAATGACATCTGGAGAGGCATCAATAATTTCTTCTTCGCTCACCATCGACCAGCCTTCCAATTCGCTGGCAGCATTTTCTGCATGAACCGCCGACAGCATTTCATCAATAAACGTTCCGCTCCCCGCGGTATACAGGTCAGGAGATGCACCTACTTCCACATACACCTCCTGGCTGGATTCTGCTTCTTCGGTCGCCTTTTTTACATCTGATACGTCTTTCTTCATTTCACCGATGACTTCCTTGGCTTCTTCTTCCTCTCCGATAGCGGTGCCAATTAATTCGATGCTGTCGTACACAGCGTCAAATGACTGGGCGTCCGGTACGGTAATGACTGGAATACCCGCTTCCTCCACCTGGGATAGAGAATCTTCAATGCCGGAGGAAGCGTGTGCGAGCACCATATCCGGATCCATGGCAATAACCTCTTCAATATTTGGCTCAAGACCCGAACCTACGCTTTCGATGTCTGTCACTTCCTCCGGATATGTATCCGCGTCGGTTCTTGCTTCGATTTTGTTGAGTGCTCCCAGCTCATAAACAATTTCTGTATTGCTCGGCATCAAACTGACAATCTCGTCCGGCGCCTCGTCAAGTGTGATTGTTTCCCCGGAAGCATCCGTAACTTCAATGGCCTCTGTGTTTTCATTACTGCTGCCGTCGTTACCGCTTTCCCCATCAGTGCTGCAGGCAGCAAGTGTCCCTGCTGCCGGTATTATCATCAGTGCTTTAATTTTCATCCATGTTCTTCCTTCCTGCTTATTGTTCTGCAAGCTGGGCGATAAATATCTGCCTCGGGGAAGTTTGGAGTTGAAAAGGAGAAGCATCATAATCGCCGTAAAACGCATGAATCTGCAGGCCGTGCGCTTCCATCATGCTTCGCAGCTGGCTTTCCTGATACATTTTCACTTTCTCCATATATCTTCTGGTGGAATCCCCTTCTACAATACTGATTCGCTTTACGATAAATTCATCCTGGATGCTCCGCTCCTGATAAATTTTCAGCCCATCTTTCACCGTTTCATCCCGGGGGACGATATGCTGCTTGATATACTCGGGGTTCAGGTAATCAAAAACAAACCAGCCACCCGGCTTTAATGCAGAAGCCGCCTGTTGAAATATTAATTCATTTTCTTCGTCGTCCGGGAAATAACCAAAGCTTGTAAATAAATTAAAAGCCAGGTCATATTCCTTCCTAATATGCACGTTGCGGATATCCCCCCGCTGGTACTGCACCGGCAGCCCGTTCGTCAGCTCAATTGCTTTTTTCAGCAGCGCCGGCGACAGATCGATGCCGGTAACATCTACACCTTTTCTCGCCAGCCAACGCGCATGGCGTCCATTGCCGCAGCATAAATCAATAGCTTTCGCACCGGGAGTGAGCGGAATTTTTTCCATCAACGCTGTCAGTTCACTGGCTGCTTTTGTTTCATCACGGTGGTCGTACACTCGCAAATAATCTTCCTGAAAGTGTTCTTCGTACCAAGCTTTCATGCTTAACCGCTCCTCTGGTCTTTACTTATTCGGCAGATCAATATAAAATGTCGTCCCTTTTTCCTGCTCACTTTCTGCTACAATGGCGCCCTGATGGGCATCGACAATATTTTTGACAATGGCAAGGCCGAGTCCGGTGCCGCCCTTACCCCGTGTTCTCGCTTTATCCGCTTTATAAAAGCGTTCAAACACATAAGGCAGATCTTCTTTCGATATACCGCTGCCTGTATCGCTGACTTCCATATGCAGTGATTCGCCGTTTACAGCCCGGATAGTGATGGCTCCCCCTGCCTCTGTATGGCGTATCGCATTATGGACCAGGTTTGTTAGAATCTGCTCTACCCGGTCAACATCAATATAGGCGTATTTTTCCGGGGCGTGCAGGTCCAGAACAAGCTGTACCTCAGATTCTTCGGCAAGTCCCTGGAATTTCCGCTCCACCCGCTGAAAGAAGGAGGTAACCTCCTCCTCTTCTTTTTCAAGCTTCAGGTACCCGGCCTCCATCCGGGCAAGGTCAAGCAGTTCATTCACCAGGCGCCCCATCCGCAGCGATTCATCATAAATGATGCGCCCAATCTCTTTCTTCTCTTCCTCTGACGCTGCGATATCATCTACAATTGCTTCACTGTAGCCCTGGAGCATGCTGATGGGTGTCCTCAACTCGTGGGAGACATTGGCAATAAAGTCCTTGCGCAGCTTATCGTGCCGGCGTTCTTCTGTCATGTCCCTGACTACAGCTACTGCCCCGCGCACATCCTCGTTTCCGTAAAGCGGGGTGACAAGCACGGCAAAACTCCGGCCCTGCACCTCGAACTCATCAAGCTGCTCCATTTCTGTCTCTACCGCTTTTTCAAACAGACTCGTCAGTTCGACTGGAATGGCACGAGCTTCCTGCTTCTCTTCGAGCCGATTTAAACGAATGAAATAGTCCGCCGGAGGATTGGTTAATACCATAGTTCCTCCCCGGTCAAACGTGATTACGCCATCAGCCATACTGTGCAAAATGCGGCTGAGCTGCTCTTTCTCCTGATTCAAGGCTGTCAGATTCTGCGACAGCTCCCGGCGCATCCGGTTAAAGGCGTTACCGAGCTGCCCGATTTCATCGTTGCTGACTACAGGAACCTTGGATTCAAAGTCTCCCTTGAGCACATTGAGAGCGAGCTCCCTCATTTTCCGAAGCGGGGCTGTGATACGTGTGCTCAGAAAAAACGCAAAAACGGTCGTTAAAATAATAGCAATGCCGGCCGAAAGCAGGATAATCTGCTTTGTTTCCCCCGTCGTTTCTTCAATAACCGAGAGCGACTGATACACATACACTTCGCCCTCCCGGCCATCGCTTGTCGTAAACGGCTCACCCACAACAAAAATTTCGTCTTCGCCGCTGTCGGTGGAAAAGGTGTCGTGAACCGTCACCTGCTCCCTTGCTCCAGAGACACTGCCAAGCTCACTGCTATCCTGAATATCCGAAGCCGCCAGCCCTTCTCCTTCTCCTGAGCCGTACCAGAGATTATCATCGATAAATACCATCACTTCGGAATTATATGTGCCGGCAATTTGATCAATGACTGGCTGCGAACTTTCCGGGGAATTCTCTTCCTGCAGCGATGTAGCAATAATCTCAGCATTGTTGGTTAACTGGGTTTCCGCTTCCGAAATATTAAACTGTTCGAAAAACTGAAGCAGCAGGATGGTAAGAATTAGCAGCACCACTGTTAAGAGTCCCAGTATCGTCAGCCAAAGTTTTCCGACGACGCTGCGCCAGATCATTGCTTCTGTTCCACCTCGAACTTATATCCAACGCCCCAGACCGTCGCGATCATGTCTGCGGCATCTTCAGAAACCTTATTCAGTTTTTCACGCAGACGCTTCACATGGGTGTCCACCGTTCGAAGGTCTCCAAAGAAATCATATTTCCATACGTCTTTCAGAAGCTGCTCCCGCGAAAATACTTTGTCCGGAGATTGGGCCAGGTACAGCAACAGCTCATATTCCTTCGGTGTGAGGCCGATAATTTTATTATCCACTGTTACCCGGTGGGCATCATTATCAATAGTTAAATGCGGGAAAACCAGCACTTCATTGGCAGAAGCTTCCGGCTTCATATATTTGGTGGAAGAAGAGCGCCGCAGCAGTGCTTTTACACGCAGCGTCACTTCACGCGGACTGAATGGCTTAACGATATAATCGTCTGCCCCTACTTCAAACCCCTGCACCCGGTTGGACTCTTCTCCTTTAGCCGTCAGCATAATCACCGGGGTCGCTTTCGTTTCGCGCAGCTGTTCACATACTTCCTCGCCGTCCATGCCAGGAAGCATTAAATCGAGCAGGATGACGTCGTAGTCCTTTTCCAAAGCCATCGCGAGGGCATCTTCCCCGTTTTCCGCTTCTTCGATCACAAAGTCTTCGCGTTCCAAGTACATTCGGATGAGCCGGCGGATCCTCGCTTCATCGTCTACGACTAGTATTGTTGTCTGCTGATCCATGAAATCCTCTCCTGTCTGCAAAGCTTATACATTCATTTTACCCACCGCCAGGTCAAGATTCCAAGCGGCAGAACTGAAACATTAATGAACTTTTAGGCCAGGTCTTTGAGCTGTTTGACTTCTTTTGGCTTCAGCGGGCGTGTCTCTCCCGGGTTCATTCCGAGCAGATCTAGCATGCCATAGCGTTCGCGCTTCAGTTTTTCTACCGGATGACCGATTTTTTCAAACATACGGCGAATCTGATGATTTCTTCCTTCATGAATAACAATTTCAATAATCGAGCTGTTGCCTTTTTTATTAGCCGACTTAACATTTACTTTCGCCGGAGCCGTTTTTACCCCATCAAGCTCAACGCCATGGCGAAGCAGCTGCAGCTTTTCTGCTGACGGCTTCCCGGTCACTTTCGCAATATACGTCTTTTTCACGTTACTTTTTGGGTGCATCATTTTATTGGCAAATTCACCGTCGTTGGTTAAAAGCAGCAGACCGGATGTATCATAATCCAGCCGGCCGACGGGAAAAATACGTGCTTTCACTTCCGGAAAGAAATCGGTAACCACTTTGCGGTTTTTATCATCTGCTACTGCCGAGATCACCTGCTTCGGCTTGTACAGCAAATAATACACTGGTTCTTCCTTCGTAAGAGGAATGCCGTCCACCTCCACTTGGTCATTCATACCAACTTTACTGCCGAGCTCTTTAACTGTTTTGCCGTTCACTTTCACCCGGCCATCGGTAATATAATCTTCTGCTTTTCTTCTTGAAGTGATGCCAGCCTGGGCAATCACTTTTTGTAGTCTTTCCATAAATGGGCCTCCTAGAGTTTCTTCTGCTTATTTTATTTTCTTCCTGCTTCCGCTACAATACGGAGAAAGGAGCGTTCCACATGACATTTCATTTTTTGATTCTTTATACAGCTTTGCTGCTTCTTGCCGGAACAGCTGTCGGCACCACTGCCCGTATTCGCCGCACAGGCAGGCGGCTCAGAGAGATAGAGCAGCGGGTAAGTCGTCTCGAAACCGAAACGGAATCCGCCCGGTCACAGGCCTATACTGCCTCCGTCGAGCAAGAGATCTACATCCAGTTTATGACGGTGAAAGACGCCTTGTTTCAACAGCTTAAATCTCCTCACCCCCGGGCTCTCCGAGAATCCGAACACGCGATACGGCTTTCAGGGGAACAGCTGAATATCGCTTTTTCTCCCAGCGAAGCGGAGAACCTGCGGCAGTTTTTTCAGCACTACCATCTGTATCTCAATACATACTGGAAGACGGGCGGGAATGGATGGAAAACCGTGTTTTTATCAAACGTACAAAACGGCGCTGACAGTTGGGAAACTGTCCACGCCGCCACGAAGTCGCTGTACCAGGAAGCAGAGCGCTTATCAGCGCTGTTTACTTATTCTTCATCTTGATACAGCTCCCGGAAAAACAAATCCGCCTGTTCTACTTGCTCTTCCTCTCCAAGCGGCGGCAGTTCCTCCAGGGTTTCGAGCCCAAAATACTCTAAAAAGCGGGTGGTCGTTATAAAAGACATTGGCCTTCCCGGCTTCTGTGTCCGTTCAAATTCTTTTACGAGCCCTTTGGTCAGCAGAGTCTGCAGCGCCCGGTCCGACTTCACTCCGCGCACCTGATCGATATCTGCTCGCAGCACCGGCTGATTGTAAGCAATAATCGCAAGTGTCTCGAGCGCCGCCTGACTGAGCGTCTGCCGGTTCTGCTGCTCACTGAAATGCTCAATCGCTCCGGCTGCTTCCGGCACCGTTGCAAAGAAAAACGTATTCTCTGCCTGAGTGATCTGCAGGCCGCCTTCCCGCTCTGCCCAATCTTCCTTTAAGGAGGTTAAGTATTCAAAGGCGGCCTCCGTTTCTATGCCCAGTGCTCCGGCGGCCTGTTTGGCTTGCAAACCCTCATCTCCACTAATATAAAGCAAGGCTTCGAGTGTGCCCTCAATCGTTCTTTCCCGTTTCATGCCTTCACCTTTTCTGCCTGTTGAATCGTTATATCATCAAAGTTATTCGCCTGCTCGCAGCGAATCTGTTTTTGTTTCATCAGCTCAAGCAGAGCGAGAAAAGTTACGACCATCTGAGGCCTGGTTCTCGTTTCTGCGAACAGCTGGTAAAATGAACAGCCTTCAAGTCGTTCGAGTTCTTCCATTACTTCCGTCATTCGCTCTTCTACCGAGTACTCATCTGCCCGGACGGTGGCCTGGGGCGGGTGGGCATTTTTCGCCCGTTCTTTCATTTTCTGGAATGCTGCAACCATGTCGTATACCGTCAGCCCATCTGGAAGACCTTCTTCCCTTGCATCATCGGTGCTCCATTCACTGAGCGGCTTTTTGTACACCTGCTGCTGTTCCTGCTCCCGGTGCTGCAGTTTTCCGGCTGCTTCTTTGTAGCGCTTGTATTCTTCAAGCTGCTCAATCAGCTGTTCTTTTGGATCTTCTTCCTCCATCCAGGTATCCTCGTCCACTGTCACAGGCAGTAAGGTCTGGCTTTTGATCTGCAGAAGCGTTGCGGCCATTACGAGATATTCTCCCGCTACGTCAAGCTCGAGCTCCTGCATAGTGCGCACGTACTGCAAATACTGATCCGTAATTGCAGCCAGCGGAATATCCTGGATATCCATCTCCGCCTGCTGGACAAAATGGAGCAGCACATCGAGCGGACCTTCAAATTGATCAATTTTTACTTTATACTGCTCGGACATAGTTCTCATCCTTCATCACTTGTTGAGTGCTGTTGCAAGTATATCATATCCGCTGTAAGCAGAGCATGCGTTTTCCCCGCCTGTTTTTGATACAATCAGTTTCATCAATAATTTTTAAAAGGAGAAATTACTGTATGTATCCGGACGCCTACATTCTATTTCTTGTCGAATTTCACTGCACCCGCGACTACTTTGAATGCCACGAAATACTCGAAGACCACTGGAAAGAAACCCCTTCCGGAAAACGCGATCCTGTATGGCCCGGCCTGATCCAGATCGCTGTCGGCCTGTATCACGAGCGGAGGGGAAATCTTACCGGCGCTTCAAAGTGTCTTCGGAACGCCTTCTCGATTCTCGAACCACTGCCTCTCCGGCTGCAGGAACTCGGGCTTGATGCTGAAAGACTGGCGCTTCGTATCCAGAAGCAGCTCGACCACCTCGGAGAGCCGTACCAGGACATGAATCTACCAATTATGGATTCCGGGCTAGAAGCCCAGTGCCAGCGTTTGTGTGAACAGAAAAATATGCGGTGGCTTCAGGCATCGCCGCTTGAAGATACGGACCTTGTACACAAACACGTGCTTCGGGACCGTTCGGATATCGTTCATGAACGCGACAAACAGCTCCGTATCCGGGCCAAGCAGCGCCGGAGCCGTCACCCATGATTCTCCCCTCTGTACCTTTCCATAAAAAAACCCGCCGTTTACCGGCGGGTAATATTAGTTCACTTCATTTTCAAGAATATCTTTTTGGTGTTCATCACATACCTGCAGGAACTGGACTGTTTCTTTACTGGCACTCAGGTCCTGATCGAGCCGCCCCCGGACAGCCTGTACCATTTTTTTGCCAATTCCTTCATCCCGATAGGATGGATTTACGCACACATGGCGAAGCTCTGCTGTGCCGTTTTCGGTATAGCGCAGACCAACGACGCCAACAATGTCATCTTCTTCTTTCCACATAAACAGCTGCCAGTCATCCATTTCTTCATACTGCTGGACTGTTTCCTGAAGCTTTTTCACATCTTTTTCTTCCGGCATGTACGAAAGAAGCCCCATCGCTATCTTTTTATAGGATTGTTTATACTTAATCAACATAGCCAATTATCCCTCTTTGTAATCAGAATTTCAGACAAATTTGTCTTCATTTCCATAATTTACGCAAACCGGTATCTAAATTCACCATTGACCATACACGCTTTTGGGCAGAAATGCAAGAGGAATATAGGTATTTATAACTGAAAGCCGCTCATCCCTGCTCATGCGCATGTACTCAATCACAAAAGAATCACACGGCTTTAAACCGTGTGATTCATTCTACTCCATACGGATATTTTTTGCAAGATTGGCCATTTCCACTGCACCCATAGCCGCTTCCGAGCCTTTGTTCCCGGCTTTCGTACCGGCCCGCTCGATCGCCTGCTCAATGGATTCAACAGTAATGATGCCATTGATTACCGGAAGCTGTTCCTGCAGGGAAACATTCGCGACTCCCTTGGCTGATTCACTGCTAACATAGTCAAAATGCGGCGTTGCACCGCGTATGACGGTCCCAATTGCCACAATAGCGTCGTATTTTTTCGTTTTGGCTGCCTGCTGGGCAGCGAAAGGAATTTCAAATGCCCCCGGCACCCAGATGATATCTATATCTTCTTCCTTCAGCCCACTGCGGGTAAGCGTACTTTCTGCTCCTTCGAGCAGCTGTTTGTTAATGAATTCATTAAACCGTGCTACGACGATCGCTATTTTTTGTCCACTGCCGTTTACGTTTCCTTCAATAGTATTTCCCATTGTATATTCCTCCTAAAAATGAAGCATGTGTCCCAATTTTTGAAACTTCGTGCGCATGTATTTCTCGTTTTCCTCCTGCAATGGCAGCTGTATCGCAATTCGCTGTGTCACTTCAAGGCCATAGCCGGAAATGCCCGTGATTTTTCTGGGATTGTTTGTAAGAAGCTTCATTTTGCCAACTCCAATATCCCGGAGCACCTGGGCACCGATCCCATATTCGCGCAGATCGTCCGGAAAGCCAAGTTTTTTGTTTGCTTCCACCGTATCGTAGCCGGCTTCCTGCAGTTCATATGCTTTCAATTTATTAATCAGGCCAATGCCGCGCCCTTCCTGGCGCATATAGAGCAGCACGCCTTTCCCCTCTTTTTCAATCTGCATCAAAGCTGCTTGCAGCTGCGGCCCGCAGTCACAGCGCTTCGAACCGAATACATCCCCGGTCAGGCATTCCGAATGCACCCTCACCAGCGTTTCTTCCTCCGGATCGATCTTCCCTTTCACCAGCGCCATCATTTCTTTACCATCAATAGACGAGGTGAAACCGAGCGCACGAAAATCACCGAATTCGGTCGGAAGACTCGTGTCCGCCTCCCGCTTCACTAATTTTTCACGATGGCGCCGGTAGCTGATTAAATCTTTAATCGTTACCATTTTTAAGCCGAACCGGTCGGCGATTTCGCGCAATTCCGGCACCCTGGCCATTTCCCCGTCTTCTCTCGTAATTTCACAAATCGTGCCTGAAGGCGTCTTTCCGGAAAGCCGAGCAAGGTCTATCGCAGCTTCCGTGTGGCCGGCCCGCTGCAGCACCCCGCCTTCCTTTGCTATCAGTGGAAACACATGGCCCGGACGCTGAAAATCTCCCGGTTCTGCGGTCTGGTTGGCCAGTTGCTGAATTGTCAGCGCACGCTCGGAAGCACTGATGCCGGTTTTGGAAGATACATGGTCAACGCTCACCGTAAAAGCAGTGCCGTGCGGATCGGTATTCTGATCAGCCATTGGCTGAAGCTGCAGGAGCTCCGCCTGCTCTTCTGTGATCGGCGTGCACACGAGGCCGCGACCGTGCGTAATCATAAAATTAATAGTTTGGGCATCAATATTTTCTGACAGGGCGACAAAGTCTCCTTCATTCTCCCGGTCTTCGTCATCACAAACGATCACCACCTGCCCGTTTCTCAGTTCGTCTATTGCTTCTTCAATGGGGTCAAACCAGCGTCGTTCCTCCATGGTATCGTTCCTACTTTCTTTGCAAAGGTTTTATTTTTCTGCAGTCAACAAACGTTCTGTATATTTAGCAAGCATATCGCATTCGATATTGACCAGATCACCGGCCTGTTTTGCCGACAGGTTGGTTACCTGCCAGGTATGCGGAATAATCGAAAGAGTAAATGTTTCTTTTTCATCATCCACCCCGAAAATCGTCAGGCTGATACCGTCGACCGTGACGGAGCCCTTATTGGTCATATAACGAAGCTGCTCCTTTGGTGTCTGGACATGAACATAAATCATGTTTTCTTCTTCTTCAATGGAAGCAATGGTTCCAGTGGCATCTACATGCCCCTGTACAAAATGCCCGCCAAACCGTCCACCGGCCTGCATCGCAAGCTCCAGGTTTACGCGCGTGCCTTCTTCCATATGCTTTAGGCTCGTATGCTTGAGCGTTTCAGCCATAACATCCACGTATACCCTCTGGCCTTTTTTAGCCGTGGCCGTCAGGCAGATGCCGTTCACCGCGATGCTGTCGCCAATCCGGATACTATTCATATCCAAATCACTCTCAAGCTCCAGCTGAATTAAATTTTCCTGTTGCGTCATTTTTGACACTGTTCCTGTCGCTTCTACAATTCCCGTAAACATGCTTTCACTCCCCGGCCTGCAGCGTATATTTTCGGTCCTGCCCGAATGTCTCTTCTTTTATCAGTGAAAATGCCCGGGCCTCCTGAAGTGTCGAAATACCGCTTCCCTGGTATACTCCGGGTGCATTTTCCCCGCCAATCACCATCGGCGCTACGTACATTAAATATTCCTGAATCATTTCAGCTTCCAGAAAGGACCCGAGAACGCCGGCCCCTCCTTCCACAAATAATGAGACGATTTTCGTTTCTCCGAGTACATCCAGTACCGCGGAGATATTTTTCACGCCGGAAGCGACTGGTATCACTTCAGCCCCCGCTTCTTCGAGGCGGCGCGTCTTTTCAGTGTCGGCCGGCTCATTCGTAAGGATATAGACTGGAGCTGCTCCGTCCTTCAGCATCCGGCTGTTCTCCGGCATACGAAGTGCGCTGTCAAGTACTACCCGCGCCGGTGTCACTCCCGTTTCCGGCACCCGGGCCGTAAGGGATGGATCATCGCTTAACACAGTGCCGATGCCGACCAATATGCCGTCGCACCGGCGCCGTTCCTTATGGACGTCCTCCCGGGCTTCTTCCCCTGTGATCCACTGGCTTTCTCCTGTTGCAGTAGCCGTTTTGCCATCCAGAGAAGAAGCTGTTTTGGCAGTGACATAAGGGCGGCCGGACTCAATAAAATGAAAAAACTTCCGATTTAAATAGGCTGCTTCTCCCTGCTTCACTCCGGTGACGACTTCAAGACCAGCGTCTTTCATCATCTGTATGCCATTTCCAGCTACAAGCGGGTTGGGGTCTGTCGCCGCTACCACGACCCTGGCTATTCCCGCTTCAATAATCTGCTTAGCACACGGCGGGGTTCGGCCGTAATGGCTGCAGGGTTCGAGAGTGACATAGATCGTCGCCCCTTCAGTTTTGTTCCCTGCCATGTCAAGGGCATGTACTTCTGCATGTGCTTCACCAGAGCGAAGGTGCGCCCCCATCCCAACGATTCTTCCCTCTTTAACGACGACGGCACCGACCATCGGATTCGGGTAAGTTTGCCCTTCTGTCGAGCGTGCCAGTTCAAGCGCTGTATGCATCCATGTATGATCCATATGGCCGGACCTCCTTTGGTGTTCACCTGTTTTCATTGATTACAAAAATAAAAAGCCCCCGGATAAACATCCGGGGGCTTTTACACATACGTATCCAAAATAATCTCCTATTCTTGTCGCACGAACCTTGCGGCGGCAGACAGAAAAACAGAATTTTTTCGAATACGGTTTTCCTTCTCCCATCCAGACTATTACTGTCGGCTTCAGAGTTGCACTGAATCCACCGTCCACGCCTTTGGCGCTTACCGGGTCACGGACTGAAAAGCATTCGCTTTATCACCGTCGGTTGGGACTTGCACCCGACCCCGAAGGATGTTGATCACTATCAACGTACCGTATGAAGTTAAAATACATTTTATTACTTTCTTATTTATCCGTCAAAACATTCAGCTTATGCTTCGTCCCAGACACGTACTTCCTTCATAACATCCTGCGCCTGGATCCGGTCCACCTGGTCCATATTATCTGTCACACGGCCAAATACCGTATGTACACCGTTTAGGTGCGGCTGTTGGTCGAACAGAATAAAGAACTGGCTGCCGCCTGTGTCTTTTCCAGCGTGAGCCATCGACAAATAGCCTCTTTCGTGGGTGCGTGGATTGCCCTCCGTTTCACACGGGATTGTATACCCCGGGCCGCCATCGCCGCGGTTGTTCGGGCACCCCCCCTGGGCGACAAAGCCCGGAATAACGCGGTGGAACGTGAGCCCATCGTAAAAACCTTCATTTGCCAGGCTTTCAAAGTTTTTCACTGTTCCCGGTGCATCCTCCGGGAAAAATTCCAATGTTACTGTTTCTCCTTTTTCAAATGCGATTTTGCCTTTTTTCATTTCTCTCTACTCCTTTTTATTTGGTTTTTGCTTTTGCCGGTACGTAAGACAGGTCGTACTGAAGAATGTCTTCATACGTTTCTCCGCGGACCACCAGGTGTGATTCTCCGTCTTCGGCAAAAACGACTGGCGGACGCGGGAGGCGGTTGTAATTGTTGGCCATGGAATACCCGTAGGCTCCAGTACAAAAAACCGCCAATGTATCATTGGTTCTCACTTCTGGAAGCGGCAGGTTCCAAATCAACATATCGCCGCTTTCACAAAGCTTGCCGGCAACCGAAAACGTATCATCAGCTTTTTCATGGCCGCGGTTGGCAAGAATGCCTTCATACTCTGCCTGATAAAGCGCCGGACGAATGTTATCCGACATGCCGCCATCCACTGAAATGTACCGGCGGACCCCTGGAATGTCTTTTTTCGAACCTACGTCATATAAGGTTGTGCCGGCATCGCCACTGATGGACCTTCCTGGTTCGATCCAAATTTCTGGCACGTCCATGCCGGTCCGCAGCGCTTCCTGTTTAACCGACTGAATCATGTCCTGAACGTACTGCTCCGGCGCGAGCGGTTCGTCTCCTTCCACGTAGCGGATCCCAAAGCCACCACCGCAGTTCAGCACCTCCGGCGTGAACTGTAGGTGCTCCTGCCAGTGCACAAACTGATCGAACAGTTTTTTGATAGCCATGGTAAAACCGCTCGTTTCAAAAATCTGTGAGCCAATATGGCAATGCACGCCCTTTATATTGATGGACGGACTCTGCTGGAGACGGTAAATAGCCTGATCTGCCTGGCCGGAGGTGAGATCAAAGCCGAACTTTGAATCCTCCTGCCCGGTGGAAATGTATTCATGTGTATGCGCCTCGATACCCGGAGTGGTCCGGATCAACGCTTCCACATGGGTCTGCTGCTTCGCCGCCTGCTGTTCAATCAAATGAATCTCATGAAAATTATCGATCACAAAACAGCCGATGCCGAGCTCAATGGCAAGGGCGATTTCTGCTTCGCTTTTATTATTACCGTGAAAATGCACTTTTTCCATCGGAAAACCGGCTTTTGACGCCGTCATCAGCTCTCCACCGGAAACCACATCCAAACTGAGTCCCATTTCCTTCGCAAGCTGGGACATTGCGACACAACTGAATGCTTTGCTCGCATAGGCAACCTGATACGTTATCCCGTTATCTTCAAAAGCTTGCTGAAACCCCCGGGCCCGCTCACGCATTAAAGCGACATCATACACGTAAACCGGGCTCCCGTATTCATGCTTTATATTAACCGTGTCCACTCCGCCAATCTCCAGGTGGCCGTGTTCATTTATATGGTGCGTTCCATGAAGCTGCATATTATTCTCCCCTTCGTTTCTCCTCCTCGTCCGTTTATTTTAGCACGCTTCTGAAAAAGACAAAAGCTTTATGCAAGTAAAGAAACCGTACAATTACTGCACGGTTTCATAAATGAGGACTGGCTTTTCAACAGCAGCTTCTGAAATTGTAAATGCCTGGGAAATTTTTTCTGCACTTTCGGTGCTGTTCTGGTCATTAACATGCATAATAGCTATCGTATCGCCCTTTTGCACAACATCACCGATTTTCTTCGTAAGTTCAATGCCCACACTATAATCAAGCACGTCATCTTTGGTGGCCCTGCCCGCTCCGAGAAGCATCGCACTTACGCCGATTTCTTCAGCTTCAATGCCATGCACGTAGCCGGAAGCTTTTGCTTTCACTTCGACACGGTGTTCAGCAGCGGCAAGGCTATCCGGGTTGTCTACAGCGGCGGCGTCGCCGTGCTGGTTTTCCACGAACGCTTTCATCTTTTCAAGTGCTTCGCCGTTTTCAATCACCTGAAGCACCATTTTTTCCGCCTGCTCGAGTGAGTCGGCTTTCCCGCCTGCAACAAGCATGTAGGAAGAAAGCTTGACGCTCAGCTCATGAAGGTCTTCCGGTCCGTCGCCCTGCAGGGTTTCAATTGCTTCTTTAACTTCGAGGGCGTTCCCGACGGTCCGGCCGAGCGGCTGATCCATGTTGGAGATAACTGCCATCGTTTTACGGTCCAGGGACTGCCCGATCTCCACCATCGCTTCTGCCAGACGCTTGGCATCCTCCACCTCTTTCATAAAAGCTCCCGAGCCTGCCTTCACGTCCAGCACAATCGCATCTGCCCCGGCTGCGATTTTTTTGCTCATTACCGAGCTTGCAATCATCGGGATGGAATTTACGGTAGCCGTCACATCGCGAAGCGCGTACAGCTTTTTGTCTGCCGGCGTCAAATTGCCGCTTTGTCCTGCGACTGCAATTTTATGCTCGTTAACAAGATTGACGAATTCTTCCTTAGGAATCTCTGTTTCAAATCCACGGAAGCTTTCAAGCTTATCAATTGTACCGCCGGTATGGCCGAGCCCGCGCCCGGACATTTTCGCTACGGGAACGCCGCAGGCTGCTACAATCGGCCCGATAATCAACGTCGTTTTGTCGCCGACGCCGCCGGTGGAGTGCTTGTCCACCTTGATACCTTCAATCGCCGACAGGTCAAGCTGGTCGCCGGACTCTGCCATCGCGTAAGTAAGCGCGGCGGATTCCTTCTGGGTCATGTCCTGAAAGTAAATTGCCATGGCAAACGCTGAGGCCTGGTAATCCGGCACCTCGCCGCTGCTGTAAGACTCCACAAACCAGCGGATTTCTTCTTCACTCAGTTCTTTTCCGTCTCGTTTTTTGGCGATAATATCCACCATTCTCATAGTATGGCCCCTTTACACATTGCTATTGATTACGTATTTTTAACAATTTCTTTCATTAGAGAAATAAAAATTGGTTTGGTTCTGGCTGCCGTTTCCATCACTTCTTCGTGGGAAATGCTGACGATTTCTTCGCCGATGGCCATATCAGTAATACATGAAACACCGAGGACTCGCAGGCCGGCATGCTGGGCCACAATCACTTCTGGCACCGTAGACATGCCCACCACGTCAGCGCCGACGTTCCGAAGCAAAATGAGCTCTGCCCGGCTCAGGAAGTTCGGCCCGCTGATGCCGCCGTAGACACCGCGTTTTAAATCAATTTCAAGAGCTTCAGCGGCCTGAAATGCCTTACCGCGAAGTACCGGATCATACGCCTGGCTCATATCCGGAAAGCGCGGACCGAGACTGCTGTCGTTCGGGCCTATCAGCGGACTGCTTCCGGTAAAGTTGATGTGGTCTTCAATAACCATTAAGTCTCCTGGGCGAAACGATGACTGCATTCCGCCGCACGCATTAGTAACAAACAAAAATTCGGCGCCAAGCGCTTTCATCACCCGGACCGGAAATGTCACATCCTGCATCGAATAGCCTTCATAGTAGTGAAAACGGCCCTGCATCGCTACAACGGTTTTGCCTTCAAGCTTTCCAAGTACAAGACGTCCTGCATGACCTTCTACTGTGGAAACAGGAAAATGCGGAATATCTTCGTACGGAATAACGGTGCCTGCTTCAATATCGTCAGCCAGACCACCGAGCCCGGAGCCAAGAATCATGCCGACCTCAGGAGCTGCACTGTATTTCGACTGGATATAATCCTTTGCTTCCTGTGTTTTTACAGCATCCATTCAGGCGTCCTCCTGTGCGATCCGCCGGAGGGTTTCTTTCATTAATTTCAAGAAATCTTCCTGGACCTTTGATGTTGTATCCATAACTTCGTCGTGGCTTAACGGCTGGTCAAGCATGCCGGCAGCCAGGTTTGAAATGCAGGAAATACCGAGCACTTCCATCCCGCCGTGAACGGCAACGATCACTTCCGGCACCGTGGACATCCCAACGGCGTCCGCCCCAAGCACCCTTGCCATGCGAACTTCTGCAGGGGTTTCATAGGCCGGTCCGGTATTTGCCATGTAGGTGCCTCGCTGAATACGAATGTTTAACGACAGGGCCGCCTCGTCGGCAATTTTCGCGAGCCCTTTCGAGTACGCTGAACTCATATCCGGAAAGCGCGGACCAAGCTCTGCATCGTTTTCTCCGATGAGCGGGTTAGCACCAAGCCAGTTGATGTGATCATCAATAATCATTAAATCGCCCGGTTCAAAGTCATGATTTACGCCGCCGGCAGCGTTAGTGACAAGAAGCCGTTTGACACCGAGCGCATTCATTACGCGGATTGGAAAAGTCACTTCCTGGAGGGAATACCCTTCGTAGTAATGAAAACGCCCCTGCATCGCTGCGACCTGCATGCCTTCAAGTTCACCAAACACAAGCTGGCCCGCGTGTCCCTCCACCGTAGAAACGGGAAAGCCGGGAATATCTTCATATTTTAAAACAACCGGGTTTTTGATCTCGTCGGCAAGCACGCCCAGACCTGAACCGAGCACAAGGCCGGTCGATGGCACAGTGGAGATATTGGATTGAATATATTGAACTGCTTCTTTGGTTTGCTGCTGGATACTCAAATTATTCACCCTTCCTTTTTAATTGCTGCAAAAAGCTTGTGCCATACTGCGGCATCGACAGCCGGAAGTTATCCGCTATCGTCGCACCGATATCAGCAAACGTTTTCCGGGCTCCAAGCGGCGCAGGACCGGTGCTTTTACTGTAAGCAAGCAGCGGCACGATTTCACGGGTATGATCGGTTCCGTGATGGACAGGATCATTTCCGTGGTCGGCAGTAATAAGCAGAAGGTCATCCTCATGCATCGCTTCCAGCAGCTCCGGAAGCCGGGCGTCAAATTCTTCGAGTGCTTCTCCGTATCCCTGCGGATCACGGCGGTGGCCGAACTTGGCATCAAAATCCACCAGATTCAAAAAGCTGAGCCCGGTAAACGACTTCTGCGCTGTTTCCGTTACGCGATCCATGCCATCCATATTGGAGGAGGTCCGGATCGACTCCGTCACACCCTCCCCGTCATAAATATCGCTGATCTTTCCAATAGCAATACTATCAAAGCCAGCGTCTTCAAGGTCGTTCATGACCGTGCGGCCAAACGGCTTAAGCGCGTAGTCGTGGCGATTGGATGTCCGTTCATAATTACCCGGGGACCCTTTGAAAGGACGTGCTATAACGCGCCCGATCATATACGGCGCTTCGTATGTCATCGCCCGGGCTTTTTCACAGATGTCATACAGTTCTTCAATGGGCACTTCGTCTTCATGGGCGGCAATTTGGAGTACCGAGTCCGCCGAGGTGTAAACGATCAACTTTCCGGTTTGTTGATGCTCCTCACCAAGTTCTTCAATAATCTCGGTGCCGGAGGCTACTTTGTTTCCAAGCACACCCCGTCCGGTTTCCTGTTCAAGCTGCTGCAAAAGCTCGGCTGGAAAGCCGTCCGGAAATGTGCGGAACGGCTCATCAATATAGAGGCCCATGATTTCCCAGTGGCCTGTCATCGTATCTTTGCTTCGAGACATTTCTTCCATATAGCCATACGAGGCTGTCGGAGCTCCAGACGCTTTCACGCCTGGAATTTCCCGGATGTTTCCAAGACCGAGCCGCTCTAGATTGGGAATTTTAATTCCGTTCATATGCTGGGCGATATGGCCGAGGGTGTCGGCCCCTTTGTCTCCGTATTCTTCAGAATCCAGAGCTTCCCCGATGCCGACGGAATCCATCACAACTAAAAAAACGCGTGGATACTTGTAGTTTTCCATTTTTATCTCTCCTTTTCAGCTATGCTCTCGGGTGAGCCTGCTGGTATACATCTTTTAATTTATGGTTGGATACATGGGTGTAAATTTGGGTCGTGGAAATATCAGCATGCCCAAGCATTTCCTGCACAGCTCGCAAATCCGCCCCGTTTTCAAGCAGGTGGGTAGCGAAGGAATGTCTCAGGGTGTGCGGCGTTAATGATTTGTCGATTCCCGCCCTGCCAGCCGTCGCTTTTAATATTTTCCAAAATCCCTGCCTTGAAAGCGGATTACCGTGATGATTTACAAAGAGCAGGTCGTGGCGTTTGTTTTTCGCCAGAGTACTCCGGCCATAATGTATGTACGTATCAATAGCCTCGGAAGCCACTTTCCCAAGCGGCACAATCCGCTCTTTATTTCCTTTGCCAACACAGCGGATAAATCCCATCTGCAGATGCACATCAGATATTTTCAATTCACACAGCTCTGTTACACGCAGTCCGGTGGCGTACATGCATTCAAGCATTGCCTGATTGCGTTTTGCAAAAGCCGAGGTTCCTTCTGCAGCCGTAAGCAGCCGGTCAACTTCCCGGGTGGACAGTACAGTCGGGAGCTTTTTCTCTCCTTTTGGAATTTCAATTAATTCCGCAGGATCTTTTTTTACCACCTGCTCTCGCAGCAGAAACTGATGAAACGCCCGGACTGACGACAAAAAGCGTGCCAACGTAGCGGTGGAGCGCCCGGCTTCTTTTTGGGCATACAAAAAATCCACGATGTCCGCACGGTCGATCTCTGCCCATACAGATTTATCCCGAAGCTGCATAAATGTTCTATAGTGTTCCAGGTCTCTTTGGTACGACTGAATCGTGTTTTTGGAGAGGCCCTTTTCAACTTGGCAATAATGTATAAAATCCAGTACCTCCGTGGTCATGTGACCGCCTCCCGCTTCCCAATCTTCCCTTCTAAGAATAGCATAGTCACTTATTACTAGGGAAGGGCGAATGCAGCAGTAAATATACCGCTTTCATTTTTTGTATGGCATAAAAAAAGCACCGCTCTTTGTTAAAAGACGATGCCCGTACATGTATTAATTCGTGTGCAGCGAAGCAGCCTCCGCACTTTCTTCGTTCTTTTTCACCTTCGCCTGACAGCGGTGGCAGACCCCGTGGAACGTTAAACGGTGATCCTTTACTTTAAACTGATAATCTTTTTCTACAATTTTTTCAACCTCGGCAAGCAGGTCCTCCTGGATCTCATCCACTGCGCCGCATTCAATACAGACAAGATGGTGATGGGAGTGACTGGCGCCTTCTTTTCGCAGATCATATCGTGACACCCCGTCACCGAAGTTAATCTTATCCACAACTTCGAGTTCATTAAGTAATTCCAGTGTCCGGTACACGGTGGCAAGACCAATTTCCGGTGCTTTTTCTTTCACCAGAAGATATACATCTTCTGCACTTAAATGATCTTCTTCATTTTCCAACAGTACCTGGACAGTCGCTTCCCTTTGCGGGGTAAGCTTGTAGCTTTGTTCATGCAACTGTTTTTTAATACGTTCTACCCGATTTTCCAATTATCGCTACCTCCCTTATTCCTTCAAGGGTAATAAACTTATTATAATAATTTTAAATAAGCCTGTCAATATAAAAACGATAACCATTCTCAGTTTAAAATTATTCTAAATAAATTGGCATGAAATTTGCATATAAGTCTCTTTTTTTCCGCAATTTCAGTGTATCGGGCATTGATTATCAATGAAAACGCCGTGTGACAGATAAATGACGATATTCAATCTCAATTACTTTTTATCCAGAATAGTTTTTACATACTGGACCGCATACATGGTTTTGGCATCATGAATTTCTTCTTTCTGGATCAATTCATCCGCTTCCTCCAGGCTTACTTTTATTAGTTCAATGAATTCATCTTCTTCGGTTTCTGGCTCACCAGCTTCCAAGTCGAATGCTTCATACAGGTGAACGATTTCGTCTGCAAAACCGGGAGAGGTATAAAACGAAGCGATTTTCTGCAGGCGTCCTGCAGTGTATCCAGTTTCCTCCTTCAGCTCCCGTGCCGCCGTCTCTTCGGGACTGTCGGTTCCTTCCAGTTTTCCTGCCGGTATTTCCACCAGCGGTTTTTCAAGCGGCTTGCGGTACTGCTTCACCATAACTATTTTTTGTTCTGGCGTCACCGCCACCACAGCAACCGCACCACTGTGATTAATTACTTCCCGTTTGCTCCTCCTGCCGTCCGGGAGCGTTACGTCGTGAACTGATAAATCAACGACCTTTCCTTCAAATATCGTTTCCTTCTTCGTAGTTTTTTCTGTGAACTCCATCAAAAACGCCCTTTCTGCATCATATATGATTCAGCTGTTTTAGTTTACCAGTCTTTGACTGGCTGTGAGAATAGTCATTCGCTTATTTTCACTCTTCCTAATTATCACCAGATTTGCTACACTATCCAAGTAATCTGATGGAGGAGTTGGACCCCATGAATATTTTTGAAGCTATTTTTCTAGGAATCGTCCAGGGAATTGCAGAATTCCTGCCGATTTCAAGCACCGCCCATATCATCATCGCAGAATTTCTCCTCGGCCATTCGATCCCCGGCCTGTCATTCGAAATTTTCCTGCATTTAGGATCAATCGTAGCCGTGATTTTTTATTTTCGCAAAGACATCGTTCACCTGATTCAGGTGTTCTTCCGGTACATTGCCAAACGTCGGCGCGAGGACCGTCCCGAGTTTTTCCTCTGTTTATACATAGTACTTGCGACCGTCATCACCGGCATTCTTGGTGTTTTCCTCGAGGATTCTCTCGGCAGCGCCCTGAAAACCCCAGTGATGATTGCAATATCGCTTACGCTGACTGGTATTTTCCTGATTGTCATCGAACGGGCCTATACGATCGGAAATCGCACAGTTGATGAAATGACCACGCTGGACGCACTAATCGTCGGCCTGGCCCAGACGGTGGCTGTCATCCCCGGAATTTCAAGATCCGGCAGCACGCTGATTGCGGCGCTTTTCTCCGGCCTGGACCGGGAGACATCGGTCCGGTTTTCATTTCTGCTTTCTATCCCGGTTATTTTAGGATCAACCGTTCTCGCTCTCGGCGATATTACCGACGGCAGCCTCGCTTCTATTGGAGCGGTGTCACTCGTTGCTGCATTTATCGCATCGCTCATAACCTCATGGCTCGGCATTATTTGGCTGATTAATTTCTTAAACAAAGGCAAATTGACCTATTTTGCGATCTACTGCTTTCTGCTTGCCCTTGTAACTATTTTGTTTCTCGATCCGGGAAGCGTTGTCGTTGAATAGCTCCCCGTAAAAGAATCCAGCCGCACTGCGGCTGGATTCTTTTTGCTTTATTATTTTTTTACAGTGACGGTCGCCACTACGGTCTCGCCCGCTTTTAGGCGGTTTTCACTATGCATCTGAATATTATCCACCTGATCGCCTTCAGTAAATACGACCGGCGTGATTTTACTGGCGGCTTTTTCGCTGATCACATCCATATCAAACTCCATCAAAAGCTCGCCTTCCTCCACGCTGTCGCCTTCAGAGACTTTACATGTAAATCCTTCTCCGTCGAGTGATACCGTTTCAAGGCCGATGTGAATTAGTACATCCAGCCCTTCCTCGGAACGAATTCCGATGGCGTGCTTCGTAGGAAAAATCTGTTCCACCTTCCCTTTAACCGGAGAAAGTATAATTCCTTCTGATGGATCGACAGCAAAGCCTTCCCCCATCATTTTTTCCGAGAATGTCGGGTCCGGCACTTCTGTAATATCAACGAAAGTTCCGCTGACTGGTGATTTTATTGTAACGTCTACAGGTTTTTGTTCTTTTCCGAATAATTTTTTTAACATTTCATTCACTTCCTTTGTGTATATTCACAACCGGATACAAGCTGTGGGCATGCTTAAGTAAGTGTAACGAACTTGCCTCCTGTGCACAAACTTTTGAAAATTTCTTTTACCAGGTACCGCCCAGGAGACCAAAAACAGCTGGTCATTTCCTTTTCGTGTGTTTATACTGTACGTTTTAAATGGGCGTGAATAAGGAATAGAATTCTATTCTATTTGTATATACCTTCTTTTTGTAATAATTTAAACCTGTATTCTATTCCTACAGCCAAACACAGGGGGTGCGCAGATGATTACAGAAAATAAACAACCGCTTTTTGAAAAGTTGTTTTATTTGTATGACCGGCGCTTGATCCAAAAGCATTTTTCTGCCGTACATATGCACAACAACAGCATCTACACCGACGATGCTGCACTTTTTTACGTAAATCACAGCAACTGGTGGGACGGACTTTTAATATATTTTTTAAATAAATACTGGTTCCGCCATCCCGGCTACGTCATGATGGACGAGGAAGGGCTTCGCGAATTTCCGTTTTTCCGCAGGCTTGGCGCCTACTCGGTGGACCGCAGCAGCCGCCGCGATATTATCGATGCTCTCCGCTACACGGAGGACAAGCTCGTAAATGGCCATCACGTCTGGCTGTTTCCGCAGGGGGCAGAAACTCATGCCGACCAGTTTCCAATCACCCTCCAGCCCGGTATTTCCTATCTTCTCCCCCGGGTGAATGTGCCGTTTGTGCCGGTTACGATGCACTATACCTTTTTGCATCATCAAAAGCCGGAAATCTTCATTAATATTGGCCCTCCGCTTCCGCGGACGCCGGAGAATCTCGCATCGAGAGCGGCTGCCCAGGACGCGCTGGAAAGTCATCTTCAACACCAGTGGGACGAGATGCGCGAAGATATCGCCTATGAGCATCTGGAGAATTACACTACCGTTTTGAGTGGGTCGCAGACAATGAGCAGCTGCTGGACTTCCCTCCGCCAGAAAAAATAGAAAGGACGCCCGCCATGTTGATATGGATCTTCGTATTTGTCCTCGGCTTTTGGACACTGTTTACGATCATTAATGTGTGGACCCTTCCTTCTCTTGCTACTTTTTCTGTTCCAAAGCGCCCGGGCGTAATCAGCGTGCTTATACCGCTTCGAAATGAAGAACGAAACCTTCCGGCACTCGTGCGCAGCCTTCGCCAGGCCGATGATTTAAAAACAGAATTTATTTTTCTGGATGACCATTCCACCGACCGTACAAGAATGCTTCTTCAGGAAGCCGTCCGTCATTGGCCCAATGCCCGCTACATTGAAGGGGCGGCGCTTCCGGACGGATGGAACGGCAAAGTGCATGCATGCCATCAGCTTTCCCAGGAAGCAGCCGGCCAGTACTTGTGTTTTATCGATGCCGACGTGCGCCTCCACGCGGATGCCCTCCGCTGGGCCGAAGGGGCACTTCAAAAACACCATGCCGGCCTTGTCACCGGCTTCCCTCAATTTGAAACTGAGGGCTTTTGGGGACGACTGCTTGTGTATATGCAGCATGTTGTCGTATATGCCCATCTGCCTGTAGCGGCTGCCAACCGCACCGCCTGGCGGTCCTTTACTGCAGCACACGGAGCTTTTTTATTTTTCAGCCGGGAAGCCTACGACCAGGCCGGCGGCCATGCCGCTGTTAAAAATGCTCTTGTTGATGATATGGCTCTTGCCCAAAATGTGAAATCAAGCGGCCTGAAAACGCTGCTCGTCTCTCCAGGCCACGTCGTGACCTGCTATATGTATACGTCGAGCCGGGAAGCCTGGCTTGGCTTCAGCAAAAATATTTTTCCAGGTATCGGCCGCTCGATGCCTATTGCATCAGTTGTCATCGCTGTGCATACTCTTTTCTTTATCGTGCCGGCCTTTCTTCTGCTGGCTGCCATTTCCATGCTCGACTGGCAGCTTGCCATTCCATACGTTCTGACTGCTGCCCTGCGTGCAGCGATTACGATAAAGGCATCACACCCGTGGTGGACAGTGCTTATTCAGCCTCTTTCCTCCGGAGCAATGATTGCCGTGCTGCTCTATTCAATTTATTTGGATAAAACGAAAAAAGGTTATTCCTGGAAGGGGCGTACCTATCAATGACTACTGCTATTATCGGTGCCGGTCTCGGTGGCTTAAGCGCGGCCATTGTACTGGCTAAAACCGGTGAAAAGGTTACTGTATTTGAAAAAAATGAACGGGCGGGAGGCAAGCTCCGCCCGTTTCAATTAGGGACCCATTCCTTTGATTACGGGCCGAATACCATTACGATGCCGGACGTGTTCCACCGGGTGCTCGCTTTTGCCGGACGAGTTCCCGAACGACTCCTGCCATTCAGACAGCTGCCGGAGCACACCCGAAATTACTTCCCTGATGGCAGCACGCTCGAGATTTCTTCAGACGCCGTAGAAACAAAACGGGCTATTGCCCGTCTTTCAGAAGCCGACGCCAGCCGGTACGATGACTATCTCCAGGAAGTCAAACGGCTTTACACGCTTGCTATTGAAAATTTTCTGCAGCGCACCTTTGAGTCTCCGCGGGATTACCTTTCTCCCGGACTCGCCCTCGCCATTCGCAAAGTCCGTCCGGCCACTTCCATGCATGCTTTCCACCGGCGTTTTTTCAAGCATCCGGATGTCCAGCAGGCGTTTGACCGGTATGCCACGTATATCGGCTCTTCTCCGTACGACGCCCCGGCGACATTCGCATTAATCGCCCATCTTGAGCTTGCTGATGGCGTATACTATACTCCGGGCGGAAATGTAAAAATTGCCGATGCGTTTTACGACACGGCTAAAGAGCTTGGCGTCACCTTTTCCTTCAATGATCCTGTGTATCACGTCTCCACCCGTAATGGCCGTGCCCAGACGGTGCATGCCGCCTCCGGCTCCATGGAAATCGACAGTGTGCTGCTGAATGGTGATCTTCTCAGCCAGTATCCTTTGCTTTTTCCCGCATCCGGTCAACAAAACCGGACAGTTCCAAAAGATCCTGAGCCATCGATTTCCGCATTTGTAATCATGGCAGGGCTGAATACCCGCCTGCCGCAGTTAAAGCATCACCAGGTCTACTTTTCTGCCGACTACCCGCAGGAGTTCAGACAGCTGAAGCATGGTAGCTTTCCCCAGGACCCTACTGTTTATATCAGCAACTCCTCATATAGCGAGCGCGGACAGTCACCGGATGGCGATAACCTGTTTATTCTTATTAATGCTCCGCCTCTTCCGGGGGGAGCCATGGCCGAAGAGGAAAAACAGTCCTACAAAAACCTTGTCTATGATAAGCTCGAACAATTCGGGCTTTGTTTGCGCCCCTATATTGTCGAAGAACAAGTGCTTGGGCCTTCCTATCTTGAAGAAACGTTTAGCTCGTATAAAGGTTCTATTTATGGACTCGCGTCCAACCGGCGTAAAGACGCCTTTCTCCGGCCGTTTAACCGCTCCCGGGATTTAAAAAATGTCTACTTTGCCGGCGGCTCCACCCATCCCGGCGGCGGATCTCCAATGGTAACCACAAGCGGCGTTCTTGCCGCCTCCGCCCTGCTCAAGGATAACGGCATTCTGCTTGATTTCTGGGGGAATAGATAGCCTGTTTTTATATGCCCAGCTTATGCAGCAAGCCCCGCTCACGTTTAAAGCGGGGCTTGTTCTGCAGCTGAAGATTTCATTGGTTCTTAGCTTTTTACCGGAATCCATATTTCACTTGTAAAGTCCGGGTTATGAAACTGGTTATTCTCCATCCACAATATTTCCGGACCCTGAGCTTGCTGATACCCGGAAGACGGAAACCATTCCGAGTATATTTGTCCCCACGTTGTTTGAAGATGCTCCGGGAAAGGCCCTGACGAGGTGAAAACAGCCCATGTGGAAGCCGGCACCTCCAGCGCCTCCCACGCTTCTGAAATAGTTTTATCAGTAACTACACCAATATAATGATCCAATTCACCCTGTTCCTCCATACGTGCTTCAGAGAAATTCGTTGAAGCTTGTATCATCCCTCCCGGCTCTCCATTTGATAACGCAAGCAATTCATGTATTTTCTCCTCACTCAATGATTGCCACATAGCATTAATTTCAGGATTTTCTCCTTCGAAAATGATAGGGACTCTTTTACTTATGCCAACAATACGAAAAGCTTCTTTTTTTTCTATGCGATAATTCATTTCATTTCCTCCCTGAACAGATAGTTGAAAGGTCAGCTTCGGATACGCTTTTAAAGAAATTCCCTGCTCTTTTACTTTTGAAGGAGCTATTCCATGCAGCTTCTGAAAGGCCCTCGTGAAGGAGTCGGGGGAATCATACCCATATTTTAACGCTGTGTCGATGATACGGACCTGACGATTCTGAAGATCCAGCGCTGCCATTGTTAAACGCCGGCGCCGAATATATTCTGATATGGGGACACCGGCTAAAGAAGAAAACATTCGTTTAAAGTGGTATTCCGAGCAGGAGGCGATAAGGGCTGCCTTTTGTAAATCGATTGCTTCTGTTAAATGATTCTCGATGTATTGCAGGGCATTATTCATTTCTCTCAAGTTATCCATTACACTAACCCTCCTTATCTAAAGAATACCGATTATAAATTAATTACACCCTGCTTTTCGTGCCTGATAATGCCGGGTAGTAACTTTTTTTATCTCGTACGTCCATCCTGCTTTCTACCGTTTTTGAAGTTAATATTGCCTGACCAAAAGGAGGTACTTAGGAATGCATAAACACTCCAGAGTTAATTGGGATTATAATGGAAAGCCTGACTTTATTAATGGCACAGGGGCTTATTTGGAAGAAAAACTGCTCGGGTACAGCGCAGGCTTCATTGTGCCATTACTGCTTTTTATTCTTATTTTAACTGACTATGTAAACTGGAGCCTTCTTCAAATAGCTGTGGCTATTCTTATTGCTTTTGATGTCAGCGGAGGCGTAATAAGCAATTCCCTCAATTCCGGCAAACGCTTTTACCATTCCGGGCGCAAAGCAGAGGAAGGAAAACAGGGTTTCATTTTTAAAAACAAATGGATATTCAGCTTTCTTCATATTCACCCTTTAGTAGTCAGCCTGCTGTTTACTCCTGTCAATATAACGTATGGAGTTGCATGGTACCTCTTCTTTATGGTGTCTGCTACCATTGTGATTGCTACGCCTCTGTAATTGAAAAGACCTGTCTCCATGTTAATTATCCTGCATGCTATATTATTGAACCAATACGTTATAGCTCCCATCCCCGGCTTTGAATGGCTAATGCCTTTATTATTTTTGAAAATTATTTACGGGCACCTGGTGAGAGAAGAACCGTATCGCAGGTTGCTGAAAAATACTATATAAAGATACGCTATATAAAGATACGCTATTGGGCAAATAAGAAGCTTTGGAAAATTCCAGAGCTTTTTTCTTGTTATATCATTGACTTTCCATCGATTGGTCATATACTTATATATATAACCATATTACCTTTTCGCTTAAGGTGGTGAATATTATGGACGCCGATTTTCATAACAAAAAGCCGATTTTCCAACAAATTAAAGAGCAAATTGAAGATCAGATAATGGATGGGCGCTTAAGAGAAGAAATGCAGGCGCCTTCAACCACCCAGCTGGTTTCTTTTTATAAAGTGAACCATCTGACGGTTGCTAAAGGCGTCAATGAACTGGTGGAGGAAGAAATTTTATATAAAAAACGGGGAGTAGGAATGTTTGTTACTTCAGGAGCTAAAGAAAGACTAATTAAAAAGAGGCAGAAAGCCTTCGGCGAAGAGTATATTGATGAGCTTGTGAAAGAGGCCAGAAAATTACGTATGTCCGAGGAAGAGCTGGTAAATATGCTGCGGGAAAGGATGAAAAAGTAATGGATATGAACCCGGTATTAAACCATGTGGATCTGTATTACGGAAAAGAGCAGGCACTTACGAATGTGTCTCTGCAACTTCATTCGCCCAGGGTTTACGCCTTGATCGGACGGAATGGTTCGGGTAAAACTACTCTTTTGTCCCTTATCGCCAATTACCGGAAGCATTCTTCCGGCCAGATCACGCTGAACGGGGAGCCGTTGTTTGAGAACAGCCGCCAGACCAGGCATGTACAGTTCCTGTTCCAGCGAAACTTTGATGAATACTACGAATCCGGAGAGGAGCTTCTTCAAACTGCCGAGGA
Source organism: Marinococcus halophilus (assembly GCF_900166605.1). Classification (NCBI taxonomy): domain Bacteria; kingdom Bacillati; phylum Bacillota; class Bacilli; order Caryophanales; family Bacillaceae; genus Marinococcus; species Marinococcus halophilus. The sequence continues at coordinate 1,711,568 of NZ_FVZD01000006.1, forward strand.
GCTTATTGATACTTTCGATATAGAAGCAGCCCGAAGAATCGCCAGTAGATTCGGCCTTGACTTAAGCATCCCTATGAAAAAACAATCAACTGGAAGAAGGTCTATGTTTCAAGCTGTACGCGGACTTGCCTCCCGGGCCCCGGTGACCATTTTTGATGAAGCTTATACGGGCATGGATGCTCCTTCCCGTGAAATTTTCTACGAAGAAATTTTGAAAGAGCAGGAAAACCATCCGCGATTGATTATCATGTCTACGCATCTGATATCTGAAATGGAGCATTTGTTTGATGAAGTAATCATGCTGGACCAGGGGCGCGTATTGCTTGCGGACGATTATGAAAACGTAATCTCTAAAGGGATGACGATCACCGGAGAAAGCAGCCTGGTTGAGAAATTCACCGCGGAGCTCCACGTAGTCAAAACCCGGCAGCTCGGCGGCACCAAATCTGTCGTTATTTTTCAACAAGTGGATCAAAATTTTCTCCAGGAAGCAGAAGAGCTCGGATTAGATGTAGGCAGAGTCACGCTTCAGGATATATTTACCAGCATGACAAAAGGAGGGGAGCTTCATGAGGAACAATAAAGCTGTGCCACTAATAATAAAAGAGCAGCTCAAATGGACCCTGTGGTTTCTTGGCATCTTATACCTTGTTCGGGTTGCCGCTCATTTTATCAACCTTTTTTTCCTGGGTGCAGAATTTAACATTGTTTTACTAAATTTCGCCTATGAACCGAGTAAGGTTTATATGCTGGTAATTGGTTTAGTATCTGTATATACCTTTCTGGGGTTTTGCATTGAACATGGACTGACAAGAAGACATTATTACCAGGCTGCGTTACTTTCTTCCGCTGCTGTAGCTCTCGTAATCACAGCCGCAATAGCTGTGTTTAACCTTATGGATACGGTTATTTTCAATACAAATGCTTCAGTATTTTATCTGATAGATACAGATACACTTTTCGAAGTTCTTTTACCTGGAAGTGCAGCGTATTTTGTGACCGTGCTGCTGTATTATCTGCTCGGATTGTTCATTGCTTCCGGATTTTACCGTTTTGGCTGGCTCACGGGGCTTGGGTTTATTGCCGCCGGGATACTTTTCCTTTTGATTGAAAGCCTCATCTGGGGTACGGAGTTTGTGCTATTTGATGTAGGAGTAATCACCGAAGGACTGCCGGTGTTTTCAGCCATACTTGCTACAGCTGTCCTCGCCGGTGTTGTTTACACTGTTTCTGCAAAGAGTCTCAAGGATACCCCAGTAAAAATTGTGTAACAATAAAAAAGAACAAAAGCCCCAGTGTGGGGGCTTCTGTTCTTTTCATTTTCATTACTTGTTTTTAAAATCGCCTTTTTTATCCTGGGCGACGCCTTTAAGCTTGTCTTTCTTTCCTTCGCGCTGCATTTTGGAATTATTTGTGGCGCTTCCCATCCGGTCTTTTGCTTCCCCTTTAACCTTGTTTGCATTTCCCTTCAGTTTGTCGCCAAAACCTTTTTTACCGCTCATTTGTGATCCCTCCAGGATGTTTGTCTACAGCAGGAGTTCCCTTCAGCAGGCATCGTCAAACAAAAGAGTTTCAGTTTGTGTATTATTTGCAGCTTCTCACCAAACCGTCCAGCCGCCATCGACCATGATCGTCTGCCCAGTAACCATATCGGAGGAAGCCGAGCTGAGAAATGCCACCGCTCCAAAAAGGTCTTCGGGACGAGCCAGTCTGCCAAGCGGAATTCTGGCAAGCACTTCTTTTTTAAACTCTGTATCCTCGAACATTTTTTCTGTCATCGGTGTTTCTATAAAGGTCGGAGCTACAGCATTCACATTGATGCCGTGAGAAGCCCACTCAATAGCAAGTGACTTGGTCAGCTGCGTAATTCCTCCCTTGCTCGAGCTATAGGCTGCACGGTTGTAATAGCCCACAAAAGCCATCTGGGAGGACATATTAATGATTTTTCCGTGTCCTGCTTCACGCATCCACTTTCCAGCTGCCTGGCAGGCAAAAAAAACGCTTTTTAAATTAATGTCGTGGATACGGTCCCACTCCTCTTCCGTGACTTCTTCCGCCGGGGCTGGGATGTTCGTGCCGGCGTTGTTCAGAAGCACGTCAATTTGGCCCAACCGTCTGTGAATACTGTCGAACAATTCATCCAGTTTGTCGATTTTAGTTAAATCGAACGGAAATGATGCTGCTGATCGATTTTTATCCTGAATAGACCATTCCGTTTCCTGTAAAGCCTGCTCATCCCGGGCTACCATTGCTACGCTGGCCCCAGTCTCAGCCAGCATAATCGCTATTTCTTTCCCAATGCCTTTATTAGCACCAGTAACGACGATCGTTTTCCCTTCTAAAGAGAATAGATTAGAACTGATGGCCTTCCCTCCTTTTTTGTATACGTATTCAAGACACTCAAAATTTTATAAACACATGGACCATAACAGTCAAACTTTTATTTATAATCGTTCACTTGGTTTTATTAATCATTTACGTGATAATCCACTCAATATCACGCCGATATTCAGTCAGTTGTACTGTATCTCTGCACACGTAATGAAGCCTGGGCTTTATGGCCTTTGAAGCCTTCGAGCTCACACAGCCGTTCGGCGTACTTGCCTATTTCCACACTGGCTTCTCTTGTTACGCGCTGATACGTACAATTTTTCAAAAACTTGCCTACCCATAAGCCGCCCGTGTATTTTGCCGCCTGCTTGGTCGGAAGCGTATGATTGGTGCCGATGACTTTGTCCCCATAGGCGACGTTCGTTTCAGGCCCGAGAAAGAGCGCCCCGTAATTTGTCATATTTTCCAGAAAGTAATCCGGGTCCCTGGTGAGAACCTCTACGTGTTCATAGGCCAGCTTATCCGCTTCCTGGACTGCTTCTTCCACATTTTCCACTACAATAATAGAACCATTGTCCTGCCAGGCCTGCTCTGCCACTTCCGCTGTCGGGAGTGTTTTTAACTGACGGGCAATTTCCTCCTCCAAAGATTCGGCAAGCGATTGGGACGTTGTAATAAGGGCGCCTGGAGACGTTGGTCCGTGCTCTGCCTGCCCGAGAATATCGGTAGCTACCATTTCGACGTCGGCCGTCTCGTCAGCAATCACAAGCGTTTCCGTCGGTCCAGCAAATAAATCAATCCCCACTCTGCCGTATAGCTGCCGCTTGGCTTCCGCTACAAAAGCGTTGCCCGGGCCGACAATCATATCCACCGGCTGAATCGTTTCTGTGCCAACAGCCATGGCAGTCATTGCCTGTACTCCCCCCAGCAGATAGATTTCGTCCGCCCCGGCCATATGCATTGCCGCGACCGTAGCTGCCGGTATTTCCCCGTTACTTGGAGGCGTGCAGGCGATCACCCTTTCAACTCCGGCCACCTTCGCTGTCACAATACTCATATGGGAAGAGGCTACCATCGGATAGCGCCCGCCCGGAATATAGCAGCCCACACTGTTCACCGGAATATTTTTATGCCCTAAAATCACGCCGGGCCGTGTTTCCACTTCAATATCCTGAATTGACTCCCGCTGATGGCGGGCAAAATTTTGAATTTGCGACTGCGCAAAAGCAATATCATCAATCACCTGCTGCGGCAGCTCATCGATCACCTGCTGAATAGTTTCGGATGACAGGCGGAACGATTCCGGCGACCACTTGTCGAATTTCTCAGATAGCTCCCGGACCGCTTCATCTCCCCGCTGCTCTACGTCATGAATGATTCCCTGCACCGCCTGCTGAACCTTCGTGTCCGCCTCCTGTTTTTCCTGATCGCTTTTTCCTCTTTTCAAATAAGTGGGCATCGAGTATCCTCCTTTTTTTTGAATACGTATTCAACATAAAACAAACTAACTATTTTGTAAACGCTTTATTAAATAACCTGGCGTTCTCTCATAGAAAATACGGTGCCTGTTTATGGTAAACAGGCACCGTACCGTTGAAAATTAACCCCACACCTTTATTTCATTCTTACCAGCCTGCAGCTGCCCAATCGGTCCCAGCACGTCTGTTTTGGCTTTTTGTTTACCGAAAAAGTCGGTATCTATCCGGAGCTCGCTTCCATCCGGATTTTCAAAATCTGCATCTACGATACGCGCCCGCTCCAGGTTTCCTGTATGCTTTATCTCGCCGCGCATGTGTTCAAATTCGTCAGGAAGTTCACAGGACAGATACACCTCGTTCCCCTTTTCGATTATCGTAAGCTGGGGGTCAAAAGCATCTTTGGTTAATGCCTCCTGCTCTCCTTCAAACGGAACCGCTCCATTAAAGTAAGCATTATGGTTAATATAGACCGGCTGCTCGATACTGTGGAACGCTTCATGGTCCCCGCCGACCTGATCCACCTTTTCGATATATTTCTCAAGCGACGCCGTGTATCCGTTAAAATGGGACGTGCCCACATCATTCAAATCCGATTTTCCAACAAACATATTATTGTAAAAACGGTCGTCTCCGCCGTAGACAGGCGCAAATCCGGCTACCTCCGTGCTGTGGGGCACGTGATACGGTGTGGCCCGGTCCAGCATCTTCTTGTGCACCATTTTGCCCGCAATCAGATTGTTAACGTAAGCTCCTCCCTGCGCATGATTATCCAGAGCGTAGTCCGCTGTCAAAATGTTATGGTCCACCACATACGGTCCGCTGCTCACTTCTACAAATAGATCACGGCTGTTTTTGTAAAATAGGTTTTTACTTACTCTCGTGCCCTGGGTCTGCCAGTCGAGCCATACTCCAAGCGAGCAGTCATGAATGCGGTTGCTGTGAATCTGGACATCAATCGCTGCGTGCAGCTTAATTCCGGCAATTTCATGGCCAAAAAATTCCCGCTTTAATGCGATATTGTAAATGTGGTTATGATAGATTTCACTGAACACGCAGCCCAAATGACCGACCACCCCGTTCTGGCCACAATCATAAATGGTGTTGTTCCGGATAATGTGAGAGCCGATGCGCTCCCTGCTCCAGCCAATGTGCCGGGCCATAAACACAGATTCCAGCTGGTACTGATAGCCTGGTTTGTCCTTTCTTCTCGTCCGGTAATTGTCTCCGGTGGATGCTTCCTTTCCAATACTGATTGCACTGCATTTGGAATCGTGAATCACGTTGTTTTCAATAATCCATCCCTTGCTCCAGTTCGGTCCGATCAATCCCGGCTGATCCGCTGTCGGAGGTGTCCACGGCGTTGCTGCCTGGGCCATTTCAAACCCCTGCACCGTGATATAGTTAAGCCCCGTCAATTCCGGATAAAAGCAGGCTTTCCGCACATTTATTTCCACCAGCTCTTTATTCGGATCAGCGCCCTGAAAGTTGGCGAAAATCGTCGTATGGCTGCTGTCTGCTTCCGCATACCAGCGGTACGTCGTCTGCTCCGGATGATGGACAGGAACAGTCGTTTTTGTCCAGTGGTCCAAAACCTCGTTCTGTGCTTCGGGATTCAGCATTTCCGCAAAGGTTTCGGATTCGTAAAAGGACATGCCGTTTAAATATACATCGCCCAGATGCCTGCCTGGATTGTGAACGATCCAGTCTCCGAATATTTTTTCCGTATACGGATTGTAGCCGCCAAATAACGTGTTAGGGACGACTGCCTTCCAGACCGTGCCCTCCACCTGTTCCCAGTAGTCAATTTGTTCCGAACCTTTAATCACCGCCTTTTCTCCAGGAGCAGCGGTATATGTAATTCTCCGGGTCTCACTCCGGCCGCCATTTCGCGGCTTCACCCATTCTCTATATTCACCTTCATGCACCACTACGGTGTCTCCCGCTGTGGCTAGTGAAGCTGCTCGATTAATTGTTAAAAAAGGATTTTCCGGTGTGCCTTCGTTTTTGTCAGAGCCATTTTTTGCTACATGATATTCCAATGCCATGAAGCTTTCCCCCTTCTATCAATCTGTTTTTATTATAGGCGGGAAGCTTCTTATGCTTCTATTCAAAAAATAGTATAATATAAGACAATATTAGTGTTTCTGAAAGGGGGAGCCGGCTTTGGTCTTTTTTGAGCCTCATGGAGTCGAAGAACAGGAATCATTTCAACGTGTTACCTTAACCAATTTCAGCTTTCCGCTTCACTTTCACCGTGCCTATGAACTGATTATTGTCCATGAAGGGCAGGTGCGGGTAACCATTGACCAGAAAGAGTATCTTCTGCAGCAAAACGAGGCAGCCTTTATTTTTAACAATCAGATGCATGAATTTACCACAGTCGGGCATTCCGCGATTACCATCATTATTTTTTCTCCTGAATTGATCGGCCGTTTTTTTATGGATTATAAAGGCTTCACCCCTGTAAATAATACGTTCTCTCTTTCGCCGGACGTGCAGCTGCCGTCCCGGGGCTCCGTCTACAGGCAGAAAAGCTTTTTGTACGGCATATGCAGTACGTTAGAGGAAAACACCGATTTCAAGCCCGTCCAGTATTCTGCTAAAACGAAAATTCTTCATCAAATGCTTTTGTATGTGGATACTAATTACGCCGCCGAGTGTACGTTAAAAGCGGTGGCTGAACATTTACAGTACGACTATCCCTACCTGTCCAAGCTGTTTGCTCACATGGCGGGCATGACCTTTACCGAATACTTAAACTATTACCGGATATCGCGTGCCTGTTATTTACTGAAAAGCAGCCAGCAGCCGATCGGGGAAATTGCTGCAGACTGCGGGTACAGCAGCCTCCGCTCATTTAACCGCAACTTTCAGGCATTCGTCCGCGATTCGCCCCGCAGGTTTCGGGAGCTTTCATCCCAACAGGCTTAATTACCGACTGAGGATTTCGTGATCCGGAGAAACGAATTCGCATTCCTTTGAAATTCATACGAAACAAAGACCTCTTCCCCCACATGGCCCTTCGTTGTTAAATATTCAATCACTGTATCCAGATGCTCGTACCTCTCGCCCTTCAGATCCACCAATGGAAAAATGCGCACTTCCTCTTTTGCCACTCTCAGCAATTCTGTGAGCGTGTCAATGTGAAAGTCATAGCTCAGACGGTCGGCATACATAAATAGAAAATGGGCGGATAAAACGATGTCAAAGGCGCTGTCTTTAAAGGGAAGCACCGGCAGTACCGCTGGAACATACCGCCCGCCTGAATTATGCATATCTTCCGCACAGTCGTGCAGAGCCTGTGTACGTCTTCTTTTTAAATCTTCAACGCTATGAATGTAATCCCATTCGTAATTACCTTCGGCCTTCGTTATGTGTTCCGCCGCGTGCTCGATATCCTGAAGTCCTTTGTGTTTCAGATCTTCGCCACGGTGATCGTACGCAACATCACAGGCTGTCACCTCTGCTCCCAGGCTGTTTGCGATGGCTGTAAATGAACAGGCACCGGCCGGGCAATCAAGAATGCTCCTTCCCTGGATCCTTGCTTTGGAAAGTGCAAACATATCCAGGTATTCGTCGAATGTGCGTCCGATAAAAACAATACGCTCCAAATCAAGCTTCGTTTTCTTTTCTCTGCTCAACTCTGCTAACCTCAAATAAAAAAGATTACCCTTAAGGTAGCATACGATCTGCTCCCAGGGTAAGCTATTTACGTATTTTAGGTTCTCTGCCTACGGGCAATTGCGATAACCGTATTTAAGATGATTTCCAGAAATTTTATTAGTGTTACATATAATCATTCACCGGGTATCGATAGTATGATCAACAAAATTTTTCGCGGTTTAGAAATACTTATGGTCTGAAGAAAGGAGTAAATTTTAATGAAACAGTGGCTTAAAATCATTATGGTTACTCTTCTTATGATCGCCCCCTTAAGCTCTCTTTCAGCCTGCGGGGATGATGAGGAGTCCGACGGTATGCCGGAAGAAATTCCAAATAATGAAGATGAATAACAACAAAAATGTTCTGCGTGTCTATGTACGCAGAGCATTTCGTCTTTAATTTACAAACGAAACGAGGCTGGAGATTACGCTAACGAGCCTCCGTCAACAACCATCTCGTCCCCGGTTACAAACCGGGATTCTTCGGAAGCATAGTACAGGGCGGCGTAGGCAATGTCCACCGCTTCCCCGTGGTGAGGCGGAAGAGGCACAACGTCCTGATTATCCTTTGAAATGGTTTTCTGCCGCTCGCCCATGATTGGCGTCCGGATCGGGCCGGGATGAATGCTGTTCGCCCGAATGCTTTCTTCGGCAAAATGAGCAGCCACGTGCGTCGTCATTGAACGTATCGCCCCTTTGGCCGCGCTGTAGGCTGTGCCGTTGCCGCCAGCCGCTCCGGAACCGGTTAAGGCAGCCATCGATGCTATATTAATAATCGATCCCTGCCCGGCCTTCTGCATTTCCGGAATAACCTCGCGCATGCCGAGAAAGTACCCGGTCGAATCTACGTTCATGACTTTATTCCATTCCTCCAGGGAGGTTTCGAGAATCTTGCTCGGATAGTGGATGCCCGCGTTGTTTACCAGAATATCCACCTGCCCGTAGGTATCCACCGCTTGTTGCACCGCTTTTTTCCAGTTTTCCTCTGAGGTGGTATCCAGTTCGAAGGCAGTGATATCCGCCCCATCTTCCTGTATTTTCTTTACTTCCTCCTGCAGCAGGTCGAGCTGAACGTCGGCTGCTATAACCTTCGCTCCTTCTTCTGCAAACAGTCTGGCAGTGCCGAGGCCAATCCCACCGGCTGCCCCGGTCACAATTGCAACTTTGTTTTGTAAACGTGCCAATCTATTTCCTCCTTCGATGCTTCAGGCTCCTCCGTTTTCTCTCGTATAAATACCCATTATGCGCGGCGGGTAATCAATACCCTTTGAAATGGTATAATTTCTACAAACCCGTAAAGTCTTAAGGAGGGATTTTCCCATGGTGGAGAAAAACGATACATCCAAGCAGCTTACTCCCGAACAGAAGAAAGCCATTCTGGCAATCCTCGAAGACCGTTTCGAACAGCATATGCACCGCCATGAAGAGGTAACATGGTCTTCTGTCCTGAAAAAGCTTGAGGCAGACGACGAAAAGCTGTGGTCATTAAACGAGATGGAAGTGACCGGCGGAGAACCGGATGTGATTGGCTATGACCATAAAGAGAATAAATATTTATTCTGTGACTGCTCGACCGAAAGCCCTAAGGGTCGCCGGAGCGTCTGCTATGACCGCGAAGCACTGGAGGCAAGAAAGAAGCATAAGCCTGAAACAAGTGCTGTCGACATGGCTCAGGCTATGGGCATCGAGCTTTTAACCGAAGAGCAGTACCACACTCTTCAACAGCTGGAAACAGTCGATACGAAAACATCCAGCTGGATTCAGACACCTGCGGATATAAGAAAACGGGGCGGCGCTTTGTTTGGTGACCACCGGTACGGCCGCACGTTCGTCTACCATAACGGCGCCGAATCGTACTATGCCGCGAGAGGCTTCCGGTGCATACTGAAAGTATAAAACACTATTTCAATTCTTCGGCACTTCCTTTGCTACGGGTGTTTACAATTTGATTATCTTGTACAAACGTTTCCGATTCAATCATGCTCGGCTTCCCCATAGCGACTCCCTGAATGATGCGATAGGTATTCCATCCTTCCTCTACTGGAGGCAAAATCTTATGAACCGTTAAATAGGCGCCTAATGCCGAGGCAGCTACCCCGGTGGCCGGGTCTTCCGGATACCCGGCTCTTCGGGGAAACTGGCGCGCCTGCACGTATTTTTCATGTTGTTGTGAAATAGCGAAAGGATAAAAGCCGGTCGTGTTGAATTCGTCACATAAATCCCAAAGATAATTAAAATCAGGACGAAGCATGTTCAACGTCTCTACACTATTTAAAGGGATAATTAATTTATAACGGGACGTGGAAACGGATTGAACCGGCCATTTCGCCAGTTCCTCTGTTTTAATATTCAGTGCCCTGCCTATTTCTTCTTTCGACGGAACGGTGTTCAGAAACCCGGGCGAAAACTGTTCGACACTTATTTCCAGCTTTGAATCATGCTTTTCCCATTTTACATTTACAGGCCCAAGCATGGTCTCTACAATGACCGGGGAGTGGCTAATGGCCCCTTTGTTCACTAAAACCGTGATGCTCCCTATGGTGGCATGAACGCACATTTCCATCTCATGGGAGGGAACAAAAAAACGAAGCTTTAGATCACAGTCCGGGCGGGTGGAGGATATAACGAAGGCTGACTCATGCGCAAACTCCTTTGTCATCTGCTGCATTGTTTTTGTGGAAAGATGATCCGCGTCTAAAACGACAGGGCACGGGTTACCTCCGCCCTCTTCCAGAGAAAACACGGTGGTGTGTACAACCTGATAGTTCACTTTTCTCCCTCATTTCGTTAGCTTTCAGGTTTATTATAGCACTCAGGAGGTATTTAAAATCCGCCCCTTTTACACTTCTTTGTTAAACGCCTCCTGTATCTGCCCCGTCATCATGAATCCTGCAACTTCCCCGCCGTTCGCCGCTGCCGCTATCAGCTGGCTCCCAAAATTGTCCTTTGCTTCGCCTGCCACATACAGGCCTTTCACGGAGGTTTCTCCGAATTGACTGAGCACAAATCGGTTGTTTTCATCCCACTCCACGTCCAGACCGCTTAAAAATTCATAGTTGGTGTTCCAGTGCACGTACGTAAAAGCAACCTCTACCTCCACCGTTTCCCCGCCGGCCATTCTGATCGCCTTCAGCTGTCCCTTCTCTCCAGACATTTCGTCTATTTTCTCCAGATGATAAGGGATATTTTTATCCTCGAGTACCTTTTTGCTTTCCTTCGTCAAATCGTCGTGGCCGTCGGTGAATACTTCGAGCTGGTTTGTCCAGTTGGAGAGAAGCATAACCATATGCAAGACCCGTTCATCCGGATTGATGACGGCAAGCTTTTTGCTTCTCATTTCCCAGCCGTCGCACCACGGGCAGTAAAAGACGCTTTGTCCGTAATAGTGTTCGATATTTTTAATCGCTGGCAGCTGTTCGATTAATCCGGAGGCGACCAACACCTGCTTTGATTGAAACTGACCCGCTGGCGTTTGGACGATAAAGCCGTCATTATGCTGTTGGATTGCAGTCACTCTATCATTTAACAGCGTATTGCCCTCGTACTTCAGCGCATCCTCCCTGGCCCGCTTCCGGAACGTCTGCGGAGTCACTCTGTCCTGGGTTAAATAGGAATGCGTTTCATGCGTTACGATATTTCTCGGCTTGTCCTCGTCGATAATCAGCGCCCTTTTTAATCCCCTTCCAAAATAAAGCGCCGCACTTAACCCTGCAGGTCCTCCACCAATAATAATTACGTCATAAATCATTTTAAAACTCCTTTCTGTATATTAAAGATTCTTATTATCTATAATTATAATAAAGCAAAAGAATCTGCTACACCGTCAAATCCTTCAGCTTTTTGTTTTTTAGCGTGTTGATTAAATTTTCCTGTGCTTCCATCATAGTCGCCTGAATTCTGCATTCTTCTCCGTGATCAAAGCTGTCCTCAAATAGCGTCTGCACGCCGTCGATCGCAACTACAATATCGTACACGCTCACGTTTTCCCAATTCTGCTGCAGCCTGTATCCGCCCTTGGCACCGCTCGTCGAACTAATGTAATTCGCCTTTACGATACGCGTTAATACTTTGGATAAATACGTGGTAGAGACATTCAGCGCTAACGATAAATCCTGGACCGGGATTTTGGTTGTCTCCCCGTCACGATGAATCATATACACCAGCGCATGCAGGGCATAATCGGTGGCTTTTGAAAATTTCATTCCGTTTTTCACTTCCAATTATAGATATTATAAATCTATTATATACTGTTATTTTTCAATTCACAAGTTTAAATGCTCAATAAAGGGGCACAACCGATAATTCGACTAATCAGGCTCTTATTTTTGTCGTTTTCTGGGAAAAGATATAGAAGTTCCTTATACAACCGACAGCTATAAATAATATGAGTAAAAAGGAGAAAAACATGAAATATGACATAGTCGTCATTGGCGCTGGCCATAACGGCCTCGCAGCTGCCATTCAGTTTGCCAAGCAGGGAAAGCAAGTACTGGTGCTTGAGAAAGAACCCCGCCCAGGGGGAGCTGCTAAATCCGGTGAAGTAGCCGCTCCGGGCTTTATTCATGATTTATTTTCCATGAACGTCAGCCTGTTTTTAAAATCCCGTTTTTATTCGGAAAATCAGCGGGAGCTCGAGGCGAATGGCTTCACCCCTGTTTACGGACCCCACCCGTACGCAAGCGTTTTTCCCGAGGGGCATGGGCTCGCCATTAACAAAGACCCGGCCAAAACACACCGCAATATCGCCAGCTATTCCCTTGCCGATGCGGAGACCTGGAAAGATTTTGATGCCTTATACGACCGTGTCTCCCCTTATTTATATAAACTGATGCACCGGGAGGTTCCCTCGCTCCGTGCCGGTCTTGTGGTATTCAGGGCGCTGCTTGATTTAAAAATCAAATCCGCCCTGGAGGTCTCCAGCCAGCTCGCCAAGACCCCGCGGCAATTTGTCGATTCCTGGTTTGAAAATGATAAAGTAAAATCACTGGTCGTTCCGTGGGGCTACCAATTGGACTACGCCCCGGATGTCAGCGGGGGTGCTGCCTTTCCATTAATAGAAGCCATAGGACACTACCGGGAGGGGATTCCATTTGCCCGCGGCGGTATCCAAACGATGATCCAGGCGATGGTAACGATGCTCGAAGCAAGAGACGGCGAGCTGCAAACCAGCACCTGGGTAAATGAAGTTTACGTTGAAGATGGCGCAGCCAAAGGAGTGATTCTGGACGACGGAACGTATATAGAAGCCGGAGACGTCATTGCAACCGCTACGCCTACCCAGATCATTGATCATTTAGTCGATACGGCCCGTTTGCCGGCTTCCTTTGTCACTAAAGCAAACAATTACCAGTACGGACCGAAAACGATGGTGATCCACCTGGCACTGGACGAGCCGCTTCAGTGGAGCGCCGGGGAAGAAATCGGGCAATCTGCTTATGTCCACATAGCGCCGTATGTGACAGACCTCGCCCGCACGCATACCCAGGCGCTGAATGAGACGCTTCCGGACAGCCCCCTGCTGATCGTCGGACAGCCAAGCGCCGTCGATCCAAGCAGAGCTCCGGAGGGAAAAGCGGCGGTATGGATTATGGTTCGCTCCCTTCCCGCTCATCCTGAGTATGATGCACTAAATGAAATCGAGCCGGGCCCCTGGTCCTCCATCAAGGAACAATACGCCGACCGTATTATCGATAAACTGTCGGAATACGCTCCTAATGTGAAGGATACTATTGCAGGCCGGCACGTCTTTTCCCCGGAGGATCTGCCCCAGGAGGATCCGAATCTTGTCGAAGGTGACCATATGGCGGGCAGCCACCAGCTGTTTCAGCATTTTCTATTCCGCCCCTTCGTCGGCCACTCCCGCTATCAAACACCGATCAGCCATTTTTATATGATCGGGGCATCCACGTGGCCCGGCGGAGGATTAAACGCCGGCTCCGGGTATTTATTAGCAGAAAAGCTTAAAAGTAAATCCTTTTTTAAAATTTCGCCTTTGTGATCGGATTAATAGTCTTTTGATGTTTTTTCCTTAGTTAGTGTCAGCACATTGTTAAATTTTTATATGTGAGAATCACAATTTATTTGAATGTGGGAAAAGGATCTCTATGTTTTGACGACTCTCCGATGATAAAGGTAATGATAGCACTTGGCCTATCTCAATTAAGGTGCCTACACTTAGCATCGTTGAACCCGATTCGATACGCCGAATCGTGGACACCAACATTCCTATTTGTCCAGCTAGTGCTTGTTGCGTACACCCCTGGGCGTTTCGTATCTGTTTGATTTGAATGGCAGGCGTCCCCGAATTTTCGCCTCCTGCGCCTGGAAGTTTGACGTTTGTATACGGCTCTCCTCAGGGTCCTGCCTCGTAATAAACATTCTTGATAGAAGCTTTGTTTTCGCGGACTTCTAAACAAAACTAAAAGCCTCACCAGGTTGGATTAATGATAAAAGTAAATGAGATTTCGGGTGAACTCGTCCAACAACATTGACATTTGGATCAGCCGGCAGATCCTTCTTCGTTATTTGAAGCTCTCCATGGTACCTGCCGTATCGTTCGTTATCAACTGTAATCGTTCCAACAGGCCGGGGTTCTGCTGAATGAGAGGGTGAAATTTGAATTTGATTTTTTGCAGTGAAAGAGCGGGAAGGTTCCGACCGGATCACATCTCTTGCCGGGTCTGGCCGCTGCCAGTGTAGCATGCGAAGTATATCTGAGATACCAGTATCTTTCACAAAAAATGAAGAGCGAATTGGTATTTCATTCGTTTCTTCGTAGGTTTTAAAAAGTGAAGCTTCTTCAGAGGACAGCATGCTGTCCCCTATACATATATCATTGACAGCGCAAGTCCGCCATAAATCTAAAGCGGCTGCAAATGGAGCTGCTCCCCGGTGTTCTTCAAGTGTGGGAAGAAACTGATATAAAGGGCCCCGGGGCTTTTCATCCCCCGGTACAAAGGCGCAGGTCTGAATGTTTTCTGATTGCAGCCATTTATTCTGTTGGATGATTTGTTGTCGGTCGAGCCCAGTCTCAGGCCGGGGATAAAAGTTGTGCCAAGCAGCTAACGAGGAAAAATTAATGTCCCAGTCTTTCAAATCCTTGATCATAGATTCAGTTATTGTACTGGCGTTTAATAGCACACTGACATGTTCGGCAAGCGAGGCAATTTCAGGGGCCTCAATGCCATAATCCATCCTCACGCCGGTAAGGCCCCACTCCTTAAGCTTTTTCCCATCTGCATCTGAAAGATTCAGCAGCTTGAAGGATTTTGGTGATATATCTGCATATAATTTGAGTCCGAGCGACTCCGTCTGGCGTGCGAGCATTTGAAGCTGTTTTTTATAGGAAGAAATTTCGTCTTCTGGTATATGAAGTGAAGTAAAAACGTAAGAAAAACCACTGGTTTTCATGCGCGCTAAATAAGAGAATTGTTCCTCAGCAACATCAGTAAGATAAACGCTAAACCCTCTCATGGATGCCCTTCTTTCTGTGTAAAAGGAAGTTGCAAAAAAGCTTCCTTACCTTATTGAATATTTTCAGCCATTTTTTCGTTGTATCCGAAAAGATAAGTGAATAAAAAACCAAAAAAGTAGGCTGCCAGAAGGCCTAAAAAGTACATGACATATTGGCCATCGATAAGAGGAATCAATGACAGACCCGAAACCCCAATACCAGTCGAGGCTGTACCCATCACTGCCTGAAAGGCCCCTCCTACTGCCGCGCCCAGGCAAGCGGTTACAAATGGACGTCCAAGCGGCAGAGTCACGCCGTAAAGGAGAGGCTCACCGATTCCTAGAAAGCCGACTGGCAGAGCCCCTTTTACTGTATTACGAAGCTGCTGATTTTTTGTTTTTACAAAAACGGCTATTGCGGCACCAACCTGGCCGGCTCCAGCCATTGCAAGAATTGTAAGAAGCGGCGTAGCGCCCATGCTGTCAATAAAATCTAAATGGATGGGTGTCAGTCCGTGATGCATTCCCACCATAACAAGAGGAAGAAAGAAACCAGCAAGGGCTGCTCCTGCTACCGCCCCACCAATATTTAACACAAAATTGATAGCAGCAGTAATACCGGTAGAAATGAATCCCCCGAGTGGCTGCAAAAGAACGATTGTAGCAATACCTACAATTAGTACGGTAAAAAATGGAGTGAAAATCAAATCGAGTGTACCTGGAATAAATTTTCGGATAGTACGTTCAACAAAGGCCATCGCCCAGGCGGCCAGAATAACTGCAAAGATTCCGCCCTGCCCGGGTACAAGAGCTTCTCCAAACAGCGTAATATCGGCAAGGGCAGGATTGATAATTAAAATACCAGCAACAGCGCCAAGAGCCGGGGTCCCGCCGAACTCTTTTGCGGTATTCCAACCTACAAGAATGCCAAGATATGTAAAAATTCCTCCGCCGATCACAAGCAGAATCTGCAGCCAGGTCGTTTCCGGATCGACACCGGCATTTTGTGCAAAGTTGGCTGCACCATTAATTAACCCAGAAGCGATTAATGCAGGAATTAATGGAATAAAAATATTTCCGATACGTTTTAAGAAGTTTCGAATCGGCGTATGCTGCCGTTGTTTGATCCCAGCCTTAACATCTTCAACTGTGTGATCATCTCCCTGCACACTACCTGCTGAAAGATTTGTTATTTTTTCCAGTTCAGCCGCTACTTTGCCTGCAGTGCCGGGCCCGACCACAATCTGAATAGTATCCTCCTCTACGACCCCCATAACATTTTCGACCTTTTTTAATTGTTCGATGTCAACTTTTTCCGGATCGCGCACATTCAGACGAACCCGCGTCATACAGTTGTATAAAGAAACGATATTTTCACTACCGCCAAGGGGCTGAAGAACATCTTCAGCAATTTGTTGTTCTTTTTTCACCAGAAACACTCCCTTTTATGCAATTATTTGTTAATAATAGCTTCCCGGACCCTGCCATGATTTTGTTCAAGAAGTACAGTTGCTTCAGCAGGAGTGGCATCAGCCAGAATCATGACCACTGCTGTTTTCACATGCCGGCCGGAAGCTTCAAATATGGACGCGGCTGTTTGTTCATCCACACCGGTGACCTCCTGTATTATACTCATTGAGCGACGGGCCAGCTTTTGATTCGTTGCCTGTACATCTACCATGAAATTTTCGTACACTTTGCCAAGTCTGATCATCGTTATGGTAGATATCATATTCAATATGTTCTTTTGAGCAGTGCCGGCTTTTAAACGAGTAGAGCCAGTAAGTATTTCAGGGCCTGTTTCGGCTTCCACAGAATAATCGGCAAGTGCACTGATGGGGGCATCCTTATTACAGGAAATGCTTCCGGTTACGGCTCCGATTTCTTTAGCGTAGCTAAGAGCACCGATCACATACGGCGTACGGCCGCTTGCTGCGACTCCGATAACGATATCCCGGGAAGCCAGATGAATTTTTTTCAGGTCAGAAGCGCCAAGGTTTTCAGAATCCTCTGCTCCTTCCACTGCGGTAAGCAAAGCTTCTTTCCCACCAGCGATGATTCCCTGCACCGTTTCCGGTGTAGTGCCGAATGTAGGAGGGCATTCGGCAGCGTCCAGAATGGCGAGACGTCCGCTTGTTCCAGCGCCTACGTAAATCAAACGTCCCCCTTGGCGGATAGAGGTTTCTGCTTTTTCCACAAGAGGCTCAATGAAAGGAAGAGCTTCTTCTACTATGTTTGGTACAATTTTGTCCTCGTAGTTCATAAGTTGAAGTATTTCCCTGATGCTTAAATTGTCGAGTTCGTATGTATCCGGGTGCCTTTTTTCTGTTTTAAGTTTATTCATTTTCATCCCTCACGATCTTTATGGAAAACGCTTACAATTAATTATAATAACTATGAAATTTTAAATCAATATATAAATTAAAAAAGTGAAATTTAATTTTAAAAGGTAAAAAAGAACTTGAGTAGAATAAAAAGCATAAAAATTATAATTTCCGATGCTCTTCTGTTGTCTCTCTTGCTTGTTCGAATGCTTCTACCAGTTCTTCGCCAATAAGATGAAAAACAGCTACATATAAGGCATCAATATAATTCAACTGGCTGGTCCGTGAAGCAATGCTTCCAATTCTTCCTGATTGTTCGATATCTGGAATTGCCAGAACATAATCCGAATGCTTAACTAAGGGGGAATTGGCGTATTTAGTAATGCTAATAACTGTTAAATTCTTTTTTTGGGCATAATTGGCTGTATCAACCACTTCCTTCGTATAACCGGAAGTACTAAAACAGATTAAGACATCGTGTTTCTTCATCATTGTAATAAATGGAATTATGTAATGATAATCAGAAGAAGCAGAAGCATGAAGGCCGAGCCGCATAAATTTATACTGGCCGTCCACCGCTGGAGTGAAAGAACCGCCAACGCCAAATAAGCCAACAGTTTTTGCCTGGGAAATCAGTTTTACAGCTTTTTCAAATGATTGGTGATTGACGGTTTTTGTCATCATGTCAAGTGAAGCCCGGTTCAAAGAAGTAACTTTTTGAAATAAACTGTGGGAAGTATCACTGCTTTCAAGGAGGGACAAACTATTAATGGAAGCATCCATCTGAGACAACTCCTGGGCAAGGGCAACTTTAAGCATACGAAAACTTTCCATACCTATACGCTTGCAGAAACGGACAATACTTGCTTCACTCGCATTTGCCTGAACAGCCAATTGCTTGGTAGTCATTGTAGGCACAAATTCTGCGTGAATAAGCACATACTCTGCTACTTTTCTTTCAGAATTAGTGAAACTATTATATTCGGAACGAATTTTAGACACTAGTCGTGTTTGCATCGTGTGCTCCCCTTTTAATTATGATCATTCTATTATGAATATACTGAAGTATTTTTAGCAAATAAATCAATAAATATTGAAAAACCGCTATTGCCCTCGGCAAACATTTGCTTTTCCCCTGTTTTTACCAGTTATCGCCAGCATAAAAATTTCTTAGTTCATATACAAATATTGCAAATGTAAAGAAAATATAACAATATGCTGTTATGCAATGCTTTTTATCAAGCTTTCCCAACTCTTGCACTTACTTTAAATATTCTACCGGATCTAAATACCGAAATTTTTGTTTACGTATAGCTTTACGTTATATTTCCCGGCCCCCTTTGCATTAATCCGGTACGCTCATGCACTGTTTCGTTTCTTTCAGGACTATAAAGATTCTATCCAGGATATCTATTATAAGCCGGTCATGAGAAGATCTATATCGAAACGTCCAACACCCATGCACACAATTGTTGGAAAGACTTGGCAGCTATTCATGAACACCTGAACATTTTTTCTGGCTTAAGTGAATCAAATACTAAAAGCAAATAATTTTCAACGCTGTTATTTTTCCATAAATTGTGATATTTTAACAGAAGCTCTAATGTTGCAGTTTTGAAAACAAATGTTGGTCATGGATTTAAATATTGGAAATCATCGACAATATCATCCAACCGATGGCTTTGCGGGTCAGGCCACACGGTAAGCGTCATACACACTTTCCAGGGTGGCGCCCGCACGGGCGCGCTGATAAATATCCGCAATCTCTCGCCGTCGGTGATCCTGGTGACTGGCATGAAAGGCTTCACTGATGGTGCCCGCAAATGCCCACGCAAGCAGCAGCCAGGCGGTTTGGAGGAGAAGCAGGTAGCGTCGGATGGCCGGGGCGCTCCGCAACCGGTATCCGCCCATCGACAGCTTGCCCTTGGCTTCCTGGAAAAAGGTTTTAATCGCCCACCGGTGCTGATACCAGGATAAGACGTCCGCCGCGGTCATCGAGGGGTCGGTGGAAAAGAAAAACCGGTACGCTTCGTGGGAAGCAGAAGCCCGGGAACCAACGACTACGCCCGAGAGGCCACCTTTCAACCGACCCTGAAACCGGACCATTTCATACGTGGTGCTCCGGACGGTCACAAGGTCCAGATCTTCCACCTGCCGGGCCCGTTGGGCCCAGTCTCTGGCTGGTAACGGCATGGGGGCCGTGTCGAGCACGCGGTTGCTTTTGATGGCACCGATAAAATGCCAGCCCCGGTCCCGGACAGTACGGATCAGTTTTTCCGATGCGTACCAGCTGTCAGCCAGGACATACACGGGACGATCGCCCACGTCGATAATACGAAGCTGCTGAAGGGCCAGATCGATTTTACTGGGTCCGTGTTCTTTCTCATACCGTTCGATATGATAAGGATACAGGCGCTTGTTCGTGCCTGCCATGATGGTGAGCCATTGATGCCCGTAAACGGTCGTCCCGGTCTGATGATCAAAATGGTATCCGCCGTCGTCCATCGGGTGGTGCGCCTGTGACGAAGGTTTCGATTTGGGAACGACGGTATCATCGATGGCGATCAGCACCGGGTTGGTGGAGGAGGCCTGCCGCCGGATGTGCTGCAGTACCGAGCGCTGGAGCTTACGCTCCAGGGCATGGTCATCCACCCGGGACGTGCGAAAAAACCGGGTCACCGATGAATGGTGGGCGTGATGATTCGCAGCTTCCTGCAGGGCCTTCACGCTCCCGTTACGGTGCTCCCGGGTCCAGCCTTCCAGCAGCTTCTGCATATGCCGGGCAGCTGGGGAGGACATAAAGAACCGGAGGTTCCATTGATCAAAGGCGTTGGCGATGCAGGAGGAATATGATACGGTAGACATGAGGCAGAATCCTTTCTCGATGGTGTTTTGGTCGATGTCATCGTACCGTATCAACGGGGATTCTGTCTCTTTGTTATTGATAATGGAAATAATTGTTAGCAAACCTGCAACATTAGAGCAGAAGTTAAATCAACATTAATGCAACATTTTATCCAATAAAGCACTTTGACGAAAGGACGAAAGCCCATGTAGGCAGCTCATCTTTTTCCCATATAAAAACTAAATACTAGTGGGTGATATGATGGGCCGTAAGCGTTCGTTCTTTTTGTTGTTGAGTAATCAGTCTATCGCCAGTGCTGGCGATATTTTTTATCTTGTAAGTATTATCAGTGTCGTTTACGAGCGCACTTCTTCCGTGTTTCTCGTTTCTCTTATTCCTTTTATCAATACATTTTCCCGGTTTCTTGGCGGACTGTTCGCTCCCTGGATACTGGAAAAAGGGAGCCTGAGATCGATTTTAGCTTCGGCGTCCATTGGCAAGGGGCTGCTGTTGGTGATCCTGCCTGTGCTTCTCCTGCGAGGTATCGGGTCTTCATTTTTAATCTGGGCGCTGACGGTTGTAGGCCTCATTGCCGTACTGGACAGCTGGATCACCCCAGCCCGGAATGCTTCTCTCCCGAGAATCGTCCCCCGGCATTCGCTGGTTCGGGCAAACAGCCTGATGGCCATGTCGGATCAAACGATTCAATTAGCCGGATGGCCTGTTGGCGCTCTGTTCATCGTACTGTTTCCACCAGGCGCGGTGCTTATGGGCACCTCCCTTACCTTTATTGTGATTTCTTTTCTGCTTCTCGGCGTTCATATTGAGAGAAGCGACGCTTCTTTTCAAAAATCGTCAGCCTCCTCGATGATCGAAATCCTTCAATCGGGATGGAAATATATTTGGAAGCATCGTCCGCTGCGCACCATGTTTTTTGTCGACGGCATTACTTCTTTAACAGGAGCCATCTGGATCGCCGCGTTATTGTATGTGTATGTTGCCGACGTGCTGCAGGAAAATGAGTCGTGGTGGGGGTACATCAATGCTTCTTTTTTCGCCGGCCTGATGATTGGAGGCATGCTCTGCTTCCGGTTTGAAAAGGCACTTCAGATAAAAGCCCGGTATTTTTTAATCGGCAGCTCCTTTTGTGTTGCGGTGTTCACCTTTTGGTTCGCGTTTCCGGCTTCCAGCGTTTTTGCCCTGCTCATTTCCCTTTTGATCGGTATTCCGACGCAGGTTCAGGAGGTTACACAGATTTCTCTGATTCAAACCCATACGGAGGAAAAACAGCTAGCAAGGGTGTTTTCCGCCAGAGACGTAATTTTAACCAGCTTTTTTGGTTTTTCTTCGCTGCTGGTTGGCGGAATCGCGGAAGTAGTGGGAGTCCGCAGCGTTTTTATTATGGCTTCGCTCCTTTTGACTATCAGCGGCCTGATATATGTACGGCAACGGAGACTATTATCGGTATCTGCCGAAGAGGAAGAACTCTCTACTTAAAAATAAACAGCGGCGCTTTCTTTGTTTAGAGGGCGCTGCTGTTTGCATTGAAGTAAATAAAACTTTTCATTTTAATCGTAGAAAGGAGAATCTTAATGAATGTAGTTGACATGATTGTTTACGCTTCGTGCTTTCTATTAATCATGACCGCCGGCGTTATTATGTTCAGAGAGTTCAGAGAGTTCAGAAAATCAAAAAAGGTAAGCCGGCAGCCGAAGTTCACTATATCTATATACCTTTTACTATCGGCTTCTTTACTTCAGCTGATTTATGGTATCACCACTAATTTCTAAGAGCACAATCCCGAACGTGCACTGAGTGATTTCAAGTATTATTAAAAATTGATGACAGCACAGTTTAATAGCGCTTCAAGTATGTCCAGATTCATTTTCAAACACCCCATAAATAATTTAAGACCTTTTGATACGCAAAAGTGCTTTTTTAAGTCGATATATGGAATGACTAAAAATGTTTATCTTTAAAACAATAAACATTTCCCTATTTATGCCCACGAAAATAGCATGGAACGTCCATCGATAAATTTTTCATCCGTTCGTTGAACAAAAAGCGTTTAAAATGATCTCGAAGAGGAAAACCTAACACGCATACGTTTCTACTGCCTCTTGATCAGTAGCTACGGAAGAGACTATACACCGGTGAAAAAGGAGAGAGAGTCATGACAACATCACGGCGATGGGCTATCGCTTACCTGCTCGTTTTTGGCTTTATGATTTTTTTAAATTACTGGAGCACCACCAATGTTGGGACTGTAGCAAACAACAACCAGGCGATCATCCAGCCTGCCGGCTTTGCCTTTTCCATCTGGGGTCTGATTTATGTGCTGCTATTGGCCTGGATCCTCAAGCAGTTATTCACCAGTGGCCGGAAGGAAACCGTAGTGTCCCAATTGACATTCTGGCCGATCCTCAATTTCCTGTTAAACGGATGCTGGATCATCGTGTTCACCCAGCAGTGGTTGGTCACTTCTACCCTAGTCATTGCGGCCCTCCTCTATACATTAGGCGTCATGTACACCCTCACAGCCAAAGCCGGTTATCGAGGGTTCGACCGGCTGCCTTTTTCCATTTATTTTGCCTGGGTGACGGTCGCAACCATCGTGAACGTGTTTACGGTAATGGTCAGCGCGCAGGTCACCACATTGCTGGGCCTGCAGGAATTAGGCTGGACGTTGATCCTGCTTGGAGCAGCGACCGGCATTGGCGTCCTCATTGCCGCGCGATTTCGCGACTGGCTGTATCCCCTTGTTCTCCTCTGGCCCTACTACGGCATCTATGCGGCAAATGATCGGGCCTACGCAAGCCTAGACCTGACCCTGCTGCTTACCAGCATTCTCTTAGTGTTCGTAGCGCTTATCGTGGGAATCTATCAGCTGCGTCTTCAGCAACGGACGAGCCATCCACAATCCTTGTAAGTTCTGCTGGAATCGGTGCTTCATGGTAGTCGGTTTTCTGGAAGAAGACATTAAAGTCTCCTTCTTTGATGTTGGTTGTTGGTTCTGCAGTGTATTATGCTACTAGGCAGCTTTTTTCCTAGATGGACAACCAAAGTCTGTGCTTCTCTCACAGTACAGGTTTTTTTGGTCATAAAAATAGAAAAAACCGCTACTCGGCGGAGCAGCGGGACGAATCGTCCTGGTTCTACATCTGATCTTACAGGGACATCGGACTTAAGCGATTGATAATGTATTCTTTTTGTCTTTATGTTTGAATACCGTGAAATAGCTCCTCCTTATAAAAAGGAAGCAGACTTCTACTCTGTTTCCTTCTTTATATAACATTCACTAAACTACCCTTTAAGTGTAACTTTTGGGGAGGAGCACTAAAGAAAGATTCATACAAAAAGAAATATTTCGTATCACCTAACCTTTCGGACTAGAATTGAAAAACCCCGTCTTCCATTAATAAGACTTCTGTTCCGTCATCTTCGGTTCCCACCACCTTCATATCTTCAGTGCCAAAAGCCACATTAACCGACAGGAGAGACATGTTCAGTCCTGCTTCCTCTAACGCTTGCTCCGATAGAAGGTTGCCATGTTGAAGGTTAGTTGGGGAGGCGTTGCCGAGGCCAATATGGCAGGCCGTATTTTCATCAAACAAGGTATTGTAGAAAAGCGTATTCGCCTTAGCAAGAGGCGAATGAGGGGAAACCAGCGCAATTTCCCCTAAATACGAAGCACCTTCGTCGGTTTCGAGGAGACGTTGCAATGCTTCCTGGTCGTTGGCCGCAGCACAGGAAGTGATTCGGCCATCTTGGAAAGTAAGGGAAACATCGTTGATCACCCTTCCTTCATAGACAAGCGGTTTTGTGGCTACAAGCCTGCCATGGACCTCATGCTTATGCGGGGCCGAAAATATTTCCTCCGTAGGAATGTTTGGAAAGAACGGGATCCCCTTGGTATCTGTCACTCCCCCACCGATAAAAACATGATTGTCCGGCATGCCGACGACCAAATCGGTCCCCTGGCTATTCGTAAAATGCAGAGCGTCCAACTGGCGATCATTGAGAAACTTTTTCCTGGATTCGAAAGCTCTGTTATGATTTTCCCAGTCTTCGATGGGGTGATTTCCATCGGCCCGGGCCCCGCGTAAGATGGCTTGCCATAATGACTGCAGCGCTTCTTCTTTCCTTAGATGAGGAAATACTTTCGTCGCCCAGGCAAAGGACGGAACAGCCAACAGACACCAGCGTACCTCATGAGATCTCATCTTTGCGTAATACTCTTTGAACTTGGTGCGAGAGGCGTTTTGAAAGCGGCTGATTCGTTCGGGGGGGACATCCTTGAAGACTTCGAAGTTTTCAGCAATGACATGGATGTACGCAGCACCGGCAGCGTCCCACTCGTTCATACGAGCCTGTTGCCAGTCGGGAATCTGATCGACAGCCTCCTCGTCGGCATAGAAATAAAATGCTCGGGTGGACTCTTCATCAGTCCAATTCATGACCACATTTGAAGCTCCAGCCTCGTAAGCTGCCGTTTGGACGAAACGAGCAAATGGGGCATGCTTGATATCACTATGTATTACCACTAATTGATCCTTCTGTACATTGATCCCTATTCGTACCGTGAGTTCGGCATATTTTTTCAACGATTCGTCACTGATAAGCTCCTCGATGTTTTCCAACGTTCTTCACTCCTTTTCGTAGAAACTGTTACATCCCTAATCATTGCCTGCCCATCATGATCAGCATCAGCCAGACGAAGATTCTTCCTAAGATCCACCAGTCATGTCAATAATCCTCGTTTTTATTTTCATATCAGGTTAATGTGTTGCTTACAGCGGGAAAGAATTTTATAGCGTTAATAGGCAAAAAGGAGTTGACCATTTTGCAAAAACAAATTATTACGATGAGTACAGCTCTGCTATTGAGCGGCGGGCTTTTAGCGGGATGTGGCGGAAACGAAGAAGAAACGCCCTTCAGCTCGCAAAATTACGAAGGAGGCGAAGAGCAGCAGGACGACCGCGAGGTAAATATAATGAGTCCTGGTGACACTGCTACAGCAGATGGTATGGACATTACTATCGATTCTGTAGAGTTCACTTCCAGTGAAGAAAATGCCAACGGAGATACCAAAGATCTTTTAGCAATAAACGTCTCTGCGACAAATACAACCCAAGAATCAAAAACGCTTTCTCAAGAGAACTTTGAACTTTTTAACGAAAGCGGGTATACGCGCCCGGTGCATAGAACTGGGGATTCTATCCCTGCCACTCTCAGCCCAAATGAGGAAGCCAGCGGCACCATTTATTATGATGCTAAAGAGGGGAACAGGTTCCAAATTGAATACATGAGCCCTTCTACAGAAGAATCGACCCCCGTTTGGGAGGTGCCGTCATAGTTAGCCAAGGATATTAAATTTTCACTTTTTATGAAGGCTCTTTTGGCTTAGCGGCACGGTCGAGAATCACTTTCACCGTGTTTGCCAGGCCCTTATTTTTTGTAGTTTAGTTGCTCTTTCTTTTGGCTCGTGATAGCACAAATAAAGAGCAACCCTTTCATGTGCCATTGGAACATTACAACTTTGTTCTAAGGTTCCATAGCTCTGGAAAAAATTGCTGTTCCAGCACCTTTTGTAAATAACCTACACCTGACGAACCGCCGGTCCCGCTTTTAAACCCGATAACCCTCTCCACCGTTTTCATATGTCGAAAACGCCATTGTTGAAAGCAATCTTCGATATCTACCAGCTTCTCCCCAAGTTCATACAAGTCCCAATATTCATTGGAGTTTTGATAAACTTCAATCCAGGCGCCTTCCACCGTTTTATCAAACTCGTAGGCTCTGGTAACATCACGATTTAAAACCTCTTCAGAAATATGAAAACCCGCCCGGCTCAATGCATGGATTGATGCATCATAAATACTGCCGGAATAGTACCCGGCTTCCAATTGTTTTAATAGTTCAGGATCTTTTTCATAGATCTTTAAAATAAAATCTGTCTTATAGCCCAGGGCAAATTCTATTAATCTGTATTGATAGGATTGGAAACCGGATGAACTTCCAAGCGCCTCTCTAAACTCTAAGTATTCAGCCGGAGTTAACGTCGACAGCACGTCCCAGGCCTGAATGATTTGATTTTGGATTTCGGAAACCCGGGCCAGTTTTTTGAAACTTACAGATAAATCCCCTGCCTCAATAGCATGTTTGGCAGCATGAAGCTCATGGAGGATTAACTTCATCCATAACTCGCTCACCTGATGAATGATAATAAATAACATTTCATCGTGATGGCCGGATAATCTATTCTGGCTGGAAAGAATCGTGTCCAGATTCAAATACTCGCCATAAGTCATTTTCTTTTGAAAATTTGTTTCAATATTCTCTTCTCCACTTGTTGGATTAGTCATTTTAACACTTCCCGTTCATCTATTTTTTCATAAGCCTACGTATAACAGAATGGAGAGATTAGTTGGTTATATTCATCTGTCTTTACACAAGTAAGCTCTAAATCATGAGCAGCAGCTTCCGTCCCAAAATAGTGCCTGCGAAAACGGGGCATCTCCGGCTCAGTGCGCAATATCAGGCTGCAGAGATTGAAAGAGGTTTATTTATTCGCAAGAACCAGGCATTTAGCAGGTGCTCTTTTCTAAGCGATAATATTACGCTTGTTTTCATATTTTTTGTATGTTTCCTCAGTCATAATGCGCTTTAACACGTTTACGGTTTCCCATATATCATAGAAAGAATTGTATAGTGCCACCGGTCCGATTCTAATGAAATCCGGCGCTCTAAAGTCTGGCACAATTCCTTCGGCGTTCAGTGCTTTACAAATGCTTGCGGCATGGGTATGCTGCACGAGCAGATGCCCCCCGCGCTGCTTATGGTCCAAGGGACTAACAATGTTGAAATGAAAACCGCTTAATTCATGGGTTATTAGCGTAATCATATAATCGGTAAGCCTGAGCGATTTTTGTCTAATCTGTTGAATTCCAGCTTCATTAAACATAGCAAGTGAGCCAAGCAGCGGTGCCATACTGAGTATGTGCGGGGTCCCGATTTCATAAGCTCCGGCATCTGCGTCTGGAGTCAATTCATGGCTCATATCAAACTGAACCTCTTTCTTTGAGCTGAACCAGCCTGCGAGTCCCGGTTCCCGGCCAAAATGTTTTTTATTAACATAAAGTCCGCCAACGGCCCCCGGCCCCCCATTTAAATGTTTATAGGTACACCATACTGCAAAATCAACATCCCATTCGTCGAGCTGGTGCGGAACCGCTCCGATGGAATGACACAAATCGAACCCAACGATAATGCTGCGCTTATGTGCTTCGGCAGTGATTCTTTCCATATCCAGGATTTGCCCGCTTCTATACAGTACGCTTGGTAAAAATATGAGGGCGACATCGTCGCTCATGCTTTCAATAATTTGCTCTTCAGCAAGCATGCCTTTCTCACTCTGAACTCTCACTAATGCATTTGCCGGGTCATACCCCTTAAGTTTCAACTGGCTTTTCAATGCATAAATATCTGACGGGAACGTAGCATCATCTGCTAAAATCTTATATTTAGCTGCCGTGGGCTGATAAAAAGTCGATACTAATTGATGAATATTTGTGGTGGTGGAGCCAGTAACTATCACCTGTTCTTTTTCTGCTCCAATTAATGGCGCCGTCATTTCACCTAATTGCTGGGACATATAGAACCAGGGGTTTTCTCCCTTGCTCCAGCCATCAATCCCTAACGTTTTCCAATCGTTTAATCCATTCAAAAGTGCTTGTTCTGCTCTTGTAGAAAGCAGCCCGAGGGAGTTTCCGTCCAGGTAAATCATGTCTTTATTCAAATAAAACTCGTTACGATAGGAACACAAAGGATCTGACTCATCCATCATTGCTGCATATTCTTCTGTACATTCGTTTGGCTGCGTCAACCTCGTTCACCTCTATATGATATTTTTTTCAGAATTGTCATTAAATTAATACTATCATTATGTGACACTATGTCAATGACACAATGTCATTAAAAACTAATTATTTTATTCTATTTTTTCTTTTTCATGTTACGGTTGTTATATAAAAAACCAGTAGGAGAGCTAAAATGAGTAATAATAGAAAACAACAAGCAATGGAAACAAAGCAGAAACTACTTTATGCCGCACGGGAGGTCTTCTTTGAACATGGCTTTAAAAGGGCAACAATACGCCAAATTAATCAGAAAGCGGAAACCGGACACGGTACAGCATATGTATACTTTAAAAATAAAGAGGATTTTCTGGTCGAGCTGATGCTCGAAACCATGGAATCCTTCCATAATATCGCGGCCATTCCTTTTCGGCCTTCCTCCCAGAGTGAAGCACATAAGCTAATCGCCCACCAGGTTGAACAATTTTTATCATTAGCGCTTGAAAAGAAACAAATAATGAAAATTTTTAAAGAAGCAATCGGTATTTCAGCTAATGTCGAATCGAATTGGCAGCATATTCGTAACAAGTTTATAGAAAGTATTACAAAGGATATCGTTTATGCCCAACGGTATGCCCTGGCACACCAGCATCTAAATCCTTCTATCACTGCCCGGTCCTGGTTTTACATGAACGAGATGTTTATGTGGGAACTTGTCGAGGATCAATACACAGATGATATTGAAGAGATTATTGAACATATGACAAGCCTTTATATGAATGGATTATATATCAGTACCTCCCATGGATAAACGGCCCGTACGCAGGCCTGTACTATTATGAATTCTCTTTTAATCGTTATCGCATTTGATCATTAATATATTTCCAGCTGCCTCTACCAAAAAAAGCAGAAGCCAAGCAGCACCTTGAGTGGCTTTTGCCATGATCGATTTGGCCGCAGCTATCCTTTAAGCTGGTATTTTTCTTCCCTTTGTGTCCCTGCTCTCCAAATAATGCTATTATTTGGAGACCTGCTTTTTAGAGCAAGCCTTAGTAAAAACATGGATTTAGAAAGGAGTAGAAAAAATGGGCATTGATATTATATCTATCTTATTCGCTGTGCTGCTGGTTTTTAATGTTTTTTCCGCTTTTGTGATTGTATTTCTTGAAAAACGGCATCCGACTACCGTCTGGGCCTGGCTTATGCTGCTGTTTTTTCTGCCGGTTTTAGGCTTCGTACTGTATTTAATTTTTGGGCAGAATTTAACCCGGAAGCGGTTGTTTGATACAAGCGAAATGAAAAGCATCGGCATCGAAGATCTGATTCAGGAACAGCTCGGAGCCGTAAAGTCCGGGTCTTTCTCCTTTTCGGATGATATTGCGGCCAAGCACCGGGATTTGATTTATATGCACTTAAAAAATGACGGAGCTATTCTGACCCAGCAGAATGACGTTCAGATTTACACCGATGGCCAAAACAAATTCGACGCTCTGCTGCATGATATTTCCCAGGCCCGGGATCATATTCATCTGCAGTACTACATTCTCCGAAATGATAACCTCGGCTCTCAAATCATTGAAGCTCTCCGACAAAAAGCGGCCGAGGGCATCACCGTCCGGGTGCTCTATGATGATATGGGCTCAAGAACGTTAAGCAGAAAAGATCTGAACGGCATTTTGGCGGCTGGCGGGGAAGCCGCTGCATTCTTCCCCAAGCGCCTGCCCTTGATTAACCTGCGGCTTAATTACCGCAACCACCGGAAAATCGTAATCATTGATGGACAGATTGGTTACCTCGGCGGCTTCAACGTAGGCGATGAGTATGTTGGCCTAAGCAGCAAGTTTGGTTATTGGCGTGACACGCACTTGCGGCTGGAGGGGCAGGCTGTTAAAGCAGCGCAGACCCGGTTTGTTCTCGACTGGAACCAGGCCCATTCCCACTCGAAGATTCGCTACGACGACCGCTATTTTCCCTCTCTCTTTGCGTCCGGACCCTGCAGCACCCAGATTGTATCGAGCGGCCCGGACTCCGAATGGGAACAAATTAAAAATGGGTATATTAAAATGATCAACTCTGCCAAGCACTCTGTCACCATTCAAACTCCGTACTTCATTCCGGATGAAAGCCTAATGGATGCGATACGCATCGCTTCTCTTTCCGGCGTTGATGTGCGTATCATGATCCCTTCCATGCCGGACCACCCTTTTGTTTACTGGGCAACGTACTCCCATGTGGGAATGATTCTCCGGGCCGGCGCGAGAGTCTATATATATAATCGCGGGTTTATCCACGCCAAAACGATCACGGTGGATGAAGAAATCAGCTCGGTCGGCACTGCTAATATCGATGTGCGCAGCTTTCGCTTAAATTTCGAGGTGAATGCCTTTATCTATCATGCCGCCACCACGAAACGTCTGGTTGATGCGTTTCATTACGACATGGGAACTTACGCCTCTGAACTTACTCTTGAAGCTTACCAGCAGCGCTCCCTTTGGATTCGAAGCAAAGAAGCGGTGTCCCACCTATTGTCACCCATTTTATAGCGCAAAAAACTTTTTAGATATGCTATGATAAAAAGACAAACATCTTTTAAAATGAAACGAAGCAGGAACAGTACTTGCCTCCAGCTTAATAAAAGGAGTTGATGTTGGTGACAGGATCCCAGATTACTTCCATCCTTTCCTATATCAGCGTGTTTTTTGCCCCAATCTTTGTGCCATTAATCGTGTTAATCGCTGGAAATAATTATTCCCGGGCCCATGCCGGGAAAGCTCTGGTCTCTCATTTGATTCCGACGCTCATGATCCTAGCCATCGGTATCTGGGTGTATTTATCCAACGGTATGTTTGCGTACTCGAATTTTTTCTGGACACTTTTATCTCTTATTGCGCTGGTCCAAGTCATCATTATGATTTTAAACGTGCTCTGGGCCATACGGGTGGCAAGAGAGGAACCCCAGGAATAAGAAGAATAATAAAGACGGGCATCGTAGAACAATACGACGCCCGTCTTTATTTCGTTTATTTAAAACAAGAAACCGTCCGGCTGCTTTTATGTAAAGAATGGCTCTAATTAAAAATGCTGATGAATCCCTAAGTATAGAGCATTTGCCGCCTCGTTCCGAAACGCACTGTCTTTCATGCGTTCTGCTTCCTGCTTGTTTGTCACAAATCCAAGCTCGACAAGAGCCGCCGGCATTTCTGTGTTGCGCAACACACTGAAATTAGCGGTTTTGACGCCCCGGTCCTCACTGCCGAATTCATCCACCATGTGCTCCTGCAGGTTGAATGCCAGTCGTTGTCCTTCTTCGCTTGTTGGGTAATGATAGGTTTCCGTTCCTTCTGCATAAGGAGTGGCAGCCGCATTGGCGTGAACGCTAACGAAAATATCTGCATCCTTGCGATTTGCGATCTCCGCCCGATCTTCTAAGGGAAGGTATTCATCTCTCTCCCGGGTCATGACCACCTCAGCACCGGCCTGCTCCAGCCGCTGCTTGGTCCGGTACGCTACATCATATACCAGTTCTTTTTCATGCAGACCATTATCCAATGCGCCTGGGTCTTCTCCTCCGTGTCCCGCATCCAGCGCGACTGTTTTGCCTTCTACAGAGGCTTCCGCCTCATTAACGAAAACACCGCCTCCCAATAAGAAAATGGTTAACACGATGCCGATGTATTTTTTCATGTTCAAATCCTCCCAAAGAAGTAATTATCATACATGTCGACTGTACTAATCGAAAGCGGAAACGACAAGCTGCAAAAGTCGATCCTACCAATCCCCTTACCAAATAGATTTGGCCTAAACGACAATGTTTGACTTCGCATATAAGTAGGAAAAATGTGTATGATAGAAAAGGATTCTGTACGGGGCGGAGTACTAAAAGCGTTGCTCTTTTTAACCAGGCTTTATTCATTTAAGGTGCTTCTCCTACCGGCCCTGGTTTTTCTTAAACATTATAAAATATACCAAGTTAAGTTGCTGCCTGCGTCAGGAAAGACCATAATACCACCTTAATTTCGATCGAAGGTTTTATAGTAAACTAGCAGGAAAAAGAAGATGACAGGCTTGCGAAAGCAAATAGTTACGATAACTTCCCCTCTGTTTTTAAGCGTAGGGATCTTAGCGGGAGCCAGTGAAAATGAAACAGAAGTGTTTTTTAGCGCTGAAAACTATGAGGGGCGATGAACAGCGGGAGGACCGTGAGGTCAATATCATAAGTCCTGGCGACACCGTTACGGCAGCTGGCATGGATATGGCGGTTGACTCTGCGGACATCTCTTCCAGCGAAGAAAATGCTGACAGCGAAATGAAAGCTCTATTAAAAGTGATTCTCTCTGAGACAAACCAAAACGGGGAATCAAAAACAATTTCGCAGGAAGGGACGTCTTGTTTGCTTTATGTGCATATTCTGTCGGTTCCTTATTTTTCATGCGGTTGGAGTCTGGCTGACGCTGGGTGTCATAACGCTAAAAAAACGCCGGTTCAGTGGAAAAGCCGGCGTTATGATTAAGCAACGAGTTTCAGTCCTACTGCTGCGCCTAACACCATAAGGATGAACAAGAGCCGCTGCCAGTTTTTCTTTTCTCCGTACAGAATCATCCCTGCCAGCGCACCTCCGGCTGCTCCAATGCCTGTCCACACTGCATAGGCTGTCCCCATTGGCAGGGTCTTCATGGCTTCAGATAGAAAAAAGAAACTTGCCCCGAATCCAATAATTAGCCATGCCAAGGATCTCCAGCGCCGGTCTTGATGCATTTGATTAATCATCATCACACCAAACATTTCAAATAATCCGGCTAACACGAGCCACGCCCATGCCATTAGGAATCAGCTCCTTTCTCTTTGCTTTCCGTCGTCACCAATTTCAAACCTACCACGCCGGCCAGAAGCAGCATAACTAAAACGATCTTTATTATACTGAATGCCTCGCCAAAAAAGACAATTCCTGAAAATACCGTCCCTGCTGTCCCGAGTCCGACAAATACAGCGTAAACCGTGCCTACTGGCAGTTTTCGGCCTGCCATGATCATAAGGTAAAAACTGATGATAATACAAACCACCGTTCCGCCCCACGTCCAGACGCTTTCGGCATGCTTTAATCCAATAACCCAGCCTACTTCAAAAATCGCGGCAATCACCACTTTGATCCAGTTTCCGTTCATCTTAATGGTGCCTCCTTTTCCTTATTTCGTTCACAAATCAAAAAAAGCCCGGGAGACAGCTGTATACAAACAGCATCTCCCAGGCTTTTATCCTTCCGTGTGCACGGTGTGTTCTACAAGAACCGTGTGTTTTCTCTCGGACCAGCCAGTCTGAACTGCGGAACCCTAGAAAACATTCCCTTATTTGATTAATTTCATTATATATTATAAGAAACACCAAGGCAACCCTTGAGCTTATTTTATGTCTAGTAGGTACCGGCGATCAGTAAAACCAATATAAAAAAAATACTCAAGCCTAATGTTAAAATAGTATAAAACTTACATCGTTTCCACATGACATGTGCCTCCCACAAAAGCTGGCGTACTTATGATCTATACAAAAAATAAATTGGCGCATAGTATTGTTTCGCTTTTCGCATCCATCTACCCCCCCCCGCTATTAAGCAATTTAGAAGCCATTCTTTTTTATTAGTCCCTCAAAAGAACATTCATTACTCAAATAACCACCTACTGCATTTATGATAACTTGAAAAGTGTCTTCAATATTTGTACCTCCTGGGTTCAAACCCAAATCTGCTATAATATTTCTTTTTCACTGCTTTTTCTTCTACAGAGCTTTCTTCTATCAACCAATGTTAAGAAAGGCAAGCAATATTTTTACGACAAATACCAACATATTGCTTTAAACTTGCTGCCTCCTCTTTTATCTTCCATCATCGCTCCCTGTTCCAATAGTGTTTTTGAATTTATAGTAATTTTTCATCGTTACTGCTGGCACAACGCGGACGTATGTATATGACACCGTCCCTGACCCGTACAATTTCTTCAAAGATTACTTTTCCAGAATCACAGAGTTTATAAAAAGCTGCTAAATCTCCTGGTTCTGAAGGCTGCCATTCATCCGGCTTCGTTCCAAAAAATTGAAGCAGCCTTTGTTCTTGAGTTGTATGCTTCATCATGACTCCCCCTCTTTTCTATACTTGGTTCTGTAGCCATGGCTTCACATGCTGATCAAATAACGATTGATTAATAATGATGCGGTTCATGTAGTATGGATAATCTTCAGGACCAATAGTTCTAGGTGCTAAAATTCCGTTCGTTTCAAACCCGGACTGCCGAATTTTTTCATTTAAAGCATCTGAAGTGTTTCCATAAGGAATCGCAAAAGTTTCCGGCTTCGTCCCAGTCCGATCTTCAATTGTACGAACGCTTTGATCCAGGTCTTCGCTAAAGCTTTGATATGAATTTTTAGTGGCAAATACCGGCGTTTTTCCGTCGTTCTGAAGTTCATGCATATCATAGGTGTGGGAACCCAGGACAGCTAGTCCCGATTGGTGCATCGTCCGCACTTCATCCCAATTTGCCATCGTCATGTGTTTATAATTACCCTGGCCGATTCGGCCGACAATTAAATAAATAGTGAACGGAATGTTTTGTTCTTTCAGGATTGGATAAGCATTGTTATAAACACTTTGATCGATATCATCGAAGGAGACCCACACACATTTCTCAGGAAAATCACCTTTCTTCTGATATTCCTTTATTTGTTGAGGTGTTACAAACGTCACGTTCTGCTCTTGCAAGTATTTCATTTGGGAATCAAACTCTTGCGTAGATACGCTGTATTTTGTCAGTTCATCCGATTTAGTCACCCAAGCAATAGACTGCTCCAGCAAAGAGGCATTACGTACACGATGATAATTCATTCCCAAACAGCCAGAGGTATCCAATTCTTTGTCAATCATCATCGCCGGCTGTGAGTCAAAAGCTTTTCCTTCATGCAAATTAAACGCCACAACTGTACCAACACCTAACAAAATTATTAATCCTAATACACGTTTAACCCATTTCATTGCGATAACGTCCTTTAACACTTAATGATTGTTTGCTTTTGAAAAGCTTGAATCTGGTCCTGGGATAGATATTTCAGTTCTTTTAAATAATCCGCCGAAGCAGCTTTTCTGTCAGCATCGCCCTGCGGCTGTCGTGTGTGTCTTTTTCTAGTCCTATATATATAAATGCTGATGAAAACATACCGCCAAAAGATCATCAAAAGAAAGATTGTAAAAAAATATCCGCTTACTATAAATAAAAACTGCCGGATTTCATTATCCGAAATTTTGAATGACAATTTAAGAAGCTTCATAGAATCAATCTGCCATACCATCCATGGGCTGATAAAAAAAAAGATGGTCGAAAAGGCATATATCCATAAAATTGTCGTTAGTATCAAGGGGCCTAAGGCTTTCCACGACGCATCATCATTTGTAACGATTATTTCCTGTTCTTTGCTCCACGGTCGGGACTTTCCCATACCGCATCTCCTCCCTTCCAACGTGCGTAGATGCTTTTAGGCAACGCAACCACAGCGACTACTGCGTTGATAATCCAATAAATCGCTGGGTACCACGGAGCCCACAGGTAGTATTTCTTGATATTGTCATACCGGGCATCAATGATTAGTGCAATAAACAACTGAGAAAAACATAAAAATGCCAGCGCAAAAGAAGAAAAGGCCAGCCATATGAGTATTGGCTGCAGTGCTGTCGCCGTTAATATGGTCCACCCTGTTAAACTGACCCACCCCAAAGCCCAGCACAAGCTGCATACTTGCTCCCAATACAAAAACCATAATGATCGATGTCTCCACTGAAATGGAACCCGCCAGTATTTCCACAACACTTCCTGCCCGCCCTGGGCCCAACGGACCCGTTGTTTCCACAGCCCCTTTAATGTTTCCGGCACCAGCATCCAACAAAGAGCATACGGTTCAAAACGAATATCCCATCCGTTGGTTTGGAGATTCCAGCTAATGGCAATATCTTCTGTGATCATATCAGTATCCCATAAACCAACTTGAGCCACGGCGTTTTTGCGAAAAGCAACAATTACTCCAGAAACAGTATTAATTTTTCCGATAATCCGTTGGGCTCTCTTGATAGAACCTATGATAGAAGCATATTCCACAAGCTGTATTTTACTTAGAAGTTTATGCCGGTTTCTTACTCTCGGGTTTCCGGTCACAGCCCCCGTCCCTTCGGACTCCAGAAAATGCTTAATTAAATAGAACGGAGCTTTTGGGCTCAACACGGCGTCCGAATCAATACAAATCAAATATTCAGACCGGGCCGCGTGAATAGCCAAATTTAATGCATGGGCTTTTCCTCTGTTAGTTGCGCTGTCAATCACACGCAGGCCTGAATACTTCGTTGTCAGCATACGCAGAGTTTCTCCTGTATTATCTGAGCTCCCATCATTTATGGTAATAATTTCAAAATCAGGATAGTCGCTTTGATGTAAATGCTGGATCGTTTCTTCAATCGTATCCTCTTCATTAAAACAGGGGACGAGAAATGATACTTTCGGCCAATTTTTATCATCGACCGGCATAGGAAATTTTCTCTCACGGTACCACATGAAAATTAATGCTCCTGATAACCAAAGTAACGACATGGCTATGGGGTACCAGAAAATATAATTTGTAATGACGCTAATAATGAATCACCCACTTTCTCTTTCATATTCAATCTTCCGTACACATTTAGTGATAATAGCACAGTCCCCATTTTTACCAAAGATAGTATATAGTTAATTTATAATGATATTTTGATATTTATATTTGTTTTCAAATCTCAAAATATACATACTTATGATGAAAAATATAAAAAGAAAGAACTGCCAATTTTTTAGCAGTCCTTTTCTGAATTAATTTGTTATTATATTGAATTTGTATTGATCTTGATTTCATTAATCAAGGATTGACGATACTGTTTAGGGGTGATGTCGTAGCGTTCTTTAAAAACTTTGATGAAATAGCTCCCATTAGGAAATCCTAATTTGGAAGCTATTGCATTAATAGATTCGTGGTTATTACGCAATAAGTTGAGGCTTTCTTCTAATTTTTTTCTTTTTATATACTGCGTACCGGATACGCCCAGGTGTTCCTTTACCAAACGGGACAAATAACCGGCAGACAATGAGAGGCTTTTCGCTGCCTGCTGCACGTTTAAGCGCTCATAAATGTGATGCTCTACGTGATGAACGAACCTGATGATGTGTGGATGATTAACAATTTCAAAATCACGGGAATCCAGTGTTTTTATAAACGTATCAGTGATGAACACCATTCCTTCAATATATTCCTCTTCCGATCTCCACGTCTCTATTATCTTCATCATGGTGGTAGCTGTCGCTAAAAATTCCCAGGAAAAAGAAAGTTTCTGAGAAAAACGATCAGCGAAGGAACCTGCTAAAAATGTAAAATAACGCTGAAGATCTTCTATACGTGCCGCAGGATCTGGTTCGGCTGCCGTTATTTGCACTATATGATGCAGATGCCGGTTAGCTTTGTCACTCTGGCGATGATAGACCGCTTCAAAAAAATGCGTCCCTTCTTCAATGATCTTTCCGTAGGCTCCCTGTCCATCATGCTGCAGAGCATATAACTCCTGTTGAAATAATTGATTAAACAGTTGATAATTTGTCTTTTTCATTCATTTCTCCAACTCTCTCAGGGTATTTCAAGTTATTGACGTTCAGCTTAATATATAAATGATTATCTGTTTTGGTATATCATTCGAACAACAAGGCAATTGGAGAACTTCATCGGTTTTCTTTCGTTGGATATTAATTTGATTCTACTTCAGCTGTTTCCCGCATCTCCTTTTTGGATAGTAAATTAACTTCTTTACTAATGGTCGGGATAAATCATATTGATAGCTTATCTCAAATGCGGCTTGGTGCATGGTACCAAAATTTCCATGTTTAAATGGTCGTTTCCAGACTTCCTGCTACACTTTTTATACACGGCGTTCAATAGCATGGCTTGAATTTCTTCCCATGCTGGATAAGGGAGTTGTTGAAAAATTGTTAGAATGTAATTTTCCAAAACAGCTGTCCTCTTCCTTTATCACAATTGTTGACTTGTTGCTAAGGCTTTGGAAGGATTTTAACGGAGCATTCCGGAAACTGTTTTTTGCATTTATCATAAAATTGTTGAGCCTTTTCAAAGCTCGAAAAAGCTACCGAAGCCCCTGTCTCCTCTGTCGTTGCTGGCGTCCCCATTTCCTGGATGCTAGCCACTTCTTCTCCCTCCGTGTCTAGTACAACTACAATGTACGGATACATTTCATCTTTCATGTTTTCCCTTCTTTCATTCATTATTGATGCTTAGTATTTTTTCGAAATAAAAATAAATGCATAAGCATGATTATATATCGTAACAACAGAAAGAAAATCCGACTAACTCCACCTGTAGATTCTGTACATTTGTATGCGGCTTCCAGTTCCTCAAAATGTATTAAAAAAAGTGAAACTCCAAATTTCAGCTTTATTCTTTATTTTTCGCTTTTATTTTTTACTATTGCCATTCATTTTAAATTTACTATGTTAGAATTTTTTATATTCATCATTATTTTTTTATACAGTTTTAATCATGATATTGATGTATTAATATACATAATTTGCTTCTTACTCTGTTTCACACTTCGTTTAGCACAAGCTGAGAATATCGATAATAAAAACCTAGTTTAATATCTTATTATTTTGTAAATACATAATTATATACTGGAAGCATATGCCAGTATGAGTACTTTATTTTATTTTTTAAAGGAGGAGTAATGTATGAACGCATGGCAGAATTCTCTCACTAATTTTCTGAACCAGATCGCCAATGCCATACCAGGAATCATTGCCGCACTTTTGCTGCTTGTGGTTGCCTGGATAGTCGCTAAGGTGGGCAGTATCGTAATTCGCAAGCTGGTTCAAAAATCAGGATTGGAACGCCGGCTTTCATCTAAAACAGAGGAAAGATCATCCAAAAATGAAGGCCCTGCCGCTTCGGTCGGCAAGGCTGCTTATTACTTGATCTTTATTCTATTTCTTCCGGGGATTTTAGATGCCCTTGGCATGGCTTCTGTCTCAGAACCCATCTCCAATATGATGGATAAACTGCTTGGCTTTTTGCCGAACATTTTAGCAGCAGCCATCATTATTGTAGTAGGCTATTTTGTAGCTCGTTTCGTTCGTGATCTCATCGCCGGGCTTTTAAATAGCTTGCAGCTCGACCAACGATTTCGCCGCATAATGAAACAGCCGGAGAATGCAGACGACAATGTCTCCCTGTCCAGCCTGCTGGCGAATATTCTTTTTGTTCTCATACTTTTGCCTATTATAACGACCGGGATCGATGCTCTCCAGATCGAAGCTGTTTCCGCACCAGTTTCTAATATGCTGAACATGATACTTGCAGCGATTCCAACCATAGCTGTCGCGCTCATTCTGCTTGCCATAGGCTATCTAATTGCAAAAGTCGTTGTCGATTTGTTGTATAGTTTATTAAAAAATGCAGGAGTCAATTCGCTCTACCGCAAATACATTGGAGAAACATCCAACGCCGTCACTCAAGTTGACGCAGCGAACATTATCAGCCAAACAGTACGAGTACTCATTCTTCTCTTCTTTGTGGTTGAAGCGCTGAATACTCTTCAATTTGAAGTATTAAATCAAATTGGGAATACCATTCTCGGCTACCTGCCGTTAGCCTTTAGCGCCTTGATTATTTTTGGGCTCGCTGCTATCGGTGGCCGCCTGATCGCTTCAATGATTCAGCGTACGACAAACAGTGCTGTTTCCGGGCTTATTGTCAAATATGTCATTTGGGTGGTAGCTGGCTTCATGATTTTTGATCAGCTGCAATTCGCCTCAATGATTGTCAATACAGCTTTTCTGCTCATTCTTGGTGGACTGTCGGTGGCCTTTGCTATTTCTTTTGGAATTGGCGGACGCGGTTTCGCCCAACGTCAACTCGAAAAATGGGAAATAAAAATGAAAAAAGATCAATCTGGAGAATAATTTATTCCTTACCGGCAAAGACTAAACGAGTCTTTGCCGGCTTTTCGCTTAAAAACGAAAGAAAGGTAGTGTAAGGATTTGTACTAACATCAATGAAATAACATCGAAATAAGTCGAACGCTGCAATGCAAAAAAGCCCTCTTCTAAAAAAGAGAGCTTCTGGTCTGCTATTTAAAATCGTCCCCATATTTTTCGTATTCAGTGCCTTCCAGTTCATCAGCCGGGATAAACTCCATCGCTGCTGAATTCATGCAGTATCTGAGGCCTGTCGGCTCAGGTCCGTCTCGAAAAACGTGTCCTAAATGTGAATCTGCATGTTTGCTGCGAACTTCCACATTCGTTCCAAGAATACCGGTGTCTTCTTCATACGTAATATTTGTGAGCTCCAATGGTTTCGTAAAGCTCGGCCAGCCTGTTCCGGAATCATACTGGTCAAGCGAGCTGAAGAGAGGCTCACCGGATACAATATCAACATATATACCCTCTTCCCCGTTATCGTGGTAGGCATTATCGTACGCAGGCTCCGTTCCGTCTTCCTGCGTCACTTCATACTGCATGCTGTTCAGTTCCGATACGGCCGCTTCTTTATCATCAACGGCAAATGGGGATTCCGTGCTTACCTCATATTCTTTATCCTCTCCCCATACCTTATCTAAAAAGGCATCGCGCCCGGAATTATTTCTGTAATATTCATATCTCCCCGGGTTTTTCTTATAGTAATCCTGGTGATAGGCTTCTGCTTTGTAAAACGTATCATATTGTTCAATGGAGGTTACAATGTCTTCATCAAACCGGCCGGACTCTTCGAGCTCCATTAACGAGGCTTCCGCTGCCTGGCGCTGGGCCTCATCATGATAAAACACTGCCGATAAATAAGGCTCTCCCTTATCCACAAACTGCCCTTCGTCATCCGTCGGGTCAATCTGGCGCCAGAAAATCTGCAGCAGGTCCTCGTAGCTGATCTGCTCCGGATCGTACGTAATTTGCACTGCTTCCTGGTGTCCTGTCTGCTTGCCTGATACTTCTTCATACGTAGGATTTTCCTCCTCGCCGCCCGTGTAGCCGGAAACCACACTGACGACGCCGGAACGGGATTCAAATGGCGGCTCCATACACCAGAAGCACCCTCCAGCGAACGTAGCCTGCTCCATCCCTTCCAGATCCCCCTGCAATTCCGATTGCTCCGTAGCAACCACTTCTTCGTATTCATTAGCCGTAAACGCCTGGTACAAATACCAGCCGCCTGCCAGCAGAATAACCGCCGCTATACTAAAAAACCACCGTTTTTTATTCATACAGCACCCCTTTTGTATCTTTTCTTTCATTATAAGGAAAAGGGACCGACTTTAACATCATTCCAACTTGTCCGCACTTATATTAGTGAATGTTATTCGAACAAAAGGCACCAAACAATGTTTTCAATGTTTAGTTATTACCTGCTCGTTAATTTACCAGCTGTAGCAATAATACGCCCACAAGCATTCCAATGAGAAAATATGCCAGAAACCGCACGAATTTATTCTTCACCTTGAACCACCACCTCAAAAATGTATAGCCGTCTAGGCTGTAAATAATCTTAATGTGTTCAATATACTGTTCGAAAAAGCAATTGTATACTAAATCTATACTCATTTATAAAAATGAACTATCTTGCTGTTCGATCCAAAACTTGAAGAAAAGGAGACGAAGAGTGTGAATCAGCGACTGATTAAAACAGAAGCATTTATGGCAGCCGTCCTGGCGGGTGCTTTGTATTATGCAAGCGGGTACTCCTGCCAGACCTTTCCATGATCGGGTATGCGGTTAATTCCATGATTGACGCTTATGTCTACAATGTCGCTCCCACGTACATTCTTCCCTAAAATTTTTAAAATGGCAAAAAAGAAGGCCAGCTGCTATAGCAGCTGGCCACCAGTGTGGGTATTAAACGATAAGAGTGATT
This sequence comes from Marinococcus halophilus, assembly GCF_900166605.1. NCBI lineage: Bacteria > Bacillati > Bacillota > Bacilli > Caryophanales > Bacillaceae > Marinococcus > Marinococcus halophilus. The sequence continues at coordinate 1,753,472 of NZ_FVZD01000006.1, forward strand.
CCTGGGAAAACGTCCTCTTTACTAATGATGAGTGCTGCTGTGCCCTGATTCGTGTCCGCCTCCCAGCATTTCCTGCTCCTCAGAGGTTAAATCCCCTACGCCCACTTGTTTGGCTGTCTGCAGCTCGCTTTTGTGTTCTTTTAACTCCGCTTCGAACGTATAAACGCCGTCGTCCGGCACCCGTACGGAAGCCGTATAGACGCCCTCACCCGATGAGTCCGCTCTCTTTGTCTCAATCTTTTCCTGCTCGGCGTCATATACTGTCAGGCTAACGTCTCCCTGAACCGAATACGGCTGCTCATTCTGAAGTACATGAATCTGCACAGGAACAGCATCTCCTGGCGCCACGTTTTCTTCCGTATGAATGTATAAACTAGCAGGAGCACTGGTTCCGTAATCCTCATGGTTACTAGCATCTATCGCTGAGCATCCACTTGCCAGCAGCAGGACGGTTATTCCCCAAAGCATGATTTTCATTATTACTGCTCCTTCTTATGAGGCATGGAAAAATGATCGTAAACGCCGGCTTTGGCGAATCACCAGCCGATCAACCGCAAAGATAATTAATACCGATAAACCGAAGAGAGGAAAAAGGATCTCAAAGCCGATGATAAGCACGACAAACCCCCGGAACCTCCAGCTGCTCATGCTTCTCGGCGCTCCAAGCTGACCTTCCGGACGCCGGGACCACCACAGCCAAATACCGCTCAGGATCATCCCGATCAGTCCCAGGCAGATGAAGAGCCCGGCCAGCTGGTTCCAGATGCCAAACTGCAGACCTTTATGGATGGTAATACCCATGGCCATCGTTTTGGCGAGCGGCGGATACTGTTCCCACCTGTAATCCGCTAGTAGACTTCCAGTATACTGATTTATATGCATCGTGACTTCCTCCTGGGCCTGGTCCGGGAAAGCAGATACCGTGTAGACCCCTTCACTCGAAGAAGGATAAAACACATCGTATCCGGAAGTCACATCGGTTTGTTCCGCCTGGTCTACGACCCGGTCGATCGATATTTGTTCATAATTGTTGTCTGCATATGATTCCGGCACCGGCATCTGCTCGGCAGCCCAGGAAACATCCCCCGTTTCTTCGGTAACCTGGTCGGACACCGGAGCGTCTCCGACCCAGATCGACGGCGGATAGCCAATGCCCTGGCTAGTCGTCAGCTGCTGAAACCCGTTTCCCCAAAAGCCGGTCCAAAGCATTCCGGTCAACAAAAAGAATGCCAGGCCGCCGGAAATCCAAAAGGCCGGTACCGAGTGCCAGCGCTTGCGTCTCTCACGGTCTTTATTCGATTTTCCCGGCAGAAAGCTTTTCCGGGAGGCCATCTGTTGTCGGGACGGCCACCAGAGATACAAGCCGCTGATCAGCATAAAAATGGTCCAACAGGCAGCGGTCTCCACAATACGGTCTCCCGCGGTACCAGCCATTAGTTCTCCATGTAATTCTTCAACCCGGTCCATGATCCGGTTTTGGTCCATCAGTGTGCCGGTGCTCTCCAGGGTATAGGGATTCACAAACACCGTCATTCCCTCCCCAGAGGCGTTGGTCATTCCCACTTCTGCCGCTTCGCCCTCCCCGGCCGGCGGCTGGTAGCGGGTCACCGTACCGTCAGGGTGCTCCTCCATGGCAGCGCCGGTAATCGCAGAGGCTTCCTGTTTCTCTCCTTCTGCGGCCACCTCTACATAGTCCTGATACAGCCATTGTTCGATATTGCCGCGGAACAAATAGGTAGCTCCCGTAATGGCCAGCATTAATAAGATTGGCGTCAATATAATACCGGCATAAAAGTGCCACCGCCAGAACACGTTATGATGCTGCCGGTTCATTCTATTCTTTTGGCTCCTCTGTTGTTTCATGTCTTCCTCCTGGTATAAGTTGCTCCGCGTCCGTTCTTTCTCTAATTCTGGCCGGGGTCCGGCGTGCAGCAGGACATTGCCGAAGCGACAGCTGTCACAGCCTGAGAGAAATCGTATAATTCCCCGCCAAATCCTGCTTGGAATTTGACTGCCTGAGCTTGATGTTGAAATAGTAATACCTGCGGGGCACAGCAATGCAAGCATTCATCGGCTCCAATTAAAAAAATACCCAGGCGCGCATTCATGGTGGTCCCCCGCAGGAAATCACGCCCTATCACCTGTTCTTCTTCGCTGCCGTGATGGGCCATAAACATCAGCAAGCAATGCGGGCAACAGAAATGAGCCATCGATCCATCAGCATGCATGAGCTGCCCTGCCTGAACCGAGAATGATTCCTGAAAGCAGACGCCGCATTGTCTTGATTGCACCGAAGGCTGAAGGTATTTGACACCTCCAGGCACCCGTTCAATTTCTTCATCCTGAATCAATTTTTGGATATCCCGGTAAATGGTCATTTCGGATACGCCCAGCTCTTCTTTCAAAAAAGCAATGCGGACGGATCCATGCTGCTTTACCCAGGCCAGGATTTGTTTTTGGCGTTTTTCAGGAATCACCGGCACTCCCTCCTTATGTATTCTTCTGTGAAGCAATTAAATGATACACACCCACTGGTCGGTTCATCCCACATATACAATGGCACGTCAGTCACATTTGTGTACCATCATCATATCCGTTTTCAATTATTATTGCTGTGAACATTGTTTGAAAATGTTAAAAATCATCAAATTTTAACATGACTGACACATATACCGTTTTCAAAACCGAGGCTTTTAATTATCTATTTAGATCACGTAAAAAAGCCTTCATGTTTTTCACTAAACATAAAGACTTTTGTCGTCTTCTGAAATTCTTGATAAGAGCTTCACTCTCGATCGTTGGTGGTTTCCTCTTCTGTTCCGTAAACAGAGATATAATCCCCGTTCTGGTAGACTTTAAACCGATCTACGGTTCCTGTGCCTCCGGCTTCTGAAAGGGCTTTTGAAGTTAATTGGACCGTATAATAAGCTCCCTGTTCATCTTCCCGGAGGACGCCGCCCAGGTCATCAAGCCGGATGCCTTCGCCAACGTCCTCCTGTTGTTTAACTATGTTAATGGCTTCCTCACCTGAAGAGACTATCACTGCCTGATCTTCATCTGTTGATGTTTGACTCCGCTTCTGGTTGGGGGGCTTGCTATCAGTCTTTTGATTTTCAGCAAGCAGGTCCCACGTATTTAGCCCAGGCATGGCCTCAATAGTCAAAAAATACCCCTGCGCATTCAGGGCGGCCCGCGTGATCGCTATGCCCCTCGCTGGATCCCCGCCTGTCGCTGCCAGCTCTGACCCTACGGCATCATGTATACTCGTCTGAAATACTTCTCGTTCGTCGCTGCTATTGGAAGCCACAGCTCCGATTGGCGCCAGAATCAGACCGGCAGCACTTATTATAAAGATAGTCCATGTTGAAATACGCTTCATGATAGATTTTCCTCCTTCATTTCACAACCACCTTTTTCCATAAATAGGGCATTCCAAACGTATCAGTTTTTTATAATATAACATTGCCTTTTTTCGAAATTAGGTTACATTATCTTGCCTGTGATGGGCTTCATTGTTTCAGAAAGTAGCGAAAAATATGTCGTATTGCATTTATATTATTTTTGGAAGAAAGCCGAGCAGCACTCGGAACGTAAGCATATGAAGAAGCTGAAGAAACAAGCAGGCAAAGTTTGGGCTGTAACTATAAAAAGAGCTTTTCATAAAAAAGAACTCCCAATATTATTAGGAGTTCCAGTCGCCAATTCAGGAAGCCTTATCTGGTTTATCGGCATTTCTGCTTTTATCCTTTGTTTCAACGTCTTTTTCTTCCCGGAGTGCTTTAAACAGCGAGTACACCATTAATATCATCACAATGGAAAATGGAAGGGCCGATATAATCATGACGTTTTGCAGCGCATTAATTCCTCCCGAGTACAGCAGCACGGCCGCTGTAGCAGAAAGCATGACTCCCCAGATGAACTTCACTACAGCAGAAGGGTTCATCGAGCCGTTGGAGGTCTGCATGCCGAGTACAAATGTAGCGGAGTCAGCCGAAGTGATAAAGAAAGAAACAATTAACAATAGTGCAATTGTGGACATAACGGTGCTGAGCGGGTATTGGTCAAATACTCCGAAAATCGCTTCTTCGGGAGCCAGCGAGGCAATATCTGCCATACCGCTGCTTTGTACGTTTAAGGTGGCCCCGCCAAACAGCGAAAACCAGACGAAGCTGACAATTGATGGTACCAAAATGACACCGATCGTAAACTCCTTCAGAGTACGCCCTCTCGACACACGGGCAATAAATATTCCTATAAAAGGCGTCCATGAGATCCACCAGGCCCAGTAGAAAATCGTCCATGTATTAATCCACTCTCTTGTATTTTCAGATGTGGGAGCGATTCGGAAGCTCATCTGCGGAAGCGTCTGCAAATACGTACCGAGTGTATTTGTAAACAAATTCATGGAAAATAATGTTGGGCCGACAAAAAGCATTAAGACAAACAAAATAATCGTTAAATATATGTTTGCGTTACTCAGGAATTTAATTCCTTTGTTCAAGCCCGTATACGCTGACACTAAAAACATGGCAGTAATAACAACAATGACTATCAACTGCATCGTATAGTTGTTCGGGGTGTTAAACAAATAGGACATACCACCGGAAACCTGTGTTACGCCAATACCAAGGACGGTGGCAATCCCCGAGACTGTTGTAATCAGAGCGATAATATCTACAATTTTTCCACCGATGCCTTTTTCGTTCATAATCGGACTGAGCATGGCGCTTACCATGCCGGGCGCACCTCGGCGGAACGTAAAGTAGGCAAAACAAATACCTGTAATCCCATAAATCGCCCATGGATGTATGCCCCAATGCAAAAACATGTACCTCATTGAATCGAGAAGCGCCTGCTCCGTTCCTGCATCTGCTTCCGGGGCGCTTGTGGCATAGTGCGACACTGTTTCCGCCCCGCTCCAGAACACAAGACCGACTCCCATACCCGAGCTGAACAGCATCGCAAACCAGGTGGGATAGCTGTATTCGGGGCGGTCCTCCGGTCTTCCGAGACGAATGTTGCCATATCTGCTGAAAATAAAATAAATACATAAAAGTACACATGCTGATACAATTAAAAGATAGTACCATCCAAAATGAGTCGATACAAACGACCTTACAACAGAACTTGCGTTAAAAAACGATTGCGGAATTGCGACTCCGACAATCGCCATGATAAGCAGTATCACTAAGGCTCCGTAAAACACAAAACCTACTCTTGGTTTTTGATTATCCACGACGGGGGCTCCTTCCTCTTTTCACAGCGGCTCAAAATATGGAACTAATTGCTCTAGAAACCTTCTTATTAACGTTAAAATAAGTGATTCCCGCCGCATTTACAGCGTAAACCCCCTGTCTACAGATCTAATTAATAACCCAAAACCGGTGAAAATCAAGGAAGGGCGGGCGCTTTTCAAATATAAATTAGAGGAACATAAAATGAGTAATCGACTCCGCCAATCCAAAATAGGTACCACGGCTTCCCAATAGTTATGGTGCTTATAAGGCTTATAAACCCAGTATTCAATTAATTTATTCCGAGTAGCTGAAAGAATATTTAGGAGAAGTTGCTATACTAAAATACTTTTTCTCTATCAAAGAGCCTGGGTCCATTTTTGGTACGTACTAACATTTTTGAGTGCTTTCCTAGATAATCCTCTAACGCTATAGCTCCGATTTCAGCTTCGAGCAGTACATCAACACGTGCCGAAAGGTTTTGAATTTTCTCTCTTAAAGTTTCCATCTTTTTTATATTTTGTTCATCAACGCGAATAATAATGTCTACATCGCTGTGCATATTTATTGTATTCATTTTTGACACCAGTTCAAACCCTGTACTGCCGCCCGGGCCCCAGGCCAATCTTTCTCTTCGGAGCAGCTTGTCCAAAGCCAGCATCGCTTCTATCTGGGGCAGTACTCTTCTATTTCCCTCTAATTCTTTCCACATTTTCTGATGAATAATCTCTTCCGGTGGGATAACCTTTTCTGCATTTTCTTCATCTACCCAGGCCGCCATTCGCTCAGCCCGGTTTTCACCACGTATCCCGACCGGAATTTTCTTATTCACAATCTCAGCTCTTCGTACAACGACATAGGGAGCTTTCTTTAATGAAAAAATTGCCCAGGCAGGAAGAGGTTCACTTGTCTCGAGCGCCTGGGCTCCATTAATTTTTACTAAATCATGCACGTTTATATCCATTGTTCCTCCATCTTTTCCCGAACGTTGATGGAAGCTATGCGTCCTTCTTTCACTGCCTGGGCTGTCTTCCAGCGGTGATTAATATCTAACCCTTTTTCCTGGACGTCTGCAAGCTGGGAAAGAATATGTTGTTCTATCAATTCCTTATCTTTTACATCCGGTGTTCCCGGGGACTCTGTATGCACCAGCTCGTCCAGGGCCCCCAGCTTCTTAAAGGAATGAATATCATAGCCAGTAGCTGGAACAGTTTCCGACGCCCGCTCTACTTCTTCAACAGTCCGCAGGGTAACCCGTGCTGCCGATTCTTTAGACATTACCTGTACTTGAACGTGGTCATCGTCTAAGGCAATTATTCTATTTCCCTGCATTCCATGGGAAAGAAAAGCTCCAGATATAGCTTTCCCCACTATCAGCGTTATGATGGGGTGTCCTTCCATACGGGCTGTGGCATAGGCATCTACAGCGGCTGCACAAGAAAGATGAATACCTGCCATCTCTTCATTATAGCCATAGGCCTGACTTGGTGTATCCACAACGGCTACAATAGGCCTTTTCAGACTATTTTTGTCTTCTTCAACAATACTATTAATGTATTCCGCTAGTTTCCATCCTTCTTCAAGTCCAAATTCTCCGTCTGTGGCCCTGCGGTATTTTGCTTCTGCATTTGGAACGACCGCTAAAAAACAAGCTTCTTGCTCTCCCACTTTTCCGCTTCCGTATAGTACAGAAGGAATTTCCTCCATATGGGCGGCATTTTTTCCTGTAAATACCTCAAACCACTTTTCTCCCCTACTTTCAGCAGACTGGTTAACAGGGCCAGAGTTTTTCTGCACGCTACTATTATTGGAATGAGTTATTTCTCTAAAAATTTCAGGCTGGATTCTCTTACTGGGATCGTGCTGATTAACAATCTGCCTGTAACGGTATATTTGCCTGCTTCTGGGTTCTTCTGCAGAATCGCTTGTGAATAAGGCATTTATTTTCGCTTTGAAACTATCGATATCATCTTCAGATAATGCATCTGCTAAATTTGTTTTTACGCGTTGCTCTCCGCCAATAACTCTCCATACCAACCGCCGATCGGAAGAATCAAGCTCCGTAATACCTGCTTCCTGCTCAATAACTTCAGGCCCGTTTAAACACATCCTGCCTTCTTTAGTCATAATAAGTTTACTGCACAGGCCGGCACTAATGGCCATACCTCCAAATACGCCGATTTTTCCAGGAATAATACCGATTACAGGTACATATTCCCTAAGCGCTATTATTGCTGCATGAATTTCAGCAATCGTCAGTAGACCGTAATTTGCTTCCTGGAGCCTGACGCCCCCTGTATCCAGAACCAGAACTACCTGCGTAGAAAGGCCGTTTTGATTATCACGCAAAGCAAGCTCCAGGGCTCCGGCAATTTTTGCCCCGGCTACTTCCCCGATACCCCCGCCCTGAAATTGGCCCTCTGTCGCAATTATAACGGTTCTTTTTCCTTCCAGTAAGCCCTTGCCAATCACTACTCCATCATCACTTTGTGGTACGATTCCCTGAGCCGGAAGGTGTGGAGACTCTATTCCATCGAAAGGGCCCAACAGCTCTTCGCAGGTATTTTCATCTAATAAAGCATGCACCCGGTCTCTTGCATTTAAGTCTGTGAGGCTCTGTTTATTGGTTAACTTCATCGTTTCCCTCCTCTAGTGCTTGTTCAAGTCGAAGCTTTACTACCCCGGGGGTAGCGCCGAAATCGTTTACTTGGATATGAACTGCCGGCTCGTTTTCTTCCATGAATCGATCAAGCACATACCTCCACATGTCTTCAAATCCGTCTAAACTCGTTCTTATTTCCACAGTGCTCTGTTCGCCAGCAGCAGGCCGCATCAATACTTCCAGGTCCCCAGAACCAACAATGCCTGTGTGAGCTTTTTTTTGAATAGATTTACTAGCGGGATACTCCAGCGTGAGTGTATTCATGGATATGTTTCTCCTTCCGCAAATATTTTAAGTCATTAGAAGTTTTTAATGAGTTGAAGCATACAGCGTCAATGTATAGCGTGGCTGCCAGCATATCAGCACATCCCCCCGGCGAAGCGTTTTTTTCGATAAGCTCTTTATCAAGCTCCAGCAATAGATCCCGTCCGTCTTTATATGCCACTCCCCCCGATAACAGGATCAGGGAAGCTTTGTCATGCATACTTGCAAGCGCCTCAGAGCCTGCCCGGTGCAGCACACAGGTATCAGAAAGGGAAGCCATAATGGCAACTAAAGTGTTCAAGCGGGAGGTTTTCTCTGTAAACCCTTTTTTTCTGCTGTTCCAAAGCATTGGAAGCCCTACCTCCGTCACGTGAGGAAATCCAGACCCAGCCTCCCCTTTCGCGCCAGAAATATTATATTGGATTTCTGCCTGTCTCCCATTGGTTTTAGCCGCTCCTGCGCTGGGATCCTTAAGAAGTGCCAGTCCGCCGACCAGCCTGGCCAGTCTTTTTCGGGATATTTCTTCTGAGTTCATCGAAGCCATGACGGCAGTAAAAAGACCAAGCGCCCAAATAGCTCCTTTGTGTGTATTTACTCCTTCGGTAGCCAGAAACATATTCTTTTCCGCAACCCGCCCAATTTGACCAATATCCTCTCGCAGCGCTTGATTTAACTCAGCCTCATAAGCCCTTTTGGCAATATGATAAAAGGGATTCTGCAATGCTTCTGCGGAACGGTACATCAGCCTGTAATTCAGGTCCGTGTGCGAACCGTTTTGGTATTTGTCCACTAATCCAGGCTTGGGTGAGAGAGCCACTTCCTGAATTAAAGCCTGCGTGGCTGCTTCTGAAAGCATTTCACCGCATTCCGACGCGCTTTGCCATTTCATTTGTTTGTCCTCCCTACCACGTTTTAAATTTTTCAGGCGGCTCGTACAAGCCATCCGACCACTCCACCAGCTCATCAATATTTTTTGCTGCGAGCAGAGAACGGCTTGCCTGGCTTCTTTTAATCTCCATATCCTCTGGAAGAGCTAAAATGCCTCTCTTTCTTAGTGCTTCTGTTGTTTTCTTGTCAGCTTGTCTTCCAAGCGGTGTAATGCCGGCAATGGCTGAAATTGCATCTTTCTTTTCTTCCGGGCTGTCCGAGCGGTACAAATAAGCAATACCCTCTTCCGTAACAACATGGGTGACATCATTTCCATATATCATTACCGGAGCGTTAGGCAGGCCGGATTCTTTTGCCACTTCTGCTGCGTCTAGAGAATCAACAAACACCGGCTGATTCCCTGACTGGTGCGTTTCCACCATTTGAACTACCAGCTTTTTTCCTTTGGCCAGTGGGTCCTCAGATGTTCTCATGTTCAGCCATGCCGGAGTAGCATGCCTTCTGCCTCCAGGATCATGACCCATGTTCGGAGCGCCTCCGAATCCTGACAACCTTCCGTTGGTTACGGTGGAGGAATTCCCGTAGCTGTCCATTTGGAGTGTGGAGCCGACAAACATATCCACAGCGTACTGTCCTGCTAATTGAGACAAGGTCCGGTTGGATCTCATAGAACCATCTGCGCCAGTAAAAAACACGTCCGGACGCTGTTCTATATATTTCTCCATCCCCACTTCTCCCCCGAAGCAGTGTACGCTGTCGACCCAGCCGCTTTCAATAGCAGGAATAAGAGAGGGATGAGGATTCAGGGCCCAGTGCTTACATATTTTCCCACGCAGGCCGAGGCTCTCACCGTAGGTAGGGAGCAGCAGTTCAATTGCTGTAGTATTAAACCCAATACCATGATTTAGTGACTGAACTTCGTGTTTTTGGTAAATGCCCTTTATCGCATACATCGCCATCAAAATTTGTATTTCTGAAATATGCCGAGGGTCTCTTGTAAACAGTGGCTCTAATTGGTACGGTTTATCCGCTTCAACGATATAATCCACCCATGACCCTGGTATGTCTACCCGTGGCAGTTCGTCTGTAATTTCATTTACCTGCACTACTACAAAACCATCACGAAATGCAGCAGCTTCGATCAATGTCGGCGTTTCTTCAGTGTTAGGCCCTGTATACAAATTCCCGTGTTTGTCTGCTTTATCTGCAGCCACCAACGTAATATTTGGGGTTAAGTCGATAAACAAACGACCGTACAGTTCAATATACGTATGAATGCCGCCTACCTTCATGGTCCCGTCCTCTATCATTTGAGCTGTTCGAAGACTTTGCGGCCCTGCATACGCGAAATCTATATTTGTAGCAATTCCTTCTTCAAAAAGATCCAAATGCTCGGGTCTTGAAATGCTAGACATAATCATATGAAGGCCGTGGACCTTATTTTTATTCACATGCATCAGCGCCTCGGACAAAAAAGATGCTTGTTTCTGATTATTTCCTTCCATCACGACCTTGTCCTTTGGCTTAATTAAGTATTCCAGGGCACCTACAATATTTTCCGTAGGAATAATTTTATTTCCGGTAATCGCTTTCATTTTTTCTTTTGTTTCATTTTTAGCATCTCTTCTTTTTGTCCAGGAAGTAATTGTTGAAGTATTCATAGCTTGGACCTCCTCTATACTAATTCATTATTAATTGTATCTTTTTATAAGCTCCAGACAGTTGTCTGCTCCCTGCGTTTGAATGGATAATCCTCTGGCATCTGTGAAGGTCTGGTTAATGATATTCGATAACACTGATCGCGGGGAAAGCTCGATAAAAAGCCGGGCTCCCCTCTCATAATACATACACATAGCGTCATGCCAACGCACCGGCTTTTTAATACTCTCTGACAGATCCTTTCTTATTTTTTCCGGATCCGTTACAGCTCGTGCCGAGACATTGGCGGCATAGGGAATGCTGGCTCTCTGTACAGAAGCTTTTTCCAGCTCTAGCCGCATCTGTTCAGCTATTCTTTCCATAAACGGAGAATGGGAAGGCACCTTTACATTAAGCATTTTCGCAGATGAAGCGCCTGCTTTCGACAATGCTTTCAGGGCTTTCTGAACATTTTGTATCGTCCCGGAAATGGTTATTTGTGTGTTCGAGTTAATATTTGAGATAAACACACTTTCCTGTAATGAGAGCGAGGATATGATACTTTGCACATGCCTTTCCGTCATCCCATTCACAGCTCCCATTCCAAAACCACTTGAAAATTCACTTTCCATTAACTCCCCCCTTTTTGCCACTAAAGTTAGTGCTTTACTAAATGGCAGCGCATTCGATAGTACAGAGGAAGTAAAAGCTCCAACGGAATGCCCTGCTGTAAAATGGGGCTTTGCGCCGCTCTCTTTCAGCAACTCCCCCATAGCTATACTCCAAATAAATAATACTAATTGGACAGCGTAGGTTGAGGATAATGCCGATTCTTTGTCAAGATTCCGGACGTTAAGCTGCAAAACATCGCTTGCTTCTTCGATGGTGTTATTAATAATTTTTTGATCTGGCAGCTCATTTAACATATTTGATTTTTGGGAGCCCTGGCCGGGACATAAAAACACTATGCTCAAAGTATCACCTCTATATAGTCGATTGTCGACAATTCTCTAACGAGACTTTAATTTACGTCTCGTTAGAAGATGTTTTAAATACATTTTCCTTTATATTTTTTATTACGTCAGCGTTATGGGTCTCTAATAAATCAGCGGCTTTGTGCCACTCTTGCTGTTCAAGTAATTTTAAGAGTTCCTCGTGTTCTCTTATAGACTTTTCGATGTTTCCTTTCAGCGAAAAAGATAGATTTTGTATGGTTAACAAGGGTTGGCCAAGCCTGGTGTAGGTTTCTTTAATAACTTCGCTTCCACTCATTATAACCATGCACATGTGAAAAGAGTGGTTCAACTGCGTATACTCTTCTTCTCTTTCCATGTTTTTCATTTCTGAAAGGATACGCTTCATCTCTTCTAATGTATTTGTGTCAGTACCGTTAGCCATGATCCTTTTCATTACTAATGCTTCTAAATTGTTCCGGATTTCCAGTAAATCATAAATTTCGCTTTCTGTGTAAGTTTTTACCACCGCTCCCCGGCGCGGGATTTTTTCTACCAGGCCATCTACTGTAAGCAAAAAGATTGCTTCTCTTACAGGAGCTCTGCTTGTACCGTACGCTTCAGCATAAAAAGCTTCATTCAGCTTATGTCCTGGCTGCAGCTGGCCGGCTATAATCTTTTTTGAAATATGCTCAGCAATCTTTTGAGAAAGAGCGTTATTCGATAGGTCTATTGAGCTCATAATAAAAACTCCTAAATTTTTATTTTCAAAAATTTTTGAATTGTTATTGCATTCTTACTACTTGCATTTTATTATAAAGCAAACAGTAGATTGTCGACAATATTTTTTTTAACATTTTTGTAAGCGCTTACTTATTTTAAAATTTTTATTAAGGAGACGATCACATGGTTATTTTTGGTGTAGCTCTACTGGCTTTTTGTATGCTGCTCGGTGTCTACTTTGGAGATCTTTTAGGAATAGTGATGGGGGTAGATGCAAATATTGGCGGTGTCGGAATCTCGATGGTCTTCCTTGTGCTTATCGTCGATTATTTAAAGCGAAACAAAAAAATCACCCAGAAATCTGAAGACGGAATGGCTTTCTGGGGTGCCATGTACATCCCTATTGTCATTGCCATGTCTGCTCAGCAAAACGTAGTAGGAGCCATTTCCGGAGGGCCCATGGCAATCACAGCCGGTGTGCTCGCGGTTGCTGCCAGTTTTGCCCTCGTACCGGTAATTACTAAAATAGGCCAGCAAAAAGATGAAGAATACGTGACGAAGAAGATCTTTAAATAAGAGGAGGAATGGTTAATGATAGACTCACTGCAATCCATATTAGCAGAAAATGGGCTGATTACTGCCTTCGCTGTCGTCGGCATCACAATGTACCTCTCTTACTTTCTCTCTGACAAGCTTACAAAAGGGCGTCTTCACGGGTCTGCTATCGCTATTCTTTTAGGTCTTTTGCTGGCCTATATTGGAGGGGTTGTTACAGGCGGAGAATCCGGTCTGGCCGATATTCAGATATTCTCAGGGATTGGACTTATGGGAGGTGCTATGCTCAGGGACTTGGCTATTGTAGCTACAGCTTTTGGAGCTAGTATTGAGGAGATTAAAAAAGCTGGCTTCAGCGGTATTGTTGCTTTATTTGCCGGCATTGTCGTTTCTTTTCTCATTGGGGTAGTAATTGCACTATTATTTGGCTACACCGATCCAGTCGAGATTACTACGATTGGCGGCGGCGCTGCTACTTATATTGTCGGTCCGGTTGTTGGGACAGCCCTGGGAGCGAGTTCAGAGGTTATCGCCCTCAGCATAGCCGCCGGTTTGGTAAAGTCTATTCTCGTTATGATCGCCACACCATTTTTCGCAAAGCTTATTGGCTTAGACAACCCACGGTCAGCGATGGTTTTTGGAGGGTTGATGGGCACGACCAGTGGGGTAGCAGGCGGTTTAGCTGCCACTGATCCCAAGCTTGTTCCCTACGGAGCCATGACTGCTACTTTCTACACAGGCTTAGGCTGTTTGATCGTCCCTTCATTTTTATATTTTCTTGTTCGAACATTTGCCGGGTAAATTGAAAACATGCTTTTATATAAAATGATGAAGATCGCCTGTGCTTCCAGGGGATCTTATTATTTTGCCTGAAGTGTCAGTTTAAAAATGTATTTCCGTATTTTTCATCGTATTCGTAAAAACCATATCGGTATATACACATTATAAAGATATACCCTTCTTCCGGGCACAGCTTTATTGGTCCAACCGTTTTATAAAACCGGCCGGATTACCACCTACAAGCGTCCGGGCAGAAACATCCTTTGTAACGACTGCTCCCGAAGCAATTACTGCGCCGTCTTCAATGCGAATGCCGGGATTAATAATGGCTCCTCCCCCGATCCACACGTTATCCCCTATCGTCACAGGCGAACCGTACTCCTGCAGCGTAGCCCGTGCTGCTTCCCCCATCGGGTGATTGACGGTGTATATGTGTACCCCGGGCCCTAGCATTACTCCGTCGCCAAACGTAATTGGCGCCTCGTCGAGCATGACGCAGTTGACGTTGGCAAAAAAGCGGTCCCCAAGGTGGATATTGTAGCCGTAATCACACCAGAACGGCGCCCCGATACGGGCTTCCTTTCCCATCGTCCCTACAATTTCCTGTAGTATCTGCTTGCTTTTTTCTTTTCCGCGTATACTGATGGAGTTATAGTCTTCGAGCAGCAGCTTCGTTTGGAGCCGTTCCGCTGCAAGCTCCGAATCGTGCGGGAGAAAAAGTTCTCCATCCATCATTTTTTCTTTCTCGCTTTTCATTTGCACACCTCTTTTAGTTCACTTCTTAAGTATTCAATGCTTTTATATGCCCACTATACCATTATTCATTTGAACCTGGAGACTTGTTTTGCAGAATGTTCCAGAAAATGCTTTTCTTTTTAACACACTTGTATTAAAAAGTGCTATACTTGCATTAATTTCTAAGTATTGAGGTGTACGATGCCAAAACTCATTGACCACAAAAAGAAAAAAGAGCAGATTATTGAGTATACATGGCAGTCCATTGTGAACAGCGGTGCGAAAGGCGCGACGGTAAGAAATATCGCAAAGCTGGCGAAAATGACGCCGGGACAGATCCGTTACTACTATCCCACCCATAGTGCACTGCTGGATGCGGTTATGGAAAAAGTAAATCATAAGGTGAGCCAACGAATCCAGGAGATTTTTGGGCAAGAAACGTTACCCGAAAAGGAGCGGATCATCCAGGCGATACTTGCGGTTCTTCCTTTAGATGATGACCGGTACGCGGACATGGAAGTGTGGATGGCTTTTCAGTACGAAATCCATCAGGCAGGAACAAATTCTATGGGAGACGAGATACGTATGCTCATTCAAAAATCCCTACAGCATTTAAATGAAAAACAAATGCTCCAGAAGGATCTGCCTCTAGAGTTCACTACAATGCGCGCTCATGCTCTGGTTGACGGTCTGGCACTGCATAAATTGTTAACTCCTGACCGCATAGACAATAAAGATGCCATTAAACTGATTCGTGCCGAAGTGCATTCCTGGCTGAAGGAGGAGTATCAATGAATTTCATCCTGCTGTTGATTATTGGGATCGAAATAGCCTTTTGGGTTGTTATTGCCGCCGGGTTAATCGCTCGCTACGTGTTTCAATTACCGAGATTAGGGCTGTTTCTTCTCGCTTTAACCCCCGTACTGGATTTGATTCTTTTGATTGCAGCTTCAGCAGACCTTTTACGAGGAGCAGCCGCGACCACGGCTCATGCCATTGCTGCTATTTATATCGCGGTCTCCATTGTTTTTGGAAAGCATATGATCCGATGGGCCGACGAACGCTTCAGGTATTATATTATGAGACAGGGCAGCAAGCCCTCCAGGCTTTACGGCTATGCATACTCCCGAAAGTACTTTAAGGACTGGCTCAAGCACGTATTGGCGTACGTTTTAGGCACGGGACTTTTGTGGGTAGTAATTTTCCTTGTAAATGATGCAGGCAGAACCGGAGCATTGAGCGGCACTATTAAACTTTGGTCGCTCGTCGTGATGATTGACTTAGTTATTTCCATTACGTATTTCATATGGCCGCGCGAAGCAAAACATAGAGAGAAAATTCATGAATAATATGCACGGCTGAAATGTTGCCGGGTTTTGTATTGAAAAACCAATGAAACGTAACCAATCATTGCAGCGGCAAGAAAGAGCATATGGTATCCAAACAGGCCAGCGAGGATGCCGGAAACAACAGATCCAACAGCCTGGCCCAGGGCAAGCACTAAAAACGGAAGCCCCAGCCCAATAGATGGATTTGTCCGGAACACCGACACCCCCCAAACGATTAAAACTCCCGTGATGAAAACATAAGAACTCCCAAATAGAAACGGAGATAAAATCCCCACGATAGAATTGCCGGGCCAGCCTCCCAAAAGTAAAGAGGCGGTGGATAACGTCACTACCGACATCCTGAACGCCTTCATAATACCAAACCGGTTAATGAAGATACCGGCGGTGCCGCCCAACAAGCCTGCCAAACCAATGATAACCCAGAACCAGTCCCCCAGATAGGCAGGTACGCTGGCTAAATTCACTATAAAATCCCGCGAAAAGGTCCAATACGCCGCCGAAGAGCCTCCCAAAAGCAGCGAGGCCAGTATCAGCTGCACAGACTGCCTCCACTCCTGCTTCACGAACCCAGTCGGACTCTTTTCTCCATACGCCTGCGTACGGGGAAGTACTTTATAATTGGCAGCAAGCACCATAACAGCAATAATCATAAAGATCACATATGTTGCACGCCAGCTGTCCACCATCATAATTGCAACCACCCCAGTGAAAGCCGTACCTATGCTTGTGCCGGAATTAATCCAGGCATTCGCCTGGTTTTGCCTGTTGGATTCGACGTTTGTATTTACAATACTAGCGTACGGTGGAGAGGATAACCCCGTGCTCATTCCTGCTAAAAATATTCCTGCGCCAAGCCCCACCGGCGTCAAAGAAACAGAAATGACGCCAAGTCCAACGACCGACAAAGCCCCCGCCGTCACTAAAATGAGCCTCGAAGCCACCGTCCGGGAAAATACCATCGCTGCGACAATCGCTATACAGTAAGCCACGTAGGATAAAGAGGATATGATCCCGCTCGTAGATTGAGTCATATTAATTGCTTCATTAATATAGGGAAGCATCAGCCCGTAGCTGAACCGGGACAGCCCGTAAGTAACTGCAATCATAGGCAGGCCGGCAAGTATTAATTTATTCGCATTCATGTTCGTTCGCTCCTTTTTGCTTATTTATTGATTGTTCATTCAATAAATGTTAAAAATAAGAGCCATAAGGCTTACCATAGATGCCTATGGCCATTATTACTGGCTGTCTGCCCGCATGTTCTTCGCTATACGGAAAGCCGCCTCTTCCACTTCCTCCATGGCCATAACCTGAGCCGTTGAAGTGATGCCCTCCAGAATCATTACCAGCTGCGTTCCGGCCTGCTTGGAAGAATTAAAGGTTTTGAGCTCCTGTTCAATCTTTTGCTGCAGGGTTTTTTTATGCTCCTTACTCAGGGCGGCAATTTCCTCATTCACCCCTTCATACTCCTGCTTCGCTCTTAAGAACAGACACCCGTTCAATCCGTCTGTTTTCATCCAGTCTGTATGCGCTTTGATAAGGGTTTCTGCATACGCGGCGAGACCATTGTCTCTATCGATTTCCTTTTGTAAGAAATCAAAATACCGCAGCTCTCTTCGCTTCAGTATTTCCACAATTAACGTTTCTTTAGAATGAAAATGATAGTACATCGTCATAGGGGCCACACCGACTTCATTTAAAATACTTTTAACCCCGACAGCATGAAACCCGTGCTGATAAAAGAGATTTTCTGCAGTGTTCAATATAACCTCTTTTTTCGATACACCTCTCATGGAAAACCCCCCTTTATTTATTGAACGTTCATTATAATAAATCATAACATATTTTATCGCTTAATGTTACTTTATTGTTTTTTCTTCCTGATTTTCTCTGCTGTATCGTCTAAAAATTCATCAATATTATATTCTTTATAATCGTCCCGAATTTTATCTATAATAATATTTTTTGCTTCCTGTTCTGTATAACCTTTTTCTATGATATTCAGTAATTCAGCATGATACGTATGCTTGTACTCCTCTTCCCCGGCTGAAATATTTCCAGCATCCCTGCCCCAGATAATACCGACAATTTCTTCTAAAAACTCCCGATATTCCATATCTTTTCCCCTTTTCAAGTAGAATGTGGTAGTTCCATTATACTTCATCCTTTTAGAAATTTTGACTTTATTTATTAGGTTAACCTGATAAATAATTTAAATATGCAAAGTCTCATCAACATCAAAATTGGCAGACACCAGTCAACCAGGTTTCTTATAAGTCTTTAAAGCTGTTCGTTTGGTCCGAAAACAATTTTTAAAATAAAAAAGTAATTAAATTTTACTTTTATTACAATAAATGGTTTTCATTTTATTTCATTTTCGTTATACTTAAGCAACATTTTTGAAAAGGGGGGAAGAGAGCGTATGAAGATGCTCACTACTACTATTTTAAGCCTACTATTTGCATCAGCAGTGTGGGCTACACTGGAAACGCCGGCCAATGCCGCTAATGTTGCCGTTGTCGGCGGCGGCAGTCTGGGGTATCAACCCATTATTCAGAAACAAACGCAAAACGGCCAGCACATCCTGCGCACTGAAAGCTACATTTCAGAAGACCAGCGACGGCCGTGCGGCACTTCTGAATGCCGCGCGATTTTTCAGCAATACCATGAGCGCATGAACGAAATATTTAATCACACTGATCATGTGCTTACGTTCGATTCGTTTGAACAGTCGCTGGTGTACCAATTATCCAACGGCGATTATTTCATCGTCTCAAATTACACCAATGAAGTCACCGGGGATTATCGCCACATTGAAGTCATTTTGCACCAAAGTCTCAATTATATGCAGGATATGTATATCGATAACGAAGCCTCGTCTTCATACGACTCTCCCATGGTACCAGGAGAGAACCGGTGGGCAAGAAACACCGGACAGAGGGATGAATAACCACCACAAAAAGGCTGTCTCTTTAAAAGGGAGACAGCTTTTTTGTGCTTCATGATTTAAAATTATGTTTGATTAGCAGCACCCAAAACGGAATCACGATGATAAGCAGTAAACCAATGGCAAGAACCGATAACAAATTGGCAACGAGAGAGGATTTGACAATAATTAAGTAGATATTGAAAAAAATAACGGCCGTAAGAAAAATGCCGCCAATGACAGAGCCCATGTTCATCTTTTGTTTCAATCAGACACCTCCAACTATAGAAAAGAACGAACCACGGGCAGGTTCGTTTCATCCATTCTGAAAAATTATAGGAAAGCTATTAGCGAGCCAGCGGATATATTATTCTTTTTCATTATAGCATTGGCTCCCCATTTTGATTAAGAAAAACCGCTTATTCAGCTGAAAGATATATGTTTTCCCATAAAACCATGCCTCGAGGTATTGGTCAAAATCATGGGGATGATGTTTGATGCAAGCACCCAGACGGAGATACAAAACTATAATCACCATTTCATATACAAGTCTCTTCTCTGCTTCACTCTTAACAGTTAAGTGGCTAAAGGCCTAATCACTGATGTTTTTTGTTAATTCATCCGGAAAGGAACAAAAAGCATAAACTAAATCATAGAGAGGGCAACCGATTACAGGCGTTGGATCAATCACTCCTATAAACTCTGCGCCATTAAAGATAAAATAATGAAGGAATAAACGATATAACGAGGTGACGAGTCAGCGTAAAGCAGTTTCGGAATTAGGCTTAAATGGTTATAGCAATTCAGAAAAGCCGCTTGCGCTTCTAAAACCTCCGGCTCGTTGAACTTAACTACGCAGTTCGAATTATTATTGCTCTGAAGAAGATACAGTCTGCTGGAGGTGCCTCCAGGTAACACCTCGTAATGCCCCGTTTCCAATTAATTTACGTCGTAATAGAATAACTCTTCAACAGCCTTTTCAATATTCATATGTCTACCCCGGTTTTATCTTTTTTATAATTTTTACTGAGCTATAAGACTCATTTTTAATTTCACCCTATTTATATTTGCTTCTATTATATAAGTAGACCACCGTGTGTGTAGCATACGCTAGGCCGAAGCCTACCAAAATAATAATTATAAAATTCACTATCACCTGCCAGAATCTATCGGAGGGGAAATAGAAAAAAAGGAAAAACATGGGAAGGACGTATAGAAAATCATAAAGAGTCATTCGATCCAGCGCTTGCTTTGTGGTCTCTTTTTCATTATCCATCACTACATCATGCTCCTTGAAAATATTTGGAACAGTTTTTCAACAATAAACATTTAATTATTATAGTTATTTTCACCTATCGATCTGATCACCGCGGATAGGATCCGGGCTATGCTTAAAACGCATACGAATGGACGTTCCTTGGAGAAAATCCGGCCGGTTCGACAGCTGCAGATGCAAATGCGGTTCGGTGGAATTGCCGGAATTGCCGCATCTTCCTATCAAGTCTCCTGCTAGGACCTGTTCCCGTTCCCGGACCTGAATCGAGCCGTACTGGAGGTGAGCTAAAATGCTGTACTCCCGGAGAGCATGGCGAATAACAACTGCATTACCTGCGGGCTCTTCTTCATTCATTATCCCCGGCCTGTTATCCAAAATACCGTCCACAACCAATGCCACCTCTCCCTTGGCTGGAGCGTATATTGGCTCGCCGTAGGCAGAATAATTTTCATTTTTAACTGACGAACCTTTGTAGGTTTTTCCAGACGTTTGTATCACCAGATCATACGCGTGACGTTGATTCGGGAGGGGATGATGCGCATTAGCCATCGGATGGTCTCCTCCCCAGGCGACCGTCCATCCTTTGCCCGTCTGAATCGGCCAGTCATACTGCTGCTGTGAATATTTCTTTCCTCCTTCCGCATCAATAACTATGGGATGCATAGCAAAACCATGGATAATATATTGGCCATCCATATAAACTTCAAGCGCCCGTTCATTCTGGTCATCACTCCACACATATTGCACCAAATGATTATTTATGTCATATGAAAATAGAAGATTATATACTGTTACCCCGTTATTAAATGTTTGAGCCATATTCTGGAATTCATCATACCCAGCAAGCCGCTGAAAATCATTTGTGGTTTGCCGGTAAATGCGGCCGAAATCGCCCTGAAGAAATGCTTTTCCAATCTTCTCCGGCACTATAGGCTGTTCCGGGAACGAAAACATCATTTTCCTTCCTCCTTATCAATTATTTCAACTGCCATTTTCTAGCTCCCTCTCGTCTCCTTCGATGCCCGGCGCCTTCCTTCGTACCACGCGGCCAGCAGCAGACACAGCACAATCACCCCAAAAGAAATGGAAGAGGGTCCTATTTCAACCCCGAGCCCCAGGCTTCCGGCCATAAGCACTGCCATTAATAAGAACAACACCGTGAATGTCCGTTTTTCTTGCATCTTCTGCCTCCAATTATTACCAATATTTTATTTCTATTCTTTCCTCGTATCAGGCGTCAGTAATAAAAGGAATATTATGGATAATACTTTTTTCATTTTCACTTGTATGCACAATGAGCTTCTTTTAACATAAACATACACTTATAATGTTTTTCATACTAGATTTTATTTCAATTATAAATACCGGTTTAATAACATCCTTCAGTTGTACGTATCTGTATGATACGATAAAAAGAAAACGAGGTGCATGATGGTCTCAAAATATAAACAGTTAAAGCAGCATATCCAATCCAAAATACTGGACGGCAGCTTCCGCCCTCACCAGAAAATTCTATCCGAATATGAATATGTGAAGGCGTTTGAGGTTAGCAGGCACACGGTACGCCAGGCTATCGGCGAATTGGTGAGCGAAGGTTGGCTGTACCGCGAGCACGGCGTGGGCACGTTCTGTGCGGACCGATCCAAATTTTCCTCTCCGTCTGCCCGAAAAAATGTAGCCATTATTACTACTTATATTTCTGATTATATTTTTCCATACATTATCCGCGGTGCTGAAAGGTACTTAAGCGACAAAGGCTACAACGTTATTCTCATGAGCACGAACAACGATTTTGAAAAAGAAAAGCAGGCGCTTGAGAATATTCTGACCCAGCAGGTGGACGGCCTCATCATCGAACCAACACGCAGCGCGCAGGCTAATCCAAATCTTAACTATTACTTGAATCTTGAGAATGCAGGCATTCCTTATGTCATGATGAATGCGTATTATGAAGAGCTCGAACCGCTAAGCTTAACGCTAAATGACCAGGAAGCCGGCTTCCGGAACGCGGAGCATTTAATTCAATTAGGGCACCGGCGTATGATCGGGCTGTTCAAAAATGATGATATGCAGGGCGTACAGCGAATGAAAGGCTTTCTTAAAGCCCATCGGCACTACGGCTTCCCGGTAGACCCCTCCCTGTTGATTACTTATTCCACCGACGAGAAGTTTTCCAAGCCTGCCCAGGCTATAGAACAAGTTTTAACGAACCAGACTGACCAGCCTACGGCGATCGTAAGCTATAATGATGAACTGCTTTTGCAGCTTCTTGATGTACTCCGTTATAAAAACCTGCAAATACCCGAAAATATTTCTGTCGTGAGCTTTGATGACTCTCACTTCGCACAGGTCTCCGAAGTGAAATTTTCTTCTATCGTTCATCCCAAAGAACGCATGGGAGAGGACGCAGCAAAATATATAACTACACTCATCGAACAGCCGGATGCTGCGCTCTCTTCTATTGTATATGAGCCGCACTTTGTCGACCGGCATTCTACCCGAAGCCTTTCAACCACGCCGGCCATAAAAACGGAATAGATACACTTTTTACTAAAGCTTGTCCGCACAGAAAGCCGCTCCCAACAACAGGGGCGGCTTTTTTTGAATAACAAATGCTTGTACATTCTATTTTTCAACTCGATACGCTTTTTTGGCCGGCTTCCATATGGTTTCAATTTCTTCCAAGGATTTATTTTTTGTTTCGGGGACGATAGTCATCACAAAAGCAAAACAAATAACATTTATGATCGCAAACATCCAGAAAGTAACCGCTCCCCCGGCATTATTGATAAGTACCGGAGTAAACTGCCCGATCGCCCAGTTAGCTCCCCATAAAAACATAGTTGCAATTCCTACCGCTTTGGCACGCATGTAATTTGGAAAAATCTCCGGAATCATGATCCAGGGAATCGGTCCCATAGATATGCAAAAAGCCGCTGTAAATCCCATGATGAATAACAGTGCCCATATTCCGTTACCAACGTCAAAATAGAAAACGCTTCCAATAAGCACCATAAAAACAGCCATTAAACTCGAACCTACAGCCATTAATCGCTTGCGTCCGGCCTTATCAATTAATAATATCGCAACTACCGTAAATATTACCTGCACTGTGCCGATCAAACTGGTAGCCAGAAATTCTGTATTATTCTCAAATCCCACCAATCGAAAGATAGTCGGCCCATAATAAGTCACCGCATTCATGCCAATCACCTGGTTGAACAGCGCCAGAAATATTCCTACAGCCATCGCTTTCCGAAGGCCTGGTTTTAACAGTTCCCGAACGGAAGTGCTTGATTCATTTTGTATCGATGTTTTAATTGCATCCAATTCCAGCTCAGCTGTGCGGGCGCCGTTGATTTTTTCTAATGTACGAAACGCTTCTGAATGCTGGCGTTTTTTCACTAAGTACCTTGGACTTTCTGGAATAAAAATAAGCATGAGGAAAAAGAGCACCCCAGGTATCACCCCGTATCCGAGCATCCACCTCCATCCTGTTTCTACTCCCCATCCATAGCTGCCGGAATTTGCCACCGCAAGGTTGATGTAAAATGTAGCAGAAATGCCGATAATGGTAAATAATTGATACATCGATGCCAGCCGTCCTCTTATCGCAGGCGGTGCACACTCTGCAATGTACGTAACGGATAAGGCAGAAGCAAAGCCTATTCCCAGGCCGCCAAGTACTCTTGCCAGAATAAGAGATGTTACGCTCATTGCAAGCGCTGACCATAATGCCGAAACCGCGAACATTACTCCGGAAAGCATTAATATCTTTTTCCTGCCGAAACGGTCACTCAAATAACCGGATAGTCCGACCCCGGCAACCCCTCCTACCATAACACTGGAAATAATAAATCCTTCCATCGCAGGGCTTAAATTATACAATTCCTGCAAAAAGCCGATGGCCCCTGAAATTACTGCAGTATCAAAACCGTATAGAAAGCCTGCCATTCCTGCAGCGCATGCTATCAACAAGACATACCAGACTGACTGCTTCTCCTTCATGATGTTCAATGTCCCCTTTCAATTTTTAACATGATAGCGATTACAAAAAAATTACCACATGTACGTATATGTTTCAATAAAATAAATAAATTAATTTTAAAAAACATACAAGCTGGCTCTGTTTCGCTATATTTTCTTCATTTTCGGCGAATAAAAAACAGAAAGCGGTTGCATTAGGCTTCATACCGTGTTTAAATAATACCTAACTTATACGTACAAGTTGAGTTGTATTCTTGAATTACTACTCAGGAGGTTGAAGTTCAATCACCTTGTTGATCATGATTTTACAAAGGAATGATGCTAAATGAACAAAGTGGGAAGGAAACAGGCTATTTTACAAGGAGAAACATCGCTTGGAATTGAATTTGGTTCCACCCGTATTAAGGCCGTGTTGATCGATAACCATGCAAACACTATCGCGACCGGCAGCTACGAATGGGAAAATCAACTAGTGAACGGCTATTGGACGTACAACCAGGTAGATATCATTACCGGTTTGCAGGCAGCCTACAGTGACATGAAATTCGAGGTTGAAAGCACCTATGGGATTACGATCCGCACGATTGGTGCCATTGGCGTTTCTGCGATGATGCATGGCTATATGCCCTTTGACCATACCGGCGAACTGCTCGTTCCGTTCCGTACATGGCGAAATACAACAACTGGAACGGCAGCGAGCGAACTGACCAGTCTTTTTCAACACAACATACCGGAACGCTGGAGCATCGCGCACCTCTACCAGGCCATGTTGAATGAGGAACCACACCTGCCTCGCGTTCATTTAATCACGACATTAAGCGGTTACATTCACTGGCTTTTGACCG
Source organism: Marinococcus halophilus (assembly GCF_900166605.1). Lineage (NCBI taxonomy): Bacteria > Bacillati > Bacillota > Bacilli > Caryophanales > Bacillaceae > Marinococcus > Marinococcus halophilus. The sequence continues at coordinate 1,778,287 of NZ_FVZD01000006.1, forward strand.
AGGAAGAGGCTATTGGAGCTGGGGATGCTTCCGGCATGTTTCCATACGATGACATCGCCCAGGATTACAATGCATCCATGCTTCAGCAGTTCGATAAACTCGTTCAGCCAAAAGGATATCCCTGGAGGATCATAGACATCCTTCCGAAAGTTTTCCGTGCGGGGGAGCAGGCAGGTGCGTTAACCAGTGCCGGCATTAAGATCCTGGACCGCTCCCAAAACCTACAGCCGGGTATCCCCTTTTGTCCCCCGGAGGGCGATGCCGGAACTGGAATGGTAGCCACTAACAGCGTTCGAAAACGTATTGGAAATGTGTCTGTAGGCACCTCTGTCTTTGCGATGATCGTGTTAGATCAAAAACTTTCCAGAATACATCCGGAGGTTGATTTGGTGACTACTCCAAATGGTCATCCGGTAGCGATGGTCCACGCGAATAACTGCTCCAGCGATTTGAACGCCTGGCTTGAATTGTTCCGGGAATTCTCAGCGGCTGTAGGACAGGAAATCGAGTCCCATCAATTGTTTGAAGTGATGCTCCAAAAAGCGCTTGAAGCCGACCCCGACGGCGGCGGCCTGCTCAGCTACGGATATCTCTCTGGTGAAAATATTACGGGTCTTGAGCATGGGCGCCCATTATTTGTCCGCTCTCCGGAGAGTAGTTTTACCCTGGCTAACTTTATGCGGACACATCTTTTCTCGGCTTTTGGTGCATTGAAAATTGGCATGGATCTTTTAACCAATGAAGAGAATGTAGCAATCGATACAATATTCGCTCACGGAGGGTTATTCAAAACTCCTGTCGTCGGACAGAAAATTGTAGCAGCCGCCATGGATGCCCCTGTTTCTGTAATGAATACAGCTGGCGAGGGCGGTGCCTGGGGAATCGCTATCCTTGCCTCTTACATGAAAAATAAAAACCAGGAAGAGGATTTAGAAGATTATCTGCACAATCACGTTTTTCAAGAAATTGAAATGCAGGAAATTCACCCTGACCGGTTTGACGTAGAAGGCTTTGAAACTTTCATGGAACGGTATAAGCAAGGGCTGGTTATCGAACAGAAGGCTGTCGATTATTTACCCATGGCCGATGTCCAGGATGAAAAGGTAACCGTAGACTAAAATTTTAATAAGAATAGAGGGTTATGATGTCAATTATGGAAAAAAAAGAATTCTGGTTTATTGTGGGCTCCCAGCAGCTTTACGGAGAAGATACGCTAAAGGAAGTGAAAACCCAGGCCGAACATATCACGAATGCATTAAATGAAAGCGGTATTTTGCCCTACCCGCTTGTGTTAAAAGAGTTAGCTGTTAATACTGATGAGATTACGCGTTTGATGAAAGAAGTAAACTATCACGATGAGGTGGCCGGGATCATCACATGGATGCACACCTTCTCACCTGCCAAAATGTGGATCCGCGGCACCAAGCTGCTACAGAAACCATTACTTCATTTAGCAACGCAATTTCATGAAAGTATCCCTTGGAATACTATCAATATGGATTTTATGAACCTGAATCAGTCAGCGCACGGCGACCGCGAATACGGTTTTATCAATGCACGTTTAAACAAACAGAACAAAATTGTTACCGGACATTGGAATCATGCGGATGTCCAGCGGCAGATTGCCCAGTGGATGGATACAGCTGCCGCTTATAACGAAAGCTTTAACATAAAAGTGGCCCGCTTTGGGGACAATATGCGCAATGTGGCGGTGACAGAGGGTGACAAAATTGAGGCCCAAATCCAATTTGGCTGGTTTGTCGACTACTACGGGATCGGAGACCTGGTTCAGTATGTTCAACGCGTGACAGAGGAAGAAATCGAAGCGCTGTTTTCCAAATATGCGGAGCTTTATGACTTTGAATATGGAAATTACTCTAAAGACCAATGGGAAAACAGTGTCAAAACGCAGGCAAGTTATGAAATAGCCATAAAACGCTTCCTCGATGACGGCGGGTACGATGCTTTCACTACCAACTTTGAAGATTTGCACGGAATGAAACAGCTGCCTGGTATGGCCGTTCAGCGTTTAATGGCGCAAGGGTACGGCTTTGCCGCTGAGGGAGACTGGAAAACGGCGGCACTCGACCGTCTCATCAAAGTGATGAGCCATAACCAATCGACGGGATTTATGGAAGATTATATTTACGAATTAGCACCTGGACAAGAAGCCATTCTTCAGTCCCATATGCTTGAAGTGGACCCCACACTGGCAAACCATAAGCCAAAAATCGTAGTAGCGCCGCTTGATATCGGCGACGGGGACGATCCCGCACGCCTTGTTTTCGACGGCAAATCCGGAGATGGCGTGGTAGTGTCCATGGCAGATTTTGGTACGCACTACAAGCTGCTGATTAACGAAGTATCTGCCTCTGAACCTCCTGCGTCCGCACCGCATCTTCCAGTGGCACGGGTGCTTTGGGAAGTTAAACCGAACCTGCAGGAAGGCATGAAAACATGGATTGAAAACGGCGGCGGCCATCATACTGTTGTTTCTTTAAATGTGACCACAGATCAAATTATTAACTACGCAAAACTTGTAAACCTGGACTATGTAGTTATCAATTGAAGATTGGAAACTACATTTACATGAACATTTGAAATTCTTTTTGCTATCGCTCCCTGTTAATATCCTACTGTTTAAGGAGTGTGCTTTATGGAAAATTTGTATAACCCTATTGTGTTACAAAGAGCTGATCCTTTTGTATATAAGCATCATGATAGCTTCTATTACTTCACGGGCTCGCATCCTTCCTATGACCGGATTATTTTGAGACGGGCAAAGCATTTAAACGATTTATATGAGGCAAAAGAACATACCGTCTGGAAAAAACACAGCCAGGGGCCTCAAAGCCATTTAATATGGGCTCCTGAAATTCACCAGATAAACGAAAAATGGTACATCTATTATGCTGCCGCTCCAGACGATAACATTGACAACGATACATTCAATCATAGAATGTTTGTCATCGAAAACGAAGCAGACAACCCAATCGAAGGGGAATGGAAAGAAAAAGGTGAAGTAGACACAGGCTGGAGCACTTTTGCGCTGGATGCCACTACCTTTGTGCATAATGGAACCCAATACTACGTATGGGCGCAGCAGGATATGGATATCACGGGCCACTCCAACATCTACATTGCTGAAATGGAAAATCCCTGGACGTTAAAAACTCCCCCTGTTCTGCTCACAAAGCCGGAGCTTCCGTGGGAGATAAAAGGGTTCTGGGTGAACGAAGGCCCGGCTGTTTTGATTAGAAATGGAAAAGTTTTTATCACATACTCAGCAAGTGCCACAGGGATCGATTACTGCATGGGCATGCTGACTAGCAGCTCCAATGCGGATTTACTGGATCCGCGTTCATGGACTAAAAACTCGCAGCCTGTCTTTGAAAGCTATGCCCCAAATAAACAATACGGGCCGGGCCATAACTCGTTTACCGTCTCTGAAGATGGCAGCAGTGACATTTTGATTTATCATGCCCGTAATTACACGGAGATCGCCGGGGACCCCCTTTACGATCCAAATCGTCACGCTCGCGCGCAAGAAATTGCGTGGGACGAGTATGGCAATCCATCGTTTGGCACTCCAGCTCCGGATAACCGCTGGACACCGGATTCAGTGGAGGTCCTGATGGACGGGGGCCGCTATGAATAATTTAAAAAAAGGTAATTTTTGGAATTTCGGAGGCTTAAATTTTTTCTATTTTACAGTTTGGACTTTGATCATCACCTTTTTGCCCCTATGGTTAAATAATGAAGCAAACCTGAACACAGCCCAGGCAGGCATCGTTTTTGCCACTATGTCTGTAGTAGCCATATTTCTTGAACCAATTTATGGTGTCATTCAAGACAAGTTGGGATTAAAAAAGTACTTATTTGCATTTGTGGTCTTGTGTTTATTAATGATCGGTCCTTTTTTCGAATTTGCATTTCTTCCGCTTCTTGGTTTTAACGTAGCGTTTGGAAGTATTGTCGGTGGTGCTTTTTTAAGCTTATGCTTATACAGCGGTGTTGGCGTTGTGGAAGCTTATACAGAAAGGTCCAGCCGGGCCAATGACTTTGAATACGGCCATGCCCGTTTATTTGGATCACTGGCGGGTGGAGTTTTTGCTTTTGTCGGTGGAATAATGTTTGTCCGTGATCCGTTCAGTATTTTTTGGATATGTACTTTCTCCGCTGTTCTTTTGGGCGTGCTGCTTTGGATGGTGCGAGTGAAGAAATTGGATTATCAAAAAGATGAAACGGTCAAGGACGAGACCGCTTATGTGAACAAAGAAAGTATCCTCCAGGTTTTTAAAAGGAAGAGTTTTTGGGGACTTTGTTTACTGATCATCGGCAGTGCCAGTTTATACGATGTATTTGACCAGCAATTCCCTAATTACTTCGTAAGCTTCTTTTCAGAACCTTCGAATGGGGAGTCCATTTTTAGCAGGTTAGCTTCTGTTCAAATATTTTTAGAGGCTGGCTTCATGGTTTTAGCGCCCTGGTTCATTAATAAAATAGGAGCTAAAAACGGATTGATTTTGTATGGAGTAATTCTGTTCATACGAATTATAGGAACTGCTTTTTCCACCACTCCTTTGCTGCTCGCTTTTTGGAAACTGCTGGCAGCGATAGAAATGCCGCTCATGTTGGTGTCTATTATGAAATATATTGTAGGCGTCTTTGATGCACGTCTTTCAGCCACTGTTTACATGCTGGGCTTTAACGTAGCAAAGCAGCTTGGGGTCGCCTTCTTTTCTCTTTTCATGGGAAGCCTTTATGTTAGCTTAGGGTTTCAAAACGCTTATTTCATCATGTCAGCAATCGTTCTGGCATTCATCATCCCTGGCGCTCTGTTAATGAAAAGCGACCAAGCAAAATTAAAGAAAGAGTATCAGGCGCAAAAAGTTTCCTGAGTAGTTTTTAACTAGCTCAAGTAATAATATCATTTCAAATATACTTGTACGTACATTTAAGGAGGTTTTCTCTTGCTGGAACAATTGAAACAGGAAGTGTGCAAGGCGAATCAGGGGCTTGTTGATCATGACCTCGTTACGTTCACCTGGGGGAATGTCAGTGGATTTGATCCCGAGACAGAATTACTCGCTATCAAGCCTTCCGGGGTGCCTTATGAAGAACTCTCCCCCGCGGATATTGTATTGGTGGATTTAAAAGGAAATGTTGTCGAGGGCGATTTAAAGCCCTCCTCTGATACCCCTACCCACATCGAGCTGTATAAAGCTTTTCCAGGAGTCCGGGGTATTGTTCATACGCATTCCGACTGGGGCACGGCCTGGGCCCAGGCCGGTAAAAGCATCCCATGCTCGGGAACCACTCAGGCGGATTATTTTTACGGGGACATTCCCTGCACACGTCAACTAACAAAAGAAGAAGTGCAGAATGGTTATGAAAAAGAAACAGGAACAGTCATTATAGAAGCCATGCAGGGAAAAAATCCTGTGGAAGTACCAGGGATTGTTGTACATGGACATGCACCGTTTGCCTGGGGCGGTTCTCCCGAAGATGCGCTCCATAATGCCGTTGTACTTGAAAAAGTAGCAAAAATGACGTTTCTTTCCTACCAGCTTTCGGGTGAACTTCCTCTTGACGACTATGTGCTTCAAAAGCATTATGAAAGAAAACACGGGGAAAATGCTTATTATGGGCAGTCTAAATAAAAGTAATTAAATTAGTTTAACCGTCACCGTTTTTCGCTCTGCAGATATAAAAGGCCTCCGGATTTCATTTCCGGAGGCCTTTGTCTACAATCTAGAAGAAAAGTATGCTTTATCCAATGTAACGAATTGCGATAAATTAGTACATTGCGGTTCATTATCATCATGTTTCAAGCTGGTACAGAACTTAGAAGCAAAGGCAAAGCTTTCTTTAAATTAAGGTCTGGTTTATTTCAAATACCATTGCCGTGCGTTCGAATACAGAATTTTATCGGCTGCCTTCTCATCAAACAGTTCCTGAATCATTTTCACATCGGCGTACTTAAACGGCCTCTCCGCTCTCGTGGAGGGGAGATCCGTGCCAAACATGAGCGCATCCGGATTCGTATTGTAAATGGATGCTAATGCGTTCCCAAGGTTTAAATCCACACGCCCAAATCCAGTTGCTTTTACCCGCATTCCTTTATCCACCAATTTCAACAAATAAGGCAGTCCCTCCTCTGACAGCCCTAAATGATCAATTGATACCGCAGGAAGCTTGGCAATCGTCGATTCAATCTCCGGAAGTCTGGCGGCATCCATATAAAGTTCGCAATGCCATCCTGCTATTTCATACACTCTTCGGGCAAAGTAGTCCAGGCGGGAAATGTCTTCGGGCCCGCCCCTTCGGATATTAAACCGAACTGCCCTTACTCCGTGATGGTGCAGTCGAACAATCTCCTCATCGGTGACGTTAAATGGCAGCTGCGTCACCCCGTAAAAGGCCGGGCCCATTTGTTGAAGGGTTTTTACCAAATAACCCTGGTCGAGTCCCTGGAAGGATCCGGAAACTATCGCCCCTCCCAACACGTTGAGCGCTCCCGTGTCCTTTTCATAGTCAACTACTAGATATTCCGGCGGCAGATAACCCTGATTTTTCGCTACAGGAAAATCAAAATCAATAATATGGAAATGTGCATCAAACGTTCTCACCGCCTCCCTCCTTTTCCTCTAGTGTTAATTTAACAGGCGTTTACGAGAAGAAAGAAGAAGCTGTGCCACCATCGCAAGCACCAGCAGCTCGATCAGCGGGCCAATCACCAGAGCCAGAGCCGCCAGAGGCTGTCCTGGAAACGCTGTGACGGCGATCGCCAGAGCTACTGGCGAATTTCGTGCTACCGTAGTCAATGTGAGGCTGACCGTATCTGCATACGAAAACCGGAACAACCGCCCTGCCGTCTGGGCTACCGTTACATTAATCACAAAAAATAGAAGAACCGGAAGCACCAGTACAGTAATCACGCTCAAATTATTCAAGAGCGCTGCTCCCTGCGCAGCAAACATCGCAGCCACTGCCAGGGATAAAAAAATTATCTGTGCGTGGGAAAAGAACGGAAGCAGCTTCTGCTCCAGGACATCCGGGCGTTTTCTCCATATGTACTTCGTTCCCTGTGCCAGGAGAAACGGCAGAAGCAGCACTAACAGCACGCTTTCGATGATCGTCGCAAGTGCTACTGTTTCAATTGTTCCCGCAAAAAGGAAAAGATACAGCGGCAAAAGCAGAAACTGTAGAATCATATTCAAAGGAAGAATGGATGTCGACAGTGAAAGATTTCCTTTCGCTATAGATGTAAAAACAAGATACCAATCGGTACAGGGAGTTACCATCAACATGATAAACCCGAGCCATAAAGCCGGATGTCCGTCCAGAAACAACGCACCGAGCCCCCAGGCAAGCAGCGGGGTCCACACAAAATTAATCCCTAGGCTAACACCTAGAAAAGTCCGGTGGGTAAAAGCCTGCCGAAGATCCTTGAGCGGGATGGCCAAAAACAAGCCGTACAGCATCACCAGCAGAAAAGGCACAACCAGCACTTCCGCATAGGCAGCAAGCACAGCTGCCTGCCCGAGGACGAGGCCTGCAATTACCGCCGCCAATATCAATAGAGTCTGAAACTTCTCGATGATATTCATAGACTTTTCCCCTACATAATAAAATCAGTCCGGCACTATATTTTCACATAGCCAGTATATCAAAAAATGGCAGCGCACTTTTCCGGAATTATGATTTTTCACTCCATGCTTATTTTTATCTTTAGAAAAATTTACTAACAATAAACCGCAGGCAAAAAACCGAAAAGACCATACTGTCAGCTTGGAATTATCTTTATTTTCAATATTTTATGATTTTTAAACTGTTTTTCTGAATTGTTAAAGGGTGCCCCGATTTGTATGGCCCGCATAACAATCCGCCGTACCATATGGATAACAAAGGTTGGCAGCGGTATAAAAAAACAAATACCACATGTGAACCTCATTAGTAGAACATCTACTTGTTTTTCCTCTTTTTAGAACCATTGATAGCTAAAAATATTACCACAAACAATGCAATCCATGAGCCTATCCCCATAATCTAAACCTCCTTAACACTCGATTAAGTATCTTATAAAATCTAGATTATACGTAATTTCTATTACTGCCCCTCCTAATTTAATTTTCTTTCCGCCAAACGGGGAACATTCTGCTTTACCGGCACCATTGAATTCGATCATGCTTTTAAATAATTCATAGTCCGCTGGTTGTTCCCATGGAATACACACCAGCTGTTTCGTTTACTCATAGCCCGCAGCGGTTATTTCATCTGAAAAATGGGTGATTGCCGTTTTCTCCGGCGCCGCTGCTAAATGATGTTTAGAAGTGCTGAAGGCAATAATAAAGATCCCGTGATCGGTAAATATCAGCTGATTCCATGCAGTTTTCGAATTCAGCTGTGGAAATTGCTCCTATGGCTACTCCAGAACTTTCTTCGTCCGTCTACGGTGCTCTGAATTTTCTATTTTCTTCAGGTGTTCTGAAAAATTCTCTATGTGTACCCCTCCAGTTAAAATTTTTTTGCTACTCAAGCTTTTTAAAACAGTTTCTATTTATATTTTACCATTAGATAATTAAAAAGAATCCACGACGCGCTTATCAGCGGGCTGGCTAATATTATCTCTAACCTTTAGGATATAAATAAGAGCAGAGGTGAAATACACCCTTGCTTTTTATTGCCTTTTGTCCGGTTTATTTAACTTTGAAGATGCAGCATTAAAACGCCAGCAGCAATCAATACTAAAGATACGAGTTTTTTTCTCGTAAGCGGCTCGTGGAAATAAAGAGCACCAAGTGTTGCCGTTGCTGCGACCATCGCCCCCGACCAGATCGCATACGCGATACTGATGTCCATATATTGAATACTCAACGTCAAAAAATAGATGCATCCAAGAAAGAACAAATAGGCGGCAGCGCTTGGCAGTTTTTTCTGAAACCCTCTGGATAATTTCACCGCCACGTTAGCGATAACAGCAAACACTAAGCTTGTGATTAATAATAATGCGCCCATCACCAAGCTCCTTTATTATAATTTTGCCGTTCAGGAATGTTCAGGCCTACCGTTCCCGCCACTACACATACTACTCCAGCGGCTTTGATAATAGACATGCTTTCCCCAAGAAAAACGGAACCGATCAAAACAACCAGCACCGTACCGCCTCCTGCCCATAAGGCATTGACAATTCCTAACTCATAGTTTTTAGTAAGAATAATGTAGCAGCTGAGCGCGACAATATAACAAAAGGCGACCATCAGCGTCCCTTCCAGATTGGCAAAACCATTAGCCACCTTCATGTAGGCGGCGCCTATCACTTCTAAAATAATAGCAAAACTCAGTAAAGTATAGTATTTTAGCATGGAAACTCCTTTTACTTTCAGAATGGATGTGGACAGATGAATATACGCATGCTGGATTATTTCCTGGCTGTCGCCCAGGAAAAAAACATTTCCAGAGCTTCTAAAAAATTATTTATTTCCCAGCCAGCCTTAAGCAAACAAATTAAACAATTAGAATATATGCTGGGATTCACCCTTTTCGTGCGTTCCTCTCACGGCATGACGTTAACCCACAAAGGAGAAAAGCTATATGAAGATATCGAACCTCTCGTAAGCCAGCTGCAGTCCCGTATGAAAAAACATACAGAAAGCAGAATTATTCACATTGGAGCTGATCCTTTACTGGCTTCGCATTACTTTCCTCAGCATATGGAAACCTTCATGCCTTTTCGCATACAGCTTACACACATCAAGGAAGATACGGTCGATCTGCTGCCACTCCTTCGTGCAGGCAGCATCGACGCGGCTATTGTTCAGGACCGCCCCTATTACCAGGGCTTATCGTCTGCTTTATTATTTCATGATGAATTTTTTGCAGCAATCCCTGCCAATCATCCGTTGGCTCAGTTTGACCGTCTTTCTATGACTCAATGCTTTCAATACGCGCAAATCCTTACCCCATTCACCCCTTTATATCAGCGAATAACCCGCTTGATGGGGGACTTGAATGTTCAGGCTCCTTCTATTATTGAAGTTCCTTATAACGCTATCGTAGGATTTGTAGCCCAGGGGTACGGCATTTCCTATCTTCCTTCTATGATCGTCCAGAAAGTTGACTATCGAGGAGTGGTCTTTATCCCTTTGGAGGACGCCCCTCTCCACCGTGACATGTATCTTTTTGCTACCGACCGGTCCTATCTGGAAATACTGCAGAAAGGCCTCGATCTATAAACAGCGTAATGGTAAATTCGAAACACGCATAATGCTTATCCTTCATATAGATATAACCAAAAGTTATACCTGCCCAAAGACTCTCTTTCCTTATTAAATATAAGGAGCCCTGCACAAAAGCAATACAACACAAAGAACGCCTGCGGGTAAAGCTGCAGCCGTTCTTTATATTCGAAATTAATTTCTCGACTCCCCATCTTCCCGGTACTCTAAAATATCTCCCGGCTGGCACTCCAATGCCCGGCAAATGGCTTCCAGGGTCGAAAAACGTATAGCTTTTGCCTTGCCATTTTTAAGTATAGAAAGATTTGCCATCGTAATGCCGACCTTCTCTGAAAGTTCGGTTACGCTCATTTTCCTTTTCGCAAGCATCACGTCGATATTAATGATCACTGCCAATTCATTCACCTCAGACCGTTAAATCATTTTCATATTGTATATCTATAGCGTGCTGAAATAATTTTTGAAGAACAGCAGCAAAGACTGCTACTACGGCAGGAGCAAATACAAACCCTGCTCCAATAAGGATAACTCCCGGGGCGTCATCTAATTCCGCGAAGATGTAAAATAACGGCATCCCCGCTACATACAGACCGCTGATAACTACCGCGCAGTACTTAATCATTTTCAACGCATTGAGAGCTAATTCCGAAAACGCTTTGTTATTGTCAATGTAATTCAGCAGCTTGAATGCCTGATACAGAGCGATAAAAAAAGGAATTGCTGCCGCATACATTACAGCTAAAATTCCGTACATCACGTAAGCAAACCCTGTTTCGCTTCCCGCTGCTTCTCTCGCAATCACAGGCAGGCCAAACAAACATAAAGCAAGTACCGGAAGTCCAATACAAATTACAGCTATTTTTAAAAAAAGCGTAGAGCCTTTTTTCATGACAAGCACCTCCTTGTTAATGATTTTATTTTATCATTGTTTTTATTGATAATCGATAAATTTTTATTCCTAATCGAATATAAAACACAAATAAAGCAGGACTCGTTTTCATCCAGCCCTGCTTTACTGCAATAAATATTCTTTATCATTTATTCTAGAAGTCAACTATAAATGCTCTTTAATTTTTTGGATAACCTGGTTCGTAGCATCTTCCCCGTCCTCTGCCCGGATCGGGTCTACTTCAATGTAATTGCTGCGGTTAGTTAACTCTTCTGCCCAGCCAATGAAAAGATCTTCTTCATCATCCTTGTCCACAATGGAAATTTCCCAGTGAACGTTTTTGTCCTGCTGCTTCAACTCAAAATAATACTTTGCAATCGGCATTAATTCTGCCCTTGCTTCACCGTCAAACTGTTCTTCTAAACTTTTTGGCTGTTCAGCCATTAAAAATACTCCTCCCATTTGAATGCTTAACTGCGTGCAAAATACTTTGAAACAGCCCAAATATGCCTGCTTCTATTCCTTTATTTCCGTTTATACTTATTATTAATCGTTAAATATGGAAAACAAAACGACAAGCGATTCATTTAAAATTAATCAATACTGCTTTCTTAGATCACTCAGCCGGTTTAGCCCAAACCAAATACAAATATCCCCACTGAGCCTGTTCATATTTTACGATGTGTAGTCGTGATGCCTCAACTAACTTTATAATATCCCGGTCTTGATGGCATCCAAATGCTTTAAAGAAGAAGGGATTCAGCTGACGCTGCAACCATTGAAAGCTCTTACGGTTCATGAGCCCGTGCTCAAGCAGCAGAATTTGTCCTTCATTTTTGCACCATTTATTTAAGAGATTCAATACCCGGATTGGATCTTCGTAGCAGCATAAGGAACCTGTGGAAAGAATCGTGTCAAATCTGTTGGCCGGAAAAGAGAGAGTCTCAACTTCAGACAAAATAAACTCAGCGTTCACCCTGTACTCTTTTGCACCAGCCATGGCCCCTTTGAGCATCTCCGGACTGAAGTCAACGTCGGTATATGCGGCATCGCCGGGCAGAAAAGCATAGTTCATTCCTGCTCCCACAGCTATTTCCAGCGTTTCACCTCTGACAGACCCACATATTCTTTTTCTCCATTTATTACTTGCCTCTTCTTCTCTCTGCTTTTCCTGCTTCCAGGCCCGCCTGTTAAATTTCTGCACCAATTTCTCGTTCTGCATTTATCAGCCCTCCTGTTTTTGTACCTGGACGGACAGCATTTCGAACCAATTGTTGCTGTAATACGAATGGTTTCCTTATATCTATTATACGCTTTTCCACCAGACTGCCGGGATTTTATTGTTCTACAGCTGATAAGCTTTTCGCTGCTGAATTAAAAATAGCCCAACACCGAACAGCACAACTAGTCCGCCCAAAACCTGGAGGGCAACGACTTTTTCCCCGAGAATGAAAAAAGCCAGAATGGTGGCCCCGACTGGTTCTCCTAAAATGGTCATCGAAATAGTAGAGGTGTTAATGAAGTTCAGCAAATGATTGTAAATGACGTGGGCAATCGTCGGAAGGATGGCAAGAAGGACAAATATTTGCCATTCTTCTGCTCCGTATCCACGTATCGAAATTCCGGAAACTGCGTTAAAAACGTGTAGGGAAACGCCGGCCACAAAGAATACAATAAAGCTGTACAGCCAGTGGGAGACCTTTTTTACTACACGCTGGCCAATGAGCAGGTATACAACAACCGCTATTACGCTTAAAAAAGAGAGCAGATTGCCAAGCAATGCGGTACTGCTGCTTCGCCCCAGGTCTCCCAGGCCAATAACTACTACCCCCAGCATCGACAGGCTGATCGTGACTAACTGCGGTACGCTGACTTTCTCCTTATAAATCAAAAAGCCTCCAGCTAAAGCCACTACTGGTTGCAGGGCTAAAATAATAGTAGAGCTTGCTACTGTAGTCAGCTTTAACGACCCAAACCAGAGCGCAAAATGCATACCAAGAAAAATACCCGAAAAAATAAACAGTACCCATTCCTGTTTGTTAATGTTTTTGACGTCGTGCCTATTCAGCCAGACAAACGGCAATAAAAACAGGCTAGCAAGATACATGCGGTACATGCTTAAAACGGCAGCCGGAGCATCGGACCATTTTACAAATATTGCTGCGAAGGAAATGGCGACAACAGAGACTACCAATAAAAACGCTGTGGATTTATTCATCCTTTTTTCTCTCCCTCCTTTATCATTTTCTCTTTATGTTATATATTAAATCGTATCAAACGGGCATTTAAAATTCCGGTATATTATTGCCTATTTCCAGTTACTTTTTTCCGGTGCTTAATTACCCATTATGATTCATGATAGTAGCCCTGATCAGTCTAGAATTTCTTTTTGGAAATCATGAAATTTTATTTGAACATTTATAGTATTTAATAATTTATATTTCTTAAAAATATTATAAAGAATTCTATTCTGTGTAAAAATTAAGGAGAATTCGTTGTGAAGAAAATGCTTTCCGGCTTGCTGGCACTGGCTGTCATTATTGCTCTCAACTGACTCGCTGCCTTCTTTTTTCTGCTGCTTTCATTGAATTTTCGTTTCTCACCGGCCTGGCTGCGGTGATTGTGATAGGCTGGTTTACTTCTTCCGGCAGTTTTTCATTGGAGCACGTTCGTATGCAGACCCAGGGAGATGCTGGGATTAGAATGGAGACAAAGTCTCGCAGCGGCCTCCGGTTTTCGGTGCTCTTTTTTGCTGCGTTGATCTATACTCTCCTCACTTTATTAATTACGTTCTATCATTACTGGGATTTTTTTAATACATATTAGCTTTTTTCTTTACTTTCCATACTACCGGCCTTAAACCAAAAAAGCCTTTTCTCAGCTATTCAAACTGAGAAAAGGCTTTTGGTATTGACCAGATTCAACTTTACGTCATTTGCGGCTGTTTCTGGTTCTTCAACCCAAGCGTGTCTTCGGTGGATTTGTGAATTTCTTCGATCATTTCTGGTTGCTCTGAAAGGTTTATGCCGTACGAAGGGATCATTTCTTTTAGTTTCGGCTCCCATGTATCGAGATATTGCGGGAAGCATTTCTCAATGATTTCGAGCATAATGGATACTGCTGTAGATGCGCCTGGCGACGCTCCGAGAAGGGCTGCTATAGATCCATCTTCCGCATTGATGACCTCTGTTCCGAATTGCAGCGTGCCTTTTCCTTCTTCCGTGTCTTTAATGACCTGCACCCGCTGTCCGGCTACAAGCGGCTCCCAATCCTCTGTTTTCGCACTCGGAACAAATTCTCTTAGTTCTTCCATCCGCTGCTCCTTCGAAAGCATTACTTCCTTGATTAAATACTTAGTCAACGGAATATTTTTGAGACCCGCAGCCATCATCGTAAACAAATTATCTGGTTTGACAGAACCCAGTAAATCCATTAGCGATCCAGTCTTTAAAAACTTTGGCGAGAAACCGGCAAACGGCCCGAACAAAAGCGTTTCCTGGTTATTAATATATCTGGTATCCAGATGCGGTACAGACATTGGCGGTGCTCCGACGGGAGCTTTGCCATACACTTTTCCGAAATGTTTGGATACCACGTCCGGGTCCTGACAGACCATAAACTGGCCGCTTACCGGAAAACCACCAATGCCTTTTCCTTCTGATATACCGGATTTTTGCAGCAGATGCAGGCTGCCACCGCCGCCGCCGATGAATACAAAATCCGCCTCGTGCAACTCCAGAGTTTCTTTTTGATGATTGCGCACCTTTACTTCCCACGTGCCGTCTTCATTTCTCGTAATATCATCTACGTCATGGTTATACTTCATTTCTACATTATTCTTTTCCAAATGGTTAAACAGCTGACTTGTTAATGAGCCGAAGTTCACGTCTGTTCCATCTTCAATTTTAGAAGCAGCTATCGGCTCCTGAATTTTCCGGTCTTTCATCATTAGCGGCATCCACTTTTCAAGCACTTCTGGATTTTCGGAAAATTCCATTCCCGAAAACAACGGGTGTGCCGACATTTTTTCGTAACGTTTCCGTAAAAAGGAAACGTTATGGTCACCGCGCACATAACTGATGTGGGGCAGAGGCATGATGAATTCACGCGGGTTTTGAAGCAGATCACGTTTTACCAGATAAGACCAAAACTGCTTGGATACCTGAAACTTTTCATTGATACTGATTGCCTTACTGATATCAACAGACCCATCGGGCTGCTCTTTTGTGTAATTTAATTCACATAACGCCGCGTGCCCGGTCCCTGCGTTGTTCCATACATTGGAGCTTTCCTCTCCCGGTTTCTCCAGTTTTTCAAATACTTTAATGTTCCAGTCAGGGGACAGCTCTTTTAGCAGTGCACCTAACGTTGCACTCATAATCCCGGCCCCGATTAAAATGATGTCTTTTTCTCCCTGTGGTTTATTCATTATCTTTCATACTCCCTACATAATAGAAAAAGACGTCTCCGTTTAGCGGAAATCTTCCGCCGGTATTTTATTCACGTCAGGGAGGCATCTTTTTCAGTAATTTTTCACCAAATATAGATTATCATTATTAAGTCCAGATTAAAATCATTATTGTTACTATAATAACCGTTTATTACCTCAGAAAAACAATCAATACCATAATAAGGGCCTCTATGATCTTTTTTGCACTAAAAAAACCGGAACCGGGAAATGCTTCCCAGTTCCGGCTAGCTTCTTTTATGGTAATTAGTCGACTACTGTTACTTCAACGTCCTGACGGCCGAATGCGAATGCATCGGATTTCGTTGGTACGTGAATGTCAATGCGGTCATCATTGATGGCACCGCCTGTGTCCGCTGCTTCATACGTGCCCATACCTTCGATTTTCACTGTGGAACCGAGTGGGATTACATCCGGGTCAACAGCGATGACGTTAGCGTCACGATCGTTGTTCAGGTTAACGCCAGTTGCAGTAATGCCGCTGCAGCCTGCACATTCAGCTGTATACGCCGTAGCTTCCATTGTCATGGTTTCACCTTCACTGCTGCTGTCGGAAGACTCGGAAGTTGATGCTCCTGCTACTTCTTCCTCAGAAGAATCAGAAGATCCGCCAAGTGCTGCCTGAGTTTGCGGGCCAGCTACGCCGAAGTAGTCGCCTGCTGGAGAAGAAATATCGTTAGCTTCCTGAAAGTCTTTCACGGCGCTGAGCGTTCTAGGTCCGAATGTAGAACCAGTATAGCCGTGGAAGTAGCCTTTTTCTTTCAACGTGTCTTGAAGCTCTGCTACAGAGGAGTTAACGTCACCGTAGGACATCGAACCGTGGTCGCTGATGGATGCGTCTGCTGCCTGTGGTGCTCCGAATACGACGCCTGCTGTAATTGCTGTACCGAATAGTGTTTTTTTCATCATAAATAATTCATCCTTTGTGATCATAATATTGTTATTCGCCCTGATGACGAAGTCCATTGAAAAGTTTGCCTATATGTTTACTTGTCTTTGTGCCAACACTGCATGGATTGCCAGGTCGTCTTACCGTCGTTTACTTTTTCTGTGCTTTCTCTCAAACACAACGCTACCGATTATGCCTTGAAAAAGTACAAATGGCAATAACATTAATTTAGTTGTAATCTAACCTTAATAGTTTTTCATATTATGTAAAAATGTTGGGTCTTCGTACGTGTATTTGCCGAAAAAAAACCGTATTTCCACTCATTACTAAACAAAATGCGTTTTAAATATTACGCGTTTATTACAAAAAGCACGTTTTTACGTAACATTATCTGCAGCATAAAGAGAAAATTACTTTTAAATTTTTCAATTACAGGGTAAATTCATTAATTTTTACGCCCGGCTGCAGCCGGCAATATTAAAAATCCCTGCAGGCTTTTCTTCTTAGAAGCCTGCAGGGAGCCAATTCTATTCAACTACTATGCAACTGTAAATTCATTATACCTGTTTATATGAAGTAACCTCTAGTTCTTCATCCACGGTGGCTTCGTATGTTTCTACTTTCGTTTTTCTGCCGTCATTGTTCAGCACTTCGATTTTTACATGCCACAGCCCGTTCTTTTCTTCTGTGGAAGTAATACGCTTTGGTTCGGCTACATAGTTTTCGAAAAATGCATTAACGCTGTCCATCACTTCAGTAAGCCGAGGGCCGTTCTGTTTTGATTTTTTCTTTTTAGAAGGCGACGATTTTTCTTTGGAGGCATGATTTGTCGTACTTTCTGCGTTCTTTAATTGTGGCCTGCCTTCTTTTTTAGAAACCATTCTTGCTTTTTTAGGCACCTGTCCTTTATCTTTCTTCTCTGAAGACGAACCTGATGTGCCGGAAAGTTTTGCTTTCGATTTTTCTACGTTCTGCTTTACGCCGTCTTTCGTTTCCCCAGCTTTTTTAAGTGGTTTTTTCAATAAGGAAGCTGTGCCCCCACTTTTATTTTCATCCTCCGACGAATTGTTTTTCTCCTTTTCCGATTCTTCCAAAGACTCGTCCTGACCATCTTTCTTTTTCATTCCTTTTGTGACCATCGGAATAGCGCCTCCGATCAAACTTCCGGCTGCCATTAGTCCGTAGGTAACTTTATCTTTTTTATCAGTCATTATGTTTGCCCCTTTCTTTACTGTTCGAACTTGAATAATTCTTTTAAGCCTCTATCTGTCCGCACGAGGTTTAATGGATAAAAATTTTTCCCCGGTTATGCTGTTATCCCCGGCGCTTTCTTTAATTTCTCTAACTAAATCCTCCCAGGCATTTTGCATAACATCGTTTTTCACTTGCTGCTTGAGTTCTTCTTTGACCTCTGTGTACATTTCATCCTTCCATTCCAAGGCTATGCTACGTGTAATATCATGGACGAGCGTTTTCTGTGCAGCTTCTGATAGAAACGAGGAGGAGGCCGGTGCTTTATTTTCTGGCAGTGTGTGTTCATTCGGGTCTTCGTTATTATTTTCAGCGGGCGTTTTCTCCGTTCCTTGATACGCTTCACTAACCTGCTTCATAATTTCCTCAATCATCCCGTTTTTATTTTCCGCTGTTACTTGCAGCCCACTGTCTACCGCCAATTTTTTTACAGCCTGCTTTTCCATGGAGTAAAGGTTAACCTCTTCTTCATTTCCCTCTTTATTCGTAATAATGACCCCGGCGTAGTTTTCTTTATTTTTTTGGCTGGCAGGCTCTTCTTCTGTAATACCTGGTTTCTTATTTTGAACTGTCAGCTTAGATCCGGCCGCCTGATTTAGGATTTCATTAACCATATCCTGCTTTTTCGTTGCTTTAATCTTTAAGCCGCTGTCTTTTGCCAATGCTCTAATGGCTTTAATACTTAAAACGAGAAGATTGATTCTTTCTTCTACTCCTCCATTATCGACGATGACTACTGCTGATTGCTGGTCTTCGCCGGAAATTGGTTTACGTACAGCCACCGTTATCTCCTCTTTTCTCCCCGCTTCCGGGATTTTTCATGAAACCAATTTTTCAGCCAAACATGCTAATGTTCAAAAAACCTCTATAATTTAACAGTCTTTACCTTATATACCCTGGAATCAAACTTAATAAGTACAAAACTTTCTTCTACCCGTATTTTTAAAAATATCACTGAAGAATAAATACTAATCCCTTCAATAGTTAAGTAATCTCGAAGGGGCCAGATATAGTAACTTACATACACCGGGCCAACGGTGTAGCGGATAACCACTTCCATTCCTGCCTGGATCCCTCTAAAAACATACATGCTTAAGCCTTCTGCCATTCTCCTCTTGTACTTTTATTTTTGCTTTCTGCCGGGAACAGGAAGCTTAGAATTCAAACAATATTTTATCGGGCAGAAAGAAGGGCGGCTATTATGGAAGAAACCAAGTATCGGGCAGTGATGCTGCAAAAGGACGGGACATTGGTAGAACGGCACTATACGAGGAAACAATTATTTGAAGGCGGAAAAAGCGTGAACCTACGAGAAAGCCATTATCATGTGCTTTCTGACGTTTGGGCTGTCGGGTTTTATGAACTACCGGAGGAAATCGAGGAGGTATGGGCTGAAACAAAAGATGCTTCTTTTCCGCTTCCTGCCATCTTTTTCAGCTACAACCAGCATACCGGAGCCATGGCCAATATGAGTGAGACTCTGGTCGAGCAAACAAAAGAAGAAATACAGAAAGCTGAAATCAGTAAACAATAATTCGTGCAAGCAGAAAAAGCAATGCCTCTCCTTTCCCGGACCGGCATTGCTTTTTATTGGAAGTACGCAGGGAATTTAAAGAGGTTTTTCATTGCGCTGGCTCCTGCATGCTCATTGTATTATTCGCTGTAGTCTTTCGTATTTTAATGTCCGGCGTTAAAATAATCGTGCGGCTGGATTGTTTTTTTCCTTTAATCTGATCTACAAGCGTCTGGGTAACAATTTCCCCCATTTCCACAATTGGCTGTGAAATCGTAGTCAGCGGGGGATAGCTTAGAACGGCGATGAACGTATCGTCAAAGCCTACTACAGAAAAATGCTCCGGTACATTTTTTCCTGCTTCCCTCGCGCCCTGGATGCCGCCGATAGCCAGAAAATCCGTTAAGGCAAATGCTGAGCTGACCGTACTGTCTTTTTCCAAAGCGTCTTTGACAGCTTGCGCTGCCTGCTGGGTCGTCATTAATCCTTCAATAATTTTAATATTATCTTTATCTGTTTCTGCTTCCTCGAAAGCTGCACAAAATCCTTTCAACCGATTCTGCTCACTTGAATTATCTAAATCCCCGACCAGCAAAAGAGCTTTTCGGTGGTTCAGCTCCAGCAAATGCTGGGCAGCTACATAACCGCCGCGAAAGTCATCCACCAATACAGTACTGACTGAGAGAGTCGGAATGTCCCGGGACACAAGCACTACGGGAATGTTCTGCTCCATGAATTCCTTGAGTGCTTTCATATTGTGCATCCCCGTGCCTAAAACTACCCCGTCCACCTTTTTTTGGTTCAGCCACCACAGGTATTGAACTTCTTTCTCCGGATCATTATCGGTGTTGCATATGACTACGCTGTACCCGTTTGCGTGCCCCGTGTCTTCAACACTTCTCGCCAGCTCCGCGAAAAAAGGATTCGCAATGTCCGGGATCACCAGTCCGATGGTATGCGTGTGCTTTCCTGTGAGTGCGGAAGCTACCATGCTCGGGTGATAACCTACCTCTTCAATGATTTTCAGTATCCGTTTTTTCGTTTTCTGTCCTACATCAGCTTTATCGTTGATTACTTTTGAAACCGTAGCAATCGAAACCCCCGCCCGCTCTGCCACATCGTATATGGTTGGTTTCATTTTTCTCCTCTTTCCCAGTTTTTTATTTCCTTCTTTCCTTCACTGTTTAGATTTATTGACGGTTTATTATAAACAAATAAATATTAGATATACAATTACTCCACACTTATGCCCTGGCAGCCGCAGGCTTCTCTTCCCAATATTTTCTATTACGAAAAGCCGGAGGACCTCCGGCTTTTCAAATTGGTTTTTTCTTTTGCCTGAAGCATTATTTCAGTCTTTCCAATGAATCATAGTTATTTTTATGACTTTATGACGACTTCACCTGCTTATCTGATTTTGCCTGCTCGCTTTTCGATTTTCGATCGAACCAAATCTGTTCAATTTCTTCGAGCGATTTATTTTTCGTTTCAGGAACGAATTTCCATATAAAGAAGAAGGCGAATGTGCTGACGGCACCGTAAATCATAAACGAGCCGACACCAAAAGCTGCATTCAGCGGCGGGAAGGTAGCTGAAGCTGTCAGGTTAGCACCCCAGAGGAGCGTCACCGCTAAAGACATAGCCTGGCCTCTGATTTTGTTTGGAAATATTTCTGAAAGCATTACCCAGGTAACAGCCCCCCAGGTCATTTGGAAAAAGGCGACAAATCCTAAGATGAATATGAGCGTCGCGACCCCATAGACGCCTGAGAAAAATAGTGTCGCTACAGTGAACAAACAAATCGCACAGCCCGCTGATCCGAGCAAAAGCAGAAATTTCCTGCCGTTTCTGTCAATCAGGCGAATAGCAATTAAGGAAACAACGACGCCGATAGCCCCCACTAATATAGTTTGCAGCATTGAAGCAGACTGTCCGGCACCGAGGCTTTCAAAAATACGCGGAGCATAGTAAAGGATGATGTTGATGCCGATAAACTGCTGCAAAACGGCAATGGTAAAGCCTACAGCCAGAACTAATTTTCCATAGTAAAACAAATTAACCTTCTGGGTTTTGGTATTAAGTGATTCCTGGATGCTTGAAAGTGTACGGCTTGCGGCTTCCTTGGACCCCTGTAATTTTTCCAGTACGTTATATGCCTGGGTATCTGCATTTTTAAGTGCCAGGTATCTTGGCGTTTCCGGAATAAACAACAGTAGTAAGAAAAACAGCGCTGCCGGCACAAGCTCCGAGGCGAACATCAGTCTCCAGCCAGTGTCATCAACCCATGCGCTTGACTGCCCCCGCACGATTCCCCAGTTGACGATATAAACTACAGTCTGTCCGAAAACGACAGCCATGTTGTACAAAACAACGAGCTTGCCCCGGATATGCTGGGGGCTCATTTCACTGATGTATACCGGTGCGATCGCTGAGGCAAGACCTACACCAATACCACCGAGAATACGGTAAAGGTTAAATGTAATTAACAAAGATAATGTCGGCTCTCCCCGGGTGAAAAAGAACAACTCCGGATAAGCAGAGCCCAGGGCTGATAAAGCAAACAAAGTCGCGGCAATGATCAACGTATTCCGCCGGCCGATACTGTTTGCGATCAATCCTGATATCAAGGCCCCGATAATACAACCTGCAAGTGCGCTTGAGACAGTCAAACCATGAACCAGTGATCCAAGCCCTAAGCTGTCTACCAGATATAGCTGCACTGATTGTTCTGCTCCGGCAATAACTGCTGTGTCATACCCGAAAAGCAGTCCGCCCAGCGAAGCAACGAGCGCCACTGAAACAATATAAAATCTTTGGCTGTTTTTCATTCAAATGTAAGAAGGGAATGATGCTCCCTTCCTTCCTCCTTTCTTTCCTCAAAGGAAATAGGCTCAATATGAGTCTTTGTTTTCGTCATTTCGAGAAAGAAGTTTATAAACCGCCAGCATACCCCTGACTGTTGAAAGCAACTTGTGAGAATTATCTGATCTTTATGCAAACATTTTGTCCGATGCCTCTTTTACATACTGGTAGGACCGCTCTCCTAAGCGGTATTTTTCCATTTCCCAGTAATCGGGCCGAAACAGCTCCAGGCCGACCATACGTATAGGCCCTGTTTTTTGTATTCTTTTACCAATTTCTTGTAATGGAATGACGCCAAGGCCTGGAAAAATGCGGTCTTTGTCTTCAAGCTCTTCGATTTTTGCATGCTCTGCATCATTAATGTGAAACACAAATATTTTTTCCGTCGGTATGTGGCCGATAGCATCCAGAGAGGAACCGCCAGTATAAAAGTGAAAAACGTCCAGTACGAGGCCTAGATTCTCACGGTCCACTTCATCCATAATTTCTTTAGCAGCTTCCATAGTTTTAATCGAAAAATTTTCGATGCCTATAAATTCAAGTGCAATGTTTACCTGATATTTACGGCCAATATCGCTCATTTCCTGAAGCATCTGTACGCTGTCTTTTACAATTTCTTCGTTTGAAACCTCCGGCGGCCTTGGGCTCGGTACAGCAATAACGTACGAGGAACCAGCAGCCTGGGCGATCCGGCACCATTTTTCCGTGTCTTTTAACACCTGCTCCCGTTCTTCTCCCTTTTTCAGGTTAAAGAATTCGATGGCATTAATGGCGTCTGCCTTAACGGATGACTGTTCGAAAAGCTTATTCAGCTCATCGAGTGTGCGATGCTTTAAAAATGCTTCGAGCTTATACGTTCTAAGCTCTACCACATCGTAGCCTGCATGCTCTGCAACCAGAATATCTTCCTCCAAAGTGCATTGATCCGTCGTAGAACCGTTTAAACCATACAGCATTGTCTTTCCCCCCTCTTCTATCCTTTACAGCACGTATACTTTGTCCTGGTACAGCTCCTGCATATTGATCCGCTTTCCGTTATTCATATAGGAACGGGTGGCAGCGAGCGCTACCTGCATGTTGATTTTCGAATCCACGGATGTCACCCGCGGCTGCTCTTCGCCTTTGACACATTTGATAAATTGTTCCAGCTCCTGCACATATGCTTCCCGGAACCGCATCTGGAAATTCGGTACAATCTCATGATTGCTGCCTGTGCTGCTTTGAACCGTGACGTCGCTGTTCCGCAGGGAGCCCACAAAAATGGCCCCTTCCGTTCCAATAATTTCGGCGCGGATGTCGTGGCCGTACGGGGAGTTCCGGCTTGCTTCCACATCACCCGCCCCGCCGTTTTCAAACTCCAGGTACGTAATGGCCTGGTCGACATCGTTGTATTCTTCCATGAATGGATTCATCAAAATCCGTCCGTGACCGGACACCGAGGAAATTTCCGAGCTCATTAAATACCGGGCGATATCATAATCATGAATCGAGCAGTCCAGAAAGATACCGCCGCTGTTTTTGATAAAGGAGGCCGGAGGAGAACCGCTGTCGCGGGTGAATCCTTTAAAATACATCGGCCTGCCAATTTCCCCGGCATCAATCCGCTGTTTGGCATCAAAGTATCCCGGGTCATACCGGCGCATAAAGCCCACCTGGCAGATGACGTCTGCTTGTTTCACCACATCAATGACCTCATCTGCTTCTTCAATCGTGGAGGTGAGCGGCTTTTCCACAAATATCTGTTTGCCGTGCGCCGCTGCCTTTTTAATCATTTCTGCATGCGTGCTCGTCGGTGTCACAATAACGACCGCGTCAATGTTCGGGTTTTGGAACACGTCTTCCGGGTGCGCGGTCCACGCAGGCACCCCAAGCTGGTCGGCAGCTCTTTCTGCATGCTCGGCAATCGGGTCGCAAATCAGCGTGAGCTCTGCCCCCTTTACTTTATTCATCATGTTGCTTGCGTGAAACATCCCCAGTCTTCCAAGACCTAACACTGCTACTCGTACATCCTGCTGTGCCATTGCATGTCCTCCTTTAATTAATTTCCACGCCCTCGGGTTTATAAATTTCAGAGATAGAGATCCATCCCCTTTTATTCACGGAACGTTCAACCGCCTCCAGGACAGCCTGGTTCATAACCCCATCTTCAAAGTTTGGTGCAGCGCTTACTCCCGCTGAAATATTGTCCATTAGAGAAGCTATTAAATTGACGAAGGTATGTTCATATCCGAGGATATGGGCTGCCGGCCAATAATTCCCCGCAAACGGGTGTGCTGCTTCCGTGCAGTTTATCGTTTTAAATCCCTGCAGCCCGGCTTCGTCTTCTTCAAAGTAAACCTCCAAATTGTTCATGTTTTCCATGTCCCAGCGGATGGAGCCTTTTTCTCCGTTAATTTCAAAGCGGTTGCCCGCACGGTTGCCCCGGCTGAAGCGGGAAGCTTCAAATGTTCCCATCGCCCCGTTTTGGAAGGTGGCAAGAAAAGCGGAAGCGTCATCTACCGTTACTTCGCCCCATTCGCCCTCACGAATTTCTGTCTGGAGATTGTGCACGGTGTCCCCAAGCGGACGCTCTTTAATAAAGGTCTTCATCATTCCAGCCACTTCATCAAATTCGCCCACCAGAAATCTGGCAAGGTCAATAATATGGGCCCCAAGATCACCAAGCGTACCCGAGCCTGAAATATTTTTCTGCATGCGCCAGGTGAGCGGGTAGTTTGGATCCATCAGCCAATCCTGCAAAAACGTGGCACGGATGTGATAAATACGCCCAAGTTTTCCGCTGTCAATCAGCTGTTTGGCAAATTGAACTGCCGGCGCAAACCGGTAATTATGGCAGAGCATATGAGTGACATTGTTTTTCTTTACTGCATCGCGCATCCGGACCGCTTCTTCTACGGACAAGGCCAGCGGTTTTTCGCAGAGTACATGCTTCCCGGCTTCCGCTGCCGCAATGGCAATCTCACTGTGAGTATCATTCGGGGTCACAATATCAACTAAATCAATATCGCTTCGGTCGACGAGGGAACGCCAATCTGTCGCATGCCGGGCCCAGCCCATCTTTTCAGCGGCCGGCCCAACTCTCGAGGAGTCCCTCCCAACGATCGTGTCCAGTTTCGGTGTTACCGGGCTGTCAAAATAGAAAGGGACGTCCCGGTATGCATGGCTGTGCGCCCTCCCCATCATTTTGTAGCCCACCATGCCAACATTAATCGTTTTCTTTTCTTCTCCCACTTTTTCTCCACCTCCATGTATTCTCTTTGTGCCGGGAGCTGCTGTTTAATGTATATACTCCCTTTAATTTACTTAAGCGCTTAAGTAAATATTAAAAAATTATGCTTCCTTTAGAGCTTTTATCCGGCTCGAAAAATCTATTTCTTCGCCCGTTCTGGCGCTTTCATAAATAGCATTGATAAGCATAGTTAATTGATAAGCGTCATCAACATCCACAGGAGGGGCTGTTTTATTAACCAGCGCGTCAACAAACAATCTGTCCTCTTCAATGTATCCGCCCTTTTCATAAAAAGGAACCTGCGTGTAATCCTCGGCTATCATTTGCTGCTCCAGTCCGGGGGACAGGCGCACCGTCTCAAGCTCTGCGGTTGTAGCTGTAGAATATTTTCCGTAAATTTCGACTGCTTCAAATGGGAAGCTCCAGCCCGAATGGGCAGAAGATACAAGTGTGGCAATACTGCCATTTTCAAACGTTACCAGCACGGCAAAATCATCAAATTCATTATCAGAGATGTTCTGTCTCGCCTCACAGCGAACGGTTTTTACCGGCCCGAAAAAATACGGCAGCAGGTCGATTTGATGAATCGTCGTTTCATACAGGAAGCCGCCTGTTTTGTTTGAGTCTGCCGTCCAAGCCGGCTTGAGCAGCTCACCGCGGTTAAGCTTGAACTGCCCGAGATAAGGGTCCAGCTCTCCTGCCTCAATCCACTCCTTTACCTTTTTATAGGTATTTGCGTACCGGCGGTTCATTCCTAAATTGTAAATCCCCTTCGATCCTTTTGCCGCTGCCCGAATCTTTTCCGCGCCTTCCTCGGTTACAGCCATCGGCTTTTCACTAAACACATTCAATCCTTCTTCGAGGCATTTAATAACGGGCTCTACATGTGTTGTATTTGGCGTAGTTACATATACCGTGTCGACCCCTAAGCTGATCAATTCGTCCAGCGTTTCGACGGCCTGAACATTTCCTTCAAGAGAGCCCGCTAATTTTCTGGCATTATCCAGCACAATATCTGCGACTCCAGTAATTTCTACTCGTTCATCCTCCTGCAGGATAGAACCGTGCACAGAAGCAATGAAGCCCGAGCCTAAAAACCCTACTTTGATTTTTTCCATGTGTGAACCTCCCGAAAATAGAGTAAGCGCTTTCGTAATATATACTTATTGTAATTAAATCATCTCTATATGTAAACCCTTACAAATAAATTTAATACATTCATTTGAAATTATGTGTGCTTTTCCTTTCCTCTTAGTGCTGTGTTAGCGCCTGGTCTATAGCGGAATTTTTATAGTATATTTTTATTTGCTGAAAAAATCTATACATGAATATAAAAATCAATCCGCTATTAACTATCAACCTCTCAAAAGTTTTGTCAGCATTCTGCTTCGTTTTTATGTTTTTCAATAAACAAGCCATTCTTTGCCGAAAACCCTGAATTACGTTGCCTATATTGCACTTGCCGCTCCTGCACTTAATGCAGATCCAAAACTTAAACGCTTCTTTGATGGCACATACTGCATCACCTCTTCTCTTCCAGACGACAAAATGGCAATGCCTGTGGAAGGAATGGATGCTGCATTTATTCCGGAAGTATTGACAGCTGCATCAAAAATCCGCATTTCTGGCGAATTACGTGAAAACGGAATTATCTTAGGGACGCCGGAGAGTTTGTTTTTATATGCTGATGAACTATGGGTAGCTATGCATAAAGATATAGAAGCATTGTTCCGTGCTTGCATCCTTTTGCCATGCAAGGGGTTTTTATTCGTTTTCTTCTTGACGTCCAACCATTAAAAGCTGACTGGGAATTTTATAATATTGGTGTTTCTTCGCACCGTTCAGCTTACTAGTAAAACATTGTTTTCCCCGTAATCATTGCTGAAGCATGTTTCATATGCTCCCCCTCCCCGCCTTTACAAAATCTTAATAATTCCTTTATTTACATTACAGGTGATTATCCTTTAAAACTATAGAGGGTATTGCAGTGTCCCGTGTTCGATAGACTTCAAGGGGAGGAATCATTGTTTTGGATATACAATCGCTTTTGTTTACATTTCTCGGTGGCTTAGGAATCTTTCTGTTTGGTATCAAGTTTATGGGGGATGGCCTGCAGAAGATTGCCGGTGACGGACTCCGGAACCTGTTGGATAAATTTACGAGCAACCCGTTTTTAGGTGTGCTCACAGGTGCGGTAGTTACGATTCTTATTCAGTCGAGTTCAAGCACCACTGTTTTAACTGTAGGGCTGGTCAGCGCAGGATTTATGACACTGCGGCAGGCCATCGGTGTCATTATGGGAGCAAACATCGGTACTACGGTGACGGCTTTTATTATCGGAATTGATTTGGAAGCTTACGCTCTTCCGATTCTATTTCTAGGAACAGTACTGATCTTTTTCTTTAAAAATAAAAAAACGAACAACATTGGCCAGACCTTGTTTGGCTTTGGTGCCTTGTTTTATGGCTTAACTTTGATGGGCGAAGGAGTAGCGCCCTTAGAGAATCTTCCGGCCTTTAACGACTTAACCATCAGTATGAGTGAAAATCCGTTGCTTGGTGTCCTTGTCGGCGTCCTCTTTACCGTCGGCCTGCAAAGTTCTTCAGCAACAATCGGCCTGCTTCAGGAGCTGTTCAGCCAGGGGGCCATTCCGCTAGAAGCTGCCCTGCCAATCCTGTTTGGTGACAATATCGGAACCACCATAACCGCAGTAATTGCGGCCATCGGAGCTTCGGTGGCGGCCAAGCGGGCAGCGATGGTGCACGTGATCTTCAACATGCTCGGGGCAGCAATTGTGCTGATACTGCTCGTTCCATACACCGCCTTTATCAGCTATCTTCAGGGCGCCCTGCAGCTGAATCCGCCCATGACAATCGCGTTTGCCCACGGTATATTTAACCTGGCCAACGTATTGATTCAGCTGCCTTTTGTCGGAATCCTGGCGTACATTGTCACTAAGCTGGTGCCAAGCCGCGAAGAGGAGATAGATTATCAAACAAAGCACCTTGACCCGCTCTTTATTCAACAGTCGCCATCCATCGCCCTCGACCAGGCGAAGCTGGAAACACTCCGTATGGCTGAGTATGCA
This sequence comes from Marinococcus halophilus, assembly GCF_900166605.1. NCBI lineage: Bacteria > Bacillati > Bacillota > Bacilli > Caryophanales > Bacillaceae > Marinococcus > Marinococcus halophilus. The sequence goes on from NZ_FVZD01000006.1 coordinate 1,806,717, forward strand.
GAAAAAGGGCTGAAGCAGAGCGAAACGTATGTAGGGACCCAAAATAAAAAGGCTGCGGAAAAAATCGTCCGCTACGAAGAAGCCGTCAATAACCTGGACAAAAACATTACTAATTATTTAACAGGTATTTCTTCAAGATCTCTTTCTTCTGAAAGCTCACGCCAGCATTCTGTTCTAATGGATACTACGCGCGACATTGAACGCGTGAGCGACCACGTGGAAAACTTAATGGAACTCGTTGATTACCAGGTATCGAATAAAGTGACACTTTCGCCGGAAGCCTACAAGGACTTAAATGAGATGTACGAATTAACCACAAGCACATTTTCCCGGTCCATTGAAGCACTCGAGAAGGACGACCGGGAAATCGCCGGGCGGGTACTGACTCAGGAAGAAGACATTGACCGAATGGAACGGCAACTGCGCAAAAAGCACATTATACGTCTCAATGAAGGACAGTGCTCCGGCTCTGCGGGCATCGTTTTTGTTGATATGCTGAGCAATTTAGAGCGTATCGGCGACCATGCTGTAAACATTGCAGAAACCGTGCTTGATGATGATCGTGAAACCCAGCAAAGCAGTTAAAAATCAGGCAGCGTCCCTAATTTTAGTTGGGGCGCTGCTTTCTTTTGTCCTGATAAACGAACGTGAGCACCACAAACTGTTTAGGGGGCCGTGGCCTTCCATTAATTTCTTCATTTTTATGTTCACGCTTATAATTTACCATTTTTAAACATATAAACCACATTTCATCTAAATACCTATTGTAAAAGAAATAAAAATCTAACATACTAATTTAAATGATAACTTTTAGAAAGAGGGGCTTGAAATGAAAAAGAAAAATAGTACAGATTGTCCAAAAGTACTGGCCGAGCTGGATGAAAAACAAGCACGTCTTGATAAGTATCGCAAAGAAATACGAGAAGGCAATAACAAAGAAGTTACAGATCTCGGGGATTTAAGCAGACCTCTCCATAACAAAAAAAGATAAACTGGCCTCTATATATCTTGATTTGCTGCATTTTGAAGTTTACAGGTATACGATTGAGCCGGTTTTCCACTCATAGCCTCCGCTTCTTCTGCATTAAAAAGAGCCTTCCCGCTTTTACTGGGCAGGGAATGCTCTTTTTGTTATTGTTAATTTTACATACAGGCGCTTTTTCTTTTTTATATATTTAGTTTTAAGCGTACTTTCCAGTTTTATCATCAGTACCCTCTTCTCTCTTTGAAAGGAGCGACTGAGCCTATGTGGAATTTTATCAAATTGTATTTTGGACTTGCTGTCGGCCTGGCAGTCTTTTTTGCACTGGTTTTACTAGCTGCCGGCGCCTACGGATAAGCCCCCTCTTAAACCGGAGGATGATATTCATCCACAATAAAAGGACTTTTAGACCTCCTGGAGAGATGTCTAAAAGTCCTTTATTTTTATAACACATGTACTTTCTGTTCTAACTTTAATCCTGCTTGTGCAATTCCATCTCAATATTAATTTTCACGTCTTCGCCAACGAGCACGCCGCCCGTTTCAAGTGTAGCGTTCCAGGTTAAGCCAAATTCTTTACGGTTGACAGTAGTTTGGCCGCTGAACCCGGCTACCATATTTCCGCTCATCGGATCTTTGCTTTGGCCCTCAAACGTGACGTCTAAGGTAACCTCTTTCGTCGTGCCTTTAATCGTAAGATCGCCTGTCACATCATATTCGCTTTCACCTGTTTTTTTAACTTCCTTGCCGACAAATGTCATTTTAGGATAGTTTTCAGCATCAAAGAAATCCGCAGACCGTAAATGGCCATCACGATTTTCATCACTGGTATTAATGCTTGCTACATCAATCACCACTTCAATTTCTGCATCTGTTAAGTCTTCCACATCCACTTTTAACGTTGCGTCAAATTGATCAAACGTGCCCTTCGCTCTTGAGATCATCATGTGCTTTACCGAAAAGCCAATTTCACTGTGCACGGGGTCGACTGTCCAGACTGTTTTCGCCATAAGTAACTCCTCCTAAAAATACATTTATATAAACTAATGAAACTACAGATAGTATAAAGGTATCAAGTCTTTAAATCTACTTTTTCGACTTTGAAATAACAAATATTCCGTTATTTCCAAATAATTGTTCTTATTTTCGAGGAAGTTTTTGTCTTCTACTATGATTTTACTTTACAATAATTGAGAAGGCAGTTACCTATTTGAACCCAGCTGCAGGGCTCTTTTCTTCTGGCCTTTTCGAGTAATACCAGTATGTTAATGTTGAAAGGAGATTTTACGATGAAGTTTTCCGTACCAGCACTTTTTCTTGGCTTAACTGTTTTTCTTTCCGGGTGCGGCGGCAGTGATGGAGGCAATGGGTCTGAAAGCACTAGTGAAAACGCCGAGGCTCAAACCATGGATGTCATCGCTACTGACTTCGAGTTCGATCAGGAAGAATACACGGTTGACGCCGGTGAGCCTGTAAACGTCAGCTTAACGAGCCAGGAAGGCGGCCACGGCCTTGCTATCGACAGCTTTGACATAGATATTCAAGGCGAAGGCGAAGCAACGTTCACGCCAGAAGAGCCGGGGAGATATAACATTTACTGTAGCGTGCCTTGCGGCGAAGGCCATGCGGACATGACCGCTACACTTATTGTCCAGTAAGCCCAGACAGTTTTATTTAGTTTCCTATTGGATAAAAAAGCCGCCGTTCCTGAATCCAGGGACGGCGGCTTCGATTAGTCGGTTTTTATTCTTTGATAGGAAGCGGCGCTTCGGGCGACACCAATCTTTCTTGGCGCAGCTCCTGCCAGAACCCAGCCGGAATATTAGCGTTTAATGCTTCAAGGTTGTCCTGAATCCGCTGTGGGCGGCTTGCTCCAGGTATTACAGCTGCCACTGCGGGATGGGCCGCTGAAAATTGCAGGGAGGCTGCAATTAAGCTGACATTGTGGCGCTCGGCAATAGTCTTCATTTGCTCGACACGGGAAGCAATTTCAGGCGGAATATCCGAATATTCGTACGTCGAGCCGCCAGCCAGAACACCTGAACCAAATGGCGCACCAACAATAATGCTGACATTCTGTTTTTCAGCCGCCGGCATTAAGCGCTGCAGGGCGTGCTCATGGTTAAGCAGCGTGTATCGTGTTGCCTGCAGACTGATATCCGGATTGGAATTTTCAAGGTCAAGGGCAAGTTCAATTGGTTCTGTGCGGTTTACTCCAATCCCCCAGGATTGGATGACTCCCTCTTCGCGAAGTTTAGTCAGTTCACGGAAGGCGCCTGTTCTTGCTTCCTCAAATTTGGCAAGCCATTCGTCTCCCTGAAAATCCGGGGAAATATCATGCACATATACAAAGTCGAGTCGATCCATCTGCAGACGCTCCAGGCTCTGCTCAATCGACCGGCGTGTACCTTCTGCAGTATAATCATCAATAACTTTGTTTTTGCGGCCATTGGCAAACAGCCCTTCTTTTTCTTCTGTTTCGTCTAAAATGTACCGGCCGACTTTTGTACTTAATACATAATCGTCGCGATTATGCTTAGCTAAGGCTTTTCCTGTACGCAGCTCCGCAAGCCCTGCTCCGTAAAAAGGCGCGGTGTCGAAGTAACGGATGCCGTGCTCCCAGGCTGCTTCAATTGTCTCTATAGCTTCCTCCTCCGGAATTTCGCGGTACATATTCCCAAGCGGCGCTGTTCCAAAGCCAAGTTTTCCTTCCTGCTTTAAGTTTATCATTATCGGTTTCCTCCTTTATAAAGGTTCTTAACAGTCGTATTTAACTTTACTGGCTGCCATACTTCATCTGAAGTGATCCAGCTTCCTGACAATGATCACTTTAAATTAGTTACCGTTCACGGGAGGGTTTAAACATAGATGTCTCATTCAAAAACTTCAGGCTGGCTTCGTCTCGGCCCGTGTTAATGCTGCCTTCTCATTGCTCACTTGAATATCCAGCTTATAAACCGATATTATTATAAAAACTACATCAATTTGGAGGCTACGTATGAAAAACGGTTGCGATATTTGTATGCCCGGACAGCAGGGCTATACTTTTATTTTCGAAAACGGGCAGTCACCTGCCATTCTTAATCCTTATTTTGCTGAACACAAGAACTACCAGTGGCAGCAATTAGAGGACCATATAGCATGGATGGAAGAAACTATTGCTTTTGATTTACTCGATTACCTGGAGGTGCATTACAATCCCAACGAGATTTTTGTCTACCGGGCCACAAAAGATGCTCCGCTGGAGAACACAGCAGCCAGGCAGCCCCTCCGTTCACTTCATGATTATAAAGAAACAGCCTGGATCGACGACATTATCGATCAGGAGCAAATCCAGTCGCACTACCAGCCTATTGTCCAGCGCGAATACGGAAGCTATACCATTATCGGCCACGAACTCCTTTCCCGCGGAAAAGGAGCAGACGGAAGCACGATTGCCCCATTTTTTCTGCTTGAAGCAGCCCGTATCCGCAACCGCCTGTTTGCGCTTGACCGTGTCTGCCGCATGGCTTCTGTTAAAAATGCAGCCACCATTAAAGATAAGCTGATTTTCATCAATTTTATTCCAACTGCTATTTATGTACCCGAGCACTGCTTATCAACCACGATCCGCCTGATAAATGAAAGGGGAATCGCGCCGGAAAATGTCGTTTTCGAGGTTGTAGAAAGCGATGAAGTCCAGGACATTGGGCATTTAAAAGCGATTCTTAACTATTACCGGAAACATGGCTTTAAATACGCTCTCGATGATGTCGGCACCGGGGCCAATGATCTCAAAAAGCTTTCCTACCTTGAGCCGGATATTGTGAAACTGGCCAGAGAGTATTCTGACGGAGTAAGCAGGGATCACGAAAAGCAAAAAGTTGCGGCGGCATTACTCCAGGTCGCTGCCCATACTGGTTCTCAGCCGCTTGCCGAAGGAATTGAACGTAAAGAAGACGCCGACTATTTAGCAGAAATGGGGTACGAATTGTTTCAGGGCTACTATTTCGCCAAACCGCAGGCCCAGCCGTTGGACGCCCTTCCACGCACCTTGAATACTAACCATTGATTTTAAAAGCATGTGTCCGGCACATGCTTGAAGGCAGTATGCCCTACTCCCTCTTCTTTGTTTTAATTCTTTAGTCACAGGGAAAAGTTACGATGCCACACTTATTATAAATAAATCCTCATATGGAAGGGGTGCTTTTCTCATGAAAAGACTTGAAGGTTACACATCTATAATAACTGGAGGCGCAGGGGGTATTGGTAAAGCTGCGGCTAAGAAATTCCTTCTAGAAGGCGCCAATGTCATGCTCGTGGATATGAATCAGGAATCGTTGGACAGCGTTAAAGCTGAACTCGATGAATATGGCCCTGTAGAAACGACAGTGGCCGATGTTACGAATGAAGATGACGTAAAAAATTATGTAGATCAAACAGTGAAACAGTTTGGAACAGTAGATGTCTTTTTTAACAACGCAGGCATCGAAGGCAAAGTAGCTCCTATTCCAGAGCAGAGCGCTGACGATTTCATGAAGGTAATGAACGTCAACGTATTAGGGAGCTTCCTCGGATTAAAATACGTGATGCCCGTCATGGCGAAGCAAAACAGTGGCAGCATCATAAACACTTCCTCTGTTGCAGGGTTGATGGGGTCCCCGGGCGTTAGTCCGTACACCACCTCCAAGCACGGTGTAGTGGGATTGACCAAAACAGCGGCTCTCGAAGTAGCCGACTCCAACGTTCGTGTTAACTCCATTCACCCATCGCCGGTAAACACCCGGATGATGCGTTCACTCGAGAAAGGATTTAACCCGGACGATGCGGAATCTGCCCGCACCGAGCAGGAGCAGGCGATACCAATGAACCGCTACGGAGAATCTGAGGATATCGCAAACCTTGCATTATTTCTTGCTTCTGATGAATCCAACTTTATTAGCGGTTCCCAGTATCGCATCGACGGCGGAATGGCAGCTAAGTAAAAATTCACTTGTACAGAAGGCCCCGCGGCTTCAGCGCCGGGGGCCTTCTATCTTCCAGTCCGAATTATATATCTATAAATTGGTTACCCTTTTCTGTCACTACCGGATCTATATATTCCACCTTTTCATCTTTTTCATCTGTAACTTTTTCGGCTTCAAGCATTGCTTCTTGGATCAAATAATCAAAGTGGACTTCTTCATTGGAGTCGTCCGGGGAAATCGTCCCTTCTTCCTTAGCAGCAATGCGGGCGATCAGCAGCAGCTCTTTTAATAAATCGTTATTCATACTTCTCCTCCTCCACTACTGACATGTGTTGCAGGTGAAAATTATAAGGTTTTTAATTTTGGCGCTCTTTATGCGCAAGGTTTAACTGGTGCACCGTCCACACCAGCTCATTTTTTTGATCATTGACTTCATCCGGAAAAAAGGCTCCATACATATAGCCTTCGCTTTGTTTTTCTTTCCGCTTTATACATCCGTGAAGAGTGAAATGTTTATAGAGCGCGCGAAAGGAAAAGGTTAAAAGCACACGGTCAGTGACTGGCAGGTTCAAACGGGAGAAAAAACGCATGCCCCCTCCGGAAAGATCATAGATCGCCATACTCCCTTCCGCGCTGTTCACGGTAACGCTATCCATCTGATAAATAAAAAAGGTCCCATGCAGTGGTTGAATTTCAAAATAGTAGCGTAGATTTTTTCTTGAATCCGGCATATCCTTCTCCTTTATCTTCATACGGAATATGTGCTTTATCAATAGTATATAGACTCTATCTTTCGATTTCAAAAGCGTTTTTCCAGCTTCCTCTCTACATTTTTAATAAAGATTGACTTTGTGCTTGCTTCGGAATATGATTAGTATAGATTAAAAGGGGAGTAGCTTTCCTGCATCCGCATCGTCATGACGGGCTTTAGCGCCCCGGTGCTGATGGTAGTTATCAAACTATAAGCGAGACCTTTTCTTCTTCGTAACAGTTACGGGGAGGAAAAGGTTTTTTTACGCCTTTTCCTTCGGATCATTCAGGTAAAAGGCTATTAATATGCCTTTTCTTATAAGGGGAGAAAAGGAATGGATGCAAGTTTATTAATGGAATACAGTTGGGTGCTGGTCATTCTGGTTTTGCTTGAAGGCGTGCTGGCAGCAGATAACGCGATGGTATTGGCAGTAATGGTGAAGGACCTTCCTGAAAAACAGCGGAAAAAGGCCTTGTTTTACGGGTTGTTCGGAGCTTTTCTATTTCGCTTCGGATCACTTTTTATCATCAGCTTTTTGGCGGGTGTCTGGCAGGTGCAGGCGATCGGGGCCGCTTATCTTCTATACATTGCCATTAACCATATTATCAGGCATATGGTCCGCCACCACCAGCACCAAAACGAGGTTGCTGTAACGAACGAAACTAAGTCGCCCGGCTTCTGGAAAACTGTTTTAAAGGTAGAGCTTGCAGATATTGCGTTTGCCGTCGATTCGATTCTTGCTGGTGTCGCTCTTGCTATTACCCTGCCTGCCTCCGGTCTCCCGTCTATTGGAGGCCTTGATGGTGGAATCTTCGCGGTTATTTTGTTCGGTGGATTGATCGGGGTTGTTATTATGCGTTTTGCTGCCGGTAAGTTTGTTATCCTGCTGGAAAAACGCCCTGGCCTCGAAATTACTGCCTTTGTTATCGTTGGCTGGGTTGGGGTAAAGCTTGCCGTCTATGCTTTGAGTCATCCGGCACTGCACATCATTCCGGAAGCTTTCTCCCATTCGCCGCTTTGGAAGGCTTCCTTCTATATCATTCTCGTTGTGATCGCAGTTAGCGGCTGGTTTTTATCCAGTCCGAAAATAGAAGATGAAACAGCAAAAGAACGTTAAATAATTAAAATTCTATTCAGTATTATTGCAATTAGCTTTGCATATAAACCAGGCGCCTTTAAGCAGATAAAAGCTTGAGGGTGCTTTTTTACAAATTCTTCAAGCCTAGCCTGGACGTTTATTTATATAGATTGAAGGTAAAAAGAGATGAGAATAAAATTTAATTTTACGGCTGACAATAATGATTATTCTTTTGGTGGCCTGTCCACCCAGGAATTTGCTTACAGGCACCCAGAAAAAACAGAAGCATTTATATTAATCAGCAGCTTTCCAAAGATAATAAGAACGCTTTTGTTGGCCGGAATGTCCTGACTGGGCATCTGGAGCACGTATGAAAATTTGCTTGGAACGCTTGGCGAAGGCCTTGCTTTCACCCGTACAAAAAAGTAGGCTCAGCAGGCACGTATTGAAAAAATATCAAAAGCGGCGATTCAGATGTTTTTGAGGAAATGTACTTGAAGGGCAGGTGTTATAATAGCATTTCCCTTCTTCCTTATATTACCTGCCCTGTTCTGACGATATTTGGCAGCAATGATATATTTGTAAACAAGCATCGGCAGGATTTCAAATCCCAGCTTTAGAGCATGACTAATGTTCATATCCAGAGTAAGGTGCACCAGCTTCCTACCAGGGCTGTTGAAGAAGTGAATGCTGGTATTAGAAACTATGTAAGTAGCAGCATTTGCACAGGCAGTTAATAAAATGTTTAATGAACAAGCATAAAGGATATATGTTTATAGTTCATTCTTAATTATCAGGCGCGGCGGTAATGGTTGGATAATAAGCTAACCCATGAGCCAGCAGAAGAAAGCTTTTTCTTTGCTGACTCTTTTTTAATTCCCTGGACCGCTGCCGGTGAAGTTAGCATCGAAATCTGAACTTAAAGGAGTTCCCGGTAACCAGATGGGGCTTTGCCCAGCACAGTTAATTATTAACAGCCTTTTCTTACAGGCTGGCCTATTTAAAATCGAAAAGGAGTAGATATCATGGGTAACACTTCCAGCAAGAAGACACTTCCAATTATCGCGCTTTCAGCCGCAGCTATCGGAGGCGGGGTTTACTGGTATACGAAAAGCTCCGGAAGCACCAGCCAGAGCGGGAGCAGCGAAGGCATCAAGGATAAAGTAAATAAAGCGAACCAGGAAATTGATACGGACGAACTGAAAAGCCGTTTCCAGCGCACTGTGGAGCTTGCCAAGCAGGCGACGACCCAGCTGCAGGAGATTTATAATGATTACGGCAAAGACATCATCGAACAGATTCAGCAGGTGAAAAAAGATTCCGAAGGCGTGGTGTCCACGGCAAAAGAGGCCGGCGATGAGCTGAAGGACGTAGCCGATACCGCCAAAGAGGCAGAGCAGGAGCTCGAAGGAGTAAAAGATCAGGCAAAACAGGGTGCAGAGCAGGTATCTTCTTCTAATTCTTCCTCTGATGATTCCAATAACTCTGATTCTGAGAACAGTGCCAACCAAAACATCCAGGAATCTCCCGAGGAAAAAATAAAACGAAAAGACGATCAAGCGGACATTGAGCCGCAGGAAGAAGGAAAAAATCAGCGGGACCCAAACAGCAAAGGCAATAACTAAACTTTCTTTCCGCAGAGAAAGCAAAAGAGCTTCTAAAAATAGCTAAACCACCGGGCGCCCGGTGGTTTTCTATATTTACCGGTCATATATCGACCTTTTCTGCATGCTCGCCGTTGTCTACGTGCGTAACGCCGAATGGCTTTTTCCCATGCCCGTTATAAAAAACATCCAAATCATGAAATATACGGTGAATCGTTTCCGCCGTCTGTTCTTCTTCGATATCAGATTGTTCCTTCTGCTGAAAGCGCTCGCTCCAGGCAGCAGCGTTACGAAGATCCCTGGCTAAATCTGGATTACCCCTGCTGCCACTATGTATAGGCAGAATAAAACCGCCGGATATAATAGCATCCCGCGGTTTACATTTAAATATTCACCTGCATTGTATCTTAGGAAGAAATTCTCTTTAAGATGCTCCATTTATCCCGTTTAGAAACGTAAGCCCGCTCTTTGAAAACCTGATAATTATTTTTTCGTACCGACTCTAAAATTGCCTGATACATATAGGCAGCTCCCTTAACAGGATATCTGGCATCCTTTGGGTACTGATCAATTGATTCGAGTGCTTCTGCATAAAGCTCCTCTGCCCTAGCGGCGGTTTCTTCCCATGCCTGTACAAATGACGAATCCAGACGGTGCTGGTAAAGCTCCTTCTTAGTATATCCATGCTTTTCCAGTATTTCTACAGGGAAATAAACGCGCCCCCTATCCAGGTCTTCTCCAACATCCCGCAGAATATTTGTCAGCTGCATCGCCTTTCCAAGAGCAACGGCCCCCGGCTTCAGATGCTCAAACCGCTCCGGAGAAAGGATAGGCAGAAGCATCAGCCCCACAGTTCCTGCTACATAATAGGAATACCCTTCAACTTCTTCCAATGTGTAATAAAAAAATTTTTCCAAATCCATATACTGCCCCTGAATCATATCCAGAAAAGGCTGTACTTCCATATCGAACCGTTCGAACGTGTCCCTAAGTGCAATCCATTGCAGCGATGGCTGGTAAAAGGGATCACGCAGGAACTGGTGAAACATAGTTTCAAATTCTTTTAATTCCTGTTCCGGGTTTTCTCCTTCATCCACAATATCATCTACCGTGCGGCAAAAAGCGTAAACGGCCCATACACCCTGTCTTTTTTTAAGAGGCAGAATATCAAATGCCTTCGAAAAAGTTTTGCTGTGCATTGTGATGATACGATGGCATTCCTCGTATGCTTTTTCTAACGTTGGTTTCATACTTCTCATCCCCTCTCCCGCATTTCAGAAGCCAAGCGATGGCTGGTCCCCTGCCGGGTGTATATCAGAAAACATCCTGCTTTCTTCCTACCTTAAGATGCTCTGCTAACAATTTTGCTCCCTGCATGACAATCGGCACACCGCCACCAGGGTGCGTCGAAGCGCCTACCGCGTATACGTTGTTGTACGAAAACGGCTTAAGCTGCGGCCGGAACGCACCTGATTGAGTAAAACCTGGTGCAATTCCGAAGCTTCCTCCTTCATACAACCCGTATCTTTCAGCATCCTTAGGCGTTCGAACCTGCATCCACTGAATCGAAGAACGCAGGTGCGGGAATCCTTTATTTTCGACCGCTTCTAAAATAGACTGAATAAACTCGTCCTGCACCTCCCAGTCGATGTTATCTCCTGATGGTACGGGAACAAGTAGATACAGCACACTCTTACCTTCCGGGGCGAGGGTAGAGTCTATTAAAGACGGGTGGAATGCATAAATACTCGGGTCTTCCGGTAATTCTTTCGTGTCAAAAACCTGCTTCATTTGATGATCAAAATTATTTCCCATGAAAAATTGGTGTATAGAAGCCTTTGTATATATTTTGTCTAATCCTAAATAAATTAGCAAGCATCCTGATGAAGAAGTGTATTTTTTTTGTGGTTTCTTTTCCACCAGCTGTTCTGCTGCCGGCAGTTCACAATTACAAATCAGCCGCTCTGCCGGCTCTACCCGCTTATCCGTTTTTAAGGCGGTGAACGTCTTTTCTTTCGCCTGGATGCTTAGTGCTGTCTCTTCAAATCGAAATATTACTCCGCGCCGTTCAAGTTCTTCCCTGATTTTTTCGATCAGTGTGGCATATCCTCCCCGGATATACCAGATGCCGTGATACTGCTCACTGAAGGAAACCAGAGAGTAAATACCGGGGGTAGTGGCAGGATTTCCGCCAATATAAAGAGTCTGAAGCGAATACGCGTCCCTGAGCCTGGCATCTTCAAAATAATCCGCCACCTGGGATCTAACCGGCTGATAGGCTTTCATCTGCCACAGAGAACGGATGTTACCCGCAGTGAAAAATTCCCGTTTACGCATAAATGAACGGGATAAAAAATCTTTTTCTCCCTGCAGGAAATTCTTCTTCATATCCCGTATAAATCTTTCAAAGTTTTCTTCTTCTCCAGGGAAAACACGAGCCATCTCATTTTTCTGCTTGTCGGGATCACTCCATTTATAAAATTCCGTGTCATCAGCAAAAACCATCCGATACAGTGGATCAATACGTTCCATAGATAATACTTCCGGGTCCATGCCTGCTTCGGCGAGTATTGCTTTGATTGTCTCCGGCAGCAGTACAATGGTTGGTCCTTCATCAATTTTAAATCCATCCTGCTTCACCCATTTGATTCTTCCGCCGGCTTCTTTGTCCTTTTCCACTATTGTTACTTCCTCACCCGCCTGCGTTAAATAGAGTGCTGTTACCAGCCCGCCAATGCCGCTTCCAACAATAATATTTTTCATTGCGCCCGCTCCCTGGCGTATTTAGCCGTTAGTGCCTGGGCAGTGATTCTGCCGGATACGATAATTGTCGGCAGGCCGCTGCCAGGATGCGTTCCTCCTCCCACCAGCCAACAGTTCCTTACGTCTTCGAACTTGTTATGCGGACGGAAATACATCATTTGATTTAAGCGATGGGAGAGGTTGAACACAGCTCCTTCGTATACATTACTGTCGATCTGCCAGTCCGTGGGTGTATAAATCTTTTCCACTTCAATATGATCCCGGAGGCCTTTAAACGGTGATCGGCTTTCCACCTGGTCAAGCACCAGGTCCCGAAAGCTCTCTTTGTTGTTTTCCCAGTCGATGCCGCTCTGGTTGTTTGGCACTGGGGCAAGCATATAAATTGGTGACTTTCCTGCAGGGGCGAGCGTCTTGTCGGTCACGGCGGGATTATGAATATAAATGGACGGGTCGTCTGAAACAATCTTTTCATGAATCATTTCTTCCACATTTTTTTTATAATCATTGGAAAAAACGATTGAATGATGAGCCGCTTCGGGATAAGTGGCGTCAACGCCTGCGTAGAGCATAAACGCTGAGCAGGAAAAGTCTTTTTCAGCCACTTTTTCTTTTTTCCACTTATTCAAAGGCTCATCGAACAGTTCAGTAGCTGCATAGGCGAAATCTGCGTTCACCACTACTTCGTCCGCCCCGAATACTTCCCCATTTTCAAGCTCAACCCCTGCAGCCTGCTGTCTTTTCGTCCGTATTTTCCTGACCGGCGCGTTTAAGTAAAGCCGGCCCCCATCCTCTTCAAACGCCTTAGCCATTGCTTTAGGTATCTGATTCAATCCCCCAGTAGGGTGAACAATACCATATTCATGCTCCATATAGGAAAGAATGCTGAATGCCCCGGGGCAGTCCCAAGGCGACATTCCCAAATATTTGGACTGAAAGGTAAAAGAAAGCTTCAGCCGCTCATCGGAAAAATACTGGCTCAGCACATCGTACACCGATTTGCCAAGCGCCAGGTGCGGAAGGGCTTTAAGCGTCCGGGGTTTCATGTAGTCGAGCAGTGAGCCGTGCTCGTGCTCAAGCACCGGCAGAAGCGCCTCCCACCGTTTCCCCAGGTCATGCATAAAGCGGTCGTATCCCTTTTCGTCACCAGGAAAGGAAGCAGCGATCCTCCGTTTCATTTCCTGTTTATTGGAGGTCGGCCGGAAGCTCGAATTCTCAAAGAACAATTCATACATTGGGTCCAGATAGTTCCAGGAAATATAGTGCGCCAGATCCCTCCCGGTCGCTGAGAAAATTTCCTCGACGATATGCGGCATACTTAAAAATGTTGGACCTTTATCAAAACGGTAACCATCTACATCCACATGGGATGTACGACCACCTACTTTGTCATCTTTTTCAAACAAACTTACTTGAAACCCCTGGCTTTGCAGCAGCATGGCAGCGGTAAGTCCTCCGGGGCCCGCCCCAATAACCGCAATATGTGTGTCTCTCACTCCAAAAAGCCCCTCTCTGTCAAAACCTTATGATCACGTCCAAAGTTTTATTCCCGTTTTTCTGCACTCTCAACCTGCCCAAAAATCCGAAAAATAGACATTGTAGAGGCATAAAAAAGACCTTTCCAAAAGAAAGGTCCGGCTCAGCGGCTTCTGCTGTATAATGCAAGCACCCTGTCCACCTGGGTCCCGTACATTTCTCCAAATACATTTAAATGGACAAGCAAATAATATAGCTGATAGAGAGGCATCCGCTCTTCAAATTCAGCTTCGATCGGCTGAACAGTCTCATAAGCCTCATACGTCCGTTCAGAAAAACCTCCAAACAGCCGGGTAAAAGCAAGATCAAATTCATAGTCCCCGTACCAGCAGGCAGGATCGATCAAATACGGACGCCCTTCTTCGCCTGTAAGCCAGTTGCCGGCCCAAAGATCTCCGTGCAGCTTGACCGGCTGCCGGTCGTCCGGTATCCACTCCCCAAGATGATCCAGAATGTAGCGCAGGCGGCGGGCCCGTTCCTCCGTCAGTTTGCCCAGGGATCTGGCGATTTCCATCTGTGGCCGCAGCCGGTGGTCCCTAACAAAACGAACCCAGCTCGTTTCCCAGGAGTTCTCCTGGGGCAGCTCCCCGATAAAATTATCCTCTTCAAGACCAAAATAATCTCCGGAGGATTGGTGAAGGTGAGCTAGATCGAGTCCCAGCCATTCATCGGTGCGGCTGTTCCCTCTTCCCTGAATGATATCCATAATAATAAACTTCTTTGACCAGTGCAGAACGTCGGGAACATGCACTGCTTCCGATTCACGCAGAAATTCGAGCCCGCGTTTTTCCTGGCGGAAAAAATCATAAGGAGCTTCTTCATGCCATTTCATAAAATAGGAGCGGCGGTTTGTGTCCACGCGGTAGGCAGAGCTGATGCTTCCTCCGGAGAGGCTTGCTATATTAGTTACTTCTGCCTGTGGGTCTACATACCGTATCGCTTTTTGAATATGCTCCATTATACATTCTCCTGCTCTTTAATCCATTGTAGTAAATGGAAAGTACTCGTATTAACCAGTTCAAACACGTCTTTAAAATTATTCTCAAAATAAGGATCCGGCACGTCTTCGCCTGGGCGTTCCGGATGAAAATCCAACAGCTTCCATACCTTCCCGCTTCTTGCAGAAACCTGAAAGTCTTCAAGCATCTCAAGGTTCTGCTCATCCATAGCCACAATATAATCGGCTTCTTCCCCGGCCCCCACGACCCGGGACCGCCCAGGGCCTGCAGGGACTCCATGCTGTTTAAGAACACCGACTGTGCCTTCGTGCGGCGGCGCTCCTGCGTGCCAATCACCAAGCCCGGCTGAATCCACTATTATTTTATTCTCCATTCCCGCTTCCTGCAAATGCTTCTGAAAAAGAGCTTCTGCCATTGGCGAGCGGCAGATGTTTCCTAAACAGATAAATAACACCTTTACACTCATAGCTTCTCTCCTTTACCCATAGAGATGTATAATCATGCCTTTAATTTCCCCGGCCATGTCGAGAAGAGAGAGGGGCTTTTGTTCCTGCTGCAGCATCTGGTCTGTCATTTCCACTAATTTTTTATCAATTTTTTCAATCAGCTGATGGGTTTTAAGCCTGCCGTCACTGCCAAAGGATCTTTCCTCATGCAGGTTCAATCCGTGGTCCTTCAGCTCCGTGAGGATTTCGCGCACAAGACGCTTATATTCTTTTAATTCCGGAATAGTCTGGTGCTCCATCAGGCGGCGCCCCTGCTGATCGAGCTGTTCGAGCATGATTCCCATTTGCCGGCTGAATGTTTTAGCCTGCTCGGTCTGCATCATTTCTGAAAATGGATTTTTTTCGGCTTTTCTTTCCTTTACGTTAGGCAGTGGTGCCTTTACATTCCCCTGAAGACGCTGAATATCCAATCGTCCGCCTTCCCCCTTTATTCTTCTTCTGCCGGCTCCGTTACGATAGCCGCCATAAATGCTGGTACTTTTACAAATTCTCTAATAAGCAGGCGTTCTTCAGTAGTGTGTATATTTTCATAACCAACGCCCAAATTGATCGTAGGAATACCGTAACTTGAAATTACATTTGCATCACTCCCGCCGCCGCTTCTTACGGTTCGAGGCTCCACATCAAGCCGGTGGGCAGCCTGGACGGCCCGCTGCACCACGTCGTCGGATTCAGCCAGCACATAGCCTTCATACATTGGCTGTATATCCACAGAAGCCTGTGCGCCCATTTCTTCGGCTGCTTCTTCGAAAGCCTCCCGCATCGCAGCTACCTGCCGGCTCAACTTATCTGGTTTAAAAGAGCGCGCTTCTGCAGAAATTACAACTTCATCGCACACGACGTTGGTCTGGGTGCCCCCGGCAAAGCTTCCAATATTAGCTGTGGTTTCTTCATCAATTCGTCCGAGCGGCATTTTGGTTATTGCTTTAGAAGCGACACTGATGGCCGATATGCCTTTTTCAGGCTCCACTCCCGCATGCGCCTTTTTTCCGTAAATAGCAGCATGCATTTTCGTCTGGTACGGTGCAGCAGTGACAAGAGTACCTACAGGCCCGTCGCTGTCGAGCGCATAGCCCATATCAGCATGCACGAGACCCGTGTCAAGATGTTTTGCTCCCACCAGTCCGGATTCCTCCCCGACTGTAATAATAAATTGAATATCGCCGTAGGAGGCCTCTTCTTCCTGAAGAACTTTTACCATTTCCATCATGGAAGCAATTCCTGCCTTATCATCTGCACCGAGAATGGTCTCTCCCATCGATACAATATAATCGTCCTGCACCTCGGGCTCAATGCCTTTCCCCGGTTCGACCGTATCCATGTGGGCGGTGAAATAAATCACCGGCTTTGTGCTGTCCGTGCCTTTCAGCGTACAGACCAGGTTTCCTGCTCCATGACCGGTGAGGGATTTTGCATTATCTTCTTTCGTTTCAAGCCCCAGCTCCTGAAATTTCCGTTTAATGACATCGGCTATTTTGGCTTCGTGTTTCGTTTCTGAGTCAATTTGTACCAGTTCGATAAATTCCTGTATTAAACGTTCTTGATTTGCCATCACTATTATAACTCCTTTGCGGATTGCTTAGGTTTATTACATATTTTTTCGCCTGCTGTGTTATAATTTGAGCATTAGTTTCCATTGAAAGCGGGGGTTAGAATGCAGAAAGTCATTATTTACATTATGATCTTTGCGCTTGTCGGCAGCAGCCTGTTAATGGGCGGAGCAGTAATGTTTTAAATCAATACCTCTGCTCTGCTTGTATGTATAGGAGGAAGCAGAACTTCCGGGCGCCCATGCCCGGGGTTCTGCTTTTTATTTATTCCTTCGTGCCTTCTGCCTGTTTAATCGCTTGCCCGATATGGTGTGCGTCCGCTTCGGGTCGGGTTTAAACATTTTTTTAATGAGCAGGTATTCTTCAATTTCATACAAAATGTAAAATAAAGAAGATCGTATTTCGAATTCATGCCTCGTCTTTGGCAGCTCCATCTGCTGGATTTCAAGCTTCATCTCGTCAAGACGATATAAGAAATAGCCGGCAGTATTGCCCGGAGAGACGGCGTCGCTTAACTCATCCATATAATCAGCCATTTTATGCCCCTGGGGCACAGACTGGTCGATGGAAGAAATAAACGGCAAAATACTTTCGAGTACCGAAAACTGCTTTTCTCTCATGCGGAAGTAGTGGTAGAAGTAGTCATCATCCCGGAGAAAATGATTGTCTATGTCCCGCAGAGCTTTTCCTTTAGCTTCATCAATAATTTTAGCTGCTTCCGAAAATTCCCCGCCGTCCCAGATGTTATCTCCAAAGCGAAGGTAGTTTGCGTATTCCTCCCAGATTTTGCGGAAAGCGTCTTCGAGGCTTAGCTGGTCCTGGGCCAGGCTTTTTTCACTGCTCGGCATGTACAGGTTCATGATTAAAGCTACCCCGATACCGATAAAAATAATTGCCAGCTCGTTCATCCATATGCCTGCGCTCACCTGTCCCTCTGTATAAAGGTGCAGAACTATCACGCTGCTTGTAACGATTCCCCGGGCGGCATTAGCCGCTACGCTGAGTGGAATGCTGATCAGAAACAGCATCGCAACAGCCACTGGATTGTAGCCGATTAGTTCAAAAAATACACTCGCTACTCCCAGGCCGATCACGCAGGAGACGAGTCGTTCAATACTGACTGTCAGAGAGCCTCTTTTGGTCGTGGTAATACAAAGAATGGTAATGACGCCTGCCGATATGTAGTAATCGAGCTGCAGCAGCTGGGCAATGTATACGGATATAGCAGTACCTACTGCTGTCTTCAGCGTCCGATAGCCAATTCGGAATCTCCCCATCTAAAAAACCTCTCTGTTTGTTCATTCGTATCTGTATTATATCGTAAACCCGGGCGCAGGGAAACTGACTAAGATGTTTCAGCCCTGGTCCTCTTGCACGCGCCCATTACATTCCAAACAGCATATAAAAAAGCAAAGGAATAGCTCCTTTGCTCACACATTTATTCATTGGTGCGCCTACCAGGACTCGAACCTGGAATGCGAGAACCGGAATCTCGAGTGATATCCCTTTCACCATAGGCGCTTTTGTCATATGTTTTAACAAGACAATGAATACTATACCAATGAACGAATAGTAAAGTCAACCCATTTTTAAATTATGTTTCTTCGGAAGAACCCTCCAGCATTTTTTCAAACTGGCCGTTGATATCTTCTTCACTGTAGCCTGCTTCCTGCAGCCGTTTAGTGAAATGCTGGGAATACACTTTGGAACGTTCATGCATCTTGCCGAACTTTTTTGCCTCCTGCTTTTTTTTCGTACGTTTCTGGCGGTCTTCGGCATTGGACATGAGGCTTTCCGTAATAAATAAAGCTTTCCATACCTGCTCCTCTTCGTAGCCGGAGGCGTTTGTATCAAGCTCATCGATGACATTCTGGTAGTAATCGCGAAACTCATCATACGAAATTTCCTCGTCCATATTTAAGTATTCCTGAATTTTTTCATAATACGTTTGAATCATTTGTCTCCGCCCTTTTCATTTATGTAGTCCGACACAGTATACCATGAATCTAAACCTGAGCGTCAAGACGCCTCTGCTGTCTTTTCTTATTTTTGCAAATGACGTTTAAAGCAAAAGCGATGAAGGGAAGAACCCTTTATAGATCTTACACGAAGAAAGAGGGATAACAAATGGCAGAAGTAACATTCAAAGCTAACATAGGCGAACCTCAGACAACAATCGCCTCCAACGGTAAAACCTTATGGTACAGCGTAACTAAAGAAGAAGGCCCGTCCACCAAAAGCAATGACTTTCGGGTTGGCTTTGAGACCTCTCAGGAATTCGAGCCCAAAACAAGCGAAATCGTGTTTCCGGATGTCGATACTACTGTAGAGCAGGACGGCAATATTTATCATTTAGAAAAGTAAGTGCCATAGGCTCCTCGGCCAGAGAGGAGCTCTTTTTTTGCAAAAAAAAGCGCCCCGGAGGGCACTTATTATTTTGCGCAGTATTGATCGAAAGCTTCTTCGAGTTTTTGAACAACCTGAATCGGTTCATGGCCTTCGATTTCATGACGTTCCACCATACGAACGAGTTCGCCGTCTTTTAGGAGCCCAAATGACGGAGATGACGGTGGAAACCCTGTGAAATAAGAACGGGCCTGTTCTGTTGCTTCTTTGTCCTGACCTGCAAATACGGTAACAAGCCGGTCGGGCTTCGTATCATAATTCGTCATGTAAGCTGCTGCCGGACGGGCAATGCCTCCAGCACAGCCGCATACAGAGTTTACCATGACGAGCGTTGTGCCTTCTTTATTCAACACCTCATCGACTTCTTCAGGCGTACGGAGAGACTGGTAACCAGCTTCTTCGATTTCGTCTCGGGAAGCTTGTACTATATCATTGACGTAAAAATCAAAATTCATTAAAATCCTTCCTTTCCTTCACCGAATACCTATATTGTAGCGGATAGGGAGAGAAAATCACAAGTGAGAAGCTCGAAAAGTTATTCATTCAGTGCTTTTTCAAGATTATCGACATTCTGATTCATCAGCGAAACGTAGGTAGCCCCGTCAGCAACTTCTTCTTCACTGGCGGACTCAAGGTTGTTTAACGTATAAACCTCCGCCCCGATTTCTTCCTGAAGAACATCCGTCGTATCGGATGGAATATTTTCTTCCACCATAATAGCATTCAGATCATTTTTTTCTGCTGTATCGATAATTTCATTGATTTCCTGCGTGGACGGCTCGCTCTGGGCATTCACTCCGTTAATAGCTATCTCTTCGAGTCCGTACCGTTCCTCCCAATAGCCGTAAGCTGCATGGGAAACGATAAATTGATCTTTGCTGCTTTCTTCTGCAAGAGTTTGGAATCGCTCGTTGATTTTATCGAGTTCTGTTGCCAGTTCCTCATAGTTTTCTTCATAAGCCTGCTCATGATCAGGATCTGCTTCAACGAGCTGTTCTTTAATTACAGTAGCCGCTTCCTTCGCCTGAACCGGATCGATCCATATATGAGGATCTGTGCCCCCGTGATCATGGGCATGCTCTTCTTCACTGTGGCTTTCTTCTTCATGCTCTGCATGCTCTTCGTCGGTTTCCCCTTCTTCGTGGCTGTGGCCTTCTTCATGACTATGGCCTTCTTCTGCGCTTCCCACTGCTTCTGCCACCTTGGCTATCTGCACGTCCTGGTTGCCAATCGTGCTTTCCACTTCGTCGGCAAAGCCTTCCATTCCGCTCCCGGTCATCACGAACAAGTCACCCTCTGCTATGTTTGTGAGCGTCTGCGGCGTCGGGTCGTATGTATGTGCATCCGAGCCCGCCGGTACAACGTTTTCTACTTTTACGTGCTCCCCGCCGATTTGCCTGGTGAAATCCTCCCAAGCAAAGAGCGTCGTATAAACTTCGACCTTATTTTCATTTTCGGATCCCTGATCGCTTTGGTCATCTGCTGCTCCACAGGCACTTAAAGTAAAAAATGCTGCCCCAGCAGCTCCTAAAATAAAATGTTTTTTCATTATCGCACCTCTTCATCGTAATGATTACGTTTTGTATGTATATTGATTTTAGCGCAGGGAAATAGTTTTGTAAATAAGAGTGATTCTTTTTTAAGCATGAAAAAAAGAGACTCCCTAAGGGGAAGCCTCTGTTAAATGTTTTCGGTCCCTTTATAATTTTCCAGCCGCTGCTTTAAATCGGCTAAAAACCGCCCGCACAGAAGACCGTCTAAAATACGGTGATCCAGGGAAAGACACAGGTTAACCATATAGCGTATTGCTATCATATCACCCTGCATAACAACCGGACGTTTAACAATTGATTCCACGGAAAGAATGGCGGCCTGTGGATGATTGATAATCGGCATGGACTGCACAGAGCCGAAAGATCCGGTATTATTCACCGTAAACGTTCCGCTTTTCATTTCTTCTGCTTTAATAGTTCCCTGGCGGACCTTGGTTGCCAGAGACTGCATGTCCCGGGCGAGACCACGGATATTTTTTTCATCTGCCCGTTTGATGACTGGCACGTAAAGAGCCTCCTCGCTGGCCACAGCCATCGAAAGGTTTACTTCCTTGCGCTGGATAATCCGGTCACCGTCCCAGGTGGAATTAAGGCTTGGAAACAGCTGCAGGGATTCGGAGACAGCTTTCATGAAAAACGGCAGGTACGTAAGCGAAAAACCTTCTTTTTGCTTAAAGTCATCCTTCACGCTGTTCCGGTACGCCACCAAATCCGTAACGTCTACTTCGATCATCGTCCAGGCATGGGGAATTTCCTGTTTGCTCTTCACCATGTTGTCTGCGATAACTTTTCTTGCTCCAGTTACCGGAATAATTGTGTCACCTTCACGCTCCTCCTGATTTTCTGAAGGCTTCGTGGAATAGATAGGAAACGGTGAAGGCGCAGCTTCTTCCTGCTTGGTTTTTTCCGCACCTTCCCGGATCGCTTTTTCTACGTCTTTTTTTGTGACGCGTCCTTGTTTGCCGGAGCCTTCGATATTTTCAAGGCTCAGCCCGTTCTCCTGTGCGAGCCGCCACACCACCGGTGAATACCTCTTTTTCATCGATTTTTCTTCCTCCCCGCCTTCTTGTCCCGGGGCCGTTTCTGCATAAGAAGCCGAAGCTTTTTCTACTATGTCCGGCTGCGTTTCTTCTGTTTCCATATAGCATATAAGCGTCCCCACAGCTACTGTTTCGTTTTCTTCAGCAACTAGCTCGCTGATTTCTCCAGTATAAGAGCTGGGGATTTCTGCACTTACTTTATCTGACAGCACTTCTGCGATGGGGTCGTATTTTTTCACTTTATCTCCCGGCTTTACGAGCCACTGGGAAATCGTACCTTCTGTGACGCTTTCCCCAAGCTGCGGCATCGTTACTTCTTTGCGCATCCTTGATACCCTCCTAAAATTTCGCCAAATCTCTTATCGCCTTCGTGATTTTATCCGTATTCATTAAAAATTCTTTTTCAAGTGTCGGAGCGTAAGGCATGGCCGGCACATCGGGAGCTGCCAGCCTCCGGACCGGGGCGTCCAGGTCAAATAAGTTGTGTTCAGAAATGATTGCCGACACTTCACTCATAATGCTTCCCTCGAGGTTGTCCTCAGTGACAAGCAGTACCTTTCCTGTCTTAGCTGCTGCTTCTTTGACGGCTTCCCGGTCGACTGGATAAACGGTTCTTAGATCCAACAGATGCACATCTATGCCTTCGGCGGCAAGCGTATCAGCAGCCTGGCTGGCCAAATGCACACAAAGGCCGTATGTAATCACGGTGACATCCGTGCCTTCACGTTTGACTGCCGCTTTACCGAGTGGTACGGTGTAATCTTCTTCCGGCACCTCGTCCTTGAGCATTCGGTACGCACGCTTATGCTCGAAAAACAGCACTGGATCGTTGTCCCTGATGGACGCCTTCAGCAGTCCTTTTGCATCGTACGGCGTGGACGGAATCACTACTTTCAGGCCCGGCGTATTGGCAAACAGCGCCTCCACTGACTGCGAATGATAGAGGGCGCCGTGCACTCCGCCGCCAAACGGCGCCCGGATGGTGAGCGGACAGTACCAGTCATTATTAGAGCGATAGCGGATTTTGGCTGCTTCAGAAACAATTTGGTTTACTGCAGGCATAATAAAATCTGCAAACTGCATTTCTGCTACCGGGCGGAGGCCGTACATCGCTGCCCCTATGCCTACTCCGGCGATCGCTGATTCAGAGAGCGGCGTGTCGATAACGCGTTCGTCGCCGTACGTGCTGTGCAATTCTTCGGTCGCACGGAACACCCCGCCCTTCAGACCGACATCCTCGCCCAGGACAAACACGTTCTCATCCCGCGCCATTTCTTCTTTCATCGCTGTATTGATTGCCTGAATATAAGACATCACTGCCATATTAGTTCCCTTCTTCCTCGTAAACATACTGTCCAAGCGTTTCTACTGCCGGATACTCCGCTGCTTCAGCGGCGTCAGTGGCGGCATCTACCTCTTCGCGAATCCGCTGCTCCATGGCCTGTTCTTTTTCTTCGGTCAGGATGCCTTCGGTCCGCAGGTAGTTCGCAAAAGCTACGACCGCGTCGGTCTGCTTTTCCTCGTCCATTTCTTCGACCGTCCGGTACAGTTTATCATTATCATCGCTTGAATGCGGTGTAAGTCTTGCCACCATCGCTTCAACGAGGCTTGGTCCCTTACCGGCACGTGCCCGGTCCACTGCTTCTTTTACAGCCTGATACACTTCAAACGGCCTTGTCCCCTCTACGGTTACCCCCGGCATGCCATATCCTTTTGCACGGTCAGCAACATGTTCGCAGGCGAGCTGTTTGCTGAGAGGCACGCTGATAGCATATTTATTGTTTTCACAGAAAAATACGACTGGAAGATCATGAACGCCGGCAAAGTTCATGCCTTCATGGAAATCTCCCTGATTGGAGGAGCCTTCGCCAAAGGTAACCATCGTAACAAAATCTTTGTTTTTCATTTTAGCTGCGAGTCCAAACCCGGCAGCGTGGGGGACCTGGGTAGTTACCGGCGAGGACTGCGTCACAATCCGGTTCTTTTTCTGTCCAAAATGGCCGGGCATCTGCCGCGATTCAGAGTTAGGGTCTCCCTGTTTAGCGAAGGCCGCGAGCATTAAATCCTTCGCCGTCATCCCAAACGCCATCACAAGGCCAAAATCCCGGTAATACGGAAGCAGGTAGTCCTTATCACGGTCAAGCGCCATCGCTGCCGCTGCCTGTGCCGCTTCCTGGCCCTGGCAGGATACGACAAACGAAATTTTACCGGCGCGGTTCAGCAGCCACATTCTTTCATCAAGACGTCTCGCCTGCAGCATGATCTCATACATTGTGAGCGCTTCTTCGTCGCTTAAGCCTACTTCCCGGTGGGTACTGTATTCTTGAATCATATTCGTTGTTCCTCCTTATTTCATCCGTAATGAATGGCTTTTCCGTCTATCGCCAAAGCGCCTTCTGCATAGATTTCCGCCAGTGTCGGGTGGGCGTGCACGGCTCCTTGTATTTCAAGATAAGAAGCATTCATATAAACGGCAAGGGCGCCTTCGTTAATCAATTCGGTCGCTTTACGTCCCACAATATGGACACCGAGGACGTCTTCAGTATCTTTATCCACGATCATTTTTATAAAGCCTTCCGGATCGTTTTCTACCAGGGCTTTGCCTATTGTCTGAAAAGGGACGGTGCTCGTTTTGATTTCCAGGCCGGCGTCTTTGGCTTCATGCTCTGTCCATCCCACCGAAGCCATTTCCGGCTCCGAGTAGACGCAGGAAGGCACATGCTTATAATCCAGGGGCTCTGGATGGTTCCCGAGCATGTGCTCTACAGCAATAATTCCTTCACGTGAAGCCACGTGGGCCAGCTGCATGCCACCGATGACGTCCCCGATGGCGTACATGTGCGATTCCTTCGTTTGATACATGCCGGATGTCTGGATGAAGCTGTTCTGCACTTCGACTTCCGTGTTGTGGAGTCCCAGGTCTCCCGTATTACCGGTTCTTCCTACAGCGACGAGCATTTTTTCAGCCCCCAGGGTCTCTCCTGCCAAGGTACGGACAGCCAGTTCTTTGTTCTTCGTAAGCGAAGCAGGATCGAGCTCCGTATTTGTATAAATCCGGACGCCCTTTCGCTTCAATCGCTTTTCTGCTTCTTTTGAAACGGCGTGGTCCATCATTGGCAGCAGGCGTTCTCCAAGCTCTATCATCTGTACTTCCACGCCGAAGTCCTGAAGCATGGACGCCCATTCAACGCCAATCACCCCTCCACCGACAATGATAATTGACGAAGGGAGGGTTTCCGCTTCGAGCAGTTCCTCGGAGGATAAAATATATTCCCCGTCAATATCGAGTCCCGGCACAGTCGCCGGACGGGAGCCGGTGGCAAGCATAATTTGTTTAGGCTGCAGCATAATATTTTCCCCTTCGGTTTCTGTTTCTACTGAAATGGTACTTGCCGTTGGTGAAAATATAGAAGCCCCGAGGATGCGGCCGTGCCCGTAATATACATCCACCTCGTGCTTTGCTAACAGCTGCTGAACCCCTTTATGTAATTGTTGTACAGTCTGGTTCTTTTTCTCCCGGACTCTTCCGAACTGCAGCCGCACATTGTCTGCTTCGATGCCGTATGACAGGCTCTCCTGCATTGTTTTGTACATCTCTGCGCTTTTTAAATACGATTTACTCGGGATACATCCACGGTGCAGACATGTGCCACCAATGTCCCGTGCTTCTACTACCGCCGTCGATAATCCTCTTTTTGCCGCGTGGACAGCGGCAACGTATCCGCCTGTACCAGCTCCTAATATGACCAGGTCATATTCTTTAGCCATAAAAATTCCTCCTGCGGGCTTTCACCCAGGATTTTATTCGTTCATCTCTATTTTATTTTAATGGATTTTTCCGTTTCATCATAGCACGAAAATAGATCTGGTGAAGAGAAGTTTTACCGTTCGGGGATTATTATAGCATATTCCAAGGGCCGTCCCTAAGACAGATACCGGGCTGACATTAAAAAAAGCAGCGCTCAGGCTGCTTTACCGATTCGTTAAAATATGCCGGGAGTGAGGGAGAAACTGTTTTCTTGAGCGATTGACGGATTCGATTCGTTCTTCAGCCAAACGGTTTGCCGCCTGATATGATGGAATGCCGTCACGTTTCGCAATTTCAAACACCCGGGCAATGTTATCGTAGATGCCATCGACTTTTTTCAGGGCCCGTTCCCGGTCGTACCCATACAGTTCGTCAGCAATGTTAATTACGCCTCCTGCATTTATAATATAATCCGGTGCGTAAACGATTCCCTGCTCTTCTAAACGATTGCCATCTTCTTCTGTCTGCAGTTGGTTATTGGCAGCACCCGCTACAACTTTGGCCTGCAGGCGTGGAATAGTACGGTCGTTCAGTCCACCACCTAAAGCACACGGACTGAAAATATCACACGCTACATCGTAAATGTCCCCCGGGGCCACCACTTTTGCTCCGTAGGCTTGAACGGCTCGCTCCACCGAAGCTTCCCGGATGTCCGTGACAATTAAAGAAGCTCCTTCTTCATGAAGAAACCGGCACATTTCAAACGATACGTGGCCGACGCCCTGGACCGCAATTGTTTTACCAGAAAGCTCATCAGTACCAAAAGCTTCCTTTGCCGCTGCTTTCATCCCCTGATATACACCACGGGCAGTAACTGGCGAAGGATTTCCGCTCGAACCAGAAGCTGCAGACAGGGAAATACCGGTCACAAAGTTCGTTTCTTCGTGGATAATATCCATATCGTGCTCTGTTGTTCCCACATCCTCTGCCGTAATGTAGCGGCCGGCAAGGCCTTCAATATAGCGGCCGAATGCACGAAACATTTCTTCGTTTTTATCCGTACGGGCGTCTCCCATAATTACGGCTTTTCCCCCGCCAAGATTCAGCCCGGCCGCTGCATTTTTGTAGGTCATGCCCTTAGCGAGGCGCAGCACATCTTCAAACGCTGCTTCCTCGTTATCATACGTCCACATTCTCGTTCCACCCAGGGCTGGCCCGAGTGTCGTATCATGTATGGCAATAATTGCTTTTAATCCTGAGTTCCGGTCCTGGCAGACTACTACCTGCTCATAGTCGTGCATCTCCATGCGTTTAAACAATTCCATTTTGCATGCTCCTTTTGTATAAACTCATATTTATATCTGCTCTGTGCGCAAACGATCAGATACCACTGCGATAAATTCACTATTTGACGGTTTATACGGCAGAGCGCTGTCCTGGCTCCATCCAAATAAATCAGAAATAGCATGCGTATGGCCACGGTCCCACGCTACAACAATGGCATGTCTTAACGCCCGTTCAACACGGCTTGGTGTCGTCTGAAACTTTCGGGCGATTTCAGGATACAACTGCTTGGTTACTGCATTAATCATGTGCATGTCTTCCATCACAAGCTTCACTGCTTCCTGCATATACACGTAGCCTTTTATGTGCGAAGGAATGCCAACATATTGGATAATATCTTTTATCCGCTCTTCCATGGACTGCTGGGCGGCTATTTTTACTGGGATCGTACCGGTTAACACTTGTGAATTTAAGCTTTCCCTGTGCACGTCCCGGATGTTTGCCATCAGTGCCTCCATATCGAAAGGCTTTAAAACGTAATAAGCGGCTCCATACTCCACTGCTTTTTTTGTTACATCCTCATGGCCAAATGCAGTTAACATAATAATTTTCGTGTTAATGTTATGTTTATTCTTTAAGGCCGTTAATACAGACAGGCCGTCCCGGTGCGGCATAATGATATCTAAAAGCAGCACTTCCGGCTGCTCCTGTTCTACTACCTCAAGGGCTTCTTCTCCATTGTGGGCCGTACCTGCTATCTCCATGTCTTCCTGCTCTTCTATATGTTCGATCAATACCTCAACAAGCTCTTTGTTATCATCAGCTACCGCGACCCGTATCATTTTCCCCCGCCCTTCTGCCACTCTCTTTCTCTCTCAACATTATTTTACCATAGCGTGTCGCATAGAAAAAGACAACTTTGATAGTTGTCTTTCTCAAGTGGACATATTCTTTTGGGGTTACACATTGCTTTTCGCCTTCTCTGCCATCTGCAGCAGCTCAGTGGCGTTTTCTCTCGTTAAGGCTGTCACCTCAACTCCAGAGATCATCCGGGCAATTTCATCGATCTTATAATCAGCGGTTAACGGAGTCACAATTGTTTGGACTCGTTCTGCTTTTTCTTCTTTTTGAATATACAAATGACTGTCTGCCATCGCAGCCACCTGTGGGAGATGGGTGATGCATAGTACTTGAGAGCCTCTGGACACCAAATGGATTTTTTCTGCAATCGCCTGGGCCACCCGGCCGCTGACCCCAGTGTCCACCTCGTCAAAAATCAGGGAGGTAACGTGCTGGAAGCCGGATAGAATAGTTTTCAGTGCCAGCATGATCCTGGAAATTTCCCCGCCGGAAGCTACCTTTGCGAGCGGTTTCAATGGTTCACCGGCATTGGCGGAAATAAGAAATTCAATCTTGTCGGCTCCCTTTTCATTAAACACCCACGTCTCCCCCTCCTCCGTTTGATAGGACTTTCCCCGGCTGAGAGGTGATATCTGCACTTCCATTGTAGCTTTTTCCATATAAAGGGCCTGAAGCTCCTGCTGCACGCTGCCTGCGAGGGCGTGCCCTGCCTGCCTCCGCAGATCGGTTAATGTTTTCGCTTCGGCAATCAGCTCATCTGCCGCCTGGGAAAGAGCCTGTTCGTACTCAGCGATACGTTCTTCTTTATTGGCAAGCGAATCGATTTCTTCTTCAATCTTTGAGGCATAAACTAAAATATCCTCAACCGAATCGCCATATTTTCGTTTCAGCTTATTCAACTCATCAAGCCGGTTTTCCACCTCATTTAACCTCTCCGGATTAAACGCCATGGAATCAGCCTTATCCCGGAGTGTAAACGTCGCTTCTTCCATCATGTAGTAGGCCGAGCTGACCGATTCGGAAAGGCCCCCCAGATCCGTATCGATTTCTGCGGCTTCTTCTACGCTCGATACTGCCATGCCGGCCCAGTCGAGTGCTTTTCCTTCACCATACAGGTGGTCATATGCACCGCGAATCGCCTCGAAAAGCTTTTCGCTGTTGGCGAGAATATGGCGTTCTTTTTCCAAATCTTCGTCTTCTCCTGGCTGCAGGCCGGCAGCTTCAATTTCCTGGAGCTGATATTGAATAAAATCCAACCGGTTTGCGGTTTCCTGATCACTTTCTTTCAACTGCTTCAATTTTGCCTGCAGCTGGTCGAAGCGATGATAGCGTTTTTGATAATCTTCGAGGGCTTCTTCCAGCTCTGTTTTCCCGAAGCGGTCAAGCATCTGCTGGTGACGCTCCGCGTGCATTAAATCCTGGTGTTCATGCTGCCCGTGGATATCTACGAGACTGTGGCCGGTTTCTCTCAATACCGCAAGGGTAACCAGTTTGCCGTTAATCCGGCAGATGCTCTTGCCCTGATGAGTGATGTCCCTGCGCAATACGACCATGTCGTCTTCAATCTCAATGCCTGCGGCTTCTAATTTTTCAACTGCGGGGTGGTTATCCTCCAGGCGGAACAGCCCTTCCATTTCCGCCCGTTTCTCTCCGTGGCGTACATATTCAGCCGAACCCCTTCCACCGATAAGCAGGCCGATCGCATCAATGATGATAGATTTCCCGGCTCCTGTTTCACCGCTTAATACCGTTAATCCATTTTCAAATGAAACGGTTAACTCCTCGATAATGGCAAAATTCTTGATGGAAATTTCTTCAAGCATTTCTGTACCCCATTTCCAATTAGCATTAAAGCATTTCTAAAAACCGGTTGACAATTTCCGGGGAATTTTCTTTCTGCTTGCATATAATAAGTATCGTGTCGTCTCCGCAAATGGTTCCCATAATGTTTTCCCAGTCCAGGTTATCAATGAGAGCACCTACTGCATTGGCGTTTCCCGGCAGTGTTTTCATAACAATTAAATTTTCAGAATGATCGATGCCGACAAAGCTGTCCACGAGCGCTCTTTTCAGTTTTTGCATTGGATTAAAACGCTGATCGGCAGGCAGGCTGTACTTATATCTGCCGTCAATCATCGGCACCTTCACTAAATGAAGCTCCTTAATATCCCGTGATACCGTCGCCTGAGTTACGTTGTAGCCATCTCCCCGGAGTCTCGCTACTAAATCGTCCTGTGTTTCTATATCTGTATTTGAAATTAATTCTCTGATTTTTATGTGCCTTTGTCCCTTATTCATCCCGAAACCTCCCGTGCAAAACTACTTTCATCATAACTATTTCATTATAATTATACAAGTTTATGAGTAAATAGCACGCTCCGTTTTAGGAATTCTTTTGATGTTATGGCCTGAATAGAAAAAAACGCCGAAAAAGATCGGCGTCTACGAAGGTTCAAGTTTTTTCTTAAAGGAGTCATGTGCTTCCCGGACTACAGCAGCTATACGCTCTTCTCCAGGCAGCGGATGTTCACTGCTTGATACAGAACCATAGAGCAAATATTCTATGTTGCCATCTCCCCCGGTTATGGGGGAGAAGTCAAGCGCTTCCGGCATTAGGCCGGTGTCTTCTGCTGACTGAAGTATTTTCTTGAGCACCTCCCTATGAACTGCCGGGTCCCTGACAATACCTTTTTTTCCGACTTTATCACGGCCTGCTTCAAACTGCGGCTTGACCAGCACGCAAAAACCGGCATGCTTTGCGAGTACCTGTGGCATCACAGGAAAAAGCTTTTCCAGCGAAATAAAAGACACATCAGCGATCAGTATTCCGGGCACGCCACGTGCCAGCTGGCTTTTCTCAAGATGCCGAAAGTTCACCCGTTCCATCACCTCTACCCGCGGGTCCTGGCGCAGCTTCCAGGCGAGCTGATTGTAGCCGACATCCAGGGCATACACCAGTGAAGCCCCGTTTTGCAGTGCACAGTCGGTAAAGCCTCCGGTTGAAGCCCCGACATCGAGTACGACGGCATCCTGCAGATCCAGCTGAAACGAGTGAATGGCTTTTTCGAGCTTTAAGCCTCCCCGGCTCACGTAGGGCATCTGCTTTCCCTTCAAGCGTAAAACTGCTTCATCACTAATTTTTGTCCCGGGTTTATCCACTACTTCATCATCTGCCAGTACAAGGCCTGCCATGATTGCCCTTTTGGCTTTTTCCCGGGAATCAAACAGCCCCTTCTGTACTATCAGCGTATCAATTCGTTCTTTATTCATCCCCGGATATTTGTTCTTTCTTTGCTGGTCATCGCCATCACCTTTTCCACTACCTTCTCGGAAGTGAGCCCTAATTCTTCATAAAGCTCCGGCACGCTGCCGTGTTCCACGTAGTAGTCGGCAATCCCCATCCGGCGGACCGGCAGCGAGTCATGCTCATGGTCTGCCATATATTCAAGCACTGCGCTTCCAAAGCTTCCCTTTAGTGCTGCTTCTTCTACTGTCAGCACCGGCTTGCCTTCTTCAGCCAATTCTTCGAGCATTTCATCATCAAGCGGTTTCGCGGAACGGGCATTAACAATACGCACACTTGTGCCGCGCTCGCTCAAGACGGCCGCTGCCTCCTCTACGATCGGAAGCATCGTTCCAAACGAGAGGATCGTACAGTCTGTCCCTTCCCGGACGATTTCCCACTTGCCGTAAGGAATGAGTTGAAACTCTTCGTCCATTTCCACTCCGAGACCATTACCGCGCGGGTACCGGACAGCTGTCGGGCCGTCGTCGTTATGAAAGGCCGAATACAGCATATGCTGCAGTTCATTCTCATCCTTAGGCATCAGAATTTTCATATTCGGCAGATGCCGCAGGTAAGCAATGTCAAACACTCCCTGGTGAGTTTCCCCGTCCGCACCGACTAAACCTGCACGGTCGATCCCAAACAGCACATTCAGGTTCTGGCGGCACACATCATGCACAAGCTGGTCGTAGCCCCGCTGAAGGAACGTGGAATACACACCAAATACCGGCTTCATTCCCTGGGTGGCAAGCGCGCCGGACATTGTTGTGGCATGCTGCTCGGCAATGCCTACGTCAAACATGCGGTCCGGAAATTTTTCTGCAAACGTATCGAGTTTCGTGCCGCCGGACATAGCAGCTGTTACGGCAACAAGCCGCGGGTCCATCTCTGCTATTTTTTGCAGGGTATTGCTGAATACGGCACTGTACGCTGGGGCTGCTGCCGGCTTTTTAATTACTTCACCAGACTCTATTTTATATGGCCCGAGCCCGTGCCAGGTGCCTTTAGCATCATTTTCTGCCGGCGTGTAGCCTTTACCTTTTTTGGACAATACGTGTACTATCACCGGCCCGTTGGTATCTCTCGCGTATTTAATATTGGCATGCAGGTCGTCGAGGTCGTGACCATCCACAGGCCCGAGGTACGTAAAACCAAGCTCTTCGAAAAACATACCGGAGAGCACCATCTGCTTCATACTGTCTTTCATCCGATCGGCATAGGAAGCAAGCTTCGAACCGAAAGCAGGAATTCTGCGCAGCATATGATCTACGTCTTCTTTCGTTCTGCGGTAAGTACCAGCGGTGCGAATGCGGCCGAGCATACTGTGAAGTGCTCCTACGTTCGGCGAAATCGACATTTCGTTGTCGTTAAGAATAATCGTGAGATCAGTTTGCTCATGGCCAATATGGTTCAGCGCTTCAAGAGCCATGCCACCGGTAAGAGCCCCGTCACCGATAATGGCTGCTACTTTGGAATCCCCGCCTTTCAGCTGATTCGCAAGCGCCATTCCTTCGGCTGCAGACAACGACGTTGAGCTGTGGCCGGTCTCCCATACGTCATGTTCACTTTCGGAGCGTTTGGGAAAGCCGCACAGCCCCTGATACTGACGCAGCGAATCAAAGCGGTCCGCCCGCCCCGTCAAAATTTTGTGTACGTATGACTGGTGGCCGACGTCCCAGATAAGTTTATCTTTGGGCGTATCATACAGCTGGTGCAGAGTGAGTGTTAATTCCACTACTCCGAGATTCGGGCCAAGGTGGCCGCCAGTGACGGATAATTTTTCAATTAGAAAGGCACGTATATCTTCACCCAGGGCTTTTAGTTCTTTATCGTTGTACTGCTTCATGAATCCAGGGTCTTGGATGGTTTCCAGGTTCATTTAAATCCCCCTACCTGCTATGTTTTTCTGTTGATGATTTCCATCTTCTTTTCTTTGGAATCAGCTTAATTTTCAGCTTATTTTCAATAAAATACAAGATTCTTCCGACCTGAAAAACGATATTGTTCGCATACGTAATCGCAAATGTTTTTCCAAGTGCTTTTCCGCTGACTGTGAGCGCTGCCACGATAGCTGTAAACACAGTACTGAGGATCAGCTGGCCATTGGAGCTGTTATTTGTTCCAATGGTCATACCAAGCTGTACAACAACTGCCGAGCTGGCTGTACCACTTACAACTCCGCTGATATCACCAATTACGTCGGCACAGAAGTTTGCAACCCTGTCGGCATTCCGCTGAATAAACACACTGTGGGATGCACCGGGAACTTTTTTAGCAGCCATTGCATTAAACGGCCTCGGCTTTGCCGCTGTAGCGGCCACGCCGATCACGTCAAAGACAACCCCGGTAAATACGATAATCAGCACGACAATCATGCCGATCGCCCAGCCGACTCCTGACAGTACTGCCGTTGAAACTACTGAAAAGATAGCTGCGAGTATCAGGGTGACAAATCCAATTAACGTGCTCCATCGGAGCGATTTTCTCCATAAACTATTCATCTTTACTTATCACCAAATTCTTTGTTTTTATCATAACGTACATTTCGTTCTTTTAATATCATTTTGTGTTATGGCCTGATTGTTTATACCCTAAATGGTTCATATTTACGCTTTTCTCCCTGTGCGAGCCTTCCGTAAAAGAAAAAAGCGCCTGTCAGCGCTTCTTCAACTGCTTATGTATAAAGTTGAATGGTCGCCCAGAGCGTAAACCTTGTGGCTTAGGTCCAGTAGGGTTTCCCACCAGGCAGCCAATTCGTCGCCGAATTGGTGGTTTCCCTTTAATGCCTGGTGAACGCCGTCACCGGCAGTTCGACTGAA
This sequence comes from Marinococcus halophilus, assembly GCF_900166605.1. Lineage (NCBI taxonomy): Bacteria > Bacillati > Bacillota > Bacilli > Caryophanales > Bacillaceae > Marinococcus > Marinococcus halophilus. The sequence goes on from NZ_FVZD01000006.1 coordinate 1,840,385, forward strand.
TTACCACTTAGACCACACTGCAATCCACTCTGGACGTGCGTCAAACAGCCTAGGAGTTTTCCTCGGCAGTTCCGTGCCACTTTCTTATCCTCTTTTGCAGAACAGGTTTCAGTTGTTGGGTCCCATACCAGTTGGCCGACCGGTATGATACCAATAGAACAACTTCCCCGCTGTTCCACTCAAGGCAGGCTACGCTGTTGAAAGGTCTTCCCTTGGCCTTTACAACAGGTCTTACCGCAGGATGCATCCGGGACGGTATCCGTCTTCCGGGATGACCCGGATACATTACTGCAGCCTCCACGGCGAAAGGGTTCACTCCCACATGCCATTGTGGATCGCCCTTACGCCTTAACTCCCAGCACCGACCCAGGGCTGGGCGCCGCAAGCCGACGCCAGGAACTTCATCGATGTGCCCTTCAGCGGATTTTTAGGCCCGCCTTCGAAAATGGAGAACCGACTAGGATACTGCACCATTCAACTTTTCAGCCTTATTTTAGCACGGTTTGACTGTCATGAAAACTAATCCGCTCTTTTTTTAGTGGTTTCGCTGCCCAATATAATGTAGAAAGGAGACTAAAAGAGAAGTATCTACTGTCATCAGCCCAAGCAATTTTTCGGCCTCTCCGATATGATAGGTAAGTTTTTCTTTTGCCCCTTCGAGCGTGAGGAGCTTAGGGTACGTACTTTTTTCTTTCGATTCATCGCTACCGGAGGATTTCCCCATTTCTTCGAGAGAGCCTTCCACATCCAGAATATCGTCCTTAATCTGAAAAACGAGACCAAGCTCCCGTCCAAAAGCACGCCAGTTTTCCACGTCTGTGTTCGGGGCTTCTGCTATTAATGAACCGGAAACGACTGCGTATGTCAGCAGGGCCCCTGTTTTATGATGGTGAATGTATTCGAGCTCTTTTAGGTTCAACGCCTGCTTTTCACCTTCCAAGTCGGCCATTTGGCCGCCAACCATGCCTTCGCCTCCGGAGGCCCCAGCCAGTTCCTGAACCAGCTGAAGACGGGCTTCAGCTGAGGCTGGACGCCCCGCCTCAGCAACCCAAGTAAATGCTGTCGTCTGCAGCGCGTCTCCAGCTAAAATGGCAGTTGCTTCTCCAAACTTCCTATGATTCGTCGGCTGGCCGCGGCGCCAGTCGTCATCATCCATCGACGGAAGATCATCATGAACAAGTGAATACGTATGAATCAATTCCACGGCAGAGGCTGCCGGGAGGTCTTCTTCTTCCACCGGGCGGTAGCATTGCAGTACGGCCAGTGCCAGCAGTGGCCGCACACGCTTCCCCCCTGCTTCGAGAGAATACAGCATTGCTGCTTTTAGTGTATCTGGTGTTTTTAACATACTCACCCAGTCAGTCAAAGCTTCGTCGACAGACGGCCGGTAGGTTTCAAAAAAATGCTGGAGGTCGACACTCATTCGTCCGGGGCCTCATTTTCAAGCGGTGTTACCTCGCCGTTTTCATCCACGATTTCATCCATTTGTTTTTCGACCTTTTGCAGCTTTTCATGGCACGTATTGGAAAGCGTCATGCCTTCCTGATACATCGTAATTGCTTTTTCTAAAGGTACTTCGCCTTCCTCAAGCCGTTCCACGATCTGCTCAAGCTTTTCCATCGCCTGTTCAAATGTTTGTTCCTGTTCTGCCAAAATTACCGCTCCTTTTCCGGATGGGAAAGCGCCTCAAAGCCGTCTTCCCCTTTTTCTTTAATTTCACATTGTAGGTAACCATCTGTCACATACATTCTCAAGCTGCTTCCTTCGTCTGCCTGGGCAATCGAAGACAGCACCTTATCATTTTCATCGTAAGCAACATTATACCCGCGTTGCAGAATGGCGAGTGGATTCAGCAGTTCAAGTGCCTGCAGCGACTTTGTAAAAGTCGCCTTTTTTCGCTCCACCTGCTGGTTCATCGCCTTTTGCAGCCGGGCCCGCTTTTCGTGCATTCTCTCGCGTTCAAGTTCAATTAAACGCTCAGGATGCTGGCGCATAAGCCGTTTTTCCATTTCTTCAAGCTTCTGCCTGCTTGTTTTCACTGTCTGGAACGTCTGCTTTTCCAGCCGCTCCATCACCCGGTCAAGGTCCTGTTCCTTTTGTTCGAATAAGCGCGCCGGATATTTAAACGCGTACGAACGCCGGAGCTTGGCAAGCCGGGTCCGCTGCTCCTGAACTTTATAATGCATCTGCCGGTGCAGGCGGTTTTGCATCTGGCGAATTTTCTCTTCAAGCTCGCTGACCATTGGCACAGCTATTTCCGCAGCAGCAGTCGGTGTAGCTGCCCGTACATCGGCTGTAAAATCGGCGATGGTGACGTCTGTTTCGTGGCCCACAGCAGAAATAACTGGTACATTTACATTCCGGATAGCCCGTGCCACCATCTCTTCATTAAACGCCCAGAGATCCTCAATAGAACCGCCTCCGCGCCCGACGATGACTAAATCCGCACTACTCATTTTTTCCACTCTTTCCAAAGCCCGGGTGACTGATTCCGGAGCCTGCTCCCCCTGCACCAGCACAGGGAATAACGTAATTTTTACTGGCGGGAAACGACGCTTAAGGGTAGAAATGATGTCCCGTATGGCTGCCCCGGTTGGCGACGTTATAACAACTATATGTCTTGGAATAGCCGGAAGCATACGTTTTTGATCCGCTGCAAACAACCCTTCTGCTTCGAGCTGCTTTTTCAGCTGTTCAAACCGCACATACAGCTGCCCGATGCCATCCGGTTCCATCGCGTTTACATACATTTGGTACTGCCCAAAAGGCTCATATACGGACACGCTTCCTGTCACCAGAACCTTCATTCCGTTTTCCGGCAGGAACGAAAGGTTTTTGTTTTTTCCGGCAAACATGACTGCTGATATTCTCGCCTGTTCGTCCTTTAGGGTGAAATACATATGGCCTCTACTGTGCTTTTTAAAATTCGAAATTTCTCCGCGGAGCCATACCTTCTGAAGCCCCGGGTTCTGTTCGATAGAACGCTTGATGGCACCTGTCAGCTGGGAAACGGAAAGCCATTTATCCGCAGGCGACTGCATATCTTTAAGCCCCCTGCCGGTGGAATCGTTTTGCAGACTGCAGCGTATTGTAAAGAAGCATCGTAATCGTCATCGGCCCGACTCCTCCCGGCACCGGTGTGAGATATGAAGCCTTCTCGCTCACTTCTTCAAAATCAACATCTCCGCACAGCTTTCCATCATCTTTGCGGTTCATGCCAACGTCTATAACGACAGCTCCCGGTTTAATATCTTTGCCTTTTACGAATTCCTGTTTGCCGATCGCTGCAATCAAAACATCCGCCGACTGCATATATGACTCCAGGTCTTTTGTACGCGAGTGACAATAGGTGACCGTAGCGTTTTTATTCAGCAAAAGCTGTCCCATTGGCTTTCCAACGATATTGCTGCGTCCGAGAACGACAGCATGTTTACCCTCAATCGGGGCGCCGACGTATTCGAGCATTTTAATAATGCCGTACGGCGTACATGGAAGAAAAGCCTCCTGGCCGGTCATCATTCGTCCAATATTGATAGGATGAAATCCATCTACGTCTTTGTCCGGCGAAATGGTTTCAATTACTTTCTTATCTGAAATATGATCCGGAAGCGGGAGCTGCACAAGAATTCCATGAATTTCTTCATTGTCATTATATTCTCTTACAATCTGGAGCAATTCCTCTTCAGTAACGGATTCCGGCAGTTCTTTTAACTCTGAATGGATGCCGACTTCTTTAGAGGCCTTCTGCTTTCCTTTGACATACGACCTCGAAGCCGGATTATCTCCTACTAAAACTACGGCGAGTCCCGGTATTTGCTCTCCATTATTCCAGGAAGCGACTTCCTTCTTGATTTCTTCACGCAAAGAAGCTGCTACTTCTTTGCCGCTGATCAGCTGGGCACTCATTCACTCTCTCTCCCTTCACGTTCACAATCACTTAAAATATTCGACAACACGCCGTTGACAAATTTCCCTGCCTCCACACCACCAAATGCTTTGGCCAGCTCAATAGCTTCATTGACGCTGACATGCAGCGGAATATCAGGCACATATAACATCTCATGTACGCATTCTCTTAAAATAGCACGGTCCACGTTCCCAACCCGTTCAAGAGTCCAGTGTTCAAGCTGATCTACGAGCCGTTCATCAATTTCTACAAGGTGTTCCCATACACCATGCACCGCAGAAATCAGAAATTCATCTGCTTCTTCATCCTCGAGCATGGAATTTTTTATTGCCTGGTCTGCATCAACATCTGTAATATCCATCTGGTACAGTGCCTGTACGGACCGAAGCCTGGCTAAACGTCGATTCATTTCGTGTTCTCCTTTTCTCCTATGTACCCGGAGCCGTATTCGTAAATGAAAGAAGGACGGCTCCCCCGAAAAGCGGTTGCGGGACAGCCCTCCCTGGTCATTTTTCTTGTTCCTGTAACGGCTGCTCTTCTTCAGGGAACTGCAGGCCGATAATGTGTACGTTCACCGCCTCGATGTGAATATCAGTCATCCCCCGTACGGTCTGCTGAATGTTTTCCTGGACCTGCTTAGCCGTAACGGGCACAGAGCTTCCGTAATGCATCAGCATGCTGATTGTCACCACTGCCCCGTGTTCAGTAAATTCTACCTTCACGCCTTTGCCATATGATTTCCGGCCGAAACGCTCTGCTACATCATCTGCGATGCTGCCCTGCAGACCGTATACCCCCTCGACCTCAAGTGCGGCAATGCTTGCCACTACTTCAATCACATCCCGGGCGATCTCAATATTTCCCAGACTTTCTTTTTCTTCATCTATCGTAAGCAGCGTGTATTCGCTCACAGCGCTCCCCGCTTTCTATGCAGCATGATTTTATTCGTCCTGCTCCGCCTCTGCTTCTGCTCTTTCTTTTTCTTCCGCTTCTTTTTGCTTTTGGACGTACTCGTATTTATACTGGCGGAACACGGGATATTCAGAAAGATTATCAGGGATCTTTCCCTTTTCAAGTAGAATCAATTTGACAATATCTTTGTTGCGGGCCATATGATATTTTTCTCCATACTCGTTTTCTTCAGCGAATTGTTTAATGCTTTGATAGTCTTCTTCCTGAATGGACACTGTATATTCATGGCCAGGTTCTCCGTACTCATGTTCAAAGCCTATTTCAAATTCCACGATCTGTATTTGGTCGCTTTTCATGTTGCGGGTCTGTTCAAGCACCGCTTTTGCGCCTTCCGTTAAATCATTCCATTCCATATAATAGCCTCTCTTTCCGTATTACCGCTCAAAATTCCATTCCATTATATCACGGTGTTTCTGCAATTTCACCGGTCCACAGCCGCCTGCGTGTATTGTTCAAGAAAAAACGGCCTCCCCAATGGCAGGCCGTTTGTTTTTAGGCACGGGAGGCGTATGCGCCGGTTCTTGTATCGACAACGATCCGCTCGCCTTCTTCAATGAAAATAGGGACCTGTAGACGGTATCCGGTCTCTACCACTGCCGGTTTGGATCCTCCGGACTGGGTGTTTCCTTTAATGCTCGGGTCTGTTTCTTTAACTTCGAGCTCTACCGTATTAGGCACTTCAACACCAAGCGTTTCTGTACCGTAGCTGGTAATAGACACTTCCATGTTTTCTTTTAGAAAGTTTAATTCATACTTCAACTGCTCGCTCGTCAACTCCATTTGATCAAACGTTTCCATGTCCATAAATGTATGCACGTCGCCGCTAGCGTACAAGTATTGCATTTTCCGGCGTTCAATGTGTGCATTATTTACTTTTTCACCAGCGCGAAAAGTTTTTTCCTGAATGTTGCCCGTACGCAGACTGCGAAGCTTCGAGCGGACAAATGCAGCCCCTTTTCCAGGCTTTACGTGCTGGAATTCGACAACTGTCCAAATATCGCCGTCTGTTTCAATGGTGAGCCCTGTTTTAAAATCGTTAACTGAAACCATAAACGTTCCTCCACTCTTCAATTGATCGATTATTACTATATCACAGCTGCCCGGTTTTTTATATGCAATCCCGGTTAATTGCCGACGATCGTGAGCTCTTTTGCAGAGTAGCTAAGCTTCCGGCTGCCGGTTTCGGTGATAAGAACGTCGTCTTCTATACGAACTCCTCCAAGCTCCGGCACGTATATCCCCGGTTCAATAGTAATTACCATGCCCGGTTCGAGCTCTACATCGCTTTTCGGAGAAACGCCGGGCTGTTCGTGCACTTCCATCCCAAGGCCGTGGCCGAGACTGTGGCCGAAGCGTTCACCGAACCCTTCTTTATTAATGTGATCTCTTGCAATGGCATCTGCTTCTTTCCCGGTCATGCCCGGCCCCACCTGCTCTACAGCTTTCATCTGGGCTTCGTAAACCGTCTGGTATATTTTTTTCATATCATCATTTGGTTCACCGACAGCGAGCGTTCTCGTGATATCCGAGCAGTACCCGTCCACGTAGGCCCCAAAATCAAGTGTCACAAGCTCCCCGTCCTCTATCACCTTATCGGAAGCGATACCATGGGGAAGGGCTCCTCTCCATCCGGAAGCAACGATAATATCAAAGGAAGAGCCCGCTGCACCGTTTTTTCTCATATAAAATTCCAGTTCGTTACTTACATCAAGCTCGGTCATATTCGGTGCAATGATCGATTTGATATGTTCAAACGCATCTTCAGCGATATTGACCGCTGTCTGCAATTTTTCGACTTCCTCCTTTGATTTGTAGGCACGCTGCTTTTCTACGATTCCTGAAACCGGGGAAAGCGATCCGCTTAGTTTTTCTCTCATATCTTCAAACTGCGCATAGGTTACATGCTGCTTTTCAAACCCAACAGAGCTTACGTCCTCGCTTTGGGCAATTTCTTCGACCGTATCCCAGGCTGAGCCCTTCTGTTCGATAACATCGAAATCGAGCGCTTCATCGTTAGCCTGCTCTACGTAACGAAAATCTGTAATTAGGTGAGCCGATTTTTTTGTAATAATCAGCGTACCGGCCGAACCGGTAAAACCACTTACATAGCGTCGATTATAGGGGCTTTGTATAACAAGCGCATCAAGTTTTTTGTGCTCAAGCTCTTCCCGGATACGTGCTGTGATCTCATGCATTACCGACACCTCTTTTTGGATTAACTTTGCTTCCTTGTTTATCGTAACACAACGCGCGGTAAGGAAACAGACTTCGAGAAAGAGGTGGGCTTCTTCTATATATCACGTGTATTCTCATTAGATTATGGGAATGGTATTAATACAGTGAGAGAATGTTTAAAAGTAGCGCTTTCCATATCTTTATTGTAAAATTTAAGTATTAATTCAATTAACGCTTTTATCCACCCCACGCTTTAGGCCTCTGCAGAATCGTTGTCATTTCTCCGCATTGTTTTACAGCATTACTCAGCGGGTATGGAAATAAATCTTCTTATTAATCTGTACAAAGAATAGAAGGACACCTGGGCATTACTCATATATACTATTACATGTATTACGCACTCAGCTTTTTATATAACTACCTCTGGCCGCTGGTAACGCAAAAAATTTTTACGAAATGAGAGGTGTGTTCCATGCAGCAAGCGCTAAAAAACCCTATTGCTACTGTTGTGCTGGGACTTGCCATTTTAGGGGTGGGTTACCGGCTCGTAACAGATCCGCTCGGTCTGCTTCTCTACCTTGTTATTGGTGCAGCTATCGCTGTTGGTTTATATTTCCTTTTCACAAGAGTCATCATGAAGCGCGCGATGATGAACCAATACCAAGCTGGCTCTAATGCTGCCTCCGGTCGTCCCGGATCTGCAAAAGGAAATCAGGCTAAAAATTTTAAACAAGCCCAGAAGCAGCAGAAGAAAAAATCGGCTAAAAGTTCCAGTAAACGGCGTAACGAGGCAAACCTGAAAGTGATTCAGGGAAACAAAAACCGAAAAAAAGACCGGGCGTGACAAACGCCTGGTCTTTTTTTATTCATACGAGCGCTGGATGTCCCTCAGTGCCTGTACCCGCTCGCTGTCGTCTTCAAAATACTGCAGAACGTCTCCAATACGGTCGATGGCATCCCAGCTGAGATGGTGTTCAATTCCTTCTACATCTGCATATATTTTGTCCTCTTCCACCCCGATAATATGTAAAAACTTTTCGAGCAGCTCATGCCTGTAAACCAGTCGTTTACCTATTTTATTTCCTTTTGAAGTCAACACAAGCCCCCGGTACCGTTCGTAAATCAGATATTCCATTTTATCGAGCTTCTGAACCATTTTTGTTACAGAGGAAGGATGTACTTCCAGCGTTTCTGCAATATCTGATACCCTTGCATACCCTTTTGATTCGATCAATTGATAAATCCGCTCTAAATAATCTTCCATACTAGGAGTCGGCATCGGGACCCTCCAATAAATATGATAAAAACTGTTACACAAAAAAATTGGCTTTCTTTATTTTAACGAAACTATTTCTAAAAAACAAACCTTCTTTTTCTTATAATTAACCCTTATTTCTAATTTGCCCTCAGGAAAATTTTTTGTTCGATAATTAATTTCCTCGCATTTGAAGAGCTTTTCTTTTGTTCAACACTGCATTCTTGTACAATATAAAGTATTGAAGGAGGCAGCATTCATGAGCTATGTGATGTATAACGAATCCATTATTCCCAAAGAGGAAGCCGCTATTTCCTTTGACGATCGCGGTTATTATTTTGGCGACGGCATTTATGAAGTGATCCGGGTGTACAACGGAAAATTGTTTCTCCAGGAAGGGCATCTCGAACGGTTTCAGGACAGCGCTTCTAAACTCGATTTGACAGTCCCCTACTCCCCTGACACGATGAAGTCGCTTCTTCGCCGTCTGATTGAGAAAAACGGACTTACTACGGGATATGTCTATTTTCAGCTGACCCGCGGTATTCAGGCCCGGGATCACTTGTACCAGCGCGGAACAGCCCCGGTGTTAACCGGCTTCACGAAAGCTTCCGAAGTGCCATTTGCTAAACAGGCTGACGGCATAAATGTGTACGCCACAGAAGACATCCGCTGGCTTCGCTGTGACATTAAAACCATTAACCTGCTCGGAAACGTGCTTGCCAAACGGGCCGCGGAAGATCACGACTGTGCGGAGGCGCTTCAGCACCGCGGAGAGGTTATTACGGAGGGCTCCTCTACCAATGCCTTTATCGTTAAAGACGAAACGGTCATCACTCATCCGCAGAGCAACTATATTCTTGAAGGTATTACTAAGCGCTACGTCCTTCAGCTGGCAAAGCAGTTGAATATTCCCGTCGAACAACGCCCGTTTACTATCGACGAAGCCATACAGGCTGACGAAATGTTTATGACGAGCACTTCGATTGAGATCGTGCCCGTCCGTTCTATTAAAGGCTCATTTCAAGCCGAGTACGGAAACGATCCAGTAACGAAGGAGCTTCTTGGAGAATTCCGCCGCGAAGTCGAGCTGTTCGAATCCGGGGACACCCAGCCGCTTGTTACCTACAACTAATTGGCCGCAACATCCCTTATATAAACGACCGCCCCGGGGGCGGTCGTTTGTTTTTTAATTGAGAGAGAACATCAGCGCCTGAAATTCCACTCATCGGTCTCGTATCGTTCTGCTGCCAGCGCCTCTACTTCTTTCTCCTGGTCCGCAGTTAGCTGATACTCTTCAAGGTCGGCATGCAGACCGTCGGCAAATCCTTCTTTAAAAGCACTCCTCAGATCTTCCAGCGTGAATGGTTTGTCTGTAAGCTCGTTGATCGCGACGGCTTTATTTTTAAAAGCCTGCTGCATTCTTTCCCGAACGCGCTCACTCGGATACTTAAACAAATCAAATAACTTGTCCTCATCCAGGTCCAGAATAATTGATCCGTGCTGCAGGATGACCCCGCGCTGTCTTGTCTGGGCACTTCCGGCAATTTTCCGGTCCTCTACGACCAGCTCATACCATGACGAGGCGTCAAAACAGTTAGCCGAACGGGGATTCTTTAACGAGTCTTCCTCCTCCTTCGTTTTCGGCACGGAAAAATAAGCATCCAGGCCAAGCTTTAAAAACCCCTGCAAAATTCCTTCCGAGAGTACCCGGTAGGCCTCGGTCACCGTTTCCGGCATTTCCGGATGATCTTCTGAAACAATAATGCTGTAGGTCAGCTCCTGATCGTGCAGAACCGCCCGGCCTCCCGTCGGCCGGCGCACAAAACCTACACCGTGCTTTTCCACTGCCTCCATATCAATATCCTTTTTTGCCTTCTGAAAGTAACCGACTGACAGCGTCGGCGGATTCCATCCGTAAAACCTTATCACCGGCGGAATTTGCCCTTCACTGTGCCACTGCAGCAGTTTTTCGTCGAGAGCCATATTATAGGCCGGCGACCGGTTGCCTGAATCTATAAAAAGCCAAGTATCTTTTGCCATTAACGTTCATCTCTCTTTCTCAATTTTTCCATTTCCATTGTAGCAGAGATCACTGCGTTCCATATATAAAAATGACTGCCCATTAATTAGAAATCTGGCAAAGCAACGGGGTTATGCGTTATAATTAATTTGCAATCGACCTGGAAAGAGGTGAAATAATATATATGATATTTGAATGGTTATGGGTAGTGCTCATTGCAGTATTAGTTTTTCTGATTGTACGCCGGTTTGTCGGACCGAAGGACTTAACTGCATTACCACAGGAAGATTTTATCAAAGGCTATCGTAAAGCCCAGCTTATCGATGTGCGTGAGCCGAAAGAATACGATGGCGGCCACATTCTCGGGGCCCGGAATATTCCCGTTTCGCAAATGAAGCAGCGGATGGTTGAAATCCGGGAAGACCAGCCTGTTTATTTATACTGCCAGTCTGGCATGCGTTCAAAGCAAGCCGCAAAGCTGATCAAAAAGCATAAGGGAAACCGGGATATTTACCACCTGAAAGGCGGATTTAAGCGCTGGACAGGCAAAATCAGTAAAAAGAAAAAAAGCGCATAATTAAAGGGAAGAGCAGGCGCTGCTCTTCCCTTTTTGTGTTTAATTTTCCTTTTATCGTTATTTCATGGATTTGAGCGAGGTTTCAGTATTATACGTCAGTACCGGTTTTCGTGCTGCCAGCGTCTCATCCAGTCTTCCGACTACGGTAGTATGAGGCGCTTCCTGTACCATTTCCGGGCTCTCCTCTGCCTCCCTGGCAATTTCAATCATGGCATCTGCGAAGGCATCAAGCGTTTCCTTGGCCTCGGTTTCAGTCGGCTCAACCATCATGCACTCTTCGACATTAATCGGAAAATAAATCGTTGGCGGATGATAGCCGTAATCCAGCAGTCGTTTAGCTATATCAAGCGTTCGTACTCCAAGCTGTTTCTGCCGCCTTCCTGATATAACAAATTCGTGCTTGCAGTGACGGCCATACGGAAGGTCAAAATACGGCTCGAGCCGTCTCATTAAATAATTGGCGTTCAGCACTGCATATTCCGAAACTTTTTTGAGTCCCTCTGCACCCATCGTCCGGATATAGGTATAAGCACGTACGTTAATGCCAAAGTTCCCGTAATACGGCTTTACGCGGCCGATGGAATGCGGACGGTCTTTGTCCCAGTAGTACTTATCATTTTCTTTCGTGAGTACCGGCCCGGGCAGATAAGGGATCAGCTCTTTTTTTACGCCCACCGGACCGCTGCCGGGACCGCCGCCTCCGTGTGGGCCGGTGAATGTTTTATGGAGATTTAAGTGTACAACGTCAAAGCCCATATCTCCGGGCCTTGTGATGCCCATGATAGCATTGGAGTTGGCTCCGTCGTAATATAAACGCCCGCCAGCCCGGTGAATCATCTCCGCTATTTCCATAATGTCTTCTTCAAACAGCCCAAGCGTGTTTGGATTCGTGAGCATAAGGGCAGCCGTTCTTTCGCCCGTAACTTCTTTTAGATGCTCAAGATCCACCAGGCCCCGGGCGTCCGTCCGGACCGTCACATGATCAAATCCTGCCACTGTTGCTGAAGCAGGGTTCGTTCCGTGCGCAGAGTCGGGGACGATCACTTCGGTGCGTTCCGTTTCACCGTTTGCTTCGTGAAGCGCCCGTATCAGCATCAGGCCGGTCCACTCTCCCTGGGCGCCGGCTGCCGGCTGCAGAGTGACTTCGTCCATGCCGGTTATTTCAGCCAGGGCCTGCTGCAGGTCGTGCATCATTTCGAGATTCCCCTGCACCTGAGTCTCCGGCTGATACGGATGCGTCGCGGCAAATCCAGCCATGCGGGCAGTTTCTTCATTGATCTTCGGATTGTATTTCATTGTGCAGGAGCCGAGGGGATAAAAACCAGAATCCACCCCGTAGTTCCGGTTCGACAGGGCCGTATAGTGGCGTACTAACTGGAGCTCGGACACTTCCGGGAGCGCCGGTTCTTCGTTGCGGATACTAGCCTCCGGCAAAATGTCACTTAGGCTTTGCTCAGGAATATTTGTTTCGGGAAGCGAATACGCTACCCGGCCTGATTTGCTCTGTTCAAAAATTAATGGCTGGTTAGGCTGTTTCATGTACAAGCACCTCCAATTGGTCGGCAAAGGTTTCAAGCTGTTCTCTTGTCCGAAGTTCGGTCACACATACGAGCATCTGGCCTTTTTTATCCGCTGAAACCTCCCCTAAATCATAACCGCCAATGATTCCATGCTGAAATAATTGTTCATTTACCTCCGATGCCGGCCGGCCGAGATTGATGACAAATTCATTAAACGACGGTGATTCGTGGACCACCTGTATTCCTTTTTGCTTTAGCAGCTGCTTTAAAAAGTGAGTACCTTTAATATTTCGTTCTGCTGTTTCCCTCAAACCTTTTTTACCGAGAGCTGTCATCGCTACAGAAGCCGCCAACGCATTCAGAGCCTGGTTCGAGCAAATGTTGGAGGTCGCTTTATCCCGGCGGATGTGCTGCTCTCTTGCCTGGAGGGTCAGTACGTAGCCGCGGCTTCCGTCTTCATCTTCAGTCTGCCCGACAAGCCGTCCGGGAACTTTTCGAATGTGTTTTTTGGTAGTCGCGAAAAAACCACAGTGCGGTCCGCCAAACTGCATCGGGATGCCAAGCGGCTGGGCGTCTCCCGCAACAATATCCGCCCCAAAGTGTCCAGGGGGCGTCAGTATGCCCAGGGACAGAGGGTTAGCAGAAACAATCATTAAAGAATTTTCTTTGTCGGCTGCCTGTCTTACAGCCGCTAAATCTTCAATGGTTCCGTAGAAGTTCGGGTATTGTACAATTACTCCTGCGGTATCAGCATCGATCGTCTTTTCAAGCTTATCCAGATCCGTGCGGCCATCTTTTTCAGGAACAATTTTCACTGTAAGGCCGGGGCCTGCCGCATAGGTTTTCAATACATCGAGCGCTTCAGGATGGATGGTTTCTGATACTACAATGGTCCGCCGTTTCCCTCTGTTCTCACTCGCAGCCATCAGCGCTGCTTCAGCAAGCGCTGTTGGCCCGTCATACATTGACGAATTAGCGATATCCATTCCCGTAAGTTCACTGATCATCGTTTGAAATTCAAATATTGCCTGCAGCTCGCCCTGCGAAATTTCAGGCTGGTACGGAGTATACGCCGTATAAAATTCTGAACGCCGTAGCACGTGGTCGACGACCGTTGGTATATAATGCTCGTACACCCCTGCTCCGAGATAGGATACACAGTCCTGCACGTTAGCGTTCCTGTCACTAAGGCGTTTCATTTCCTTTAGAAGGTCCGTTTCCCCAAGAGCCTTTGGCAGATCCATTTCTCCGGCAAAGCGAATATTTTCCGGCACATCTTCAAATAATTCATCGATGGCATCCACGCCAATTGTTTTGAGCATTTCTTCTTTATCTTCACCAGTGACCGGCAAATAGCGATAATCCATTTTTGACGCCTCCTCGTATTATTTTTTCCGTTTGTAAAAAGGCACAGCTGCCACTTTCGCCCGCTTGGCTTTTCCACGCACATCCACCGCTACCGCCTGATCCAGGTTGCTCCATTCGGCATTTAAAAGTGCGAGTCCTACGTTTTTTTTGAGCGTCGGGGACTGGGTACCTGTCGTGATCCATCCTATTTCTGCTCCGTCATCATTTCGTACGCCGTATCCCGGACGGGGTATCGCCTTATCGACCATTTCAATACCGACCAGCTTGCGTTTCAGTCCTGCTTCTTTTTGTTCCTTTAAAGCTTCTTTTCCGATAAAATCATTTTCTTGCTTCAGCTTTACACAAAAGCCGATGCCGGCTTCAAGCGGGGTGATATCTGCACTCAGTTCCTGTCCATACAAAGGCAGCTTCGCTTCAAACCTCAGGGTATCCCTTGCGCCAAGTCCACAAGGGACAATGCCTCTGCTTTTTCCAGCTTCCATAATAGTCTCCCAGCAGTAAAGCGCATCCCCGGAGCGGCAGTATAATTCAAATCCGTCCTCACCGGTATAGCCAGTTCTTGATATAAGAACGTTTCCTGTTTCTCCGATAGAAGCACTGGCAGCAAATCGAAAAGGCAGTATTTCTGAAAGAGATGCGTCGGTTACTTTCTGCAGTATCGTTTCCGCCTCCGGGCCCTGCACCGCAATTAATGCTGTCCTTTCTGAGATATCCGTGATGCTTACGTTTTCCGTCCCGTGCCGGCGAAGCCATTCGAGGTCCTTCTCAATATTGGCTGCGTTTAAAACAAGCATGTATTTTTCTTCTTCGAGCTGGTACACGAGCAGGTCGTCAACTGTGCCGCCATTTTCATAGCACATAGCGGTGTACAGCGCTTTGCCGGGCTCCAGGTTTTTTATGTTATTTGTGAGCATGTACTGCAGAAAATCAGCAGCCCCTGGACCCTCTACGATCGCCTCGCCCATATGGGAGACGTCGAACAGGCCGGCTTTTGTACGAACCGCTTCGTGTTCGCTTTTGATGCCCGAAAACTGAACTGCCATTTCCCAACCACCAAAATCGACAGTTTTAGCTCCGTATTTTTCATACACTGAATACAGCGGAGTTCGTTTTAGTTCTGCCAAAGAAATCACCTCGTTTAATTATTTTTCTGAAAAATCAAAACAGTAAAAAACAAAAAAGACAGAGCTCCCATGAATTATGGAAGCTCTGTCCTATAACCAGAAAGTTTCTCCTTTCCGCAATGCAGAAAGAGTGTCTTCGTGGGTGGCTTCAAAAGAAGCGCTCTCCAGAGGAGCGTCCAGTAAGAGTCTGTTTGCCTGAGAGATTCACCTGTTACGGTTTGCTCCTTCGGCGCTGCCTGGCAGTCTCTCCCCTTACCATCATCCGCGCATTATATGTACGTTCTTATTTGCTCATATTTTATCATTAATTCATATAAAAACCAATGCTAAAAAAAATGAAACCGAACATTTTCAATAAAACCATATTAATTATTCGTATGTATGTGCAGATCGGTTATTTCTTCCGGGAAAAATATTGTTTATACTAAAGACAGTATACTAATTGGAGGGAAACTATGAACTGGAAACAGCTACCGCTTGGACCACTGCAGACAAACTGCTATGTTCTGTACGATAATGATAAAAACGCTGTTATTATTGACCCGGCCGGTGATGCCGATAAATTGCTCACCTTTCTCCAGGAAAACGAGCTTCACCCCGTAGCAATTCTGTTAACACACGCCCATTTTGATCATATTGGGGCGCTTGATACTGCTCGGGAAGCATACAATATCCCGGTTTATCTTCACGAACAGGAAAGTGACTGGCTTGAAGACCCTCAGAAAAACGGTTCGGGCCGTATGATGCCAGAGGCTGCATTTACCACGAAGCCTGCCGATCACTTGCTGCAGTCAGAAGGAAGGCTTCAATTTGGCGGTTTTGAATTTCAATGGCTTCACACACCGGGGCATTCCCCGGGAAGTGTTTCCTATTGGCATAAAGAAACTAACACAGTATTTTCTGGTGACGTGTTGTTTTCAGGCGGGGTTGGCCGGACCGATCTCTACGGCGGCGATATGGATACACTGTTAGCCTCCATACACGAGCAGCTGCTTGACCTTCCTGAAAATACGGTTGTAGCCTGCGGCCATGGCCCCTTTACAGATATCGAAACCGAAATGAATTCCAATCCGTTTATTAATGGGTTTGGTGCATAATGTGATAAGGACCCCTGTTTTTAAACAGAGGTCCTTTTATAATATATTACAGTGTTTGAAATTATCTTGAGCCCGGCTACCTGTTTTCATCTGAATACTAAGATGCCCGTTACTCTGCTTCTTCAATCCATTGATATACGTGTTCATGCAGCTCTTGTTCCGTTTCTCCGCCTTCAGCCGGGTGCTCTGCTTCAGCCATCGGTTTTACCGTATATTGGTCTTCAGGGCCCGGAACTACCTGAGTAAAGTCAACGTTTGGGTTCGTTATGTTTATTTTTTCCCCGTCTTTTTCTATATCGAATGTTGCAATGCCGCCTGTATCGGTATAGTCCATATCCTGCCCGGAATAAAAATTACCAAGCGAATAATAAACCAGCGTCTCATTGCCTTCTTCGCCCTCCACCCATTCCATCGGCTGAAGCACGTGAGGATGGTGGCCAAGAACTACGTCCACTTCCAGATCTGCAAGAAACTGAGCCAGTTCTTTCTGTTCTTCATTGGGGAGTCTTTCGTATTCACTTCCCCAGTGCATATTCACTACCACAACATCCGATTCATCTCTCATCGCTTCAACGTCTTCCTGTATTTGTTCCTTATCAATTTTCTGAACGACATAATCGTGCTCCTCCGGAATCGAAATGCCGTTCAACCCATACGTATAAGATAGAAAACCAATATCAACGTCTTTCACGTTTACGATACGCTTGCGTTCTGCATCCTCTTCGTCTTTATACACCCCTACGTAGTCCATGCCAATCTGCTCATAATGATTAATCGCGTTATTTACAGCTTCCATTCCGCGGTCGAGTGTATGGTTATTGGCCCCGGAAAGCATGTCCACTCCGGCATCCTGAAGATCATCTACAATCGCGTACGGGCTGTTAAAAGAAGGATAAGCTGACAAGCCGAGCTCTTCCCCGCCAGGGATCGATTCCTGGTTCACAATCATATAATCCGGTTCCTTAAGCATGGGCGTAACTGCCTTCAACGCCGGCGTGAAGTCATACTCTCCGTCTTCTTCCATCCTTTTATATACGCGTCCATGCAGCAGCACATCCCCAGCTGCTCCAACCGTGACGCTCTCATCTTCCTGTGTTTGCTCCTGTCTTTCAGTCTCTTTTTGTGTCTCTGAATTTTCGTTTTCATGCGCTGATTCTTCTCCGGTGCTGCAGCCGCTCAGAACAATAAAACCAACAGTTATGCCTGCATAAAATTTTCGCATGAGTCCCTCTTTTCATTCAAATAGAATTACTAGTCGAAATATACTATAAGTTTACTAATATCTTCATAGAAATTGAAGGGGTTTCATAGCTTTTCATGGCTGCCGGGGAGAAACGTTTTTTCTTCCACGGATAATTAGTATTCCCAAAATACATAATAGCGGTACAATCACCCACCATTCCTGTGTAAGCAACGGATAGGAAAAGTTTTTCGTGGCCACAGGGTATAAAAGCTGGGTGCCATTTCCAAGAAAGTCAATCAGCATAGAGCCCGCCCCCAGCGTAACAAACGCAGCTGCCCAGGCTTTAGGAAATCCTCCACCCAAGGCAGGGCGAACAACTGCAGCGAGCGCCGCAGCAATAAACGGCATTGTTAAAAGCGTATGAAAGATATAGTTGCCAAATAATTTTGGAATATCAGGCACTAGTACTATCGCCCCGAATGCCATGATTTTCAGGCGATCTGAACTGGTTAACCACGGGCTTCCGTAAAATATATACATTATCGCTGCACCAGTCAGCAGGTGAAGCAGTGTGCTTGGTACATGTTCAATTAAAATTTCAATCACAGGCGGTCCTTCTTTCTGCTGGAGATGATTGTTTTATTCACGGTTTTTTATTTTCATAAACTTTATCCGGGGTGCTCTAATTAACCATGTTGGATTATACAGCTGTCAGGGTATGAAAAGAAAAGCACACAATTTATTTTCAGGAGTGATTTATAATGATTCCCGTGGAAAAACCTTCTGCACTCAACCGGGCGAGAAAGAAAAAAGTTGAGGCAATGAAGGCTGAAGGAGACTTTGCCAGCCAGTTGAAAACCATTCTGGTTTTTCAGCACATCGATAAGCACTCAGCTGATAAAATGGACAACAGCTTTCGCCCGAAAAAAGCTATTTTTGCTCTTACCGGGGAAAAAATGTCCTTAAAAGATATAGCTTTTGTCATTAAATTAAAAGGATTTAACGGCCTTTATCGTTTGTTTTCCGCTTATAGTACTGTTTCTCATACAAATGAGTCTGGCGAAGCAGTCGTTATTTTTCAGCGGCGCCGTTAATGGAGACTATATAAAAAAACCAAATCCGTCTTTTATTCTTGCCTAAGCACAGCATACGGCCAATGGTTTGTATAGACAAACCGTTACCTGCTTCCATATACTATTAATAGGTGAGTAGACAGAAAAAGCGGGGCCTTTTTGTTTTTCCTGTCGAATTTTAAATTTCTACATATTACAGAGGAGTGGGTAGTTTAACGCAAGCACCGTTTCGAGCGGAACATGCTGGGAGTTTCCTTCGTCCGGAGCGACTTAAAAAGCCCGGTAACGGTATTCAGATGGTGAATTAAGCGCCGAAGCATTATGGGCCGTTACTGCAGGAAGCTGAAAAATATACGTCGCTTGAACAACCCGGTTTAAGCCCGCAGTGAGGTTTTGCTTCTGCCGAAGAAGGTAATATTTTTACAGAAGAAGAGCAATGGGCGAAAGTACGCCACGTCGTTTCTCTTGCCGAAGACGTCTGGAATTAAGTATTCGGAAAAGAAGCCGGCGCCCCGGCTTCTTTTTTTATCACACCCACGAAGAGTAATGATTTATCTCTTCGCTGCGTTCGAATGCATAAATCTTTTCTGGCATTTATCCCGGTCCCAATATTATAATTTCAGTAAGTATAAAAAAGGTGGAAGATAAAATGGTGATGGAAAGAGATATGGAAGCAATCAGGAAGCTGTTGATTGACTTGAAGGAGCAAAAACCCGGCTTCAGCCTGACATCCAAAAACGAAGAAACCGATTATTACATGTATTTGCTCACCGAAGGAGGCCTGATTGAGGCTACCCGCCACAAAACGTTAAGCAAGCAGGTAACAAGCTATCACAATATTAAAATCACTTTTGCCGGCCATGATTTCATTGATGTGGCCGAGGATGAGGATATTTGGAACAGAACTCAGGAAAAAGCCATGGAAAAGGGCTGGTCAATGTCCAATATCCCTCTGACCGTTTTGACTGACCTACTTAAAACTACGCTCTACCAGCATTTAAGCAATGATTGACAGGCAGAATTAATCACAACTAATTTCTTATGTTTCAGGTTTTCTCACATAGCTCTCTTTAAGCCCC
This sequence comes from Marinococcus halophilus, assembly GCF_900166605.1. Lineage (NCBI taxonomy): Bacteria > Bacillati > Bacillota > Bacilli > Caryophanales > Bacillaceae > Marinococcus > Marinococcus halophilus. The sequence continues at coordinate 1,859,738 of NZ_FVZD01000006.1, forward strand.
CTGGTTTATCAGAGGGCTTTTTTCATTTGTATGCCCTGGCAAATGCTTTCACCTCCCTTTCTTTGCTGATTTACCTTCCACAATTTTTTAATTCTATTACCCACTGAAAAATTGGTACATTCTTCTTGCTCAATTAAAATCATACTGTTTTTTTCGCTATTTTAATTTGTAACATTACGTTCGCGTTATTGGAAATATGACTTAGGAAAATACTTTTTATCTCTTTATTAATAAGGGTTTTTTAATATTACACATAATTTTTCATATATTTCAGAATGCTTAACCTTGTTACGTTTGCATTACATTCGTCCTATTTAACTTGAAAGTTTTTCTGCTTCAAGTTAAATTTACAAACATGCGACAGGCTAATTCACCATACGTATCTCAAAACTTATTTGCTCACATTCATTAACATTAAATACTTACAAATAAAAATTTTTATACTCTCTGAGGAGGAATTTTTTAATTATGATGAAAACTACGAAAGCTTCACATTGGATCGGCGGCGCAGTTCTTGGTACAGCTTTAGCTTTTGCAGCACCAGCGGTAAGTGACGCATCAGACAGTCTGCTTGTTCAGGGCGATTCCAATGATTCCGTATCCGAAGCCCAGTCTGTACTCGACGATAAAGGGTACTACGATTACGAAGTGGACGGAATTTTCGGTTCAATCACTGCAGCTGCTGTTCGTGATTTTCAGGCTGACGAAGGTCTTACGGTCGATGGTATCATCGGGCCAAATACAAAAGCAGCACTTTATGGGGAAAGCTCCAGCAGTTCCAGTGAAAATGAGGCTGTAGAAAGCTCTGAAGCGGACGGCAGCGGCAAGGAAGCAGTAGAATCTGCCTCCACTTCTGAAAGCAGCAGCTCTAAAGACACTTCCGGCGGAGAGTCCATGACAGTTGAAGCTACTGCTTATACAGCTGACTGCGCAGGCTGCAGCGGCATCACTGCTACAGGGGTTAACTTAAATACCAACCGTTATGCAAAAGTAATAGCTGTAGACCCTGATGTTATTCCACTCGGCTCTGAAGTACAAATCGAAGGCATGGGTACTTATACGGCAGCGGATACTGGCGGAGCCATTAACGGAAATCGCATTGATGTTCACGTTCCAAGCAAATCTGAAGCATACTCTTTTGGGCGCCGAAGCGTTGAAGTAACCGTAGTAGACTAATCTACTTATTGGCTTTTATAGTGAAATGAAAAGACGCCTTTCCATTTTGATTGGAAAGGCGTCTCTTTTATGATGGCTTTAGTCGTTTACCATTTTGTGTACGGGAGAAATTTACCGTTCAACGTGACTACTACCCGGTCTCCACCTGGAGCCTCCTCACGCTCTACGTCCATTTTAAAATCGATGGCGCTCATAATGCCATCACCGAATTCTTCATGAATAATTTCCTTTAATGTGGTGCCGTATACCTGAGTAATTTCATGGAATCGATAAATAAGCGGATCTGTTGGAACGTCTTCGCTTAATGAGCCTTTGTACGGTGGCGTCACCAGTTCATGCTTGATTTCCTCATAAGGAATTTCAAGGTAGTTCAAGAGCGCTTCTGCTTCTTTTTCATCCATCGATGCCTGGCCCTGAATAACAGCAGCCACCCATGTTTTATTGCGACCCACAGCTTCCGCTAGATCCTGATAAGTAGCTCTTTTTCGATTTTTTGCTTCTATCAGCTTGGCGGTGACTTCACTCATATCCATTTATTTTATCTCCTTCCTTGTTTTGTTCTATTTCACCTTAACATGCAGCCATTACCTGAATATATGAATACCGTCATCTTTTTTAATATAAATTAGAAGCAGCAAGCGTTAAATCTAGTTCTAACAGTTCATTTTTCCTCAATACCCCGTTTTATTGTTTCAAAAAGATGCGTCAGGGATATATGTATAGTTACCTGCATATTTTTATGCTGTTTTTAAAAGTGACTCTACTAGGCTTCAGCAGCAATGAGTTAGACCATTGGGAGCTAATCATAAGCTGAAAAGAAAAAGCCCGAGCGCTGATTCTTTTTAGTTCCAGGCATGCATCGGGTGCTTCTGTGACTAAACCAGATTATTACTATTACCCCATGAAGGAGTGCTTGCAATGTCTTATTCTTCTCCCTATATTGTTACAACGGTTGCTGACGCAAATTATGCGGAGCATACAGCTGTTTCCCTGACTTCCTTGCTTACGAACACAGCGAAGCCGGAAAGTATCGAATTTCACGTTATCGAAACTGGCTGGAGCAGCTACCAAAAGCAAATGCTCGAACAACTCGGAGCTCATTTTAAATCCCGTGTCGTCTTCCATGCGATCGACACAAACAAGTATAAAAACCTTTTTCAGGCAAACCATAAATATTCTTATCACATTACTAACGCTGCCTATTACCGGTTATCCATTCCATACTTGTTTACCGACGTAAATAAAGTATTGTATATCGACTGCGATACCATCATTCAAGAGGATATTACAGTACTCTGGAAGGTTCCCTTGCGGCGCCAGGTTATTGCCGCAGTAGAAAACTTCGGCGGTTTTTACCGTAATGATGACCTATTTATGCCCCCCGAAGCTAAGTATTTTAATTCCGGAGTGATGATGATTCAGGTTCCGAATTGGAAAAAACACCAGGTGACCGATCAGGTCGTTCAGTTTATCCAGAAGCATGAAAGCCGGATGCTTTACCACGACCAGGACGGTCTGAATGCTGTGCTTTATAACCATTGGTTCGAGCTCCACCCGAAATGGAATACGATGACCGATATGTTCCTGAAGGCTGTGCCCGATACCAGGCAGGGAAAAAAGGTAACCAGCGCTGCCGGAAACCCGGCCGTTGTCCATTATACCGGCCCGGAAAAACCGTGGCAGCCAAACACCAGGCATCCTTTAAAATCTCTGTATCATAAATACGCCGCCCAAAAAGAAGAAATTGTAGTAAAACCAACTTCCCTATAATATTCCTGCCGCACTTCATCTATAAATGTGCGGCTTTATTTTGCTTCAGACTCCTTGCTGCTGCAGATAAATATTAAATAATTAATATCTTTGTCTAAGTCCCAGATAATAAACGGATCAATCACTTCCCGGGGCATCAGAGCCAGTAAATTTGTTTCTTCAATAATGCTTTTCACAAGTGTCGTTTTCGCGGCTTCAATTTCCCCGGCATGGCCTTCCTCAATAAGCTGGCGCTCTACCGGGGTCAATACACTGGTTCGTTCAATCAGTACTACGCGGTGGTTTAAAGGCTTTGTATCTACTACAGCTGAGAGCCCTTCTTTATTTTCTCCCGCTTTTTTCACTACGCTGTTTACCTCTTCCTGCCATTTATACGCTGTGCCGGATTCCTGCTCCAAAGGCGTATCGATTGTACCAAAAATGACCCCGGAGCGATGGTGCAGGTTCCAGTTCGTGTAAATGTCGAGTATTTCCTCTCCAGTCACTGCTTCAAGCTCTGCTTTAATATCGGCATACAGGACACCCATCAGCATCTCCCTAAGCTCTTCCACTTTTCTGCCCTCATTTTTTTGAATCAAAATTTGTTCCATCGGTACCAGAAAATCACGAATATGGACACAAAAATACGGCGGTGCCCATGTCGTATGTACAGAGATTGGGCCTTTTCCAAAACTCTCCCGCAATACCTTTCCGATATATCCAGCTATTGCTGATTGCACTTCCTTTACTTCTGACATGACACTCTTCTCCTTTTCTTTCAAACCTTATCTTGTTGTACAAGCTTATATACAGCAACCTAAAGAAACGCGCGAAGCCTTATAAAAGCATAAAAAAAGCCACAGAGGAAAAATATCCTTTGTAGCTTACCGTTTAGCTCAAATGTCTAACGATCCTGCATCAATCACTATGTTATTTGGTTGTACGTGGAGTCCTCCGAAAAAGGGTCCATGAACCTTATCTTCCGTCACTATAACGACTTATTTTCAGCCCTATTGTCTAAAAATTTCTATCGTCTGTATAAAACATTCATTTTTTATTCACATTTCACTTTACCTGTTTTGAATCAATTTTGCAATGAATGGATTTACTGGATGGATGCTATAAAATAAACGCCGCTGCCAGGCCACAGATAAACAAGGGGATATTAAAGTGTAGAAATGTGGGTACACATGTGTCCCAAATATGATCATGACGGCCATCAGCATTCAGCCCCGCTGTTGGGCCGAGTGTGCTGTCAGAAGCCGGGGAGCCCGCGTCTCCAATTGCTCCAGCAGTGCCGATTAAAGCTGCTGTAGCAAGCGGTGAAAAGCCGAGTGAGGCACTCAGTGGCACAAACAACGCTGCAAGGATAGGAATCGTTCCAAACGAAGAGCCGATGCCCATGGTAATCAATAGCCCTGTTAAAAGCATTACTACTGCCCCGAGCAGCTGGCTTCCTCCAAGTATGTCAGAAGTAACTGCCACTAATTCCTCCACTGCTCCTGTGTCCTGGAGCACGGTAGCATATCCGGAGGCAAGCAGCATAACAAAGGCGATCATCCCCATCATGCGTACACCGTCATTCACTGTCTGGTCGGCCTCTATAATTGGCACCACCCGGAAAATGAACATGGCTGCAATACCTGTCAACGCACCAATTACTAAAGATTCTGTCCATACCTGAACCACGAGCGCACAGACGATCGCAATTAACGTCAATAGATGTGACAACCGGAATTTATTTGTGTTTTTCAAGCCATTTTCCGCTTCTGTAACGTCTACGTTTCCTGCCCCGGTTTCTTTTTCCCTGCGATACGTAATGAATACAGCCACCAGCAGACCGGCCACCATGCCCACTACTGGAATAAGCATCGCCTGCCAAATCTGTCCGAAAGCAATATTCATGCCGTTTTCGTTCATGCTCTCCTGTATAATTTGATGAAATATTAAACCATATCCTGCAGGAATCAGCATATACGGCGCCTTTAAGCCGAAAGTCAAGCTGACCGCCACCGCCCGCCGGTTGATTTTCATATGGTCAAACAAATACAAAAGCGGCGGGATGAGTATTGGTATAAAGGCAATATGTACTGGGATAACATTCTGCGACAGGCAGGCCACCCCTGCAATAGTCAGCAGTAAAGCCGCCCGTTTATTCTTTAACAGCTTCACTAAATGCGTAACTAAAAAACCTGTAATACCCGAATAACCAATCATGACAGCAAAAACACCGAGCAGGATATAGCTGAGAGCGGTATCCGCCCGGCCGCCCATGCCTGATACGAGCATTTCGACGGAATCGGTAAATGAAAGTCCGGCGATCAGTCCTGCGGTGACTGCTGCCCCCATTAGTGCAAGAATGACATTCAGCCGGAAGAGACTCAGTACAATTAATACCAGCACTGAAACAATAACTGCGTACTCCACTTTGTTTCCCTCGTTTCTCTTCTTTGATCGTTTATGTATATGAATGTGTGTTAAACGCACAAAGAAGATTTTAGCATAAATCCTTTAGCCTGCTCAAACTTTATCAGAGTAAAACATTGTTCGCCACTTAAAACTCCCACTCGTAATGAGTCCAGGCACTTTTTGCCCCGCCGAGCGACTCGTAAAGCCTTCGTGCTTTGTGATTCATCCGGTCTGTTTCAAGCACCATTCCGGCAAAATCCTCCGACTGTACATAAGAAAGCACAAATTCGAGAAGCTCTTTCCCGTAATGATGCCCCTGAAACTCCGGAGTGATATACAGATCGTTTAAGATAGCTGTTTTTTTAACCTTAAGGGTGCTGAATGTCTGGTATAAAGTAGCAAAGCCGATCAGGTCACCGTAATGCTCCACAATAAATTGAATGCCTGTTTCTGGCTGGGCCAAAAGTTTTTTAATTAACGTTTTTAATTTGCCGATGCCGGGATCGGGGTGATCATAGTGGTCTACAATGTATGTCTGCATTACTTCTGCAAGTTCCGGAATATCTTCTGCTTCTACGGTTCGGATTCTTATACTCATGACTGCCTCCTGCATAGTTCTATTACCTTGCTCATAATTGCCTCATCGCACTATAGTTCATCTTATGGCACATAGAAACAGGATACAACCCTGAAACTAAAAGCTGCTGCCGGAAAATATCTTTTTAATTTCATAAAAAACAGGAGCAGCGTAAGCTGCCCCCGTTTTTATCAGTCATGAAAATTTGTGCCGTCAGTAGTTGCTTCAATATAATTTGCGCGGATAACGAAATCCCCAAAATGCTCTCCTTCATACCTCTCTTTGGCAAAACGGGCAAACATTGGTTCAAGCTCGCTTAGTATCTCTTCTTCCCCGATATTTTCCCGATAAAGCTTGCTAAGGCGGTCTCCGTTAAAGCTTGCTCCTAAATACATGTTATATTTACCGGGAGCTTTTCCGATAAAGCCGATTTCCCCAAGCGCAGAACGGGCACAGCCATTTGGACAGCCCGTCATGCGGATTATAATATCTTCATCCCGCAGGCCCTGCTCCTCAAGCATCACTTCAAGTTTATCGACCAAGGACGGAAGGTAACGCTCGGCTTCTGCCATCGCGAGTCCACAGGTCGGGAAAGCCACACAGGCCATAGAATTCCGGCGGAGAGCAGAATAGTGTTTTCCATCTGTAAGGCCATAATCCTCAATCAATTTATTGATCTGCCGTTTTTTATGGCTCGTAATATCAGAAATAACCACATTCTGGTTCGGTGTCATTCGAAAATCACCGGTGTGAATTTTGGCTATTTCACGAAGGCCGGTCATTAATTGATAGTTCTCCTGATCCTTGATTCTCCCATTTTCGATAAACAGGGTAAAATGCCATTTACCGTCATTGCCTTTAACCCATCCATACTCGTCCCCGTTGCTTTCGAACTCATATGGACGGGCGGCCTCTACTTCATAGCCGAGACGCTCGTTCAATTCGCTTTTCAGCCATTCAACCCCGTAACGGTCAATCGTATATTTGAACCGGGCATTTTTCCGGTTGGAACGGTTGCCGTAGTCGCGCTGGACCGTCAGCAGCTTCTCGGAAGCATTCACCACTTCTTCTTTTGGCACAAAGCCGATCACACGCCCAAGCTGCGGGTACGTATCCGGCTCACCATGCGTCATCCCCATGCCGCCGCCAACGGAGACGTTAAAGCCCTGCAACTCCCCATTTTCCACAATGGCAATGTATCCGATGTCCTGGGAGAAAACATCAATATCATTGGAGGGGGGCACTGCTACGCCGATCTTGAATTTTCTCGGCAGATACGTTTCGCCGTAGATGGGTTCAACTACTTCTTTACTGTCCGCCACTTTTTCTTCATCAAGCCAAATTTCATGATAGGCCGTGGTGCGCGGCAGCAAATGGTCGCTGATCTGTTTGGAATATTCATATACTTCTTCATGCACATCGGATTGATGCGGGTTCACGTTACACATAACGTTTCTGTTAACGTCTCCACAGGCGGCGATCGAATCCATCATGGCTGCATTAATTTCCTGCAGATTCTTTTTCATATTCCATTTGAGAATCCCGTGCATTTGAAACGTCTGCCGGGTAGTGAGCCGGAGAGTGCCGTTGCCGTATTTATGCGACACTTCGTCCATTGTGAGCCACTGTTCCGGTGTAATGACGCCTGCCGGCAAACGTACGCGGAGCATAAACTGGTATGCGGGTTCAAGCTTTTGCTGGCGGCGCTCGTTGCGCAGGTCCCGGTCATCCTGCATATAGCTTCCGTGAAACTTCATCAGCTTTCCATCTGCTTCAGGAATGCTTGCAGTGATAGGATTTGCCATTGTTTTAACAAGCGTACCGCGTAAGAAGTTACTGTCTTTTTTCAAGTGCTCCATGCCATCTAACGGGGCATCTTGAATGTTTTTTAAGCTAGTGTATTCTGACATATGCGTTTAATTCCTCCCCGGTAGTTATTAATATACGTCACGCTGGTAGCGTTTTTGCTGCTGAAGATCGAGCATGTACGCTTCAGCTTCTTCATGGGTCATATTTCCTTCATTTTCAAGCACGGTCACGAGAGCTTCATGTACGTCATGGGCCATCCGCTTTTCATCACCGCAGATGTATAGGAACGCGCCATCCTGCAGCCACTGGTACACCTCTCCACTGTTTTCAAGAATCCGGTGCTGAACGTATACTTTTTCTTCATTGTCTCTCGAGAAGGCTACATCCATTTTGGATAAGGAACCGTCTTCAAGCCACTGTTGCCATTCTGTCTGATAGAGAAAATCGGTCCGGAAATGCTGGTCTCCGAAAAACAGCCAGGATTTTCCGTCCGCTTCCACTTCCTCCCGCTCTTCAACAAATGAACGGAATGGCGCGATTCCAGTTCCGGGCCCTACCATGATCACAGGGGCAGACGGGTTCTCCGGAAGCTTGAAATTCGGGTTGTGCTGAATGTAAATAGGGAGCGTATCCCCCGGCTCTGTGCGTTCTGCACACTGTCCAGAACAAACGCCAGTGCGTGGCCTCCCGTGGGCATCGTAACGAACTGCGCCTACCGTTAAATGCACTTCATCCGGATTGGCAGATGGGCTGCTTGCAATGGAGTACAGGCGAGGCGGTATTTTCCTCAGATTACCCACCACGTCGGCAGCTCCCCCCTGCCACGGTCCATAATCCTTTAATAAATCTAACAGGTCGCGTCCTTCAAGGTACGTGCGCAGCTCATCAGCCTGTCCTGTTTCCAGGAGTTCCTGAAGCTTTTCGTTATTTGTCAGTTTGCTCATTTTTTCGAGCAGTGGTTTCGTTAATACTGTAATTTCAAAATGAGAGAGGAGTGCTTCCCGAAGCGAACGAATATCTCCCTGCTTGTTCAATACTACCGTTTCTTCCGGGTTCCAGTCCATTTCACGGATTAGCTGGTCCACCAGAAGCGGATCGTTTTCCGGGAACATGCCGAGGCTGTCCCCTGGTTCAAAGGTTAAACCTGAGCCTTCAAGCGATAGCTCTACGTGGCGGGTTTCCTTTGCGGATCCTCTGCCGTTTAAATTAATGTTCTCCAAAATTTCGGCCCGAAACGGATTTGTCCTTGAATATGCCGGCTGCTCTGCAGTCGGAGCAGTTGGTGCGGCTGCTCCTGCAGGGGCCGCTGCTGCCTGTGCTGTTTCTTCCTGAAGCTCATTCAGGCTTGATAGAACCCCCTGGATCCATTCTTCAGCATCGTCGTCAAAATCAACATCACAATCTACTCTCGGATACAGACGAGTACCTCCAAGGTTTTCGATCCGCTGATCCAGATCTTTACCTGTCTGGCAGAAATGTTCATAAGAAGTATCACCGAGTGCAAGCACAGAAAAGCGTGCATCTTCAAGTTTCGGAGCTTTACGTCCGTGCAGGAACTCATAAAAGGAAAGAGCGTTATCCGGTGGATCGCCTTCTCCGTGTGTACTTACAATAACCAAAAGGTTTTCAATCTTTTTCATATTTTTTGTCTTAAAATCGTCCATCGAACTTACGGTTACATTATATCCATGGTCCTTCAGCCTTCTCGAGCTGTCTTCGGCTATCATTTGGCCGTTTCCAGTCTGAGAGCCAAATAGAATAGTTACTTCTTTGGAAGCCGTTTCGGCCTGTTCGGCCTGCTGTGCCGGTGTTTCTTGGACAGCAGGTGCTTCAGCTGTTGCCGGTGCTGCTCCCGCGCTCGCCTGGGAAGCTAAATACCCACTTAACCAAATTTTCTGATTTTCTGTTAATGTTGGCAGGAGCTGGTTCAGTAAATCTACCTGCTCCTGGCTAAAAGGACTATTGGTAACCTGCAATTGCACTCTCTCCACCTCACAAATAAATTTAACTGCAATCTTATCATTCTAAGGACAAAATAATTTTTTCTCTGTCTTTATTTTATCCATGTGTATAAACTGGTCATTTTATTACGCTCAATTTTATCCGTATAATTCTTATGTGTCAAGTCGGTTTTAAATCCTTAAGGGAATAATGAGCAGTCTTTTATATTCTATCATACCCCTAAGTCCGTTACGTTCGCTTTAAAAAATTATTTACTTGAAAAAAATGGTAGATTATTGCGCAGTTTTACCATATAATAAAATTACTTTTCAGAAAGAAGGTGAGGCCTTGACCAATATCGAATCGTTTACACGGCAGTTGGTGCAGCAGGCAATAGCTGCAGGGGCATCGGATATTCATCTGCTGCCGTCTTATGCAGAAGCTTCTCTATATTTTCGTATTCACGGACGTCTCGAGCTTTCAGACACTTATTCAGCGGCTTTCGCACACAGGCTCATTACCCATTTGAAATTCAGAGCCGGTATGGATATCGGTGAACGAAGACGTCCGCAGGACGGCTCTCTTACGTACCGCTCGCTTCATCCTCCAGTACACCTTCGCCTTTCTACCATGCCTTCAGAACGTATGGAAAGCTTTTCTATCCGGCTGCTTCCGCAAACCTTTCACTATACCTTTCCACAGCTGTTTTTAACTTCCCACACTACCCGCTCATTCGAAAACGTGCTTGCTTCCCGTAAAGGGCTGGTTCTTTTAACCGGTGCCACAGGCTCGGGAAAATCTACTACTCTTTACGCTATGCTTGAACATCTGCTTTCCACCCAGCCACAGCGTATCATCACGATCGAAGACCCTGTCGAACTTCGTCTTCCCGGCTGCATCCAAACCGAAGTCAATGATAAAGCCGGCCTGACCTATGCTTCTCTGCTGAAAGCTTCCATGCGGCATGACCCGGATGTAATTATGATAGGGGAGATCCGGGACGGGGAAACAGCACATCTGGCACTGCGGGCGGCGCTCACCGGCCATCTGGTGCTCACTACTCTGCATGCCGGCAGTACGTTCGGGGTGCTCCGCAGATTGCTCGACCTTGGGCTCTCAAAAACAGATTTGTTTGAAACTATTACCTTCATCGCCCACCAACGGCTCGTTTCCACTTCTTCTCTTTCCGCTCCCAGGCGACTAGCGTTATTTGATTTTTCCACACGTCCAGATATTCATTCCATGCTTCATTCCGATCAACCACTCGATTTCTCCCGAATGAATGACCAGTTGAAACGAGGATACGCGCTCGGCTTATTTGGTAAAGAAACCTTTTCAGAGGCTCCTTTATGAGCCGGCTGTCAAAAAAGAACTGGAAGCCGGAAGCGAAAGCACTGTTTCTTCAGCAGCTAGGTGAACTGCTTGGCAGCGGCTATCATCTGGATCAATCCATTCAAATGCTTTCCTGGGAACAGCCTGCTTTCGTCACTGACTCTCTTCGAAGCATACGAAGACACCTTCGAAGCGGCCGGGAACTGCATCAGCTTTTACTTGACCACCATTTCCCCTCCGACATTGCTGCTTTTGTTTATTTTGCAGAACAGTCCGGACGTCTTTCCGAAGGATTAGCTGCAGCAGGCAGCCATTTTATGAACCGGCTGGAAGCATGGAGCAGCTTTCGTAAAGTTTTGTATTATCCAATGTTTCTTCTGTGGCTCCTGATTGTTCTCGCTTATGTTTTTGTGCGCTATCTTTTCCCCCAGTTTCTCGAGCTGTTTGAACAGCTGAGCATGGACCTCCCCTTTTATACCAGAATGATGATGAAAATGATTTCCTTTGCCCCTGTATTTTTTGTATCCATTTTTATTCTGCTGGCGGGGTTCGGGCTGTTTTACGCTTTTGCTGTCCGGCCAAAGCCTGCTTCTACACGGATTCTTTTTTGGTCAAGGGTGCCGTTTCTCCGCCCTTTTATTGCTATGAGGACTACCTCCTCTTTTGCCGAGCAGTTCGGCTACCTACTATTAAATGGCCTCTCTCTTGCCGAAAGCTGTCTTGTCTTAAAAAATCAGGCACACTCTCCGTTGTTTCAGGAAGAAGGAGGGCGCCTCGAGCAATTGCTTACTTCCGGGACTCCTCTGGCAGAAACGTTCCGGCCTCCCTGGTATCTCGAAAGCCTTAGGCAGGCGGTTCAATACGGGCAGTCCACTGGATCTCTTGGCAAGGTGCTTGTACAATACAGCAGCCAAACGCAGCATAAACTCGAAACGAGCATCCAGCGGTTGACCATGGCCGCCCAGCCTATTCTTTTCTTTTCCGTCGGCATTCTAATTTTAAGTCTTTTTGCTGCCGTATTTTTGCCTATGTACCACATGATTACTTCTATACAATAAAAAGGAGCGACTATTTATGCAAATACCTCACGATTATTTTTTTGAACGACTTTTGGTTCTTGAAAAACGCTTGACGGATCTTGAAAACCATAAAGAAGAAGACATCGCTTCTTTACTCCAGCTGCTTCGCCAATCCCGGGCCTCTAGAAAGGAAAAAAACTATGTTTAAAGACAGTAAAGGTTTCACCATGGTGGAAATGCTGATTGTGCTGCTTATTATTACCGTGCTTCTTTTAATTGCGATCCCAAATATCGGTACAAACAATCAGGTTGCCCAGTCTAAAGGATGCGATGCCACTATTCAGCTTTTAGAAACCCAGGCCGCAGCATACGAAGTGGAGTATGGCAGTGAACCCTCTTCCCTGCAGGACCTTGTGGAGGCTGATTATGTAGAAACTATTACCTGCCCGGACAATACCCCGCTCGTTTACAGTAACGGAGCTGTAAGTAAAGGATCCTGATGTCTTTTTTCTGTTCACGGGGCTATACCTTCCCGGAAGCTATCGCAGTACTGCTTATTTTCAGCGTACTTGCTGCCGTGCCGTTTATTCATTTCTCGTCAGCATACGAGAATGCACGTGAAGATCATTTCGTCAAGCAGCTGGAGGCGGACCTCGTTTACAGCCAGCACTATGCGTACTCCTATAACACCTCCACCCGCATGGAGTGGAAACAGGAGGAGAACTATTATATTCTTAGAGGCAACGACCGCAACAAACTCTACATCCACCGGACCATCCCCGAAGGATTTTTTTCGCCTACCACCTCCAAGATTTTCTTCGAAGAGATATCCTATAATGGAAATGGCGCTATTAAAAAACCAGGGACCATAATTCTCCACGGCCCGTCCCAGTCGTACCGTTTTATCTTTCAAATCGGAAGGGGGCGGCTTCGTGTTGAGAAATCCCCGTAATGGCTTTACCTTGATCGAAGCCGTCAGCGCTCTCTCACTTCTATTTGCTGTGTTTTTACTTACACTTCCCCTGCTTCATCAGACTTACAAGACCTGGGGCAGCCAGCAGCTGTATTACGAGCAGCTGTACGTGATGGAAAAGGAAGCAGGGCGTATTCACCAGTCTGCTTCTGCTGCTGTCGCCCCCGCTGCCTATACGAAAGGAAAAATCCATGTTCATATTAAGGTACACAAAAAAGGCTATAACGTGTGTACTTCCATCGAAGACACGAGAAACGAGCAGTGTGTCTATGTACTTCCGAAACAATAAAGGCATCACGCTTCCTGAGATGATTATTACGCTTATACTGTTCAGCCTCTGGGCTCTCGCCGCCGCAAAATTCAGCAGCCTGCTTTTAACCGACGTCCCTGCGCCTGATACTGAAGCGCGTTTATTTGTTCAGCAAATGGAAGAGGATATGCAGACCGCTCACACACTAACGTATGAAGAACAGCGATTCTACATTGAAGCCCATGAAAACACGTACGAATATTTCATGTCAGAAGGCCGGGTGATACGCCGAGTAGATAATGAAGGGTTTGAAATTATGCTTCAGGGAGCCTCTGCTTTTTTTGTTGAGGCCGGGGATTACGGCGCAGATGTGGAGGTGATATTAAATAATGGACAGCCGATCCGCACCTTTCTTTCCTACCATACAGCCAAAGAGAAACTCCGCACTGCGTGAAGGCTTTATCCTTCCTTCCACCATCTTCTTTCTTCTGTTTGTCTTTTTATTCATGATACTGGCTGCGGGGCTTTTAAAGCTTCAGCTGCTTCAGCAGAATGAAGAGTTCGGCTCCCAGGATGTGAAATGGATGATACGGAATGCTGAAAATATTTATATTGAAGCTCCTTCCGAAGCCGGCCTCCTCTCCATGCCCGAGGGGAGCGTGGAGTGGGAAGAAAGCAGGCATGGCGAAACTAAATTCACGGCCCGCCACCGTATGGGGTTTTCCAAACAGGTGGTTTACCCAACAGAATGGAAATCTTCTATTTATGAAGCCCGCTTCCGTACAGAGCATAAGTAAAGCCGGCAGAATAATTCTGCCGGCTTTACTCTCGTGCTATTGTTTTCTTGCGTTCTGCACGGACTCCATTTTCTTTTTCATTTGCTTTCCTTCTGCGTCCCGGCGGTCATCAATACGGATATTTGTTGACACCCGCTGGTAGCCTTCCTGAAATGGGATCTCGTGTATCTCTCTGACTGCCTGAAGCAGATCATCAATATTTCCTTCGAGAAGGGTACTCATCGGTGTCATTTCAATATCGATTTTATCGTTATGCTTTTCGAGCACGTCCTGAATTTTTGCCACGGTGTCCGACATCCCAGTCCCCTGTTTGTCTATAGGAGAGACTGTCACATCAACAATTGCCATAGATAACTGCTCCTTTCGTTTTCGTCGGAGCCGGTGTGGAAATTCATGTTCAGCCAGCGTGCGAAAAGCCGTAATTGCGGTTTGAACATGTACTTTCTCCGGCACCGAACAAGTAATGTTTCGTTGAAGCCAATACGAAGGCTTCAGCCATGTTTTTCTGCTGCCTGCAAAGTGCCGTTGAAGCACTTTTTCTGCCGCAAAAGCCATTGGCAGTGATATATAGGCACTGACAGCTATAAAAACATTTCCCGGAGAAGAAACAATGTAAACCGGAGACGCCATAACAAGAAACAAAATGAAGTATATAAACACAATATTGGTGGAGCATTGGGGATTTGTAATTGAAGCAAGCTTGATTCTTCTCCAGGAGCTTTTTCGCGGGACCCCCGAAAAGCTGAAAATTTTGTGTTCCGCCCCGTGAAACTTTTTAAGCTGTTCCGGAAAAATAAAATGTGTTCCCATGGCAAACAGCAGAAATGTATAAAACGGAAGCAGTTGAAAGGCTGCGGCTGTGAACCACGCCGCAGCTGCAAGCTTGTACCACCCAGGCATGGCACTTGCAACTGCTGTCATTACCTTTAAGTAAGACCGCAGGGAAAGCGGAAGCAGCTCATTGTGGATCTTTCCTTCCCTGTCAATATAAGCTCTGCTGATAGAGGAGGCTCCAAAGAAAAGCACTCCATGCTGACAAGAAAGCCCGCGGATTTTCATCCCGCCCTTTACTCGCCGTACATGAATCTAGAACCGGCGATCCCCGGCTTGGTCATTTCTTTGGCATCCAGAATTTCATCAAGCTCTTCTTCCGACAATATTCCCCGCTCGATGCAGATGGAGCGTACGCTCTGATCGGTCTCGATGGCTTCTCTTGCGATGCGGGCTGCTGTTTCGTACCCAACATGCGGGTTAATAGCTGTAATAATGCCTACGCTCCGCTCCACCATGTTTCGGCAGTGGTCAATGTTGGCTGTAATGCCTTCAATCGTGTATTCCTGAAACACCTTTAAGCCATTCTGTAGCACAGACAGCGACTGAAGCAGATTAAATACGAGGACCGGTTCCATTACGTTCAATTCAAGCTGGCCCGCTTCCGAGGCATGGCTGATTGTATGATCGTTCCCAATCACCTGAAAAGAAATCTGGTTAATTAATTCGCACATTACCGGGTTCACTTTTCCTGGCATAATTGAGGACCCCGGCTGTCGGGAAGGAAGGTTGATTTCATTTAAGCCGGTCCTCGGGCCAGAGCTCATCAGGCGGAGATCATTCGCCATTTTGGAAAGGTTAATGGCATGTACTTTAAGTGCCGCAGATAATTCAGTGTAGGAATCCGTATTCTGCGTTGCATCCACCAGATCGGTGGCGCTGTAAAAAGGCATCCCAGTATGCTCGGCAAGAATCTCTGCTACACGCCCGATATATTCAGGCATAGCATTAAGCCCTGTACCGACAGCTGTCGCCCCAAGGTTAATTTCATACAAATGATCCACTGAACGCTTAATTCGCCGCAGATCTCTTGTAAGCACCCTGCGGTAGGCTCCGAACTCCTGGCCGAGGCGGATAGGCACTGCGTCCTGCAGATGTGTTCGTCCCATTTTAATCACATTGTCAAACTCTTCTTCTTTCTCACCCATCGCCTCGATTAAGTTATCAAGCGCAGTTACAAGACCCCTGGAAAGGCGCAGTGCTGAAATATGAATAGCGGTCGGAAAGGAATCATTGGTGGATTGGGCCATATTTACGTGAGTGTTCGGGCTGACCCGCAGGTAATCCCCTTTCTCGCCTCCGAGTATTTCAATGGCTCGGTTGGCGATGACTTCGTTTGCATTCATATTAAAGGAAGTACCTGCTCCGCCCTGAATAGAGTCCACGATAAATTGATCATCAAATTTGCCTTCAATGACCTCATCTGCTGCTTCGATGATCGCCTCGGCAATTGATTCATTTAAAAAACCGACTTCTGTATTCGCCGTGGCCGCAGCTTTTTTAACGTACCCAAACCCTTTAATTAATTCCGTGTGCGGCGGGTACCCGGTTATTGGAAAATTTTC
The DNA here is from genome assembly GCF_900166605.1 of Marinococcus halophilus. Classification (NCBI taxonomy): domain Bacteria; kingdom Bacillati; phylum Bacillota; class Bacilli; order Caryophanales; family Bacillaceae; genus Marinococcus; species Marinococcus halophilus. The sequence goes on from NZ_FVZD01000006.1 coordinate 1,876,166, forward strand.
TTTTGCCCTGAGCGTCTGGATGCCGTAATAAGCGTCTTTAGGCACTCTCTTTTCTCCTAAAAAGTCACGTTCCACACGGTAGTTTTCCATGTTTTTAGCCCCTTTTTAACAATCGTTTTTTCTGTCTCAGTCGTTCATGTAATGTTGTTTCGCCAGCCACGCGGCTCCCGCTACGCCAGCGTCGTTCCCGAGGTCCGCAATGACAAAATTTGTTCCTTTTTTTACTTTGTCGAGCGCGAAAACATCAAAATGAGCACGAAGCGTATGCAGTAAATCGTCACCGGCAGCTGCCACCCCGCCTCCAATCACGATCCGCTCGGGGTTCAGGGTGTTGGCAATATTGCCGACGGCAAGCCCTAAATAATACATAGCATGATCAATCACGCCGGCACAATAAGGGTCCGCGGATGTCGCGTACGCGAACAAGTCCTTGGTGGTAATTTCTTCTCCGCGCTGATGCACATCATAAATCGGAGAGCCCTCTGCTTCGTCTATATGCTCCAGAGCCCCCCGGACCATGCCCGTGGCTGATGAGATAGTTTCCAGGCAGCCACGCTTCCCGCAGTTACAAAGCCGGCCTCCCTCTGGTTTGACGGTCACATGGCCAACTTCCCCAGCCATGTTGTCTTTGCCGTTCACCAAATTCCCATTAAGCACAATGCCCGCGCCAACGCCCGTACCGAGGGTAATAAAAATCATGTTCCGGACGTCTGTGCCGGCGCCTTTCCAATATTCCCCTGCGGCTGCCAGGTTGGCATCGTTGTCGAGCGCTACGGGGAATCCAAGCTTATCTTCAAGAATACGTGCGACCGGATAGTCTTTCCAGCCTATGTTTGTTGCAAATTCAATAATACCTTTTTCTATGTCAATAAACCCCGGAAGCCCCGCGCCGGCGCCGGCGACTTCCGTCAACGGGATGTGCTTTTCTTGAAGCTCATGCTGAATGGATGCGGCTATTTCATCGAGCACGTATTTTCCGTTTTCTTCCTTACTCGTCTTGATACTCCATTTGTGGTCCATGCCGCCGTTTTGATCGAACAGAGCCATCTTCACTGCAGTGCCGCCGATATCGATTCCTATTACATATTTTCCAGCCATTTGTTTACCCCTTTTCCTGCTCGATTCGTCGTTCTCTTTTTATCGTCAATAAAGCAGTCTGATACATTCTGACATCCAAAAGACCGTTACGATACGCTTCCTTGATTTCTTCTTCCATTAAATCTAAGTCCATCAAACGATTTTTTGTATAAATGAAGGCTCCGACCGTACGAAGCCACGTCCGGATTTCTGTCATGGATTCCATCGTTATCCTGCTTCCTTTCATTATAGCAAGCGAAAGGCAATTTTCTACTACGTATTTTGTTCAGCTCCACCGGTACATGCCGATAGCGAAAAAGGTGGCGAATGCTAAAATAAACATCACAAATGCTCCTATACGCACAAACTGCCAGCGGTGACCCGGCAGGTGCACAAACACAGAAGCAATGAACCCGCCAATAAGACCACCGATATGCGCCCCGTTATCTACTGCCTGTACGGTAAATCCAAATGCCAGGTTGATGCCGAGAATCACAAGCACATTCATGCCAAGCGTACGGAAAAACAGGCGCTGATGGGCCAGTCCCAGATATAAAAGAGCGCCAAAACAGCCAAAAATGGCTCCGCTTGCTCCTGCCGAGACTTGTTCGTTCATAGCAAAGCTGACCGTCGAGGCGAATACACCAGCAGCAAAATAAATAATAATAAACCGCCCTGTGCCGTAAATACGTTCTGTGATACCGCCAATAAAAAACAGGGCCAGACTATTCATAAATAAGTGCAGAAAACCAATATGAAGAAACATAGCAGTAACCAGCCGCCACCATTCTCCTTCGACAATACCCGGATTGTACTTCGCCCCCAGCTCAATAAGGGTGTTGATATTCATGCTGCTGCCAGCGCGTTCCAGCACTAAAAAAATCGCAGCCAGTAATGCCAGCACAGTGTAAGTGACAATTGGCTTTCCACTGGAAAAAAAGGACATATCCTGCTGTTCAAGCTCCCGCTGTTTGTTCTCTGCCTGCCGGCGGTAAAAAGAGGCTCTTTGTTCATGCTCTTCGGGATCAAGCTCTTCTTCGAGCTCTCCCCATATCCATTCATTAGTCTTTAAATACGTACTGACGGCCGAAGGCGGATCCGCTATGCCGCGTCCATTGTCGTCGGCGAACAAAAAGGAATAGGCTTCATGTTCTCCGCTCTCCATTGGCGCTTCCATATCAGCGGGCGGATACGAAGTAATATAGACATTGGCAAATTTTGCTTTCCTTAAGGCAAGCCTGCGCTTCCAGCCGTGAAAGCTTTTTTCAGCCTCTCTCCTGTCCTCTTCTAACCGTTCAAGGCGTTCATATTCTACGCGCGCCATGCGTACCACCCACGGCTGCCCGTTCACGTCCCCCTGAAGCCATATACGTTTTCGGTCGGGCCCGACATCAATCAGGCGGAACGATTCTTCTTCCATGAGCTGCTCTGTAAATTTCCAAAACTGGTGCGTTTCCCGTTTAGACATCCAAACGCCGTCCTTCTTCCGCTATTTCTTTTAAATACAGGGCTGCTTTGTTAAAATCGCTAAACTTTCTTACTGTCTTCGACGAATGATCGTTTTCTTCCCCCCGGGTGTTTACATAAAAGGCTTCCCACCCTGCATTTTCCGCTCCCTTTACATCATGGTCCCAGGAGTCTCCGACAAACAGCGCCTGTTCTCTGCGGCTGCCCAAATGCTGCAGCGCTTCGTCAAAAATGGCCGCCTTCGGCTTCGGGGCTTCAGCCGTTTCCGAAATAAAAAGATGCCTGCGATCTATCCAGCGGTCAAGCTCGAGCTGATAAAACTTTTCTTTTTGGAGCTCCTCCGACCCATTGGTAATAACCCCCAGGCGCACGTTGCTTTTTGTGAGCGATTCCAACAAATCAGGCACGCTCTCGTATAGTTCGCTGAATTCGGGCAGACGCTGCTCGTATTCCTGATGAAAGCTAAGTGCTTCGCGGGCCGAACTCGGAAGTCCGAACACATGCATGGTTTCTTCATACCGCTTGATCCGGTACTGCTCCTGAGTAAGACTACCTTCCTCGTATTCCTGCCAAAACAAATCGCAGTGATATTTAAACACTTCGAACCATCTGTCTTCATGAACAAACGGGGCTTCGCTATTTAATTGCTTTCTGATGGAGACAAACACAGCCTTGATTGTTTTCTGAAAAGCTTTTTCGTGATCATAAAGGGTGTTGTCCAGATCGAAACAAATTGTTGTCCAGCGCATGTACTTGTGCCACCTTTCTTCCTTCCATTATAGCAACCTCCCGCAAAAGGCGAAATCAAAAGGAAAAAAGAAGGGCAGCGTACAATGCTGTAACTATCATCCCGCCGCCAAAAGAGCTTAGCGCATTCACAGCGTTATTGGTCATCCATGAAACGCCCGAAGCATAAATGGTTTTTCTGCCGTGATGAACCTCTGCTTCTGTGTAAGACTTACATTCACTGCACCAGTTTATCCGCTCTGCGTACGCTCCGAGAAACGTGTCTATAAAGCAGCCTCCTGCTCCTGCGATACACACGGAAACAAGCATAAACATCCCAAGCTCTTCAGATAAGTAAAAGACGGCCCCTCCTATAAGGGCGGCGCCCCCGCAGGCACCCAGTGTTCCAACTGTTGAAACCGCTCCGGACCATCCATTTTCTGTTTGTTTTCGACTGCGAATATGAAAGGGGCGGCCTCCGAAGCGCCGGCCGATCTCTGAAGCCCACGTATCCGCATTCGATGCCGCCACTGCCCCAACAGCAGCAGCCAAAAATCCCTCCCACGGAACTGCGCTGTATAAGGCGGCAAATAAAAGCATCGGCCCCCCATTTGCCCATACCTGCCAGCTGTCCCGCTGGGCCTTTTCCTGCCTTTTCAAGCGTGAGAGGGCTGTCGAACTAATAAAAAAAATAAGCAGGGCCGCTGTTCCCGGCCAACTTGTCCATACGTAGATAAGCGTACCAAGCACCCCTGCTGACATCGTACCGAAAAGCGTTAGGGATCGTTTTTGCCAAATGGTGAGTAAAAACAGCGCGAACAGTAGACCCAGTGCTGTTTCACCCCACATGAAGAAGCCCGTCACTGCTGATCAGAGTCTGTACCGGCACATCGTGCGCTTCTACCGGAATATGCTCCTGAAGCTGAAAAGTATGAATCAGGGCAGCCGTGGAAAAATCCGCCCGGTTTAGAAAACGGTCATAGTACCCGCCTCCAAATCCAATACGATAGCCTTCCTTATTAAACACTAGACCAGGCACAAGAATAAGGTCAAGCTGCTCCGGAGGAACGAGGGCACAGACGCTTTTTTTAGGCTCGTATATCTGGCCGATCGAGCGTTCAAGCTCACCGAAATTCTGAATTTCATAAAATTCCATTCCACGCTGTTCGGGATCTATTTTAGGTACACATATCCGCTTTCCTTGCTGCCAGCCAGTTTCAATGATCGGTCCGGTGTTTATTTCATTTTTAAGTGATACCGTTACCGCGATCGTATCCGCCTGTTTCCAGCCGTCCCATTGAAATAAATATTCGTAAATTTTCTTTTCCGCCTTCAGACGCTCGCTTCCGGAAAGGGCCTGGTACGAGCTGTTTATCTGCTGGCGGAGCCTATGTTTATTCAATTGCATCCCCCTTCCACGTTATTTTTCCTTATACGTTGCTTTAAGACAAAAGAAAAAGCAGCTGGGAGATGTAATCTCCTGCTGCTTATTTCGTTTCGCGATGAAGAGTGTGCTTTCCTAAACGAGGAGAATATTTGTTCAATTCAATACGCTCAGGGTTCGTGCGTTTATTTTTGCTGGTAATGTAATTACGGTCACCAGTCTCTGTGCAGGCAAGCGTTATTTGTACACGCATGTGATTCCCTCCCTACTTTCGTACATTTTTCATACTTAGTAATATTATCAGATTCCTATTTGTGCTTCAAGTCTGTGGTGTTAGTTTTTCCAAGGAAAGTTAAGAAGATTTTTCTTAAAAGCGGCAAATCAGGCAAACACGGTATTAATGTGAGGCTCAGCCTCCGGCTGTTGTTCCCAAAGGATTACTGTTCTTCGTCCGCGGATGATTCATCGCCCTCTGCATTTTCTTCGCCTTCCGCATTCTCTTCTCCGTTTTCTTCTTCAGCGTCACCTTCACCACTGCCGGCCCCCGGGCGCTCTTCTTTAAGATTTTCATAGGCCTGCATCGTATCGGCAGCAATGCTGTTGGCAATACCCGATCGTCCGCCCTCATCACTTGAATAAGTATTAGGAACAACTACCGCAATCGCAATCTCCGGGTCTTCATACGGCCCGTAGGCAATAAAGGTCTGGTTGTTAACATCTACTACTTCATTATCGCTTTCCCTGCGCACACTGCGCTCAGCCGTACCAGTTTTCCCAGCAACTTCCATATTTACATCGGTAAAATAGCTGTCCGCTGTGCCAAGCTCGGTGTTTACCACGTCATACATGCCCTCCTGGGCGATATCAAAGTATTCTTTGTCAATATTAACTTGGTTCAGCATGTTCGGTTCAAACTGGTGGAGCACTGCTCCCATCTCGTCGGTATTACGGTTAGGTTCACGAATTTCTTTTACCAGGTGCGGCTCCATCCGTTTTCCGTCCGAAGCAATAGTCGCAGAATACTGCGCCAGCTGCAGCGGCGTGTACGTATCAAGCTGGCCGAAGGAGAAAAATAACAAGCTGCCTGGCACCTGTGTACCAGCATTTAAACCGGTAGCTTCTGATGGAAGATCGACACTTGTCTCCACCCCGAGGCCAAACTGGTGATAGTAGTCTCTCATCGTCGCATATGCTTCGTCCACTTTTTGATTGTTGAAACCATCGTTACTTCCATACTCGTAATCCATCAGCCGCATTGCAATTTCAGACATAAACACGTTGGAAGATTCTTGAATAGCACCGACAACATCTATCGTGCCGATTTCATGAGAAGAGCTGACTTCTCCCCCTGGACCAGGAAGATCAATCGGCCTGTCGTTGATTTTCGTGTCTTCCGTAATGACTTCCTCCTGGAGACCAATCATACCTGTCGCCGGCTTGATCGTGGAACCCATCTCATACGTGTTCGTTACATTCCCGAGCTGGTCATCGTAGCCATTCATGGCAAGTATCTCTCCAGTATTCGGGTCGATCGCAGTCACGTACGCCTGCTGATCGTTTGGAAATGAGCCCTCTGACTGCCCCATCTGATCGTCAATTATCGTCTGTACTTCCCGCTGCAGATCCATGTCAATCGACAGCACCAGGTCATTGCCGCGGCTTCCGTTACTCGTTTCCTCTGCTTCATCGTCTTCACCACTGACGGTTCCTTTTTTGCCTCTCAGTGTATCTTCATAATGTTCTTCGAGAAAGCTCTGGCCTACTTCATCGGAACGCTGGTATCCTTTGGCCAGAAACTCAGACACCGTTTCTTGAGGAATCGATCCTACATTTCCATACAGACTTTGAAACGCCTTTGTGTACTGATAGTCGCGCCTGAAGTCTCTTGTTACATCCACGCCCTCCAGTTCATCGAGGCGGGCACTAATAGCAGTGGCTTCTCCCTCTGTTAAATCCCGTTTCACACGCTGCGGAGAGTCGTAGTAGCCAGAAATCATTTCACTCCAGATGGCCACCACTTCCAGTTCTTCGTCACTGATGTCATTTAATTGTTCGTCTGTAATCCGGTCAAGCTGAACTTCATACGGATCTTTACCGTTTTCCATCAGCCGCTGCTCTTCTTTATCCGAAACGAGTTTATCCGCTTCATTTTCCCGTGTCAAAAGCCAGTAATCCTGCAAATTTCTTTCGGGCATGCTATCGCGATCTGTTTCTTCTTCATCAAACTCAATCAGCTCAGCCAGCTCTTCAGCTGTCTGAATACGTTCGTCGTCCTCGTAGCTTCTCTGGTTCGTGTACGTTAATGTCAGAATAAGGTTGTTGCCCACCAGCTCTGTGCCATTTCGGTCGTACATGATCCCTCGCGGGGCATCAACGCGGCTTGCAGAAGTGGATGCTGTCTCATTTACGTCTTCTTCATATGTATCACCTTCAACGATCTGTACGTACCCAAGCCGCAAAATCAATATAGAAAATAATATAAAAACGGCGAAAAAAAGAACGTTCAGCCGAAAAGGAATGGTAGGTTTTTTATTTTTTCCAGAAGCCACACGCAATCCCTCTCTTAATGTATATATGTTTGCTGATCACTTATTAATTATAGCACAGAAAGAGGCTGCTGCCGAACTTCTGCTTTCTGCCAAAACAAAAAATCCGCTCCCGAAAAGGGGAACGGATTCTGCAGAAATATTATTTTGCTTCCTGATAATTCTTTTCAACTTCGTCCCAGTTCACAACATTCCAGAATGCTGCTACGTAATCCGGGCGACGGTTTTGATATTTCAGGTAATAAGCGTGCTCCCAAACGTCCAGGCCGAGAAGAGGAGTTTTCCCTTCCATAACTGGGGAGTCCTGGTTGAGCGTATCCATAAGTTCAAGCTCACCGTTGTTTAAGACGAGCCATGCCCAACCGGAGCCAAAACGGCCGGTAGCCGTTGCGCCGAATTCTTCTTTAAATTTGTCAAAGCTCCCCCACTTGCTCTTAATGGCATCTGCCACTTCGCCTGTTGGTTCTCCACCGCCGTTCGGGCTGAGAAGCTTCCAGAAAATGGAGTGGTTGGAATGGCCGCCGCCGTTGTTTCTTACTGCGGTACGGATATCTTCAGGTACAGCGTTCAAATCGCTGATCAGTTCATCAACGCTTTTGTTTTGAAGATCGCTGTGGTTTTCCAAGGCTGAATTTAATTTTGTTACATACGTGTTGTGGTGTTTATCGTGGTGAATGTTCATTGTCTGCTCATCGATATGAGGCTCTAATGCGTTTGGTGCATAAGGTAGATCTGGTAGTTGATGTGTACTCATACAAAATGCCCTCCTTGAAAGTTCTGGTGATTTGTACAAAGTGACTATGCAATAATTTAGTATACAAAATTACACTTAGTCTACTTTCACTTTACCAAAACAATACTTATTTTTCAAATCAGCTTTCTGGCTAATTCAAACTAGAAAGCCTGCCACGGTTGATTATTCCCTTCTGCTTTTTCTTTAAACATAAAAAATTCGGCAGTGTTTGCTAAGAATCAGAAAATCAAAAGCTTAAAAATGTCTGCATACACGACCGTCCCTTTTCCGGGCCAACCTGGCTTTCAAACAAAAAAACTTCCCCGGCTTTGCCGAAAAAGTTTAATGGATGTCTATATTAAGTCCGTTTGTGTTTATAATCATAGTTTAATAATGGCGGAGGAAGAGGGATTCGAACCCTCGCGAGCCGTAAAGCTCCTAACGGTTTTCGAGACCGTCCCCTTCAGCCGTACTTGGGTATTCCTCCATAAGAATATTCATCCACTGTTTTTAAAGTGGTGGACCCTGTAGGACTCGAACCTACGACCGGACGGTTATGAGCCGTCTGCTCTAACCAACTGAGCTAAGGGTCCCTAAGAGTAATCCAGACAAAAAAATGGGGCGGTTGATGGGAATTGAACCCACGAATGCCGGAACCACAATCCGGTGCGTTAACCACTTCGCCACAACCGCCGTATGCTTATGTAAATGTATTGGTAGCGGCGGAGGGGATCGAACCCCCGACCTCACGGGTATGAACCGTACGCTCTAGCCAGCTGAGCTACGCCGCCATGGCTCCGCAGGCAGGATTCGAACCTGCGACCAATCGGTTAACAGCCGATTGCTCTACCACTGAGCTACTGCGGAATGTGTTACTGCCGTTTTTACGACAGTAATTACTATATCATTTCCCTTAAAAAGCGTCAAACAGATTTTCGCATTTTTTAAACAAGAATTATTATAATATAAATAGCGTTCACTAGCAATATACCGCCCTTTACAATAACACTTGCGATAAATCCCCCAACAGAGCCAACGCCAATTTTGCCAAGCTGTTTCCACGACTTCTGGCCCCCAATTAATTCTCCGATGACAGCTCCGGCAAGTGCGCCAATCAGAATACCAGCAACCGGAATAATAAACGGCCCGACGACCAGGCCGATCAGGCTTCCCCAGATGCCGTACTTCGTTCCCCCGCTTCGCTGGATACCATAATAGTTAGCGACGTAATCAATGGCAAACAACAGCACGGCGATCACTGCCTGGATAATCCAGTATGCAATGCCAATGTCTGTGAACCCGTACCCGAGTGCAAACAAAAGAGCAGCAGCTGCATGAAATATCCCGCCCGGGAGAATCGGGTAAATAACTGCCACAAGCGCCAGCACGTAGCAGGCGAACCCAAGCAAATACCAGATAATTTCCATAGTTTCCTCCTTATACAGATATACTTTGTCCTATAGTCTTATTCCCCTTTGGACCATCCACAAAAAAGAAGGAGGTGTCCTCCCTCCTTCTCTTCTTATGAAACTTCCCGATCATCTAGTACTGTTTCGGCTATATTCACCGAATGGTCGCCGATACGTTCGAGATTACTGATCATATCGACAAATACAATACCGGCAGACCCGGAACAGCGCCCCTCATTCAAACGGAGAATGTGTTTTTTACGCAGCTTCCGTTCCATCTTATCGATGTCTTCTTCCTGTTTTGCCACCTGCTGGGCAATTTCATAGTCATCCTTTTCAAGCGCTTCAACGGCGCGGGTGAATGTGCTGATCGTCAGTGTGAACATTTCATGTAAATCTTTATATGCTTCTTCTGAAAGCGTCACTTTATTGGACAGCTGATAGTCGACAAGCTCCATGACGTTTTCCATATGGTCGCCCACCCGCTCGATGTCGCGGACAGTATCCATTACGACAGAGTGTTTGCGCGAATTTTCTTTAGACAAAGACCGGGCGGAAATGCCGATCAAATATTCCGTAATGTCTTTATCAAGGTTATTGATCGCTTCTTCATACCGAACAATCTTCTCGGCGTCCTTTTTGTTTTTCGTATCCAGATAGCTTTCGCTTTTCTTAAGACCTCTTCCAGCGTAATCTGCCATTCGGAGCGTTTCAAGCTTCGCCTGGTCTAAAGCAATCGCCGGGGATTGATAAATAAAGCTCGGATCCAAGTGTTTCGGTTTGTATTCAATTTCTTCATCGCTTCCAGGAACCAGCTTGGTAACGATGTACGCCAAAACGCCCACAAAAGGCAGCTGGATAATCATGTTTGAAATGTTAAAAATTCCGTGGGCGAACGCAATCGTCATTGGCTCATTTAAGTTAAGAGCTTCCTGCAGGTAGCTGATAAATGCTGTATACGGCACAAGCAGGATGAGTACAATTGTTGCACCGATCAGATTAAAGATGACGTGGGTCAACGCAGTACGCTTTGCTGCCACGGAAGCGCCGATAGCTGCTATGACCGCTGTAACAGTCGTACCTATATTGTCGCCAAAAAGTATTGGAAGCGCAGCCTCCAGCGATATTGCATTTTGCGTGTACAATTCCTGAAGAAGGCCAATGGTCGCCGAAGAGCTCTGCAGCCCGACGGTAAAGATGACCCCTACCAGCAACCCTAAAAGCGGGTTATTACTCATGCTTATCGTTAAATCGTTAAACGCCGGCAGTTCTTCAAGCGGTGCTACTCCGTCCCCCATAAGTGAGAGCCCAAAGAACAGAGCCCCAAAGCCGAAAAAAGTTTGTCCTATGTTGTTTATTTTTTTGTTTTTAAAGAAAAAGATCAGTACTGTACCAATAAATATAATTGGAAGAGCGTATTCTTCGAGTTTGATCCCAATAATAAACGCCGTCACCGTTGTCCCGACGTTTGCCCCCATAATAACGCCAATCGCCTGGCGCAGCGTCATAAAGCCGGCGCTTACAAGGCCGACTGTAAGTACTGTAGTTCCTGAACTTGATTGAATAAGTATAGTTACGATAATACCGACCAGCACGCCCATAAACGGGTTGGAGGTGAATTTATCCAGAAGGTCCCGAAGCCTGTCACCGGCAATCTTCTGCAGGCCATCCCCCATGTATTTAATTCCAAATAGGAATATTCCCAAACCACCAAAAAAAGTAAACAAAATCGTTTGAATATCCAAACTCTACATCTCCTTAGTCGCTTTATGAATTTTGGCAGTTTTTTGCCGCACCCAGTCTATTTTTAAAGTAATTTAAATGGTTTGTAAAGGAAATATTACTTTTTTCCAAAGTTATTTAACTTTTGTTTTTATGCCGTAAAAAAAGAGCAAGCCAAAGCCTCCTCTTTTTTCATCTACAACCTTTTATTATATGGAAATTATTGTTCTTTTACTGCGGAATCGAGACGCTTCACCCGGATGCGTGTACCGTCCACAGAGGTTACCTCAATTTCTTCGTTGGCATTCAGCCACTGATCGCCGCTTGTCGCACTGTAACGTTCTCCCTCAATATCAATCGTCCCAGTCGGACGGAAAGGAGTAACGGTAGTCCCCGTTTTACCGACCAGCCCTCCGTACGTCTGGTTAATCGAATTGTAGCCCAGATCGCTCGTTAAACTATCCTTAAGCATCAGCTTCGACCACAGATCCCGGCGCGGAAAAACCTTCAGGAAAAACATAGCTGCCATCGCTCCTGCCAGGAATCCGAAAATAACGAGTACGCCGTAAATAATGGTAGGAGTCGGTACTGCAATAGATACCCCCATCAGCAGAAGTCCTACAATAGAGACAGTGCCATCTCCGATAAGCTTGCCGTCAAGCAGAATCAGACCAAGCCCCGCTGCATACAGCACCAGCACCCAAATGCCGGCTGCCCCTTCAAGATGATAAGAAAAGAATAAGACCATAAAGGCTGTGCCCAGAATAAAAAATAAGCTTTTGGACTTAACCAGAAATTCGGAGATTAAAAACATCGTTCCAAGGAAAACGACAATAAATCCTACACTCGGGTTCGCTAACCATTCCATCGTATATACTCCCTTCCACAAAGCTTTTATATTGCCTACTCTATTCGTTTCATAAGCGCTTGATAATCATATATACGCGTAAGCAGCCTGTATCGTTTCACATATATTGTAACTCTTCCGTCTGCCAGTTGTCAGCTGAAAGCGTCTTCTTTCCATAAAAAAAGAGACCCTAGCGGCCTCTTCTTTTTTATCCAATATTATGCCGATTCCCCGGAATCGCTGTTGAACCATCCCTGGACGGAATCAAGCATTTGTTCGAGGAAAGCGACAATGCGTGAAAGGAAGTTCTGCGTGTCCTCGCTGTTCATAAAGCTGTCAATATTTTCGGTAGCCTTATTCAGCTGGCTTTCCATCTGTGACCAGTCAATATTTAAGTTCTGCATCCGGTCGAATAAGGAAACAAGCTCATCTTGCTGCTGTTCGCTCAGCTCAATGTTCATATCACTGGAAACATTCTGTACGATAATCCGGATGTCTTCCGTATTATTAATCTCAGTGTTATTAATCTCCTGCTTGATTTCTGTGATCAGTGTTGTTGCTTCTTCTTTGCCGATGTCTTCGCCAAGCTCAGATGTTTTGGCAATCTCTTCATTTGCCACCTGTTTTTGATCCTCAGATATGCTGACATTGTTCTGCTGTTCGTAAGCTTTTAAAATTCCTGTCAGCGCGGCCGTGCCCGATACTTCAAACGGCGCTGTCACATAAACCTCTGCATCCTCCACTCCTGCTGTGGCAAGCGCGTTGGCATACATCCCTTCTGTAACAGTATCTATTTTGTTCGTTTCAATATCAATGCCTTCACCGTCTTCAGCCGCAGTAATCTTTGCAGAAGATAACGCCCGCGAGCCAATTTCGGAACTGCTTAAATAATCCCCAAGATACTGATACTCTTCTTCATTTGTAACTTCAACCACCGGGACTTCCCCTTCGGTTACCTCCATCTCTTCGAGCAGAGAACTTCTTTGTTCCGAGGAAAGGTCCTGGCCGAGTGTCACTGTTACATCTCCTGCCGCTGCGTCCGCTGACACCTGCTGGCTTACCCCGAGAGCCCCTAACGTAACTACCCCGGCTGCTAATGTCTGTTGCCACCACTTCATTATAATCAGCTCTCCTTCTTATGCCCTTTCATTTCCAAATCATATGCTTTTTTGACCAATATATTTATATTCGTCGCATCTATAGTCGTAAGCTTTGCAAAAAAGTTACACTACCCGCACGCTTTCGTTAATTTCTCATCATTTTACAAAATGCCGGCGCAGTGCATTTCATTTCACTGCGTTAGAAGCAACTGCTTGCCAAGAGCACACGCCCACTGATACAATTACGTTGTGTTATAGACCACTGTCAACTATTGTTGTTGCACTAGAAGAAGCACGAAATAAATTCACCAATATAAAGGGGCGAATGGATACATGAGCCAAATAACCCACCGCAGCGAAACCCGAGCAGTCAAAGTAGGTAATGTGACGATCGGTGGCAGCAATGAAGTAGTAGTACAAAGCATGACCACAACAAAAACCCACGATGTGGAAGCGACCGTCGCAGAAATCCACCGTCTTGAAGAAGCCGGATGCCAGATTGTCCGTGTCGCATGCCCGCAGATGAAGGATGCTGAAGCAATTCCGAAAATTAAACAGCGTATCAATATTCCGCTTGTGGTCGATATCCACTTCGACTATAATATGGCTTTAAAAGCCATTGAGGGCGGCGCCGATAAAATCCGGATCAATCCCGGCAACATCGGCAAGCGGGAAAAAGTAGAAGAGGTTGTTGAAGCAGCCAAAGCCAAAGGCATTCCGATCCGTATCGGTGTGAACGCTGGCTCCCTCGAAAAACGAATTCTTGATAAATACGGGTATCCAACTGCAGACGGAATGGTTGAAAGTGCTCTCTACCACATTTCCATTCTCGAAGAGCTCGGCTTTTACGATATCATTGTTTCAATGAAAGCTTCGGACGTGCACCTTGCTATTGAAGCTTATGAAAAAGCAGCTCAGGCCTTCAGCTATCCGCTTCATTTGGGCATCACTGAATCAGGCACCCAGTTCGCCGGTACGGTTAAAAGTTCGGCCGGCCTTGGCGCTATTCTAAGTAAAGGCATCGGAAGTACACTGCGTATTTCTCTCAGTGCCGATCCGGTGGAGGAAGTAAAAGTAGGCCGCGAACTTCTAAAAACGTTCGGCCTCGCGTCGAACGCCGCTACACTTATTTCCTGCCCTACCTGCGGACGTATCGAAATTGACCTGATTAGTATTGCTAACGATGTCGAAGAGTATATCTCCACAATTAAAGCCCCAATTAAAGTAGCAGTGCTCGGCTGCGCAGTTAATGGCCCTGGTGAGGCAAGAGAAGCTGATATCGGTATTGCCGGTGCAAAAGGCGAAGGTCTTCTTTTCCGCCACGGGGAAATCATCCGGAAGGTTCCGGAAGAAACCATGGTGGAAGAACTGAAAATTGAAGTTGATAAAATTGCTGAAGAGCACTACGCTAAAGAGGCAGAAAAAGAACGCGAAGCTAAAGAAAAGGAACTGACGAACTAAGCTTCTCATGCAAAAGAGGTCCACCCGTCGCGGGTGGACCTCTTTTTTGCTTTTATTGTTATCATCGCAGGTCCAGCGTTTATGCCGGTGCTGCTTCTCTTTGTTTTGCTCGTTTGCATTCAGCGCACAGGCCGTAAATCTCAAATTTATGACCGGTCACTTCAAAACCGCCGTCGACGTTTTCATTCAGCCAGTCCATCGGGCACGTTTCAATTTCTCTGGTTTTTCCACATTCAAGACAGATAAGATGATGATGGTGAGCCGTCGTTGAGCAGGAGAAACGAAAATGCATTTCGCCTTCAAGTTCGGTCATTTCAAGAATATCCATTTCTTCAAATATGGCCAGGTTTCGGTAGACAGTATCCACGCTCATTCCAGGGTAATTTTTTTGCAGGGACTGCAGTACCTCTTTCGCTGTCAGGTAGCGCTTTTCATCAGAAAAGAGCTGAAGCAGTTCTTCGCGCTTCGCAGTATATTTAAACCCTTGTTCTTTCATAATGTTAAGCGCTTTGGTGACGTTCATATTTAAGCCTCCTGTTTCTTTTCCAGTTAATCCATGCTCTAAGAATTAAAGTGGCTAAAAGTATAAAAGCAGCTGTTACCACCGTACCGCCGCCGGAAGCAACCCCAAAAAAGATGGAACCGGCCGCCCCGGCTGCCACAGAGATCTCCCCGATTATAACAGCTATCAGAAGCATTCGTTTAAAGCCAGTGGCCCACTGCATTGCAGCCGCTGCCGGAAGCGTAATTAAAGCCCCTGCGAGCAGCACGCCGACAACCTGCATGGATGCCGATATGACAATTGCAAGCAGCACAGCAAGCAGCACATTGAATATTTTAACCGGAATTCCAGCAGATGCCGCCATTTCTTCATCAAAGGAAAGAAACATTAACTCTCTTCCAAACGCTGCAAGCAGCCCTAGAGCAACAACTGTCATTACCCCAATAAACCAAAGGTCTTCCATCTGCACTGAAACAACACTGCCAAACAGGTAGCCATACCACTCCGTCACCCCATCCGCAGATATGGACATAAACAGAGCACTGAGCCCTACCGCCGCTGCCATTAGAATCGGAGCGGCAAGCTCCTGAAATCCTCCGTAGGTATGACGTACACGTTCGATAATCAGCGACCCGGCAAACGCAAATAAAAAACCGGTATACAAAGGATTAATTTCCCAAAAAGCCTGAAGATTACCGGCGAGCACTCCGGCTGTCACTCCGGTAAGGGTGACGTGAGCGAGAGAATCTGCTATCAGCGAAGAGCGGCGCACAACTAAAAATGAACCGATCAAAGGTGCCGTCAGTCCAATTAACACCGCTGCTATAATGCTTCGTTCCACAAAATTAATATCAAACATAGCCGTCACTCTCTATTCTTTATTTTACACAATGAGCACTTTTTTGTGCTATTGATTTGCTTTGTCCGTCCATTTGGCCGCTTCCCACGGTCTCTGCCGTATTCGCCCAGCCACTTTTTCTGCCAGCACCACAATTGTCCATATTGCAAATGAAATGACTGCTATTGTACCGCCGGAGCTGAGGTCATAATAATAAGAAACAAAAAATCCAGCCAGAACAGCCGCTTCTCCAAACACTATGGCATACAGGAACATGCTTTTGAAGTTGGAGGCGACACGGAGCGCTGCTGCGGCCGGCAGTGTAATTAAGGCAGAAACAAGCAGTACTCCTAAAATAGATATGGAAGAAGCAACTACGACAGCCACGATGCCGGCAAATAATAAATTTACTCTCTGAACTGGAATTCCGTTTGCATCAGCCTGCTCCTCATCAAAAGCCAAAAACAATAATTCTTTGTAAAACAGCAGAAACAGCAGCAGCGACACAGCGGAAATGATGCCAATTACCATTGTGTCTGTGACGTTCACCGTGAGAATACTTCCAAATAAAAAGTTAAAAAGATCGTTGTTAAAACCGTCTGCCAAAGAAATAAAAACAACTCCAAGCCCAATGGCCGAAGCCATTACTACTGGTATTGAAAGCTCCTGAAATGTTTTAAACCGCCGGCGCAGGTATTCAATGATGAAGGAGACAATAAAAGTAAACAAAATGCCAGTGTAAAGAGGATTCCATTCGCTGAGCCAAACCCAGAAAGAAGCAAGCCAAAGGTGAAAGGCAATGCCGGTTAATGCCGTATGCGACATGGCATCGGCAATCATCGGTGTCTTTCTTACCACCACAAAGACACCGGCAGCCGGAGCAACCACTCCAAGCATAAGGCCGATGATCAGCGCATATCTTAGAAAATCAAATTCCAGAAAAACCATTAGGCTCCTCCCGCGTGGTGATCATGCTCATGGTGGATAATATGCACATCGTGCCCGTAAGTGCCGGCAAGATCACTTTCTTCAAACTCCCTCGTCGTTCCGTGAAAATGAAGCTGCTGATTCAGGCAGGCCACTTTTGTTACATACTTGGTCATCGCTCCTACATCATGGGTGACAAGAATAAGAGTAATGCCCTTCTCTCTGTTCCAGTAGCTCAGTCTTTCATAGAATGACTGAGCCGAGGCAGCATCCACCCCCACGGTCGGTTCGTCCAGAATCAGCACCTCAGGGTCGCTTACAAGCGCGCGCGCAATAAATACCCGCTGCTGCTGTCCTCCGGAAAGCCGGCCCATATTTTTCTTTTTATAGCCAAGCATATCCACCTGTTCGAGAGCTTCGTGAATCCGCTGCTTGTCTTTGCGGTTCAAAAACCGGAGCAGCCCTTTTTTACCATACAGTCCCATCGCAACGACCTCATATACAGTTACCGGGAAGCCGGCATTAAAACGATTTGCTTTTTGCGATACGTAGCCAATCTTCGGCCATTGATGAAAATGGCGGGCCGGAGTTCCAAACCAGCGGACTTCTCCTCTATATTGCTTATGCAGGCCTAACAGAATCCGTACAAGCGTGGATTTCCCTGAACCGTTCGGCCCAACCAGGCCGACAAAATCTCCGTGGTTTATATTCATATTGATGTCATCGAGCACGAGTTCTGACTCGTAGCGAAAGGACAGGTGATTCACTTCAAGCAGCGTATTCGTTGAATCTTCCATCAGGAAGCCTCCTTTTTTCCAAAAAACAATTAAGAATGGTTACGATTTATTGCTAGGAAAAGTATACAAAACCTTTTTGGTTCTGTAAATCTTCTTTGCTTAATCGTATATACAATTCATGGTTTTTCTTTGTATGATAGTTAATAGAAAAGCAGGCAACGAAATCAAATCCAATTCTAAGGAATGATGCATATGTTTCAAGCGAAAGAAAAAGTCGCCGTTATCGATATTGGCTCCAATTCCATTCGTCTTGTAATTAATGAAGTGGATGAAAAACGGGGCTACCGCGAACTTCATAATTTAAAAACCGTCGCCCGCCTAAGTAACCATATTGATGATCAGGATGCGCTCACTGCTGAAGGGAGAGATATTCTGCTGCATACGCTGCAGCAGTTTGAAGAAGTTCTTCGTTTTCACGATGTTCAAACCATTCATGCCGTGGCCACCGCAGCTGTACGTGGTGCGTCCAACCGTGAAGAAATTCTGCAATACATTGAAGAACGCATTGATTTTCCTATCCGCGTGCTCTCCGGCGAGGAAGAAGCCTCTTACGGCTATCTGGCAGTCGTGAATTCCACCAGTCTATCTGAAGGTATTACGATTGATATTGGTGGTGGAAGTACAGAAGTGACCATGTTCAAAAACAGGGAACTTGTACGCACTCACAGCTTTCCTTTTGGCGCTCTCACCTTAAAACAGAAATTCCTTCCAAATGATGATAAAATTACCTCAAGTAACTTAAAGCAAATGAATAAATGGATTGAAAAACAGTTCCAGAAGGTGCCCTGGTTAAAAAAGGAGGGTGAAAATCTTCCGGTTGTCGGTATCGGCGGCAGTTCCCGTAACATGGTGCTCGTCCACCAGGCTTCCATCAACTATCCCCTGGCCGGTTTGCATCAGTATTCCATGAGCGGTCGCGATATTGCTGAAACCATGGACCTTCTTGAAAAATCAAGCTTATCGGAACGGGAAAACATCGAGGGTCTTTCCAAGGACCGGGCGGACGTTATTATCCCGGCAGTCCGGATCATTTCCCAGCTTTACAATCATATCGATGCCCCCTCCTATTTAATCAGCAATAAGGGTCTTCGTGACGGTCTGCTGTTTGAAGAGCTGCTTCGGGACAAAACATATCCTCATTTTCCGGACGTAATAGAAGAAAGCTTCTACCAGCTGAACCGTGAATTTGAGATTAATCCAGACTATGTGGATGAAGTCGGTAACATTGCTTCTTCTATGTACAATAGCCTCGAGCCTTATATTCCAAAATCCTATTTGCATGAAGATAATCATCGCCTGCTGAACCGGGCCGCCCAGGTGCTGTATATCGGAGAGTACATCAGCTCTGAGGCGAGCAGCCAGCATACTTTTTACATTTTAACCAACCGTTCCATCGATGGCATCATGCATGAAGAGCGCATAGCCATGTCCCTTGTATCATCCTTTAAATCAAAATCAATGTTTAAAGAGTTTGCAAAGCCGTTTCGTCCCTATCTTCAGAAAAACAGCCTAAAACGGCTCGAATTTCTCGGAAGCATCTTAAAGTTCTCTTATTCGCTCAATCGCACGCGCCGCAATATCGTTTCAGGGCTCGGCATTGACAAAGAAGGCAAAGAACTCCACTTCCACATTTATTGCCGCGAGGGGATGCATTCTGCTTTTGAAGAAGCCAAAGCAGATAAGTACAAAAAACACCTGGAGAAAATGATCAGCCGGGACGTGGTGCTTCATTTCCATGAACAGTCCCCCGTTTCTGCTTTTTCAAGCTGAACGATGCTTTTTTCGTGGATCTTTACATGCACTTAACATTTCATTGATACAATTGGCCCAGAAGTGAACAGGGTGTAAAGAAAGGCGGATTCTACTATGACCGAAACGACACAGTCATATATTGACCTCAATAATCCAGCATATTATAACAACCGCGAAATCAGCTGGCTTGCTTTTAATGAACGGGTGCTTGAAGAAGCGCTTGATGAAACCAATCCGCTCCTTGAGCGCCTGAAGTTTTTAGGTATTTTCAGCTCCAACCTGGACGAGTTTTTCATGGTCCGGGTCGCAGGTTTAAAAGACCAGGTGAAAGCAGGATTTAATAAGCCTGAAAATAAAGCCGGGCTCACGCCGAAGCAGCAGCTCTCCGAAATCACTAAAAAAAATTCAGAGCTCGTACGACTGCAGGATCACTTTTTTACAGAAACAGCTGTACCGCTGTTAGCCTCGGAAAATATCCGTTTTCTTTCAACGCTCGAATTAAACAGCGGCCAGTATGAATATATTCAGGAATACTTCATGTCCAATATTATGCCGGTGCTGACACCAATGGCCGTCGATGCCTACCGTCCGTTTCCGATGCTGCTGAACAAGTCATTAAACCTGGCTGTACGGCTGCAAAAAGAGGATAGCGGAGAAAAGGAAAGCATCGCCATCGTACAGGTCCCCGGCGTGCTCCCGCGCTTCCTCGCACTTCCATCAGCCAACGGCAGCCGGGAGTATATACTGCTTGAGCAGGTGCTTGCCGAATTTATACACATGCTTTTCAGGGGGTTTTCCGTGGTAAGTGCTTCTCCGTTCCGGATTACCCGCAACGCGGATTTAACGATCCATGAAGAAGGCGCCCGCGATTTGCTCAGGGAAATTGAAAAGGAATTAAAAAAGCGCAAATGGGGCGCTGCCGTTCGCCTCGAATGCCAGCAAGGCATGATGGACGAATATATTCTTTCCTTTCTGCTCGAGGCTCTTGAGATTCATACGGACGATGTATATACGCTGAAGGGCCCGATCGATTTAACCTTTCTGTTTCCGCTCTGCGATGAACTAGGAGAGGCCTGGGAGCACCTTTCGTACGAAACGCTTATCCCTCAGCCGCCTGAAGATTTAATTGCCGACTCCGACGTGTTCAACGCTTCCGACGAACGGGATATTTTATTGCATCATCCATACGAATCGTTCCAGCCGGTGATTGATTTTATTTCCAAATCTGCCGATGACCCTGATGTACTTGCCATTAAACAGACTCTTTACCGTGTCAGCGGGGACTCTCCTATTATTGCTGCGCTGGCAAGAGCTGCAGAGCAGGGTAAGCAGGTCACGGTACTTGTAGAGCTGAAAGCACGCTTTGACGAAGAAAATAACATCCAGTGGGCGAAGACCCTCGAAAAATCCGGGGTCCATGTCATTTATGGGATCACGTCGCTCAAAACTCACAGTAAAATTGTGCTGATCGTTAAAAAAACAGCGGCCGGCATTAAACGGTATGTGCACCTCGGCACCGGGAATTATAACGATTCCACCGCCAAGGTATACACCGACATGGGCATGATTACCACCCGCCCGTCCTTCGGTGAGGATGCTACTAACTTTTTTAATCACTTAAGCGGGTTTTCCCAGCAGCCTTCCTGGAATGAGATCAGCACTTCTCCGGACGGGATCCGTGATGAGCTGCTCCAATTGATCCAGCGGGAAATTGAATGTCACCAGCGGGATGGGAACGGACGAATTATCGCGAAGATGAACTCTTTAACAGACAAGGACCTCATCATTAAACTGTATGAAGCTTCCAGGGCCGGCGTTCGCATCGAACTTATCGTGCGCGGTATTTGCTGCCTAAAACCGGGTATCCCCGGAGTAAGCGAAAATATCACCGTCCGAAGCATTGTCGGCCGGTTTCTCGAGCATACCCGCATTTTTTATTTTGCCCACAGCGGCAGCGACTATTATTACTTGTCCTCGGCTGACTGGATGACACGCAATATGGAAAAACGGATCGAAATTATGTTTCCAGTTTATGAAGCTATTTTAAAGGAACGGCTCAACTCCATTTTACAGCTGATTCTGCAGGATAATGTCAAAGCACGGGAGCAGGACAGCAGCGGCCGTTATTATTACGTCGAGCCTTCCTCTGGAGAGCCTTCCATTAACAGCCAGCTCGTCTTATTTGAGTGGGCATCAAGGTTTCTGGACATGAATAACGAATAAAACCACGCCCTGCACATTCATGAATGCGCAGGGCGTGCTTGTTATGGGAGAGGCCTATCTCTTTGCTCCGTTTTGATTCCTCAGAAACCCAGATGTAATTTACACCCCTGTACCAGGCATTTATACCTCTGCTGGCATGAGTTCATCCCGCCAGTTCGCCTTCCATTCTTTTTGTCTGAGCATAGCAATTTCATGCTTATACGGTGGTTGTTTGTTTTTCTTATCTGTGCCTACATAAGGTGTTTCTAATATTTTCGGCACAGATGCAAATGCCTCGTGGTGCACAATTTCCGCCAGCGTATTGTAGCCAATATACCCATAACCGATATTTTCATGGCGGTCTTTGCCTGCTCCGCGCTCGTTTTTACTGTCGTTAATATGAAGCACCTTCAGTCGGTCCAGGCCGACATAATGATCGAACGCTTCCAGGACGCCGTCAAGGTCTCCTGTGATATCGTAGCCCGCGTCGTGGGTGTGGCATGTATCAAAGCAGACGCTCAATTTATCATTGTGGGTTACTCCGCTGATAATCTCTGAAAGCTCCTCAAAGCTTCTTCCGCATTCCGACCCTTTTCCGGCCATTGTTTCAAGCGCGATTTGAACCTTCTGATCCGGATATATGACTTCATTTAATCCTTCAATGATTTTTTTAATTCCCGCCTCTGTGCCAGCTCCGACATGCGCACCCGGATGAAGTACGATCTGCTTTGCCCCGAGTGATTCGGCTCTGCTGATTTCATTGCGCAAAAAATCGACGCCCAACTGAAACGTTTCCGGCTTGGTGGTGTTGCCGATATTAATAATATACGGTGCGTGAACCACAACCTCCTGGATGCCATTTTCTTTCATATGCGCATGCCCGTTTTCGATATTTAATTCTTCGATAGGTTTGCGCCTGGTGTTCTGCGGCGCTCCTGTGTAGATCATCATCGCTTTCGCTCCGTACGAAGCCGCTTCTTCGCTCGAACCAAGAAGCATTTTTTTTCCGTTCATAGATACATGTGAGCCTAAAAGCACAGTCATCACCTCGGTTATTATTTTCGTTTACGGCGGCGGGATGTTGTTTGGTCCGCCATTGCTTTTTTCTTATACCCCGGCTTCACTTTCTTCGGTTTTTTTACCGGCATGGCATCTGACGCAGGAGCAGGTTTTCGCTTCGTCTGCTTGGTCGCAAACAGCGGCTTGGATAGTTCAGTCCAGGCGCCTTTACGAAAGTCCATAAACGTAAAACGAATACCCTGCTTCTGAAGGGAAAGCACAGCTTTCCGGTCTTCTTCCCCCATCAGAGTATACGATTCTCCTGTCAGCCCCGCCCGTCCAGCGCGACCCGTCCGGTGGATAAAGTATTCCAGCTCTTTCGGCAGACTGTAGTTAATAATATGCGAAATTCCGGGAATATCCATGCCCCGGGCAGCAAGGTCGGTAGCTACCAGGTACTGGACTTCGAGATTTTGAATCCGTTTCATGACCTGCTTGCGCTGCCGTGAAGGCAGTCCGCCGTGCAGCACTTCTACCGGGTATTGCTTTTTAAACATTTCTCCAGCCAGTTCATCGGCTTCGTCCTTCGTGCTCGCAAATATAATGGCTAGAAACGGCTGCAGCCGGTCCACAAGCTCCATCGTCACATCGAGCCGGCTGCGGTGCCTAAGGGCGATGCCGTAATGAGTCATCTCCTTCGGTGTCGCATGCTCCGGCTTGACGTGTACATGCTTCGGATTATTCATATATTTGCGCAGAAAGGGCTGCAGGCTTTCCGGAACCGTAGCAGAAAATACCATCATCTGCAGATTGTCCGCCATTTTACCGGCCACCGGGTCAATCTCTTCCAGAAAGCCCATGTCAAGCATCTGGTCGGCTTCATCAATGACGAGCATGGTGGCAGTGTGCACATTGATAACATTTTCTCCTACCATATCTTTCAACCGGCCCGGTGTTGCTACAATAATGTGAGGCGGGTTACGGAGCTGCTCCATTACCCTTGAGCGTTCCGTGCCTCCGGACACCTGCTTGGCACGTACCGAAGAAGTTTCGTCTTCATCTATAAGTTCCTTCAGCACCCCGAAGATCTGGCCGGCAAGCTCACGTGTAGGCGCTGTAATGACTGCCTGTAATTCCGCTTTGGAGGTGTCGATCCTGCTCAAAATCGGGAGCAGGTACGCTAGTGTCTTTCCAGACCCCGTCTGTGACTGGCCAATAACATCTTTTCCATTAATGGCAGACGGAATCAGCCGTTCCTGAATATCCGTTGGTTTTTGAATTCGTTTTTTATCCAGCAGCTTGAGGGCATAAGCTGGAATGTTATATTGTTTAAAGCGGTTTTCCACGCTATTCACCTAACTCTCTTTTCATTTACGCATTTTTTGCATCTCCATATTTTATCATAGTTAAAATAGAAACCATAGCTTCTCCTCTGCTTCTGTTCACAAAATATTAAAGGAATGGTATTTGGCCAGCTGTCCTTTCTTTTCAACCAGACGCTTAGGTAGTATAATGAATCCAGAATCGTTTTATATGACTGCATACGTAAAGTCAGCGCGTACACGCAAGACCTCACGGTTCAAATTATGAAACAGGAGGCCTTTATGGAAGTAACGAAAATTTCACCACGGGGATACTGCTACGGCGTTGTTGATGCGATGGTAATGGCGAAGAAAGCCGCCGGCAACCAGGAGCTCCCACGTCCCATCTATATTTTAGGCATGATCGTACACAATAAACACGTGACTGACGCGTTTGAAGAAGAAGGCGTTATTTCTCTCGACGGACCCAACCGGCTTGAAATACTCCGCCAGGTGGACAAAGGCACGGTCGTCTTTACGGCTCACGGCGTTTCGCCGGAAGTCCGCGAGCTCGCCGAAGAAAAAGGACTGACGACTATTGACGCTACCTGCCCGGACGTTACCGTGACGCACGACTTAATACGGGAAAAACGGGACCAGGGCTATGAATTTATCTATGTCGGCAAAAAGGGGCATCCGGAGCCGGAAGGCGCTGTCGGTGTCGCTCCGGACATCGTACATTTAGTAGAAACACTCGATGATCTTGAGAGCTTAAATATCCAGTCGGAACGGATTATTATGACCAACCAGACGACGATGAGTCAATGGGATGTTTCCGACATTATGGACCGGGCGAGAGAAATTTACCCGCACGCAGAGGTTCATAACGAAATCTGTAATGCCACTCAGGTACGCCAGGAAGCGGTAGCTGAGCAGGCAAAGGATGTGGATCTTGTGCTCGTTGTCGGCGATCCGAAAAGCAACAACTCCAACCGGCTTGCCCAGGTCTCGGAGCAGGTTGCAGGAACCACTGCGTACCGGATCAGCAACTTGGCCGAGCTGGATTTAAGCTGGCTTGAAAATGTCAATTCTGTCGGGGTTACAGCAGGCGCTTCCACACCGACGCTAATCACAAAGGAAGTCATTTTGTTTATCGACCAGTACGACCCTAATGATTCGTCTACGTGGGACACCGAATCCCGGATCGATAAATCAAAAATTCTTCCAAAAGTTAAAGCAAAATCATAAAAAAATTCCTCCGTTAAAAGCGGAGGAATTTTTCTGTTACGCCAACCGGAATGGCTCAGTGGACAGATCAGAAGCGACCCATTCGACCTGCAGCAGGCCCTGGCTGCGGCTTTGCATTTCCTTCTGAACGCCCTTTTTCATGATTTTCTCCACATGATGGCCGGGATCGATCATCGTAAGACCGTCCATAGCTGCATCCTGGGCTGTATGGAAATAAATATCGCCCGTGATGTACACATCTGCCTGCTTGGAAAGCGCCTGCTGCCAGTACTTGTTGCCGTCGCCTCCAAGCAGTGCCACGCGTTTAATCCGGTCGGTTTTTCCATCCACCACCCGGACAAACGGCACATCATAGCTCTTTTTCACCTGTTTCACAAATGCGTCAAGCGTCATTTCCTCTGGGAGTTCTCCAACCCTGCCTAATCCGTAAGGCTCTCCTGGGAGGGCAAGCGGGTACAGATCATATGCCGGCTCTTCATATGGATGAGCGGCAGTTAAAGCGGCTTCCACTTTTTTCCGGAGGGAGTGCGGCACAATCGTTTCCATCCGTTTTTCGTCTGCAAATTCCATTTTTCCCTGCTCACCCAGAAAGGGGTCGGTGCCGTCTCCGGGGATAAACGTTCCGGTCCCTGAGGCAGAAAACGTGCAATGGCTGTATCCACCGATATAACCGGCGCCCGCGGCTCCCACTGCCTGCCGTACTTCTTCAGCGTGGGATTCCGGCACAAAAGCCACCAGCTTGTACAGCTGATCTTCACCGGTTGGGGCCAGCACTTCTGTATTCGTTAAACCGAGTGCTTCTGCCATCATGTCATTCACTCCCCCCGGAGCTATGTCCAGGTTTGTATGAGCGGCATAGACAGTTAAATCATGCTTAATACACTTTTCAATTACCGGTCCCTGCCCGTTCGCCACGTCAAGCGACTTTATCGGGCGGAACAGGAGCGGGTGGTGGGCAATGATTAGCTCTGCTCCGTTTTTGACCGCTTCATCCACTACTTCTTCGGTCACATCAAGGGTCGTAAGTACTTTTGTTACCGGCTGGTTCCAATCCCCGATCATCAGTCCTACCCGGTCCCCTTC
Source organism: Marinococcus halophilus (assembly GCF_900166605.1). Lineage (NCBI taxonomy): Bacteria > Bacillati > Bacillota > Bacilli > Caryophanales > Bacillaceae > Marinococcus > Marinococcus halophilus. The sequence goes on from NZ_FVZD01000006.1 coordinate 1,902,287, forward strand.
CACAGCCAGCGATGGCGGCGCCCACTCTTCAAACAACCGGATAACGTCACGTACAGTATTCATGCAATAACCTCCTCAGCCCATGCAATGTATTGGCTTAATTCTTGTTTCTTTGCCGTGATTTTTTCTGTCGGAACGGCGTTTGTCAACTGGTGCAAAATCTGCTGCCAGTTATCTTTTTCCCTCATCCATTTCTCCTTAAAAGCATTGTTTCTTTCTTCAAGCAGGTAAGGCCCGAACAGCAGCTGCTTTTCAAGCGGTTCTCCGCACTCTTGGTACGGCGCTTCTGCTTCTCCAGGTACAGCTGTCAGTACTTCGTATACGTGGCGCTCCTCCTTCAGGATTCGCTCGCCTGTAAGCTTCCAGCCGTTATCAAGCAGCCATTTGCGGACGCGGACCGCCGAAACGTTGGGCTGAAGAACCAGCTTCTGTACAAAATGAAGCTTTATCTTCCCCTGTTCTAAAATATCAGCGATCAGTGTGCCACCCATTCCGGCGATAACGACCGTATCAACCGCGTCTTTTTTAGTTAAGACAGCAAGACCGCTGCCCAGGCGGATATCGATTTTATCAGTCAGTCCGCAGGAAGCAATGTAGTCCGACGCAGCCTGGAGCGGTCCCGCATTTACATCTGCCGCCACCGCACGCTCCGCCTTGCGGTGCGCCACTGCCTCCACCGGGACAAGCCCGTGATCCGTGCCTATATCTGCGACTACCGCCCCCGGGTCGATTTGTTCAGCGATGAGTGCCAGTCTATCCGGCAATACAGATTTCTTCATGTTTTCCTCTCTCTTCTATGTAAAATAAAAAAGGGACACCTGCTTATTGGAAGCATGCGTCCCCTTGTATCTATAATGAATTCATTAGTCCATGAAATCTTTTAATCGCTTGCTGCGGCTAGGGTGACGAAGCTTTCTTAACGCCTTGGCCTCGATCTGGCGAATACGTTCTCTTGTTACGCCAAACACTTTGCCCACTTCTTCGAGCGTACGGGTGCGCCCGTCATCAAGACCAAACCGGAGACGAAGAACATTTTCTTCACGGTCCGTAAGCGTATCAAGCACGTCTTCAAGCTGCTCTTTCAGCAATTCATAGGCGGCTGCATCCGAAGGCGCCATTGCTTCCTGGTCTTCAATAAAGTCACCAAGATGGGAATCATCTTCTTCACCGATCGGAGTTTCCAGCGACACCGGCTCCTGGGCAATTTTGAGAATTTCCCTGACTTTATCCGGAGTCAGGTCCATTTCTTTGGCAACTTCTTCCGGAAGCGGCTCCCGGCCGAGATCCTGCAGCAGCTGGCGCTGCACGCGGATTAATTTATTGATCGTTTCCACCATGTGCACCGGAATACGGATGGTTCTCGCCTGGTCGGCAATAGCACGGGTGATTGCCTGACGGATCCACCACGTAGCGTACGTACTGAATTTAAACCCTTTGCTGTGGTCAAATTTCTCCACCGCTTTAATCAGGCCCATGTTGCCTTCCTGGATTAAGTCGAGAAATAGCATGCCGCGCCCGACATAACGTTTTGCGATAGAGACCACCAGACGAAGGTTGGCTTCTGCAAGACGGCGTTTTGCTTCTTCATCGCCTTCTTCGATTTTAGTCGCAAGATTAATTTCTTCTTCCGCAGAAAGAAGTGGCACGCGGCCAATTTCTTTTAAATACATGCGGACTGGATCGTTAATTTTAATGCCTGGAGGGACGCTTAAATCATTCAAGTCGAGAGATTCTTCTTTTTCTACCTGTTCCATGCTCGGAACTTCTTCTCCCTCGTTGATAATATCAACGCCTTGTTCACCAAGGTATTCAAAAAACTCATCCATTTGCTCAGAATCCTGGTCGTAACTGGAGAGTTTTTCTGTTATTTCTGCGTACGTTAATGTTCCACGTTTTTTGCCCGTTTCGAGCAATTGTTCTTTTACCTGATCGACCGACATTTCACCTTCCGCCAGCGGACGGCTTGGTTTTTCCGCCATTCGATCTCCCTCCTTCCAAGCTTCACACCTTGAATCCTACCCTGTCTCTTTACATGCCCGCAATTGTCTGTGCCGACGATTTCTTTTCCTGGTATTTTCTTAGCTGGTTGAAAGGACGGCAGGCACATAGAAAGAGCGTGCACATCAAACTGGCACGCTTTTCTACTATCGTGATCATATCTTATCAACCACAAAGGAAAAGCGCAAGCAAATTGCTTCAGGCTAGTTTTTCTTCAGCTGCATCATCAATTCCATAATTCTCGCACCCAGCTTTTGGGCTGCTTCTGAATCACGACTTCTTTCAGCGTCTTTAAGCTGTTTCTGCCTTTGCAGTAATTCTTCCCGTTTTGGTCGAATTTTAATCTGTTCAACATAGTCAGACATTTCATTATCTGATATTTCTGTTGGAATGTCAAGATGCGCCAGCTCAGATACAAGATTTATAAGTTCCTGCTCTTCGACGTATTCCATAAAGCGACTTACGTCCGGCTCATGCTCATCGTCATAATAAGCATATAAATAAGCCGCAAGCGCTGTATGGGCATCAATGTTAAATTCTCCCCCAATGCGCTCCTTAACCTCCTCAGCTATTTCCCGGTTCTGAAGCATAAATGCAAGGAGCGTCCGTTCAGCATTTTCGTAGGCTGAGCGCATCGATACCTGCTTTTTCGGAAGCGCCCCGCTTCTCCATCTTTTACCGGCTTCAGAAGCAGACGGAGCCCTAGCAGCCTTTTCTTTCTGATCTTCTTTCTGGACTTTGCGCTCTTCCTTCCGGAGTGCATCCATCGACAGATCAAATTCTTCTGCCAGCTGCTTCATGTAAAATTCACGTTCCACAGCACTGCTGATTACAGATGTTTCCCGGAGTACTTCTTCGATATAGGCAAGCCGGTCTCCTTCATTTTGAAGGTTTTTATTTTCACGAAGCTCCTGAACCTTAAAGGACATGAAAGGGACAGCCCGTTCCGCCAGCTGCTTTCTGAATGCTTCGGGGCCCCGGGCCTGGATAAAATCGTCCGGATCCATCTGTTCAGGAAACAGCGCTACCCGGACGTCAACGCCCTGGTTTACAAGAGTATCCCCGGTTTTCCAGGCAGCTGCCCGACCTGCATTATCACCGTCATAAGCAATTACAGCCTTGTCTGTCGCTTTTCGGATCTGCTCGGCCTGTCGTTTGGAAAAAGCTGTGCCAAGGCCCGCTACTCCATTCTTCACTCCAGCTTTCCAGGCGGCGATAACGTCCATGTAGCCTTCAAAGAGGACAGCTTCGTCCTGTTTGCGAATTGCCTGGCGCGCTTTGGGGAATGCATATAGCGTTTCGTGTTTTAAAAAGATGGGCGTTTCCGGGCTGTTTAAGTATTTCGGCTTTCCTTCCCCAAGTGCACGGCCTCCGAAGGCAACAGCCTGCCCGCGCTGATTATGAATAGGAAACATGACCCGCCCTCGAAAGCGGTCGTACCGTTGCCACGTGGATTCCTGGCGGAGAATCAGGCCGGCCTCTTCCATTTCTTCAAGGTCGTATTCCCTTTTTTCAAGCAGCTGCACAAGCATGTCATTCCGCTCCGGCGCATAGCCGAGCTGAAATTCTTCAATAATCTCTTCACTGATACCCCGGGCTGTTAAGTAATCATACGCTTCTTTTCCCTGTTCTGTATTCATCAGCAAGTGATGATAAAACTTGGCTGCCATTTGATGCGCTTCTTTTTTTGATTGATGCTGTTCCCGTTCGCCAGGATATTGATCTTCGAGTTCAGGCAGATCCACATTTGTTTTAGCTGCGAGAGACTGAATGGCTTCCACAAACGTCAGGCCGTCATGCTCCATCAAAAAAGAAATGGCGTTGCCACCCGCTCCGCAGCCAAAGCAATGATACAACTGCCGTTCCGGCGAGACGGAAAATGACGGAGTATTTTCCCCGTGAAAAGGACACAGGCCAAGGTAGTGTTTGCCCTGCTTCTTTAACTGGACGTAATCATTGATAACTTCTACGATATCTACCTTTTCCCGCACCTCAGCAACTTTTTCTTCTGGAATAAACGCTGCCAATTTGCTTCCTCCCTGATGAGCCTATTACCATTTGGACGCACTATCGCCTGTTTCAAAAACCTTCAGGCCTTCAAAAAACCGTTGGCGCTCTTCGGGCGATATTGCTTTAGGCCCTTTAACTCTTTGCTTTCCCTGTTTAGCCAACACGCCGGCATACCGGCCGGCAAGCAGCCATTCTTCGTCGCCTTTTTTCCAGCGTTTCCCCCGGAAGGAGAGCACTGACGCTCCCTTCTCAAGGACGATTGCTGCCAGGCCGTGGTCGTCGGCAATAACCAGGTCGCCGGCAGAGACATGATTCCAAATGTACATGTCCGCTGCTTCGGGTTCGTTTTCTACCATTACGGTCTCTGCTTCATACATTTTATTTGATGCGTGGGCACTGCTCGCCACAAAAACGATTGCCATGTTTTTATCTGCGCCCCACGTATCGATCGTTTCTTTGTGCGGGCATGCATCAGCGTCCACATACACTGTGGGTTCCTTTTTCGTCATGTTGAGTCTCTCCTAGCGCTGCTGAAACATATTGGAGATGATATTAGCTGTCTCTTCCACAGCTTTATTGGATACATCAATGACCGTACAGCCGATCTTGTTCATCAGCTCTTCCGAGTAGTCAAGCTCTTCCTGGATACGCTCCATGCTCGCATAATTTGCTTCCGGCCTCAGTCCAAGGGCTTTCAGGCGTTCTGAACGAATACGGTTCAATTTATCAGCACTGATCCGCAGGCCGATACATTTCTCACTTGGAATGTTAAACAATTCCTCCGGCGGGTCCACTTCCGGTACAAGCGGCACATTCGCCACCTTCAGGCGCTTATGGGCCAGATACTGGGAAAGCGGCGTTTTCGAAGTTCGCGATACGCCGATCAGCACAATGTCCGCCCGGACGATGCCCCGCGGGTCCCGGCCGTCATCGTATTTAACCGCAAACTCAATCGCCTCCACCTTACGGAAGTAGTCTTCATCCAAACGATATACGAGCCCAGGTTCATATCTTGGCTGCTGGTTCGTGAGGGTCACCATTTTATCGAGCACCGGCCCCATAATATCAACAGTATCTACGCCAGCCTTCTCCGCACGTTCCCGAAGGTACTGATTGATTTCTGGAATTACTAGCGTAAAGGCAATCATCGCCTTGGCTTCCTTGGCGAGCTGGATGACCTCTTCAACCGTGCCTTCATCTTCAACGTACGGGATGCGGCGCACCTCCATCCCGTCTTCCCCAAACTGACTCGCAGCAGCTTTTACTACTAGTTCAGCTGTTTCTCCTACCGAATCGGACACTACGTACACTACTGGACGCTCTTGTTTTGTGGTCATGTCTGCCTCCCCGGGTTAAAATAATTGATTATTGGCCAGATCCACCAATACTTTGGTTATATTCGTTTTTGTGACCCTGCCGACCACTTCATACTTTTCACCGCCGGCATCTTTTACGACCGGAAGCGCGTCAATCTGGCGTTCAATCAGCTTGGTGGCCGCGTAAACCACCAGATCTTCTTTTTTACAAACTGTGATATTGGGCATCCTTGTCATTATAATACTTACCGGGATAGCTTCTGTATCCTGGCGGCCAAGACTAGCCCGCAGCAGGTCTTTTCTTGAAAGGACGCCGGCCAGGTGGCTTTGTTTATCCACTACAAAGAGGGTACCGACATCTTCAAGGAACATAGTGCATATGGCATCGTACACGCTATCCGATTCTGAAACGACCACCGCAATCGACTGATAATGTTTAACGGTCAGTTTGTGCAGCTGATTATTCAGTTCTTCCGTATCCGTTTTTCCGGTGTAATAATACCCTACTCTTGGTCTTGCTTCTAAAAACCCTGACATTGTGAGAATAGCCAGATCGGGTCGCAGCGTAGCTCTCGTAAGTGAGAGTCTGTCTGCGATATGCTCCCCGGTGATTGGCCCGTTGTCTTTAACAATCTGCAGGATGGTTTCCTGACGCTCTGTTAATTCGATAATGACTCCCCACCTTCATCGGCGCTTCGCACGGAGGCACTGTTTTATGAAGAAAAAACAATACTCCGAAAGCGGGCGAACCGTTCAATTTCTTTAGATAACAGTGTCATCTGCTGCAGTCTGTTTTGCTTTACCTGTTCATCTTCAGCCATAACCATGACATGATCGAAGTAGGCGTTGATCGCTGGCGTCACTGCCTGAAGCGATTGATAAGCACCGGCCACGTCAGCCTGGTCGAGCCTGTCATCGAGCTGTTGATTCAAGGTTTTGCTTTTTTCGTAAAGCTCTCTTTCCTCTTCAGCCTGGAACAGCTCTGTTTGAATATCCGAGCCGCTGTCTGTATTTTTTGCGATATTGGTCACCCGGCTGAGGGCTTCCACCGTTTCTTTAAAGTCTGCTTCTTCGGCACGTGACTGAATAAATCCAGCTTTCTCTGTCACTACATCAATTCTTTCGCCAAGATGAAGCAGCACAGCATCCGCGATATCATGACGGATCCCCTCATCAAGGAGCTTCTGGCGGACACGCTGAACAAAGAAGTCTTCGAGGTCCTTCAAGACATCCGCCTCCTCCCGCTGGAGAAGAGAACGCTCTTTAATTTCATCCATTACAAGGACAATCAGCTGTTGAATCGTCAGCGGAAGGCGGTGCCCGTTGATTGTCTGGACAATACTTGCTGCCTGTCTTCTCAATCCGTGAGGGTCCTGGGAGCCGGTGGGCACCATCCCTACCCCAAAGCTTGAAATGATAGTATCCATTTTATCCACTACACTAATGACCGCGCCTTCAATGTTTTCCGGCAGAGAATCGCCAGCAGCCTTGGGCTTGTAATGTTCTGCAACAGCTTCGGCAACTGCTGTGTTTTCTCCTGCCAGAAGGGCATACTCTTTTCCCATAATACCCTGGAGTTCCGTAAATTCATCCACCATTAACGTAACTAGGTCGAATTTGGAAATGTGGGCAGCGCGTTTGATGTTTTGCCCCTTTGTGCTGTCCAGCTGCAGATATTCTGCCAGCCGGGTGCTGACAGCTTCCACCCGCATTACCTTCTCACCGACTGTACCGAGATTTTCCTGATAAATAACGTGATTTAATTTTTCTACCGCTTCATCCGGTGATAGCTTCTGATCTTCATCATAGAAGAACTGGGCATCCGCCAGGCGAGCACGAAGCACTTTTTCGTTCCCTTTCCGAACCTGGTCAAGATGTTCTGCGTTACCGTTTCGTACTGTAATGAAATATGAAAGAAGGCTGCCCTCATCATTTTCCACCGGGAAATACCGTTGGTGCTCTTTCATGGAGGTTACAAGCACCTCCCGCGGAATATTCAAATATGATTCGTCAAATGAGCCATGCAGCGCGGTCGGATATTCCACAAGCTGATTCACTTCAGCAAGCAGCCCTTGATCGATCGGAATATGCCAGCTGTTTTCCGCTTCGATCTCTTCGATTTGGCTGCGGATCAGTTCTGTCCTTTCAGCAGCGTCTACAATGACATACTCCTCTTTTAGCTGCTGCTCATACGTTTCCGGTTTATGGATCGTTACCGCATTTCCCAAAAACCGGTGGCCGTGAGAAACATTTCCGGCTGTATGGCCTGTAATAGTGAACGGGATCACTGCTTCACCGTACAATGCAACGAGCCATTGAATCGGACGCACAAAGCGGAGCTCATGGCTTCCCCAGCGCATATTTTTTGGAAAAGCAAGCGATGTAATAATCGTTTTCATTTCCTGCAGCAGTTCTGTAGTTGATTGTCCTTTATGTTCTTTTTCCACAAAAACGTATTCGGTGCCTTTGACCTCTTTAAAATACAGATCCCCCGCATCGACCTGCTGGCCTCTGGCAAATCCTAAAGCAGCCTTGCTCCACTCCCCTTCATCTGTGAGGGCAATTTTCTTGGCCGGGCCGCGGGCTTCCTCGACCATATCCTCCTGATAATCAGCCAGATCTTCCACGCGGAGCGCGAGCCGTCTCGGCGTGGAAAACATATGAACGGCACTATAGCTTAAGCGCTGTTCCTCCAGCCAGGTTTCTGTTTTTTCCTTCAGCTGCTTTACTGCCCCTTCCACAAAGCGGGCAGGCATTTCTTCCACGCCAATTTCAAGTAAAAAATGATTAGCTGCCATAATTCATCGCCTCCTGCTTCTGTAGCGGAAATCCTAGTTTTTCCCGTTCTTCATAATATGCCTTCCCGCATTTTCTTGCCAGATTGCGCACACGTGCAATATATCCAGTTCTTTCCGTCACTGAAATCGCCCCGCGGGCATCGAGCAGATTAAACAAATGCGAGCATTTTAATACGTGGTCGTAGGCCGGCAGCACCAGCTTTTCATCAATCGCCCGTTCTGCTTCTTTTTCATTGGCGGCGAACTGATTCAACAGCAGCTCTTTATCCGCAATTTCAAACGAATACTTCGAATGCTCGTATTCTGCCTGCAAAAACATATCCCCGTACGAAACGCCCTGCACCCATTCCAGGTCAAACACATTTTCCTTGTCCTGAATATACGACGCCAGCCGTTCAATGCCATACGTAATCTCAGCTGTCACCGGGTGAGCATCCATACCGCCGACGTGCTGGAAATATGTGAACTGAGTGATTTCCATGCCGTCGATCCACACTTCCCAGCCAAGGCCCCAGGCACTCAATGTTGGAGCTTCCCAGTTATCCTCCACAAAACGGATGTCGTGGGCAAGCGGGTCAATGCCAATGGCTTCCAGGCTTTTTAAATACAGCTCCTGAATATTGTCCGGCGAAGGCTTCATGACCACCTGAAACTGATGATGCTGATACAAACGGTTTGGGTTCTCTCCGTAACGGCCGTCTCCTGGCCGTCTCGAAGGCTCTACGTATGCTGCGTTCCACGGTTCGGGCCCGATACTGCGCAAAAACGTCATCGGGTTCATCGTCCCCGCTCCCTTTTCCACGTCATAGGCCTGCATTATAATACAATTCTGACTGGCCCAGTAATTCTGCAATGTTAAAATCATTTCCTGTATGTTCATTGCCATGTTAAACACCCCTTCTGCTTCTGGATTATTTCATTAAAAAAGTCCCTATACCTGTCACTCAGGTATAGGGACGGTTATTACCGCGGTTCCACCCTACTTGCTTTTAGGCACTATGGCCGAAAAGCCGCTTTATCCATCATACGCTCCAGAACGCCTTCACAACCGGTCAGCGTGCAGCTTTCACTATCCTGCACTCGCTAAGACTGAAGAAGATTGCTACTACTTTCTTTCCTTGCGCATCGTTATGATTGTATTGAAATAGTACTTAACATTTGCGAGTGTGTCAAGCACTCATTCGACGTTCCACTTTTCCATCTGTTCTAAAAAACGCCTCGCCTTTAAATGAATACCTGCGTATGAATCATAATAGCTGTTTAGGACATCCTTCAGCTCTTTTTTCGTTTCTGCCGATACAGAAACCGAACCGATCCGATGCACGTCAATATAGAAAAACGTCCGCAAAAGCCGCACCGTCTTCGGCTGAATGCGGAAGCGGTACGGATCGATTTCCCAGCAATGGTGGCAGAGAAATCCGGCTTCACGAATAGAGAAATGAAATGTTCCTTCCTGCCGGCCACAATTCACGCATCGGTCAATCACGGGCTGAATGCCCGCCACCGCAGTCATTTTCACTTCAAAGAGGCGGATAAGCACTTCGGCGTCCTCCCCTTCGTCGATACGCCTCAGAAGTTGCCAGAACAGCTCAAACAAATAGGGATTTCGTTCCTGGTCCACAGTAACTTTATCAAGAAGTTCGGACAAATAGGAAGCGTAGGAAGTGAGAACGATGTCTTCGCGCACGCTGCGGAAAGAATCTGTTACATCTCCCTGGCTGAGTGTCCTCATTCCTTTACCTGGATAGTACACAAATGTTCCATAAACAAAGGGCTGCGAGATTGAACGCAGGCGGCTGCTTGGTTTCTTTGCCCCTTTGGCCATCATCGCCATCTTGCCGTGCTCTCTTGTATATACTGTTAACACTACGTTGGATTCCCCGTACGAAGCAGTCCGCAAAACGATGCCTTCTGTTTTCTGAATCATGCTGTTCCTCCGCTCACAGGCGTTTTCTTAATACTCGTCCTCGCGATATCCGTTCTCCCGAAGCAGATACGCACTGTTTCTCCAGTCTTTTTCCACCTTCACCCAAAGTTCCACGAATACCTTCGATCCAAGCATCGATTCAATATCTGCCCGGGCCCGCTGGCCGATTTCCTTGAGCATCGATCCCTGTTTGCCGATAATAATGCCTTTTTGGGTCGGGCGCTCAACGACAATGGTAGCCGCCACATATACGGCCCCATTTTCCCGCTCTTTCATTTCATCGATAACGACGGCGAGCGAATGCGGCACTTCCTCCCGGGTGAGCTGCAGAGCTTTTTCACGTATTAATTCACTTACAATAAACCGTTCCGGATGGTCGGTGACCTGATCTTCCGGATAAAACTGAGGGCCTTCCTCGAGGTATTTGGTAAGTTCTTCGAGAAGCGTCGTCACGTTATTGCCGTTCAAAGCAGAAACCGGCACTACCTCAGCAAAATCATACCGTTCGGAATAGCTTGCAATAACCTTGAGCAGTTCATCCGGATGGACTTTATCGATTTTATTTACGATTAAAAACACCGGTGTGTCTGTCCGCTTCAGTTTTTCGATAATATATTCTTCTCCGGGGCCGTAGGACTCGGACGCATCAATCAAATATAAAATAATATCGACGTCGTTCAGCGTCTGCAAAGCAGCACGAACCATAAAATCGCCCAGCTTGTGCTTCGGTTTATGAATGCCCGGAGTATCGATAAAAACAACCTGGGATTCTTCCGTCGTATAGACTCCCTGGATTTTATTTCTCGTGGTCTGTGCTTTGTCGCTCATGATCGCAATTTTTTGGCCAAGCACCTGATTCATTAATGTAGATTTTCCCGCATTGGGCCGCCCGATTAGAGCGGCAAATCCGGAACGATACGATTCACTCATTGTTTTCCCTCTTCTTTCCTGCTTTCATACTATAAATCCTCCGGGCCGAATGCTCCCGGGAGCAGCTCTTCCATTGTTGTTACTTTCATGTCACCCTGCAGGTTGCCTAAAACAATCCGGGCGTCCTTTGGCAGAAACTCAGAAAGCACCTGCCGGCAGGCGCCGCATGGGGCGACCGGCCCTTTTGTATCGGCAATGACAGCTATCATTTTTCCACTGCGCATGCCCGTGCGCAGTGCACTGAATACGGCTGTCCGTTCTGCACAGTTGCTTAACCCATATGACGAGTTCTCAATATTGCATCCTTCGAACCATTCGCCGTTTTCCCCTACGAAAACCGCTCCAACCGGGAACTTGGAATACGGGACATATGCTTGTTCTCTTGCCTGTTTAGCCCGTTCAAGCAGTTCGTTTTCTATAGCCAATGTTCTTCCCCCTTTGTCAGCTCAGCCATTCCCAAAGGAATGGCGCAAAAATCATCAATCCGATGGCAACAGCAAATACCGCGTAAATGAGCACCGCCCCGGCTGCAATATCTTTCACGTCTCCTGCGATTTTATTCCATTCCGGAGAAATCAAATTCACCAGGCGCTCCAGTGCTGAATTAACCATTTCGAGGACGAGCATGCCAGCGATCGCTAGTAAGAGAACGGTCCACTGCCATAATACAATACCGCACAGCCAGCCCAGAAAGACAGCTGCTAGGCCAAAAAAGACATGGAAGCGCATATGACGCTCCTCCCGAAACGCCAGGCGAATGCCTTTTCCGGCAAACACAAATCCGTCTCTCCAGCGCTTGGGAAACAATTTATCGCGGTAGCCCATACGCTTCAAGAATCCTTTCCTGACGCGAAAACATTCTCTCTTCTTCCTCTTTTTCCATATGATCGTAACCAAGCAGATGCAGCAGGCCGTGAACAGCCAGAAACCCCAGTTCCCTTTCAAATGAGTGCTCGTACTCTTCCGCCTGTTCCCGAGCCTTTGGGATGCTGATAATAATATCTCCAAGCAGGTTCGGGATGCCTTCGGCCTGCGGCTGGATCTCGTCGTCATTCAATGCAAACGAAATCACGTCCGTCGGACGGTCAATTTCCCGGTATTCTCTGTTGACTGTTTGAATCATTTCATTGTCTACAAAGCTTACGGAAACTTCCGACCCGTCTACGACTCCTTCCTCTTCACATGCGAACTGCAGTATGTTCTGTACCAGCTCCCAGTGTTTTGACTCTACTCGCTCCGTCTCATCCACCATATCCACTTCAATACTCACACGTGTCCACCCCCGGCTAGTTGTTTGTTGGTTTGTCCGGCCGGTTCACCGTACGCTTTGGATCGCCTTCTTCCTGTTCATAGGCATCCAGAATCTGCTGCACTAGTGTATGCCGGACAACATCTGTCGCTTCGAGATAAACGAATCCGATATGATCAATGTTTCTTAAAATCCGGGCTGCAACCTTCAAACCAGACTGCTGTCCTTTTGGAAGATCAATCTGGGTGAGGTCTCCATTGACAATCATTTTTGAACCAAAGCCCAGCCTTGTTAAAAACATCTTGATCTGCTCTTTCGTCGTATTTTGTGCTTCATCAAGAATAACGAAAGCATCATCAAGCGTCCGCCCTCTCATGTAAGCAAGCGGGGCTACTTCAATCGTACCCCGTTCCATAAGCCGCTGTGTATGCTCCGCCCCAAAAATATTATGCAGGGCATCATACAGCGGGCGCAGGTACGGATCCACTTTTTCTTTTAAATCTCCCGGAAGAAACCCAAGGCTTTCTCCGGCTTCCACCGCCGGCCGGGTTAACACAATTCGTTTCACCCGTCCTTCTTTTAAGGCATTGACCGCCATCACTACTGCCAAATAGGTTTTACCTGTCCCTGCCGGACCTACACCGAATATCATATCCTTACGGCGGATTTGATCGATATACTCCTTCTGTCCTAAGGTTTTAATCATGACTGGCTTGCCTTCAGCGTTTATAGCGATCTGTTCCTGAAATAAATCTTCAAGCTTTTCAAGCTTTCCTTCCTCGGCAAGCTGCGCTGCATAAACGACATCCCGTTCTGAAATCCGCACCCGTTTTTTCAAAAGTCTCGCTAATGCTTCAATCACTTCTTCCACCTGTGCCGCTTGTTTTTCATCGCCTTCCACGATCAGTGATCCACCGCGGGTAATTATTGAAACATCCAATTTTTCTTCAAGCCTTTCAATGTGCACGTCATTGGGGCCGAACAGCTGCTGGATATCATTCATTTCATTCACTTGTAATTCTAGCGTTTTCTTTTCGGTCAATATAGCTCAGTCTCCTCGAATATATTATCATATCCTTGCTCTCATCAGTTTTTACGTTAGTATGCTAACTCTACTCTACCACCACGCTTTAGGTGTTGCAAAAATTAGCAGACATTTTACGTAATTGAAGCAAAAAAAGAGCCTGATCCGAAGACCAGGCTTACTCATTGCTGCTTTTTTTGGTGGAACGGTGCGGCGCGACTATCTCACGCGACATTGTTGATTGCCGCTGGTAAGGATAGCCGCTGCGTCTTGTAACCGGCGGACTGAGAACCTCCGCCCACACAAGTCCATTCGCTGCTTCTTTTTTGTTTATTGCATGTGGATTTCTCCGTCTTCCACCGATTTCTCCCTCTGACGTGACGCTGCCATGTTCAGCAGATTGTCTTGAAGCACGCTCAAGACGCTGGCTTGCATTCTTTTTTTGCTGCTGCAGTTCTTCACGGCGTTTTTCGTATTCTTTTAAAGCTGCGCTTTTATTCTGAGGTTCATCTGCCTCTTCCTTGTACAGCTCTGCCTCTGCTTCCGGCACCCGGCGGGTGGGATGACTGCCGGAACGTCCGGAAGGATCATTCTGAGGACGGTTCGGTGTGTTTTCTTTCCGGGCGTTTTCAAATTCCTCAAACAAGTCCTCAAGTTTTCCGAAAGCACCGCCCCGTTTCTTCGAATCGCTGCCACTGCCGTCCTGCTGCTGGCTGCTGTCCCCCCGGCCCATAAACGTAATCAAACCGCCGAAGAGCAGCAGTAAAATCCACAGGTTATTAAACACTAGTTCAAATAGCTGCTCCATCGCTTTATTCACCTTCTTCTACGGGCAAAGTCCCTTAATTATCGGTGTGCGGACGGCTATACGGCCCGTTTTGATCGTCGTCTTTACCGGATTTACTGATGGATTCACGCATATCTGTATCAGACATTACATTTTGAATATTCATGTAATCCATAACACCAAGATTTCCGGAACGCAGTGCTTCCGCCATTGCCATTGGTACTTCTGCTTCGGATTCGGTAACTTTCGCGCGCATTTCTTCTACACGTGCTTTCATTTCCTGCTCTTGGGCTACAGCCATCGCACGGCGTTCTTCGGCTTTTGCCTGGGCGATGTTTTTATCTGCTTCCGCCTGGTCCGTCTGCAGTTCTGCGCCGATGTTCTTGCCGATATCAATATCGGCTATATCAATGGATAAAATCTCAAAAGCCGTACCTGAGTCCAAGCCTTTGGAAAGAACCGTCTGGGAAATGCTGTCCGGGTTTTCCAATACTTGCTTATGGTTTTGGGATGAACCGATCGTTGAAACAATGCCTTCACCAACCCGGGCGATGACGGTATCTTCACCAGCGCCCCCCACGAGGCGGTCAATGTTTGCCCGTACCGTTATTCTTGCTTTTGCTTTCACTTCAATACCATCCATTGCAACACCGGCGATAAACGGTGTTTCAATAACTTTCGGGTTAACGCTCATCTGTACAGCTTCCAGTACGTCACGGCCGGCAAGGTCAATGGCGGCACAACGCTCAAATGTAAGTTCAATATTTGCACGCTGGGCAGCAATTAAGGCGTTGACCACCCGGTCCACGTTACCACCGGCCAGATAGTGGCCTTCAAGCTTGTTCAGTTCAATATCAAGTCCGGCTTTTTCCGCTTTAATCAACGGGTTTACTACTCTTGACGGAATAACCCTCCGGAGCCGCATACCGACCAGTTGGAAAATACCTACTTTCACCCCTGCTGCAAGCGCCGAAATCCAAAGCGCAACTGGTACAAAAGTAAATAGAATGACGAGTGCTATTAAAATAATAGCTAATACAACAACGAGACCTAAATCAATGCCCATGTTATGATTCCCTTCTTTCTTTGTTAGAGTATGGCTTTACTACAACACGCGTGCCTTCTACACGCACTACCTGCACATCGTCTCCGCGGTCAAGATAGCGGCCGTCTGAAACAACATCGATTTTTTCACCGTCAATATCTACCGCGCCGGTAGGATGCAGCGGGGTTAATGCTGTTCCTTTCCTGCCTAATAAATCTTTTCTGCCTTCACTCGACACGTATCCTTCCTTCGAAGAGAAAGTATCCTGCAGGACCAGCTTTTTCATCGGCCCCCGTTTTCCAAAGCCAACCACCATGACTACTGCTGCAATGATAGCCGCTACGGCTGCCAGCGCAACGGAAATTGCCATGACCGAAACAGAAAACGAGGACATAAATAAGCTGCCGACAACTGCCCCTATACCTAATATACCAAAAATTCCAAAACCAGGAACAAAGAATTCTACCAGCAGTAATATTAAGCCGACGCCAAACAGAAGCAGCCCTTCGAAGCCAGCAAACCCGGCAATCATATGACCAAAAAAGAAAAGTCCTAAAGACGCAAGGCCGATGCCTCCAAAAATGCCAAAGCCCGGCGAAAACACTTCAAGTATTAACCCGATCATGCCGACGCTCAGTAAAATCGGGATTACATAGGGACTGGTCACCCATCTGGCTATCTGCTCGGCTGCACTGATGTCTGCTTCTTCTACTGCCGCGTCTCCCAGGTTCATCTGGCTGAGAAGATCCTCTCTGCTGTCAGCAATGTATTCTGCATAACCTACTTCCTCAGAAGCTGCCTCCGAGGCTGTAAGCGTTAACAGCTCACTTTCACCGGCACGGTAATCAGGCAGATCCACTCCAGGATCGGCCATGGCTTCTGCATACACCGGATCTCTGTCATTTGATTCAGCAGCATTGACCATATTGGATACCCAGGCTGATTGAGCCTTATCAGATGCTGCGTTACCTGAGCCGTCAATAACCTGGGCTGCTCCCATTTCCGTGTCAGGTGCCATCGCAATTTCGTCAGCACTCAGAGCCAGAAATGCCCCTGCTGACATCGCCTGTTCCGTTACGTATGCTGTCGTTGGAATAGACGTTTCATTAATAATTGAAGCAATCTCTCCTGCGGCATCTACCGCACCACCAGGAGTGTCAAGCTCAAAAATAATCCGGTCGGCTTCCGCTTCTTCTGCTTCCTCTACCGATCGTTCCAAAAATGCAGCCATTCCCTGCTCCACGGTCTGCTCAACCGGAATAACGTACACTGTCTGATTTTCACCAGCTCCCTGTACAGAAGCTGGAAGCCACGCGGCCATCGTAAAAAGAATCGCAAGAAAGACAGCCAGCCATCTGCTTTTTCTCTGCTCCACCATTATCCCTCCTCCCGTTCAATAGTTATATGTCTATATTCTTATGTACGAGGATAAAGATAAAAGCGTTTCAATTTTTTCCCGTTTATTTCAGTAGTAAGAGCGGCATAAGTTTAAAAAAAGAGACCGAACCGGCACTAAACCCTGATTCGATCTCTAGATTTCTTATTATCAAGAAGACAGATGCTTTTTCACTAATTGATTTACCTGAGAACCATCTGCTTTTCCGCTAATTTTAGGCATCACTGCAGACATCACTATTCCCATATCTTTCATCGAAGAAGCATTCTGCTCTTGAATGGTTTCTTTTACAATCGATTCCAGTTCTTCATTCGATAAAGGAGCAGGAAGATATTCAGATATGACGTTCATTTCGAACCTGGTCTGTTCTGCTAAATCTTCCCGTCCTGCGTTTTCAAACTCATGGAGGGAATCTTTTCTTTGTTTCATTTCACGGTTTAACACCGCTGTTGCTTCACTTTCATCAAGCTCTTTAGTGAGCTTGATGGCTTCATTTTGCATCGAAGCCCTCAGGCCTCTGATAACATTCAAACGCTGTTTTTCCTTGTTTTTCATTGCTGATTTCATGTCACTGCTTAAACGATCCATGAGTTCCAAGGATGCAGCACCTTCTTTACTTAAAACTTACGTTTTCTAGCTTCTTCGCTTTTTTTCTTACGACGAACACTAGGTTTTTCGTAGTGTTTGCGTTTTTTCACTTCAGCCATTGTTCCTTCTTTGGAAAGGCTACGCTTAAAACGGCGAAGAGCGGCATCAATATCTTCATTCTTTTTCTTTCTTGTCTCTGCCATGTGATTCCCTCCCTCCGAACAACCAATCTAACCAATACATGAATAAAGAAGTTTACTCAAATACTAGCCATTTGGTAAATAGTATAAAGCATCTATGCCAAAAAATCAACGAGCAGGAAAGTTCAGATTGTTAGTAGTTTTCGCTTGAGGTTTCGCCTTGCAGAATTTTCACACCGGAACTTGCACCGAGCCGGGAAGCTCCGGCCTCAATTAATGCAAGAGCGGTCTGCCGGTCTTTGACCCCGCCACTTGCTTTCACTCCGGCGCGGTCGCCCACCGCTTCTTTCATCAGCCGCACATCTTCAATTGTTGCTCCGCCTCCATTAAATCCAGTGGAGGTCTTTACAAAATCTGCGCCGGCTTCTACGGCAAGACTGCAGGCCGTTTTCTTTTCATCATCCGTCAGCAGCGCTGTTTCGATGATGACTTTCACCAGTGCTTCCTTATTGGCAGCCTGTACTACTGCTTCAATATCTGCGCGGACCAGGGCGTCTTCCCCGCTCTTTAGCGCGCCTATATTAATAACCATATCAATTTCCTTTGCTCCATTAGCAAGGGCATTTTTTACTTCAAACGCTTTTGTTTCCGGATTCGTAGCACCGAGCGGAAAGCCAATTACCGTGCAAACGAGCACATCGGAGCCTTCTAGTTCCTTAGCCGCTAACGGGACCATTGCCGGATTAATGCACACAGATTTGAAATGATTATCTTTCGCTTCGGTGGCGATACGTTTAATGTCTTCAAATGTTGTTTCCGGCTTCAGCAGCGTATGATCGATATACTGCGCGAGATCTGCCATGCTTTCTCCTCCAGTTCAACTATTATAGTTATACAAGCGTTGCCGCGTCAGGGTCGAGCACGCGGACAAATTCCCCTTCATTCAACGGGTAGCCGGCGTCCGTAATTTTCACACGTACAATCTCACCGCGCCATTCCGGTTTCGCAGGGAAACGGACTTTTATATAATTTGTCGAATAGCCGACAAAGTATCCTGGTTTTTCCTTATCTTCCTCTTCCGGGATTACTTCCACGACTTCATTTTCGAAACGCGAAGCATATTCTTTGGCCAATTGGTTGGAAAGTTCAATCAGACGGTGCACCCGATCATTTTTTTCTTCCTCCTCAACTTGGTCATTCATTTTAGCAGCAGGCGTACCCGTGCGCTTCGAATACGGAAACACGTGCAGCTCTGAGAAACGCTGGTCCCGGATAAAGTCGTACGTCTGCTGAAATTCTTCTTTTGTTTCTCCTGGGAAACCTACGATCACGTCTGTGGTGATAGCACATTCCGGCAGGGCTTCGCGCAGTTTTTCGAGGCGGTCTGCATAAAACTCCACGCTGTATTTTCTTCTCATTCGTTTAAGCACGGTGTTCGAGCCGGCTTGAAGCGGCACGTGCAGATGATTTACTACTTTGTTGGAGTTGCGGAGCACATCAATTACTTCATCGGTGATCTGACTTGCTTCGATGGAGGAAATCCGGATTCGTTTTAGACCCTCGATTGTTTCAAGGTCCCGCAGAAGCCCAGCAAGGTTGTAGTCCTTCAGGTCTTCCCCGTATCCGCCTGTATGGATACCTGTAAGCACTAATTCTTTGTAGCCTTTATCAACTAACTGATGGGCTTGATGCATGACATCTTCCGGATTTCTCGAACGAAGAAGGCCGCGGGCCCATGGAATAATACAGAAGGTACAGAAATTATTGCATCCTTCCTGAATTTTAAGCGATGCTCTCGTACGATCGGTAAATTCCGGCACATCAAGCTCTTCATACACCCGGTTTTTCATAATGTTGCTTACACCGTTAATCGGTTCCCGGGATACCGTGTACTCTTCAATATAGTCGAGCATTTTTTTGCGGTCCTGCGTACCTACGACAATGTCGACGCCGGGAATATCCATGATCTCTCCCGGGGACGTCTGGGCATAACAGCCGGTAACGCAAATAATAGCTTCCGGATTTTTGCGCACTGCGCGCCGGATAACCTGGCGGCTTTTTTTGTCTCCGGTGTTGGTCACCGTACAGGTGTTGATGACATAGACATCTGCGGTTTGATCAAATTCCTTTTTTTCGTAGCCGTTATTTTTAAACAGCTGCCATATGGCTTCCGTTTCGTAGTGATTTACTTTACAGCCAAGAGTATGAAACGCCACTGATCTCATTGTATGTTCCCCTCCTGAATTTCATAATAATATGTCACTGCCCCGAGAAGCAGCAAAGAAGCAGTTTCGCTGCGGACAATTCTTTTTCCGAGCGACGTCATAGGAATTTCGTTTTCTTCAAGCAGAGAAAGCTCATTACTGGAAAAACCGCCCTCCGGCCCGATGAAAGCGAGCAGCGTTTCAGGCTTCCGGCTGAATACGGCTGGAAGCTGTGCAGGCCTGCCTGCCCTGGCCTCTGCTTCCGATAAAACGATTCTGCTCTCCATAGAAGACGTATTTTCTACAACCTTCCGTACAGAAGCAAAATAAGCAACTTCCGGTATATACATCCGCTCTGACTGCTCTGCTGCTTCTTTAGCAATTCGGTTTAAACGATCAATTTTCTTTTGCCGTTTATTCGCATCCCATTTTACCACAGAATGCTCCGCTTCATAAAAATAAATCGCCGCGGCTCCCAATTCCGTTGCTTTTTGTACAACGGTGTCCATCTTTTCTCCCTTAATCAGAGCCTGGGCTGCGATGACATTTACAGGAAGTTCTGCACCGGCTGTCCATTCGCTGACTATTTTTGCACGAACACTCTTTTCTTCAACGCTTTCGATTTCACTCACAAAAGCATGTCCCTGGTTGTCTTTGCATACAATTTCTTCTCCCGGGCCCATACGCATAACACGGGCAATGTGCTTTGCATCATTACCCGTGATTTGTATATATTCGTGCTGTATGGAGGAGGGGTCCACAAAATAATGCTGCATATTCCTCTCCTTTATAACGCCTGCGGACGGCGGGCGATAATGCACAGCCAGTCTTCGACTGCCCGCACATCCTCAATAACGAAACCCGCTTCCGTCAGAGCCTGCTCAACATCTGTACGTTTGCTTTCAATGATGCCTGAAGTAATAAACACACCATCCGGTTGAAGAGAGCTGAACGCATCTTCCGCGAGGCGGATAATAATTGGCGCTAAAATATTAGCTACAATGATATCTGCCTGCATTGATTGGTATTCCAGCAGATCCGATTGAGCCACAGTGATCTTTTCTGCCATACCGTTACGGCTAATATTTTCTTTCGCACTTCTGACAGCCACTTCATCGAGATCGAGCGCAAGAATCTCTCCCGCTTCAAACAAGGAGGCTCCTATAGCAAGCACGCCGGAACCGGTCCCTACATCCAGCACCGCATCTCCCGGACGTGTATACTCTTCAAGAGCCTGCATGCTGAGTACGGTTGTCGGATGGGTGCCGGTACCAAATGCCATGCCCGGATCAAGCGTAATGATTTTTTCACTGCTCTTTTTTTCGTACTCTTCCCAGGAAGGCACAATAGTGATTTTATTCGTGATCTGGACAGGCTTGTAATATTTTTTCCACGCCTCTGCCCAGTCCTCCTCGGCAATCTCTTTGAGCACCACCTGGTTTCGTCCTAAATCAATATCGTAAAGGAGCAGTTCGTTAATGGATTGCTTGATTTCCTCCACAGTATCGGTGACGTAGCTTGTCATTGGAAGGTAGGCCTTCACGAGCGTGCCTTCATCCGGATAATTATCTTCAGAAAGCATAAACCATTCATCTTCCGCCTCTTCCCATTCACGCTCCAGGTCGGCCGAATCTTCAATCACCACTCCGCTCGCTCCTGCTTCCTGAAGCACAAATGAAACAGGGTCAATTGCTTCCTGGGTGGTGTGGACAGAAATTTCAATCCAATTCATAAGCCTGCTCCTCTCTTTTACTCTCCACGAAAAGCCCGTTTCACGCGGTCAAAGAAATTTCCGTGCTGTTCATCGGTCTCTTCATCGCCGCTGATTTCTGCAAATTCCCGCAGCAGCTCTTTCTGGCGGTCCGTTAATTTTTTCGGTGTCACTACCTGGACTTTGACATGCTGGTCGCCCTGCCCGCGGCCGTGTACATTACTAATACCTTTATTACGGAGGCGGAATTTCGTGCCGGACTGTGTACCTGCCGGTATTTTCAGTTTCACTTTCCCGCGCAGTGTCGGCACTTCAATTTCATCACCAAGCGTTACCTGAACAAATGTAAGCGGCATTTCACAGTAGACGTCGTCTCCGTCACGTTCAAAGAACTCATGCGGTTGTACGTTGAATACAACAAACAGGTCGCCTGGCGGTCCGCCGTTTGCACCAGGCTCGCCCTGTCCGCTCACGCGGATCTGCTGGCCGTGGTCGACGCCCTCCGGAATGTGAATATTAATCTTTTTGTTCCGGCGGATGCGTCCGTTTCCATTACACGTAGGACATTTTTCCTCCACTTCGACGCCGGAGCCGCTGCAACGGTCACATACGCGCCGGTTCACGACACGTCCAAACGGCGTATTCTGTTCTACGTTCATCTGGCCTTGGCCACCGCACTGGCGACATGTTCTTTTTTCAGTTCCCGGCTTCGCGCCGTCGCCGCCACACGTTTCACAGTTTTCTTCTTTTGGAATTTCAATTTCTGTGTCCTTGCCGAAAGCTGCTTCTTTAAAGGTGAGCGTCATTGTATACTGCAGATCCGCGCCCTGTCTCGGAGCATTTGGATCTCTGGAAGCACCGCCGCCGAAAAACATATCGAAAATATCGCCGAAGCCGCCGCCAAAACCGCCAGCTCCACCACCGCCGCCAAAGCCCTGATTAGGATCTTCATGGCCGAAACGATCGTAATTTGAACGCTTCTGTGGATCGCTTAATGTATCGTAGGCGTCTTTGATTTCAATAAATTTTTCTTCGGCGTCGTCTTCTTTGTTGACGTCCGGGTGATACTGGCGCGCCAGTTTTCTATATGCTTTTTTTATTTCCTGCTCATCTGCGTCTTTGCTGACGCCAAGCACGTCATAATAATCGCGTTTACTCATCGTTCATCTTCACTCCTCGCTCTTGTCCATACGTGTTATCTTATCATTCTACAAGAAGACGCTTCAATCTGAAAAACATATTCTTTACAGAAAGAAGGGGCTATCCCCTTGAATAGAAGCAGTCAAGTGACCACTATTCGGGACAGCCCCATTCATCAGCGCTACAGATCGTTAGCTGTTTTTGTTGTTGTCATTGTCATCATTAACGTCTTCGTACTCAGCGTCTACAGTGTCTTCACTGCTTTCGCCGCCGGCTTCGCCCTGCTCCTGCTGAGCCTGTTGCGCTGCCTGCTCGTACATTTTGGTTGTGAGCTGCTGAACGATTTCCTGAAGCTCGTCTTTCGCTGTGCGAATAGCTTCAATATCTTCGCCTTCAAGCGCCGTTTTTACTTTTTCTTTTGCGTCTTCTGCCTGTTGTTTTTCTTCCTCTGTTACGTTTTCACCGAGATCGCTCAATGTTTTTTCGGTAGTGAAGACGAGCTGGTCCGCTTCGTTGCGTACTTCTACCTCTTCTTTACGCTTTTTGTCTTCTTCCGCGTTTTCTTCAGCATCTTTTACCATTTGTTCAATTTCTTCTTCAGAGAGGCCGGAAGAAGAAGTGATGGTAATGGACTGCTCTTTGTTTGTGCCAAGATCTTTCGCACGCACATTCACAATACCGTTGGCGTCAATATCAAAAGTAACTTCGATTTGAGGCACACCGCGCGGAGCCGGTGGAATATCCGTCAACTGGAACCGGCCAAGTGTTTTATTGTCCGCAGCCATTTCACGCTCACCCTGAAGCACATGAATATCCACGGAAGGCTGGTTATCTGCCGCTGTAGAGAACGTTTGGGACTTACTTGTCGGGATCGTAGTGTTCCGATCGATTAGTTTCGTCGTCACTCCGCCCATTGTTTCGATACCAAGCGAAAGCGGTGTAACGTCGAGAAGCACAACGTCTTTTACGTCACCAGTGAGGACGCCTGCCTGCACGGCAGCACCTACGGCTACCACTTCATCCGGGTTAACCCCTTTGTGTGGTTCTTTACCGGTTAAGTTTTTAATTCCTTCCTGTACAGCTGGAATACGGGTGGAACCACCAACAAGGATGACTTTATCCACTTCGGAAGCACTGAGACCGGCGTCTTTCATTGCCTGTCTTGTAGGTCCCATTGTGCGTTCAACCAGCTTCGAGGAAAGCTCAT
Organism: Marinococcus halophilus; assembly: GCF_900166605.1. Classification (NCBI taxonomy): domain Bacteria; kingdom Bacillati; phylum Bacillota; class Bacilli; order Caryophanales; family Bacillaceae; genus Marinococcus; species Marinococcus halophilus. Next base: position 1,925,757 of record NZ_FVZD01000006.1, read on the forward strand.
CAAACTTGGCGCGTGTCAGTGTAAGCTCGAGGTGCTTTGGCCCGCTTTGATCTGCTGTAATAAACGGCAGGGAAATTTGGGTCTGCGTAACGCCGGAAAGATCTTTCTTCGCTTTTTCAGCTGCATCTTTTAAACGTTGGACAGCCATTTTATCCTGGGAAAGGTCAATGCCGTTTTCTTTACGGAATTCATCCACCAAATGATCGATAATTACCTGGTCAAAGTCATCGCCGCCAAGCTTATTGTCGCCGGACGTGGAACGCACTTCGAAAAAGCCTTCGCCAAGCTCAAGAATGGAAACGTCAAATGTACCGCCGCCAAGGTCAAACACGAGAATCGTCTGATCCTCTTCTTTTTCCAGCCCGTATGCAAGCGCTGCTGCTGTCGGCTCGTTGACAATCCGGTCTACTTCAAGACCTGCGACGCGGCCGGCGTCTTTTGTAGCCTGACGCTGGGAGTCGTTAAAGTAAGCCGGCACTGTAATAACCGCGTTTGTAACAGTTTCGCCAAGATAGCTTTCAGCATCAGACTTCAATTTTTGAAGAATAATCGCAGAAACTTCCTGCGGATTGTATTCTTTGTCTTCGATTTCCACCTTATAATCTGTGCCCATGTGACGCTTGATGGAACTGATCGTGTTAGGGTTTGTGATGGACTGGCGCTTTGCCACTTCCCCAACCTGACGTTCTCCGTCTTTGAACGCTACAACTGAAGGAGTTGTGCGGTTGCCTTCCGGATTCGGAATAACCTGTGCTTCGCCGCCTTCCATAACGGCTACGCAGGAGTTTGTTGTACCTAAGTCAATGCCAATTGTTCTACTCATTTTTCTTCCTCCTATACAGTACTCTATATATGAATTATTAGTTGTTCACTTTTACCATTGAAGGGCGCAGTACACGATCTTTCAGTCTGTATCCCTTCTGCATTTCTTCCACAATCTGATTAGACTCAAACCCTTCTTCGTCAGCCTGCATGACAGCCTGGTGAATGGTTGGGTCAAAGTATTCGCCCTGTGCCGGGATTTCTTCTACTCCCTGCTGTTCAAGCGCGGTCCGGAATTGATTGTAAACCATAGCCATGCCGTCAATAAATGACTGGGTACTTTCATTATCCGGCTGGGTCTGCATCGCTCTTTCGAAGTTATCCATTACCGGCAGAAGCTCCTCTGCAAGAGGCTGAACCCGGTATTTGGCGTCCTCTTCTTTTTCCGCTTTTGCTCTGCGGCGCACGTTTTCTAGATCGGCCTGCGCGCGAAGAGCACGGTTTTTCCATTCCTCTACTTCTTTTTCGAGTTCCGCTTCACGCGACCCTGTTTCTTCTTCCAGTTCATCTTCCTCAACATCTTCAGGTTCGATGATTTCAACATCTTCTTCTGTTACTTCTTCATTCGGTGTTTCTTGTTCATTTTTTTCTTGTTCCTGCTGTTTGTTCTTTTCGCTCACCTGCGCCACCTCCATAAATGCTGTTGCTATCGTTCAGAGCTACATTTTATCCGGCTCTTTATTAAGTTCATCAACCAATAACAAATACTATCATTAAGAGTCTCTCCGGTACAAGTCATCCAACACATTTGACAGTCCGTAGGAAAGATGGTTGATAAGGGTTATGACTTTTTGGTATTCCATCCTTGTCGGCCCTACAATGCCAATGGTTCCGACCGGCTTCCCGGCAAGAGAATAGGTGGCAGAAATAATACTGCAGTGTTCAAACGCTTCATTCGTATTTTCCTGGCCGATCCTAATTGTCATTCCATTCATGGTTGGCTTTAAGAGCTCATGGATCAAATGCTCTTCCTCCATTAATTCAAGCAGCGCCCGCACACGGTCCACGTCTTTAAATTCCGGCTGGTTAAGCAGGTTGGTCTTTCCTCCGTAAAAGATTTTTTCATGCCTTGACTTGCGAAGAGCTTCTTCTGTAAATGAAAGAGCTGCTTCATAGTTAAGCACATACTTTTTCAGAAGGTCCCTTACTTCAGAGAACAACGCCCGCTGCAGCTGATAAAGCGGAATGCCCCGCAGGCGTTCGTTTAAAATATTCGTAATTTGTTCGAGCTCTCCTGCTTCGAGAGAGGGGGGAAGAGCTACCGTGTGGTTTTCCACATAGCCTGTATCCGTTACGATGACAGCAACAGCAGCTGCTTTTCCGATCGGAACAATCTGAATCTGCCTGAGCCTGGATTCAAACATCTCCGGGCCAAGCACAATAGAGGCATAGCTCGTCAGCTCAGACAATATCCCCGCTGTTTCCTTCACTGCTTCTTCAGCTTCGAGTATTTTACCAGCAAAAAGTGATTGAATATTATTCATTTCAGGCTCACTGAACCGGTACGGAAGCAGCAGGCGGTCCACATAGAGCCGGTAAGCTTTTTGGGAAGGAATGCGTCCGGACGAGCTGTGGGTTTTTTCTAAAAAACCGAGCTCCTCCAAATCCGCCATATCGTTACGGATAGTGGCCGGACTGAACGTAATGCTGTTTTTTTTGGAGATGCTTCTTGAACCCACAGGCTCAGCCGATTGAATATAATCTTCAATGATCGATTGCAAAATGAGTAATTGTCGATCGGTAAGCATTACACATTCTCCTCTGTTAGCACTCGTTTTACCCGAGTGCTAAATCTATTTTATAAGCTATCAAAGGATTTTTGCTTTGTCAATTATTTTCGGGCTCCTCGTCCAACAAAAATAACGTAAACACTTCATTGCCGAGCAGTTTTCCTTCTTCCGTTAAAAACAGATAGCCGCCTGCTTCTGCCAGCCATCCTTTCTGCTTTGCTTCCTGAATGCTTTCCGGATATATATTTTCGACTGTGCGGCCGTATTTCTGATAAAAACGTTCCGTAGACACACCCTCGTATAGACGAAGCCCGAGAAACATTTCTTCTTCGATCTGCTCTTTTCTCGTCACTGGATGCGTTGACTGGATTGGATTGCCTTTTTCCTGTACTGCCTGGATATAGTGGTTCAGCGGTTTAACGTTAGCATAGCGCACGCCATTAATATATCCATGAGCCCCGGCCCCAGCCCCAATGTACTCTTCATTCTGCCAGTATATCCGGTTGTGGCGGCTGCTGTGCCCCGCACGCGCAAAATTGCTGATTTCATAAGCCTGCAGCCCATAATTCTCAAGGCGATCCACGAGCAGTTCATACATGTCCGCTTCCTCTTCTTCCGGAAGCGGTGCGATCTTCCCTTCCCTCCACCAGTTATAAAACCGGGTCTGCTTTTCAATTTTCAGAGAGTAAGCCGATACGTGCGGGGGGGCAAGCGCCATCGCTTCATCAAGCGTTTCTTCCCAGTCCTTCATTGTCTGTCCCGGCAGCCCGAACATTAAATCAATAGAAATGTTATCAAATCCGGACTTTCTGGCGGCCTGGACCGTTTCTTTCGCTTCTTCCGCTGAATGCCCCCGGCCAATCTTGTTTAGCTGGGTGTCATGGAACGTCTGGACACCAATGCTCAACCGGTCGACTTTACCTGCCTTTAGCAGTGACAGCTTCTCTTCCCCAACATCTCCTGGATTCACTTCCACCGTGTACTCTTTCAACTGGGACACCGGAACGTGCCGGCTCACAATCTGCATCAGCTTCTCCACCTGTTCGACTGAAAGTGCAGTCGGTGTACCCCCGCCGATATAGACCGTCTGCAGCTGATCCATCTTATAAGAAGCAAGCTCCTGGTCCAGCGCTTCTAAATATTCATCCACCGGCTGATTGTTAATGAGAAATTTATTAAAATCACAGTAATAACAAATGTATTCGCAAAAAGGGATGTGGACGTACAATCCTTTGGCCACGTTTTTCTCTCCTTATTTATAGAAAAAGCAAAGGCCGCCCGGAAGGCAGCCGCTTTGCTTAGTCTTTATCCATCTTTAATACAGACATAAATGCTTCCTGCGGAACATCTACTTTTCCAACGCTTTTCATGCGTTTTTTACCTTCCTTCTGCTTTTCAAGCAGTTTGCGCTTCCGCGTAATGTCGCCGCCATAACATTTCGACAAAACGTTTTTCCTCATGGCTTTGATCGTTGAACGGGCAATGACGCTTTTTCCAATCGTCGCCTGCACCGGCACTTCAAACTGTTGGCGCGGAATTAAATCCTTTAATTTTTCAACGATAGCTTTTCCGCGTTCGTAGGCTGCCTCCCGGTGAACAATAACAGACAGTGCATCGACATTTTCGCCGTTTAACAATATATCCATTTTCACGAGATTGCTCTCTTTAAAGCCGATAAATTCATAATCAAACGAAGCATATCCTTTCGTCTGCGATTTCAGCTGATCGAAAAAATCATAAACAATTTCGGTTAACGGAAGATCGTAAACGATATTTACACGCGTATCATCCATATACTGCATATCTTTAAATTCTCCGCGTTTGGCCTGGCAAAGCTCCATGACGGCGCCCACGTAATCATTTGGTACCATGACAGTCGCTTTCACAAACGGTTCTTCCACCCATTCCACCTGCTGGGCTTCGGGCATATTGGAAGGATTGTCAATTTCCTTCATTTCCCCGTCCACCATCTGCACGTGATAAATGACGCTCGGGGCGGTAGTAATCAGTTCGATATTATATTCGCGCTCGATGCGCTCCTGAATAATTTCCATGTGCAGCAGGCCAAGAAACCCGCAGCGGAAACCGAATCCTAGCGCCTGGGACGTTTCTGCTTCAAACTGCAGCGAGCTGTCGTTAAGCTCGAGCCGTTCGAGCGCGTCCCGGAGGGCGTTATATTTGCTTGCATCTGTCGGGAACAGGCCGCAGAAAACCATCGGATTCATGCGTTTGTATCCCGGAAGAGGTTCTGCAGCCGGGTTGTGGGCGTTTGTAATTGTATCGCCCACCCTCGAATCACCGACGTTTTTGATGCCGGCAATCAAAAATCCAACGTCTCCCACTGTCAGTTCATCGCAGGATACAGGTTTAGGATTAAAAACCCCGACATCCGAAACTTCGAATTCTTTTCCCGTCTGCATCATCCGGATTTTTTCCCCAGGCTTGACCGTTCCTTCTTTAATCCGGATATAGGCAATAACCCCGCGATACGTATCATAGACGGAGTCAAAAATCATACCCTGCAGCGGAGCCGAGGGGTCTCCCTGCGGAGGCGGGACTTTTTCCACGATCTGCTTTAAAATTTCTTCTGTTCCGAGTCCATCCTTTGCCGAGGCAAGCACTGCCTCCGAAGCGTCCAGGCCGATAACGTCTTCCACTTCCTGTTTCACCCGGTCAGGTTCGGCGCTCGGCAGGTCCACTTTATTGATAACAGGCAGAATTTCCAGATCGTTATCGAGGGCCAGGTACACGTTGGCAAGCGTCTGGGCTTCAATGCCCTGGGCGGCGTCTACTATTAAAAGAGCCCCTTCACAGGCTGCCAGGCTCCGCGACACTTCATAGGAAAAGTCGACGTGTCCCGGCGTATCGATAAGGTGAAAAATGTATTCCACTCCATCTGTATGTGTATATTTCAGCTGTACAGAATTAAGTTTAATCGTAATACCGCGTTCTCTTTCTAAATCCATCGCATCCAGCATCTGGGCCTTCATTTCACGCTGGGTCAACGCGCTGGTCGATTCTAAAATCCGGTCAGCAAGCGTCGATTTCCCGTGATCAATATGGGCGATGATCGAAAAGTTACGAATGCGCTTCTGGCGCTCAAGTTTTTCATGCTCTTTCATTGATTCGATCACTCCTGTTATTACTACTTTGCCGTGCGTTCCGTTCGCAGAGACTAACGTCTATTATAGCAATGCCCCGCCTTTCCTTCAACGTTCGCGTTCACTTCGCTTTAATTCTGAAAATTTCCTCCATTTAACTCTTTGCTGCTGAATCTTGCGCTTAGTCGTGATTTTTGATAGAATCCTTTTGTGCTGATAAAAGAAATGACCGGTAACTAAAGGAGGTGACCACCATGGCAAATATTAAATCCGCAAAAAAGCGCGTGATTATTAACGAAAATCAACGTGTGAAGCAGCAGGCTTTCCGTTCTTCCATGCGTTCGGCTATTAAAGAATTCGACAAAAACATCGATGCAAACAACATTGATGCTGCGAAGAATTCTTACGCGCTCGCGATGAAGAAAGTAGACAAAGCAGCGAGCAAAAACATGATTCACAAAAACGCGGCCAACCGCGCTAAATCCAGAATGCACAAGCGCCTAAGCGCAGTAGCACAATAAGGATAAAACGACTCGGGCCCGAGTCGTTTTTTTATTGTCCAATTTTCTGCCCTGAAACAAGCTTCATAAAACAGAGTTCCAGTGCGAGCTGCTTATCCATTTTTCCTGCTTTCATCTGGTAATCTGTGGCACTCAGCAGCTTCATGGCCTCCTGAAGGTACGCGTGGGAAAATGCTGCCGCCGGCTTTTCAGCCAGCTGCACCGCGTACGGATGGATTTTAATCGACCCAGCCATGCGTTTTCGCGAATAGCCCTGCTGCTTCAGGTTTTTTACGTGATAAATGATACGGATCTGCCTGGCAAGCAGCGCCAGAATTTTAATCGGCTCTTCTCCCTGCTTGAGCAGGTCGTAATATATACGCAGCATTGTTTTTGCCTGGCCCTTGACTACAGCATCCACCAGTTCAAACACATTGTCCTCAAGCGATCGCGGAACCAATTTATCTACTGTCTCCATCGTTACTTCCCCGCTGCCGGTATAGAGCTGCAGCTTTTTCGCCTCTTCGGCAAGCATCAAAAGGTCTTTGCCGGCAAGAGCAATGAAACGGTCCATAACTTCCCGGCTCATCACAAGCTGGTGGGCCTGGTTAAACTGCTGCATCCATTTTTTCATTGTCTCTTCGCCGGCGGCTGCTGCTTCGAGCACCACCGCCTGTTTTTTTATTTCTTTAACTACTTTCTTTCTGGCGTCAAGCTTTTCATAGGGCGCGGACAGTATTAACACGGTAGTCGGGTTTGGCTGCCTGGCATAGGTCTCAAGCGCTTCGATTTTATGCTCTACCTTCTCTTTTTCTCTTGCCCCCGTTAAAAAATAACAGTTTTTCAGCACAATCACTCTCCGCTCCCCGAAAAAAGGGAGGGTTTCCGCCTCTTCTACAGCAATTTCGATTGGCGTTTCACGCATATCAAACGTGGACAGGTTAAATTCTTTCTCTCCTTCTGCCAGCGCTTTACCGATAATTTTCTGCTGAATATCCTGAATCATATAGCTTTCTTCGCCCTGCAAAAGGTAAAACGGCTGCACTTCCTCCTGCTGTACCTTTTTTTCCATCGTTATATAATCCATCTGCTCACACTTTCCGAACGTATTCTTTTTCTATTTTATCGTATTTTCTTTTTCTTTCCTATGAGAAACTCTGAGTTACTTGCACGCCGGAAGCATTTCTTTACGCACCGTATGTATGCCTGGCTCTTCCCTGGGGAAAACAGTAAACTGGACGGCTCCTTGAAGATCAGTACGCCATATATTTATCCCTGCCCTTTCAAGTATCTCGAGCGGCTCAGGATGCGGGTGTCCAAAACGGTTGCAGTAGCCAGCCGATATGACCGCGTGCTCCGGCTCCAACGCTTCCACAAAATCCCGGGACGTGGAGGTGCTGCTGCCATGATGGCCAGTTTTTAAAATATCAGCCCGGAGGCCGGGATAATTCTGTATCATCCGTTTTTCCTGTTCGGCGGAAACGTCTCCTGTCAACAGCCACCTTTTTTCGCCAAGCTCAAAATACAACACCACAGAACGGTCGTTTTTGTCTTTCCATTCCCCGCGGGGATGCAACACATAGAAGGACGTGCCTCCGATCTGGTACGTTTCCCCGCCTTCAACCAGCCTGATGTCAGTATGCTCGTCAAATTCTGCTAAAAGCTCCAGCTCTTCAGGTTCGTAGTGAGTGCTTCTGCCATACCATAGTTCCCCCGTCGGCACATGCTCCATCAAATATTTCAGGCCGTTCACATGGTCAGCATCCCCGTGCGTTGCTACTACTGTATCCAAATGCCGGATACCCCGGTATTTTAGATATTCAGCGACCACTGCTTCACCAGGGTCAAATGGCTTTTCCTGCTGCTCCCACTCCACCTCATTAAAACTAACCCGGCCGCCTCCATCAACCACAACCACTCCGCGCCGGTAGGGAAGCTCTATAACTGTGCTGTCTCCCTGTCCGACATCAAGATAAGTCACTGTCCCCCGGCTGTCTGTATAAGGAGCCACCCACTGCCAGCCAACAGCGGCAAGCATGGCTGCTGCTGACAGATATAGTGCTTGTCTTCGCATCCCCCTATTCCAAGCAGCTACAAACACTGTGCAGCCTGCTGCATATACGATAGTAAAAACAGCTCCCGGTTTTCCTAGAAGTACTGTAGACCAAGACATGCCGGACAAATAAATAAAAAGGGCGTGCATCCATTCGATACCTGAGAACATTATGGAAAATACTTCAGGAGGAGAGGCAAGGAAAAACGAGAGAAGATAATTTAAAAATAAAAATGGGAGAACAAGAAGTAGAAGAACCGGGGTGAATAGAAAATTAATCATTACATTCCAGAGGGAGAATTGGTAAAAGTTCCATAATACAATCGGGAGAGAAACAAGCATTGAAGAACCAGCGACCCATGCCATATTCGTCCACTTGCCCACGGCCGCCATCTTTTTCCGGCATAAAAGTAGATGCCCGCTCAATAAAAAGGAAAGTTGAAACCCAATATGAAAAAGATAGCCTGGGTTAAAGAAAAGCATAGCTCCCATGACAGCCAGAAGAATCACCGCCGGATCCAAACGCTGACCGGGCGGCCCCCATTTCTGCCAGGCAATGAAAATCCCCGCAGCAATCGATGCACGAAGCACTGATGGAGCCCCTCCGGTCAAAACAGCGTACACAGGCAGAAGGCAAAGTACAATAGTATAGGAATGTTCCTTTGTCATGCCAATTCGTTTCAAAAGAAAAAATGCAGCCCCGCTTACGATAGCGACGTGCATGCCGGACACTACAAGCACATGAATGAGACCGAGCGAGCGATAAGCTTCTTCAACCTCTCCGGTCATTGAAGCACGTTCTCCAAACAGCAGTGAAGCTGCCAATCCGCCAGCCTGTTCCGGAAAAAAATTATCCATCCGCTGTACCTGCTGGGCCCTCAGCCGCTGCAGCGTGTCCACCACTCCCGTGGATTGGTTAAAACATTTTATCTCCTGGCCGTTTTCCACCGTAAACAGCCAGTGTATCTTGTTCCAATACAGGTAGGTCTTATAGCTGAAGGCCCCTGGATTGCCAGCTGTCCCCGGTTTACGCAGCTCCCCGGCCCACTGGCAACGGTCTCCGGGAAGCAGTCGTTTGCTTTGCTGCATTTCTTCTTCCGTCTCAAACCACCACGTAACCGGTATATGTTCCTCTTGATCCGTGCGCAGATCAAACCGGGCCCTCCCGCCGTCATACGTCAGCGGCGATGACACGGTACCCGTGATTTTTGTTTCTGTGCCGTCTAAAGCCGAATCATTATGCGCAGTCCAGTACAGGGAGCTGCCAGCAAAAATCAACATCAACGCTGCTCCGGCAGCAAGCATCCAAAAGCGCCTGACAATTATCCATCCGGCGCCGAAGCACAGCCAAATGGCCCCCCACGCCCATAAGTCTCCGCGGAGTACCATCGCGGCCGGGGCTGTCATAGATATAAGTATCCAAAGAACGGGGATTGCATCCACCTCCCCATAATTGTTAAATAGTACGTCGGGAAAAGAAAAAGAAAGGGCCTGCCCGTGGAGGCAGGCTTTAGCGTTCGAGGTTTATTTCTGGCTTTCGTGGAGAGCTTTTTCTAAATCGCGGAGAATGTCGTCGATATGCTCTATTCCGACCGAGAGCCGGATAAGGTCTGAAGATACACCTGCTGCGCGCTGGTCTTCTTCAGAAAGCTGCTGGTGCGTTGTACTCGCCGGATGAATAACTAAAGACTTGGCGTCTCCGACATTCGCTACGTGCGAGTGCAAATTGCACGCTTCAATGAATTTTTTTCCTTCAGCGAGGCCGCCTTTTATACCAAAGGTTAGAATGGCCCCCTTTCCTTTAGGCAAGTATTTTTCCGCTGTAGCGTACGTATCATGCGAAGAAAGCCCTGGGTAGTTCACCCAGTCCACCAGCTCATGCTGCTCTAAAAACGCCGCTGCATTTTCGGCATTTTCGCAATGACGTTCCATTCGCAGGTGAAGCGTTTCAAGCCCCTGGAGAAGCAAAAAAGAGTTCATTGGTGAAATAGCGGGCCCTAAATCACGCAGCAGCTGTACCCGCGCTTTTAAAATATAAGCCATCTCCCCGGCTGCTTCAGTAAATACGACGCCGTGATAGCTCGGATCCGGTTCTGTCAGACCGGGAAATTTACCGTTCTCCCAGTTGAACTTTCCACTGTCGACAATCACTCCGCCAATAGTCGTGCCATGGCCTCCGATAAATTTTGTAGCAGAATGCACCACGATGTCTGCTCCGTAATCAATGGGCCGGCATAAAACTGGCGTAACTGTGGTAGCATCCACGACTAACGGCAGGCCGTTATCGTGCGCCACTGCTGCCACCTCTTCAATATCGAGCACATTGCCATTAGGATTTCCTATAATTTCGCTGAATATTAATTTTGTATTTTCATTTATCTTTTCTTCGTATGCTTTTGGATCCGTCCCCTCCACTAAATGCACATGAATGCCCATCTTCGGGAGCGTATGCATAAACATGTTGTACGTACCGCCGTACAAGCCGCTTGAAGCAACAATTTCATCTCCCGCGCTGCAGATATTTAAAACGGCAATATGAATGGCAGAACTGCCGCTTGCAGTTGCAAGCGCTCCAATACCGCCGTCCAGAGCAGCCATTCGCTTTTCAAACACGTCAGAGGTCGGGTTCATGATACGGGTATAAATATTCCCGAACTCCTGAAGGCCGAATAAGTTTGCAGCATGATCGGTATCATTGAATTCATAGGAAGTGGTTTGATAAATAGGTACTGCTCTTGCATTGGTAGCCGGATCGGGAGTCTGGCCGGCATGTACGGAAAGCGTCTCGAGTTTCCAGTCTTTATGTTCTTCCACGGTAAAGCTCCTTTCTTTCAAATTATTAATATACCTTTCTTAACTTTATCAGACTATTTCGAAAAGTAAATATTAGAGAGAAATGTAATCTTGGAGCTGCTCCACCGTTTTTTCCCCTATTCCGCTGACGTTGGATAAATCCTCAATCGTTTCAAAGGAGCCATTTTCCTCACGATAGCTTAAAATAGCTGCGGCTTTTGCCGGGCCTATTCCTGGTATGGTCTCTAAATCCGTCTGCTCCGCTTCGTTCACATTCACCATTGCCGTATCTGCACTGCTTTCTTCAGGCGGCGCATTAAGAGGCTCCTCTCCTTCACCGGGAATGTGAATAACCATCTCGTCCTCTATTTTTTCTGCCAGGTTCACCTGAAGCATATCCGCATTGTCTGTCGCCCCACCAGCCTTTTGAACCGCTTCCTTGACTCTTTCGTCTGCCTGAAGCACATAAACACCAGGAGCCTTCACTTCTCCTTTTACATCCACCTGAACCTTTTTTTCCGGCTCTTCCTCTTTTTCAACAGAAGCGCCCGCGGACATTTCCTCCTGGTTTATTTCTTCAGAATGACTCTCCCACGGCACAGGCTCCTGCGTTGCTGACTGTTCGCGGGGCAGACCACTCCAGAATAGTAGAAACATAATTCCAAAACACACGGCACCGCCGGCGCTGACTGCAATTAATTTCCAACGGGTCATCAAGGACAGCATCAACTCCAAATTCTATTTTGTTTGCTCAATGGGTAAGAAAAAATCAGGGAAGGGGTGAAGGGAGCAGGCGCTCCCAGTATAAGAGGGGGCAATTTCTATATATTACATTATTTTACACCATTTGTCTGTTTTTTAGCTACAAAAAATATGCGCTCGCTTTGTTCGTTTGGAAAATCAGCTGTGAAATCTGCCGTAATGCGAATATTTGAAAAACCGGCTTCTTCCAGCCACTCCTTGTATTCATTAATAGCAAACGTCCGCTGCACGTGGTCTTCATCGTAGCGGTTATAGGTGCCGTCTATATTTTTTGAAAAAATCGTCAGTTCATGCTCAACTTCCCAGTTTTGCTCTGATGGATACACATCCCAAATAAAAGAAATTTCCTCATCATTGTCTGCAAAAGAAACTTCAGCCAGTATGTCTTCTATGTAGTGAATGGAATGAACATCAAACATAAAAACTCCTTCCGCTTCAAGATGGCTGTACACCCCAGCAAAGGTATTTTTAACATCTTCCGGCGCCGTTAAATAGTTCAGGGAATCACAAAAACAATAAATGAACTGATACGTATCAGGTGCCTCCAGAACCCTCATGTCCTGATGAAACAATACAGGCTTTTCATCTGATAAACCCCATTTCTGTGCAGCTACTGCAAGCATGTCGGCAGAAAGATCCATACCATCCACCCGGAAGCCTTCCCCATACAGATGTTTCATAATCTCTCCGGTTCCGCATCCAAGCTCGAGCATTTTGACGCTTTTGCCTGGTGTTTCCTGTATTACAGCATCCTTCCAGGCTTGATACGGGGCGTCAGCCATCAGCCGGTCATATACTTCGGCAAAGCCATTGTACATTGAATCATCCATCCCGAGTTCCCCCTTTCGGTTAAATTAGAAAAAGGCCTGAAAAATCAGGCCTTTCAGGCATGCATTATTACTGGGAGAGCACCGTTTCAAGCTCTACATATGCGGCATCTCCCCATAGTTTTTCGAGGTTGTAGTAATTTCGTTCATCTTCATGAAAAATGTGGACGACCACGTCTCCGAGATCGATCAACACCCACTTGGCTTCGTTGTAGCCTTCAAGCCTCTGTACATCAAGGCCCTGCTTATGCGCAGCTTTTTTTAACTCTGTCGCAATCGCCTGTACCTGCTTTTCGGATGTGCCGTGTCCAATCACAAAATAGTCTGCGACCGGCGAGATGCCTCTCATATCCATTGCCACGATATCATGTGCATTTTTGCTGTCAGCAGTTTGTACCGCTAATTCAAGCAGTTCCTTTTCGTTCATCTACAGACCTCCATTATTTACGTTCCATCACCAGATCGTTATAGGCAGCAAGCGTCTCTGGAAATACAGGAACATTTTTTGAAATTAAAAACTGAATCGTATTGCCAAGAGCCATCACGATAGCAGCATCTATATCTTTTTCTGCTGTCTCCCGGACCTCTTCCACTCCGGGAAATGTCCGGTTTGGTTCTATATAATCTGCTAAAAAAAGCACCTTTTCATAGGCAGTCATATTAGGCTTTCCAGTGGTGTGCCAATAAATAGAAGAAACAATATCACCATCGGCAACACCTGCTTCTGTTTGAATGAAATAAGCACCGGCAGGAGCGTGAAGCAGTTCATCTCCGTAAGCAATAAACCTCGCGGCTTCTTCTTTCCCCCGGAGCAGTTCGCGCATTTCTTCGACCGGCCGGTATTTAGCATAGTCATGCAAAATAGCTGCTATCTCAACTTTATTATAATCGATATTAAAGCGTTTTGCCAAATATAGCGCGGTCTCACGCACACCGAGTGTATGCTTGTACCTATTCTCTGTCAATTGTTCTTTGACGATTTGAAGAGCTTTACTTTTGTCCATACAGCTTTTTCCTCTCAATCTCTTTTAATACATTATCCGGCACAATATAACGAACGGTTTCTCCGTCCCAGAGCCGGCGGCGTATCATCGAAGAAGAAACGTGCATTGTAGGAGCCTCCACCTGCTTCAGCCATGAAGGCTTGTGGGCGTTGTAACCCGGACGGTTCACAAATATAAATTCGACCAGGCCGCGCAGTTCTTCAATATCTTTCCATTTATCCATCTGATCTGCCATGTCACCGCCGATTAAAAAGAAAAAATCTGTTTCCGGTGCCTGCTGCCTAAAGTACCGCACGGTATCAATTGTATACGAAGCGCCGCCACGCTCAAGCTCCACGGAAGAAGTCCGAAAACCCGGGTTATCTTTAATCGCTGCTTCCACAAGCGCCAGACGTTCTTCCCCGGAAATCATATTTTCTCTCTGTTTATGCGGGGGCGTATGCACTGGTATAAACCAGACTTCATCCAAATCCAGTGCGTTCTTTGCCTCTTCTGCCATAATTAGATGAGCTAAATGCGGTGGGTCAAATGTGCCTCCAAACAGGCCTATACGTTCACTCATAGCAGGTCTCCTTGTTTACTTTGGAAGTTCAATCCCAGGATTGTCTTTCGATCTCCGGTACAACACGATCGTGCTCCCGATCACCTGTACTACTTCTGAACCTGTGCCTTCGGCAAGCTCAGCCGCCACTTCATGTTTATCTTCCATACAGTTCTGCAGCAGATTCACTTTTAAAATTTCTCTTTTTTCAATAGCTTCATCTACATGAGTAATAATCTGCTCGTTCATGCCTTCTTTTCCAATTTGGAAAAGCGGCTTTAATGAGTGCGCTTCTCTGCGCAGGGCACGTTTTTGTTTATTATTCAGCATTATGTTCTCCTTTTAGATGGTTTTCGACGAGGGAGTGCATCGCTTTACGGTCCGGTTCCTGACCCGTCCAATATTTAAATGCAAGTGCTCCCTGGTTAACAAACATTCCACTTCCGTTCAAGGTGTCAAGGCCAGCCTTCCGGGCTTCCTTCAGCCATCTGGTTTCCCACGGGTTGTAAATAAGATCACTGCATAGCGCAGAAGTTTTGACATTTTTTAAAGGCCACGGAGACCGGTCCGTCTCAGGACTCATCCCAATTGAAGTCGTATTAATCAATATATCGTATTCAGAATTCCTGCTTTCTGCTTCTTCTTTCGGCACCACTTCGATGGACGCTATATCCTCAAGGTGGCTTTTCAGCTGTTCTGCCTTTTCCTGCGTCCGGTTCACGAGAATAATGTTGTTAGGACGCCGGAGACTTAGCGCATAGCACACCGCGCGTGCCGCCCCGCCTGCTCCGATCACCAGGATATTTGCATTTTTTATTTGTTCCAATGAACGTACGGCCAGTAAAGATTCCAGGTACCCCTCCCCGTCTGTATTATATCCGACAAGCTCTTCGTTTTCCCTTACGACCGTGTTCACTGCACCAATCCGTTCGGCCGACGAATCGACCCTGTCAATATAGGCCATCACGCTGACTTTGTAAGGAATAGTAATGTTAAAGCCTGCAGTCCCGAGCTGTCGGAGCGCCTGTACGCTTTCCTGCAGTTCTTCTGTCGGTGTATCAAACAAATGATAGTATCCATCCAGTCCAAGCCGTCTAAATTGCTCATTGTGCATTTGCGGAGAGAGCGAATGGCCAAGCGGATGGCCGATTAAGCCAAGCAGCGTCTTCGGCATTTAAATCACCGCCTCCCGCTTTGATACCCCTGTACCGACCGGCACGTAAATATCCACCGAAGCGTGAGGCTTCGTCACTGTAATCCATCCGAGTCCCTGTACGACAATATCTGTTTTTTCTTCTTTAATTTCTATACGGTGTTTCGTTAATTCCGGTGCCTCCTCCACCCGGTACGGCGGCTTCAATACATCTCCGACTCTGTCCGGATGAAGACGGTCAGCGTTCTCCTGTTTCGTGCGGTGGACCGGAAGGCGGTTGGACATAAACACAACAAATGAATTAGAGTCTCCTTCAACAAAGTCCATGCGCACGTAACCGCCGATAAATATCGTCTGTCCGCTTTCAAGCTGGTAGACCTTTGGCTTTAATTCTTTCTCCGGGATAAATTCCTTCCGTTCCTGAAGACTTCTTTTACGCCCAAACTGCTTATCATTAATAAGCCCCGGCGTATCATACAGGCTTGTCTGGTCATCTAAAGGAATTTCAATCATATCAAGCGTTGTGCCGGGAAAATGAGAGGTAGTAATGTCTTGTTCTTCGTTTTCACCAAATTCGGCAATCAAGGCGTTAATAAAGGTGGACTTACCAACGTTCGTACATCCTGTGACATACACATCTCTGCCTTTCCTTAATTCTTCAAGGCGTGAGGCAGCTTCCCTGATTCCCTGTTTATTTTTAGCGCTCAGCAAAACGACATCCTTCGGCTTTAACCCCTGTTCCTTTGCCTGGCGGCGAATCCAGTGAAGGAGCCTGTTTTCATTTACGGAATGCGGCAGCAGATCTGTTTTGTTGACCATGAGCAGCACTGGATTGTTTCCGATATACCTTTGAAATCCCGGGATCCAGCTGCCCTCAAAATCAAACACATCAACAATTTTCACAATAAGTGCTTGCTTGTTACCAAGCTCGTGCAATTTATTACGGAAATCCTGATCTTCCATATCCACGTCCTGGACTTCATTATAATGCTTCAAACGAAAACAACGCTGGCAGATCACTGTCGCTCTGTCTACTAGCGCTGATGTTGGGACGTACCCCGCTTTATTTTTATCCTCATTTTGAATAGGCGCCCCGCATCCGGCGCAATGCAGCTCTTCGGTCATTGTTGGTCCTCCCATTGAATTAATCCTCTATCTTTTAACCGTTTCATTACCCGGCGTTCTACTTTCCTGTTGATTTTTGTCAGGAAACCATCGCTTTGGGCCACTGGTACGACTAATACAGTATAAAATCCGGCCCGGTTTCCGCCGAACACATCTGTCAGCACCTGGTCACCGACTACAACGACTTCATGCTTTTTCAGCCCCATTCGCCTGGTCGCTTTACGAAACGCCCGTCCCATTGGCTTTTTAGCTGAGTGAATAAAATGGATACCATTAGGTTCTGAAAATGACCGGACGCGGTGCTCTGAATTGTTGGATACAATTGTCACCTGGAACCCCTGCTCCCGCAAAAAGAAAAACCAATCGTCAAGCTCCGTTGTTATATCCGGCCGGTCCCATTCTACAAGAGTATTGTCTAAGTCAGTAATAATGCCTTTAATGTTATTTTCACGCAGGTGTTCTAAGTCGAGATCCAGAACACTTGGCAGATATTCATTTGGCATAAATCGTTTAATCAACATCCCGTCCCCCTTCGCGCAGGTTTTCGTGTTCTCACTCCTGCCATTGTATTACAAATTCGTCCGCTGCTTCTATTTTAACAAAACCGTGTCCAAATATCGTATCGATTCGGCATGCTTTCCTCATAAGCCGTACAAACAGCTAGTATAACCGTCAGAGGCTTTTTTTTCAATTTCCTTTAGGCTTGTGACAAAATATCGAACAAAATTGTGAACACTTCCCCTTCTCTTCATATATATTTGTTAAAAACAAAGGTCTTTTCCGGAATTCGCTTCTAATGCAAGGCGTTTAGATATACGCTATAATGTGAAAAGAATTCAGTGGCGACCGAAACCAACAAGGAGGTTCATCATGTTTACTATTTTACACCTTGCCATCATCGCACCGTTTCTGGCCGCTGTGCTGGTGCCTTTACTGTATAAATTCATCCCGCGTATACATACAGGATGGTTCGTACTTATTGTTCCTATTGTGCTTTTCAGTTATTTCCTGACTTATCTCCCTGACGTATCCGGTACAGGGTCAGTCATAAAGACATTTGAATGGATCCCCTCGTTAGGCATTAATTACGTTGCCTACGTAGACGGACTCGGTCTTTTATTTGCTCTGCTTATTACAGGCATAGGAGCGCTCGTGGTTCTGTATTCCATTTATTATCTGAATAAGCATAAAGAGCAGTTAAATAACTTTTATACATATTTAATGCTATTTATGGGAGCCATGCTCGGCCTTACATTGTCAGATAATTTAATCGTTTTATATACGTTCTGGGAAATTACGAGCATTTCTTCCTTTTTGCTGATTTCGTATTGGTACACGAAGGAAAAGTCCCGTTATGGAGCGTTGAAATCACTGCTCATTACCTTTATAGGAGGATTTGCTTTATTGGTCGGCTTTGTGCTGATTGCCTCCGTAACCGGTACTTACAGCATTCGCGGGATTTTGGATGCTTCTGACCAGCTTGCGGCCAGCCCGTTGTTCTTACCCGCCATGCTTTTAATTCTGCTCGGGGCGTTTACAAAGTCCGCCCAGTTCCCATTTCACATTTGGCTGCCTGATGCCATGGAGGCTCCAACACCGGTAAGTGCCTATTTGCACTCCGCTACGATGGTTAAGGCGGGGATTTATTTAGTAGCCCGCCTCACACCGTTGTTTGCAGTCAGTGCTTACTGGTTCTGGCTTGTTACCGGCTTCGGTCTCCTGACTCTTATATGGGGATCGCTTTCTGCGATACGGCAGACTGATTTAAAGGGTATTCTCGCTTATTCCACTGTCAGCCAGCTGGGAATGATCTTATCGATGCTCGGCGCCGGAGCTGCAGCTCTTCACTATGACAGTGTTGATAACAATGCCTATACCGTTGCTGTGGCAGCTGCTATTTTTCATTTGATCAATCATGCCACGTACAAAGGAAGCCTATTTATGATGGCAGGTATCATCGACCACGAAACGGGTACACGGGACATCCGGCGGCTTGGCGGACTCATGACCTTGATGCCTATTTCTTTTACCATCGCAGTAATCGGCGGCTTTTCCATGGCTGGCCTGCCTCCGTTCAACGGCTTTTTGAGTAAAGAAATGTTTTTTATGTCGATGGTGGAAATCACACATTTTTCCCAGTATGGCATGGGCTCCATTGGCCTGTTGCTTCCGATTGTTGCATGGACTGCCAGTATCTTTACCTTTGTTTACTGTATGATACTCGTTTTCCGGACATTCACCGGGAAACTCCAGGAAGAGAAGCTTCCTGCCAAACCGCACGAAGCTCCATTCGGTATGCTTTTAGCTCCTTTGATTCTCGTGGCGCTCGTTGTAGTCTTCGGCTTTTTCCCGAATACGCTTGTACCGGCCATCATTGAACCAGCCATGGCTTCTATCATGCCGGAACTTGCCCAGACAGGTTCTTTTGGGGTGGACATCTATTTTTGGCACGGCTTTTCTCCTGAATTGTTTATGACCATCGGCGTGGTGCTGCTGGGGACGATTATTTTTCTCGTATTGCAGAAGTGGAGCAGCATATACGCTGTCTTCCCGGACAACCGCCTGTTTAATCAGACCTATAATCGTTTTTTGGAAGGAATTGAACGTACTTCATACACTGTTATATCCTGGCACATGACGGGGCTTGTGAGAGATTATTTCATTTACATTTTTTCTTTCACCGTAGTATTGCTTCTTTTCTCGCTTTTTGGTACAGGAGCTTTTGCCATCGACACTGCGAATATGGTGCCGGTAACTCCTTATGAGGCCGTTCTCTCGCTTGTGCTGGTAGGGTCTTCTCTCATTCTGATGTTCACTCGTTCACGATTAAAAGCAGTGATTTCCCTTGGTGTGCTTGGCTATACGGTAGCGTTATTTTTCGTGCTGTTCCGGGCGCCCGATCTGGCGCTGACCCAGTTGACGATTGAAACAGTCTCAGTAACACTGTTTTTGCTCTGTTTCTATCATTTCCCGCAGATTTTCGACGCTTTAAAAGAAACGAAGTTCCACGCTGCCAACCTGGTTATTTCTGTGGCAGTGGGACTCACCGTTACCCTGATCGGGCTTTCTGCGAGCGGCACCAGGCTGTTTCCTGCCATTTCGGATTACTTTTTGGAAAACAGCTATAAAGAAGCAGGCGGAAACAACGTCGTAAACGTGATTCTCGTAGATTTCCGCGGATTTGATACCCTGCTTGAAATTCTCGTGTTAGGCATCGCCTCTCTCGGGGTCTATTCCCTAATTAAATTAAGGCTGGCAGGAGGCGAAAATAAATGAAGTACAATGACGTGATTCTGCAGACAGTAACGAAATTCATTTCATTTCTGATTTTTCTATTTGCTATCTATATTTTCTTCAACGGCCACCAGGAGCCTGGAGGCGGCTTTGCCGGAGGATTGATGACAAGCGCTGCTTTAGTTCTTCTGCTCCTGGCCTTTGATATGGATACGATTCGCCGGGCCATGCCGATTGATTATAAAACCATGATAGCCATTGGTCTTGTTTTTGGGGTGGGCACCGGCGTAGGGTCATTTTTCTTTTCGACACCGTTCCTTTCGCAAACGTTCGGCTATTTCCATTTTCCTGTACTGGGTGAATTAGAGCTGACAACTACCCTCGCTTTCGACCTGGGCGTCTATTTGACCGTGGTAGGAGCAACTATGACTATTATTCAAACGATCGGAGAGGATAAATAGTGGAAATAATTATGTCTATCCTTGCCGGCTTCTTATTTACTGTCGGTTTGTATTTGATACTGACAAAAAACTTAATCCGCATCATCATCGGCAGCTCGGTTTTAAGCCACGGCGCCCACTTGCTGCTTTTAACCATGGCAGGGCTGAAAACAGGAGCACCTCCGTTGCTTGGCCTGAATGCTGACACTTACGTAGACCCACTGCCCCAGGCATTGATACTAACTGCGATCGTTATCAGCTTCGGAGTAACTTCGTTTATTCTTGTGCTGGGCTACCGCACGTACAAAGTAACCGGGGCAGCTGAGACTGACCAACTGAGAGGAACTGATACTGATGAGTAATTGGCTGATCCTTCCGGTGCTTATCCCACTCATCGCAGGAATCGTGGCGCTATTTTTTCCAAAGCGTGTCACTGCCCAGCGTATTTGGGCATTTATTACAAGTTTGATTTTAATCGGCGTTAATGTCTTCTTGCTTACGTACATATTAGCAAACGGCATTATGACTCTTGAACTTGGCGGCTGGGAAGCACCGTTTGGCATTGTGCTTGTAGGTGATTCCTTAGCTGTGCTTTTAACTACGACCACTTCGTTGGTAACACTGCCTATTATCTATTTTTCCTTTAGTACTATCGGAGTGGGCCGGGAAAAATATTACTACTATTCTTTTATACAATTCTTGATCGCCGGAGTATCCGGAGCTTTCCTTACGGGAGATATTTTTAATCTGTTCGTCTGTTTTGAAGTGCTTCTTTTAGCTTCTTACGCTTTAATCGGCCATGGCAGTACAAAAACGCAGCTGAAAGAATCTTTTAACTACGTTATCGTGAACGTTGTTTCTTCCGCTTTTTTCGTTATTGGCGTAGCTTATTTGTATGCTGTCACGGGGACCCTGAATATGGCACAGCTCAGCCAGCGGGTCAGCGAAGCCGGTGCTGAACCAATAATTACGGTTATCGCTATCCTGTTTCTAATCGTTTTTGGCCTAAAGGGGGCCCTGTTCCCCCTGTACTTCTGGCTGCCAGGCTCCTATTCTGTACCGCCGACAGCCATCGGGGCAATTTTTGCTGCTCTTTTAACTAAAGTTGGTATCTACAGCATTTTTAGAACCTACTCTATTATTTTTAATGAAGATACGGCTGTAACTCACACTATTCTTCTGGTTCTTTCCGCCGTCACAATGATCATTGGTGTTATCGGCGCCATTGCTTACAGGGATGTAAAACTGATCTTAGTGTACAACGTAATTGTGGCTGTTGGGTTTATCCTGTTTGGCGTTGCCTCGCTGAACAGCGATGCGTTTGTCGGAGCCATTTACTATCTGCTGCACGACATTGTCATCAAAGCCGCTCTGTTCTTAATCATCGGAGCACTGATCACAGCAGCCGGCACCAGCAAGCTCTCAGGTATGGGAGGAATTATTAAGCACCACCCGCTCCTTACATGGATGTTTTTCATTTCCGCTCTTGCCCTTGCCGGCGTCCCACCTCTTGGTGGATTTCCCGGAAAGCTAATGTTGGTTGTAGGCGGAGCCGAAGCCGGGCATTATATCGTCGTAGCAGTTATGATGATCGCAAGCCTGCTCGTGCTGTTTTCGGTAATACGTATTTTTCTCCAGGGCTTCCTCGGAGAACCGAAGCTCACCCACGCTGAACAACATGGCAGCATAAAAGCACAGATGCCTCCAATTGTATTTCTTGTAGCACTGTCTGTATTTATGGGGATCGGAGCAGAAGTTATGTATCCTTTTGTAGAAAGCGCAGCACAAACACTCATCAATCCTCAAGCTTATATTGAGGCCGTGTTAGGGGGGGAAGCATAATGGCTTTTCAGATTATGATTAATCTGGTTATGGCTCTGCTTTGGATGGTTATTAATAATGCCTGGTCCTTTGCATCCTTCATCAGCGGCTTTTTTCTCGGTCTTCTCGTGCTGTATTTTGTGAGAGGTTTTTTTCGGGAAAGGTTGTATTTTCACCGAATCTACGCTTCGCTAGTACTTGTTCTTATCTTTTTTAAAGAATTAGTTCTTTCAAGTTTCTCAGTAGCCCGGCAGATCCTCAGCCCCCGCTTAAATATCAGGCCCGGTATCTTCGAAATGGAAACGACGCTTGAGAGCGAATGGGAAGTGACTTTGCTCTCCCTTTTGATCACGCTGACGCCGGGGACCTTGGTGGTAGAAGTAGCACCGGATAACCGCTCTTTATTTATTCATGCTATGGATCTTCAGAGCGTAGAAGCCACAGAAGAGGAAATCCGTGATTCATTCGAAAAAGCAATTAGGGAGGTCAGCAGACAATGATATTAAATATAATTTATATCACGGCAGCCGTTCTTGTGACCCTGTCTATTTTAATCACGCTGTACCGAATATTCAAAGGACCTTCGATGCCGGATCGTGTCATTGCACTTGACGTGATTGGCATTCAATTAATCAGCTTAATTGCCTTGTTTTGTATCATCTTAAATACAAACGCATTTATCGAAGTTATGCTGCTGCTTGCGATCCTGGCCTTTATTGGTACTGTTGCTTTTGCTAAATATATCGAAAAGGGTGTTGTCATTGAGCATGATCGCGATCGTTGACTGGGTTGTAGCGCTGCTTGTTCTTGTTGGAGCGGCCTTCAGCGTGATAAGCGCTATTGGCCTGGCACGCCTGCCGGATATATTCACGCGCTCACACGCCGCTACCAAGGCAGCTACGCTGGGGGTCCTTTGTGTTGTACTTGGTGCTTTTATGTTTTTCATGGTACACACCCAGGAGTTCAGTCTCCGCTTTACTCTGACGTTGGTGTTTGTGTTTGTGACAGCTCCTGTAGGGGGTCACCTGATTGCAAGAGCTGCATACAATTCTGGTGTGCCACTCGCAGAAGGGAGTTCGCAGGACGCTCTTAAAAAATCCAGGTCAGAGAGCCGTTCCTACAGCGAAAAAAATACCAATAGTGACAAATAGTAAAAAAGCTGGGCCGTTCATCTGGTCCAGTTTTTTTGCTATTCAATCTTTTTATCATAAATACTGGAATTCTAATCAAACCCTTGTTATGATGGGGTTTAAGAAAAAAACCAGAATAATGTAAGTATTTTTAAAATATATTTGCTTTATTACTGGTTTTTCTTCTTAGAAACCTACAAAAATAAATGGAAGGGTTGACATACCAGGGTTTTCATGAGTTAATTTGGTATGAAAGACTCTAAATTTATGGAATGAAAGGGAGTATTTTCATGAACAAGACGGATTTAATCAACGCAGTTTCAGATCAGGCTGAGCTTTCGAAAAAAGACGCTTCCAAAGCTGTAGACGCTGTATTCGACAGCATCACAGAAACTTTGAAAAAAGGCGACAAAATCCAGTTAGTTGGATTTGGAAGCTTTGAAGTACGCGAGCGTGCCGCTCGTAAAGGGCGTAACCCGCAAACCGGCGCAGAAATTAAGATTCCTTCCACAAAGAATCCTGCGTTTCGCCCGGGCAAACAGCTGAAAGATGCTGTAAACTAACATAAATACTTAAAAACAGCCTTTCTGGTCAGAAGGGCTGTTTTTTCTTGACGTTCTTTGGTGTTTCTTCCAATGCGAATAAGGGAACAATTCTATATCATTCTTTGAAGGAGTTTATGTATGGATATAACAATTACCCGTCCCGCAGTTAAATGGATGAAGGAAGAACTAAATGTGGAAAGCGGCGATTCTGTAAGATTCTATGTTCGCTATGGTGGTTCTCCCCAGCTCTATCCTGGCTTTTCTATGGGCATTGCTCTTGATAAACCAGAGAAGCCGGCAGTGACGACTGAAGAAGAAGGCCTCACTTTTTACGTAGAGAATACAGACAGCTGGTATTTACGCGCACACAACCTGCACGTCAGCTTCAGCCGGAAACATGATACCATTGTGTTTGAATATAACGAAAGCAGCGACGCAGAGTAGTGCACCTACTCTGCATTTTTATTTCAGGGCTGTCACTTTCCCCTGTCAGCAAAAAAAGGCTGCAGGCCTAAGTGCCTGCAGCTTCAAGGGAGAGAGAGTGATGCCTAAAGGAGAGCCTGTTATTCACGGCTTACAGGACGTGCCCTGCTCCAATACGAAAAGCCATGCCGGCTGATCCATTTCGATTGTTTCTGCAAAAAACAACAATGAAATGCTGGAACGAAGCATCTGCCTCCTGTTATTTATCAGTGTACATAGTCGCCCCCTGATTTTCATTATATGTGTCAGATGTTCTTCCACTGTTTTTTCACAGGACTTTCAGCCTTGCAGTTTGTTTGTTTTTTACGATACGTTTTACTATACTAAAAAAGCACCCTACATACATGGAACCTTTCCCAAAAGAACAGCATCACAGGTACAATATGAGGAGGATACTACGTTGTCTATGAAAAGACCTTTAACTGCAGCTGATTTAGAGCGTATTCATGTCGTGGACGATGCTCGCCTTTCTTCAGACGGCGAGCGTTATGCGTTCGTGCAAAAATCTATTCAAACAGATACGAACAGCTATTATTCAAATATATACACGCAATATTTAACGGATGATGTGCCAGTTCAATGGACATTCGGCTCTTACACAAATTTTTCGCCGCGGTGGTCCCCGGATGGGTCAAGCCTCGCTTTTGTATCTAACCGCTCGGGACTTAACCAAATCTGGGTAATGAGCACTTCAGGGGGAGAGCCAAAGCAGATTACCTCTGTTCAACACGGAGCCTCAAACCCAGTGTGGTCTCCGGACAGCCAAAAACTGCTGTTTGAAACAGAGCATGCCACTGAAGAAGACCTCCTTTCAGCATCAGAGGATTCTTCCAGCAGTGCTCCTTCGGCTGTAAAAATTGACCGCCTTCGTTATAAATCAGACAGCCGCGGCTTTCATTACGGCAGGCGCTCACATATCGGCTTGTTTCGATTTGACCAGGAAGAAACCTCCCTGCTTACGAACGGAAGCTATGATCACCATGATCCCGAATGGTCCCCGGACAGCCAGTTCATTGTATTTACAGCAAACAGAAACAGCGACGAAGATATTTCTCCAGTCCAGGACCTGTATACACTTAATGTTGAAACAAAAGAAATTTCTAAACTGACCGACTCCTCGGGAATGTTTACTAATGCCAGCTGGTCCCCGGATGGCTCTTGGATTGCATGTACTGGCCACGAATTAGAGTATAAAAGCGCCACTATTAATCAAATCTGGCTGATCAATCCATTAACAAAAGAACGAAAAGGAATGACACTAAAGTGGGACGTCCAGATAGGAGATTACATGACCGGCGATATCAGAACCGGGCATACCTCTGATAAACCAGTATGGTCAAGCGATCAGGAGCATATTTACTTTTTGGCAAGCGAGAATGGTAAAGTCGGTTTGTATCAAATGGATATGCATAATGAAATTACCGCCATTCATGATGAAGACAATCACGTCTTTTCGTTCTCCTTTCATCCAAAAAACGAGCAATTTGTTTTAGGCATCAGCGATCCTTCAAACCCCGGGGATTTTTACAGCCGCCGGCTCGAGGACAAGGGCCGGGTACGGCTGACAGACGTCAATGCCGGCTTTTTGAAAGAGGTTGATCTCTCTTTGCCCGAGACTCTTTCCGTTCGTACAAGCGACCACTGGGACGTTCACGGTTGGATTATGTATCCGGTCAATTATGAAGAAGGTCAGGCGTTTCCGCTAATCCTGGAAATTCATGGAGGCCCGCACGCGATGTACGGCCATACATTCTTCCATGAGTTTCAGCTGCTTGCAGCAGAGGGCTACGGAGTCCTGTTCAGCAATCCCCGGGGGAGCCATGGTTACGGCCAGGCTTTTGCCGATGCGTGCCGCCGGGATTATGGCGGGAAAGATTTTGAGGATTTGCTTGCCATTTTAGATCACGCAGTCGACAGCTACGAGTTTATAGACCGCAACCGGCTGGGAGTGACCGGAGGGAGCTATGGCGGCTTCATGACTAACTGGATGATCAGCCATACCAATCGATTCAAGGCAGCTGTTACCCAACGCTCCATTTCGAACTGGCTCAGCTTTTATGGAGTGAGTGATATCGGCTTCTTTTTCACGGACTGGGAGATTGGGGTGCCGCTTCATCAGGATCCAGAAAAGCTCTGGCATCATTCGCCACTCCGTTACGTGAAAGATATTCATACGCCTCTGTTGATCATGCACAGCGAAAACGATTATCGTTGTCCAATGGAACAGGCAGAGCAGTTGTTTATTAACATGAAATATTTAAACAAAACGGTTTCTTTTCTCCGTTTTCCAGGAGCTAATCATGAACTAAGCCGCTCCGGTCCGCCCGCCCTGCGGATCGAACGACTAAATCATATGATCGACTGGTTTCACCACTATATAGAAAAATAATATTCCTCGAAGCTTTCGGTAGTGTGCAGCATAAAAATGATCCCGCTTCTCCATTGAAGCGGGATTTCATTTACATGTGCCGTCAGTCATCTTTATCTTCACTGCCGGAGCGTTTCTTGGTATTATGCTTTTTCCTGTTTTCTTCTTCCTCGTATTTCATGTCTGCCAGTGGGATTGGATCTTCACTGCTTGTAGGCGGCTCTTCATTGCCTGGCTTTTTATCCGGCTGCTGTTTTTGTTCTTTTTTCACTTTATTTTTAAGACGTTCTGATTCTGACATCTTTATCCCTCCTGTAATATGATCCTATAAACTGTATATACCACATTCAAGAGGATGAAAAACAATGATACCTCAAAAGGAGGATACTATGGACAATGCCCGCTATTGGAGAAACAGAATCCGCACCCGTTCTGCGGCTATAATGGGAGAAGAGCATATGCGAAAAGCAGCGGTAGTAGTACCCCTGCTTCAACAACAAAATAAATATCATATCATGTTTGAGCGTAGAGCCTGGTCGCTGCAGTCCCAGCCAGGGGAAATATGTTTTCCTGGCGGGAAAATTGATGACTCTGACTCTTCTCCTCTTGCTGCAGGCCTTCGAGAATTCGAAGAAGAAACCGGGATCCCCTCTTCTGCGTTAGATGTATGGGGGGCTTTAGACGTTGTTGTTCAGCCATTCCAACGAATAGTGTATCCTTATATTGGAGAGGTAGACTACTCGGGGAATTTTTCCCCCAATACGTCAGAAGTAGACGAGCTATTCACCGTGCCGCTTGACTTCTTTCTAAATCACGAGCCCGAAAAACATAATGTTTACATGGGCATGCGTTTTTCAGACAGCTTCCCTACTTCATTAATTCCAAATGAAGAAACGTATCGTACAAATACTACAACACTGCCCCAATTTGTCTATCACTACCAGGATGTCGTTATTTGGGGACTGACAGCACAAATCATTCGCCATACCGTTTCTCTTCTTCGGTAACAGCCTGGAGCCTGAATCAAAAATGGTATCAGGCTTGTGCCAACAGCGCGATCACCATATCCGCTGACTGCTTTGAAGCATGCTTTAAAAATTCATCATAGGATTGTTTTGCTTCTTTGCCTGCAATGTCACTAAGCGAACGAATTATGACAAATGGACATGAAAACCGGTAGCACACCTGGGCAATTGCTCCTGCTTCCATTTCTGCACACTGGGGCTCATCAAAGTGGGCTTTTAAGCTTTCCACCTGCTCAGCCTTACTCATAAACGAATCCCCGGATAAAATCAGTCCCGTCCGTGTGTTTAAGTCTACCTGCGAAGCGGCTGATTCTGCTTTTTCTATCCATTCTCGGCTTGCAGAATAAGCGGCGGGCATATTGGGCACTTGTCCAAATTCATACCCAAATACAGTCGCATCCACGTCGTTGTAGCGCACCTCTGTGGAGACCACGACATCTCCTACAGAAAGCTCCGGGTTAAACCCTCCGGCTGAGCCTGTGTTAATTACGGCTTCGGGCTTATACAGCTCAATTAATAGTGAAGTGGCAATAGCTGCGTTCACTTTCCCGATGCCTGACTGCAGCAGAATGACCTCATGGCCGTTTAAGCGCCCAAAAGAAAAAAAGCAGCCTCCGCTTTCTTTTTCTTCAATGTTTTCCATTAAACTTTTTAAATACTCCACTTCTTCTTCCATTGCTCCAATAATGCCTAAACGCATTGGCGGACCCACCTTTATCATCTACAATTATAATTACTTGTGAAACTACCCTGTATATTATAACGCAAAGGAGAATACATATGTCTTTAAACCTTCAAACAATCCGGGATAAAGTAGAATTTTTTGAATCGTTGTCTCTTGAACAACTCGAGGCGGACATTCAACAAAAAATCGAACAGAATGAGGCTCTTATGCTTGAGGTCCATCACGTTCAGCACCACGTGCATACCCGTTCGGAGAACGGTCGTTCAATCTATACTGCTGTTGTTCATTTCCGTGCTATTCCAACTTCTTAACTTAACATGCTCCATACACGAAAAAACCGGCCTCCTCCAGGGAAGCCGGTTTTTCATTAATTATACTGGTTACTGCTGAGACGCTCGACGCTTGTTGGCTTCCAGCCTTCGCCATCCACCCATTCCATGTGTACCTCGTATGGATTTTCACTGCTGGCGTCCTCACTGATCACCGCTCTTGCGGTATCCTGGGAACCACCGTTTTCAAGCCTCCAAAGCACAGTACTGTTGCCTTCCGTTGATCTCAACCCTGTGGCGGCTTCTACAGCATCCTCCATCTCTTCCCAGTTCTGGCCGCCTTCAGTGAAGTCTGCCTGGAAGTTTTCCTGTTCCGTGCCTACCGGCTCATATTCTCCATCCTCCTGGGATGGTACAGTATCGTCACTTTCACTGTTTTCCGATTCGGAGGCGCTGCTGCCTTCCTCTTCAGAAGAATCTTCGCTGGATGTTTCTTCCTCAGAAGAATCGCTTTCCGCTTCTTCATTAGAAGAATCAGACTCGGAAGAAGAATCAGATTCAGAGTTTCCTGCCGGTTCTTCTGCATTTTCTTCGTTCGCATTTTCCTCGGCTGTATTCTCTTCGTCTGCGTTATTCTCCGGCGTTTCTTCCGTCGAAGAAGTGTCCGGATTCTCCTCCGGTCCGCTTTCGTTTTGTTGTTCTTCGGTATTAGTTGAGTCTGCCACTTCTTCTCCGTTATCTTCAGCCTGTTCATTATTATTATTGAAAAATAACAACAGAATCCCAAAGAACAGAATAAGCACTGCTACTACACCGATCGCAGCATTTAAAACATTATTCATTCTCTTTTTCCTTTTCTTTTGAAAGCGTGATCCGGATTCGTCGTTATAATTGTTGTTCGACATCTTATGATTCACCTGCCCCTATCGTATGTATTGCTTTTATAGTACAAAAACACGCCCTGCAGAGAGCACGTAACATGTTTTATCATAAAGGAAATACTTTCGGAAAACGAGGGAATATAGACCTATGATTTACATCCTCAAAACAGGGCGCCGTTTTTAGTTTTCATTGCTGCGTTGAACTTCTAGGCGATTTCAATGATTTCCACTTCTATGTCCCCGCCTGGTGTTGAAACCGTAACCTGCTCGCCGATCTGGCGTCCAAGCAGACTCTGGGCCATAGGAGAATCGTTAGAAATTTTCCCTTCAAGCGGATCAGATTCCGCGCTTCCAACAATCGTATAACTTTCTTCATCCCCATTTGGCAGTTCTTTAAACCGGACCGACTTTCCGAGTGACACGACGGAGTTGTTGCTTGTATCTTCTTCAATAATAGCAGCGTTTTTCAGCATCTGCTCAATCTGGCCAACTCGTCCTTCTACAAAAGCCTGTTCATCTTTAGCAGCGTCGTACTCCGAGTTTTCGGACAAATCGCCGAAGCTTCTTGCAATTTTTATGCGCTCCACGACTTCCTGGCGCCGCTCCGTTTTTAAATATTCGAGTTCCTCTTCTAGTTTTTTTCTGCCTTCTTCTGTCATAAAATGCTGTTTTTCTTCTGGCATATTTTCACTCCTCTATTCAGTATAAAAATGTATCATATTTTAACTTGCTTTTATAGTATTTTACGTTTTACTGCTCACTTTCCCGGAAGGTGAATGCTTATTGCCACCCCGTCCCCTACAGGAAAAATATCGGTATGAAAATCTTTTCTTTCCACCAGCCAGCGGTTATATTTCCTTATTTTCTTCACCATCGGCTGTAATCGTTTAGGAATATCCGCTTCAGGGTCCGCAACCAAACCGCGGAACAGTACGTTGTCGCTAATAACAAGCCCACCAGGGGCCAGCAGCTGTTCGCATAATTGAAAATACTGCTGATATTGTCCTTTAGAGGCATCTATAAATACAGCGTCAAACGCGCCTCTCTCTGAAAATTCCTCTTTCAGGTCCAAAGCATCGCCGAGAATAAATGCAGCCTGTTCCCGCCACGGACTGTTTTGGCGGTAATATTCTGCGCGCCTGTAGCGTTCCTCGTCTTTTTCCACCGAGATTATGGACGTTTCAGGCAGGGCAGCGGCCATACGCAAAGCAGAATAGCCAATTGCAGTTCCAATTTCCAACACTGAGTCCGGCTGTTTTAGCTGCAGCAGCCCAATCATGAATTGCAGCGCTTCTTCATCCATGATGGGGACCCGGTCCTGTGCCGCTTCTTCCATCATTTCCTCAAACCACGGCCGGGGCCCGAGCCCCAATTCTTTTCGGTATTCAATAAAATGGTTGTTTATCTCCGGCATATTTTCGCCCGCTTTCCCAGCTATTGATTCTCCCACTCGCTTTCATACTTATTCTGTGTACGTGTATGCTGCTCGTACGTTTCGTTATATATAACATTCCCGTTCGGGCGGGCATAAAAGTATAGTGCCTTTGTGCGTTCAGGGCTCAAAGCTGCCTGTATCGACTGCGTTCCCGGACTTGCAATCGGTCCCGGAGGCAGCCCCCGGTTCCGGTATGTGTTATACGGGGAAGAAACCTGCAAATCCTTAAAGGATGTACGGAGCCTGTGTTCACCGAGCGCATATGCTACTGTAGGGTCCATCTCGAGGCGCATATTTTTCCCCAGCCGATTCTCGATTACTCCGGCAATCGGAGCCCGGTCTTCTGCCCGCATGGCCTCTCGTTCTACGATGGAGGCGATGGTCCATATCTCACGAACTGTCCAGGAGCTGTCCGCGATTTGATTCGAAAATTCTACCATAGTTTTGTTGGTGCGTTCAATCATATCCTTTATAATTACTTCAGCTTCCGGCGATTCACCGTAATACTCATACGTCTGTGGCGATAAATAACCTTCAAGCGCGTACCGAATTTCATTTTGATTGTTCGGCTGCTGTATAAATGAATATGATTCACTTAAAGAACGAATAAACGAATCCTCTGTTGCTGTTTCCATAAATTTTTCTTCTGAAAAATCAGCATTCTTTGCGCTGATTCGTGCTATTTGTTCCAGGGATCGACCTTCGGGAACAGTAATAGAAACTACCGGCTCCTGAGCCTGCTCCCCCGCTTCAAGCGCCCCGGCTATTTCCCCGGCACTCATCGAAGCAGATAATCGGTATGTACCGGCTTTCAGGCTATCTGGACGTAAGTAGCTGTAGTATTGAAACACTCCAGCATGCCTGATCAGCTGCTGATTTTTAAGTTGCTCAGCCGCTGCTTCCGTCGAAGTGCCCTGTTCAATTACTACTGTCTGTTTTTCCCTGCTGTTTTCCGCCACCGGAAAAAGCATGTACAGCACATACAGGAGACCCGCAGCGAAACTCATTAGGAATATAAGTCCCAGACCATAGAGCCCCGCCTTCCCTTTTTTCTTTTTAGATCTGCGGCGCCCGGTATATGAATATATGAGCGTTTTCATGAATGGATGTTCTCCTCTTAACCCCCCGGCTCAGCTGCAGGGCAGGCATAATGATAAAGAAAAACACCGGAAGAAGATCCGGTGTGCTTCCTTTACGGTTAGAACAGGTTCTACTCCATTTCGTTAGCACTGTACGTGTTTACCATTTCTTCGACCATTTCCCATTCTTCATCAGACTCGATCGGGAAGAGGTTTATATCCGACTCGTCGCCCTCACCTTCCTCTTCATAACGGAAAGCAAAGACCTCCACTTCTTCATTGTCGGCATCGCTCGATGGGACTACTACAATGTAAGACTGCTCGCTTTCATCTGCATCGAACGTAAACAAAATATCAAATAAATGTTCATTGCCGTCCTCATCCGGAATGACAATTCGCTCTTTTTCTTCTTCCTCAGCCATTATATTTCACCTCTTTACTATAAGTTTGATTGATGATCCAAATAACTTTGCAAAATCATGACAGCTGCCATTTTATCTACGACTTTTTTGCGCTTTTTCCTGCTGACATCTGCTTGTAACAGTGTGCGTTCTGCCGCCTTTGTTGTCAAACGCTCATCATACATGGCTACCGGCAGGGAGGAAAATTCTTTAAGATTTTCTGCAAAAGCCTGGCACTCTTTTCCCCTGCCGCCAATTGTACCGTCCATGTTTTTAGGAAGGCCGACCACAAGCTGCTCTATTTCATTTTCTTTGACCAGTTCAAGAATACGCGGGAAGGCTTCGTCCGGCTCTGTCGTTTTCAAATGAATCGTTTCTATCCCCTGGGCTGTCCAGCCAAGCGCATCGGAAACGGCAATCCCGATTCTTTTCTTTCCGACATCGATGCCAAGCGCTTTTTTCACGAGGATATTTGGTGATCCTTTAAATAATGTCGAATTAATTCTTCAATTAATTCATCCCGCTCGAGCTGGCGGATGGTCGTTCTTGCTTCTTTATGGCGGGGGATATAAGCTGGATCGCCTGAAAGCAAATATCCCACAATTTGATTAATTGGATTATACCCTTTTTCCTCGAGCGCTTCATACACGCTGAGCAGAACTTCTTCGGCCTTCGGGTCGGAAGAATCTTCTTCTCGGTTAAAACGTACGGTCCGGTCGTTCGTATCCAATTCCTCCACCTCCTCAGATGACTTTTCACGAAATTTCATTTCATAAAAAGCAGAAGGGAGGAGAAGCTCCCTTCCTATACTGTGGTAATTAATATGGTTACTATATAGACGATTATATTGTACATGAGATAGGGGCAATTAGGAAAGGGATAAGATAAACTTCTTCGCTTCTTCTAATGCCTCGGCAAGCTTTTCGGGCTGTTTTCCCCCTGCCTGAGCCATATCCGGGCGGCCGCCTCCCCCGCCTCCGCACACTTCTGCTGCTTTTTTCACAATATCTCCTGCTTTATACCGTTCAGTCAGATCTTTGGTTACGCCGGCAATGAGCTGTACTTTTTCTCCTTCCGATGTTCCAAGCACAACAATACCGCTTCCAAGCTTCTGCTTGAGTTCGTCTACTGTCTGTCTTAGTGTATCTTTATCTGCTCCCGGAAGTTCTTTGGCAATCACCGGCATACCATTTATTTCTTCTGCCGCGTCTGCAAGATCACCGGCTTCGAGATTACTCAGCTTTTGCGACAATGATTCATTTTCTTTTTGAAGGCTTCTGATCTGCTCCTGCAGAGCTTCTGCCCGCTGTGGAATGTCGTCAACAGCACGGGCCCGGACGATGCTTCCTGTTTCCTCCAGCAGCTGTATTCTGCTTTCAACGTACTCATACGCATACCGGCCGGTAACAGCTTCTATGCGGCGGGTCCCGGCCCCAATACCGGATTCTCCTGTAATCTTGAACACTCCAACTTCGGAGGTGCTTCCGACATGGCAGCCGCCGCACAGCTCGATACTGTAGTCACCGATCTGCACCACGCGCACTCTTTCTCCGTATTTTTCACCAAATAACGCAGTGGCCCCCATCTGTTTCGCTTCGTTGATGCCTTTTTCTTCAATAAGAACCGACATGTTGTACCATATTTTTTCATTCACCTGGTATTCAATCTGCTTTATTTCTTCTTCAGTGACCTGCCCGAAATGGGAAAAGTCAAAGCGTAGACGGTTGTCCGTCACAATTGACCCTGCCTGGTTTACGTGCTCGCCAAGAACGTCCTTAAGTGCCTGGTGCAGCAAATGGGTCGCTGTGTGGTTTTTGATAATGCTGCTTCTCGTATTTTCTTCGATGGATGCTCTGACGTGCATTCCTTTGCGAAGAGATCCTTTCTCGATCCGTACCGTATGAAGATGCTGGCCATTTGGAGCTTTTTGAACGTCTTCCACTACCGCTTGCACTCCTGATACCTCATTTACGATCGTGCCGCGGTCTGCCACCTGTCCGCCGCTTTCCGCATAGAACGGGGTTTTTTCCAGGATAAGCTGCACCTGTTCCCCGGCGCCGACTGTGTCCACGATTTCTTTGTTGTGGATCAGCGCCTGAACATTTGTTTCTACATCAAAATGCTCGTAGCCGACGAACGTGCTGGTCGTTTCTATATCTGTCAGAAGTGCTTCCTGGGTCTGCATCGAACCGCTGTCTTTTCTCGCAGCCCGCGCCCGGCTCCGCTGCGCTTCCATTTCCACTTCGAATTCCTCGTTATCTACCGCAAAACCTTCGTCCACTACGTATTCTGCCGTTAAGTCAGGCGGGAATCCGTACGTATCATACAGACGGAATACGTCCTTGCCGGAGATAACGGTCTCACCTTTGCTGCGGGCTCTTTCTGTCACCTGCTTCAGCATTTTCAACCCATCGTTCAGCGTTTCATGGAAACGTTCTTCCTCCGTTTTTACCACACGTTCAATAAAGGATTGTTTTTCACGAACCTCCGGATAGTAATCTTCCATAATCTCACCCACGACGCCTACAAGCCTGTGCATAAACGGCTCCTCCTGCCCGAGCCAGCCGGCATAACGTACCGCACGGCGGAGCAGGCGGCGCAAAATGTAACCGCGTCCTTCATTGGACGGCAGGGCCCCGTCCCCGATGGAGAAGCTGACTGTCCGTACGTGATCAGCAATCAAACGAAAAGCAATGTCCTGCTCTTCATTTTCTCCATACGTTCTTCCGGACACTTCTTCTACCTTTCGGATGATCGGCCGGAAAAGATCAGTATCAAAGTTTGTCGGCACGTCCTGAACGAGAGTTACAAGCCGTTCCAGCCCCATGCCCGTATCAATGTTTTTCTTTGGAAGAGGTGTATACGTATCATCGGCATTATGATTGAACTGCGAAAATACGAGATTCCATACTTCTAAATAACGCTCATTTTCGCCTCCTGGGTACAGTTCAGGATCGCGTGGATCGTCCCCCCAGGCGTCTCCGCGGTCATAGAAAATTTCCGTATTTGGCCCGCTCGGTCCCTGGCCGATATCCCAGAAGTTTTCTTCGAGCCGGATTACCCGTTCTTCAGGAAGTCCGATAATTTCCCGCCAGTATTGATAAGCCTCATCGTCTTCAGGATGCACGGTAACTGACAGCCGGTCTGCATCAAAGCCTATCCAGCGCTCTGACGTTAAAAATTCCCAGGCCCATTCGATGGCTTCCTTTTTAAAATAGTCACCGATCGAGAAATTACCGAGCATTTCAAAAAATGTATGGTGTCTCGTTGTTCTTCCGACATTTTCAATATCATTTGTCCGGATTGATTTTTGAGCGTTCGCAAGGCGCGGGTTTTCAGGGATTACCCGGCCATCAAAATATTTTTTCATCGTAGCGACACCGCTGTTGATCCACAAAAGCGTCGGGTCTTCGTGTGGAACAAGCGAAGCACTCGGTTCAATCGTGTGTCCTTTTTCCTCAAAAAAGTCCAAAAAGCGCCGCCGGACTTCAGTAGATGTTAATGCTGGCATTATTGATCAGCCTCCCGTGAATTTTTCACTTTCGTTTATATCACATTAAAAAACCCGCCCCTGAAAACAGGGACGAGTGTGCTCGCGTTACCACCCTGGTTGCCACATATCAAGCGGCCAACTCAGCATCCTTAACGTGGATGATCCGGCAGGGTTTGCCTGCACTCCGGAGCAGCGTTCGGGCGGGTTATTCTCCGGCAGTTTCAGCCGCTGCTGCCGGTCTCTGTGTGAATATACCCGCCGTACTCGTTCCATCACTGTTTTTGTTATTCTGTTTCAGTTATATCGGAAACCGTATTTTCTGTCAAGCCTGGTCTTCCGGATCTTCTTCCCGGTGTTTCAGTCGTTCCTTCAGGTACGAATAGCGTTCATTTTTTGATTCCTGCTTTACGGCATACATGAACGCTTCTTTTTCGCCGCAGAGAATTAAATAATCCTTCGCCCGTGTGATCGCTGTGTACAACAAATTACGGCGCAGCATCCGCCGGTAGGACATCAGCATCGGCACAACTACAATGGGAAACTCGCTTCCCTGCGCCTTATGAATAGAAGTACAGTAGGCAAGAGTGATTTGTTTGAGGTCCTGGCGCGTGTAACTGACTTCCTTTTCGTCAAAGGAAAAAACAACCTGCATTTCTTTATCGACAGTTTCTTTTGCTTCAAAGACAGTTTCGAGCACGCCTTTGTCCCCGTTATATATGCCTTCTTCGCCGTTATTTACAAGCTGAAGAACGATATCATCCTTCTGATAAACAGCGTCACCGAAGGTTACACTCCGTTTCTGCGGCGTCCGGGGGTTAAACATCTCCTGCAGACGTTCGTTCAGGGCGTGGATGCCCGCTTCCCCCCGGTACATCGGGGCAAGCACCTGAATATCCATCGGATCGTAGCCCTTCCGGATGGCGCCGGCACACGTTTTCTCCACCACATCGGCCACCTGTGATTTTGAGCACGGGAAAAACCGGCGGTCTTCAAACGGCTGCTCGAAGTCGTCCGGCAGCCCTCCTTCTTTCATCGCATGGGCTAATTCTACAATTGATGACTGGTTCGTCTGCCTGTATACCACTGATAAGCTCACAGTTGGTATGGTACCTGCTTCAAGAAGATCTCCGAGCACCTGGCCCGGGCCTACCGAAGGCAGCTGGTCTTCGTCCCCAACAAAAATTACTTTCATTCCTTTCGGCACCGCCCGAATCAGCTGATTGGCAAGCCACATGTCCACCATCGAAACTTCGTCAACAATCAGCAGCTCCCCTTCAAGTGGCTCGTACTCATCCTTTTCAAACAGCTCATTTTCCCCTTCTCCGCTGAATCCGAGCAGCTTATGAATTGTCACCGCCCGCAGGCCGGTGGATTCTTTCATTCGCTTTGCCGCCCGTCCGGTCGGGGCTGCAAGCAATACTGGAAAAGGCTTCTTCCCCGAATATTCCGAAGGATCAAGAGAAATATCGTAGAGGGAGGCGTACACTTCTACAATGGCCCGGATGATCGTGGTCTTGCCAGTCCCCGGCCCTCCTGTAAGAAGCATCAATGGTTTTTCCATAGCCGTTTGTATCGCTTCTTTCTGCTGATCAGCATACTCAATATCGAACTTCTCCTCCACTTCCCCGAGTGCCTGCAGCAGATCCGCCTGGGAATATTCTTTTTCCTCCGCTTCCTCCTGAAGCTTATGTACCCTGCTTGAAAAACCTTTTTCCGCAAAATACAAAGAGGCGATATAAACACGGCTATCGTCGATCTGCACCCGCTCTTCGTTTACGAGCTCCTGCAGTACAAGCTTCAGCTCCTGCTGATCAATGGTAACGGCAGGGTCTGCAAGCAGCTGCTCTGCGCTATCGAGCAGCTGCTGCTTTGGGATATACACATGCCCGTCCTGCATCGTCCGCTCGTACAGCTCAAACAACACCCCTGCCTTTAAACGGCTTGGGTCGTTTTTTTGTATGCCGGTGTTTTCCCCTAGACGGTCTGCTTTCGTAAAGCCAACACCATCTACGTCCCAGACAAGCTGGTACGGATCATGCTGAATGATGTCAAGGGTCTGCTCGCGGTACTGGTTGTATATTTTCACGCCAAGGTCCGTACCGAATCCGTAGCGCACTAAAAGCGTCATGGCATGCTCCATACCTTGATTTTCGAGCATGGCGGTACGAATTTGTTTACGTTTTTCTTCGTTCAGGCCAGGAATCTTTTCGAGGGCTTCCGGACGTTCGAGCACTTCATCAATCACTCTGGCCCCAAAGCGATCGACCAGTTTTTCTGCTGTTTTTGGCCCGATGTACGGGAACCGGTCACTCGATAAATAATCAATTAATGCGGAACGTTCGGTCGGTATCTCTTTTTGGTATGAGACGACCTGATACTGGGTGCCAAAGCGCGGATGCTGTTTAATTTCACCGCTAAAACGATATCGTTCGTTTGCCTCCACTGTCGGAAGGATGCCAACGATAGTCGTTGTGGTTTCTTCAAAGGCGGGTATCGATTCTTTAATTTTTACTTTCGCTACCGTATAGCCGTTTTCTTCATTGCGGAATATAACGTGCTGCACTGTTCCGAGGACATAGGGTTCAAGCAGCTCCTGTTCATCATATCCGTTCTCCATAGCACCACCTCACTTTTCGCCGAGCAGCTGCTGAACCTGCTGTCTGCCGTTCTCTGCCAATGCATGTTCAGGCTCTGATTCAAGTGCTTTCTCGAAGCAGCTGAGCGCTTCTTCCACCCGTTCATTAAACAGGGCAGCCACTCCCAGATTATAGTGGGCGTCGGCATGATCCGGATCCTGCTCCACCACTTTTCTAAATTCTGCTTCAGCCTGGTCGACTTCCTCCTGCTGGGCGAGCGACAGTGCATAATAATATCTTGCTTCAGCGTCCGATTCATCGAGCTCCACGGAACGCTTGAAATTGGCAATCGCATATGGAAGACGATCGGACTGCAGATAACTCAGTCCGAGCATGAAAAACAGGCTCGAGTCTTCAAGCCCCTGCTGCTGGGCCCCTTTATACATTGTAATAGCCTCGGCGTATTCCTCCCGGTTATACAATACATTCCCGGCCCCGTAATAGGCTGTTGCGGCTGTTTCGTCTATCTGCAGTGCCTTCGTAAAAAAACGGATTGCTTTGTCGTCTTCACCGGCTTCGGCAAGCAGGTTACCAAAGTTTATGTACGCGACAGGGTCATTCGGCTCTGCTTCCATCTGCTCATTCAAAAGCCTGGCCGCTTCTTCAAAATCCCCATTTTGCAAAAGCTCCATCGCCTGCTGATTCTTATCCATACTATCATCCTTTTCAAATCTTCTTTCTATATTATTTCACGATCCCGGGTGATTGAAAAGCCTTCCCACCATACAGGAGGAATCAAGAAAAAGGAAAACGTTATGTTGCAACGCTTTCCTTCATCATGGCTTTTTCTATTGTTGCGCCTCCAAGACACACATCGCCGTCGTAAAAGACAACGGCCTGCCCCGGCGTGACTGCCCGCTGTGGTTCATCAAACTCTACAAGAAGTTCCCCATCTGCCTTCTGGTGAACGGTTACTCCCTGGTCCTTCTGACGGTACCGGAATTTTGCCGTGCATGAAAACGGAAAGGCTTCCGGTTTATGAATCCAGTTGGGTTCAGAGGCGGTCAACTGTTCTGAATACAGCCGCTCGTGATTGCCGCCCTGGCCGACAATCAAGACGTTGCGCTCCATGTCTTTATCGACGACGAACCACGGCTCCCCGGAGCCGCCGATGCCAAGTCCCTGCCGCTGGCCGAGTGTATAGTACATCAGACCGTCGTGACGGCCTTTCACCTCACCCTCCGGACTTTCCATGTTACCTGGCTGGGCTGGAAGATACTCCTGCAGGAAATCCTTGAAATTCCGCTCTCCGATAAAGCAGATCCCCGTGCTGTCTTTTTTTCCAGCCGTTTCAAGACTCCGTTCTTCTGCCATTTTCCGGACTTCGGATTTATC
Organism: Marinococcus halophilus; assembly: GCF_900166605.1. NCBI lineage: Bacteria > Bacillati > Bacillota > Bacilli > Caryophanales > Bacillaceae > Marinococcus > Marinococcus halophilus. The sequence goes on from NZ_FVZD01000006.1 coordinate 1,965,428, forward strand.
ATACTCTCCGAGTGGGAACAGCACGCGGCTCAGCTGTTCTTCACTTAACTGGTTCAAAAAATACGTCTGGTCTTTGTTATTATCTAAGCCGCGCAGCAGATACGTGCCGTTTTCCGTATGTTCCACTCGTGCATAGTGGCCGGTAGCAACGTAGTCGGCGCCGAGGTCAAATGCGTGATCGAGAAACGCCCGGAATTTTATTTCTTTGTTGCACATTACGTCAGGGTTCGGCGTACGACCGGCTTTATATTCCTCCAGAAAGTACGTAAAAACCCGATCCCAGTATTCTTTTTCAAAATTCACGGCATAGTATGGTATATCCAGTTGATTGCATACTGCAATGACATCTTCGTAGTCCTCCGTCGCCGTACACATCCCAGACTCATCTGTATCATCCCAATTTTTCATGAAAATACCGAGCACTTCATAGCCCTGTTCTTTTAACAGGGCTGCTGTGACAGAAGAATCCACTCCCCCGGACATTCCTACGACAATTCTTGTATCTGCATTAGTCATTTCAGAGCCTCCTTTTCTTTCATTTTCCGGCTGATTTTCGCTGCCGCCCGCGCTACAGTTTTCATATCTTCCACGGTGTTTTTATAACCAAAACTAAACCGGACAGATTCATAAATACGGGCATCTTTTCCGTACATTGCTTCGAGGACATGAGACGGTTCTACAGTCCCAGCGGTGCAGGCCGACCCGCTTGAAACAGCTACGCCCTCCATATCCATTTGCACAAGAAATGCTTCAAGCTGAATCCCGGGAAAATATATATTTAAAATATGCGGGCTTTTTTCTGCATATTCTCCGTTGATCCGGTATGCTGCCCCGCTGCGTCCGAGCTCGGATAAGAAAGCCTTGCCGAGCACTTCAAGCTCCTGCCTCCGTTCGGGCATACTATTCATCTGCAGCTCCACGGCTTTGGCAAAACCATCGATAGCGGCTACGTTTTCTGTACCTGCCCGGCGCCTTCTTTCCTGTTCTCCGCCTGTTAGTTCCGGGCGGAGCTTTGCGCCCTTGCGTACGAATAAACAGCCTGCTCCCGCAGGGCCATTGATTTTATGAGCTGTCATCGTCGCCATCGTCACCGGTGTCTCTGCCACGCTAAATGGCAGCTGCCCATATGCCTGAACCATGTCGGTATGAAAAGCAATACCTTTTTCTGCCAGCGTTTCAGCAGCTTCAAGCACGGGCTGGACAACCCCAGTCTCATTATTTACATACATTAATGAAACAAGTATCGTTTCGTCGGTCACAGCTGCCATCAACTTTTCCACCGAAACGATTCCCTGCTCATCAGGCTCAACATAGGTAACCTGAAAGCCTTCTTTTTCCAGCGCCTGAGCCGTGTGCAGAACAGCGTGATGCTCGATGGCACTTGTCACCAGATGGCTGCCTTTCTCACGGTTGGCGTGCATAAACCCGCGGAGTGCCAGGTTGTTGCTTTCAGTTCCTCCACTCGTCCATATGATTTCTTTAGGGCTTGCACTTATAGATGAGGCCAGCATACGGCGGGCCGCATCGAGTCTCTTTCTCGCCCGGCGCCCATATTGATGGACGCTCGATGGATTTCCTGCCGGCTCTTGCATAGACTCGATCATGACCTCAGCCACTTCCGGGCGAAGCGGTGTTGTAGCCGCATGGTCTGCGTATATAGCGGACATATTTTTCTCCTCCTACTGGAGTTATTACATGTAATCGGAATAACATTATTTTTTACATTAACAAATAGGAGATTTTTTGTCTATTTCCTTGCCTATGCTTTCTTATCACGTGTAATATATATTTTGTTTCCTATTATTTTATGAAAGTGCGGGATGTGTGAGTGAAAAATGTTTGGCTGCTCCGGCCTTTACCTAACGGCACCAACCAGCTGCATAATTTTTTAGAATATGACTTTATCGCCATTGGATACCCTGTCGGCAAATCCTTAAATAGCCTCAGTTACGAAAAAGTTAAAAAAGAATTAGCCCGTTTTGATATGGATGAAGGCGCCACTAATGTATATAATTTTATTTCCCAGATGAAAATAGACGACCTTGTCATCGTGCCGGACGACAATAGCCGTGACGTGTATTTCTGTACGGTCACTTCACAATACATTTACGTACCAAACGTTGATAATCAAAAAAAAGGGCTCGGTTATCCCCACCAGAAAACCGTCAATTGGTTTTTTAACAAAGAGCCGCTCAACCGCAATGATTTCAGTAAGGAACTGCAGGCCTCCTTGCGTTCACCAAAAACCATTACAGATTTAACTCATCATCTTGACGTGCTGAATGAAATTATTTTCGATGTGGCATTTATCAGCGGCGGGGTCCTGAAGGGCAAAGCAATTGAAACCGTCAGGGAAATGCTCGAAGAAGACCAAACGGTCGACACCCGGCTCCGGGCGGCCGAGCTTGCGCTTAAATACGACCTTTAATGTAATAGCCAGTATATCTGCAGAGATGCAGCATTTCTTACCAATTAAAGAGGAGCTTCAATATTTCTGTTACTACAGTGTAGATGAATGCTGCCCATAGAAAGGTCGGCAGATGAGCCGACTCTTCTGTCGGCATTTCTTTTTTCAGCACATTAAATATCATGGCCCCTGCAATGACCGCAAACGTGATGGCCAGAACGATTTCCGGCAGTGTAAATATGATGGCAAATACCCATCCGAATAAAATACCTCCTGCCAAATAATATCTTCCCCGTCTATACCGGCCTGCATCTTCCCGGTGCAGATCATGCGAAATAGCCATGAAGTGCAAGCCAATTGCCACCCCATAAAAGACTGTCTGAAGGCCTTCTACATCAGAACCAAATACTGTATAGGCCACCATACTGTTGTAAAGGGCAAAAAAAGCCACCTGGATCCAGAAAAACTGGCCTTCTCCCCTTTCAGTTGAATGATAAGCTCGGACAGCAAAGTTATGAATTATAAAGTAAACAACGAGTCCAATCAGGCTGAGCAAATAAAACTCTGATTCAAACGTTAGACCACGAAAAGCACTCTCTCCATATTTGCTTTGCTCGTCATGCAGATATGGAAGTATATATACAAAAATAAATGCTACGGCCACTCCCCCGGAAAATGACAACCAACTAAAACGGCCGATCTTGTCAGAGGATATCAATTTATCTGCAAATAACTGGATGAGTAAAAAAATTACAACGACGATAATATTTTCTACGGCCACGGTTACTTCCCCCTTAAAGCTCTTATCATAAGAAATCTCCATGCCAGATGCGGCATGGAGATTTCGCACGTATATTTGTCATACCTTCAAGGATTAGATATAAAACATATAGTTTTCCTGTTCTTCATCTCCCTGATACTCCGCCAGATAATCAAGCGTGGTACTATCGAGCACATCCTTTACAGCGTCCCGGATTTTCAGCCACAAATCTCGTTTAGCCGGCTCTTCATCATCGAGAACTTCGACTGGGCTGATTGGTCCTTCAAGCACGCGGATAATGTCACCGGCTGTAATATCTGCCGGTTCTTTCGAGAGCATGTAGCCGCCATAGGCTCCTCTTACGCTTTTAACGAGACTGGCGTTTCGAAGCGGAGCAATCAGCTGCTCTAAATAGTGTTCGGAAAGGTTATGGTCACGGGCGATTGATTTTAAGGACGTAGGACCACTCCCATGCTTTCTGGCAAGCGCCATCATAATCGTCAATCCGTATCTGCCTTTAGTTGAAATTTTCAATACCTTCATTCCTTCCTGTCAGGCCTGTCAGTACCTGTTACGTCTTCAGTAATCCTGCTGATTGATACTTAGTTTTATCCGTCTGCTGTACGGTTTCTAATGCTGATAAAAACAGTTGGAATTAATGCCAGTATATCATACCTGCAGCCCGCTGTTCATACTCATAACTGAGAAATCATGATACAATTTCTATGTGAAGTGTTTACGAAAGGAGAAACTCCATGTCATCCAAACAACCTCTCGCCTTCCGGATGCGGCCTGCTTCCATCGAAGAGGTAGCTGGCCAGGATCATATTCTCGGGGAAGGAAAAATGATTGCCCGAATGGTGGAAACAAGAAAGCTTTCCTCTATGATTTTATATGGCCCGCCGGGTACAGGGAAAACGTCCATTGCCTCCGCTATCGCCGGAAGCACAGACATTGCCTTCAAAAAAATGAATGCCGTCATGAATAACAAAAAAGACATGGAGCTTGCTGTTCAGGAAGCTAAAATGTCCGACCAGCTGATTGTCATTATGGATGAAGTACACCGGCTCGATAAAACAAAACAGGATTTTTTGCTTCCCTACCTCGAAAGCGGCTTAATTATTATGATCGGCGCCACTACTGCTAACCCCTATCATGCGATTAATCCAGCTATACGAAGCCGGACGCATATATTTGAAGTGCTGCCTCTGTCCGTTCCCGAAATGAAGCAGTTGATCGAGCGCAGCCTCATTGACTCGCAGAATGGTATGGGAACGTACAAGACAGAAATCACTGAGGAAGCAAAAATGCACCTGGCAGAAGCAGGCGGAGGAGACGTACGCGCCGCTCTCAATGCGCTCGAGCTCGCCGTACTCAGCACCCAGCCCGATAGCAACGGAATCATCCATATTACTCAGGCAGTCGCCGAGGAATGCATTCAGCAGAAGCGGTTTACCCATGATAAAGACGGGGATCACCACTATGACGTCCTCTCCGCCTTCCAAAAATCCATTCGGGGCAGCGACCCTGATGGCGCCCTCCATTATTTGGCAAGGCTGATCGAAGCAGGGGATTTAACCAGTATCGGCCGCCGACTGATTGTAACCGCCTATGAAGACATCGGCCTTGCCAATCCACAGGCCGGCCCGAGGGCCCTGGCTGCTGTCGAAGCCGCCGAACGGCTAGGTTTCCCAGAAGGGCGGATACCGCTTGCGGATGCCGTAGTGGAATTATGTCTTTCACCAAAATCAAACAGCGCTTATAAAGCCCTCGATGCTGCCCGCGAGGCGATGCTAAAAGCAGGCACGCCAGCCATTCCCCCTCATCTTCGGGATTCACATTACAAGGGCGCTGACGCTCTGGGACGTGGCAAAGGCTACGAATACCCTCACAATGATGAACGCGGCTGGGTGCCGCAGCAGTATCTCCCGGATAAATTAAAAAACGACCAGTATTATGAGCCGAAAGACAACAGCAAATTTGAGAAAGCCCTGGCTGACGTTTACCGCCAGATTAAGCCAGCAAGGAGGAAGCCATAAGCTGTTTTAATGCCGCCAGCGCTTTTACAACCCATTACTGCACCTAAAAAAGACGCCCCATCCGAGGCGTCTTTAATTTACATTCTGGCTGTCATTGTCCATTGCTTCTCCGGCCAGCTGGGCCGGAAGCCTTAAATTAAAAGCTGTTCCGGCACCGGGAGCAGAATCCACCTCCAGCGTTCCTTTAAAATCTTCCACAAGTTGAAAGACTGTCATCATCCCAAGACCGGTCCCGTTTGATTTGGTTGTATAAAAAGGACTGCCGATTTTCTCCAGCTGTTCTTCACTCATGCCGCTGCCGGTATCTTTAATTTTTACCTCGAAATAAGGTTCTTTACCCCATTCCATAAAAGTCTCCACCCGCAGCACACCTCCATCCGGCATTGCTTCCAGGCCATTTTTAATCAGGTTGACAAACACTTGCGATAATTTCTTCCGGTCTCCAATTATTTCAGGAATATCATCAAAATTAGTATAAATAAACGTTTTGTTTTTTACCGCCTGCTGGCTGTACAGCTCCAGCAGCTCTTCAAGCAGGCTGTTTACCTGAATACTGTGTTCGTCGCCAGCGCGCGTTGGCCTGGCAAGGCCAAGCAAATCTTCGACGATGCTGTTCATGCGGTCAATTTCGCTTAGTACTAAATCATAATGCTGGATATCCTTTTCTTTATTTGCAGACTGGCGGAACAGCTGCACAAATCCTTTAATCGTCGTAAGCGGGTTTCTAATTTCATGAGCAAAGCCTGCTGACAGCTGGCCGACCATTTTTAGTTTTTCACTGCGGACAAGTTCATTTTCCATATCCTTCTTTTCTGTAATATCGTTAAATATAAGCACAATCCCCTCAGAGGATTCCCGGGCATCTACAGCTGGAAGAGGGGTCATATTTACTAAAAACGTCCGGTTTTTTCCACTGATCGGAACTACAATCTCTTTCATTTCAATCTGCATATCTTTCAGGTGATTCTCTTCTATTTTCTCCGCAAATTCCCGAAAATCTTCAGACTTCTGCATCACCTCGCGGACAGAAGAACCAAGGGCTTCTCTCCTGTCCAGCCCAAACAGCTTTTCGCACATCGCGTTAAATGTAGTAATATTCATGAAATCCCTGGAGACAGCTATTACTCCATTATCAGTCGTTTCCAGAATCATGGTAGACTGGCGGTGCCCCCGCTCCCTCTCTTCAAGCTGCTCTGACATGTGGTTAAATGTATTAGTCAGCACATCCACCTCTTCGTAAGCATTGGCCTGCAGCGGGAATACCTTTTTACCAATCGCAAAACGGCTTGTCGCTTCCGCGAGGCGTTCAACAGGATGTACGATGTATTTGGAGAGCTTAAAAACGGCAAATACCGTAATAATTAAAACAATGCTGAATACAAACAGATAACTGTAGATAAGCTGCCGGAGGTTTGCATAAAATCCGCTTTTGGGCACCGTATAGCCGACATACCATTCGTTTGCCAGACTGCCTACATTCTCTACAGGAGTGATCACAGAGACATCGTTTCCATGCTCAATCAGCTGATCTTCCTGCCCGGTGCTCAGCTCTTTAATAGAATTCTCTTCCATGCCCTGCTCATCGAGGAAGCTTTCTTCAAGCACATAGCCCGAATTAGGATAGGCAATGTATTCCCCTTCGTTATTAACTACAAAGGCCTGACCGGAGAAACGCTCGTGTTCTCCCATTTTATTTAAACGCTGCCAGAGCACTTCCCATAGCGCATTTTCATTGATGGAAGGAGAGATTACAGCGGTCACGCTGCCTGCATCGTTTTCTACCGGAGCTGCCAAGGGAATAATCGGCTGCTTTAAGATTGGGTCTATAAACGCTTCTTCAAGCGTGGGGTTCCCTGCTCTCGCTTTTTGGTACCATATGCGGTCAGAAACATTTTTCCCTATTACTTCGTCCCGGGTGGAGGTAACAATATCTCCATTTGTGTCTATGTAAACAATACCCATATATAAATTTTCTGCTTCCACCATTTGTTCGAGCTCATTACGTATACCGGACGGCGAGGCACTTTCATCCTGCAAAACAGGATTCATCGTCATCATATCCAGATCATTCATTCGTTCCGACAAAACGCTCTCCATTGTTAACGATAAATTATTGGCCAGTGAAAATAAAGAACCCTCAAGCTGGGATTCCATCTCTGAACGCTGGGATTCGAACAACACCACTCCAAAAATTAACAGCGGAAGCGCTGTTATGATTAAAGTGATTACTAAAAGTTTAGAGCGGAGCTTCCTCAATGTATGTTCACCTGCGTTTCTCTTACTGCCGTGAAAGCCTGCCCGTCCTGGCGGGTTTATGTAAAAAACCTCCGGTGCACTATTCACGCGCCGGAGGATGCATAACAATTTAAGTAAAACAGGAAGAGTCCCAATGTGCCGTCAAACGAACTTGTTTTTGAACCTGCTCATGGCAGGTGGGTGCCTTGCTTGTTCGTTCATACTTCCTCAAATATTGAGGCTTGTACTCCAGAACAAGACGTCAGGCTCCCAATGTGAAAGTGTTGGCTCAAAACGATCAGTGCTTCACGAACACCTCAGGACTCTTCACATTGTTTGATTATATATTAGCACTTTCGTATAATTCGGTCAAGAACGTTACTATATCATTCCAAGGTGCCCCGCCGCATCTTAAAAGGAGCAGACAATGTCAGAAACACTTGCCCGGCTTAATGCAACGTATACGGAACAAGTAATTGAAAATTTCCAGAAAAAGCGGATTCCTGTGGAAGTCCCTCTTTGTTTAAAAGAAGACCATATCGCTTACGGCCAGGAGATTTCTTATCCTCTTAAAGAAGTGCTCGACGTTTCCTACCGATATGAACCCGGGAAAATAGGCTTTCTTTATGTTCATACGATTCAGGGCATCCGCACTTTTCAGATTAATTCAGACCCCGGAGCTTTTGTCGAGCAGTTCCACCGCCTTGACCACCTATAGCTTTTAGTCGTCTTCGTCCTCTTCTTCAACTACATCAAGTTTGAGATGCAGTTCCTCGAGCTGCCGGCTGCTCACTTTTCCTGGCGCCTGGGTTAATGGATCAGTGGCGCTGGCCGTTTTCGGGAAGGCAATCGTATCTCTCAGGTTATTTCTGCCTGCAAGAATCATGACGATCCGGTCAAGGCCAAACGCTATGCCGCCGTGTGGTGGTGCACCGTAATCAAAGGCTTCCATAAGAAAATCGAACTGTTCTTTCGCTTCTTCCTTATTAAATCCAAGAGCCGTAAACATTCTTTCCTGCAGCTCTTTTTCATAAATGCGCTGCGATCCCCCGCCAATTTCGTATCCGTTCAAGACAAGGTCGTATGCCTCTGCCCGAATGTCTTCTGGTTTTGTCTCAAGCAGGTGGGCGTCGCCTTCCACCGGTCGTGTAAACGGATGGTGCATAGCTACATAGCGGTCTTCGTCCTTGTTGTATTCCATCAATGGAAACTCTGTGACCCACAGGAAATTAAACTTGCTGCGGTCGATCATATCCAGCTCTTTTCCAAATTTCAGGCGCAGAGCACCAAGGGAATCCCAGACCACCTGGTGGGTGTCTGCTCCAAAGAATAGAAGATCTTCTGCTTCCGCCCCCAGCGCTTCCCGAAGCGACGCTGTTTCCTCTTCGCTTAAAAACTTCGCGACTGGTCCTTTGAGCTCGTTTTCCTCTACCTTCAGCCAGGCAAGCCCTTTAGCCCCGTAAGCGGCCACAAACTCTGCCAGGTCATCAATTTCCTTCCGGGACATTTTATTGGCCACGCCTTTAACATTCAGCCCTTTAATAATGCCTCCCGAAGCCGCGGCATTTTTAAATACTTTAAAATCACTATCCTTTAAGATTTCAGTCAGCTCCACAAGCTCCATGCCAAACCTGGTTTCCGGCTTGTCAGAGCCGTAGCGGTTCATCGCTTCATAGTATGTCATACGCGGGAAGGGCGTTTCAATGTCTACTCCACGAGTTTCCTTTACCAATCCGGCCATCATTGTTTCCATCATCGAAAAGAGATCCTCTGTATCCAGAAAAGCTGTCTCAATATCCACCTGGGTAAACTCCGGCTGCCGGTCGGCCCGCAAATCCTCATCACGGAAACAGCGCACAATCTGGTAATAACGTTCAAAACCTGACACCATTAACAGCTGTTTAAACAATTGAGGAGACTGTGGCAGAGCATAAAACTCCCCGGGGTGAACCCGGCTTGGCACCAGGTAGTCTCTTGCCCCTTCAGGCGTGCTTTTGGTAAGCATCGGTGTCTCCATGTCGAAAAAGTCATGATCATCCAGAAAACGGCGGATAAACTTTGTCGTCTGGTGACGGAGCTTGAACGTTTCCTGCATGTCCGGGCGGCGGAGATCAAGGTAGCGGTAGCGGAGCCGGACGTCTTCAGAAACGTTAGTGTCTGCTTCGACCTGAAACGGCAGCGGCTTCGAGGCATTCATAATCGAAAGCTCATCAACACGCACTTCTACCTTCCCGGTCGGAATTTTTTCATTGTATGTTTCCTCGTCACGTTGAACGACAATTCCTTCTACGTCGAGCACATATTCGTTGCGGACCCTTTCCGCTGCGTTCAGTGCTTCCTTGGACTGTTCAGGGGTCGCTACTATCTGCACAATTCCTGAGCGGTCCCTGAGATCAATAAAAACGACCTGTCCTAAATCCCGACGGGTCTGGGCCCATCCCTTCAATCGTACTTTTTCGCCTATCAGCGCTTCTTGAATGTCTCCGCAATAATGCGTCCGTCCTATCATTGTGCCTTCCTCCTTGTGCGTTTCTGCATAGTAGTAATAAACGCAGACAGCGGCACTTCTTCCTGCGCGCCGGTCTCCATATTTTTAATGTTGACTGCTTCTGCTTCTAGTTCATCGTCGCCGATTACTACAGTGAATGTACTGTTTGTACGGTCTGCCGCTTTAAACTGGGCTTTTGTTTTCCGGTCCATATAATCCTTATCAGCTTTGATTCCTGCTCTCCGAAGCTCATGTACCAGGGATACAGAACGTTTTTTAGCTTCCTCTCCCAGGGCAACAATGTAGCAGTCCAGATTTTTTTCTGCAGGGAGCTCTACATTCTGTGTGTCGAGTGCCATCAACAGCCGTTCAATGCTAAGGGCAAAACCGATGCCCGGCGTATCCGGCCCGCCAATATCCCCGATCAGCCCGTTGTAGCGGCCGCCGCCCATTAGCGTTGTAATTGCTCCAAAACCTTCTCCCTCAATCATAATTTCGAAGGCTGTATGGGTGTAATAATCCAGTCCTCGTACAAGGTTCGCGTCCACCTCATAAGGAATGCCCATTTCATCAAGCATTGTTTTAACCTGGTCAAAATAGCTGCTTGATTCTTCATTCAAATGCTCAAGAATGGAAGGGGCGTCCACCATCAGTGGATGGTCTTTATCCTTTTTACAGTCCAGGATCCGGAGTGGGTTAGTGTGCAGGCGCTCCTGGCAATCACTGCAGAATTCCCCGATCCGTGGTTCAAAATGAGATACCAGTGCTTCCCGGTGAGCCTTCCGGCTTTCTTTATCCCCAAGGCTGTTCACCACCAACTTTAGGCCCTTAAGGTTCATTTCTTCATAAAACTGCATCGCAAGACCGATAACTTCTGCATCAATCGCAGGATCCGCGCTTCCGATTGCTTCTACACCGAACTGTACAAACTGCCGCATCCTTCCGGACTGCGGGCGCTCGTAGCGGAACATCGGCCCGGTGTAATATAACTTCACCGGCTGTCCGGCCCAGCCATACATTTTGTTCTCCACGTAAGAACGAACGATTGAAGCTGTGTTTTCAGGACGGAGTGTCAGCTGTCTTCCGCCTTTATCTTCGAACGTATACATTTCTTTTTGTACTATGTCCGTAGAATCCCCGACACCCCTCGCAAACAGCTCAGTTTGTTCAAAAATTGGAGTTCTTATTTCACTGTAGTTGAACCGGCTGCAGATATCGTCGATTCTTTGTTCAATAAACTGCCATTTTTCCGACTCACCCGGCAGTATATCCTGGGTTCCTCTTGGAATTCGATAAGCCATGCTCTTTCCTCCCATTATCTTTTCAGTCTTTCCACATAAAAAAACCGCCCCTCATGAATCATGAGGGACGGTTGATCCGCGTTGCCACCCTAATTGAAACGACACTCGTTTCCGCTTTATGCCTGTAACGAAGGCGCACGTTTATTCCTACCGGCTGCTCGGCAGCATTCGAAATAAAACCTACAAAGTGTCTTTCAACAGGGGAGAAAGAGAGGGGCTTCCAGCCTCAGGCCCTTCTTCTCTGGCAGTCTGCCGCGCTGTTTACTTTCTTTATCATCGGCTTTTGCTGTTCTTCTGTAAAACAATCTTACGAATCTTCCCGGGGATTGTCAACCATTTCCCTGGCTTTTCGGAGAATCCAGTATGAGCGTCACCGGGCCATCATTCGTAAGAGATATATCCATGTCCGCACCAAATACGCCTGTTTCCACGTGCACATTCTGTTCTGCGAGAAGTTCGTTAAACCGACAGTAATACACTTTAGCCTGCTCCGGCGCGGCCGCTTCCATAAAATTGGGCCGGCGCCCTTTCTGCGTATTGCCGTACAGCGTAAACTGGGGAATGGATAGTACAAGGCCTCCCTCATCGAGTACAGAACGGTTCATTTTCCCCGCTTCGTCCTCAAACACGCGGAGATTACTCACCTTCTCTGCCATCCACTCAAGCTCCTTCTCTGTATCCTCGCCGTGGATGCCTACAAAAAGCACCAGGCCTGCAGATATTTCTCCAGTCACTTTTCCGTCGACGCGGCACGCCGCCTCTTTGCTTCGCTGCAGTACTACCCTCACGTTGAACGACCCTTTCTCTCCCGCAAACGTTAATGCATCACCCGGCGTACAGAATAAATATCGGGGAGCCCCTTAATTTTATCCACGACCCGGCGCAAGTGATCGGTGTTGCTGATATTTACTGTTACGTGAATAATAGCCATTTTGTTTTTATCTGCTTTGCCGCTGACGGCGCTCATGTTAGTTTTCGTTTCCGTGACCGCCTGCAGAACAGCATTTAACAGCCCCCGCCGGTCATAGCCGGTCACTTCGATATCTACATTGTAGTTTTTCGATTTCTCTGCCGCGCCTTCCCATTCCACAGATAATAGACGCGGTTCCGAATCTTCATTTTTAATATTGGGGCAGTCGCTCCGGTGTACAGAGACGCCCCGGCCTTTCGTAATAAAGCCTACGATTTCATCGCCCGGCACCGGGTTACAGCATCGCGACAGGCGCACGAGAAGATTATCGACGCCTTTTACTCTTACTCCGGCGCCGGTTTTTCTCGTCGGCGTTGCCGGCTGTACGTCTTTGACGGCTTCAGCTACCGATTTTTGCTCGGCGGCCTGCTCCCTCTCTTGACGGGCCCGGTCGGTCAGCCTGGTGACAATTTGCTTTGGGCTGACACCATTATACCCTACTGCCGCAAACATATCTTCGTCATTGGAAAAGCTGAATTTGTCGGCCGTTTCCTGCCGGTTTTCTTCGTTCAATATATCTTTGGGTTCATAGTTTTGAGCCCGCAGTTCGCGCTCCACCATTTCCCGGCCTTTTTGAATGTTTTCTTCGCGCCGTTCTTTTTTGAAAAACTGCTTAATTTTATTTTTGGCATGAGAGCTTTTGGTCAGCTTCAGCCAGTCCTGGCTTGGACCATAGGAATGCTTGGATGTAAGCATCTCTACAATATCGCCGGTCGTTAATTCGTGATCAAGCGGCACCATTTTTCCATTTACCTTTGCCCCGATTGACCGATTGCCGATTTCCGTATGAATCCGGTAGGCAAAGTCAATAGGGACCGAGCCCCTTGGCAGTTCAATGACGTCTCCCTTCGGCGTAAATACAAATACCATGTCGGAAAACAAATCAATCTTAAGCGACTCCATGAACTCCTGGGCGTCCGGTGTATCATCCTGCCATTCCAGAATTTCACGAAACCAGGTGAGCTTGTCTTCAAGCGACTTTTTGTTCTGGGCGTCTTTACCTTCTTTATACGCCCAGTGTGCTGCTACACCAAATTCAGCGATACGATGCATTTCCCTGGAGCGGATCTGCACCTCAAGAGGTTCGCCGTTCGGCCCGATGACGGTCGTGTGAAGAGACTGATACATATTTGCCTTCGGCATGGCAATATAGTCTTTGAACCGGCCCGGCATCGGCTTCCAACAGGTATGGATAATCCCAAGCACAGCATAGCAGTCTTTAATACTGTCAACGATAATACGTACAGCCAGCAGATCATAAATTTCATTAAACTGCTTTTTATCTTTCACCATTTTTCGGTAAATGCTGTAGATGTGCTTTGGCCGCCCATACATTTCGGCATTTATTCTTAAATCGTTTACGTTTTCCTGAATGTTATCAATTACCTGATCAATGTATTCTTCCCGTTCGGCGCGCTTTTGTTTCATTAAATTCACGATTCGGTAATACTGCTGGGGCTCGAGGTAGCGTAGAGCCGTATCCTCCAGCTCCCATTTTATGGTGGAAATACCTAGCCGATGAGCAAGTGGAGCAAAAATTTCCAGCGTTTCATTCGAAATGCGGCGCTGTTTTTCCGGTGGAAGGTGCTTCAGTGTCCGCATGTTATGCAGGCGGTCTGCAAGCTTAATAAGAATCACCCGGATATCTTTGGCCATTGCTACTACCATTTTACGGTGGTTTTCTGCCTGCTGCTGTTCCTTCGATTTGTATTTAATTTTTTTCAGCTTCGTGACGCCATCTACGAGCATGGCAACTTCACTGTTAAATTCCCGTTCGAGGTCTTCGACGGTCACTTCTGTATCTTCAACCACATCATGCATAAAAGCAGCCGCGATCGTATCAGGATCCAACTGCAGTTCTATTAAAATACCAGCTACCTGAATAGGGTGCAGGATATAAGGCTCGCCTGACTTCCGGTACTGTTCCTGATGGGCTTTTTCTGCATAATGATAAGCTTTATCCAAAAAAGCGACATTCGCTTCGGATAAATAAACGCCCGCTTTTTCCATTACTTCATCAATCGTCATGGAATCACCCTTACTCACCTTTCCACCTTATAATAAATACACGTTTCATGTACCGGACATAAATATCTGAATATGAAGAAATATAACGCTAATTGGCTCTAATTTCAAGCCTCAAGCTTTTTTCTGTGCCAAATCCTCTATGTATAATAATAACCCCCGAACCACTGATTGGCCGGGGGGCTTAAAACAGGATTATTATTAGTCAAAAGTTACTAACGAATAAATACTATAATCATTTAAATCTTTGTTATTTCTTGCATCCAAATAGGAGAGCTCAATGAAAAACGCGAGGCCTGCTACGACTCCTCCCAGCTTTTCCACCAATTGCACAGTAGCTCTCACAGTGCCGCCAGTAGCAAGCAGATCATCAGTAATGAGCACCCGCTGGCCAGGCTTAATAGCGTCTGTATGAATCGACAGACTCGCTTCTCCGTATTCGAGACCGTAATCTTCCGTAATGGTTTCCCGCGGCAGTTTTCCTTCTTTACGTATTGGCACAAATGCTTTCTCCATTGCATATGCCACTGGGCAGCCGACAACGAACCCCCGGGCTTCCGGTCCGACAATTACATCGACATCATGTTTTCCGGCAAACTCCACCATGTTGTCAATCGCCTCCCGGTATACAGGCCCGTTCTGCATCATGGTTGTAATATCTTTAAATCGAATGCCTTCTTCCGGAAAATCTTCGATCACTGTTATGTAATCTTTAAAGTCCATGGTTTACCTTCTTCCTTACATCTAATATAGTTTCGTCCTTCTCCGGCAGCCAGGAAAGAATCCGTTTTTTTAATTGCGGGAACGGAGTGAACATTAATTCCTGTTCAACATTTCTTGCCTCCATCTTTTCCTGGTAGGAAAGGGAATCGGTTAAATCCTTTTTCGCAGGCTTCTCTTCTGCCGAGACAACTGCATCTTTCATTCTAACAAAACCTAATTCAAAAAACACTTGGCTCATAAAAAACAGATCTTCTGTTTTCCACTGCTTGTGCTCTGCCAGCTGCCTTCCCTGATTGTTCAGATCAAATGAACCACGCTTTTTCAGAAAAGCATAATACCATTTGAACTGTTCTCTTGAAGGCATCGAATGAAAGTAGGCCTTTTCTCTGCCCAGTAAATAAACATAAATATTTGCTGCCTTAGGAAAGAAAGCAAGCGCCTGCTTAAGCTCATTGAGAGAAGCTGGCATGTCCGCTATCACTACAGTGACCGCGCTATGCGCTTCCCCTTCCGTATCAGCGCCGTTAAGAATAGCAGCTTCTCCTGCGGATTTTGCCAGAGTCTGCCTCTGCTCCTCTGTAAAAGCAATAACCGCCGTATCTTTATTATCCGGAAACGAAATCTTTTTTTCCTTTCTGCGGTCAAATACCTGAATCTGCTCCACCTTCGCATCTCTCAAAAATAATTGAGGTTTCCGAAAGCCGTTCCATTCATTGATACTCAGTTCCCCCACGACAGAAACCTCTTCGTTTTCTGCCAGATTTTCTGATAAATAGCCGAGATGAAACCCAACACAATCAAGTTTTTTCCCACCGGCTGCAAGCGCCATTTTTAAATGATTCTTCGAGGCTCCTATCGTTTTCACTGACTCGAGAAGCGTTTTTTCAATCCGGAAAACTGGCTTTGGATTACCAACGCCAAATGGCGCAAGACTCCGCAAATCTTCAACCGCATCAATTGTAATATCACTTACCGAAACGTGCACGTCAATATTCGTCGCCGGGATCAGCAGCTCACGACTCAGTGTTTCTTCTACCTGGGAGGCCATACGGGCTCTCAATGCGTTGATATTAGCCGGGTCCAGAGACATCCCTGCAGCCATAGGGTGACCGCCGAATTTTTGGAGCAGGTCACGGTTTTTAGAAAGCTCCTGAAACATATCGAAGCCTTCGATGCTTCTTGCCGACCCCTTGGCTTCCCCGGTTGCCGTGTCAATACTTATGACAATTACCGGGCGGTAATACCGTTCCACCAGGCGGCTCGCCACAATGCCAATCACTCCGGCATTCCATCCTTCTCCGGCTGCTATAATGAATGGATTTTCTTCTACCGGATAGTTTGATTCTACTTCCTCTACCGCTTCCTTAGTTATGCTTTCAACAAGCGATTTGCGTTCATTGTTCAAGTCATCGATCATTTCTGCCCACGACTCTGCCTCATCGAGCGTACCTGCGGTCAGCAGATGAACAGCAGGGTCCGCTTCTTCCATGCGCCCTGCCGCGTTTAAACGCGGCCCCATCGCAAAGCCGACGTGGTCTTCTTCAAGCTGCTCTCCTTCAATACTGCATATTCGCTTTAACGCCTGAATACCGGGAAGTTTACTGTTTGTTAAAAGCTTCAGCCCATGCTGCACGAAAAGACGGTTTTCTTCCACGAGCGGCACAAGATCGCTGATGGTGCCAAGTGTGACAATATCGAGCCAGTGCACAGGCTCCTCGGGAAGAAGGGCATGGGCCAGTTTATAAGCGACGCCAACTCCGGCCAGTTCTTTAA
Source organism: Marinococcus halophilus (assembly GCF_900166605.1). Classification (NCBI taxonomy): domain Bacteria; kingdom Bacillati; phylum Bacillota; class Bacilli; order Caryophanales; family Bacillaceae; genus Marinococcus; species Marinococcus halophilus. Next base: position 1,982,149 of record NZ_FVZD01000006.1, read on the forward strand.
ACGGGTAGCCGCAGCCTGGCTTTTTCGGATTGATAATCGCGTATGCGGGCGGAAGCTCCGGCGGAGGTTCATGGTGGTCAGTAATAATAACATCCATGCCTAAATCGTTGGCAGTCTGGATTTCTTTAACAGCTGCAATACCTGTATCTACGGTGATGATGAGAGACGCCCCTTCATCGTGGGCAGATTGAAAAGCGGGAACGTTCGGCCCGTACCCTTCCGTAAACCGGTTCGGGATATACCAGCCAAACGAAGCTCCCAATTCGGATAACAGCCGGATCATGATTGTAGTACTGGATACTCCGTCTGCGTCATAGTCGCCAAAGACAAGAATTCGTTCTTTATTTTCCACCGCCTGCTGAATACGGCGGACAGCATTTTCCATTCCATCAAGCAAATACGGGTTATGTACAATAGACCAGTCATTCTGGATCATCTGCCGCACTTTCTCTGCTGATTCAAATCCTCTTGCAGCAAGCAGCCTGGCAGATAGAACACTTACATTCAGTTCCTTTTTGAGCTGTTCTGCAAGATGTTCGTCTACTTCGGGCTGGTGCCACCTTGTTCGTGACTGCAGCATAATTCTCTTCCTCTTTTCCTGCTTTAACGTTTCAAACGATCATTCTCTGCACTCACTATTGTACCGAAAATACTTACGGGATAAAAGCCATTTTATCTGCTCCATGACTTATTAAAAAAGCTTCTTCTCCCGTGCACGGGAAAAGAAGCAAAAAATCATTTCACTTACGATGAACGGCTGGATTTTCCTTTATTGTCATCTTCATGTGCCGTCCCGGCTGTTCTTGAACCGACAGAAGCACTATTGTCGTTCGTAGCTTTCCGCAGGCGCCGTACTTCTGCTTTCAGCTTATAAATACGGAACATACTGAGAAATCCTGCCACCATTGCCCCAAGTAATACAGAAACCAAAATCACAATGATCAGCGGCCATTCACCTGTTCCAAACAACAAATTCACTTCTACACTATTTACATTAATCACGGCAAAAACAGCGATAATAAGTGCTAGAATAAGTCCCATGATTAAACCTGTTTGTGCTTTCATTTTTTCACTCCTTTCACAATCTGTTTTCTCCTTTATTATACCCGTATAATTGCAACAATAACCATAAAAAGCCTCCCTTTCATAAGGGAAGCTTTCCTGTTAAGATTCTGGTTCTTCTGTCGGAGCCTTTTCCCGCTCACGTTTGATTTTTTTCCAGTTCCAGACCACCCACAGTTGGGCAGCCAGGAATATGGAGGAATACGTTCCGGCAACCAGGCCGATCAGGAGGGCCAGAGAAAACGAACGTATACCTTCGCCGCCAAAGATAAACAGCGCTGCGGCTGCGAACACCACTGTTAAGACAGTATTGATGGAACGCACCAGCGTCTGGTTCAGGCTTACATCCACCACTTCTGCAAGATCTTCAAACGATTCGATTTCTTCTGTCGGCGGCATGTTCTCCCGGATCCGGTCAAACGTTACAATCGTATCGTTAATGGAATACCCTACGATCGTGAGTACTGCTGCAATAAACGGCACATTCACTTCCACCTGGAGCAGGCTGAAAAAGCCAATGATGAAGAACGCATCGTGAAGCAAAGCAGCGATCGAAGCGATGCCGTATAATAACTGAAACCGGATAGTAATATAGATCACCAGACCGAGCGAAGCAATCAGCACAGATATGAACGCATTCTGCGCAAGCTCCTGGCCTACTTGGGGGGAGACGGTGCTTGTATTTGGAATGCTTCCGTATTCATCTTCAAAATACGTCTGCAGTGCTGCAATCTCTTCCTGGGAAAGCTCCCCGATAAAACGGGCGGAAGCAATTGTATTATTTTCTCCGCCAAGGGTGATATCGTCCGGTTCCAAATTTGCTTCCACCGCTTCAAAATCCGAGCGCACCTGTTCTTCGGTTAACGGCTCCTGTGCTGAAATTTCTACTCTGGACCCGCTTTGAAAGTCGATACCCAGATTCAATCCGATTGTAGATAACAAAATACCCCCGGCAAGAATATATGCAAGTGTAATCAGAAAAAAGACGTTCCGGAATTTGACAAAAGGAATCACCCGTTTTAAGACCTTTTTGCTGTTATTAAGGTTCATGGATGTCACGCTCCTTTACGCCAAACACTTTCGGTTTTTTATTAAAAATCCGGCTGTTCACCCACAGGCCGAGCAGCAGCCTCGTACCGAGCACCGCCGTAATAAAGCTTACCAGAATGCTCACAATCAGCATTAGGGCAAAGCCCTGCACCGAGCTTGTGCCGAAGTAGAAAAGCACACCGGCGGCAATCAGAGTGGTGACGTTTGCGTCGATAATCGTACCAAGAGACCGCCTGGCTCCTGAACGATATGCAGATAAGATAGACCTGCCGTACTTGATTTCTTCTTTAATCCGTTCATATGTGATAATGTTCGCGTCTACAGCCATACCGACCCCGAGAACAAGAGCCGCTATACCCGGAAGCGTCAGCACGCCCTGGATAAAGTTAAATGCGGCCAGAACGAAATAAATGTAGGTGGTGAGTGTTAACACAGCGATAAAGCCGGTGAAACGATAATACACGAGCATGAATAAGAAAATAAGCCCAACGCCGATGAACGTCGCAAAAATGGTTTTATCCATCGCCTGTTCACCCAAGGAAGCACCCACCGAGTTCGAATATACTTCTTCGAGGTTTACAGGAAGCGAGCCTGAATTCAAAATGTCCGCAAGATTTTCTGCCTCTTCTACGCTAAAGTCCCCTTCAATCTGAATATCCTGGGTATACAGCGGTTCATTTACTGCGGGGGCAGAAATAAATTTTGGATCTTCCTTCGTTGCTTCTTCTTCGTAGGAATCTCCCTCTTCATAATCAAGCCAGATCACCAGCCTATTATTTGGAGGGGAATACTCGTTAATGATATTTTCTGTTACTTCGCCAAACTGATCCCCATCTTTTAAAGAAACGGTGACAATAGGGTTATTTGCGTCGCCGAAGTTTACCGAAGCACTGTTTTCCCGAATATCATTTCCGGACAGCCGCTCGTTATCGTCCACGTCCCTAATGCTCAGGTCGGCTTCTGTGGAAAGCAGCTCCCGTGCAGCCTGCTGGTCTTCGACCCCTGCGAGCTGAACGCGTATACGGTTATCCCCTTCAATAGTTATATTCGGCTCAGATACACCTAAAATGTTCACCCGCTGCGTCAACGCAGCAACCGTATTCTGAAGAGTTTCATCTGTGATTTCCTGTCCTTCTTCCTGCGGCTCCACTTCATAGAGCACTTCAAATCCACCTTGAAGATCAAGTCCGAGTTCAATACCGTTCACAATTTTTTCCGTGGTCGGTATCATTAACGCCGCCAGCGCAAAAATAATTAAAAAGAAATAAACTATCCGCGATTTCTTTACCATTACAGGTTCATCCTTCCGTGCTTCAATCCGCCGTTGTCGTGACGCCGCTGCTCCCATAAATAAACCAGCACGGAGTTTTCCGTCTGGTTCCAGGTCCCTGTATACGCCGCTCTAAGCTTTTCAAACAAGAGCAATTATACGTATGCGCAGAATTAAATGTCAATCGACCTTTTCTGCTACATTTCCACTGACCTGCGCCAGTATATCCTCCAAAGCGTCATCATAATTTTTCTTTTCCTCTATTCGTTTATATGACTCAATGGTTTTCTGTTGCATGTAGTCGTGCGCTTTCATGTGGAGGATTGTTTGCACAATTGTATGCAACGCCGGCGCCTCCTGATGCTTCTTCATTTGGCGTATGCTCATTTCCCAGATTTCATTGATATGTATGTTCTTATAGCCGAGGCTTTCAAATTCCTTCACTTTGCTTTCAAGGGCAGGATAAACAACTGGTTTCCATTCTTCCCATTCTTTTTCCATAGAGCACCTCCTGCTTTTCATTATACTGAACCATGAAGATGTGGCAAACAAACTTTTCTCACAGGATGAAAAAATTCCCGTTTACTCACAAACGGGAATTGCATTCTATACCAACTATTCATTTACTGTTTCGCGGACCGCGTTCCGGTCAAACGTTAATTTCATGCTGCCGTCTACGTCCACGATGATTTTGTTTTCATCAATAGCATCAATGGTGCCGTGTATACCGCCAATAGTAACGATATGGTCACCCTTCTGCAGATTTGCATGCATTTCCTTGATCCGTTTCTGCTGCTTTTGCTGCGGACGAATTAAAAGGAAATAGAATATGAGAAACATCAAAACCAATACAATAATTGTACTCACTGTTTCACCCCTTGTCCCATTAGCTTCCCCGATCTAGAAATTTTTAGCATCCGGACGGTTAAAGCCGTATTGTTCAAAAAAAGTTTCTCTGAAGTCGAGCAGACGATCTTGCTGGATAGCCTCGCGTACTTGCTGCATTAAGGACAGTAAGAAATACAGGTTATGGTACGAAGTAAGCCGGACGCCAAACGTTTCTTCACTTTTGATCAGATGACGGATGTAGGCCCTCGAGTAGTTGCGGCACGTATAGCAGCTGCATGCCTCATCTATTGGGCGGAAATCCCTGGCATTTGAAGCGTTCCTTACAACCAATCTGCCTTTGCTTGTCATACACGTTCCGTTTCGACCGATTCTGGTTGGAAGAACGCAATCAAACATATCTATCCCGCGGATAGATCCGTCAATTAACGCATCTGCCGACCCGACTCCCATCAAATAGCGTGGTTTGTTTTGAGGGAGAAGCGGGGCCGTATATTCCAACACTCGGTTCATCGTTTCTTTCGGCTCTCCAACAGATAATCCGCCTATAGCGTAACCCGGAAAGTCCATTGAAATCAACTCTTTTGCGGATTTTTCACGCAAATGCTGGTAATCTCCGCCCTGTACGATGCCAAACAGCGCCTGATCTTTTGGACGCGTGTGCGCTTCAAGGCACCGTTCGGCCCATCTGGTTGTACGTTCAACAGATGCTTTCATGTATTCTTCCTCGGCCGGGTAAGGCGGACATTCGTCAAAAGCCATCATCACGTCGGCTCCAAGAGAGTTTTGAATCTGCATCGCTTTTTCGGGGGAAAGAAATAATTTCGCGCCGGAGATATGGTTTCGGAAATGGACCCCTTCTTCTTTAATATCCCGCAGCTTGCTCAGGCTGAAGACCTGAAACCCTCCGGAATCGGTGAGAATTGGTTTGTTCCAGTTCATGAATTTATGCAGGCCCCCGGCTTCCTCCACAATATCTTCGCCGGGCCGTATCCATAAATGATACGTGTTACTCAAAATCATTCCTGCACCCATCGATTCCAGTTCTTCCGGGCTCAATGTTTTTACAGTGGCCAGCGTCCCAACCGGCATAAAAGCAGGAGTGTCAAATGACCCGTGCGGTGTGTGTACTTTACCGAGCCGCGCTCCTGACTGCCGGCATGTCTTAATGTGTTCATATGTTACTGCGGTCATTCGTTATTTCCTCCCGAGTGTATAAGCATTGCATCCCCAAAACTAAAAAAACGGTACCTCTCGCGTATGGCTTCTTCGTAGGCCCGGAAAAGAAATTCCTTTCCGGCCAGAGCGCTCACAAGCATTACTAGTGTAGACTTTGGCAGATGGAAATTTGTCAAAAGAGCGTCGATTCCCCGGAACGTGTAGCCTGGATAAATGAAAATATCCGTCCAGCCCCTTGCTTCCATAAATTCATTTTCCTGTTTGCCTGCCACGGTTTCGAGCGTACGCGCTGACGTCGTCCCCACTGCAATTATACGTTTGCCCGCCGATTTCGTTTCATTTAAAATTTCGGCAGTTTCCTGCGGAAGATGATAAAATTCCGCGTGCATATCATGCTCCTCTACCGTTTCAGCAGATACCGGGCGAAACGTTCCGAGGCCGACATGCAGCGTCAAATGCGCCGTTTGCACCCCTTTTGCTTTTAAGCGTTCAAGCAGCTCGGTCGTAAAGTGAAGCCCTGCCGTAGGAGCCGCAGCGGAGCCGTAATGCTCGGCATATACAGTCTGGTACCGGTCCTGGTCTTCGATTTTTTCTTTAATATAAGGAGGCAGCGGCATTTCACCGAGCTCTTGAAGAATTTCAAGAAAAATACCGTCATACGTGAACACCATCTCGCGGCCCCCATGCTCGAGCACCTTCGTGCATTCTGCGGTCAAACGGCCATCCCCGAAAGTGACTACGGTTCCCGGCTTAACTCTTTTCGCCGGTTTTACAAGCGTCTCCCAAGTGTCACCTTCCTGCTGCAGAAGCAGCACTTCAATTCCGGCACCGGTTTCCTTTTTTTCTCCTATCAGCCTTGCCGGCCACACTTTCGTGTTGTTGAGCACTAAACAGTCGCCGGCTTCAAGATGATCTTCAATTTGATGAAAACGTTCATGGGCAATCGTCCGCGCACCCGTATTCATTACAAGCAGCCGGGACTGATCCCGTTCCTTCAGCGGCTGCTGCGCAATCAGTTCCTCCGGCAGTTCAAAATCAAATTCATTTATATTCATGGCTAACCCTTCCTATTCGTTCAATCACGTAAAACCAAAAGCTATTATATAAGAATTTACTGATTTATGCACGAAAGAAATCCAGCACCTCAAAGTGCTGGCTTCTTAAACGTGGCTCATTCATTTTCGCCCTGATAGGGATAACCGAAATGCTCGTAAGCAAGCGGAGCTGCTTTTCTTCCACGCGGCGTCCGCTGCAAAAATCCGATCTGCATCAAGTACGGCTCATACACATCTTCAAGCGTATGGGCCTCCTCTCCGATTTTTGCTGCTATTGCTTCCACTCCGGCCGGCCCCCCTCTGAAGGTTTCAATTAAACCGAGCAGGTATTTATGATCAATATGGTCAAGGCCGAGTTTATCCACCTGCAGGCGTTCAAGCGCATGATTTGCCAGCTCCATCGTAATGCTTCCATCCCCCTGCACCTGGGCAAAATCCCGCACCCGGCGCAGCAGCCGGTTCACCACCCGGGGAGTCCCCCGCGATCTTCTGGCAAGCTCATACGCTGCGCCTTTATCAATATCAAGCTGGAATAAATCTCCCGAGCGCCGGACAATTTCAGCCAGATCCTCTTCCACGTAGTATTCCAGGCGCGCATGCACCCCGAACCGGTCCCTGAGCGGCGCGGACAGCAGGCCAGCTCTTGTAGTGGCGCCGATCAGCGTGAAGGGAGGAAGGTCAAGCCGCACGGAACGTGCCGTGCTGTCCTTGCCGATTACAATATCAATACAAAAATCCTCCATCGCCGGATAGAGCACTTCCTCCACCGCCCGGGGGAGCCGGTGGATCTCATCAATAAAAAGAACATCGCCAGGCTCAAGAGCCGTCATGACCGCTGCCAGGTCCCCTGGGCGTTCAATGGCGGGGCCGCTGGTTGTCCGTATATTCACATCCATTTCGTTTGCAATAATCATAGCAAGCGTTGTTTTCCCCAGTCCTGGCGGGCCGTAAAGCAGCGTATGATCAAGCGGTTCTTCCCGGAGCTTTGCGGCTTCAATAAACACCTCCAAGTTTTCTTTTACCTTCCGCTGGCCGATATACTCACGCAACCTATCCGGCCGGATGCTTTGTTCCACTAAATCTTCTCCCGATTCTGCTTCCTGAGAAACAATTCTATCTTCCAAGAATTTTTCCTCCTCCGTTTTCTGCTAAGTAAGCATCCATTGCAGTGCTTTTCTCACATATTCATCTGCACTCAGCTCTTCTTTTTCCAAGTGAGGGCGTACTTTTTTGATTTCTTTTTCTCCATAGCCAAGAGCCGCCAGGGCTTCAAGTGCTTCTTCAAGGTCTCCGCCAGGCTGCTGCTCATCAAGCAGAGAGACCGGCGCCCCCGCTATGGTTACTGCATCATACACGCCGGTAAGTTTTCCTTTCAGGTCAATAATCATCTGTTTTGCTGTTTTTTTCCCGACACCGGGAAACTTGGTCAAAAACGTTTCATCTTCGTTTTCGATGGCTCCTACAACCTGCCCCGGGTCTCCGGATGCAAGGATCGCCTGAGCGCCCTTTGGCCCTATCCCTGATACCTGCAGTAGCTGTTCAAACAACTCGCGCTCTTTTCGCGACCGAAAGCCGTACAGGCGGTTCACGTCTTCTTTTACATACTGATATGTATATACTACTGTCTCTTCCTCCGGCTGCTGGCCGTTAAATACGAAAGGATTGGAGCAATAGATTAAATAGCCGATCCCATTATTTTCAATCGTAATGGTGTCTCCTTTTATATGATCTACACGTCCCTTTACGAATTCGATCACTACGGTCCTCTCCTTGCCTTATTGAAATGCGAACATGTTTTCCTATATCATAGCAAAAATATTGCTGATTGAAAAATAACTATTGGAGCAGTTCCTCGTATGCTTGGACAACAAAAACCTTTCACCACCAGGGTGAAAGGTCACGGGGAAACTTCCAGGCGTTCCATCTGCTCTTCTTCTGCTTCAAAATTGTGATATACACTCTGCACATCATCATTATCTTCAAGCGTATCAATCAGCCTAAGCATCTTTCTGGCATGCTCGTCTTCTAAATGGGCTTTGGTCTCCGGGATCATAGTAACTTCAGCCGTGGAAAAATGATACGTGCGCTCCATTGCGCCTTTCACGGCTTCAAAATCGCCAGGCGCGGTGTAAATGTAAAAGCCGTGATTATCGTAATCCACATCATTCGCTCCAGCATCCACCGCTTCAAGCATGAACGTGTCTTCATCAGTTTCTATATCCTCACGATCTACCACAAGAAAGCCCTCTTTATTGAAAAGAAAAGACACGCAGCCGTTTTCACCAAGATTGCCTCCGTTTTTATTAAAGGCAGCACGAATATCGGCCACAGTCCGGTTTTTATTATCTGTTAATGCTTTTACCATTACAGCTGCCCCGCCGGGTCCATATCCTTCGTATGTCATTTCTTCGTATTGAACACTTTGATCCTGGCCATTTGCTTTTTTAATCGTCCGCGTTATATTTTCATTCGGAATGTTTGCTGCCCGGGCTTTTGTAATCGCCATACGCAAACGAAGATTCTGGTCCGGGTCATCCCCTGCTTCCCGGACAGCGGCGAAAATTTCCTTCGACATTTTCGTGAAAATTTTTGCTCGTTTGGAATCCTGGGCTTCTTTACGCCGTTTAATGTTGTTCCATTTTGAATGTCCTGCCACTGGCGGTTCTCCTTTCCTGTCTTTACCGACCGGCACAAAACGAACCGGCGGCAACTTTTAATTTACAATAAAAACATATTACCGCTATGATATATATTAGCAACCAACAAAGCGAGGTATTACCATGCCTAATCATTCATCGAAAAAAATGCTTGGAGCGGACCGGCGCAAACAGCTGCTCGAATGGCTTGAAACGTCTACCCGGCCGTTGACCGGGAACTCTCTTGCCTCAAAGGCCAGCGTCAGCAGACAGGTGATCGTTCAGGACATGTCATTACTAAAAGCACAGGGCCAGCCGATTCTCGCTACTTCTCAGGGCTACATTATCATGAAAAACAATGAAGCAGGCCAAACGGTACGGGAGCGTATCGCCGTCTCCCACCCTTCCGATCCGGATAGTACACTGCAGGAGCTGTACTTAATCGTTGATCACGGGGGGAAGGTTCTCGACGTATCCGTTGAGCACCCCGTTTACGGGGACATTACTGCATCCTTAATGATTGAAAGCCGGATCGGCGCGGACCGTTTTATTGAAAATATGAGAAGGACAAATGCTTCCATGCTCTCAGAACTGACCGCCGGGGTACACCTTCATACAATTGAAATTTCTTCACACGCCCAGTTCAACGTTCTGCTTGATGCTTTGCAAAAACACGGCTACCTGATCGATGAAGACGATTAGCCTGTTGTCCTGCTATTTACTTTCGCTTCTGTCGAAGAGAGTTCAAAGCACGGATAGTGCCCGAGAACCCGTACGCCGAATCCGAGGGCTTCAAGTTCAGCAATGACTCCGGGGATCAGTACATCATCTTCGGGCTGTTCCACATCCATCACAAAAAAGTAATTTCCAATCCCGGTCTTCATTGGCCGGGATTCAATTTTTGTCAGATTTAATTTCCGCCATGAAAAAGCTGCCAGCACCTGATGCAATGCGCCAGGGTAGTCAGATGGCAGCGTGATCACCATCGTCGTCCGCTCTGTTATTTTCTTTTCATCCGAAAGATTTTCTGTTCGCTCATCGCTGCCTGCAAGCACCACAAAGCGTGTATGATTATTCGTATAGTCATGAATGTTTTCCTTTACAACCTCCAGGCCATACTGCTCGGCAGCAAGCCTGGTCGCAATTACCACGCCTCCGGCCGTACCTTCACTCAGCTTCTTTGCAGCAGCACTTGTGGAATTCGTAAACTGGGCTTTTGTTTGCGGCATCCACCGGGTTAAAAATTCATGGCATTGGGCGATAGCATGCGGGTGTGAATGTACAAATTCCGCCTGCTCCCAGTGTTCTTTATTTTCTGGAAGAGCCAGCAGGTGCTGTTCAATCGGCACAGTTACTTCTCCAATAATCGGCAGCTCATGTTTATGAATTAAATAGTCAAGAGTCACATTCACCGATCCTTCGATTGCGTTTTCAAGCGGTACGACAGCAAGATCTATCTCCTGCTGCTCTGCCCGCTTCATCCCTTCTGCAATTGTATCAAAGGGCTCAAGCAGCTGCTCATCAAAAAGCACCCGGGCCGCCATTTCTGTAAAAGTTCCTCTCGGACCAAGATATCCCACTCGCTTCACTCTCTCCACTCCTTTACCTTTCTACTCCTTACAGCGATCCGGATCCCACTATTTCAGCTTTTTCCACAAATTCCATCCCTTGAATTTTACGTACAAAGTCACGGATTTCCAGACTGAGCGCTGAAGTGTCGACAGTCAATGTAATGTTTGCCCTTCCCTGCAGCGGGATCGTCTGATTAATGGTCAGTACGTTCGAATTCGCTTCTGCCACAATACGAAGCAGTTCCGAAAGGGAACCGGAACGATCGGCAAGCTGAATCGATAATGTAATAATCTGCTCCTGTATCATCGTATGGAACGGGAAAATAGCATCCCGGTATTTGTAAAACGCGCTGCGGCTCAGATCCACATGCTGTACCGCTTCCGCTACCTTGTGCACTTTCCCGCTTTCGAGCAGTGCTTTTGCTTCCAACGTTTTTTGCATTGCATCTGTCAACAGATCTTCCCGTACAAGGTAGAAATGATCAATTCTGTCTGCCACTGCTTTCACCACACTCTTTTATACTCTGATTTATACTGGCTGGTTATCCATCAACAAATTCAAACTCAAAATCTAATAATCTTACTGTATCTCCGTGCTTAGCACCGCGTTCGCGCAGCGCTTCGTCGACGCCCATGTTGCGCATTTTTCTCGAAAAGCGCTGCATCGAATCTTCGTGGGAGAGGTCCGCCATCCTATAGTGCTTTTCGATGTCCGGCCCGTACAATACATAAGCACCGTCGTCGGCACGGCCGATATAAAACGGAGCTTCTTTTTCATCGAGCGTGTACACCACTTTTTCTTCCTGATCCTCTTCGTCGTATAAATGAAACGCAGGAGTCGTTTCCACCAGGTCCGCGACTCTTTGCAGAAGCGGTTGAATACCCTGCTTTCTAAGCGTGGATACTGGAAAAACTTCAATGCCTTCCGGGAGCTTCTTTTTAAACTCTTCAAGCTGTTGGTCTGTACCTGGCATATCCATTTTATTAGCCATTACTACCATTGGGCGTTCAAGCAGCCGAAGGTTGTGCTCCCGCAGCTCCGCATTAATTTGCTGAAAATCCTCAAACGGGTCCCGGCCTTCAAGCTCGCCAGCCATATCCACAATATGCACAAGCACCCGCGTCCGTTCAATATGCCGCAAAAACTGGGCTCCAAGTCCAACGCCTTCATGAGCTCCGGCAATAAGTCCCGGAAGATCTGCCATTACGAAGCTTTTTCCTTCCCCGGCGTCCACCACTCCAAGGTTCGGCTTTAGCGTGGTAAAGGGGTAGTCAGCAATCTTTGGCCGAGCCGCTGAGACAATGGACAAAAGCGTGGATTTTCCAACACTTGGGAAACCGACAAGACCAACATCTGCCAGTACCTTCAGCTCCAGCTGAATGTCTTTTTCTTCCGCGGGCTCGCCCTTTTCACTGATCTCCGGAGCAGGGTTGGAAGGCGAAGCAAATCGGGTGTTTCCACGACCGCCACGGCCGCCTTTTGCCACTACTACCCGCTGTTTATGCTCTGTTAAATCCGCGATCATGACCTCGGAGTTGCGGTCGCGGATGATGGTGCCCGGCGGCACGCGGACGATTAAGTCTTCTCCGCCTCTACCGTGCTGGTTCTTGGATCGGCCGTTATCTCCGCGCTTTGCTTTAAAGTGGCGCTGATACCGAAAGTCCATCAATGTTCTGAGTCCTTCGTCCACCTCAAAAACTACATCCGCGCCTCTGCCTCCGTCGCCTCCGGCGGGCCCGCCGTCCGGAACATACTTTTCCCGACGAAAGGCGACCATGCCATCTCCGCCATCGCCGCCTTTTACATATAAATTTACGTGATCTACAAACAACTCATTCACCTCATTAGTATTCTTTCTGACCGCCTGCTTGATCGACAATGACGCAATATAGGTGTTCTTTACTTACTTCTATATACTCAATCATATCTATCATTACGGACTCTTTTCGTATCCATTGCTCAAGCCTCTTCGGGCTCTTTAATTCTCCTTCAAAATCCAGTTCCAGACACGGAACCCCCCCGTCATTCTGGTTGATGGAAATTTCGAGGTGGTTATCTCGCGTGCGCTCGGCCTGCTCATCAATGCATGATGCCAAACCTTGAAAAAAACGAGTCCAAATTTGATCATCCGGCCGGGCACTGAATGCATCCTCCACTTCAAAATCGATGGAAAACCAGTGCTCTTCCCAGTGAAACGTGATCAGCTCCAAAGCAAACGCCGGAGCCTGTACATTTGACAGCTTGGCTTCATGGGAGGCTTTAAACGTCGTCTTTTCGATCACTCTTTGAAGCTCCTCTATTTTGCCAAGCGCAGCATGTGTTTTCAGCAGCTGAAGGACATTCATCCAGTCGTGACGGGAATGCTTCAATATCTCCAATTTTTCTTCAGCGTTCATCTGAGCTCCCCGCCTTTCCACGTTGCCCCTGTATCGTTTTGTCCCTCTGCTTCGAACGCAAAACTACTCACATATGGTACACTTTATTGTATCACATGTCACGGGGTAAACGTATCCGGGCATGTACACTTCTTCACTCCCTATATATTAGAAACCATACACAGAGAGGGTGCTGACATATGAATCGACCGCTCATTTACGGAAATACACCGACCTTCCTTCATGCTTCTTCGGTAGCAAAGGATTTGGCGCAGGCAGCAAACTATCACGCTACTATTTACGGAGTGCCGTGGGAGGGAGCAGTTACCTGGGGAGCGTATACAGGATGCGAGCTTGGCCCGAAGGTAATCCGCCAGTGCTCCGAACGTTACAGCGGCTACCTGCCGGAGCTTGACGATATTGACGTACTAAGTTACTACAGTCTCGCAGATGCCGGTGACGTTTCTACTATTCCAGCTGACGTACCTGCCACTATGGAAACGATTCAATCATTCGCTTCGTCTTTATGGGCTTCCGGCACTTTTCCGGTTGGCCTTGGAGGTGATCACGGCATCACTTACCCGGTGGTACGGGCTCTTGGTGAAACTACTGGTAAGAAAATTGGTATCATCCATATCGACGCCCATTTTGATAATAACGATGAATCGATGGGAGACGAATTTGGGCGCGGCTCTCCGTTCGCCCGTATGTATGAATATGAGCAGGTGAGAAATGAAAGTCTTGTGCATCTCGGCATTCACGGCCCACGTAATAAAGCCGTTAACGGCAGATCCGCCAAAGAGGCAGGAGCCGTTACGATTACCATTGATAAAATCCGGAGCGCTCCTGATTTAAAAGCATTTGCTAAGGAAGTTTATGATATCGCCGCTGATGGGACTGATGAAGTGTATTTAAGTATCTGCAGCGATATTTTAGATTATGCCTATAACCCGGGAGGCCCGGCAGATGCTAACGGGCTCCATCCCGAACAGCTGCTCACTCTCATTCACGAATTCGGTAGTTACGGTGTTTGTGGCATGGATTTCGTTGAAGTCTATCCGCAGCAGGATCAAAATGATTTCTCCTCCCATTTTGTCACGTTGGCTATACTTTATGTGCTTGCCGGCAGATTAAAACAGGAAGGAAAAGCTTAGAGGATATAAAAGGCACCCTTTCGCTGACGAAAGGGTGCCTTTTTAAATTATGAAGAAACTTTTTGTTCTACTAACGAATCAATCGCATCGCCGAGCGCCTCTAAAAATTCACGCTGGCTGTTTGGCATTTCCGGCCGGTAGTACGCCGCTCCCACACTATCACAAGCGTCTTTACACTCAACATCGTTATCAAACAGCACTTCGAGATGATCGGCCACAAACCCAACCGGGCAGTAGACAAACGACTCGTAGCCGTATTGATGATGCAGATCCTTCGTCAAGTCCTGCACATCCGGTCCGAGCCACGGGTCCGGGGTGTTCCCCTCACTTTGCCAGCCAATATCATAGTGCTTGACATTCGCCCGCTCCGCGATCCATTGAGCTGTTTCTTTCAGCTGCTCCGGATACGGGTCGCCTTTCGCAATAATTTTTTCTGGAAGACTGTGGGCAGAAAAAATTACACATGTTTTTTCTTCATCGAGTCCGTCAAGCAGTGTACGTACCCGCTCCGCCCAGTAATGCAGAAACTTCGGCTGGTCATACCAGCTTTCTACGCTGTGAATCGCCGGACCATTGATACGGGAAGATTCTTCCTGGGCTCGCCCGTTATAGGACTTCACGCTGAAGGTTGAAAAATGCGGCGCCAATACAATGCTGTATACCTCTTCGATACCATCCTTTTTCATCTCAGCGACAGCATCTTCGATAAATGGATCGATATGCTTTAACCCGATATATACATGAAATTCACGATCAGGATGGCGTTCATTCATCACTTCGCCCAAACCGTAAGCCTGGTCCTCCGTGATTTTTGCAAGCGGCGAAACACCTCCGATTGCTTTATATCGGGAAACAAGGTCCTCCAATGCTTCTTCGGAAGGCTTATTTCCGCGACGGATATGGGTATAATAGCTTTCCACTTCGTCAAGGCTTCTCGGAGTTCCGTAAGCCATAACCAAAAGGCCGGTTTTCTTTTTCATCGTCTTCCCTCCAATTGTTCTTTCGAATATTCATGAACGAAAGCTGTTAAACGTTTCAACGTTTCCGGCTTCACATCCGGAAATACACCGTGACCCAAATTAAAAATAAATCCGGGATGCTGAATGCCCTCATCAATAATGGCAGCCGCTCTTTTCTCTATTTCCGGCCACGGGGCAAGCAGCAGGCTCGGATCCAGATTGCCCTGAAGTGTCTTTGTAACCCCCCGGTTCCTCGCTTCAAGAATGGAGGTCCGCCAGTCCAGTCCAATAATGGAAAGGGGCAGGTCGTTCCAATCTTCGAGCAGATGACCGGCTCCGACGCCAAACATAGAAACCGGCACATTCTTTTCTTCCAGAGCCGCAAATATCCTGCTCATGACAGGCTTCACATACTGACGGTAATCCGGAGCATTCAGCGCCCCGACCCAGGAGTCGAAAATTTGAATCGCCTGGGCACCGGCCTGTATTTGGGCACCAGCGTACCGGATAACCATATCGCCGAGCGTATCCATTAAAGCAAACCAGGCATCCGGCTGGGAGTACATAAAGCTTTTCGTCCGGTGGTAATTTTTCGACGGGCCGCCTTCAATCATGTAACTCGCTAGGGTAAAAGGAGCCCCGCTGAAGCTGATCAACGGCACATTCAGCTGCTCGCGCAACAAACGGATAGTCTCAAGTACATAGTCAATATCCTTTTCAGGCTCAAGCGCACCAAGCTTCTGTACATCGGCCAGTGTTTCGATCGGACGGTCAATCACCGGACCGACTCCCGGCTTTATTTCCACATCTACGCCGATAGACGGCAGCGGGGTCATAATGTCTTTATATAAAATTGCCGCATCGTTTTGGTACTGTTCCACCGGCAGCCGGGTTACGTACGCACACAGCTCGGGGTCATGGGTAATCTCCACCAGCGAATACTGCTCTTTCAATTTACGGTATTCCGGCTGGGACCTGCCCGCCTGCCGCATGTACCATACCGGCACGTGGCCAGTATAGTTTCCTCCTGCTGCTTCTAAAAAAGTATTATTGTATATAGTCTCTTTCATTTTTTGGCACTTCCTCTCTGCCTGCTCACCACTCAAGTTCGCACAATCACCTTTTCTGTTTTTACCATAACTTGATTGTTCCTGTCATGTATAGTGTATTTCACCAACATTCATAAAAAATTCATGAACAGACGAAGGCAGCCCTTCAAGGCTGCCCTGTGGCTGTCATCCTCCTATCCCAAAAATAGAACGGGCCTGGACTTCAGCCGTATTTGACTCGTTTCCTTCCTGGTTTGTAGGCTCATAGGAAGGTACGACCACATACTCCCGTAAATTAAACGGGTTTGCATTTTGAATCGTATAGCTTCCCTGTCCCCGAACCTGGTCAATTTCTTCACGTTCCCCGCCTGTTACTTCGTAAATCGTGTAATTGACGCGGTCGTCTTCAGACGCTTCCCATGTAAGCTCGACATTTAAGAAGCCGTCTCCGGCGAATGTTAAATCACCTTCGAGCGAATCGATCTCCGGAAGCTCCACAGGCTCTTCAAGATCCCTTACGCCCTCCGGCTTTTCAAACTCTACAGCACTGTCCCCAGCAGGTGTTTCATTTAAAATAGATTTGAACAGCTCCACCGCATGGGCACTCCCCCCGGTTAAATAATTGTCCTCAGTCGTCTGATCGTAACCCATCCAGAGCGTGCCGGTCCACTGCGGTGTATAGCCGGCGAACCAAGCATCCCTCGCCCCGTCTTCGACTGCTTCAAACGAGGTCGTTCCTGTTTTGCCCGCTAAATCATAAGATGTATTTCCGGCTGAAGCTGTGCCGTTTTCTACTACATTTTCAAGCATACGGGTCATGTACCACGCATTTTGCGGGTCCATCACTTCCTTCTCTTTGGTTTCGTTTTCTGCAATAATGTTTCCGTTTCGGTCTTTGATGTTTGTAATAAAGTACGGCTCAGTTTTTGTCCCGTTATTTGAAAAGGTGGTGTACGCTTCGGTTAACTGCGCAGGGGTGACGCCGTTTTCCAGACCGCCAAGCGCTGTCGCCAGTCCTTCCCCCTGAGGCTCAATGCCTGTATCCTGTAAAAAATTATTCGTGGCGCTGCGGTCAAGCTTGTCGTACAGCCACACCGCTGACGTGTTGATGGACTGCTCCAGTGCTTCATTCATTGTTACTTCGCCCTGGTATTCGCCGCTGTTATTTTTAGGTGAATAACCGTCATAGTCTAATTGTTCATCCTTGAGCACTGAATATGGCTCATAATCGCCCGATTCGAGCGCCGGCCCGTACACGGCAAGTGGTTTAAACGCGGAACCCGGCTGCCGCTGTACCTCAGCCCGGTTCATACCCTGGCGTTCGTAATCACGCCCGCCCTGCACTGCCACCACTCCGCCGGTACTGTGATCCATCATAAAAAAGGCACTCTCTGCATCCTCTGAGCCGTCCGGATAATACGCTTCCTGCTGCATAAGAGAATAGGAGGCTTTTTGCATATCCTCATTCATCGGCACCTGTATCGTGTAACCGCCTTTGTAAATTTCTTCCGGCTCAATGTTGTATTTTTCCTGGGCTTCTTTCATGAGCATATCCACATACGTATAGTATTCCGGATGCGTCTGCTGCTCCTGGAGCCCGGAAGGAAGGGACGCAGAAGTTGCTGCTGCTTTTTCTTCTTCTGATATGTACCCTTCGCGTTCCATTATAGCAATAACGGTATCTCTGCGTTCTTTGGCCTCCTCGGGCTCATCCACCGGTGAATAGTTGCTCGGCCCCTTTACCATAGCCGCAAGCATGGCGCCTTCTTCGACATTTAATTCGGAAGCGTCCTTACCAAAATACTGCTGCGATGCAGACTGGATTCCATACGCCCCGTGCCCGAAGTAAATTTGGTTTAAATAGTAGCCCATTACTTCATCTTTGGAAAACTTCTTCTCAAGACCCATAGCAATCAGCACTTCCTTCGTTTTACGTAAAAACGTCTGGTCGCTCGAAAGAAAGGCGTTTTTCGCCAGCTGCTGGGTAATTGTACTTCCGCCCTCTACGATGCCGCCAGCTAAAATATCCCGGTACAGCGCGCGCGCGATTGCCCTCGGGTCAATACCCTGATGATCATAAAATCTAATGTCTTCAATGGATATAAATGCTTCTTTTACATGGTCCGGTATTTGTTCTTCTTCTATAACTTCCCTGTCCTCTGAATAAAGCTCAGCCAGCTTTTCGCCATTGTCATCGACAATGGTTGTTGTTTCATTCATGGTCAGCTGCTTTTCACTGATCGCAGCAGCGCCGATTACGACAGAGGATAAGTATATACCAAACACCAGAAGAAAAACGGCCGCTGCTATTAACAGCCGTTTTCCCCATTTTCGTTTATTCATGAACTCTGCCACCCTCGCTTTTTACACAAATGTTCCACCCTGCTTTAGTCGGCAGGCATTGCGTTAAGTTACATTGAAACAGCAGGCTGTTTTGCGTACTTAACCTGGATGCTTCCGATGACAAGCTCTGCATGGATATTGAGCGTTATCCCGGCCTGTTTTTTCGCCCTGTGCTCAACTTTCATAGCTGACTTGATGCCTTCTTCTTTATAACCAAGCACTTTTGTTTCGCCCACAAGCGTTTTGGCGTCAATGTTCACATCCCAGTTTTCAGGAACAAAAAGCTTAATACTTCCGATCATCCCGCTGATCTTTACAGGAACCGTTTCTTCTTCTGTTTTGGCTTTCGAAAAATCAACGATTACTTCGCCCGCTCCGTATTGGACAGAAGCTTCACTCATCCTGAAAGGTTTTTTTATATACACGCACTGTCCTGCCAGAAAACGCCGGTGCTCCGGAAACGCCCGCTCCTGTCCGGTCCGGCGCACCTCCTCTTTAGTGGAAGACCTTTTTCTGCTTTTATTTCTTTCCGCGGAAGTGTCCAGGTCTTTATCGATATCTATTTCCCTGCGGGAGTTATTCCACCAGAAATAAAATAAGATAAGGCCCGCCAGAAAAAGGATAGTGATCACTGCAGTGAATATAAAAGGTACGTCCGCCCGATTGGACACATGCAAAAGGGCGAGGCCGACAAACATAGCACCAAGCCAGTAATTCCGTTGGGAAACAAAAAAGCAAGCA
Organism: Marinococcus halophilus; assembly: GCF_900166605.1. NCBI lineage: Bacteria > Bacillati > Bacillota > Bacilli > Caryophanales > Bacillaceae > Marinococcus > Marinococcus halophilus. The sequence goes on from NZ_FVZD01000006.1 coordinate 2,001,440, forward strand.
AGGCTTAATGCAATGATTGGCCAGATGAATAGACTCGCGTCAAAACCGAGCTGGGAAGACACGATACTTACACCGGCAATGATAATACCCAGTCCTACAAAACCGATTCTTTGGCTCATGCTTTCTTTCCGCCCTTCTTTGATTGATTTTATAAATATACGCAGCAGACTGCCTGGCCGTTCCAAATTTGCTTATTTTATTTTCCTTATGGGATCATGTATGATTAGAAAATACTATACAGCTTACTTGTCTATTATACGCTACTCCTGTACCGAGACATAATTATTTTCCCTATGCTTATTACGTTTCATTAAAGGATGTGAACTTCTGTGAGCAATTTATTTACCAGATTAGAAGAGCTTTACCCCGAAATGGTGGAGATTCGCAGGTATCTGCACCAGTACCCCGAGCTTTCTTTTGAGGAAGAGCATACGCCTGCCTACATAGCCGATTATCACCGGCAGCTGGGACATGACGTCCGTACTAATGTAGGCGGGCGCGGTGTCACCGCCGTTCTCCGCGGTGAAAATCCTGGTCCCGTCATTGCTCTCCGGGCTGATTTTGACGCTCTGCCCATTCAGGAAAACACGGCCCTTCCTTTCGCTTCGAAAGTTGACGGGATTATGCATGCCTGCGGCCATGACGGCCACACTGCCTATCTGCTTGTGCTGGCCAAAGCCCTTCAAGAAGAAAAACACAACCTGAGCGGTACCATCGTTTTCATTCACCAGCACGCGGAAGAATACGCTCCCGGCGGTGCGATTGAAATGATCCGGGACGGCTGCCTGGAAGGAGTGGACGTCATTTTTGGCACTCATCTATGGGCGACGGTTCCCTATGGCACTGTGCAGTACTGCGAAGGGCCGATGATGGCCGCTTCAGACCGCTTTCATATTACGATTCGCGGCAAGGGCGGACACGGGGCCCAGCCGCACCTCACCAAAGATGCTATCGTGCTCGGCTCCCAGGTGGTCACCAGTCTGCAGCAGATTGTCAGTCGCCGTCTCGATCCACTTCATTCAGGAGTCCTTTCCGTCGGCTCCTTCGAAGCTGTCAACGCCTTTAACGTGATTGCCGACAGCGCGAAGCTTACCGGCACCACCCGCTGCTTTGATGAAAACGTGCGGGATGTGTTCGAAGAAGAAATCGGAAAAATCGTCCATGGCATTTGCGAAGCTGCCGGAGCTGAAGCTGACTATGAATACCTTCGCGGCTATCCGCCGGTCGACAACCACCATCAGGAAGCCCGGTTTATTGCTGAATGTGCTAAAAAAACGGAATCGGTACAGAATACAGAGTATATGAGCCCATCAATGGCCGGAGAGGATTACGCGCATTACCTCCAGCATGTGAAAGGCACTTATTTCTTCACAGGAGCCGGTCATCCAGACTGGGAAACAACGTATCCGCACCATCATTCAAAATTCGATATTGATGAACGCGCTATGCTCACCGCAGCCCAGGTCATCGGAAGAGCTGTTTTGGAATACCCCGGCGCTTCTTCATAATCGCAGGCCCCCTTTCTGTTACTAGAAAGGGGGCCTGTCGTCATTTATACCATTTCTTTTTGCTTTCTCCGGGTAACCCACCGGGGATAATATAGAAGAAGCAGCGCTACACATAAAATAAGTGCTGCTGTCCCGAGGAGCGATTGTCCAATCCATACATGAAGCAGGACAATCCCTGTCCCCTGGACCGCCAAAAGCGCTCTCGTAAACGTGATGAATGCCCCCTCTTTCCAAGCGGCCGGGACAGGATAAAGGTCCGGCCAGTCAATAGTAGCATAATGGCTTTTCAAAGCCTGCAGCTGCACAGCGGTCATATAAAGAAACAATCCGCCAATCCCAAGGCGCATCCATTCCGGAGCAAAAGCGTACATGACCAGTCCGCAGACCACAAGCAGACGGATAAACATGCCTGCGTATTCTCCCGAACGAACAAAAGCCTTGCCGTACAGATACAAATACGTATTTTCCTGCTTATGGGTTAATTTGTCCACAAGCGAGGCCAGCCAACGCCGGCGTTTAATTTTCACTTCGACATGTGGGACTTCTGCAAACGACTGAACAAAACGGTAAAATTTAGCCAGTTGGTGATTCTCCGCTTCAAGAAGCACTTCCCAGCGCAGCAGCATAGAAGCAGAGCGTCTCTTTACCAGCTGCCAGTGCCCTGCCATCCCCACGAGGCCAACGCCAGCCAGATAAATGTTCCCCCACCAGGCGGCAAGCATTAAGAGAGCCGGCCACCCCCACCGGGCTGCAGTGGATATGTAACGATGAGTATGATCGTGCCATTTCCATTCTTCCCACTTTATAAATGTCGTTACAAAGGTTATTACGAGTAAAAGCAGAAGCATGAAGAAATAGCCAGCTCCCCCGGCAGCAGTACGCTCCTGAATAACCGGCCCTAAAACAACATATACAGCCAGCACCTCCACTCCCTGCAGCGCTGCTGAGTAGCGAAGAGATTTTTTAAAGAATGGGGCCATCCGCTTTTCGAGCGGAAGCAAAAACACAAGGTCCCCTGACTGTACGAATGGCCGGACCGGGCTGCGGAGCGTTAATACAGAAAATATCAGCCAAAGACCAATGACTATCCAGGAAGACTGCGGGAGCCAGTCCAAAAAAGCTGGATAAAATACCGCCCCGGCAAAAAGCAGAATATACAGGGCAAACATAAATCCGCTGTTTCCGATTAAACGCAGGTAGCGGCCGGCTTTCCCCCAAAACGATCCTGCCCGCTCATTCCACCACTGCCCAGTCATGACGTAATTTCTCCTTTAGTCACTTCGATATATAAATCGTCAAGGTTCGCCCCGGGCATTCCTGCCTGCTCTTGGATTTCCTTCATGGTTCCTTTCAGGGCGACACGACCTTCGTGCAGCAGCACAAAGCGGTCACAGTAGCGCTCTGCAGTAGCCAGAATATGCGTAGACATTAGAATTCCTGCTCCATTGTCTTTCATTTCCACCATCATATCGAGCAGGGATTTTATGGCTACCGGATCGAGCCCGACAAACGGCTCATCGACGACATACAGCTTCGGCTCTACCAAGAAGGCGCACATAATCATCACCTTTTGCCGCATCCCCTTGGAAAAATGGTTGGGAAACCAATTTTTCCGCCGGGTCATCTGATAGGTCTCCATGAGCTTCTCACTGCGCTCTTCCCATGTTCCCTCCGGCACTCCGTAAGCCATAGCCGTAAGGCGCAGGTGCTCCCAAAGCGTCATTTCCTCATATAATATAGGCGATTCAGGGATGTATGCCAGCTGTTTCCGGTACGCTTCTGCATCTTCATGGATAGTTTTACTATTAATGTAAATTCTGCCTTCTGCGGGTTCCATCAGCCCGAGAACATGCTTGATTGTTGTACTTTTCCCGGCTCCGTTTAACCCGATCAAGCCGACAATTTCCCCGGCGCCGACATCAAATTCCAGGTCATGGAGCACCGGCTTATGAATGTTGTATCCGCCGGTAATATGATCGATATTAAGTAATGCTGTCATACAAACGCTCCTTCAGCTAAGTAAAATACAGTCTTTTTATATTCTACACAGTTTCCCCGGGTTTTGTATATTTTTGCATGAAATTCATTTCTTCTTACGTTTCCATTTAACTCTAAACTGTTACTACGTATAATAGGATAGTAGATATATTCATGCTTAGGAAGGAGAATAACACTATGGCACATAATGACGACTGCATTTTCTGCAAGATAGCAGCCGGAGACATCCCCGCTTCTGTCGTTTACGAAGATGAAGAACTTCTGGCTTTCATGGATTTGGGACAGACGACGAAAGGACATACCCTCTTAATACCAAAGGATCACCAGGAGAATATTTATGAACTCCACCCTGAAACTGCGGCGGCTCTTTTCAAAAAAGCCCCTGAGATTGCAAATGCTATAAAGGATGCCTTTCAACCGGCAGGCATGAACCTTTTAAACAACAATAACAGCGTGGCATCGCAGTCCGTTTTCCACTATCATCTTCATTTTATTCCGCGTTATACGGAGAACGATGGGTTTTCTTTTACGTTCACGGATAATAACGACCAATATACAAGCGCTGATTTAGCCGATATGGCCAAAGGGATTGCCGATCGTTTATAGAAAAATAAATATGGATGGCTAAAAGGAGAGATCATATGTCACGTGCATATAATTTTAATGCGGGACCGGCTGCCCTGCCGGACGAAGTTTTAGAAAAAGCACAAAAAGAAATGCTTGATTTCAATAATACAGGTATGAGCGTTATGGAGCTCAGCCACCGGAGTGCTGATTATGAAGCAGTGCATAATCAGGCGCAGGAGAGGCTCCGGAGCCTGCTCGATATCCCTGAGGATTACGAGGTACTGTTTCTGCAGGGCGGAGCAAGCCTGCAGTTTTCAATGCTTCCGATGAATGTGCTCCGTGAGGGAGAAACAGCAAATTACATTTTAACCGGCTCCTGGTCGGAAAAAGCGTTAAAGGAAGCAGAGATGATCGGCCAGACCAGGATCGGTGCTTCTGCCAAAGATCAGAACTACACCCACATTCCTGATATCGATACCCTGCAGCTCGACAGCCGGGACAAATACGTGCACATCACCACAAACAACACCATCTTTGGCACGCAGTGGCAGGAGCTTGATTATAACTGGCTTTCCCCAGTAGTCGCCGATATGTCGAGCGATATTTTAAGCCGTCCTGTACCGGTTTCTTCGTTTGGAGCCATTTACGCTGGGGCACAAAAAAACCTTGGCCCGTCCGGCGTTACCGTCGTTATCGTCAAAAAAGACTGGGTCAGCCAGGCTCCCGGCCACACCCCGACGCTTCTTCGCTACGACACTCATGCGGAAAAAAATTCGCTTTTCCACACTCCTCCGACATTTGCTGTTTACCTTCTGAATGAAGTGCTCGGATGGGTTGAAGAACGCGGAGGGGTCTTTGGCATGCAGCAGCGAAACAAAGAAAAAGCTGCCCTTCTGTATGACGCTATTGACAGCAGCGGCGGGTTTTACCGCGGCCATGCCGAAACGGACAGCCGTTCTTCCATGAATGTGACATTTAATCTTCCTACGGAAGAACTGAACAAGCAGTTTTTAACTGAAGCCAGCCAGGCCGGCTTTGTTGGGTTAAACGGCCACCGGTCTGTGGGCGGCTGCCGGGCCTCCATTTATAACGCTGTATCCAAAAAAAGCTGCCAGGCTCTACAGGACTTTATGCTTAACTTCCAAAAACAGAATCAATAGGCTTTTAATCAGCGGTGAATACCGCTGATTATTTTTATAAAATAAAAATTTATAGACGCGCCTTCTTTCCAGACTCCAGAAACTGTTTGAAATTCTTTATTTTTTTCCTGAATTCGCCTATACTACTATTAAAGAATAATATATTAAAAATGTATTTCAAGGAAGGAATGAGGCGGATGGATTTGAAATCTCTTTTTGCCGGTATGTTCACGGGGTCGATAGCTAGCAGTTTAATTATACTTTTTACCACGCCTGCTTCTGGCCCTGCCGTACGCCATTCCATAAAAAAATCGGAATGGACTCGCGCCGGCTTGAAATCTTCAACAAACAAATCAGCGATGGAAGACTGGCAATATGCTGCTACAGAAGGTTTTCAGGCCTTTGATGTACTGACCAAAGAAATGAAAAAAACCTATAAACGATACAAGCAGGAAGTTGAACCTGAAGTGGCCTCCATTCAGGAACAGGTGAAAGACATTTCTGAGTCCATTTCTCAATTGAATAAGCAGATCAAAAAAGAAACCCGGCGTTCCTAGTCACTGATGACCCAGCTTATAAGAGAGGGGGTTCTTTAATTGGACTCTTCATTTGATGCAAAGCAGTCGATACTATTCAGCCTTCGTGCTGCACAGTTGTCTAAAGCATTATGGAAATCGGTGGAAAAAGATTGGCAGGAATGGGTTAAACCATATGATTTAAACATTAACGAATTTCAAATTCTGTGGGTAGCGCACCAATTAGAGGGCGCTTCTGTTTCAGGAATTGCGAAGTTCGGCGTTATGCACGTCTCAACAGCGTTTAATTTTTCCAAAAAGCTTGAGGATCGCAGCCTATTAAAATTTTCGAAAAAGACAAATGATAAGCGTAATACGTACATTGAGCTTACAGAAGATGGGGAAAACCTGCTTCTCTCTATTCTCGAGTCCTACGAAAAAGAGACGTTTCAGGTTTCTGAAGGAGCCCTTCCCATCAAAGACCTTTATGGAAAGTTTCCCGAGTTTTCTGAACTTATGACTATCGTGCGCTACATTTACGGGGAAGAATTCATGCATCTGTTTGAAGAGTCCCTCCAGTCTTTTGAAAGTGATTTTATGGATAAAGACGGTGCATTGCTTCCGGCGGACAGATCTGCCAAATAAACCTCTTACAGGCCACCTGCTCTATTCAGGCGTACTGCGTTAGTATATAGGCTTCTTTTCTCTTCTGTAGGACGAATTGTTAGAAATTTCGTTCTATATATTTTTTTTATAACCCTATTGATTTTTTCTTCTGTTGGTATTACATTATTCAAAGTTGGGGTTTGGAGAGAGAGGAGGCCGTCGCATGAATTGCTGGAAATCAGTGAATCTACGAAAAGAAAACAACACAACAAAAATGACAATCATGTCGGTAGGATTTTCCTTTTTAACTTTTATGTTTACTTTTTTAATCTTCAGTTCGATCCATCCAGAGACGCAGCTCAAAGGCATCGGACTAGGAGTTCTTCTTTTAATAATGCTCAGTCTTTACCCTCTGCATTCAATTTTGCACGCCGTACCACTCTGGATGATTGGTATCGCTACAACCTGGAAATTTGACCGAAACCGCAGGAAGCAGCTTCCTGTGATTAAATACAGCTTCAGTAAACCCGTATCGAGAAATATGTATGTCGCGGCTATGCTCAGTCCTTTCGTGATACTTGGAACAGCAAGTATTGCCGGGGCCGTGCTTATGCCGGGCTACATGCATTATTTTCTAATTGTGTTTTCCTTAAACAGCGGCATGGCTATCCATGATTTTGCGTTTATCCGCCAGCTGGTGAGGGCTCCAAAGCACTGTACAGTGGAACGCAAGCTTGACGGCATGGATATTGTGCTTAAACAGCCTTCATAAATAAAAGCGGCCCCGGCGCGAGACAAAGCGCCGGGGTCTTTTTTATCTGCCTACGGTGAAGACAATTTCATCTTCTTCAAGGTTAACTTTGTCCGCCCTTACTGTATATTCTTCATCCTCACTCCACTGATCAAGCCTTATTCTGATTGTTTCTTCTTCAGGATTAATCTGGACGAATTCCGGAAATTCTGACTGGCTCTGCACTACCGTTAATACTTCCGGCCCCGGAAGTGGCAAGCCAGCAATGGAGAAATCCTCTTTCCGTAATTCAATATTTCCATTTTCTAAAACCTCTGGCACAAAACTAAGTTCAATATCAATTTCGCGTCCCAGAAGCTCGAGCGCAGATACAATCTTAAACTGGCCATTTTCCACTACTAAGTCGGCTCTTTCATTTTCCATTTCTGCTTCTAGAATGTTATTTACCTGGGCAGAATCTGTTTCTCCGGTAAAGTACGGCTGGAAATCTTCCTCTTCGGAAATCTGCTGTTCTGTTTCTGTGGACCCGCTTTCCTGGTCCAGGGAAACCCACCAGAAGACGAGAGCACCTATGACAATAACGTTGATGGCTAATAGCAGGATGAATAAAATTTTCCATATGTTCCGCGACAAGCAGATCCACTCCTTTTTCTTGTAACAACTGCTTTTTTACTATATCATGTTCGGCAAAAACGTTATAGATATAATATCTTTTTTCTCTGTGCTTCCGGGTTCTGCCTATCTTTTTCTCTTATGATTTGTTATGGTAGTATCGTTAGGAATGGGGGAATTCTATGTTTATACTTTTCTTTATTGTGTTCGCTGTTGCTTATCTGTTCATCATGAACTCCATGACCAATAAGTTTGTTACCCAGCGGGAAGTTCCGGATGAAAAACAGCCGAAGGTCTTCAATACTATCAATGTGCTCGTAACCATCCTGCTTGTTTCTTCGTACGTTGAACTTCTTTTGGCAGCCTGAAGCTGAGAATTTTTTATCCTATTGTATAATACAATAGGATTTTTTTTACATTAATCGACATTTTTAAACTTTTTAATATGGTACAATATTGGGGTAGCACGAACATACATAGGGAGCTGGAGAAATGAAAAAATATATTTTTATGGCCGCAGGGATCAGTAGTGCCCTTTTGCTTGCATCCTGCAGCAACGAAGGCAGTGCAGCGGGAGACGGCGCGATTGTTGAAGTGAACGGCGAAAGTATTTCTGAGCAGGATTTGATGGAAGACTTGAAGGACAACTACGGCGAAGGTGCTTTAAACAATCTTATCCAGCAAAAAATATTAAATGATAAAGCCGAGGAGCTGGACATTTCAGACAAACAAGTAACCAAGGAATTCAAGTCTATGAAAGAGCAGTATGGCATAGATGATAACGACCAATTCCTTCAAACCATCCAGGAAAATATGGGCGTCCAGGTCGAGAGCGTTAAAGCTTTCAAGGAGCAATATGTAAAACCGCAGATTGTGGTTGATGAGCTTGGGTCCCAGGATGTTGAGGTAACCGAAAAAGAAATGAAAAACTACTACGAAGAAAATAAAGACGATCTTGTCCAGGTCGAAGCTAGCCACATTCTCGTAGATAGTGAAGAAAAAGCAAACGAAATCATCAAAAAGCTCGAAGAAGGCGCAGATTTTGCTGAGCTTGCAAAAGAAAAGTCCATCGATACTGCTTCCGGTGAAAGCGGCGGTGAGCTTGGTTATTTTGGCAAAGGAGAAATGACGGAAGCTTTCGAGGAAGCTGCCTTTAACATGGAGACAGACTCCATTTCCGAAGAGCCTGTGGAAACAGAGCACGGCTTCCATGTAATTAATGTTACCGGTAAAAAGGAAAGTTATAAGGAATTGAAAGATGATATCAGGGAAACACTTCAAGCAGAAGAACAAAAAGACGGTCAGCAGGTGCTGAATGAATTAATGCAGGACGCTGAGATCAACGTCGAAGACGAAGATTACAAAGACTGGGTTCAGACGTTCACTGAAGCAAGTGAAGAGAGTTCAGGGAACTAACAGTCTGCCGCAAAAAAACCGGGGCGATTACGCCTCGGTTTTTTGTGTCTCTATTTCATTTTCTGCAGGAAGAATGATGGTAAACCTGACGCCCGCCTCCGTATTGGCTGCCTCTTTTGATGCTCCGTGCAGCTCCGCAATCTGGCTTACAATCGCAAGACCGAGCCCGAACTGCCCTTTGTTCCCTTTCCGGAATGGCGTGAAGATATATTCAAGTTCTTCCTCATTTATGTTTTCCCCGTTATTTTCCACGGTGATTTTCACTTGGCCTCCTGCATCCTTTTCCGCTTTAATCCAAATACTGTCCTCTGCGTAACGAAGCGCGTTTTCCACTAAATTTTCAAGCAGCACCCGCATATGCTCAGCATCTGCATACATACGTACGCTTGCTCCTTCGATATAAAAGCGGATGTCGCTACGCTGAAGTCGAAAGCGTTCTTCAATCGCATAAGCCAGTTTGCCGAATATGATTTCTTCATGCTCAATCGCCTCTGTTTTAAGCGAATCAAGCTTCGTATAATACAGCATATCCCTAACCCTTTTATCCATGCGGTTCGCTTCATCAATGATGACGTCCATCGTTTTTTCCATGTCTTTTTTCGGCAGAATACCGTCTTTAACGGACTGCGCATAGGATTTAACAACCATTATCGGTGTCTTAAGTTCATGAGAAGCATGCTGGATAAATGTTTTTTGCGAGTTGTCATACCGGATTAAATTCTGCCGCATCCGTTCAAACTGCTCGGACAGCTTCTGAAAGTCCTGGTCCCCTTTCCAGTTGAACGGCTCCCGCCAATTCCTTTCAGCGATCTGTTCAAAACGGTTCCCAAGCACGCGCAGAGGCTGCCGCAGGTAGCGCTTTAGCCAGATCGCCGGCAGCAGGCTTACGACACTTGTGATAAGCAGTATGTACACCAGACGCGTCCACAGACGATTCACCATTGTGTCTCTGTACGTATCCCACATGTAGGAAATTTGAAATGCTTCTTCTCCGTCCGATTCCACTTTTGTAATAACGTAAAACAGTGTAGCGTCGTTAAACGTAAGTTCATACCGCTCCCGCTCCGCATTTTGGTTGCCGGCATTTTCAAGCATTTCTTTTTCTACTTCCGCCGGCGGACGCGGCTCCCCGCTGACCGTTTCATTTTCAGTAACAAACACGTGTCCTACCGAGCGCTCCGCTTCCCGTCTTTCAATAAAATCCAGATCATCTGATTCCGGAGGAGTAAAATAATCACTCAGCGGGTTAACGAGCTGGGCTTGTTCTTCTTCAATAATCCGGTACGTTTCTTCTGTCAGTGTCCCCCGGATTGAAATAGGATACACAATGATGACTGTCAAGCCGACCAGGACAATAATGGCAATAAAAGAGAGCCAAATGCGCTGGGTTAAATTCACTTTCATCATGACGGCAGTACACGATACCCATATCCATACAGCGTTTCCAGATGAATTCTCGGCATTTTCTTCCGGACTCTCCGCACTACGTCATCCACGGCGCGTTCAGAGCCGAAATAGTTTTCTCCCCACACATGCTCAATAATATCTTCCCTCGACAAAGCTTTGCCTACCTCCTCGGTCAAAAGCAGAATTAAATCCATCTCCTTTGTGGTTAATTCGATATGGGTATCGTTATTTTCAGCATCCGTTACCGTACGTGCTTCCGGATCGATATAATAATTGTTTACTTCTGTCCTTCTTGTCTCGGTCTGGGACTCCCCGTAAATACGGGATAACAGCTTTTTGGCACGGATAATCAATTCCTGGGGCAAAAATGGCTTCGCCAGGTAGTCATCGCTTCCCATCTCAAGGCCAAGCACCCGGTCAAGATCCTGATCTCTCGCGGAAATAAAAATCACCGGCACTTCCCCCTTTTTAGAAGAACGAATTTCTTTTAGTATTTGATAGCCATCCGTGCCCGGCAGCATAATATCGAGCACCCACAGATGCGGCGGGTCTTCTTTAGCCTCCAGGGCTTCTGTGCCATTATCAAATACGGTCACTTCCCACCCCTCTTTTTCCATGTAAGGCTTCAACACCCCGGAAAGGTTTTCTTCATCTTCCACTAAATAAATTGTATATGCAGTCGTCATATATCTCGTTCCTTCCTATGAAGATACGTATTCGTCTGCTATTATCGTAGCAGTATTATTACTCAGACGCCACTTTCATCTGTATTAGACGGTATTTATGTACCAGCGTTTCTAAAAAAGAAAGCCGCACTGCTTACCTGCAGGCGGCTTTTCATGGTTACGTTGTGGTTTTTTCCTGCTGGTTCTGCTCCATTTTTTCTTTGCGTTTCGTGAAAACGAGTGTCTGGAAAATCATGAACACACCACCCGTCGCCCAGTAAAGAGAAAGGGCAGACGGCAAAAATATACCTGCTACAATCATCATTACTGGCATGAGCATCATAATTGGCCTCATATTCTCAGGCATGTCCTTCGCCGTAATTCTCGTTTGTAAAAACATCATCAGTCCCGCGAGAATCGGAAAAATGAAAAATGGATCGGGTTCTCCGAGGTCCACCCATAAGAAACTGTGGGCTGCCAATTCTTCTGTACGCTGAATAGCAAAGTAAAAGGCCATCAGTATTGGCATCTGCAGAAGAATAGGCAGACAGCCCATCATTGGATTTACACCCTCGTCCCGGTACAGCTTCATCATTTCCTGCTGAAGCTTTTGTGCTTCTGCCTGATTTTTAGAGCTGTATTTTTCCTGAAGTTCTTTCATTCTCGGCTGCAGCCGCTTCATGGCAATAGCACTGTTCTGCTGTTTTAAAAACAACGGAAGAAGCACGATACGAATAATAATCGTTACCACAATAATCGAAAGACCGTAGTCTCCGTTAAAAAATTGGGCGATCGTGATTAAAAGCCACGAAAACGGGTATACAAAGAAACGATTCCAAATTCCTTCACTGTCTGCTGATATTGCTTCCTGTTCGCCTCCACAACCGGCGAGCACCAGCATCAAAACACTTAACATTGCTATTAATTTCCACTTACTATTCACTACATTCACTCCTTCTTATTTTTCATGCTTCCAGATTATGATGAAAAATAAGAAGAGTCTTCATCATCATGCCTGCTGTCTGAAGCGTCGGGTATCTTCTTTTGTACAGTAACAAAGCGAAGAGCAGCCGCCTCAGGCACCCGGCTGTAATCGTCATAGCAGACACAGGCTTCCTCGTGATGGAGAGAATAAGCATTGGTGCTGGTGAGATGCTGGCTGACGGTCCAAAGCGTAGTGATGAGCACGCTTACAAGGAGAAGCCATTCTACCCAGTTTATTTCTGCAAACGTTTCAATAAAAAACAACTTATCCCCCCTCCTCTGCTAAGTGATTTTCTTCAAGACTCACCAGTTCTACTTCTTCATCATATGTGTTGTGATAATTAAGAATATCGTCTACGTACCAGTCCGCCTGGTTATATTGATATAACGCCCGCCGTAACTCACCGCCTGCTGCTCCGTGGGATGCAAGAAAATTTGCTGCCGAATACACGGCATCCTCTAGAGTATATGGGTCCGCCCTGCCGTCACCGTCAGCATCAATACCGTAGCCTCCGTATTCATTAATCGTTTCCGGATCGGTTAGTTCCTGTTCCCCTATGTCGGTATTGCCATTTCCTCCGCAGCCCGGATAATCCCACCCTACAAAGGTGCATGGCATAAACTGCATATGTCCTACCGCCCCTACCGGGCTTTCCAGGGTTTCCATCGTAGAAAACACAGTTTCCACCCGGTGGACCGCTGCTAAGAGGGTCCACGGAATATCATAATCTTCTCCCGCCTGTTTGTAAACAGAAATATATTCTTCCGGAACTTCATTTTCTGCAAAGTCCTCCGGGGAATTGTACGTCGGTGTGCTCCCGTCCTGCACCGATGATGCAATAAAAACAATAGCTGCTGTGAGTAAAGCTGTCACTGCTGTAATTAAGTAAACGTATCGATAACGCTTGGCCTGCGGACGCACAGCTTCCCCTCCTGTTAACATAACTCGTGACTGGACACACATTCTTCCATGTTTATTGTAGCACGTATCCACTAGAAACTATAACAACCCAGGTGACAATAAAAAAACTTTCCCCCATTGCAGAGGAAAGTTTTTTTATTACTGTTGGCCGTTATTCTCTTCGGGCACGCCGTAGAGTTCTTCAAGCGGCTCAGTGATAATTTTATTCAAGTCAGAGATCACTGTGCTGAGCTGCTGCTCCTGCTGCATCAGCTTCGAAATAACTTCGTGCTGTTGTACCATTTCGAACTGTTTTTGCGCCTGAGTAATTTCTTCTTCCGAAGGCTGCTCTCCCTGCATTTGCTTTTGCTGGAGTTCAAGCTGTACATTACGGAAGTTATCAAGCATACGCTTTGCGACTTCGTCCTGCTCTACTTCATCATGAAGCTCTTTAAGCTGCTGGAATTCTTCGCTGTCACGAAGCGCACTGGATAATTCATAAGCCTTGTCGTGAATATTGGACATATATAAGTCCTCCTTTAAGATTGTCTGTACGAGCATAACATGAACAACCAATAGAATTCATCCATTCCGGAAGAATCAATGGCATTTTTTTATTCATACTACCCACAACACAACTATTCCCTGCACACAGCCTACGAAACCGCCAATCAATGCCCCTAAATACGTGATCAGCCTGAATTCCCTTCCGGAAATTGTGAGCAGCATAGCCTCCATCCGAGCAGTCGAAAACGAGTCCACCTGTTCTTTAATCACGTCGTGAAGATGAAGCTGTTCAAACAGGTTGGGGAGCCTTTTAGCGATGGAAGCCTGCCCTTTCTGTACTGCCTTTGGCACCCATTCCTCCAGTACTTTTATCTCGTAAGCGGGGGCCCAGTCTTTTAAAGGCTGTTCCAGCCTTTCCATAACCGGTACGTGCTTATCGACCGTCTCCACAATATAATCTACGGCAGCCCGTGAGTCCACATATGCAAAAGCTGACGATGCCGGCTTTTCAAATAACGCTTTGCGTTCCTGCTGCAGCAGCCCTGAAATCATTTTTTCCGTGCCGGGATCTTCAAAAAAACGCAGTACCTCTGGTTGTATGCGATCTACGAGACGGTCGTTACCAATCATCGTGCCGAAAAAGTTCACCATCGAGCCCTTTCCTTCTAAAAAGCGCTCGAGTAAAAGTGCCAGCTGCTGTTTTCCAGCACTTGACCGAAAATAATCGCCGGCTTTCACCATGATTACCTGAGTAAGCTCTTTGGTTATGAGTTCTGATTGATGGACTGCGCCCGAGGGCAGCAGTTCCTTAATAGGGGTATCTGCATGGCGGTGCTTAGCCTCTTCCCATTTTATATCGAGCGTCTCTCTTAACGTCTCACGGAGAAAGCCGCGACTATCCTTTAGGCCCGTCCACTTTTCGACATAGTCGGATAAGCTTTTTTCAGAATACAGGTACTCCTTCATCTCTAATGTTACCCATTCATTTAACTGACGAGAGAACATATCACTTCGAATTTTTGTCTGCAGCCCCTCCGGAGTCAGCAGATGATCTGTTACGACCCGGCCGAGCTGCCCAGCGAGCTCATTCCGCCTTTTGGGGATCAACCCGGGTGTAAACGGCAGCCGCACGGACCCTACATATATAGGCTTATATGGCCTGAACAGCATCCGGATCGCAAGTGAGTTCGTCACTCCCCCAATGGCTGCTCCGATAGCGATCATAATAATAATAGTAATAGCTGCATTCATGGTGATTGCTCCTTTGACAGTTCTCTGTGAATTTAAAGTTAGCTTTCTTAGGTAAAAATAAATTCTTCGTCCTCTATAATAAATGTCCCACGCTTGAATACGTTTCTCCATACTCTTTTATTCACGTTATCCGGTGGCGCCGAAACTATTTGTATGCTTTTTAGCGGGAACGTTTGAGCTTCAAGCCACCGCTCTGCAAGTTCCTGCTTCCATCCTATGGAACCGCTCCATCCTTCAGCAGGTGCTATGACTGCCTCCGCGCTTCCACCGTTCCAGCGCAAAAGCGCCGTTTCCACGGAATCCATGCCCTCTAGCCATTTTTCAAGCGGCAGCAGGGAAACCGTACGCTGCCCCACTTTATTAATATCAGACTGCTCCCCAGCATACGTATATCCTTCTTCGTCATCTATTAAAAATCCAGTACCTGCCCACACGTCTTTCCATAAGGACCAGGGGGCGCCGTTATACTTCACCTGCCCATCAACCGACACTTCCCGGCTGCCTGGCCACGGTTTCTTTACTACTATTCTTCCAGGAGCGTGACGTACAGCATATCCCTCGCTGTCCCAAGTGTCTGCCACCATTCCCGGCAGGCGGCTGTTGTACTTTTCAGGATGCACACCGCGGTCCGGAAGATCAGCAATAATCATTCCCGAGGCACCAGCCCCTCCGAAAGCTTTTAAAAGTGGAATTCTTCCTCTTGTTAGTACATTCATAACCCACTGAAGGTCGCTGCGCATCCAGTCTTCTTCCCATGTCAGTACGTAGCGCAGCGAATGCAGATGATATTCTTTCCACTTACTCTGGGCCTGAACAGATGCCGTCCGCGCTGAGAGCGAATCAACACCGATATGTGTGATGCCTTGCGCTTCAATCGTGCTACCGGCATCAGCGCCCTGGTCATTCCAGGAAAACAGGCAGTATGCTGCATTATTTGCAAACGTCCCAAACATAGCAAACAGCTGGTCAAAACCCCACTCCCTGCTGAGCCACCACAGACGGTCTTTTGGCCGTACGTCCCACACTAATCCAATCTCGGTGCCAGACTTTATAAATAAATTCGCATGGCTGAGAACATATCCTTCAGAGGCCCCCTTTTCACTTTCATTAAAGAGAACCATTGCAGGATCTGTGCCGTTCGTTTTTTCAGGCTTCTCCTTATTTTTTCCGGCCGGCAGTGTTTGCCACTGCTTATATTTCGATGATGGTTCGCCGTCTAGTTGAATAATTTTCGCTGCAGCTAAACCATACCTTTCCTCAGCTTCAGAGACAAACGCCCCCGTTTTAATAATGAGCCATTCCGGTTGAAAATGCGTATGGGCCTGCGCCTCTGTTTCCGCTGTCCAGCGGGTATAGTAAGGGCAAGCCACAGCGCCGATATATGCTAACGCCATAAATATTACCGCTGACTGTTTATCAGGTTCTGCTGCTACAGCTGCCCGTTCTCCTTTGTTTATACCGGCT
Source organism: Marinococcus halophilus (assembly GCF_900166605.1). Lineage (NCBI taxonomy): Bacteria > Bacillati > Bacillota > Bacilli > Caryophanales > Bacillaceae > Marinococcus > Marinococcus halophilus. The sequence goes on from NZ_FVZD01000006.1 coordinate 2,017,731, forward strand.
GCCCTCAGTTTTCCGGCAGCTTCTTGCACATACCCTGCCAGCATTTCATATGTCCATTCGCCGTTTTCATCGATAAACGCTGTCTGTTGCATTCCTTCTTTTGATTTATTTATCAGCTGCTCTGCAGCATTCATTTTACCTTTATAAAACCACACAGCCTCCCGTCTTCCACGCGAAAGCTCAACAGTATCTTTATATCGTCTAATCCATTTTGTTTCAAGCCGTTTAGATGCCTGCTGCCAAAACCAGGAGACGTCTATGGCGGCATGCTTTTTCAGTTCATCTGTGTCATTTAAGCCGAGTGCTAACGTCCAATGATAAAGCGCGTTTGTCCTCCATTGAACGATAGGGGGTTCCCAAGTAGTCCACTGCATTTTTCATAGCCTCCCGACGTTTTTCCTTTTATAGAATGGGAATAGGGGTGTATATCTATTTTTACATAGCTTATAGATAAGTGAAACAAAAAGGAGTGCTCCAGATGAAAATAGCTTTATTCGGCGGCACCGGACGTACCGGTTTTCACTTTGCGATTATGGCTGACGCCGCAGGTCATGATTTGAAAATGCTTGTCCGCTCACCGGAAAAGACGGACGGCCTGCCTGCTTCTGCAGAGCAGATATACGGTGACGCCCTTGATCAGGCAAAAATGAGACAAACACTACAGGGTGCAGATGTGGTAGTCAGTGCGCTTGGTACCGATAAACAAAACCTCTTAAGCAGTGTCACCCCTCTTTTGTTAAAAGAAATGAATGATCTCGGTATCACCCGTTTAATTACTGTAGGTACTGCCGGCATACTTCGGTCCCGGACAGAACCGCACCTTTACCGTTTTGAATCTGCAGAATCCAAACGAAGAAGCACTACGGCCGCCAAAGACCATAAGGCAGCTTATGAATACATTAAAGAAACCTCTTACTGTTGGACGGTTATCTGTCCAACCTTTTTGCCAGAAGGCCGCAGCACGGCTTCCTGGCGTTTTGAAACCGATTATCTTCCGGAAAACGGCACCCGGATTTCCACAGGGAACACAGCTGATTTTTTATTGCACGTATTGGAAAATCACTCTCAATTCTGCCAAAAAAGGATAGGCGTTTGTGAGTAAGGCTGTGTAACTAGCGGTACAAACATGCTATACTAATTACCATTATCTAAGTAAAAACCCCGAAAGAAGGAGGGCGGCGATATGAGTATTTTCGGTATCATTCTTGGTATTGTTATTGTTACTGCTATTATCAGCTGGATTATCGGCTACAATGCCTTAATTAAATATTTGAACTGGGTAGAGGAATCCTGGACCCAGGTGGAATTTCAACTGCACCGGCGCATGAATCTAATTCCTGACTTTGTGGATTCTGCCCAGAAATCCTGGCGCCACAAACAGGATGAACTGGAAACATTGGTTCAATACAGAAGCGAAACGTTATCCCCGGAAGCAAGCAGACAGGAACAGCTGTACATTAACTCTCTTATTGAAGAGACCCTTCACGAGGTGTTTGACGCTTCCATGCCCGAAGATAAGCAGCTGCAGTCCGAGCTGAAATCAATGCGGGAGCAGTTCGACGATGCCCAAAATAAGATTATTCATTCTTCAAGTGTTTATAATAATACGATAGATAAATATAATACAAAAATCTCCTCGTTTCCGGTTAAGTTTGTTGCAGAGCTGCACCACTTTAGAACACGCAGCCCGCTCCCTGCCCAGAGTCCTGCTCCAGGAGGAAGTGCTAAAGAAAAAGCTGAAACTTCCGTATAAACCAAATATGCATATAATTATATTTTTTAACCTGAGCCTGTGTCTTTTCCTCTCATCCATGAAAACAGATGATAACACGTTCTCATCGGAATTAGGCTATTCTTTCATCTATGCTATTCTAAACAGGCAGGTTCTCCTGAGATGAATGCATCTTTACCTGTACGATACCTTTTTTACCCTGTCCAGATATTTCGGCAGGGCTTTTTTATGTCCCGGCCTGTTTAAAAAAAGCAGTACATGGCAAAAGAATGATGAATCCTCTCGTGTTATAATGATGAAAGACATTTGAGACCACTGTCTATGTTTATTCAGCACTGTATGAGAAAGGAAGCTTCAGACATGAAAACGTTCGAACAAAAACTTCACAACTATGCAAGACTTGCCGTGGATAAAGGGGTTAATATCCAGCCAGGCCAAACTTTAGTTATTGCAGCTCCTATTGATGCTGCACCTTTTGTCAGAAGACTGGCCGAAGCAGCATATGAAGCCGGAGCAAAACATGTCTACCCGGAGTGGGCAGACGATGAATTGACGAAAATTAAATATGAAAAAGCACCAGAGGAAGCGTTTCATGAATTCCCTTCCTGGCGGGCAGAAAGCAGGGAACAGCTGGCCCGGGAAGGCGCGGCTTTTATCACGGTGAAATCCACGGATCCCGATCTGCTGAAAGGCGTGGATCCTGATAAAATCGCTAATGCGAATAATGCAGCCGGCGCTGCTATGGAAGGATTCCGTGATTATATTCAGGCTGACCGTGTCAGCTGGCTTGTAATTTCCACTCCTTCTTCGGGATGGGCGAAAAAAGTATTTCCTGACGAGCCGGAAGACCGGGCTATCGACCTGCTTTGGGAACGGATCTTCAGCGCCGTACGGGCGGACACCGAAGACCCGGTACAGGCCTGGGATGAGCATAACCGCACGCTGCGTGCCAAGGTTGATTGGCTGAACGCCAAAAAATACAAATCGCTTCATTATACTGCTCCCGGCACAGATCTTGAAATCGGCCTTCCTGACGGGCATGTGTGGGCCGGCGGCGGAAGCACCAATACCTCAGGCGTCCCTTTTATTCCTAACATGCCTACGGAAGAAGTATTTACCGCTCCCCATAAGGATTTCGTTAATGGGTTTGTAACCAACACCAAGCCATTGAATTACGGCGGCAATGTTATTGACCAGTTTACGCTTCATTTTAAAAATGGAGCCGTTACGGATATGGAAGCCGGTGAAGGTGAAGACACCCTGCGTCACCTGATTAATTCAGACGAAGGCGCTGCCCGGCTCGGGGAAGTTGCTCTCGTGCCACACAGTTCCCCTATCTCTCAGTCTGGCATTTTATTTTTCAACACGCTGTTTGATGAAAATGCCTCTAATCATATTGCGCTTGGCAGCGCTTATGCTTTCTGTGTAGAAAATGGACCGGAGATGAATAAAGATCAGAAAGAGCAGGCCGGTTTAAACACAAGTATCGTGCATGTTGATTTTATGATTGGAAATGAAAATATGAATATCGACGGCATTCTTCCCGACGGAACAAAAGAACCTGTATTCAGGAACGGTGAATGGGCTGAATAGCTGTCCTACTATTTCTTGAAAGGAGATTACTATGAGTTTACCTAAAACATTAACAATAGCCGGCTCCGACACAAGCGGTGGTGCTGGCATTCAGGCAGATTTAAAAACATTTCAGGAGCTTGGTACGTACGGAATGGTTTCCCTGACTACGATTGTCTCCCAGGATCCGGACAACGAGTGGTTCCACCGCGTTTATCCAATCGACATCTCCATACTTGAAGCACAGCTTGATACAGTGCTTAAAGGGATCGGCGTCCAAGCTGCTAAAACCGGAATGCTTGGCTCAAAAGAAGTCATCGAGCTCGTAGCAAAAAAATTAGATGAACACCATATAGAACAGCTGGTGGTGGATCCGGTGATGGTATGCAAAGGTGCCGATGAGCCGGTCAATCCCGAAATGGACGCTTATTTGCGGGAAACGCTTGTGCCAAAGGCATTTATTGTAACGCCTAATTTGTTCGAAGCATCCCAGCTCGCCCAGGTGCCTCTCCCGCAATCGCTCGAGGACATGAAAGCAGCTGCAGAGAAAATTTATCAGCTTGGTCCTTCCTTCGTTATTGTGAAGGGCGGCGGAGACACCGGAGCAGAAAAATCAATCGATGTTCTTTATGACGGCAACAGCTTTGAGTATATTGAATCTGAAAAAATCAATACAGACTACACTCACGGCGCGGGCTGCACTTTTTCTGCTTCCATCACAGCAGAACTTGCAAACGGAAAGAGCGTGCGGGAAGCAATTCACACTGCAAAACAGTTTATTCAAGCTTCCATTCAGGAATCCTTCCGCCTGAACGATCATGTCGGTTCTGTAAACCATACAGCTTACCGCCACCGCGCTCCCCAATCTTGAATATGTTTTCGGCTTCTACGCCGGGAATAAGCAGGTGACCACCTTGGAATTATTTCAATGCACAAAAAGCGTTTATAAGCACGTCGAAATGGATGTTATCGAAATTTATCCGCCCCAGCTGCTTTTTCGTCACGGTTACATTTATCCAGGCTTTTTCGATGAGAGCGGCGTCTGGATGGCTACCGACGAAGAAGATGTAATCCATGTGATCAGTGAGCACCCCTCGCCAGAACAGGATCACTGGTTCCAACAGCATTTCAAAAAAGTATAAATAAATGGAAGGAGCATGCAGATGAAACGCTATCATGTAGAAGTTCACGGAAATGTTCAAGGCGTCGGGTTTCGGCAGTTCACTCAGTCAGAAGCAGTAAAACACAATATTCATGGCTGGGTTCGCAACAAATCAAACGGAGTGGTGGAAATTGAAGCCGAGGGCACGCCCCAGGACATGGATCACTTTCTTGTCGCAGTACAGGAAGGCAGCCCTTTTTCTACCGTTGAACGCCTCGAAACCTCTGATCTTGATTCTGTCGACCATAATGAATCTTTTGACGTTCGGTTCTAATTAAATGAAACAAAAAACTCTCCAGCTGATGACATTAAGCTGGAGAGTTTTTTCATTAGAAAGCCCAGGATTTACGTTCTTCAAGCCGGGCAGCTGCCTGGCAGACGGGCAGATAAGGCAGATGAAAATCATGGCGGACCACCTGCTCAAGTGCCGGAAAACCATGAATATATTTGGTCACCGTAGCCCCGCTCGCCTTTCGGGCTATCAGTTTATTGTTTTTCAAAGACAGCAGCATATATTTTTCAGGGAGCCAAAGCTGCAGACGCAGCTGATTCATATACGGAGCATCCGACCCGTAAGATTTGTAGACCTTGTTTTGAAGAGCAGCTTCTTCTGCTTCCACTTCAGGGTTAAAAGCCCACGACTCATCCGCCTGCTTTCCGTCTTTCATTCGTATATAACGATACAGCCCCGACTCCTTCTGATAGTGAAACAGCAGCTGCTCGCCATCAAACTTTTTTGAGCTCTCCGTTGCCTTCCGAAGAGGGATAGGTTCAAATAACGGCGCAGTTGTACCTACATCCACAAAATAGGGAGAGAGGCCTGGCTGGTTGGTTTCTACCCGGATCGACACGTGGTCTTCATTTAAATAAATGAGTCTTGCAGAGAATCCCAGCTCCTGCAGCAGCTGATAAAAATGCACGTTCAACGTATAGCACGTTCCTCCCATCTGGTATACCTGGCGCTGATACAAAAAGGACTCGACAGACATTAATGCTGATGCTTCTGTCTTCTCTCCCGCTTCAATCAGCTTACCTACGTTTTCAAATGGAAACTGCTGCAGATGGGAACGAATCAACTTTGTCAAAAACCGAACATTTGGCTGCTCTATTTTCAGCTTTAATATGTGCAGGTAGTCCTCTACCCATGACTGCATGCCAAACAACCTCCTTTTGAGCCGTTAGAAGGCAAAAACAACACGTACCTTCTTTTTGCTCTACAGACTCTTTCAGTCTTCGAGACGTTCATGCACCATGGCCATGACATCCATTTTCAGCTGAAGAAGCTTCTCTTCAGTTTGTTTAAACGTTTCTCCCTTAACTCCGAAATAAAACTTCACTTTTGGTTCCGTGCCTGACGGACGTAGACAGAACCAGGAGTCATCGTCTGTAAAAAACTTCAGTACGTTCGAAGACGGAAGCTGAATAGACTCTTTTTTTCCATTTTCAAGCAAGTACGTGCGTTCCCCTGTTTTATAATCCTCCAGTTTTTGAATAGAAGCATCACTTACCTGCACAGGCGGATCTTCGCGGAATGTTTCGATCAGGTGATCAATTTGGGCCGCGCCCTCTTTTCCTTTTTTCGTTATGGAATCAAGCCCTTCCATAAAGTATCCATAACGGTTGTAAATCTCCAATAGGCCTTCATATACAGCGCGTCCCTGTTTCTTATGCCAAAGCGCCATTTCTGCGATTAAAAGCGCTGCCTGCACAGCATCTTTATCGCGCACAAAGTCTCCGATTAAGTATCCGTAAGATTCCTCATAGCCAAATTGAAACGCATATTCTCCTGTTTCATTATACATTTTGATTTTTTCACCGATGAATTTAAACCCGGTGAGCGTGTCTTCGCATGCCTGGCCATAATGTTCTGCTATAGCTCTTCCAAGTTCAGAAGTTACAATTGTTTTCATTACAATGCCGTTTGCCGGAAGGGTTCCAGCTTCTGTTTTCTGCATGAGAAGATAATCAAGAAGCAAAGCTCCCGTCTGGTTTCCAGTGAGCACCATAAACTCACCGCTGCTGTCTTTAGCTGCCAGGCCAATACGGTCAGCATCTGGATCGGTAGCAATCAGTATATCAGCACCGCTTTCGCTTCCTATTTGAACAGCTTTTGCAAAAGCTTCTTTTTCTTCTGGGTTCGGACTTGGCACGGTAGAAAATTCCGGGTCAGGCGTTAACTGCTCCTCCACTGTCGATACATTATGAAAACCAGCCTCCGTGAGTGATCGCAGCACTGGTTCTTTCGCAGTTCCGTGAAGTGGTGTGAATACTATATTCAAATCACTGCCGCTTTCTTTAATCATTTCCGGCTTCAGTAGAATCGACTGCAGCGCTTTATCATAAGCTGCATCGGTCTCTTCCCCAAGCATAACGAGAAGGCCTTCCTCCTGCATCGAGCCGCTGTCTTTCACCCGGATTTCAAGTTCATTTTCGACCGACTCCACGCAGGCAATCAACTCATCGGCAGGCCCCGGCGGGAACTGCCCCCCATCCTCTCCGTACACTTTAAAGCCGTTATATTCCGGTGGATTGTGACTTGCTGTAATTACTACACCGGCAAACGCGTATGTTCTCCGCACCGCAAATGAAAGCTCGGGCGTTGGGCGCAGATCTTCAAACAAGTATACCTGGATACCGTGCGCCCCAAGCGTCTGCGCTGTTTCGAGTGCAAACTTTTCCGAATAGTGACGTGGGTCAAACGCGATTGCAACCCCTCGGGACTTTGCCTTCGCTCCTGCATTTTCTATATACCGTGCAAGGCCTTCTGCCGCCCGGCGGATCGTGTATGTATTCATTCTATTCGTACCAGGCCCGATCTCTCCGCGCATGCCCCCAGTTCCAAACGCCAGGTATTGATAAAAGTACTCCTCAGCGTTCGTTTCATCCAGCTCGTGAAGCTTTTCTTTCCATGCGTCTTCTATAAATGCATGGTTTCGCCATCGGTTCCAGTGGTCCGTCCAACTCATATATACAATCACTCCTGAAACGTTTAATATGTTTCCCAGTAAAACAGTCTATTACCAGTATATAAGAAAGCACGCGTTTCTACCATGGTTTTCAGGCATTCCTTTCTTCTCTTTCAAAATAAAAACGCCTGCTCCAAGTACAGAGCAGGCGAGGTTGTGCAATTTATTAATTTGCTTGTTTTTCCCGGGCTTTTTGGTCATCAACGTCTTCATATGGCTTCGTTGCATAGGCAATTTCAGATTCAAGCTCTTTAGTGTAGGCTTTGGTTTCTTCGTCGGACCAGTTTAATGATTTTTTCATAAACGCAATCACAGACTCTTTCCAGCGCTTCAGCTCCGGCATATCAAAGAACAGGAAGGCCGTTCTTCTGTTTAGGAAGTCTAGCGGCGTAACTGCCATCTCGTACTCGAGGGCGTACAACAGCCGGGCAGCAAGTTTTAACGGCATGCCACTGTTTTTCGCTTCTTCAAGATTTTCTTCCAGCAGCTCAAGCATTTTCAAGCCATTTGCCCCGTAAAAACGGAACAGATCTTCTGTTTCGTCTCTTGTCATACCTAGTGCTTCGCCGCGGTACGCTTCTTTTACAGCAAACGTTTCATAGCCGGAGGAGCCGCCTACTTCTCCGCCTGAAAGCCGGATGTCCTGGGTTGGACATGGCGCGTGAATGTTCATTTTTTCCACCACGACGTCAACAATCCGCTCTGCCATTTTACGGTATCCGGTCAGCTTACCACCAGCAATGGAAATTAACCCCGAATCGGAAATGAAGATCTCATCTTTACGGGAAATTTCAGAAGCGGATTTTCCTTCCTCCTGAATGAGCGGTCGGATGCCGGACCAGCTGGATTCTACGTCTTCCGCCTTTAGTTTTAGGGACGGGAATTCATAATTTGTTACTTCTAAAATATAGTCGCGGTCTTCACGGGAAACACGGGGCTCCTGCAGGTTCGATCCGTAATCAGTATCTGTCGTGCCCACGTATGCCTTATTGCCACGTGGGATGGCAAAGATCATCCGGCCATCCGGAGCATCAAAGTACGTAGCCTGGCGGAGCGGGAACCGGCTGAGGTCAAACACAAGGTGAATTCCTTTCGTGTGATGCAGGTGTTTACCTGTGTTCGATCCGTCTACTTTTCTTAGCGTGTCTACCCACGGGCCCGCAGCGTTCACCACATGGTCCGCATAGATGCGGTGGGTTTCATTGTTGATCAGATCTTTTACTTCCACGCCAATCAGTTTGCCGTTATCATACAAAAGATCAGTAGCTTTGGCGTAGTTAACGGCGTTAGCGCCGAGCTCCACAGCCTTTTTCATTGCTTCGAGAGTTAATCTCGCGTCGTCTGTACGGTATTCAACGTAAACGCCGCCTCCAAGAAGGTTATCTTCGCGAAGTAGTGGCTCTTTCTCCATCGTTCTTTTTTTGTTAAGCATGTAACGGCGCTCATGCTTGTTTACCTGCGCAAGACGGTCATAGACCTGCAACCCGAATGAAGTAGTAGTCTTACCAAGGTTTCCGCCTTTTACGATTGGCAGTAGCATCCACTCCGGCTCAGTAACGTGGGGCGCATTTTCGTACACAATGGCCCGCTCCCTGCCCACTTCGGCAACCAGCTTAATTTCAAACTGTTCGAGGTAACGCAGCCCTCCGTGTACAAGTTTAGTAGAACGGCTGGATGTACCCGCTGCGAAGTCCTGCATTTCGATGCAGGCTGTGTTAAGCCCACGGGCTGTAGCGTCCAATGTAATACCCGCTCCAGTAATGCCGCCTCCGATGACAAGCACGTCGAGGTGGGTCTCTGTCATATTTCTCAAACGCGCTTTGCGTGATAGTGCAGAAAAATGTTGATCTGCCATTCATTTCATCCCCTTTTGAAATATCCGAGAGTAAAAAAGACCGCAGATATCCTCTTCTGGTGTGAAGGGTATCTGCGGTCTCTCTGCATCTCCGACCATTTATTAACTTAACTTCATTGTAATCGCTCGTCCATTCAATTGCAACCGATATGTTTACTTAAACGCCCGTGCTGCATCAACCGCTTTTTTCCAACCTGCATAGTGTTCTTCCCGTTTTTCTTTTTCCATATGCACGTCGAATGATTTTTCAAGCTCCCATTTATCTATAAGCTCTTCTTTGTTTTTCCAAAAGCCTGTGGCAAGACCGGCAAGATAAGCCGCTCCGAGTGCCGTGGTTTCAAGTACATACGGGCGTTCCACCCGGACATCAGCCATATCACACTGGAACTGCATAAGGAAGTTATTCGGCACAACGCCGCCGTCAACGCGCAATGTTTTTACTTCCATACCCGCATCTTCCCTCATAACGTCAAGCACGTCCTTCGTCTGGTAAGCGAGTGCTTCAAGCGTCGCCCGGATAAAGTGCTCTTTTTCCGTACCACGTGTCAGGCCGAATACAGCCCCCCGCACTTCGCTGTCCCAATAAGGAGCCCCCAGGCCGGTGAAGGCCGGGACCACGTATACGCCCTCATTGTCGTTTACACGCAGCGCATAAGCTTCAGAATCTGAGGAAGAGTCAATCAGGCGCATGCCGTCTTTTAGCCACTGCACGGCTGAACCCGCCACAAAAATACTTCCTTCAAGCGCATATTTCACTTTCCCGTCAAGACCCCATGCGATGGTTGTAAGCAGTCCGTTGTTTGAGTGAATCGGAGTCTCTCCCGTCTGCATCAGCATAAAGCAGCCCGTGCCGTAAGTATTTTTGACCATACCTTCGTCGAAGCACGTTTGTCCAAACAAAGCTGCATGCTGATCACCGGCTGCTGAGGCGATTGGTATCTCTTCCCCAAAGAAATGATAATTTACCGTATGGCCGTAAATTTCCGACGACGATTTCACTTCAGGAAGCATCGTTTCGGGAATGTCCAGCATCTGTAGAAGTTCCTGGTCCCAGGTTAGGTCATAAATGTTAAACATCATCGTACGCGAGGCATTGGAATAGTCCGTTACATGAGCCTTGCCGCCGGTTAGCCTCCAGATCAGCCACGTATCAATCGTTCCAAACAACAAATCTCCCTGCTCTGCTCTTTCTTTCGTTCCATCAATATTATCAAGAATCCATTTTACTTTCGTTCCCGAAAAGTAAGGGTCAAGCAGAAGACCGGTTTTGCTTCTTACCATGTCTTCATATCCCTGCTGCTTTAATTCATCACAAATAGTGGCAGTCTGCCGGGACTGCCATACTAATGCGTGATACACTGGTTTTCCGGTGTGCTTGTCCCACACCACTGTGGTTTCACGTTGATTTGTAATGCCGATCCCGCTGATCTGCTTTGGAGAAACTTCATTGTTCTCAAGCACTCCGGCAATACAGCCGAGCACACCGGACCAGATTTCATTGGCATTGTGTTCCACCCAGCCGGCGCGGGGAAAATACTGCTCCAGCTCACGCTGTTCACTGCCTACAATCCGGCCTTCCTGATCAAACAATATAGCTCTTGAACTGGTCGTTCCCTGGTCTATTGCGAGAATGTATTTCTTTTCAGTCATCGTTGTTTCCTCCACTTATCTTTTCTCTATTTTGGCCACAGTGATTTTTCCGTCGTCGATATGGCCGATGCTCCTGCACTCCAAGCAGCAGAAACCTCTTCCTGCGAACGAATAAGGCCACCTGCAATAACAGGCACATTTTTATTTTCTGCTACTTCCTTAATCATAGATGGTACAATACCCGGCAGAAGCTCCACCATGTCTGGTTTAATGTCTTCAAGCAGCTTATAGCTTGTTTCAAGCGCGAGTGAATCCAGTAAAAACAAGCGCTGCACTGTGATAAGGTTGTTTTTTTTGGCAGTTGTAAGAATCTGCCGGCGAGTGCTGATCAAACCGTCCGGACGGATATTCTGGCACAAATACTGGGCTGCAGAATCGTCATGGGCGAGTCCCTGGACCAGATCTGCATGCAAAAGTACTTTTTTATCCGCCCGTTTGCTTAACTGCATCAGGCTTTTAAGCTTTGCCAAATGCACGTTCAAAATGACTACGTACCGTCCGGAGGTTTTGAGCGCTTTTTCAAACTCCCTTTCATTACGGGCGGCTGGCAGAATTTTTTGGCCGGTAAGCATATCTTTCCCCCTTTATCTCTCTTTCGCGTTCAAGCTTTTTGAATTACGACTGCTTTTAGCTGTGCTATACTTTACGCAAATACAAAAAATACTATACAGGTGATGGACGGTGTTCGCAATGACCCAACAAAACGAGACAAAAAATAATGAACTGGCTACCTTTGCCGGCGGGTGCTTTTGGTGCATGGTACAGCCGTTTGACGAGCTGCCCGGCATTATCTCCATTACGTCCGGCTACACCGGAGGCAGTGTCGCAAACCCTTCGTATGAGCAGGTAAAAGCCGGTACCACAGGTCACAGAGAAGCAGTTCAAATTGAATTTGACCCCGCGCTGTTTTCCTATCAGCAGCTGCTCGATCTATACTGGCCTCAAATTGATCCTACCGATCCAGACGGCCAGTTTCACGACCGCGGCCCGCAATACCAGACGGCTATTTTCTACCATAGCGAAGAGCAGCGCCGGCTGGCGGAAGCCTCGAGGCAGCGGGTAGAAGACAGCGGCCGATTCCGTGATCCCGTAGTCACAGAGATCAAACCGGCGGAACCTTTTTATCCGGCTGAAGAATCCCACCAGAACTTTTACAAAAAAGAACGGGAAGCTTATAAAAAAGACCGCGCCCTCTCCGGCCGCGATGAATTTATTGAAGCTCACTGGGACAGTTCCCCGGGGCATTAATAATAAATTATTTTCTATCAAAAAGAGCTTCAGCAGGCAGCATCTGCTGAAGCTCTTTTTATGGACTGAAGGTAAAATCATCGAGCGGCCAGTACCTGATACTCGCTTCCCCGACAATCTGGTTTTCATCTACAAAACCGACGGCATCAGCTCTGCTGTCTTCACTCCTCGGGCGGTTGTCGCCCATTACAAAATAACTGTCTTCCGGGACGGTTGTTTCACCGGTTACCCCCTCAAGTGTAAAGTCCTGAGTGAAGACCCCGCTTGTTTCATTTTTATATTCTTCTAAGTACGGCTCTTCCTGGGCTTCTCCGTTGATGTAGAGAGTATCATCTCTGTATTCTACTGTGTCCCCGGGGAGCCCGATAACTCTTTTAATATAATCACTGTTTTCATTTGCATGGAAAACGATAATATCTGAGTGCTCGGGCTCAGAAAAAGCATAGCCGATCTTGTTAATAATCATCCGCTGCCCGTCTTCCACTGTAGGCAGCATGGAAGGGCCACTGACCACATAGTTGGCAAACAAGAAGCCGCGCACAATGACGACAATTAATACGACGACGACAATTACTTTAATCCAATCCCATATTTCCTTTGACCAATTCGTCATTACCGACTTCCTCCGTTTCTATCTGCCTTTTCACTCTAGCACGGTTTCTGCGGATGAACAATCCAGAAATGCATGCAGACTAGAGGCATTATATCATATTTTTTACGGAACTTTCTTTTCCTTTTAATCTTAAAGCCTTCTTTGTCGATATATTAAATATACTGAGGCAAAGGAATTAATTACATGAGAAAACTCTTAGGGCTTATATGGATACTATTATTTATAACCAGCGGGGCAGTGGTTTCCTGGCTGTTTATAAAAGAGCTGAGCAGCACCCAGGCTCTTTCTTCTTTCCTTGAAGAACAGGTGGACGTTTCCAGCGTACCTATTGCCCAGAACAGTTACGTTACCGACCATAAGGGTGATCAAATTGCTGAATACAGGACAGAGGAAGACCGTCGTTACGTATCGCTTTCTCACTTTCCTGAACATGCCAGAGCTGCATTTATTGCCACAGAGGACCAAAAGTTTTACGAACACCAGGGAGTTGATCCTTTAGGCGTTGTACGGGCTCTTATAAGCAATGCAAGTACCGGGAGCATTGAAGAAGGAGCAAGTACAATTACGCAGCAGGCGACAAGAAATATCTATTTCTCTCATCAGCAGACCTATGAAAGAAAGGTTGCCGAAGTTCTTTTCGCTTACCAGCTCGAACAATCCTATACAAAAAACGAAATACTGGAAATGTATATGAACACTATTTATTTTGGCGAAGGTATTTACGGTTTCGAAACGGCAAGCCATTCCTATTTTGGCAGGTCAAGCAGTGATCTCTCGCTCGCGCAAACAGCTTTTTTGGCAGCGGTACCGGCTAATCCGTCCTACTATAACCCCGTGGAACATCCCGAGCGGACCCGGGAAAGGCAGCTGTGGATATTGGAAAAAATGAATGAAGCCGAAGTGATAACCGCTGAAGAAAAAATGAGCGCTTCCGAAGAAACTGTTTCTGTAGATTTACAAGAAAGAAATGCCAATCCCTATCCTGATTATACTGATTATGTAAAACACGAATTCAAACAGCTTGTGGCAAAAAACGAAGGTTGGGACGAACGGCTCAATCAAGCGGAGGGAAGCGAAAAAGAAGCTCTTTCCGAGAAGCTTAACATACGCACAAACCAGCTCCTTCAGTCCGGTATTACCATCCATACCACCATGGACACTGATATACAGAATATGCTAATAGAAAAATCCCGCTCCTACTGGCAACAGCGCGGCATAGAAGGAGCCGCCGTTATCATTGATCATCGTGCCGGCGCTCTTACGGCCATGAGCGGCGGGGCAGATTATCATGAATATGAATTCAACCGGGCTTTTCAGGCTTACCGACAGCCTGGATCAGTATGGAAGCCGCTGCTCGTCTACGGACCGTACCTTGAAGAACACGAGCGTTCGATTCACCAATTAGTTTCTACCAAAAAATACTGTGTTGCTTCCTATTGCCCTGCAAATGAAGGTGGAGCAGCAAAAGAGCGCGTCACAATTAAATTAGCGCTTGCCTTTTCCTACAACACCTCCGCTCTGCGCCTTATGCATCAAACCGGTCTAGAAGCTTCCTTTCAGTACCTCGAGAAGTTTGAGTGGGCGGAATTAACTCCGGCAGACAGGCAGTACGCTGCTGCTCTCGGCGGCGTTGAACGTGGTGTTTCACCAGTGGAATTAACAAGCGCTTACACCGTATTTTCTAACGACGGAACGTACGAGCCACCGCGTGCTATTACTTCTGTTACTGATGCAGATGGAAAGCTCCTGTTTGAATGGGAGTCCCAGGAAACCACCGTCTGGTCTCCTGAAACCAATGATCAAATGCGTGAAGTTCTTCGCGCCACTGTCGTTTCAGGAACGGCTTCCAGCCTGGCAGTTTTTGCAGATGTCAGCGGCAAAACGGGTACTTCAAATGCTACGAGAGACAGTTGGTTTGCCGGCTATGACGACAGGTACACAGTGGGGGTCTGGCATGGATACGACGACCCCCGGCCCCTACCTCCGGATAACAGCGCCATCGCTTTCTGGAAAACGATTTATCCCATGCTTTACGAAAAAAACGAACAGCCTTAGCCGTCCGTTTTTTTCATACTGGCAAACTATGTAAAAAACTATTGTACAAACGTAAAAACGCATATCCCGTGCCAATAATAAAAAGCCCCCAGAAAGACAAATGCAGTAGAAAAAAACCAGCCACTCCAGTAAAACGAAGAGAGGGGGCCAGGCGGATAATCAAATACACGAATGATAAAAGCGTCGCTCCAATGAAAAGCCCTCCGAGTAGATAAAGTTGGGAAGTAAGAAACAGCGACACTCCCCCAGCTATTAAATAAATCCATCCACAGCTTTGAAGATAAGAGCGGGCGTCTCCAGTTTCATCGTTTAAAAAAAATAACAAGGACAGCCCCATCATTGTATCCGAAATTAATTTTAAGGCAGCAATGATCATAAAAAACGCAAGCATAAGTATAAAAAGCATGGTTAATTTAATTCCATTCTCTGAAAAAAACTCGAGCATGCCCTGATAAATACCGGCCGTTTCTAAAAAAGCGGCGGTATACTGCTGGGTCCAGATGCCAAAGGATAAACAGAAAAATAAAATAGCAAGGATCGGAAAGTGGCTGGTCAAATAGGCATTTTTCATTGCGTACTCCAGGGGTCAGTTAGCATGGACGACATGAAATTGGCGGATCTGATTACCGGTGGCAGCGCTCTCTCTTTTTTCCTGCCCGCCTGATCGATGAGAAGATTTAAAAGAGTCACTTTCAAGCCAGTTCTGAAAGTCTTCCTTGGTCTCCCACTTTGTGAAAACAAGCTGTTTTCCATCTTCTGTCGTTTCGTCTAAAAACAAAAATTCCAAACACCCCGGCACCTGATTCATCTTTTCAGCACTAGCGCCAAAACGTTCCTGAATTTGTTCCTTCGCTTCTGCCGGCACCTCAAGTTCATTAATAACAACGTACATTTTTTATCCCTCTTTCATTATTGTAATTGTGGAAACGCCTGCTGGCGAAGCGCTTCATACACTAAAATAGCTGCCGTGTTGGACAAATTTAATGAACGGACTTTATCATTCTGGGGTATCCGGATACACTTTTCCTGATACTTCTCAGTCACATATTCGGGAAGGCCAGTAGTTTCACGCCCAAATACAAAAAAATAATCTTTCGCCGGATCTGAATAGTCATGCACGGCATATGAAGACGAGCCTACTGTTTCTACAAAGAAAAATTCCGCTTCCGGATACGAGTTCATCCATTCTTCAAGTGAATCATAATAGTGAATCTGCACATTGGGCCAGTAATCACATCCCGCCCGCTTCAACATCCGGTCCTCCGTAGAAAAACCAAGCGGGCGTATTAAATGCAGGTGAGTATCCGTCCCCGCACACGTTCTTGCAATGTTTCCAGTGTTTGCCGGTATTTCTGGTTGAAATAATACCACGTGTAAAGCCAAATCGCTCTCTCCTTCTTTTCCTACCGCGATACCGCCTGCGCTCTTTCTAGTTCAAGCAGTCCTTCTTTTACATGTACTCCCCCGCCAAACCCTACCATTTTCCCGTTTTTCCCAATGACCCGATGGCACGGAACGATAATGGAAACCGGGTTTTTGTTATTAGCCATTCCTACTGCCCGGAAAGCTTTTGGCGAATCAGCTTCTGCAGCAATTTCTGCATAGGACTTTGTCATTCCATAAGGAATACCTTGAAGGGCCTCCCATACTCTTTTTTGAAAAGGCGTCCCCCTCATATCGAGCGGCACCGTAAAATCGGTGCGCTCGTTCGCCTCATATTCTTCGAGCTCCCGGAAAACTTTATTATGCAGAGGATGCAGTTCTGCCCGCAGTCCGCATGAAGCACCGATATGCTTTTTCAGCCAACGCTTTATTCGTTCTTCATTTTCTTTTAAGGAACCAAAGTGCAGCATGCAGACACGGCCTTCGTATATTACTACGGTCACTTCACCTATATTACCGATTGTTCGCGATGCAGCCCACGCCTCCATAATAATCCTCCTTGATACATTTTCTTCTATTATACTCGTTCCGGAGATGTTTTATCCAATGCTTTTGAGATTTCTTCAAGCACTTCTTCGTCTTTTTCCCTGCTGTCAGCATGATGCAGTGCCTCGACTCCTTCCTGCGTTGGCATTTCTCCTAATGCCCAGGCACAGGCCCCTCGTATCACCGGCCGCGGATCGTTACAGAGCAGCTGTACAATTGTCGGTATCGAGGATTTTTCTTTCATATGGCCGAGAGCGATCAGGGCGTTACGCTGAATTGGTTTTTTTCCTCTCCACGAACCGGCAATGTATCCGAATTTTTCTTTAAACTCCCGGTTAGAAATTGTTAATAACGGTTCGAGCAGTGGCTTCACTACTTCCGGCTCCGGTTCAAATTCCGGGTGGTTATGGAAATCTACCCCTTTATTTTCCGGACACACCTGCTGGCAGGTGTCGCATCCGTACAATCTATTGCCAAGCTTATGGCGGTAGCGCTCCGGCAGCGCTTCCTTCGTCTGCGTCAAATAGGCGATACACTTTTTCGCGTCAAGCTGGCCTCCCTGAATCAAAGCATCCGTGGGGCATAAATCCACACAGCGGTTGCATGTGCCGCATTGATCCATCAGCGGAGTATCCTCCGGCAGGTACAGCGTAGTAATCATTTCGCCTAAATAAACATACGAGCCGAATTCAGGGGTAATTATAGCGCAGTTTTTGCCGCTCCATCCAATGCCCGCACGCTCTGCCACTGCACGGTCCGATAATTCACCAGTGTCAACCATCGATTTACACTCTGCTCCCGGAACCGTTTCTTGTATGAAGGCCTCCAGTTGGTTTAATTTATCCCGCAGGACGTCATGGTAATCTTTACCCCAGGAAGCACGGCAAAACTGGCCTCTGCGTGCTCCAGGGCGATTCTTTGGTGCCTCCGGAAGCTTCGTGGGATATGCGAGGGCGATAGATATAATCGTTGTCGCTTCCGTCAGGAGAAGCTCAGGGTGCGTTCTTTTATCAATATCGTCTTCTTCAAAGCCGGACTGATAGTTCAGCCGCTGCTGTTCTTTCAGCCTTGCTTTTAAGGTTACAAAGGGGGAGGCAGAAGCAAAGCCTACTTTATCAATGCCGATAGATTCCGCAAATGCCTGAATTTCCTCTTTTAATTCCTGTGCCGTTCGCATGGACGGCCCTCCTTTATAAATCATTTCGCCGGAGTCTGTGAAAGTGGTATGATACATTATGAGCTAGACATGAAGGGGGATATATATGCTCAAAGACATTTCTATTTCTTCTGCTGTTTTTAAAATTATTCCTTCTTTTCAATGCGGCGTCAACATCTACCGCGACATTGTTATTGATGACTCCCCTGGAATGCTTCGGGGGCGCGTGGACTTCTTCCATAAACAAATCCAGATGGATCTGCTTGATCAGTCTGTCTATGACTATACAGGTGTTCGGCAGTGGCAACAAATATTAGAACAGGCAGGGCTTATTGACCGTTCGCTGCCACCTCTCCATGAACAGCTGTACAAAAATTTACAGGCAGATAATATCCCGCCTTCTGAGCATTCCAGTGAAGACCTCATTCATTTTTTTAATCTTCAGTATGAAACTCCGGTTATATTGATCGATGCAGATACTGTCTTCGATTATGTAAAAATCGGCTTCGGCGTAGAGCAGGACCAGCTTCAGATCACTGAAAACCATCTCCATCCGATGTACGGACAAATTATCGCCAAAGACCGCAAGAAAACATTGGCCTCATTAAGTGGACCAGGCCTGGACAGCAGAACCAGCCGTTCGACTACTACAGCAATACAATTAACCTTTATACGGCCACAGCTCTCCAATGATTCTGCTGCTGAACTTACTCAGGCAGTGGGAAATATGTTTACTCAAATTCACGGAGGCACCGTAGAAAGCCGTCTTCTGCGCGCAGCTTCTCCTGTTTGGGAGTTCTCCTTATAATTATAAAAAAAGTCTCTCCTTTTTAAAAAGGAAAGACTTTTTCTTTATATCCAGCTTTCGCATTTAAAATTAAACATAAAAATAACGCTTCTCTCTAGAAACGTTTTCCTGGCTCGTTAAATGGTAGCGAAGGTGGGACTCGAACCCACACGTCCAGAGGACACTTGATTTTGAGTCAAGCGCGTCTACCGGTTCCGCCACTTCGCCGTTCAACTAAAAAATGGTACCGAGGGCCGGACTCGAACCGGCACGGTTGATGACCAACCGCAGGATTTTAAGTCCTGTGTGTCTACCAATTCCACCACCCCGGCAGGCGTTTGCTTCTCTTTAATAATGGAGGCGGTACCCGGATTCGAACCGGGGGATAAGGGTTTTGCAGACCCGTGCCTTACCACTTGGCTATACCGCCATTCCAGAGAATGGCTTAATGCTTATGTTAATAATGGAGCGGAAGACGGGATTCGAACCCGCGACCCCCACCTTGGCAAGGTGGTGTTCTACCACTGAACTACTTCCGCAATTGGCTGGGCTAGCTGGATTCGAACCAGCGCATCACGGGACCAAAACCCGATGCCTTACCGCTTGGCTATAGCCCATTATCCAATATGGGGCGATTGGTGGGAATTGAACCCACGCGTGCCGGAACCACAATCCGGTGCGTTAACCACTTCGCCACAACCGCCATGTGAACATAACACATTAAAAATGGCAGGGGTAGTAGGAATCGAACCCACATTGGCGGTTTTGGAGACCGCTGTTTTGCCATTAAACTATACCCCTGTATAAGTGGTGGAGGGGGACGGATTCGAACCGCCGAACCCGAAGGAGCGGATTTACAGTCCGCCGCGTTTGGCCAACTTCGCTACCCCTCCACATATGGTGCCGGCCAGAGGACTTGAACCCCCAACCTACTGATTACAAGTCAGTTGCTCTACCAATTGAGCTAGACCGGCGTTTTTTGAATGGTGGCTCGAGACGGAATCGAACCGCCGACACGAGGATTTTCAGTCCACTGCTCTACCGACTGAGCTATCGAGCCACATTAGATATTGTTGCCATAAATTGATTCAATGAAGCAATTCGGAATAGACAACTGAAATTATACCTTATTCATTTTGTTTGTCAATACGAATAAAGGTAAAATGGCGGGCCTGACGGGATTTGAACCCGCGATCTCCTGCGTGACAGGCAGGCATGTTAACCACTACACCACAGGCCCTTTTGGTTGCGGGGGACGGATTTGAACCGACGACCTCCGGGTTATGAGCCCGACGAGCTACCAGACTGCTCTACCCCGCGATATAAAATATATGGTGGAGGATGACAGGATCGAACTGCCGACCCCCTGCTTGTAAGGCAGGTGCTCTCCCAGCTGAGCTAATCCTCCGTAAATGGTGACCCGTACGGGATTCGAACCCGTGTTACCGCCGTGAAAGGGCGGTGTCTTAACCACTTGACCAACGGGCCTCTGAAATAAATATGTATGGCGGAGAGCGAGGGATTCGAACCCTCGAGACGGGAATGCCGCCTACACGATTTCCAATCGTGCTCCTTCGGCCACTCGGACAGCTCTCCAGTGGCTCCGCAGGCAGGATTCGAACCTGCGACCAATCGGTTAACAGCCGATTGCTCTACCACTGAGCTACTGCGGAATATAATAAAAAAAGCCCGGCAGCGATCTACTTTCACGGGGGGAGAGCCCCCGGCTATCATCAACGCTGAAGAGCTTAACTTCCGTGTTCGGCATGGGAACGGGTGGGACCTCTTCGCTGTTGCCACCGGACCGGCCCGTCGGGCCCTGACAACCAAATACCGAGACCGCGGCCACCGCCGCGTATCGTGCTGAGCGTGGATAAGACTTCGACCGATTAGTATCCGTCCGCTGCACATGTCGCCATGCGTCCACGCCGGACCTATCTACCTCGTCATCTCCAAGGGGTCTTATCTCCGTAGAGGGGAAAGGTCATCTTAAGGGGGGCTTCATGCTTAGATGCTTTCAGCACTTATCCCGTCCACACGTAGCTACCCAGCAGTGCTCCTGGCGGAACAACTGGTACACCAGCGGTGTGTCCATCCCGGTCCTCTCGTACTAAGGACAGCTCCTTTCACCTTTCCTGCGCCCGCGACGGATAGGGACCGAACTGTCTCACGACGTTCTGAACCCAGCTCGCGTACCGCTTTAATGGGCGAACAGCCCAACCCTTGGGACCTACTTCAGCCCCAGGATGCGATGAGCCGACATCGAGGTGCCAAACCTCCCCGTCGATGTGAACTCTTGGGAGAGATTAGCCTGTTATCCCCAGGGTAGCTTTTATCCGTTGAGCGACGGCCCTTCCATGCGGTGCCGCCGGATCACTAAGCCCGACTTTCGTCCCTGCTCGACTTGTGGGTCTCGCAGTCAAGCTCCCTTGTGCCTTTGCACTCTGCGAATGATGTCCGACCATTCTGAGGGAACCATTGGGCGCCTCCGTTACTGTTTGGGAGGCGACCGCCCCAGTCAAACTGCCCACCTGACACGGTCCCGAGGCCGGATCACGGCCTGCGGTTAGAATGTCGATACCACCAGGGTAGTATCCCACCAGCGCCTCCTCCGAACCTGGCGGTCCGGATTCGATGGCTCCTACCTATCCTGTACAAGTGGTACCCACATCCAATGTCAAGCTACAGTAAAGCTCCATGGGGTCTTTCCGTCCTGTCGCGGGGAACCTGCATCTTCACAGGTATTATAATTTCACCGGGTCTCTCGTTGAGACAGTGCCCAAGTCGTTGCACCTTTCGTGCGGGTCGGAACTTACCCGACAAGGAATTTCGCTACCTTAGGACCGTTATAGTTACGGCCGCCGTTTACTGGGGCTTCAATTCGGCGCTTCTCCCCCCGGAGGGGGATAACGCCTCCTCTTAACCTTCCAGCACCGGGCAGGTGTCAGCCCCTATACTTCGCCTTACGGCTTCGCAGAGACCTGTGTTTTTGATAAACAGTCGCTTGGGCCCTTTCACTGCGGCTCCCTGGGGCTATGCACCCCGGGGAGCACCCCTTCTCCCGAAGTTACGGGGTCCTTTTGCCGAGTTCCTTAACGAGAGTTTTCCCGCGCGTCTTAGAATACTCATCCCACCTACCTGTGTCGGTTTACGGTACGGGCACCACGTTCCTCGCTAGAGGCTTTTCTTGGCAGGGTAGGTGCCGGCCCTTCGGGCCCCGTAGGGCCCTCCTGGTCACCGCTTGGCCGTCTGGGGGAGGGATTTGCCGCTCCCCCGGCCTTGCCAGCTTCAACGCGCATGTCCATTAGCGCGCGGCCGTGCCTGCCTGCGTCCCCCCATCACTCAAATGGAACGGAGGTGGTACAGGAATATCAACCTGTTTTCCATCGCCTACGCCTATCGGCCTCGGCTTAGGACCCGACTAACCCTGAGCGGACGAGCCTTCCTCAGGAAACCTTGGGTTTTCGACGGAAGGGATTCTCACCCTTCTTTTCGCTACTCATACCGGCATTCTCACTTCCAGGCGCTCCACCGGTCCTCACGGTCCGGCTTCGGGGCCCCTAGAACGCTCCCCTACCATCTCTCCCATGCGGGAGAGTCCACGGCTTCGGTGCTGCGTTTAGCCCCGGTACATTGTCGGCGCAGAGTCACTCGACTAGTGAGCTATTACGCACTCTTTCAATGATGGCTGCTTCTAAGCCAACATCCTAGTTGTCTAAGCAACTCCACATCCTTTTCCACTTAACGCAGACTTAGGGACCTTAGCCGGTGGTCTGGGCTGTTTCCCTCTCGACGACGGATCTTAGCACTCGCCGTCTGACTCCCGGGCAGCAAGTCACTGGCATTCGGAGTTTGACTGAATTCGGTAATCCGGGAAGGACCCCTCGTCCAATCAGTGCTCTACCTCCAGGACTCTCGTACCCGAGGCTAGCCCTAAAGCTATTTCGGGGAGAACCAGCTATCTCCAGGTTCGATTGGCATTTCACCGCTACCCACGACTCATCCCCGCAATTTTCAACTTGCGTGGGTTCGGGCCTCCAGCCAGTGTTACCTGGCCTTCACCCTGGTCATGGGTAGATCACCTGGTTTCGGGTCTACGCCCGCCTACTTGATCGCCCTCTTCAGACTCGCTTTCGCTGCGGCTCCGCCTTTGCGGCTTAACCTTGCAGACGAGCGTAACTCGCCGGTTCATTCTACAAAAGGCACGCCGTCACCCCTTAACGGGCTCCGACTTCTTGTAGGCACACGGTTTCAGGATCTGTTTCACTCCCCTTCCGGGGTGCTTTTCACCTTTCCCTCACGGTACTGGTTCACTATCGGTCACTAGGGAGTATTTAGCCTTGGGAGATGGTCCTCCCAGCTTCCGACGGGATTTCTCGTGTCCCGTCGTACTCAGGATACCCCCGGCGGGGGGAGGATGCCGGCTACCGGGCTGTTACCGTCTCTGGCGGGCCGTTCCAGGCCGCTTCGCCTATCCTCCCCGCCTGCCGTGCGGGGGTCCTACAACCCCGGGATGCAAGCATCCCGGTTTGGGCTGATTCCGTTTCGCTCGCCGCTACTCGGGAAATCGCGTTTGCTTTCTCTTCCTCCGGGTACTAAGATGTTTCAGTTCTCCGGGTCTACCGTCCGCCGCCTATGTGTTCAGCGGCCGGACGCCTTCCCATGACGGAAGGCGGGTTCCCCCATTCGGACATCTCCGGATCAAAGCTTACGTACAGCTCCCCGGAGCGTTTCGCCGTTCGTCGCGTCCTTCATCGGCTCCTAGTGCCAAGGCATCCACCGTGCGCCCTTTTCTTCTTAACCACTCGATACGCGGTCATTCTTCGACGCGGCCGCCGGT
>NZ_FVZD01000001.1:0-841 GCF_900166605.1 Marinococcus halophilus
GACGGGCCGGTCCGGTGGCAACAGCGAAGAGGTCCCACCCGTTCCCATGCCGAACACGGAAGTTAAGCTCTTCAGCGTTGATGATAGCCGGGGGCTCTCCCCCCGTGAAAGTAGATCGCTGCCGGGCATTTAAATATTCGTGGAGGATTAGCTCAGCTGGGAGAGCACCTGCCTTACAAGCAGGGGGTCGGCAGTTCGATCCTGTCATCCTCCACCATTAATATGAGCCATTAGCTCAGTTGGTAGAGCATCTGACTTTTAATCAGAGGGTCGGAGGTTCGAATCCTCCATGGCTCACCATGATTTTGCGGGAGTAGTTCAGTGGTAGAACACCACCTTGCCAAGGTGGGGGTCGCGGGTTCGAATCCCGTCTCCCGCTCCATTTATGCGCCCGTAGCTCAATTGGATAGAGCGTCTGACTACGGATCAGAAGGCTAGGGGTTCAAGTCCTCTCGGGCGCACCAATTATTTATTCAATAACGGGAAGTAGCTCAGCTTGGTAGAGCACTTGGTTTGGGACCAAGGGGTCGTAGGTTCAAATCCTGTCTTCCCGACCATCTAATATATTGGGGCCTTAGCTCAGCTGGGAGAGCGCCTGCTTTGCACGCAGGAGGTCAGCGGTTCGATCCCGCTAGGCTCCACCAAACTTTTTTTAAAAAAGTCATTGACGCTGTGAAGCACAGTTGATATGATATTAATTGTCGCTTTGAGCGGCAGATCGTTCTTTGAAAAGGAAAGACAAGCCAGAGCCCCAATCAAAAGCAACACTTTTTTAGGGCATCACTGATGCCACAGCATCAAACTTTTTACGGAGAGTTTGATCCTGGCTCAGGACGAACGC